>NZ_JBHSTI010000071.1:0-9869 GCF_042660085.1 Longivirga aurantiaca | reverse complement strand
TCTCGAGCGGCTCGTTCGACGACCGCGTCGGCCAGCACCGCAACGCGATCGACGCCGCGACGGCGGCCGGCGTTGAGCACGTCGTGTACACCTCCGGCCCGAAGGCCTCGACGTCCTCGATCCTGCTGCTCGCCGACCACCGCGCCACCGAGGAGGCCCTCGCTACCTCGGGCCTCGCCTGGACCGCGCTGCGCAACGGCTGGTACGTCGAGAACTACACCGCCCAGGTGCCGACGTACCTGGAGCACGGCATGGTCGGCTCGGCCGGCGAGGGCAAGGTCAGCCTCGTGCTGCGCCGCGAGCTCGGCGAGGCGGCGGCCGCCGTCCTCACCGGCGAGGGCCACGCGGGCAAGGTCTACGAGCTCGGCGGCGAGGCCGTCACGCTCACCGAGCTGGCCGCGATCCTGTCCGAGGTCACCGGCTCCTCGATCGCCTACACCGACGTCCCGGTCGAGACGTTCCAGGGGATCCTCGCCGGCGCCGGCCTGCCCGAGCCGCTGCCGCTGATCTTCTCCGACGTCGACCGCGGAATCGCCGCGGGCGAGCTGTACGTCGACCCGAGCGACCTGACCGCGCTGCTCGGCCGTCCGGCGACCGGCGTGGCCGACGCCGCGCGCGAGGCGCTGGCCGGCTGATCCGGCACGGAGCACGCGACGGGCGGGAGCGCACTGCGCTCCCGCCCGTCGTCACGTGCTGGCGGAGGATAGGGGATTCGAACCCCTGAGGGGTTTCCCCCAACACGCTTTCCAAGCGTGCGCCCTAGGCCACTAGGCGAATCCTCCGCCGCAGAGGATACGGGCGTCGGTGGGGTCATCACCAAACCGGGCTCCGGCGACTGCCCCCTGACCGACGCCGCCGGTGTTTCGGCGCCGCCCACGCCCTGGCCTATGCTTGCGGACGACCCCTCGCGTGGCGTCACCCTGCCGAACTCCCCCAGGGCCGGAAGGCAGCAAGGGTAAGCGGGCTCTGGCGGGTGCGCGGGGGGTCACCTCATGCCCGGACGCGCTGCCGGACGGCGGGCACCGAGGATCGGCCGATCGGGGCGAATCCGCGGCGCGCGACCGGCAGAGGCGGGACTCGCGCGGATCGCCGCCTAGACTCGATCAGGTGATCTTCAAGGGTGTGGGAGACGGGCGTCCGTACCCCGACCATGCCCTCACGCCCTCCGACTGGGCCGGGGTCGCCCCGCGCCAGGTGCGCCTCGCCGACCTCGTGACCACCAAGCGCATGCTCGATCTCGAGACCCTCCTCGACGAGCAGTCCACGTTCTACGGCGACCTGTTCGCGCACGTCGTGAAGTGGCAGGGCGTGCTCTACCTCGAGGACGGCCTGCACCGGGCCCTGCGTACGGCGCTGCACGGACGCCCGCTGCTGCACGCGCGGGTGCTCGACCTCGACGACCCGGGCGCGACCCGGGGTGCGGCCGGCACCACCCGTACCGTCGGAACCAGCCGTGGGGGCACCCGATGAGCATGCTGAGCGGAACGGTCATCGGACCGAGTGGCGGAGGTCCGCGGCGCCGCCGTCCCTGGGCGACGGGCCTGCTCGTCGTCCTCATGATGGCCGTGGTCTTCGGCGGCACGTACGGCGCCGTGGTGCTCCTGCGCGGCGGCGGCAACGAGCCGGGGCCGGGCAGCAGCTCGAGCAGCACGCCCGACACCTGCGTCACCGTCACCGTCACCCCCGGCGCCGCGCTCCCCGAGCCCGCCACGGTCACCGTCAACGTCTACAACGCCACCGACCGCTCGGGCCTCGCCCGCGCCACGGCCGACGAGCTCAAGGCGCGCGAGTTCGGCATCGGCGCCGTCGCCAACGACCCCCTCGGCAAGACCGTCGCCGGTGTAGCCGAGATCCGGTACGGCGAGAGCGGTCTCGACAACGCGAAGCTCCTGCGCTTCTACGCGCCGAAGGCCAAGCTCGTGAAGGACAAGCGGACCGACGCGACGGTCGACCTCGTCCTCGGCGAGAAGTGGAAGGCGGTCGCACCGCAGAAGGCGGTCGATGCCGCGCTCGCCAAGCCGGTCGCCTCGCCCGGCCCGGGATGCCCGACGCCGTCGAAGCCGGCCTCGGGCACGGCGTCGGCTAGCCCGTCCGCCACACCGTCCGCGAGCTAGCCCGGCCCTTCGCCGGAGGCCTCAGCGGCGGCGGTCGCGTCCGGCACGCGCGCGTGGGCGCGGCGGTCGTCGAGCTGCTTGCCCACGACGAGCGCCGCGAGGGCGACGGTCAGCAGCAGCACCAGCGCGGTCATAGCCACGTCATCGGCCGGTGGAGCGCCCTGCCTTGAGCCCGCGCCCCGTTCGTGAGCGAACTGCGAGGATGACGCCGTGGACCAGGCCCGGCGTGACGCGCTGCTGACGAGCGACGTCGACGCCGCCGTACGGCTGCTGCGGGCCGGCGGGCTCGTCGCCCTCCCCACCGAGACGGTCTACGGGCTCGGGGCCGACGCCGAGGACCCGGCGGCGGTCGCACGCGTCTACGCGGCCAAGGGGCGTCCGGCCGACCACCCGCTCATCGTCCACCTCGCCGACGCCGAGGCCGTGCACGACGGCTGGGCCGTCGACGTCCCGCCGTACGCGCTCCTGCTCGCAGCCGCGTGCTGGCCAGGCCCGCTCACCCTCGTGCTGCCGCGTGGGCCGCGCGCCGGCGACCACGTGACGGGCGGCCAGGGGACGGTCGGTCTGCGGGTGCCCGCGCACCCGGTGGCGCACGCGCTGCTCGTCGCCTTCGGCGGTGGCGTCGCGGCACCGAGCGCCAACCGATTCGGCCGTGTCAGCCCCACCGACTCCGCGCACGTGCTCGACGAGCTCGGCGACGTCCTCGAGCCCGGTCGCGACGCCGTCCTGGTCGGTGCCGCCAGCGACGTCGGGGTGGAGTCGACGATCGTCGACTGCACGGGCCCGGCGCCCCGGCTGCTGCGCCCCGGCGCGGTCGGCGTCGAGGAGATCGAGGCGGTCACCGGTCTGGACGTCGAGGCGGCCGATACGTCGGTGCGGGCACCAGGAACCCTCGCGGCCCACTACGCGCCGTCGGCCCAGGTCGTCCTGGCGGACGCGGCCGCGGACGCCGTCGCGGACGCCGTCGCCTCGGCGTCCGCGCCGGTCGCGCTGCTGGCCCCCGCCGACGTCGCGACACCGGCCGGGGTCGTGCGGCTGGCCTCGCCGACGGACTCCGCGGCGTACGCCCGCGCCCTGTACGCCGCCCTGCGCGAGGCCGACGCCCGTGCCGTCCGCACCGTGGTCGCGATCGCGCCCGGCGGCGGAGCGCTCGCCGACGCCGTCCTCGACCGCCTGCGCCGCGCCGCCGTCGGCTCCGCCCGCTGACTCCCCCGGCCTGATCCCACCCCATCAGGACGGGCAGCGCCGTTCACGGGCGTGTTCCGTCCTCCATTCCAACGGACAACCCGGTTGGCGATGGACCGATCGTTAGTTATGCTAACGAACATGTCTCCGAGCCCCGCCGTCACCGCCGACCTCGCGCACGACCTCCGGCTGGCCACGATGCGCCTGGCCCGACGGCTGCGTCAGCAGCGCGCCGACCACGGCATCCCGCTCGGTCAGATCAGCGTGCTCGCCACCCTCGACCGGCTCGGCCCGCTGACGCCGGGCGCCCTCGCGCAGCACGAGCAGGTGCGACCGCCGACCATGACGAAGGTGCTGGCCAACCTGGCGGAGGCCGGCCTCGTCGACCGGGTGGCCGACCCGGCCGACGGCCGCCAGCAGCTCGTGTCGCTCACGCCGAAGGCAGCCAAGATGCTCCGCGAGGACCGTCGGCGCCGCGACGAGTGGCTCGCCACCCACCTGGTCGGGCTGACCTCCCAGCAGCGCGAGGCGCTCGCGGCCGCCCTCCCCGTGCTGGAGGTGCTCGCCGACTCGTGACCCCCATGTTCCGCGCACTCGAGGTGCGCAACTACCGCCTCTACTTCGGCGGGCAGGTGCTGTCGAACGCCGGCACCTGGATGCAGCGCGTGGCCCAGGACTGGCTCGTGCTCGACCTGTCGGGCTCCTCCGGCGTCGCCCTCGGCATCACCACCGGGCTGCAGTTCCTGCCCTACCTGCTCTTCTCGCTGTGGGGCGGGACGCTCGCCGACCGCATCCCGCGCCGCAAGCTGCTCGTGGTCACGCAGGCCGTGATGGGGCTGCTGGCGATCCTCCTCGGCGTCCTCGCGCTCGCCGGCCTCGCGACGGTGGGGATCGTCTACCTCATGGCCTTCGCGCTCGGAGTGGCGAGCGCCTTCGACAACCCCGCGCGGCAGGCCTTCGTCAACGAGATCGTCGGCAAGGACTCGCTCCCGAACGCGATCGCGCTCAACAGCGCGTCGTTCAACCTCGCGCGGCTCGTCGGCCCCGCGCTCGCGGGCGTGCTCGTCGCCGTTCTCGGCAGCGGCTGGGTGTTCGTCCTCAACGGGCTGTCATTCGCCGTCACCATCGCTGCGCTGCTCGCGATGCGCACCTCCGAGCTGCGGCCGCAGCGGCGCCAGGAGGGCTCCGTCAGGCTGCGGCAGGGCCTCGCCTACGTCCGCCGCAACTCCGACATGGTGCTCGCGCTCTGCCTCGCCTTCGTCGTCGCGACGTTCGGCCTGAACTACCAGATGACCATGGCGCTCATGGCCCGGCTCGAGTACGGCGTCGGCGCCGAGGCCTTCGGCCTCATGTCGACCGCGCTCGCGCTCGGCGCCCTCGCCGGGTCGCTTCTCGCCGCTCGCCGGGTGCACGTGCCGCTGCGGCTGGTGGTCGCCTCGGCCGTCGTGTTCGGCTGCGTGGAGATCGTCGTCGGCTTCGCCCCGACGTACGCCTCGATCCTGCTGCTCCTCCCGTTCGCCGGCATCACCGCCATGACGTTCACGACGTCCGTGCAGACCTACCTGCAGAGCCGCAGCGAGGGCTGGGTCCGCGGCCGGGTGATGGGCATCTACACCCTGGTCTTCTTCGGCGGTACGCCGATCGGCGCGCCCGTGATCGGCTGGGCCGCCGAGGCCTTCGGCCCACGCTCCGGCCTGATCGGCGGCGGCGTGCTCACGGCGTTCTTCAGCGCACTCGCCGCGGTGGTGTACCGGCGGCATCGACGTGCGCGGGGATCCGGGGCGGAGATCGTGGGCGAGCCCGGGACGGTCGTGCGGGTGGACGCGCGCACGGTGCTCGACCCGGTGGCACAGCCACCCACCACGCCCATCTGAACTGCCACGTTTCACGGGTACACGTCCGGCCGCCTCGCACGTCGCCCTAGTCTCATCGCCGTGAGCAGCGACGCATCCGGTGGCGGCAGCACCCTGACCGACGACACCGGCGACAGCGCCCCGGCCGGTCCGGCCACGCCGGCGGCACGCCGCCCCTGGTGGAAGCGCCCGAACTTCCTCGGCATCTTCATGGCCGTCACGAGCTTCGGCTGGGCGCTGACCCCGTCGCTGCTGCCCCGCCCCTGGATCTTCGAGGGTGTCATCGCGGGCCTCGGCGCCGCGCTCGGCTACGGCCTCGGCTGTCTCATCAGCTGGCTGATCCGCCTCACGCCGCTGCGCGAGTTCTCGCCGCGGTTCAAGACGTGGGCCTGGCGCGTGCTCGCGATCTGGGCCGTCCTGCTCGTGATCACGAACCTGCTGCTCGGCACGTACTGGCAGAACGGCGTGCGCGAGGCCGTCGGGTTCGAGGACGAGGGCTACCTCTGGGCGCTCGTGGTCGGGGTCGTCGCCATCCCGACCGCGATCGGCGCGGTGTTCGTCGGCAGGGGCCTACGCCGGCTCAACCGCTGGGTCGGGTCCAAGCTCGACCGCTGGCTGCCCGCCCCGGTGGCGTTCGTCCTCGCCTCGCTCGTGATCGCGCTCCTGGTCTACCTCGCCGTCACGGACGTGCTGTTCAAGGGCTTCTCCGCGCTGGCCGACCGGTTGTACTCCGGAAGCCTCACCTCGACCGCCGAGGGCGTGACCGAGCCGCAGCAGCCCGAGGTGTCCGGCTCGCCGCAGTCTCTGATCGCGTGGGACAGCCTCGGATTCGAGGGTCGCAACTTCGTCGCGCGCGGCCCGAGCGCCGAGGAGCTCACGGCGTTCAACGGCGAGCCGGCGAAGACCCCGGTACGCGTGTACGCCGGCCTCAACAGCGCCGACACCCCGCAGGCTCGCGCGGCGCTCGCGGTGCAGGACCTCGAGCGCGCAGGCGGCTTCGACCGCGCGGCACTGTTCGTGTGCGGTACTACGGGCACCGGCTGGATCGAGCCGCAGACCGCCAACGCGCTGGAGTACCAGTGGAACGGCGACTCCGCGATCGTGGGTATCCAGTACTCGTACCTGCCGTCGTGGATCTCGACCCTCGTCGACGTCGACGATGCCCGGGCGGCCGGACAGGCCGTCTGGACTGCGGTGTACGACAAGGTGCAGACGCTTCCCGAGGCGTCGCGGCCGAAGCTGTTCGGCTGCGGCCTGTCGCTCGGATCGTTCTCGCTGCAGTCGGCGTTCCCGGACGCGGCGTCGATCTCGGCGCAGAGCGACGGCGCGGTGTTCGTCGGCACGCCGAACTTCAGCCAGCCGTGGGGCCAGATCGCTGCGGACCGCGAGACCGGAAGCCCGCAGTGGCAGCCGGTCTACGAGGGTGGCCAGACCGTGCGGTTCGCCGGCGTCGTGGACGACATGGCGAAGCCGGCCGGGCCGTGGGGAGACCCGAAGGTGCTGTACGTCCAGCATGCCAACGACTCCGTCGTGTGGTGGTCCCCCGCGCTGATCGCGCAGCAGCCGGACTGGCTCAAGGAGCCTCCGGGCCCGGGCCGGAGCCCGGACATGCGGTGGTACCCCGTGATCACGTTCCTGCAGGTGACGGTCGACCAGTTCATGGGAGTCGCCGTGCCTCAGGGGCAGGGTCACAACTACGGCGACTCCATGGCCGGGTTCTGGGCCGAGGTGTCTGAGCCGCCGGGCTGGACGGCGGACGACAGCACCCGCCTGACCGCCCTCATCCCCACCCTCGACAACTACTGACCCGTGCAGGGCGCCGCGGTCAGTGGCCGACGGCGGTCTTGAGCACCATGAGCAGGCCCACCAGCACCAGCAGGCCGACGAGGTAGCCGAGCGCCTGCCGACGGTCGCGCGCGGGTCGGACGGCGCGGTAGCCCACCAGACCGACGAGCACGAGCAGCAGCACCTCGCTCACAGTGGTGCCGACGTCGGCGCCGAGCAGGAGGGGCGGGATCGCCGCCCCCACGACGATCGGCAGCCCGCCGATCGCCTGTGCCCGCAGCAGGCGGAGGCTCGCGTCGCTGAGCAGGCCCTGGTTCACCAGCCGGCTCGAGAGACGGAACGCCACGTGGTGGGCGAGGAGCAGGCCGAGCCCCGTGAGGAACACCGTGATCGCGACGCGGATGTTGGCACCCTCGGCGCTCGGCGTCGGCGTCGCGAGGAGCACGGCGAGGATCGAAAGGCTCTGGTACAGCGCCATCGTCACGACCTCGCGCGCCGCCTCGACGCGCAGATCGTCGTGGCCCGGCTCGGGAGAGGCGTCGTCGTCCATGACCGTCAGTGTGGCGGACGGCAGGCGACAACGAGGCGAGGGTCAGAGCGAGAAGCCGGGCGGCGTGGCGAGGTCCGGGTGCGCGGCGTCGAACGCGCGCACGCTCGGCAGGTCGCGCAGCCACTCGTAGTAGAGCTCCTTCGCCGACAGCAGCTCCACGCCCTCCGCCCGCAGGCGCGCGATGCCGTTCACGTGCCCCGCCCCGGCCGAGTAGACGGCGTCGTGGACCACGACCACGCGGACACCGGCCGCACTCCATCCGATCGCGGAGTGCGCCACGCAGACGTCGGTCTCGAGGCCCACGAGCACGACCGCTGACCGGCCGTGACGCCTGACGGCTAAGTCGATCTCCGGGTTCGCGTCGGCCCCGAAGACCTGCTTGACGAGCACCGGGGAGGCTGGCGGCAGCACGCGTGTGATGGCTTCGTACGTCGGGCCGTTGGTGGGCGCGTCCTCCTCGGTCAGCACGGCCGGCGCACCGAGCGCGGAGGCGAGGCCCGCGACCCACGCCGCCCGGTCGAGCGCGGACGCGAACTGGGCCCGGTCGACGTCGAGGCGCGACGGCGGGTAGAAGCCCGGCTGCGCGTCGATGACCACGAGGACGCAGTCGCTCACGTCGAGGTGCGGCATGACGCGAGCCTAGCCGCGCGGTCAGGCGTCGAGACCCGCCAGCACGAGCGCCAGGCGCGAGCCGCCCTCGGCCGTGAGTCGTACCGGCACACCCCAGTCCTGCTGGTGCACATGGCAGGCAGGGAACTCGGCCGCACCCGGAGCGTCCGGGTCGTCGCACGACGCCGCACGCACCGACACATGCAGCACACCGGACTCGGCACCTGTCGCCGCCGGGTCGGCGAGCACCAGCCCGCGCCGCAGGTCGGTGCCGCTGCCCGTGCCGTCCACGAGCAGCGAGGGCGGTGACGCCGACACCACGAGGTACGTCGAGGGCCCGTACCGGTCGTCGAGCTTCTGACCGGCGGGAGGCGTGAACAGCACCTCGAGGTCGAGCGGTCCGGGAGCGACATCGGTCGGTGGCCGCCGGGTGCGGTACGCCGTCCCCTCGACGCGCAGGGCCTCGTCCGGCAGCGCGATGCGCACGAGCCGGTGCGCGGCCGACTCGACGACGAGCAGCACGTGGCCCCGGGTGTCGTCGGCGACCACCGCGAGATCGCTCGGCTCGGCGAGACCTGTTGCGAGCGTGGAGACCTCGCGGGTCGCGGGGTCGAAGCGACGCACCGCCCCGTTGTAGGTGTCGGCGATGGCCACCGAGCCGTCGGGCAGCTCGCACACACCCAGCGGGTGCTGGAGCAGCGCCTGCTCGGCCGCGCCGTCCCGGTGGCCGAAGTCGAACAGGCCGGCACCGATCTCGGTGGCGACGAGCCCGTTGCGCACCCGGCGCAGCGCCGAGGTCTCCGAGTCCGCGAGCCACAGCGTGCTGCCCTCGGCGCTCGTCGCGAGCCCGCTGGTCTGCGCGAACCATGCGTGCGGCAGCTCGCCGTCGACGAGACCCTCGTTGGTGGTGCCGGCGTACGCGTGCACCTCGCCGGTCGCGAGGTCGAGCCGGTCGAGGCGGTGCACGCCGGCCATCGCGATGAGGACGCCGTCGTCGAACCACGCGACGTCCCACGGGCTCGAGAGCGCGACGTCGAGCGCGGCGCCAGAGGTCGGCTCGCCCTGCATCCACTGAGCGCCGGTGCCCGCGAGGGTGCGCACCTCGCCAGTCGCCAGAACCACACCGCGGATCGCGTGGTTCACGGTGTCGGCCACGATCACGTCGTACCCCACCCGCTCGGCGACGGCGGGCGGCAGCAGGAGCAGGCCGTTCGGCTCGGAGAACTGGGCTGTCCCGGCCGGGCCATCGATGAGACCCCTTGCGCCCGAACCGATCCGGCGGATGAGCGTCTCACCGTCCGCATCGAGATGGGCGAGGGAGTGGTGCGCCGTGTCGCTCACCAGCAGCGTGCCGTCATCGAGCACCAGCACCTTGCCGGGGAACGACAGGAGGTCGTCGCTGGGCGGGGGCGCGACGTACGGCCCGTCTCCGCGGTGCAGGGTGCCCTTGCCCTCGTGCTCGGCCACGAGCTCGGCGATCAAGGCGTCGAGCGCGTGGGCGTGGCCCTCGCCGCTCATCTGCGCCACGACGTAGCCCTCGGGGTCGACGACGGTGAGGGTCGGCCACGCGCGGACGGCGTACTGCTTCCACGTCTCGAGGTCGGGGTCGTCGAGCACCGGGTGGTGGACGCCGTACCTCTCGACCGCCGCGACGACCGCTGCGTGCTCGGCCTCGTGCACGAACTTCGGCGAGTGGACGCCGATGGTCACGAGGACGTCGGCGTACTTCTCCTCGAGCGGGCGCAGCTCGTCGAGCACGTGCAGGCAGTTCAC
>NZ_JBHSTI010000070.1:0-2031 GCF_042660085.1 Longivirga aurantiaca | reverse complement strand
GCGCCTGCTGGTGATGCTGACGACGACGTCGTTCGTCCTGTCGTACCTGCAGAAGCTGCCCTGCCGGCTCGAGAACTTCGGCGGCGACGGCAACTACTCCAGGCTCTGCTACAGCGACATCCCGCCGCTGTTCGGGGCGCGAGGCTTCGCCGAGGGCCTGTTCCCCTACATCTCCGTCGGCGGCGACCGTCCGCTGGAGTACCCGGTGCTCACGGGCTACTTCATGCAGATCGCGTCGTGGCTCACGGGCACCGACGGCAGCCTGTCGGAACGCACGGTGCAGTTCTTCGACTGGAACGCGCTGCTGCTGTTCGTGTGCCTCATGGTCACGGTGATCGCCACCGCCCTCACGGTGCGCCGCCGTCCGTGGGACGCCGCGATGGTCGCCCTCGCCCCCGCCGGAATCCTGTGCCTTCTCATCAACTGGGACATGCTCGCCGTCGCGCTCACCGCGGTGTCGATGCTGCTGTGGTCGCGGTCCCGACCGGCGCTCGCCGGGGTGCTGCTGGGCCTGGCCGTCGCCGCGAAGTTCTACCCCGTGCTCCTGCTCGGGCCCCTGCTGCTCCTGTGCCTGCGCGCGGGGAAGCTGAAGGAGTACGCCGCGCTCGTCGCGTCCGCGGCCGGCGCCTGGGCAGTCGTGAACGTGCCGATCATGATGGTGAGCTTCGACGGGTGGGCGGAGTTCTACACGTTCTCCAACACGCGCGGCGCCGACTGGGGCTCGATCTGGTACGTCTTCATGGCTATCCAGCACCCCGTGCCCGCCGACATGGTCAACACCCTCGCGATCCTGGCGCTCGGGGTCTTCTGCCTCGGGATCACCTGGCTCGCGGTGGGCGCGCGACGCCGTCCGCGCTTCGCGCAGCTCGCCTTCCTCGTCGTCGCGGCGTTCTGCATCACCAACAAGGTCTACTCGCCGCAGTACGTGCTCTGGCTCATCCCGCTCGCGGTGATGGCCCGCCCGCGCTGGCGCGACTTCCTGATCTGGCAGATCGGCGAGGTGCTCTACTTCGCGGCGATCTGGTACTTCCTGCTCGGCTACGGCAACGACAACAACAAGGCGCTCCCCGAGGGCTGGTACGTCGCGGCGATCCTGCTGCACATCGGTCTCACGCTGTGGTTCGCCGGGATGATCGTGCGCGACATCCTGCGGCCCGAGCACGACCCGGTGCGCACCGACGGACGGCCCGAGCACGAGGACGACCCGGGTGGCGGCGTGCTCGACGGCGCCGACGACTGGCTCGCACCGCGCCGCTCGCACACCGAGCCCGAGCCGGTCGGCGCCCACTCCGGCCTGCACAGCGCGCACGACGACCGCGCCTGACCTGTCACGGACCTCCGCCCCCGTTGCTGTCGCGACGGCACCCGATCTGTCGTGCGTTCACGACGGATCCGGCGGCAGACAGCCCACGCGTCCGACCTACGCTGCGAGCATGACCCCTTCGATCGGCGTGGTCTTCGCGCCCTGGTACCCGCCCGAGCGGCTGCGCGACGCCGCGCGCGCGGCTGAGGAGACCGGCGTCGACCAGCTGTGGCTCTGGGAGGACTGCTTCAAGGAGAGCGGGATCGCCGCAGCGGCAGCCTCCCTGGCGTGGACCGAGCGGCTGACGGTCGCGATCGGCCTCGTGCCGGCGCCGCTGCGCAACGTCGCGCTGCTCGCGATGGAGGTGGCCACCCTCGAGCGGCTGTTCCCCGGCCGGTTCGTGCCGGTGGTCGGGCACGGCGTGCAGAGCTGGATGGCGCAGGTCGGCGGCCGGGTGGAGTCGCCGGTGACGCTGCTGCGCGAGTACGTCGTGGCGCTCGACCAGCTGCTCGCGGGCGAGACCGTGACGACCTCCGGCCGGTACGTGTCGCTCGACGCCGTTGCCCTCGACTGGCCGCCCCAGCAGCCGGTGCCCGTGCTCGGCGGCGGCGTCGGACCACGCACGCTGCAGCTGCTCGGCGAGGTCGCCGGCGGTGTGCTGCTCGACTCGCGGAACTCGCCCAGCGACGTGCGGGCGGCGCTCGAGGTGATCGGCCGCGGAGCCGCGA
>NZ_JBHSTI010000069.1:0-2217 GCF_042660085.1 Longivirga aurantiaca | reverse complement strand
CGGCCGCGATCGGGTCGTCGCCCGGGTCGACGCCGTACAGCACGCTGTCGACGCCGAGGCCGCGCACCCGCACCTCGCCGGTGTCGGTGACGATCACGCAGTTGGGCCGGATGCGGCCGTGCGGCACGCCCTCCTCGTCGGCCGCGGCGAGGAACCGTGCGACCTCGAGGGCGATGAGCGCCGACTGGCGCGCGGGCATCGGCTCTCCGCCTCGCGAGGCGATGAGGTCGCCGAGCGTCGTGCCGGCGAGCCACTCGGTGACGATGACGAGCTTCTCGGTGACGAGGTCGGAGTCGATGTCGAGGACGGCGACCGCGCGCCGGTCGGTCACGCGCGAGGCCCGCGCCGCCGCGAGCCGCAGGTCGTCGGCCAGGGCGTCGTCGATGGCCATGAACCGCACCGCGACGGGCCGGCGCAGGCGGTCGTCGACCCCGCGCCAGAGCGAGGTGCCGCCGTTGTCGGCGACGCGGTCGACCAGGCGGTAGCGGCCGAGGACGACGAGATCGGGTACGAGGGGGGTGGCGCCCGTGCGCGTCCCCCGGCTCCCGCGTCCCCCGCGTGTCCCGGCCATGCCCCCGAGCCTAAGCCGAGCCGCCCCGGGAAAGGACCGTCCCGGTGGCTCCGGGCGCCGTGCCGTTGCGGATCGGTGCCTAGGACGGGCGGACGGCGCCGATGTAGCCGCGGAGGTAGACCGACGCCACGCGGACGTGATCGCCGGTGTGCGGCGAGTGCACCATGAGGCCGTGGCCGATGTAGATCGCCACGTGGTGGATCGACGACGGGTTGCCCGTGTTGTAGGCCCAGAACATCAGGTCGCCGGGCTTCAGGTCCTTCAGCGCCACCGGCGTGCCGGCGTGCCACTGCTGGCGCGACGTGCGCGGCAGGTTGATCCCCGCCTGGCTGTACACCCGCAGCACGAACGACGAGCAGTCGAAGCCCACGGTGCTCTCGGCGAGGCAGTTGCCGTCGTCGGTGCGGCCGTCGTCGGGGGCCAGCGAGGAGCACCAGCCGATGCCGGGGCCGTTGCGGCCGCCACCGCCGGCGGAGTACGGCGTGCCCAGCCAGCGGCGGGCGTCCGTGAGCGCCGCCGCGGCGTACGGCGTGGCCGGGTCGGCACCGGCCTCGGCGATCGCGCGATCCATCGCGGCCAGGGAGTCCTTCGGGACCGGGTTCGTGGTCCAGGGGGCGTCGAGGGCGGCGGCGCGGGCGGCGGCCTCGGCGGCGGCCTGGGCGCGGGCGCGCTCCTCCTCGACGAGTCGTCGGACGAGCCCGTTCGCCTCCTCGAGCGCGGCGTTGGCCTCGCTGAGGTACGCCGCGGCCTTCTCGGCGGCGGCCACCTTGCGGTCCTCGAGGGCACGGCGCTGCGCGGTGAGCAGGGCGAGGTCCTGGGTGGTCACCTTGGCGGCGGCCGCGCGCTCGCGGGCGTCGCTGCCGGCGACGATCGAGCCCCGGACCACGGAGTCGACCGAGGCGATGCGGTCGAGCACGTCGCCGATGTCCTCGCCGGTGAGCACGCTCGCGTACAGGGCGCTGGGCCCACCGCTCATGTACATCTGCCGGGCGGCGTCGGCCGTGCGGCCGTCGGCCACGAGGACGTCGATGTTCGCGGCGTCGAGGTCCTCGTCCGAGCTGATGAGCTTCGCGACGACCTGGTCGAGCTCGTCGTTGGCATCGCCGTAGTCCTCGGCGGCTGCCTCGGCCTCGGCGTGCAGCCGGTCGACCTTGTCGCGCAGCACGTCGGCCGCGGCGCGGGCCTGGCTCAGGTCGGGGTCGGCGCTCGCGGTGCCGGCAGGCAGGGTGACGAGGAACGCCGTGGCCAGGACGGCGACGGCCGACGCGATCGCCGTCGCCGCGGTCCTGCCTCGAGCCGTCTCGCGCATGCCCACCGAGCTCGCCGCCCGCTACCGGATCGGGTCGCCGGCGGTGCCGGTGCCCGTGGCGACGACGTAGTCCTTGACCCTCGGGAGGTGGCTCGAGGCGATGGTGCGCGCCTCGCCGCGGAACGTCACGGTCACCGTGCGGTCCTTGCTGACCCGGAACGACCCGGGTACGACGTCGTAGCCGACCTCGTCCGCGAAGCGCAGGACCGCGGCGTATGCCGCCTTCTGGGACTTCTTCTGGACCAGGGTGTCGTACCCGATGGCGGCGGCCTGCTGCGCGCTGTCCTGCACCTGGAGGTGCGTGGACGTCATGGAGATCGCGTCGTACCCGGCTGTA
>NZ_JBHSTI010000068.1:0-1384 GCF_042660085.1 Longivirga aurantiaca | reverse complement strand
CGCTTCTGGCCGGTCTTGGGGTCGGTCCACTCCTGGGATCCGTCGGCGAGCCCCACGAAGTTGCGCACGGTCTTCGGCGCGTGGTTCGGGAAGAGCTCGATGCGGATGTCGCCCTGGTTGGTGTGCAGCGTCGCGTAGGTGGTCACGGCGGAATCCTCGCACGGGCCCGCGCCCGCCCGCCCCCCGACGTCCCACCGGCGCGGTTTCCGGAGGGGGCCGCCGACCGGCCGGGTGCGGTTCAGGGAGTACGGCGGGCGCGGTCGAACGGGCCGCGGCTGCCCACGGCGGCGTCGGCCACGACCGTGGCGATCCGGCGCGCCCGCGTCTCGGGCTTCTTGGCCTGCAGGACGAGCTCGAGCAGCCCGCGCTTCACCGACCGCGGGAACGCGTCCCACGTCGCACGCGCAGCTGGGTCGGCGTCGAGGGCCGCCACGAGATCGGGCGGCTCGACGAGGTTCTCGACGTCGTCGAGCTTGGCCCAGCTGCCGTCGACGCGCGCCGCCTCGATCACCGCGCTGCCGCGGGGGAGGAGCAGTCCGGACTCCTCGAGCCGCGCGACGCGCTCCTTGTTGGGCCGCGACCAGCCGCTCCCGTTCTTGCGCGGTGCGCACCAGAGCATGCCTCGCTCGGCGTCCAAGGTGCCGGCCGTGCTGTCGACCCAGCCGACGCAGAGCAGCTCCTCGACCACGTCGTTGTAGGGCACGGCCGGTCGGCCGGTGGCCCTCCTCCACGAGGCGACCCACGCCCCGGCGCCGTCGTCCTGGTGCGCGGCGAGCCACCTCCGGAGCTGCTGCCGCGTCTCGGGCTGCACGTAGCGCCGTCCGTCGGGTGCGGTGCCCTCGGCGGCGGCGTCCGTCATGCCGTACATCCTGCGGCGCCACGGGCTGGTAGGCATGCGGACATGGAGATCCGGGCGCTGGGCGCCGACGACCGGCCCGCGGCGGCACGGCTGCTCACGCGCGCGTTCCTCGACGAGCCGTACGTGATCGAGCAGTACGGCGAGGACCGCGTACGGCGCGAGGCCCTGCTGGGCCAGCACTACGCCGAGGAGGACCCGACCCGCTTCGAGGTGCTGCTGGCTGCGTACGACGGCAGCGACCTGCTCGGCCTGCTCGAGGGCTCGATGCCCGGGCGGTGCCTGGCCTGCACGCGGCAGGCGGACGCGCCGCGCCCCGACGCACCCGAGGACGCGCTGGAGTGGGAGTTCCGCACCAACCAGGCCGAGGCGCACGCCACCCAGGACGAGCACGCGTGGGTGGGCAAGCTGGGCGTCGACCCTGAGGCGCAGGGGCGCGGCGTGGGCCCCGCGCTGCTGGCGGCGTTCGCCGAGCACGTGCGGGCCGACGGCGGACGCCTCGTGCTGCTCGAGTGCCAGCCGCACCGT
>NZ_JBHSTI010000067.1:0-4165 GCF_042660085.1 Longivirga aurantiaca | reverse complement strand
CGGACGGTGCAGCACGAGCCGGGCGGCCGTCACGACCCCGAGCGTGCCCTCGCTGCCGACCATGAGGCCCGCGATGTCGTAGCCCGTGTTGTCCTTCGCGAAGCCCGACAGATGGCTGACGACGCTGCCGTCGGGCAGCACCGCCTCGACGCCGAGCACCTGCCGCCGGGTCATGCCGTAGCAGCACACGCGGATGCCGCCCGCGTTCGTGCCGATGGTGCCGCCGATGGTCGCACTGTCGCGCGCGGCGAGATCGACGCCGTACGCCCACCCTGCGGCGCGCGCGTGCTCGTGCAGCGCGGCGAGCGTGACACCCGCGCCGACCGTGACCTGGCCCGCCGCCTTGTCGACGTCGTCGAGCCGGGTGAGGCGCCGCGTGGAGAGCACGACGCACGCGGGGCCGTCGTGGCTCGGGACCGATCCGCCGACGAGACCGGTGTTGCCGCCCTGGGGGAGCACCGGCACGCGTGCGGCGACGCAGGCGGCGACCACCGCGGCGACCTCGTCGGTGGAGGCGGGTCGCACCACGGCGAGCACGGGCCCGCGGAACCGGCGCGACCAGTCCTCGCCGTACGACGCCGTCACGTCGGGATCGGTGAGCACGTGCGCGTCGCCCACGGCGGCGACGAGCCTGGCGCGCAGCGCGGGGTCGAGCGCGTGCGGGGGCTGCTGAGCTGCGGCGTCCGGCGTGCGGGTCACGGCGTACATCCTGCCGCCGCAGCCGCGCCTCCGGCGTACCGGAGTCCCGTGGTCGCACGCACGCCGACCGCGCACCAAGATCGCGAGCAGGGGTCAACGAGAGCAGTCCGACTGCCGTGATCGACCGCAACTGGGTGTGTCCCAATTCCCGCCGCTCGACGCCGGGTCCCGGAGCGGCCTGCCGGGCGCGGAACCCGACGGGGAGTTCACCGGGACATACACCCCCGTCGAGTCTACCTTCGCGAACGAGGGGCATCGTCTGCGACGCAGACCGCGCGGGTGAGCCCTGCAAAGAAGGGAAGCCTCCGATGTCCAGACGCCATACCTTCGCGTCCACCTTCGCAGTGGGCGCAGTCGCCGGAGCTTCGGTCCTCCTCGCCGCCCCAGCCTCGGCGAACCCCCAGGCGACCGCCGCCTATGGCACGTTCACCTGCTCCGACGGTCGCACGTTCGACATCTTCGGCATGGATGTCCCGCGGTTCCCCAGCCAGGTCGGCTTCCTCGGCGGCAAAGGTGCGGTGGCTCGCTGGATCGCCTCGGAGGAGACCGTGACCGTCACGGTGCTGGACGGAGTTCACGCCAACGAGGTGATCGCCGTCGACAACGACTATGCCGGCGCAGCCAACAAGGGCGCCCGGGCTCCCCAGCCTGACCTGTTGAGGCTGGCCACATGCTCGACGTCGGAGTCCTACAACTACGAAGACGTGCTGACCGCGGAGACTGCTGGGTACGTCGGGCTCGACGCCAGTTACGTGGGGGCCACCGTCAACTTCACGGGGTCCGCCACCCGCACGGTCTGGGTCAACCCAGTGCAGCTGTCCAAGCGCTGAGGGCGAGAGCCACGGCCTACGCCTCCCGACGACGGGAGAGCCCGAAGAGATGGCTGTGCCCGGCCGGAGCGCCGGCCGGGCACAGCCGGTTCGGGGTTGACGCACTCCCACGCGCCGGCAGCGCACCGGGCCGGGGTGCCTCGACGTTCCTGTGGCGCACGGTCCACAGCTCACCGAACAGGGACTCACCCTCCAAGGGCCCGAAGAGCGAGCGGGGGTCGCTACTTGAGGAGCTTGGAGAGGCGGCGGTCGGCGAGGGGCTTGCCGTCGGTCTGGCAGGTGGCGCAGTACTGCAGCGACGAGTCGGCGAAGCTCACCGAGCGGACGACGTCGCCGCACACCGGGCACGGCTGGCCCTCGCGGCCGTGCACGCGCATCCCGAGCTTCTTCTCGGCCTTGAGGTCGCCCGCCCCGAGTCCCTCGGACCTCGTCACGGCGTCGGTGAGCACGTCGTGGATGCACTGGTGCAGCGTCGCGACCTCCGCGCCCGACAGGTTCGACGCCGGCTTGAACGGCGACAGCCGCGCGGCGTGCAGGATGTCGTCGCTGTACGCGTTGCCGATGCCCGCGATGATCGACTGGCTGCGCAGCACGCCCTTGAGCTGCTTCCCGCCCGCCTCCCGCAGGATCTCGGCGAACGCGTCGACGGTGAACGCGTCGTCGAGCGGCTCCGGGCCGAGCCGCTCGATCCCCTCGATCGACGACGGGTCGCGCGTCACGTACGCCGCGAGCCGCTTCTGCGTGCCTGCCTCGGTGAGGTCGAAGGCGCCGGCCGCGACGCCGTCGTCGTCCACGAACACCACGCGGAACGCGAGCGGCCCCTTGCCCGGCTTGGGCGGGACGGCCGACACCTCCTGGCGCCAGTGCAGCCAGCCGGCGCGGGCGAGGTGCGTGACGAGGTGGATCATCTCGCCGTCCTCGTCGACGAGCGCGAGGTCGAGGAACTTGCCGCGGCGCGAGGCGTCGAGGACCCGCGCACCGACCAGTGCCGTCACGGGCGGGTCGAACGTCTTGAGCGCGCTGATCGCGGCCAGCTCGACGCGTGACACGCGCAGGCCGGTCGCGGTGCGGCGGAGGTACGACGCCAGCGACTCGACCTCGGGCAGCTCGGGCACGGCGTCGAGCCTGCCACGGCGGTGCACCCCGCGTCGTGCGGTTGGCGAGCTCGTCGCCGTGACCACGCCGTACGTCGGACCGGGCCGACCGCGCCGACCGCAGCAGCTGCGCGAGGTCCGCGAGGTGCGCCAAACCCACCGGATCACGCGCGAGTCCGGTGGTGGTCGAGCACCTCGCGTGCCCGTCGCGCGGCCCGTGCGGTGCGCGGTCGTGCCGCGACAATGGCGGGTGGCTGCTCGCGCGGAGCCTGCGTGACGCACACTGGTGCCCGTGAGCGACCAGCAGCCCCTCGACGCCGTCCTGCCGGGGCGCATCGGCATGCTCGTGCGCATCCCGACCCTGCCGGGCATGCGCGCCGCCGCACTCGACGCGCTGAACCGGTACGTCGACGACCTCGACGAGGAGCCCGGCACCGAGGCGTTCCTGGTGTGCGTCGACCCCGCCGACGCCGACGTCGTGTGGCTCTACGAGTGGTTCCGCGACGAGCAGGCGCTCGAGCTGCATCGCTCCGCGCCGCTGTTCCACCGCCTCATGACCGAGCTGCCCGGCCTCGTCGGCGAGAACCCCGGCATCATGCGGATCGACCCGTTGCGGCTGCGCATGTCGCCTGCCGTCAGCACCCACTCGTTCGGCGACCACGCGTAGCCGCACACCGGTCCGGGCGGGTACGGCGTACCCGCGGGATCAGTGCTTCGACGAGCGGATGAAGCGCAGGCCGAGGATCGGCAGGACCAGCGGCACGAACAGGTAGTCGCGGCCGAACCAGTACCAGACGCTCGAGACCGCCTTGCCCGTCTCGGGGTTGGTGAACAGGTCCTTGTTCACGATGCTCAGCGTGCCGACGACGAGGACGCCGACGAGCTCGATCCACATGCCGGTCTGCGCGATCGCGCGTGCGCGCGGGGTGTCGCGCACGAGGCAGATCGTGATGACGACGTAAACGACGGCCGCGAACAGCGAGAGCGAGTACGACACCGGTGCGGCGGAGAACTTGGTCGCGAGCTCGTAGAGCGAGCGGACGGTGGCGCCGATCGCGAGCACGGCGTACACCGCGATGAGGAGGCGGCCGGGGCCGTGGCTGGTGCCGGTAGGGGATGCAGGCGTCTCGGTCGTCGGGTCGGCGCCCGGCGTCGGGTCGGCGGTCATGTGGGTGGAACCCCTCCGGTCCAGACCTGCTGCACGCGCAGCACCAGAACGATGAGCACGAGGCAGGCGACGGCGACCACGCCGCTGCCCCACCGGCCGGGCTCGCCCTTGCCCCACCAGGCCATCGCGGGCGGGATGGCGAGGCAGGCGAGCAGGTAGAACACGAACACGACCGCCTCGGCCGGCGCGTTGCCGCCGATCCAGGCGATCGCGCACCACACCGTGATGACGAGCAGGATCAGCTCGAGGACGGCGATGCCGATCAGGCCCCAGCGCGGCGTGCTCTGGTCGCGGATCGCCAGGACGGCGAGGGCGGCGGCGAGCAGCAGCGCCGCCACGATGAGCGCCGTCGTCGCGGGGGCGGCCGGGAAGGC
>NZ_JBHSTI010000066.1:0-1283 GCF_042660085.1 Longivirga aurantiaca | reverse complement strand
GATGCCGGCAGCGCGCACGCGCGCGGAGGCCACGGGCTTGTCGAACGATGTGCGGCACACCTCGGGCGTGGAGCCGACGTACGGCAGACCGAGCGCTTCCAGCACGCCCCGGACGGCGCCGTCCTCGCCAGGGGCGCCGTGCAGCAGCGGCACCACGCACACCGGGCGGTCCGCGGCGAGCGAGGCGAGCAGCCCGGCGTCGGCGTCGAGGACGTCGACCGTGAGGCCCGCTACCCGCAGCGCCTCGGCCACGCGCCGGCCCGAGCGCAGCGAGACGTCGCGCTCGGGGGAGAGGCCGCCGGCCAGGACGACGACCCGACCGCTCGTGGTGCTGCTGCTCATGCGTGAATCCCCTTGTGCTGCAACGGTTCTAGGCCAGGTCGGTGTAGGGCGCGGAGGCAGACGTGCGTTCGGCCACGTGCGTGGGCGAGCCGAACGTCCGCGCGAGCTCGAGCTCTTCCTTCATCACGCCGGCAAGCCGACGCACGCCCTCGCGGATGCGGTCGGGCTCGGGGTAGCAGTACGACAGCCGCAGCGAGTTCTGGCCGCCGGCGCCCGCGGAGTAGAAGCCGGTGCCGGGCACGTAGGCCACGAGCGCGGCGACGGCGCGCGGCAGCATCGCGGTGGCGTCCATGCCCTCGGGCAGCGTCACCCACGAGTAGAAGCCGCCGCCCGGCACGGTCCAGTGCGTGCCCTCGGGCATGAGCGCGTCCATCGACTCGAGCAGGGCGTCCCGCCGTTCGTGGTAGACCTCGCGGAACACCTTCACCTGGTCCATCCACGGCTGGGTGGCGAGGTACTCCGAGATCGTCAGCTGGGTGAGGTTCGACGGGCACAGCGTGGCTGTCTCGTTGGCGAGCACGAGCTTCTCGCGCACACCGTGCGGCGCCACCGCCCAGCCCACGCGCAGGCCGGCCGCGATCGTCTTGGAGAACGTGCCGAGGTAGATCACACCCTCGGCCTCGTCGGCGCGGATCGCGCGCGGCACCGTGCCGTCGAACCCGAGCAGGCCGTAGGGGTCGTCCTCGAGCAGGAGGATGCCGTTCGACCGCGCGGCCTCGAGCACCTCCATGCGGCGCTCCGGCCCCTGCGTGACGCCGCCCGGGTTGTGGAACGACGGGATCGTGTAGATCAGCTTGGGTGTCTTGCCCTGCGCGCGCACCGACGCGATCGCCTCGCGCAGCGCGTCGGGCCGCATGCCCTGCTCGTCCATGGGCACGTGCACGACCTCGCACTGGTACGACGAGAACACGCCCAGCGCGGTCACGTACGTCGGCGCCTCG
>NZ_JBHSTI010000065.1:0-15285 GCF_042660085.1 Longivirga aurantiaca | reverse complement strand
GTTCCCGGTCAGGCGGAGGCGGGGAGGAAGAACTCCAGCGGGATGCCGTCAGGGTCGCGGAAGTTCAGGTGCGTGCCGAACGGCGACACCTCGGGGCCGGTGTTCTCGATCCCGAGCTCCGCGATCCGCGCCGTCCACTCATCGAGCTCTGCCTTGTCGGCGCACACGAAGGCGAGGTGGTCGAGACCGACCCGCTTCTCGGTGAAGCGTTCGTGCGCGACGTCGGGGTCCTGCCGGAGGTCGAGCGCCTGGCCCTCGGGCGTCATGTAGATCGCCATCGGCGCAGGCTCCGCGAACTCGGCGACCTTCGCGAAGCCGAACAGCTCCTCGTACCAGGGGCCGCTCTTGGTGATGTCGGTGACGCTCAGCGCCACGTGCTGGATCTTCATCTGGGGCATGGTGGCTCCTCGTCCTGGCGCGCCGCGCGGGCGCGCGATCACTGCGGGAAGGGAGTGCCGGGGCCGGTAAGGCGGCCGGCCGGGGCACCGACGGGGCGCGGGCTCAGCGAGCACCTGATCGAAGGCGGTCGCATCGCCCCCAGTACCCGGATCGGGGGGCGTGGGCGGCGGGGCCACGGCAGTACGCCGGACCAGCGACAACGCTCGTCATCTCGACCCCCCGGCCTCGGATGCGCCTCGACGCTACGCCTGGCAGCAGCCCGGAGTCGAGCCGGCGCCGAACCTCTCAGAACGGGACGGCGACGCCGAGCAGCCCCGCAGCGGGCGCGCGACCGGCCGCGCACCGGGCGAACTCGACCGCGTCGAGCTCGAGGCGCGCGCCGTCCGCGCCGCGGGAGCGGCGGAGTCCCGCCGGGCCCGTCAGCACGAGGTCGAACGGCTCGTCGTGCAGCGTGGCCCACTCGGCCACGAGGTCGGCCACGAGAACGCCGTCGTGGTCGGCTGTGACTACCGGGTCGCGCCCGGTCGCCCGCGCGATGTCGATCCGGTGCATCCAGGCGTCCCGCGTGTAGATGCGGTCCATGAGATAGCCGACCGGCTTGGTGCCGAGGGGCGGCCCCATCGGCACGACGACCGCGCGCACGAAGCCGGGGATCCGACGGCGGGCCGCGACCCCGCGTCTGCCGGCGTCTTCGAGGTCGGCGACGAGCTCGGCCGCGGCACGGTCGGCGCGGTCGGCCACCTGCACGCAGTTGATGGAGTCGACGAGCACCTCCCGCGGGAAGCGCCGGCGTCCGACGACCGCCTGCCGCACCGACTCGCGGATGCGCGCGTTGCCCTCGGCCGCCCCCACGAGGTGCGCGACCATCGCGCGCACGTCCCACTCGGTGCAGTCGGTCGGGCGCGCCCAGTCCGCGGGCGCGAGGTCGCGCAGCAGGGCGACCAGGCGCGCATACTCCGTCGTCGCCAGATCCATCCACGTGTCGTGGTCCACGGCCGCCACCTCGCTGGTCGTCGTGCTCATCGTGCCCTCCCGGGGACCGATCGGTACTTCCTAACGACGTTAGGGTGATCTCCCCATTGCCTCACGTCAAGAGGTTTGCCTACGATCGTTAGGTGGAAGGGGCGAGCACAGCACGGGACCGCAAGGCCGAGCGTCACCAGACGACGCGGCGCGAGGTGCTCGAGGTCGCCTGGCGGCTCGCCGCCGAGCGCGGCTTGACCGGCTGGACGCTGGGGGACGTCGCGGCCGGCGTCGGGATGCGCGCGCCGTCGCTCTACGTCTACTTCGCCAGCAAGAACGACCTCTACGACGCGCTCTTCGCCGACGGCTACCGGCAGATGGCCGAGGCCGCCGACCGGGTCGACGGGACCGGCCCACCGCTCGACCTGCTGCGTCGCGTCGCGCACTTCTTCGTCGACTTCTGCGCCGCCGACGCCGCGCGCTACCAGCTGCTCTTCCTGCGCACGATCCCCGGCTTCGAGCCGTCGCCCACGTCGTACGCCGGGGCGGTCGCGATGCTGGACCGGTCGCGGGAGGTGCTGGCCGCGGCCGGCGCCTCCCGGCAGAAGGAACTGGACCTCTGGACGGCGCTGCTCACCGGCCTCGCCTCGCAGCAGATCAGCAACGACCCGGGCGGCAACCGGTGGCGGCGCCTCACCGACGACGCCGTCGACATGTTCGTCGCCACCCGGATCACCAAGGCCAAGCGCCGCAGCTCCTGACCGTCGTCAGGGCCGCAGGGCGAGCGTGTGCCGCACACCTTGGACGAACGTGACCGACCCGTCCGCGTCGGCGTACGACGCGAGCCGCGCGTAGGCCTCGGCGCGCACGGCGGCGCGCTCATCCTCGGGCACGCCCATCCACATCCGCCGCTGGCCGACCGACCAGGTGAAAGCGTGCCACTGGTCAGCGTCGGCGAACCGCACCTCGACGGCACCGGTCACCGTGCGCACGTCGGTGAAGCCCGCTGCGGCCACCAGGGCCTCCATCCCTGCATCCGATCCGAACGGGCCGGCCGCACCGCTCGTCCGAGCATCGCGCAGGTCGGGCGGGAGGTACGGCGTGAACACCTCGTCGACGGCGTCCCAGCGGGGATCGTTCGCACCGAACGTCGTCACGCCGAGCCGGCCGCCGGGACGCAGCAGCCCGAGCCACGCCTGCAGCGCCGACTGCGGATCGGTGAGGAAGAACAGCACGAGCGAGGACGAGACGGTGTCGAACGGCCCGTGCACGGCGGGGGTCTGCGCGTCGTCCTGCACGAGCTCCACGAACGGCAGACCG
Source organism: Longivirga aurantiaca (assembly GCF_042660085.1). NCBI lineage: Bacteria > Bacillati > Actinomycetota > Actinomycetes > Sporichthyales > Sporichthyaceae > Longivirga > Longivirga aurantiaca. The sequence goes on along the minus strand of NZ_JBHSTI010000065.1, from coordinate 12,603 downwards.
CGGGCCTCGGCCACGTCGCGGCACACGTCGAGCATCCCGGAGGAGATGTCGGTGCCGACAGCGCGGCCGTCCTGGCCGATCACGTCGGCCGCAGGCAGCAGCACCGCGCCGCGGCCGACCCCGATGTCGAGCCAGTGCTCGCCGGGCGCCGGCGGTAGCGCGGCGAGCAGGCCCGCGGCGATCGGGCCGAAGAAGTCGACGCCGACGGCGTCGTAGGTGGCCGACAGTGCGTCGAACAACCGGCCGACCTGACGGGCGTGCTCGGTGCCGATCTCGTCAGGGCTCATCCCGTGAGGGTGGCACCGCTGGCGGCCGCTGCCCACCCCCGAACGGACAACTCTCCGGGCATCGGACATCGGGCATCGGACATCGATCTCGATCCGGCCGCGCTGCCGGCGCCGGCCGCGCGCTCAGTCCTACCGTCGGCGCATGAGCACCGCCACGGAGCCGCACGGCGCCTCGACGACGTCGATCGTGGCCGTCGTGCTGCTGACCGTCGCCGGGCTCGTCCTCCTGCTGCTCCCGGCGTACCTGCTCGTCTGGTTCAGCGCCGCGTTCTCCAGGGGCGCGTCCTGCGACGTGGGGCTGACCGCGTGGTGCCGACCGGGCTGGGGGATGCGGCAGCTGTGGGCCCTGCTCGCGATGGTCGTCGTGGCGCTCGCGCTCCTCGTGGCCTCCTGGGTGACGCTTGCCCGAGGGCAGGGCCGCCGCGCCGTGCGCCTGGTGGTGATCGGGGCGGCGTGTGCCCTCCTCGCGGTCGCGGTCGCGACCGCCGGCGCCTGGGCCGATCCGTTCCTGCCCGACGGCTGGGTCGTCTGACGCCTCGCCCGGCTCTCCCCTGAGCCCCGGCTGGGCCTTGCGGGTGACCGCCCGCAGTCGACGCACGTAGCGTCGGCCACGCCACGGCGAGCAGCGTCTGCGCGGGCGGCCTGGCCCTTGTCCGATGTGTCTCGATCGTCCTGACCAGACCGCCCCGATGCCTGGCCCGAACGGGTGATGTCGCACCCGGTCACGCCACAGCACCCGGTCGGCTCATGGAGCCGCGACCCTCTCCTGCCGTTCAAGACACAGAGTGCGAGCAGCCGATTCCTACGGCAGTCGCAGCGGGCGACGGTGCTCCTCTCGCGCCGACGACGTCCCGCACGGAGGTCGAGATGAAGCACACCCAGCAGTTCAGCGGTTCGCACGCAAGGACCCGGTCGGTGAACCACGCACGCCCCGAACCGGCCCGCCGCGCGTCCACCCGTGTCGTCGCCGGTGTCGCTTCGCTCGGACTGATGGCCGCCGGGTCGCTCGCCGTCCTTCCCATGGCCGACGCGGGGGTTGAGGTGTCCGGCCGCGTCATCGTCGGCTTCGACGACGGCTCCGCGCCCGGCGCGATCCGGGCGATCGAGGGGGCGGGCGGACGCGTCTTGAAGGTGTACGACAACATCGACGCCGCCGCAGCCACGCTTCCGCCCGGTGCAAGCCGTGGGCTCCTTCGGGCGCGGGGCATCTCCTACATCGAGGCGGACACCCAGCGCGAGGCCACCACGACCCCGAACGATCCCTACTACCCCAAGACCGGACCGATCGCAGGCGGTGAGTGGGGGCTCTGGCGCACGCGCACGGATCAGGTCTGGACGAGCGTGGGCTACGGCAGCGCCACGGTGAAGATCGCCGTCGTCGACAGCGGCGTCGCGGCGTCCCACACCGACCTGGCCGGGCAGGTGCTCGTGGGTCGCAACGTGCTGACGGGCGGAACCGACACGGTCGACACGGACGGCCACGGCACATACATCGCAGGGCTGATAGCCGCGAAGCCGGACAACGGCATCGGCGTCATCGGCGTCTGCGGCGGCTGCCGCATCCTGCCTGTGAAGGTCACGAACGGCGGCTCGGCATCGGACAGCTCGCTCGCGTCCGGGATCACCTGGGCTGCGGACAACGGCGCACGCATCATCAACGTGAGCTTCGCGGGTACGGCCACCTCCACGACGCTCGGGCACGCCGTGGCGTACGCCAGGAGCAAGGGGGCCCTGGTCGTCGCGGCGGCAGGCAACTTCGGGTCCAGCGCCATCACGTACCCCGCAGGCTTCGCCGGAGTGGTCGCCGTCGCGGCGACCTCGAACCTCACCGGCGACCCGTTGCAGGGCTACTCCAGCTTCGGCTCCTGGGTCGACGTCGCCGCCCCGGCAGGGCTTCCGACGACGACGCTCAGCAGCTACTCGACCGTCGGCGGGACGTCGCTGGCAGCGCCGTTCGTGGCAGGCGTCGCGGGACTGCTCCTGACGGGACAGCCGGCCCTGACGGGCACGCAGCTCGAGGCGGCCGTCGTCGTCGGCGCCGACCCGGTCAGCGGGCAGGCGGACTTCGGCCGCATCGACGCCCTGGACGCCCTGGCCGGTGTGACCGGCGGGTCGCCGTCGTCCTCCCCGACGCCGACCGCGTCCCCGACGGCCACCGCGTCCCCCACGCCGACGGCCGTCGAGCCGTCCCCGACGGCGACGCCGACGAGCAGCCCCGCGCCGACGACGTCCGTGACCTCGACGTTCACGGGCAGCCTGAACCGTAAGCAGACCAAGCTCACCTACCGCGTCAGCGCCGCAGCCGCCGGCGACCTGAGCACGTCGCTCACATTCGGCTGCCCGAGCCTCGTGATCACCGTTGCCGATCAGGCAGGCAACGCCCTCGGCACGATGACGGGCGGGAGCGTGCTGCGGATGAGCGCGGCAGTCCCCGCAGCGCAGGTGGCGATCACCGTGTCCGGCAGCACCAAGTGCTCCTTCAGCCTGGTGGTCACGACCCCCTGACGACAGCAGCGTGAAGGCCCGGACCACAAGGTGATCCGGGCCTTCACGGCTATCGACTCAGGTGCTCACCCGATCAGGGAGCGAACACCTTGTTGTTGTTGATCGCGTCGAACGTGTCCTTCGCCAGCTCCTGGACGGACTTCACGTTCTCGTACCAGTAGCTGCCGCCCTGGTTCGACTGGCTCGCGGCGTACGCGAGCAGCTGGCTCACGGTGGCATACGTCGCGCCGCCGAACGCCGACGAGACGTCCTCGAACGACGAGCAGGCCGCCGCGTCAGCGCAGATGGCCGTCAGGTCGATCGTCACTCCGCCGAGTGCCTGCGGCGCGCCGAGCGGGTTGCCGTTGGCCGGGTCGGAGAAGTAGACGTCGAGCGCCGTCGCCAGCATCTGCGCCTTGAGCATCGCGTTCATCGACGCACCGCTCGCGTTCGCCGCCTTGATCACCGAGTAGACGTACCTGGTGACCGTGTCGGTCTTCACGCCGCCGTTGAGCGAGGTGACCGCGGTGCCGCACGGAGCCGTTGCCGAGAGGTCCTGGAACGGCGCGTAGCCGCGCAGGAACGGCGTCAGCTTGCAGACCGTGGAGCCCGACGGGGTGCCCGCGCCGGCGACGATCCTCTGGCCGTTGTTGTTCTGCCAGAAGCCCATCGTCTTCGCGCCCGTGTTGATCGGCCCGCAGACCGTCACCGAGGCGCTGTCCTCACCCGTGACCTCGTCGTCATCGGTGGCGGTGAACGTCGCGGTGTTGTCGTACTGCACGCAGCCGTACGTCGGGACCGGCACGGTTCGCCCGTAGGTGAGGGTGAACGTGCCCGGCGTGGTGGCGGTGGCTGCCGCGTACGCGACGGAGACCGCCGGGTTGCTCGCGGACACGCCGGACGACGTGCCGTCGGCGCACACGGTGGCGAGGACGGTGCCGGCGGGAGCAGCGACCGTGGAGAGGTGGAACGAGTCATCGACCACGACGCAGCCGTTCACGTCCGTGCCGGTGAACACGATCTCCTCGAACATGTTCTGGGCGTAGCCGCCGAGCAGGTACCCGGCATCGCCGAGGTCCTGGTCGGGCCAGGTGACCGTGACGACGTTCGAGAGCGGCTCATCGTCGGCCGGGAGCGCGGAGAGATCGCACTCGTACGCGAAGGTCGCCTCACCGGGCTCGCCGCCCGCAGAGCCCGGGATGGTCGCGTCCGTTCCGCCGGTCACGGTGCAGACGGTGCCGTCGCTGAGGACGTCGTCGATGTCGACCCCGGAGACTGCGGCGTCGTTGGGGTTGGTCACCGTGATCTCACCGGTGACCTTGATGTCCGAGACCGTGCCGTCGTCGTGCGTGACCTCGACCTTGTAGTTGAAGGTGGCGTTGCCGCCGACCTTCTTGATCTCGTCGGGACCCACCACGGACTTGTCGATCTCCCACGCGTACGTGGTGTCGTACGAGCCCTCGGCGTCCTTGACCACGGTGAGGTCGGCGGCCGGCGGCCGCTCCTCGTCGCCCGTCCGCACCATGAACGCGTCGTACTTGCACGTCGACGGGTTCACACCCGGGAGGCCCAAGGCGGTGTCGAGCTCTCCGGCGATCTTGCAGACCGCGAGGATGTAGACGCCGCCCGGGTTCGTGGTGTCGTCGTACGGCATCAGACGGATCTTGTTGTCGTCGAACGTGTGCGAGCCGCTGTAGCTGATGACGCCGTTCGTCACGGTGAAGGTGCGGTTGGTGTAGGCGTCGCCCGAGCCGACGGCCGTGCCGTCGGCGTTCAGGTCGCCGGAGGTCCACGGTGCGGCGACGGTGTCAGACAGGTTCTTGTCCGTGCCGTCGTTGGGGTTGGCGGTGGCGTTCGCGCCCTGCCCCCCTGGGACGACCACGGCGAAGAAGTACGTTCCGTCGTTGACGCCCGCGCTGTCCGGCAGGCCCGAGAGCCAGACGTACGACTTGTCGCCGTACTGGTTGCAGTTGACCTCGGGGTTGCCGTTCTTGCAGAGGTCTTCCAGGGTCACGCCACCGGCGACGTCGAGGTCGGCGTTGGCGTTGATGGTGGTGCTCACGGCGCCCGAAACGGGTGCCGGCGGAGCAGCGGATGCGAGCGGCGCCGACACTGCGGCGAGGCCTGCCACGAGAAGGGTCCCGGCGGCGATGGTGCCGACGGCCCTCCGGGCTCGTGCGTTGATGTTCATGCGATGGACGTCCTTCCCCTAGGACTGGTCCATGAGCCAGCGGTGCGGGTCCCCGTCACGCAACCTCATGGTTTGCTCAAGCAAGGCCACTGTTTCGCCTCGACGACCACTTACGCACGGTGAGTTCCACATTCTCTCGGCTATTTCACTCTGTGTAATCATCCCTGTTCATAGAGGTGCCGCTCCCCGAACCTCATCTGCTCGCTGTGTCCCAGTCAGCCGAACGGCCCATACTCATCGTCACTCTGTGTCAGCCGACGAAGGCGGCGCCGCGTACCCGTCGGCCCACGCTCTGCGCGTGCCGCGAGCGCACCGCACGGGTCCGACGCACCACCTCCCCGGGTGAGGCCCCGGACGGCTCGGTCGTCTGACGCGCGACCGCCCGGGCACGCGGTGCGTGTCCGGGCGGTTCGGTCCGCGGCGGGTCAGACCGACCAGCGGCCGACGCCGCCGTCGTTCCACCGGGGGGCGAAGGCGTCGCACGCGGAGCACGGGACGTGACGGGCGGGGTCCCGGCGCACGGCCCGGACGACGGCGACCACGGCGAGGGCGGTGGTCGCGAGCAGCAGGAGGAGGAGGAACGCTGCGGTGGTCATGGCAGTAATCCTGCTCGCGTAGGGATCCTGTCACCAGTGGCAGGAAAGCCAGTCCACGTAGACTTCCTGCCAGTGATGCGGCATCCTCCTCCCATGGCCGCACCCGCCCGTGACGTCGTCGCCCTGCTCGTCGGCGAGACGTACGCACCGTTCGAGCTCGGCGTCGTCTACGAGGTGTTCGGCGTCGACCGCACCGAGGACGGCGTGCCCGCCTTCGACTTCGCCGTCGCCTCGGTGCACGAGCGCGTGCACGCGTCGTACGGCGGCATGGACCTCCTGCCCGAGCACCGGCTCGACCGCGTCGCGACGGCGGACATCATCTGCATCCCGGCCCTCGGTCTCGACGAGGAGCCCGGGGTCGACCTCGTGCTCGCCCCCGACGTGGTCGAGGCGCTGCATGCAGCCGTGGCCCGTGGCGCGCGCATCCTCACCGTGTGCACCGGCTCGTACGTCGCCGCTGCCGCCGGACTGCTCGAGGGGCGCAAGGCGACGACGCACTGGCGCTACGTCGAGGACTTCGCCCGGCGCTACCCGACGATCGACGTGCAGCCCGACGTCCTCTACGTCGAGGACGGCCAGATCCTCACGAGCGCGGGCACCGCGGCCGGCATCGACCTCTGCCTGCACGTGGTGCGCCAGGACTACGGCTCGCGCGTCGCGAACGCGATCGCGCGGCGCATGGTGGTGCCGCCGCACCGCGACGGCGGCCAGGCGCAGTACGTCGCCCTGCCCATCCCCGTCACGAGCGAGGATGGCCTCGGCCCCACGCTCGACTGGATGCTCGCGCACCTCGACGAGGAGATCGGCGTCGACGACATGGCGCAGCATGCGCTCATGAGCCCGCGCACCTTCGCGCGGCGCTTCCGCGAGGAGGCGGGCACCACGCCGTACTCCTGGCTGATCTCCCGCAGAGTCGACGCCGCGAGCAGGCTCCTCGAGGACACCACCCTCGGCGTCGACGAGATCGCCACGAAGGTCGGCTTCGGCTCGGGCACCGTCCTGCGCCACCACTTCGGCCGGATCCGCGGCACCTCGCCGCTCGCCTACCGCCGCACGTTCTGCTGCGTCCCCGACGAGACCGACGCCCAGACCGCCTGAGCCTCACCCGATCTGGATGCCTGAGAGTCCGCTCTAGGTGCCTCCGAGGCATCCAGATCGATCAGGGGCGGGAGCGCGAGCGGCCCTCGCGCGTCAGCTGGGCCCAGCGCCTGCGCTCCTCCGAGGCGAGCCGTGCGTCCTGCTTGCGGGCGAGGTGCGCGAGCTCGCGCTGCAGCTTGCGCCACGACTCGAGGCGGTCCTCGTCGAGCTCGCCAGCCTCGACCGCGGCGAGCACCGCGCACCCCGGCTCCGAGTGGTGGCCGCAGTCGCTGAAGCGGCAGCCGGCGGCGAGCGTGTCGACGTCGACGAACGTCGCCTCGAGCGCGTCGTCGTCGGCCCAGATCACCAGCTCGCGCATCCCCGGGGTGTCGAGCACCAGGCCGCCGCCTGGCAGCGGCACCAGGTGCCGGGCCGACGTCGTGTGTACTCCGCGGTTGTCGCTGCGCACCGCGGTGGTGGCCAGCACCTCATGGCCGACGAGCGCGTTCACGAGCGTCGACTTCCCTGCGCCCGACGGCCCGATCGCAGCGCCGGTGACGCCGGGCGGGATGAGCGCGCGCACGACGTCGAGGCCGTCGCCGTCGTACGACGACACCGCGAGCACCTCGACCCCGATCGCGACGGAGCGCACCTCGTCGAGCGTCTGCGCGACGTCGCCGTGCAGGAGGTCGGACTTCGTGACGACCACGACCGGCATCGCGCCCGACTCCCAGACGACGGTGAGCTCGCGCTCGAGGCGTCGGGCGTTGAGCGAGTGCGCCGGGGCGCAGACGAGCACCAGGTCGACGTTCGCGGCGATCACCTGCTCGACCGTGCGCTGCCCGGCCTGCTTGCGCGCGAGCGTCGTACGGCGGGGCAGCACGGCCTCGATCACGGGGTCGGCGGCACCGCCGGCGAGCAGCACCCAGTCGCCCGCGACGGGCAACGACCCGGGCTCGGCACGCAGCCGGCCGCGGACCCCGACGCTGTGCTCGGCTGCGCCGTCGTGCACGCGCCACACGTCGCGGCCCTGCAGCGTGACGCGCGCTGGGCGGACGTCGTCGTCGGACGGATCGGGGAGGAAGGACGGGTCCCAGCCGAGATCGGCGAGGGACGGGACAGCAGTGGACACCTGGGCTCCAGCGGTGGGCCCGCTGCGCCGTGCGCGCGGGCTGCGGTCGGGGAGGCCGGGGTCGAGCGGGAGGTACGGCGAGCGAGAACGGCTCAGCCGCAGGCGATCCCGGGGACGCCGGCAGAGATTCGGGCAGCCATGACGTCCTCCTCAGGTGCGGCGCCGGACGGCGCGCTCTCGACACCACGGTAGGCCCGGGATCGCCCTGTCGTCTCGTCGGTTTCTGCTGCTGCCCCATCGGCGTCCATGGAGGAGTAGGAAGGACGCGTGGGCACAGACGTAGTCATCGACATCCAGGGCCTCGTCAAGCACTACGGGACGACGAAGGCGCTCGACGGCCTCGACCTGCAGGTACGCCGCGGCGAGGTGCACGGGTTCCTCGGCCCGAACGGCGCGGGGAAGACGACGACCTTGCGCGTGATGCTGGGCACGGCCCGGGCCGATGCGGGGGCAGCGGTCGTGCTCGGCATGGACCCCTGGCGCGACAGCACCGCGTTGCACGCGCGCCTGGCCTACGTCCCGGGCGATGTCGCGCTCTGGCCCAACCTCACCGGCGGCGAGGTCATCGACCTCATGGGGCGGCTGCAGGGCGGCCACGACCGGACCCGGCGTGACGAGCTGCTCGAGATGTTCGAGCTCGACCCCACGAAGAAGTCGCGGTCGTACTCGAAGGGCAACCGCCAGAAGGTCGCCCTCGTCGCCGCCCTCGCCTCGGACGCCGAGGTATTCCTCCTCGACGAGCCGACGAGCGGCCTCGACCCGCTGATGGAGGAGAGCTTCCGCGGCTACGTCCGGCGGCTGCGCACCGACGGCCGGACAGTGCTGCTGTCCAGCCATGTGCTCGCCGAGGTCGACGCCGTGTGCGACCGCGTGTCGATCGTCCGTGCGGGTCGCACCGTGGAGACCGGCTCGCTCGCCGACCTCCGGCACCTGCAGCGCATGACCGTCGTGGCCGTCACCGAGCACACGTTGCACGGCATCGAGGACGTCGACGGGCTCCACGACGTCCGCCATCAGGGCAACGAGCTGCACTGCACCGTCGAGCCTCGGGCGCTCAACGAGCTGGTGTCGCACCTCGCGGCGGCAGGGATCGTCACGCTTGAGAGCCGCCCGCCGTCGTTGGAGGAGCTGTTCCTCGGCCACTACGAGCTGGCGACGACGGAGGCGGCACCGGATGCCTGACACGCAGGCCGGCCTCGGCACGATGCTGCGCCTGGCCGCGCGGCGCGACCGCATCCTCGTGCCGGCGTGGGTGCTCGGCATGGCAGGGATGGCAGGGCTCTCCGCGGCGGCGACAGTCGACCTGTACCCGACCGAGGAGCAGCGGCTGGTCGCCGCAGAGGCGATCAACTCCTCCGCAGCGATCGTCGCGCTGTACGGCCGGGTCTACGACCCGCAGTCGATCGGTGCGCTCTCGATGATCAAGCTCACCGCGTTCGGCGCCGCGATCATCGGAATCGTCATGCTGTTCCTGGTGATCCGGCACACCCGGGCGGAGGAGGAACCGGGTCGGCTGGAGCTGCTCAGCGGAGGCCGCCTCGGCCGCGATGCGCCCCTGACGGCCGCCCTCCTGCTCGCGGCCATCGCCAGCGTGTCCATCGGCGTACTCACCACCATCGCCAACACTGCGTCCGGGCTGCCGTTCGTGGGATCGCTCGCGTTCGGTGCCGGATGGGCGGCAACGGGCATCGTGTACGCCTCCGTGGGCGCAGTGGTCGCGCAGCTGACGACGAACGCCCGGACTGCACGCGGGATCGGGCTCCTCGTGATCGCGGTGACCTACGGGCTGCGCGCCGTCGGCGATCTCGCCGAGCCGGGCCCGTCGTGGCTGTCGTGGCTGTCGCCGATCGGGTGGAACCAGCAGCTGCGCGCGTACGCCGGTGATCGCTGGTCGGTCCTTCTCCTCCCCCTGCTGGTGACGGCGGTCCTGATGGCGGTCGCCTACCGGCTGAGGGCCGCTCGCGACCTCGGGGCGGGCCTGCGCGCGGACCGGCGAGGGCCTGCGCGCGGAGCACTGTCCGGGATCGGGTCGCTGGCGTGGCGCCTGCAGGGGCGCTCGCTCATCGCATGGGCGACCGCGTTCGTGGTGTTCGGTGCGCTGCTCGGTTCGTTGGCCAGCACCGTCGACGACCTCATCACGTCGGAGGAGATGCGCGAGCTCTTCGACAAGATCGGCGGCTCCGGCATCCTGGTCGACGGGTTCCTCGGCGCGGAGGTCGCGATCATCGGCGCCATCGCTGCGGCGTACGGCATATCGGCCGCCGAGCGGTTGCGCTCGGAAGAGGTCGAGGGCCGGCTCGAGCCTCTGCTCGCCACCTCGACGACGCGCACGCGGTGGGCGCTGAGCCACTACGTCATCGCATGGTGCGGCGTCGCGGCGCTGATGCTGCTGGTCGGCCTCGCACTCGGTGCCGCGGCGGCGCAGTCCCTCGGCGACACCGGGCAGATCTCGCGCATCGTGGTTGCGGGGCTTGCCCAGGTGCCCGCCGCCTGGGTCGTGACCAGCCTCGTCCTGCTCCTCTTCGGGTGGGTCCCCCGCGCTTCGGGTCTGGCGTGGGGGCTGCTCGTGGCGTTCGTGGCGCTCGGCGAGTTCGGATCGCTGTGGGGGGCGCCCGGATGGCTGATGGGCCTGTCCCCGCTGCACTGGTCGCCGCGGCTGCCCGTCACGGGCGACGCCGTCGTCCCGCTGGCCTCGCTCCTGCTCATCGCCGTCGCCCTGTCGCTCGTCGGGCTCGCGGGCTGGCGCCGCCGCGACACCCCCGTGTGAGCTGGACCGTGCGCGAGCTACTGCCCGAAGTGGGGCTACAGGCGCGTTCAACACCCCACTGTGGGCAGTAACTCGGGGCTCTGACCTGCGACGACGCGCTCTCAGCGGATTCGTGACCCGGGTGGTCTTGCGGGAGTTACCGGTCGGTAGCATCATGGGTTACCGACGGGTAACCGCCAGCCGCTCCCGGCTGGCCGAACACGGGAGACCGGGCCATGAGCCACTACAAGTCCAACCTGCGCGACATCGAGTTCAACCTCTTCGAGGTCTTCGGGGCGCAGGACAGGCTGGGCCACGGCCCGTTCGCCGACCTCGACGTCGAGACCGCGCGGCACACCCTCGTCGAGGTCGAGCGCCTCGCGACCGGCCCGCTGGCCGCGTCGTTCGTCGAGGCCGACCGCACCCCGCCGGTCTACGACCCGGTCGCCTGCACGGTCACGATGCCCGAGGGCTTCAAGGCGTCGTACAAGGCGCTGATGGACTCCCACTTCTGGACCCTCGACCTGCCCAAGCACCTCGGCGGCCCGGGCGCCCCGCCCTCGCTGCGCTGGGCCGCGAGCGAGCTCATGCTCGGCGCCAACCCGCCGGCGTTCATGTACATGTCGGGCCCCGGCTTCGCCGCGATCCTCGACCACCTCGGCAACGAGGAGCAGAAGAAGATCGCCCAGATCATGATCGAGCGCCAGTGGGGCGCCACCATGGTGCTCACCGAGCCCGACGCCGGCTCCGACGTCGGCGCCGGCCGCACCAAGGCCGTGCAGCAGGCCGACGGCACCTGGCACATCACCGGCGTGAAGCGGTTCATCACCTCCGCCGAGCACGACATGACCGAGAACATCGTGCACCTGGTGCTCGCGCGCCCCGAGGGCGCGCGCGGCGGCACGAAGGGCCTCTCGCTGTTCGTCGTCCCGAAGTTCCACTTCGACCACGCGACGGGTGAGCTCACCGGCGAGCGCAACGGCGTCTACACGACCAACGTCGAGAAGAAGATGGGCATCAAGGTCTCCACGACCTGCGAGCTCACCTTCGGCGACAAGGAGCCGGCTGTCGGCTGGCTCGTGGGCGACGTGCACGACGGCATCGCGCAGATGTTCAAGGTCATCGAGTACGCCCGGATGATGGTGGGCACCAAGGCGATCGCCACGCTGTCGACCGGTTACCTGAACGCCCTCGAGTACGCCAAGAACCGCGTGCAGGGCGGCGACCTCGCCGAGTTCGCCGACAAGGACGCGCCGCGCGTGACCATCACGCACCACCCCGACGTCCGCCGCAGCCTCATGCTGCAGAAGTCGTACGCCGAGGGCATGCGCGCTCTCGTGCACTACACGGCGTGGTGGCAGGACCAGGTCGAGCTCAACCTGCTCGGCGGCGACGCCGAGGTCGACCTCGACCTCGCCGAGCGCGTCAACGACCTGCTGCTCCCGATCGTGAAGGGCGTCGGCTCGGAGCGCTCGTTCGAGCAGCTCACGCAGTCGCTGCAGACGCTCGGCGGCTCGGGCTTCCTGCAGGACTACCCGATCGAGCAGTACATGCGCGACTCCAAGATCGACACGCTCTACGAGGGCACCACGGCGATCCAGGGCCTCGACCTGTTCTTCCGCAAGATGGTGCGCGACCAGTTCCAGGCGCTCACGCGCGTCGGCGGCGAGATCCAGGACTTCGCCAAGGGCGACGCCGGCAACGGCAAGCTCGCCAAGGAGCGCGAGATGCTGGGCAAGGCGCTCGAGGACGTGCAGGGCATCGTCGGCACGCTCGGCGGCTACGCGATGAAGTCGCAGCAGGACAAGACCGAGCTCTACAAGGTCGGACAGCACACCACACGCCTGCTGCTCTGCCTCGGCGACCTCATCATCGGCTGGCTGCTCCTGCGCCAGGCGGCTGTCGCGGTGGAGGCCCTCGCCGGCGACGTGTCGGACAAGGACCGCGACTTCTACACCGGCAAGATCGCTGCGGCGAAGTTCTTCGCGGCGCAGCGCTTCCCGCTGCTCACGGCCGAGCGCACCATCGCCGAGGCCGCGGACAACGACCTCATGGACGTCGACGAGGCCGCCTTCTAGGCGACCGCGTCG
>NZ_JBHSTI010000064.1:0-1336 GCF_042660085.1 Longivirga aurantiaca | reverse complement strand
GGCCCCCTTGCCCGGCTTGCCGACGCCGACCGGCGTACGGATGGCTTCGACGATGACGGCGTCGCGCTGGCTCATGGCAGGTCCTCCTCGCGGTCGCGGCCCAGGGTCGGGACCGCGCTGTTACCGAACGCTAACCCAGGCCGGTACCGATCCGGCACGGGGTGGGGCGCTGCGAGCCGTACGACCGGGCTACTGGCCCAGCCCGGGGTCGAGGTTCTTCCAGAACTGCCCGTACTGGTCGAGGACGGCCTGCACGGCCGGGTCGGCCATGATCGCGGCATCCCGCACGAGGGTTGCGACGACGAGGACGCCGAGGACCGCGAGCACGCCGACCACCTGCACCGCGGTGCGTCCGCTGCGGGGCGCGTAGACGAAGACGGCCGCGACGATGGCGCCGGTCACGAGGCCGCCGAGGTGGGCCCGCCAGTCGACGTTGGGCACGATGAACCCGATCACGATGTTGATCGCGATGAGGCCGAGCACCTGGGTGAGGTCGAGGTTGAGCCGGCGCCCGATCACGACCCACGCACCGAACAGGCCGTAGATCGCGCCGCTCGCGCCGATCGACGGCGTCACGACACCGGTGAACCAGAACGACGCGACCGAACCGCCGAGCCCGGCGACCAGGTACAGCGTGGCGTAGCGCAGGTGCCCGAGGAGGTTCTCGATCGACGGCCCGAGCGACCACAGCACGAGCATGTTGAAGCCGATGTGCAGCAGCGAGCCGTGCAGGAACATCGAGGTGATCAGGCGGTAGTACTCGTTGCCGTCGGCGATGGCGATCGGCAGCATGCCGAACTCGTAGATCATCGCGTTGAAGCCGCCGAGGTACTGCAGACCGAAGCCGATCAGGGACGCGACGATCAGCGAGTAGGTGACGTACGGCTTGGTCGGCACCTTGGCGCCGAGCCTGCTGCGGGTGGGGCGCGCGGTGGCCCGGGCCTCGGCGATGCACTCCGGGCACTGGAAGCCGACCGACGCGGACGTCATGCAGTCCGGGCAGATCGGCCGGTTGCAGTGCGCGCAGCGGATGTAGGTCTCGCGGTCGGGGTGCCGGTAGCAGACCGGCACCCCCGGCGCCGAGCTCGGATCAGGCGTCGACATCCTCGACCGTTACGGACTCGATGACGACGTCGGAGGCAGGACGGTCCATGCGACCGGTCTGCGTGGTGGCGATCGCGTCGACCACCGCGCGGCTCTCGGCGTCGGCCACCTCGCCGAAGATCGTGTGCTTCATGTTGAGGTGCGGCGTGCTCGTCACCGTGATGAAGAACTGCGACCCGTTGGTGCCGGGGCCGGCGTTCGCCATGGCAAGGAGGTAGGGCCGGTCGAAGCG
>NZ_JBHSTI010000063.1:0-5882 GCF_042660085.1 Longivirga aurantiaca | reverse complement strand
ACACCGCCCCTTCATCCCGCCCCGGGCAGAGCCCGCGGGCGGGATTCGTCGTGAGCAAGGCCGTCGGCGGCTCCGTCGTGCGCCACGCCGTCGCCCGCAAGCTCCGGCACCTCATGGCCCCCCGCCTCGGCGACCTCCCGGTCGGGTCGAGCGTGGTCGTGCGGGCGCTGCCCGACTCCGCCCGCGCCACCTCGGTCGAGCTCGCCGTCGATCTCGACGGAGCGCTGGCCAGCGCGCTGCGCAAGGCGTCCCTGCGCTCGGAGACCGCAGCTGCGGGTGCTGCCCCATGACCGCTGCCGTCTCTGCGGTACGCCGGTTCCTCGGCGCGACCGTCGGCCGGGCCCTCGGCCTGCTGCTCACCGGTCTGATCGTCGGCTACCGACGTCTCATCAGCCCGATGCTCGGGCAGCGCTGCCGGTTCTACCCCTCGTGCTCGTCGTACGCCCTCGAGGCGATCCGGGTGCACGGTGCCACCAAGGGCACGGTGCTCGCGACCTCCCGGCTCTGCCGCTGCCACCCGTGGAACCCCGGCGGCGTCGACCACGTTCCCGCGAAGGGCGCCTGGAAGCCCGAGCCCTACGTCCCGCTCACCAGCCGGGACGACCTTCCGAGCGAGATCGCTCCCCCGAACCCCCCTAGCGCCGGCACGCCTGGCGACCCCACCACCGACCGGAGTGCCGCGTGAACTGGAATCCCCTCAACTGGCTCGAGTACGCCGTCAGCTGGGTCCTCGTCCAGTTCCACAAGGTCACGGGCCTGATCTTCGGTGAGAGCTCGGGCTGGGCCTGGGCCTTCGCGATCGTCGGCCTCGTGATCGTGATCCGCATCCTCCTGATCCCGCTGTTCGTCCGGCAGATCAAGAGCCAGCGCAACATGCAGCTGCTGCAGCCGAAGATCAAGGAGATCCAGGCCAAGTACGCGGGCGACCGCGAGCGCCAGAGCCAGGAGATGATGGCGCTCTACAAGGACACGGGCACCAACCCGCTGTCGTCGTGCCTGCCGATCCTGGCCCAGGCGCCCATCTTCTTCGCGCTGTTCCAGGTGCTGCAGGGCATCGCCATGGGCCAGGCCAAGGGTGTGCTCACCCCTGAGCTCGTGGAGCAGGCGCAGAACGCCGAGCTCTTCGGCGTCCCCATCTACGCCTATTTCATGGGTGCGGACGAGACGCCCAACCCGACCGCGACGCGCATCCTGACCGCGGTCCTCATCATCCTCATGACGATCACGACGTTCCTCACCCAGCGCCAGCTGATCGTGAAGAACAGCGCCAAGGACAACCCGATGGTGCAGCAGCAGAAGATCCTGCTGTACGTCTTCCCGGTGATCTTCGCCGTCACGGGCATCAACTTCCCCGTCGGCGTCCTCATCTACTGGCTCACCACGAACCTGTGGTCGATGGGCCAGCAGTTCTACGTGATCCGCAACAACCCGCAGCCCGACACCCCGGCGTACGAGGCCTGGGAGAGGCGCGAGGCGGCCAAGCGCGCCAAGAAGAACGGCGGCGTCGACCCCGAGGCCCCGCCGCCCCCGACCGTCGCTCCCCCCGCTCCGCGCCAGCAGCCCAAGAAGCAGACCCGCAGCACCCGGCAGAAGAAGCAGCCAGGGCAGGCCGGCCAGCCGGGGCAGCAGGGCCAGTCGAGCACGGGCGACACCCCGCGCGAGCCCGGCACGCCTGAGCCAGAACCGACCGCCTGACCGTTTCCCGTGAAACACGCCGCCCTGAGGGCTGCGTCTCCAGGTTTCCCGTGAAACACCCGAACCCGAGGTGCGCCCCGCACCTGATCGTCCGGTGCCCCGGGCACCCGAGCCAGAAAGACGACTCATGAGCGACACGACCGACACCACCACCGAGGCCCCCGTTTCCCGTGAAACAAAGGCCAACGCCCTCGAGCGCGAGGGTGACATCGCCGCCGACTACCTCGAGGGCCTGCTCGACATCGCCGATCTCGACGGCGACATCGACATGGACGTCGAGGGCGACCGTGCCCTCGTGAGCATCGTCGGGGGCGACATCGAGCACCTCGTCGGCCAGGACGGCAAGGTCCTCGATGCCCTCCAGGAGCTCACCCGCCTCGCGGTCACCCGCGAGACCGGCGAGCGCTCGCGCCTCATGCTCGACGTGGCCGGCCACCGCGCTGCCCGCCGCGAGCAGCTCACCGCGCTCGGCAGCGAGGCGTCCGCCCGTGCGAAGGAGAGCGGCGAGGCCGTGCGCCTCGAGCCGATGAGCCCCTTCGAGCGCAAGGTCGTCCACGACGCTGTCGCCGCCGCGGGCCTCACCAGCGAGTCCGAGGGCGTCGAGCCCCACCGCTACGTCGTCGTCCTGCCGTCGGCCTGAGCAGGCCGACGACACCGTGACCGACGTGCATCCGGGGGAGGACTCCCGTGAGCCGGCCGACCGTGAGGTGCAGGCCCGGCTGGCGGAGCGCTACCCGGCTGCGGCCGCGGGGCTGGCGGCGTACGCCGACCTCCTCGCCGGTGACGGCGTGGTGCGCGGCCTCATCGGCCCGCGCGAGACCGCGCGGCTGTGGAGCCGGCACGTGGCGAACTGCGCGGTGCTCGAGGAGCTCGTGCCCCAGGGATCGAGCGTGGCCGACGTCGGGTCGGGGGCAGGCCTGCCCGGCCTCCCGCTCGCGCTGGTGCGCCCGGACCTCTCCGTGGTGCTCGTCGAGCCGCTCCTGCGGCGCGCGACGTTCCTCTCCGAGGCGGTCGAGGCTCTCGGCCTCGCCGGCCGGGTGGAGGTGCTGCGCGGCCGCGCCGAGGACGTCAGCCTGTCGGTCGATGTCGTCACCGCCCGTGCGGTGGCGCCCCTGGATCGGCTCGCCGGCTGGACCCTCCCGCACGCCCGGGCAGGGGGAGTCCTGCTGGCGCTCAAGGGGGAGGGGGCGGCCGAGGAGGTCGCAGCCTCCCTGGTGGCGCTGGAGAAGGTGGGCGGCGGCAATGCCGAAGTGCTCACCTGCGGCGCCGGCGTGGTCGACCCGCCCACCACCGTGGTGCGGGTGGTCCGGATGACCGCCGGACGGCGGAAGGGATCGCGATGAGCACGCCCTCCAGCAGCGCAGCACCGACCGGTGCGGCGCCCGGGCTCGGGTGGCCGCTGGCCGCCCCGCGCACGAGCCCCAGCGGCCTGGGTTGGCCCCCGGACCCCGCTCCCCACCAGACTGCGGATCGCACGACCGACACCGACACCCGGAAGGAGGGGCCCGCATGAGCACCGAGCAGCCCCTCGCGACGGCCGAGGTCGAGGGTTCGGTCGAGCCCCAGGCTGAGGCTGAGGTGCAGACGCCCGCCGACGCCGAGGAATCCATCTTCGACACCCCGCTCGCCCGGGCGGCCGAGGTGGCCGTGGCCGTGAAGCACCGCAGGTTCGGCGAGGACCTCCCCAAGCCGCCGCGCCCGCGCGTGCTCACCGTGGCCAACCAGAAGGGCGGCGTCGGCAAGACGACGTCCACGGTCAACCTGGCGGCAGCCCTCGCCCTGCAGGGCCTCGAGGTGCTCGTGATCGACCTCGACCCCCAGGGCAACGCGTCCACCGCGCTGTCGGTCGAGCACCACGCCGAGATCCCGAGCATCTATGACGTGCTCATCGAGGGCCGCCCCCTCGTCGAGGTGGTCGTGCCTGTCGTCGACCACGACGGCCTCTGGTGCGCTCCAGCCACCCTCGACCTCGCCGGCGCCGAGATCGAGCTCGTGTCGTCCGTGGCCCGCGAGCACAAGCTGCGCAAGGCAGTCGCGGCGTACATCGGGGTGCACGAGCAGGCGCACGGCCGGCTCGACTACGTGCTCATCGACTGCCCGCCCAGCCTCGGCCTGCTCACCCTCAACGCGCTCGTCTGCGCCGACGAGGTGCTGATCCCCATCCAGTGCGAGTACTACGCGCTCGAGGGCCTGGGCCAGCTGCTGCGCACGGTCGGCCTCGTCACCGAGGAGCTCAACCCCACGCTGCACGTCTCGACGATCCTGCTCACGATGTACGACGCCCGCACCCGCCTGGCCGCCCAGGTGGCCGAGGAGGTGCGCAGCCACTTCGGCGAGCGCGTCCTGCGCACGGCCATCCCGCGCTCGGTGCGCGTGTCCGAGGCGCCGTCGTACGGGCAGACGGTCATGACCTACGACCCGGGCAGCAGCGGGGCGCTCTCCTACCTCGAGGCGGCTCGCGAACTGGCCCGCCAGGTGCTGCCTGGAGGCGGGTACGGGTCCCCAGCACCAGCTTCTGCGGCGCCTGAAGCCAGATAGCACCGCAGCAGCGGCCGACCACCCGCAGCGCGGGCGCGGTCGGTGTCGGCAGGTAGGGTCACGCACCGGAGGCACGGCGAGGAAGGGAGCGGCAGGGTGAACCAGCGACGTGGGCTCGGTCGTGGGCTCGGGGCGCTCATCCCCAGCGCGCCCAAGCCGGAGGCAGGATCGCCCGAGGGCACCGACGCCGCCGACCTCACCGGCTCGCGCGACGCCCCGCCCGTGCCCGCCGTGCAGGTGGCCGCCAACGCCACCGACCCGCACCCGGTCGACGCCTTCTTCTCCGCCGCCCCCGTGCCGGCGGACGACTCCTCGCTGCAGGACGTCGCGGGGGTCCGGTACGCCGAGATCCCGCTCGACGACATCACGCCCAACCCGCGCCAGCCGCGCGAGGTGTTCGAGGAGGAGGCGCTCTCCGAGCTCGTCTTCTCGATCAAGGAGATCGGCCTGCTGCAGCCGGTCGTCGTCCGCCCGGCCGGCCCCGACTCGGCCGTGCCGTTCGAGCTCGTGGCGGGCGAGCGCCGCTGGCGCGCGAGCCGCCTCGCCGGCCTCGAGCGCATCCCGGCGATCATCCGCGAGACCGCGGACGACGTGCTCCTGCGCGACGCCCTGCTCGAGAACCTCCACCGCGCCCAGCTCAACGCGCTCGAGGAGGCCGCGGCCTACCAGCAGCTGCTCGACGACTTCGGCTGCACGCAGGAGGAGCTCGCCGCCCGCATCGGCCGCAGCCGTCCGCAGGTGAGCAACACGCTGCGCCTGCTGCGCCTGCCCGCACCCGTGCAGCGCCGCGTCGCCGCGGGTGTCCTCTCGGCCGGCCACGCCCGCGCCCTGCTGGCCCTCGACGACACCGACGCCATGGACCGCCTCGCCACCCGCATCGTGGCCGAGGGCCTGTCGGTGCGCTCGGTCGAGGAGATCGTGGCGGTCGGCGAGGCCGACGGCCGCGAGCGGGTGCGCGTCTCGCGCCCGCGCACGCCGTCGATGCCGGGCCTGGACGACATCGCGAGCCGGCTGTCGGACCGCCTCGAGACCCGGGTGAAGGTCGAGGCCGGCAAGAGCAAGGGCAAGGTGTCGATCGAGTTCGCGACCCTCGACGACCTCCGCCGCATCGTCGACATCATCGACCGCGGCTAGTTACCGCCGAAACCCCTAGAAGCGCAAGGGGAATCAGCCCTCGACCGCCTGCTTCACGAGACCGGCCACCAGCTCGCCGAGGTCGAGGCCGGCTGCCGCCACGGCCTGGGGGTACGTCGAGGTCTCGGTCATGCCGGGGGCGACGTTCACCTCCAGGAACCACGGCGTGCCCTCGGAGTCGACGATCAGGTCGACGCGCGACCAGTGCCGCAGCCCGAGGGTGGTGTGCACCGTGGTCGCCGCGTCGGCGCAGGCGGCGAGCACGTCGTCCGAGAGCCGCGCGGGCACGAAGAACTCGGTCGCCCCGGCGGTGTAGCGCGCGCCGTAGTCGTAGAAGCCGCCGTCCGGCACGATCTCCACCACGGGGAGGGCGCGGGGGCCGCTGCCGTCGTCGACCACCGAGACCGCCACCTCGGTGCCGGTGACGAACCGCTCGATGAGCGCGGTGTCGCCGTACGCGAACGACGCCATCATCGCGCCGGGCAGGTCGGACGCCGACCGCACGACCGAGGCCC
>NZ_JBHSTI010000062.1:0-11440 GCF_042660085.1 Longivirga aurantiaca | reverse complement strand
GACTTCGACAGCGGCACCGCCTTGGTCTCGACCGTCGACGCCGTGGCCTTCCACTGGTCGTCGAGCGCGACGATCTCCTCGTTGAGGCGTGCCTCGAGGTCGGTGTAGGCGCGGGCGGCGGCGTCGGCCTTGGCGGCGGTCGACCCGAGCTTGGCCGAGGCGGTGGCCTCCTTGCGCGCCTGCGACGTGATCGACGACCGGCTGCGGCGTCCGCCGAGCAGACTGCCCAGCGCGGAGGTGACCGTAGCGGCCATGCCGAAGTTGGCGTCGTACTCGGCTCGGGCACCCTGCGCGGCGATCTGGGCGTCGGTGACCTTGAGGCGCGCGGAGTCGAGCTTGGTGGCGTACTTCGTCCGCAGCGCAGTCATGGCCTTGTCGGCCTGCTCGCCCGCGAGGGCCTCGCAGCGCACGATGAACTCCCCGCGCGTCTCGCCCGCCCGCGAGTAGGCCTTGAGCGCCTTGTTGACGTAGATCTCCTCGGTGCGCGTGCGCACGAGGGTGTCGACGAGCGCCTTCTGCAGGGCGGTCCAGTACGGCTTCTTCACCACCTCGCCGGGCAGCAGTGCGTAGACCGAGCCGACGGGCGGGCTCGCCACGAGGTCGCGGTCGTCGTAGTCGACGGCGGTGAACACCGCGGACGCCGGCACCTGCGGCAGCGTCGTGAGGACCGCCTCGTACTCCTCGTCGTGGACGTAGTTGGCGGGTACGTCGTCGTAGCGCAGCATCACGCGCGCGACGGCACCGGCCCGCAGGTGCTGGCCGCCGGGCACGCAGCCCACCGACGCGAGCCACGGCGCTGCCGGGTCGACGAACGCGACCGGCACGCCCGCGGGGACCGACGGCATCACGGGCGTCTCGTCATCGCCCGCGACCGCGGGCGTGGACGTGCCGACCACCGGCGGCGCGGCCGGAGCGGGCACCGCGGTCGACGCCGCCGCCGCCGGCGCGGTCGCGGCCGCGGGCTCCACAGCGGGTGCGACGGCGGGAGCCGTGGCGGATGCGAGCGCTGCCGCCCCGACCACGGGTGCGGCCACCGCCGCCTCGGGAGCAGCCGTCGGCGTCATCGCGCGGCCGATCTGGTCGCGCGTCAGCGGGCCGCGCAGATAGCTCATCGCCCAGCGCGTGGTCATCACCTCGGGCACGTCCTTGCCCGCGCGCTTGAGCAGGAACTGGCGCTTGCCGAGGTTGCTGATCGTGTCGCTGACCGCTCCGATGTCGACGCCGCCGGCGGCGCTCGAGAGACCGTCGACGAGCCGGTTCTTGTCCTGCTCGGTCTGCAGCCGGCCGATGAGCCAGGTGCCGGCGTTCGACAGCGCCTTGTAGTCGACGTCGACCGGGTTCTGGGTGGAGAGCACCACGCCGAGGCCGAACGCTCGGGCCTGCTTGAGCAGCAGCATGATCGGCTTCTTCGTGGGCGGGTTCGCCGTCGGCGGGAGGTAGCCGGCGACCTCGTCCATGTAGAGCAGCGCCCGCAGGTCGCTGGTGCCGCTCTGGCGGCGCATCCACGTGACGAGCTTGGAGAGCACCAGCGAGGTGACCGCCTGGCGCTGCTCGTCGTCGAGGTGAGCGGTCGTCACGATCGCGCAGCGCGGGCGGCCGTCCGGCGTACGCAGCATCGACTCGATGTCGATCGGGTCGCCAGTGAGCCACGTGGCGA
The DNA here is from genome assembly GCF_042660085.1 of Longivirga aurantiaca. Classification (NCBI taxonomy): domain Bacteria; kingdom Bacillati; phylum Actinomycetota; class Actinomycetes; order Sporichthyales; family Sporichthyaceae; genus Longivirga; species Longivirga aurantiaca. The sequence goes on along the minus strand of NZ_JBHSTI010000062.1, from coordinate 9,783 downwards.
ACGACGGGGATGCCAACAGCCCGTTGATCTTCATGGCGAACGCCATGCGGTCGGCCGGCGGGAAGAACGCGTCGAGCTCGAGGAAGCCGAGCTTGCGCATCGGGGGCTGCTGCACCTGCGCGAGCAGCAGGCCGAGATCGAGGTTCTGCCCCTGGCTCCACGCGTTCTGGATGATGTTCGCCAGCAGGATGTGCTCGCGCGAGGAGAGCGGGTCGCCCGAGACGCCGATCATGCCGAGCAGGCTGGTGACGTAGCCGTCGATCTCGTCGCTCATCACCTCGGGGTCGGTGCCCGCCGGCGGGGCGTTGAGCGAGCCGACGATGTTGAGCGGCGTACCGGCCGACGAGCCCGGCGTGTAGATGGTGAAGTCGACCTTCTCGCGCAGCGCGGCCAGCCGCTCGGGTGCGATGCCCCAGCCGCCGAGGCCGTCGCGCCACGACGTCGCCTGCTGCTCGGCGAACGCGTCGAGGTCGAGGCCCGCCTTCCGTGCGTCGCTGTCGTTGACCCACGGGCGGAAGTCGGAGCCGAGCAGCTCGGGGAAGATCAGGCACAGGTTCGTGAGGTCGCCCTTGGGGTCGATCAGGATCGTGGGCACCCCGGCCGACAGGCACTCCTCGATGAGGACGACGCCGAGACCCGTCTTGCCCGAGCCCGTCATGCCGACGATGACGCCGTGCGTGGTCAGGTCGGACGTCGGGACGCTCGAGGTGTCGGCGGTGCGCTCGCCCGTCGTCGGGTCGATGCGTCCGCCGAGGAGGAGATCAGCCATGTGCGGCAGCGTAGGACCCGCACGTGACCGGGGCGTGCCGAACCCCGGGCGCCGCCCCCGCAAGGCCCCGCACTGGATGCCGGGAGGCCTGCACAGAGGCCGTACAGGCATCCGGAGCGGGTCGGTCAGGGACGGGCGGCGATCAGCGCGTCACCGAAGGCCACGACCGTGTCGGTGAAGCCGTCGAGCGCCTCGTCGGTGGTGCGGCTGTTGACGAAGCAGGGCCGGATCGCGAGGACGCCGCGGACGCGGGTGGTGCTCGGCACGTATGGCGTCGAGATGTGCAGGCGGTGCACGAGCTCGGCGTTCAGCGCGTCGAGCTCGTCGTCGTCGACGCCGTGCCCTGGCGCGTACCGGAAGCACACGATCGACAGGGTGGGCTCGGTGAGCAGCTCGAGCCGCGGGTGCGCGCGGACCTCGTCGGCCACGCGGCGGGCGAAGTCGTCGTCCTGCCGGATGCGCGCGGCCACGCCCTCGCGGCCGAGCTCGCGCAGAACGGCCCAGACCGCCACACCGCGCGCCGGCGCGGTCAGCTCGACCCCGAGGTCGGCGTACGGAACGCCCATCGCGTCGAGCGAGGTCTGGGCGTCGGCGTCGCTGCTCTCCTGGGGGGCGAGGTAGTCGGCGGGCTCCTGGGTGAATGCCCGGCGCAGCAGCTCGCGGTCGCGCACGAAGGTGGCGCCGGTGCCGACCGGTACGCCGAGCCACTTGTGCGGGTCGACGATCGCGGAGTCGGCCAGCTCGAGGCCGTCGTACAAAGGGCGCACGCGCTCGTCGAGGCTGCCCGGCAGCCCGTAGGCGCCGTCGACGTGGAACCAGGCGCCGTGCCGGTGCGCGATCTCGCCGACCGCGCGGAGCGGGTCGATCGCGCCGGTATTGGTGGTGCCGGCCGTGCCGATGACAGCCACGGGGACGACGCCGTCGGCGACGTCGCGCGCGATCAGCTCCTCGAGCGCGTCGGGGCGCATGCGGAGGTCGGCGTCCACCGGCACCATCCGCACCTGCGCGCGGCCGATGCCGAGCACCCCGGCGCTGCGCTGGATCGTGTGGTGCACCTCTGCCGAGGCGTAGAGCGCGAGCGGGGTGCCGTCGACGCCGTCGCGCGCGACGTCGCGGCCGCGCTGCTCGAACGCCCACTGCCGGGCCGCGCCGAGGGCGACGAGGTTGGCGGTCGAGCCGCCGCTGGAGTAGACGCCGCGCATGTGCGCGCCGAGGCCGCAGAGCTCGGCCAGCCAGCGCAGCGAGAGGTCCTCGACCAGGTTGGACGCCGTGATCGAGTAGCGGTGCGGCGCGGCGATCAGCGCGGCCGCGGCCGCCGCGGCCGGCACCGTCGACGGGCCGGTGACGATCCAGCCCCAGAAGCCGGGGTCGGACACCCGCGTGCCGTTCGGGACGACGACGTCGAGCAGCTCGGCCATCGTGGCGTCGGATCCCACGCCGTGCTCGGGCAGCGGCTGCTCGAGCGCGCTCGTCCAGCCCGCCCGCCTCGTGACGGGGTCGGGCCTGTCCTCGGTGAGGAACAGGTCGAGCGCGGCGCCCACCCGGGCGTACGTCGCGCCGAGGTCACCGGTGAGGGGTGTCGCAGGCATGCCGCACATCATGGCCCCGCCCGCCTCACCGTTTGCGATGAAGGCGACCTTCATCCAATAGAGCCGAACAATTCCGGCCTTCACACACACCGCATCGATCCGGGGTGCCGTCACCCGCGCATCACGGCGGCCGGCGGCCGGCGCCCGGATAGGTGGCGACCCGATCCTCGGGCAGGATCGACCCATGGCAGCCGCGACGAGCTCGACGTCCCGCTGGCCCACGCTGTCCACCCTCGGCCCGGTGATCGGGCTGGTCGTGCTCGTGGCCACGTGGGGCCGCGACCTGCCGGTGCTCGCGGCAGTCGGAGCCGCGCTCGCCCTCGGCGGCGCCGTCCTTGCCGCCGTCCATCACGCCGAGGTGATCGCGCACAAGGTCGGCGAGCCGTTCGGCTCGCTCACGCTCGCGGTGGCCGTGACGATCATCGAGGTCGGCCTGATCGTCACGCTGATGTCGGCCGGCGGCACGGGCGCCTCGAGCCTCGCGCGCGACACCGTCTTCGCCGCGGTGATGATCACGTGCAACGGCATCCTCGGCATCTCGCTGCTCGCGGCGTCGAGCAAGCACGGCATGGCGCTGTTCAACGCCGAGGGCAGCGGCGCAGCCCTTGCCACGGTCGCGACGCTGACCACGCTCACGCTCGTGCTCCCGTCGTTCACCACGAGCGTCCCGGGGCCGGAGTACAACACCGTGCAGCTGGTGTTCGCGGCGCTCGCGTCCGCGGCGCTGTACGGCGTCTTCGTCATCACCCAGACGGTGAGGCACCGCGACTTCTTCCTCCCCGTCGAGGTGCCGATCGACGCCGACGACCCCGACATCCACGCCGATCCGCCCACCGGGCGCGCCGCGCTGTCGAGCCTCGGCCTGCTGCTGCTCTCGCTCGTCGTCGTCGTGGGGCTGGCGAAGGTGGAGTCGCCGTTCATCGAGGACGCCGTAGCCGGTGCCGGACTGCCGCAGGCGGTCGTCGGCGTGGTCATCGCGCTGCTCGTGCTGCTGCCGGAGTCGCTCGCGGCCGTCCGCGCCGCGCGCCGCAACCGCACCCAGGTCGCGATCAACCTCGCGTTCGGCTCGGCCATGGCGAGCATCGGTCTCACCATCCCCGTGATCGCCATCGCGTCGATCTGGCTCGACGGCCCGCTCCTGCTCGGGCTCGGCGCCACGCAGCTCGTGCTGTTCGGCCTGACGGTCGTGGTCGGGGCGCTCACCGTCGTACCGGGTCGCGCCACGCGCCTGCAGGGCGCGGTGCACCTCGCGATCATGGCCGCGTTCCTCGTGCTCGCCGCCAGCCCCTGACCGGCGTACGACGAACCGCCAGGACCACGCCGGCGTCGGCGTTCACGGCTCTAGGCTGCGGACGTGAGCAGCGACGAGCCGGCAACGCGCACGCACCACGACCGCGTCGACGTCGACACGCGGTTCCTGCTCGCCAACGAGCGCACGGTGCTGGCCTGGGCACGCACCGGGCTCTCGCTCGTCGCCGTCGGCCTCGCCGTCCTGCAGTTCGGCACCGAGCTGCGCACCCGTGTGCCGCTGGGCCTCGCGCTGCTCATCGCGGGGTCGATCGCGTCGCTGGCCGGCTGGCGTCGCTATGAGGCAGCCGACCGAGCGATCCGCGCCGGCGAGCTGCCGCCGCGCGGGAGGGCGCCGCAGGCGCTGTCGCTCGGGGTCGCGCTGATCGGCGCCTTCATGCTCGTGCTCTGGCTGCTGCTCGGCTCCTGACCCGCGCACGTTTGCCATGAAGGGGCCCTTCGTTGCTAAGAGCGCAACAAATCCGGCCTTCATCGACGCGGCGAGCGGCGTACGACGTCCACGCGCATCGCGGTGGCGGTGGGATCCGTCGAGCCGGCCAGGTGCGGCGCTCGGGCCCGCGGCGATGGAGCGGCCTTCGGCCGGGGGGATCGGGCGGGGCAGGGGCGCCGGGTGGGCGGTGCTCCTCCCAAATCAGAGGGGCCACCGGCATAACGACAGGAGCGCTCCCCTGAAGGGGAGCGCTCCTGTCGTTATGGCGGTGGCGGTGGGATTTGAACCCACGGAGGCTTGCACCTCACACGCTTTCGAGGCGTGCTCCTTCGGCCGCTCGGACACGCCACCGCCGAGGAGAGTACAAGGTCCGGGCGGTCAGTCAGAAATCGGCCGGGACCGGGGCGCACGGGGAGGGTGACCGGCGCCACGGGCCCCGCGGGGCGCCGGACCGGTCTAGCGTGCGAGGCGATCAGCCGGGCAACCAGGAGGAACCGTGAGCAGCGCGCCCCTCGGAGCAGTCGTCACAGGCGCCGCCGGCGGCATCGGGCGGGCGATCGCCCGGCGCCTCGCCGCGGAGGGCCTGCGGGTCGTCGTGAACGACCTCGACGCCGCGGGAGCGGAGGCGGTCGCGGCCGAGATCGGCGGCCTCGCCGTGCCCGGTGACTGCGCGAGCGAGGGAGGGATCGCGCATCTGGTGGCCGAGGCGACGACGTACCTCGGCCGGATCGACGTGTACGTCGCCAACGCAGGGGTCGGCGTGATGCACGGGCTCGAGACGACCGACGCCGAGTGGGCGCGGGTCATCGACATCAACCTGATGGCGCACGTACGGGCCGCTCGGGCGCTCGTGCCCGGATGGCTGGCGGACGGCGGCGGCGGGCGGTTCGTGGTGACGGCGTCCGCGGCGGGCCTGCTCACGATGGTGGGCGACGCGTCGTACAGCGTGACCAAGCACGGGGCCGTGGCGTTCGCGGAGTGGCTGTCGGCGACGTACCGCGACCGGGGCGTGGTGGTGCAGGCGCTGTGCCCGCAGGGGGTGCGGACGGCGATGATCGCGGACGTCGGCGCCGTGGCGCCGCTGCTGGACAACGAGGGCACGCTCGAGCCGGAGCAGGTGGCCGAGGTGGTGTGGCAGGCGTTCGGCGACGACAGGTTCCTCGTGCTGCCGCACCCCGAGGTGGCGCAGTTCTACGCCGCCCGCGCGGGCGATCCCGACCGGTGGCTGGCGCAGATGAACGGCCTGCAGGTGAAGCTCGGCGTCCCGCGCCTCGGCGGCTGACGGGCGCTGCACCGGCCACACGCCGAGCATGATGGGAAGGGTTGTTCGGCTCTATTGGATGAAGTCCCCTACCGGGCGAGGGCTTCGCCCATTCTCGCCCGGCGGGGGCCCATGCCTTCATCGCGAACGAGCGAGCCGGCAGATGTACCCGTGAAGGGTCAGATTGTTGCGCTCTGAGCAACGAAGGCCCCCTTCATCGCAAACCCCGCAGGGATAGCGTCGGGGGGTGAGCGGGCTTCCGGGGCTGGACCTCGATGCGGTGACAGGGTGGCTCGACTCGACCGCGCCCGGGCTGCGGCGGGGGCCGCTGCAGGCCGAGGTGATCGTGGGCGGCCTGTCCAACCTCACCTACCGGGTCACGGACGGCACGAGCACGTGGGCGCTGCGCCGTCCTCCGCTCGGGCACGTGCTCTCCACCGCGCACGACATGACCCGCGAGTTCCGCGTGATCAGCGCGCTGCACGGCACCGCCGTCCCCGTGGCCGCACCGGTCGTGCTCTGCGAGGACGTCGACGTCAACGGCGCGCCGTTCTACCTCATGTCGTACGTCGACGGCGTCGTCCTCGACAACCCCGACGTCCTCGGCCGGCTCACCGCCGACGACGCGCGCCGCTCGTGCGAGCTGCTGGTCGACACGCTCCTCGCGCTGCACGCGGTCGACCCGGCCGAGGTCGGGCTCGAGCAGTTCGGCAAGCCGCACGGGTTCCTCGAGCGCCAGGTGAAGCGCTGGCGCACGCAGTGGGAGGCGAGCGAGACCGAGCCGCGCGCGGGCCTCGAGGCGCTCGTCGCCGGGCTCACCGCGCGCACGCCCGAGCAGCAGGCGCCCGGGATCGTGCACGGCGACTACCGGCTCACCAACGTGCTCTACAGCCACGACGTCACACGCATCGCGGCCGTCGTCGACTGGGAGATGGCCACGCTCGGCGACCCGCTCACCGACGTCGGCCTCCTCGTCGTCTACCAGACCCTCGGCGAGCAGGGGATGTTCGGCGCAGCGCCGATGACGGAGGGCGCCGGCTTCCTCTCGCCGACGTCGATGGTGGAGCGGTACGCCGCCGGCTCGACCCGCGACCTCACCGCGCTCCCCTGGTACGTCGCGTTCGGGTGGTTCAAGCTCGCGGTCATCGCCGAGGGGATCCACGCCCGCTACCTGCAGGGCAAGACCGTCGGCGACGGCTTCGGCAGTGTCGGCGTCTACGTGCCGCGCCTGCTCGACGCGTCGCGGCACTGGCTCGACCGGCTCTGACCCCACGTACGACGTACTCGCACGAACCGATGAAGGGGACGACGATGGACTTCCGGCACAGCGACCGATCGCTCGCGCTGCAGGAGCAGGTGCGCACGTTCCTCGACGAGCACGTCTACCCCGCCGAGCACACCTTCGAAGGGCAGGCAGCGGCGTACCGCGCTGCGGGTACGCCGTTCCGCACGCCGGAGGTGCTGGCCGGCCTCAAGGTCGAAGCGCGCAGCCAGGGGCTCTGGAACCTCTTCCTCCCCGACGCCGAGCACGGCGCGGGCCTGTCGGTGCTGGAGTACGCGCCGATCGCCGAGCTGTCGGGCCGCTCGGCGCACATCGCGCCCGAGGCCATGAACTGCAACGCGCCCGACACCGGCAACATGGAGCTGCTGCACATGTTCGCCACGCCGGAGCAGCGCGAGCAGTGGCTCGACCCCCTGCTGGCCGGCGAGATCCGCTCGTGCTTCTCGATGACCGAGCCCGACGTCGCGTCGTCCGACGCCACCAACATCGCCGCCACGATCATCGAGGACGGCGACCACTACGTGGTGCACGGCCGCAAGTGGTGGTCGACCGGCGCGATGCGCCCCGAGTGCAGGATCGCGATCGTCATGGGCGTGAGCGACCCCGACAACGCGCGGCACGCGCGCCAGTCGATGATCCTCGTGCCGCTCGATGCCCCGGGCGTGACCATCGAGCGATCGACAACCGTCTTCGGGTACGACGACGGCTCGCACGGCGGCCACGGCGTCATCGACTTCGACCACGTGCGCGTGCCGAAGGAGAACCTCCTCGGGCCTCGCGGCGGCGGCTTCATGATGGCCCAGGCCCGCCTCGGCCCCGGCCGTATCCACCACTGCATGCGCTCCCTCGGCATGGCCGAGCGGGCGCTCGAGCTCATGTGCGAGCGCGCGGTGGCGCGTACGGCGTTCGGCCGTCCGCTGTCCGACCAGGGCGTGGTGCGCGAGTGGATCGCGGAGTCGCGCATCCGCCTCGAGCAGGCGCGGCTGCTCACGATGAAGACGGCGTGGCTCATCGACACGGTCGGCGTACGGGGCGCGGCCACGGAGATCGCGGCCATCAAGGTCGTGGCGCCGCGCGAGGCGCTGTGGGTGCTCGACAAGGCGATCCAGGTGCACGGCGCAGCCGGAGTCTCCGGCGACTTCCCGCTCGCCGAGATGTGGGCGGGCCTGCGCACCCTGCGCCTGGCCGATGGCCCCGACGAGGTGCACCTGCGCAGCATCGCCCGCGAGCAGCTCAAGCCCTACCTCCCCCCGCGCAGCTAGGGGCTCCGAGTTACTGCCCAAACGGTCGTTGAAGCAGGCCGTTCAGCGACCATTTGGGCAGTCACTCGCGTCCGTCAGTCGGCGGCGGTACGGCGGGCGGCGAAGAAGTCGGCGAGGACGGCGGAGCACTCGTCGGCGAGCACTCCGGCCACGACCTCGGGCCGGTGGTTGAGACGGCCGTCGCGCAGCACGTCCCAGAGCGAGCCGGCTGCGCCGTACTCGGTGTTCCACGCGCCGAACACCACGCGGTCCACCCGCGAGAGCCACGCGGCCCCTGCACACATCGGGCACGGCTCGAGCGTGACGGCGAGGACGCAGCCGTCGAGCCTCCACGTGCCGAGGGATGACGCCGCCGCACGCAGCGCGACCACCTCGGCATGCGCGGTGGGGTCGTGGGTGGCCTCCCGCTCGTTGGCGCCGACGCCGAGCACATCGCCGTCGGGGCCGATCACGACCGCGCCGATCGGCACCTCGCCCGCCGCACCGGCGCGGCGCGCCTGCTCGAGGGCACGGCGTACGGCGTCGACGTCGGTCGGGCGTGGCTGCACGTCCCGATCATCGCGCACTGGCCCGATCCGGATGCCCCACGGTCACCCGGAGGGGATCCTCAGGCATCCAGAGCGGCAGCGCCGGGTCAGTCGGGCAGCTGCTCGAGGGCGGCGTCGAACTGCTCGCCGAAGCCGATGCGCGCGGCGATGCTCGCCAGCACCTCGTCGGGCCACATGTCCGGGTCGTCGAGCAGGAGCTCGATCTCCTCCGGGCCGATCCCGAGGTCGTCCACGATGCGGAGGTCGCCCGCGGGCTCGGAGTCCTCGAACTCGACCTCCTCGGGGATCCCGAGCCGATCGAGGGCGTCGACGCCCAGCGGCCAGTCCTCGGCCGCGAACACGTCGGAGATCAGGAGGCGCACGTCCTCGCCGCGGACGCGCAGGATGATGAAGAGCTCCTCCGCGATCGACACGAAGCCGATCGTGCCCGTCTCGCCGGGCTGGGCGCGGAGCGCGTCGATCATCAGGTCGAGGCTCTCGCTGGCGCGCGGCGGCAGGGTCACGAGCTGCCACAGGTTGTCCTCGCGCCAGGCGGCGACGGCGAAGTCGACTGCTGTGTCGTCCACGTCGTACCTCCTTCAGGGCGTGCGGGTCTACCGGGCGCCCCCAGAGTGACAGACGCCGCGCGCTCGCGGTGCACCTTTGCCGCCTGGCGGTGGCGACCGAGCGTGACCTTGGACTCAGGTGCCACATGCCGGACGCCGACCCCTTACCCTTCGGGCCATGCCCGAGAGCCTGCGCATCCACGTCGCCGACCACCCGCTCGTCGCCCACAAGCTGACGACCCTCCGCGACGGCCGCACCGACTCGCCCACCTTCCGCCGGCTCGCCGACGAGCTCGTCACGCTGCTCGCGTACGAGGCCACGCGCAGCATCCGCGTGGAGCGCGTCGCCGTCAGCACGCCGGTCGCCCCCGCGATGGGCGTGAAGCTGGCCGACCCGCGTCCGCTCGTCGTGCCGATCCTGCGCGCCGGCCTCGGCATGCTCGACGGCATGGTGCGGCTGCTGCCGACCGCCGAGGTCGGGTTCCTCGGCATGATCCGCGACGAGGAGTCGCTCACCGTCTCGACCTACGCCGACCGCGTGCCGCACGACCTCTCGGGGCGCCAGGTCTTCGTCCTCGACCCGATGCTCGCCACCGGCGGCACGCTGGTCGACGCGATCAACCTGCTCCTCGGCCGCGGCGCCACCGACGTCACGGCGATCTGCCTGCTCGCGGCCCCCGAGGGCCTCGACCGGCTGCGCGAGGCCTTCGACGGCCGCGGGGTCGACGTCACCGTGGTGACCGCCGGTCTCGACGAGCGCCTCAACGACAAGGGCTACATCGTCCCCGG
>NZ_JBHSTI010000061.1:0-2560 GCF_042660085.1 Longivirga aurantiaca | reverse complement strand
CGGAGGCGCATCGGGCAGGTCAGGCGCGCCTTCCACAGGGTTATCCCCAGGGTGGGGAGGACCCCGGAGTGGAGGGCGAGGCCCTCTTCGGGTGCCGTGGGGCACCCGAAAGGGGTGGTGGGAGCGCATCCTGGGTCGTTGCGGGGCCCCGGGAGGGGATCAGCCCTGGCGGGCGGTGCTCTTGATCCGCGCGGTGAGGTCGGTGACCTGGTTGTAGAGCGACCGGCGCTCGGCCATGAGCTGGCGGATCTTGCGGTCGGCGTGCATGACCGTGGTGTGGTCGCGCCCGCCGAAGGCCTGGCCGATCTTGGGCAGCGAGAGGTCGGTGAGCTCGCGGCAGAGGTACATCGCGATCTGCCGGGCCGTGACGAGCACCCGCGAGCGGCTCGAGCCGCAGAGGTCGTCGACCGAGACGCCGAAGTACGACGCCGTCTGCATCATGATGATCGAGCTCGTGATCTCCGGGCCGGCCTGGTCGGTGATGAGGTCCTTGAGGACCACCTCGGCCAGCGGCAGGTCGACCGGCTGGCGGTTGAGGCTGGCGAACGCCGTCACCCGGATCAGCGCGCCCTCGAGCTCGCGGATGTTGGTCGAGATCTTCGATGCGATGAACTCGAGGACGTCCGGCGGGGCGGAGAGCCGCTCCTGCGCCGACTTCTTCCGGAGGATCGCGATACGGGTCTCGAGGTCGGGCGGCTGGACGTCGGTGATGAGGCCCCACTCGAACCGGGAGCGCATGCGGTCCTCGAAGTCCTGCAGCTGCTTGGGCGGCAGGTCGCTCGTGACGACGATCTGCTTGTTGGCGTTGTGCAGCGTGTTGAAGGTGTGGAAGAACTCCTCCTGCGTCTGCACCTTGCCCGACAGGAACTGGATGTCGTCCACGAGGAGGACGTCGACATCCCTGTAACGGCGCTGGAAGGCGGCTGCCTTGTCGTCACGGATCGAGTTGATGAACTCGTTCGTGAACTCCTCCGAGCTGACGTAGCGCACCTTGGCGCCGGCGTACAGCGTCCGCGTGTAGTGGCCGATGGCGTGCAGGAGGTGGGTCTTGCCGAGGCCGGACTCGCCGTAGACGAACAGCGGGTTGTACGCCTTGGCCGGCTGCTCGGCGACGGCGACCGCGGCCGCGTGGGCGAAGCGGTTGCTGGAGCCGATGACGAAGGTGTCGAAGGTGTACTTGGGGTTGAGGCGGCTGGCCTCCTCCGTGCGCGTGCCCGGCGAGCCGGTGCCCGGTCGGGCCTGGTCGACCGCGGGCGGCGAGTCGGCGACGGGGACCGGAGCCGGTGTGATCACCGGTGCGGGAGCGCTCGCGACCTGGCCGAGATTGGCGTCGGCATACGTCGAGTCGGCGAGGTCGTCGGTGGCGTCCTCGTCGAGGTTGGGCGCGATCGACGGGTCGACCGTGACGGCGATCCGGATCTCGCGGCCGAGGGTGCGGGAGAGGGCGTCCACGACGAGCGGGCGGAGCTTGGACTCGAGCACGTCCTTGGTGAACTCGTTGGGTGCCGCGACGAGCGCGGTGTCCTCGACGAGGGCGAGCGGACGGGTCAGCGAGACGAAGGCGCGCTGCTGCGGGGGGAGGGCGTCGCCGAGGGACTCGAGCGCCCGGGCCCACACTTCGGCGAGATCCGGTACCGCGCTGTCGTCCACCACGTTGGTCCCCTGTCTCGGCCGCCCGGAGGGGCGGCCCTGGTCATCCCGGCAGACGCGCTGCCGCACCGCTCGCCGGACGGGGTGCCGTCAGGCGTCCACACGCTCGTCCACAGGTGTGGAACGACAGCGGGCGTCGGCCCGATGGCCTGTGGAGTGGGACCGTAACCGGGGTCTCGGGACCGGAGTCAAGGGGTTGTCCACAGGGCGTGCGGCCCGGAGTCTGCCATGCCCGGGCGGTTCCTCGGCGTGTCGGGCGGTAGATCGTGCTCGCCCCGGGGAGGATGGGGGGTTCGCCGGGTGCGGGTGCTGTGGCCGCGACCACGTCGTCGCGGTTTGACCCCCACGCGCGACGACCCGTACCGTGGACGGGCCGACGTCCGTCCTGACCTGCGACGACCTGTGCCCCGTCTCGGTGGGGAGCGGTCCCGCAGACCGGGTACGACGACGGCGGCCCCCGCCGCATGCCTGCGCACCGTGCCTCCCAGACCTCCGGGAGCCGGGGCGTCGGCGTCCGGTGGTGGCCGGCGGGCTCATCCCCGCCGACCGCAGCCAGACCGATCGGCCCCGGCCGATCACCCACGCCCGGCCAGACCCCTGGCCTCCTCACGACGGTTCGGAGCCGACCCGATGAGCAAGCGCACGTACCAGCCGAACAACCGCCGCCGGGCCAAGACCCACGGCTTCCGCCTCCGCATGCGCACGCGTGCCGGTCGCTCGATCCTCGCGGCGCGCCGCCGCAAGGGTCGCACCGAGCTGTCGGCCTGACGGTCCGTCCGGATCCCCCCGCGACCGTGCTGCCCCGCAGTGCGCGGTTGCGTCGGAGCCGGGACTTCAGCGAGACGGTGCGACGAGGGTCGCGGGCCGGAAGGCCCCTCCTCGTGGTCCACCTCGACCTGGCGTCGGACGA
>NZ_JBHSTI010000060.1:0-3077 GCF_042660085.1 Longivirga aurantiaca | reverse complement strand
GCCGACAGCACCACGGCCCGGGCCCCGGCGGCGCGCAGGGCGTCGAGCGTGCCGTCGTCGGCGAGGCCGTTCACGGGCCAGGCGAGGCCGCGGTCGATGGGGACGCCGAGGACCTCCTCGGGCAGGTCGCCGGCGGTGGTGGTGGCGAGCGCGATATCGAGGTCGAGGCCCGCGCGGTGCAGCGCGACGACGTCGGGCAGGGCGTAGGCCGCGGCGGTCACCCGGGCGTTGACCACGAGCGACGACAGGAGCGCGAGCCAGGCCTTCGCGTCGCCCGCGTGCTCGCCGGGGACCGTGGTGCCGTCGTCCGCGCGCACCTCGTACCCGTCGCTCATGTCCTGCAGCGACTCGAGCAGCGCGGGGTCGACGACCCAGGCGACGGCGGCGGGCGCGGCCACCGCGGCCTCGAGCAGCCGTCGCAGCCGACCGCGGGCGGCGACCTCGGTGCCGAGGTGGTCGTCGAGGAACACCCCCGAGCCCTCGCGGGCGGGTGCGCTCGTGAGCGGGAAGAGCAGCGTCACGCGGGTGGGGTCGACCTGGTTGGGGTCGGGGAACCATGGCAGGAACGTGCGTGTGAACCCGGTCTGCCGGGTGCCCGAGCCGTCGTCGGGGACGTCCGCGATCGACTCGACGCCGAGCACGATCACCTCGGGCGTGACGGGCGGGAGCCCGAGGTCGTCGAGCGGCACGCTCAACGAGAACTGCGAGCGCGCACCGGGGGCGAGCTCGGTGGCCAGCTCGGTGAGCGTGCTGGTGACCGAGATGCCGGTGCGGCCGGCCTCGCCGGCGAGGATCTGGTCGATCTCGCCGCGGCTGCGGACCGGGGTGGGCGACAGGCGCAGGCGCACCGAGACGTCGGTGACGCTCGCGCCGGTGGTGTTCTCGACGTACCCGGTGATCCGCAGGGTCTCGCCGGGCGCCGGCACGAGCGGCAGCTGCGAGGTGAGGTGGACGGCCACCTCGCCGAGGGGCGACGGCTCGACCGGGGACGGCGACGGCGAGGCCGCCTCTCCCGGCGGCACGATGCCGACGAGCAACGCGGTCGCGGCGGCGACGGCGAGGAGGGGAGCCCGGCGTCGGCGGGGCCTCATGCGGGGTCGCCGGGCTGGACGGCGTCAGCTGCCCCGGTGGGCGGGGCCGTCTCGGCTGCCAGCAGGGTCTGCGCCGTGGCGACGAGGCGGCGCTCGTCGGCGTAGGCGAGCCGGGAGGCGACGTCGGCGAGCGGCACCCAGGCCACCTCGACCACCTCGATGTCGTCGTCGGAGAGCTCGCCGCCGTGCGCCTCGAGCAGGAAGTGGTGCACGGTCTTGTGCACGCGGCGCTGCTCGGCGACGAACCAGAAGTCGATCACCCCGAGGGGCGCGACGACCCGGCCGAGGATCCCCGTCTCCTCGTGCACCTCGCGGACGGCGGCGTCCTCGGGCGTCTCGCCGTCCTCCACGTGCCCCTTGGGGAGCGACCAGACCAGGCGCCCGCGCCGGTCGTGCCGGGCGATGAGCGCCGCCCGCGCGCCGGGGACGCTGCGGTCGACGACCAGGCCGCCGGCGCTGGTCTCCTCCACGCGGGTGAGCCGCGGCGGGGCAGGTCGGGGGGCCGGCCGCCCGCCCGCGGGGGGCGCGGGGCGGGGGGTTCCGGACATACGGCGAGGATAACCGCGCCCCGCGCTCGCCTAGGCTGTGCCGTCGTGCCCACCGAGTCGTCGCGTCCCACTCCCCCCGGCGCCGCCGTGCGGCCGGCGCCGGGTGGCTCCGGCGTGCTCGCACCCGCCGAGGCCCTCGCGCTGCTGCGTGGTGAGGCCGCCGTCGTCGAGGAGCTCGGGCAGCTGTTCGCCGAGGCGGGGCACGAGCTGGCCCTGGTCGGCGGCCCCGTGCGCGACGCCTTCCTCGGGCGTGTCGTGGACGACCTCGACCTGACCACCGACGCCCGGCCCGAGCGCGTGCTCGAGCTCGTCGAGGGCTGGGCCGACACCACCTGGGACGTCGGCATCGCCTTCGGCACGGTCGGGGTGCGCAAGGGCGACCACAAGCTCGAGATCACGACCTACCGCGCCGAGGCGTACGACCGCGAGTCGCGCAAGCCCGAGGTGTCGTACGGGGACTCGCTCGACGACGACCTCGTGCGCCGCGACTTCACCGTGAACGCGCTCGCCGTGCGGCTGCCGTCGTGGGAGCTCGTCGACCTGCACTCCGGCGTCGCCGACCTGCACGCGCGGGTGCTGCGCACGCCCGGCACGCCCGAGGACTCGTTCAGCGACGACCCGCTGCGGATGATGCGCGCGGCGCGGTTCGCGTCGTCGCTCGGCTTCGCGGTGGCCCCGGCGGTGATCGAGGCGATGACCGCGATGTCCGGCCGGCTCGCGATCGTGTCGGCCGAGCGGGTGCGCGACGAGCTGATCAAGCTCGTGCTCGGGGCCCAGCCGCGGGCGGGTCTCGCGCTGCTGGTCGACACCGGCCTCGCCCAGCTCGTGCTGCCCGAGCTGCCGGCGCTGGCGCTCGAGGTCGACGAGCACCACCGCCACAAGGATGTCTACGAGCACACGCTGATCGTGCTCGAGCAGGCGATCGCGCTCGAGACCACGCACGAGCCCGTCACCGGTCCCGACTTCGTGCTGCGCTTCGCCGCGCTCATGCACGACGTCGGCAAGCCCAGGACGAGGCGGTTCGAGGACGACGGCCGGGTGTCGTTCCACCACCACGAGGTGGTCGGCGCCCGGATCACGAAGAAGCGGATGGAGGCGCTGCGGTTCTCCACCGCCGACATCGCCGAGGTGACCGAGCTCGTCGCGCTGCACCTGCGCTTCCACGGCTACGGCGCGGGCGAGTGGACCGACTCCGCCGTCCGCCGCTACGTCCGCGACGCCGGCGACCAGCTCGCGCGGCTGCACAAGCTGACCCGCGCCGACTGCACCACGCGCAACAGGCGCAAGGCGGCGGACCTCGCGGCGACGTACGACGACCTCGAGGCGCGCATCGCACGGCTGTCGGAGGAGGAGGAGCTCGCCTCGATCCGGCCGGCGCTCGACGGCAACCGGATCATGGAGGTGCTCGGACTCGCGCCGGGTCGTGAGGTGGGCGAGG
>NZ_JBHSTI010000059.1:0-4029 GCF_042660085.1 Longivirga aurantiaca | reverse complement strand
CGGCGGGAGGCCGGTCTTGTCGGCGGCGCAGATCGGCGACAGCCGCGGGTCGAAACGGTCGGTGTCGCCGGCGTAGGTGTCGACGTACCAGTCCATCGTCGCCTTGGTGAGCAGGTAGCCCTCGCCGAACAGGTCCTTGGACGGGTACTTCCTGCTGGCGTCGGCGCCGGGGTAGACGAGCAGCTGCGCGTACGGCGTCTGGACGCCGGCGTCCTTGGTCACCTGGGAGACGACGGCCGCGAGGTTGCCGCCCGCGCTGTCGCCCGCGACGGCGATGCGGCGCGGGTCGGCGCCGAGGTCGGCCGCGTGCTCGACGGCCCAGGTGAACGCGGCGACGGCGTCGTCGACCGGGGCGGGGAAGGGGTGCTCGGGCGCGAGGCGGTAGTCGACGGAGAGCACCTGCACGTCGGCGTGCTTGGCGATGAGGCGGCAGGTCTGGTCATGGGTCTCGAGGTCGCCCACGACCCAGCCGCCGCCGTGGAAGTAGACGACGAGAGGCCGCCCGGCGCCGCCGCCGGCGGGGCGGTAGTGGCGGGCGCGCAGGACGCCGTCGGCGCCGCGGACGGTGAGGTCGCGCACCGGGCCGATCGGCGTACGAGGACCGGCCGCGATCGCGGCGCTGCGCGCGAGGGCGACACGGCGCTGGGCGGCCGTGCGCTCCTCGCCCGCCCGGTTGATCCGCGCCTCGACGGCGAGGAGCACCGACAGCTGCGGGTCGAGCGTCTGGCCGTCGACCACGCGGGGGCCGCCGCCGAGCCTCGTGGCGACCGGCGTGGGCAGCGACGTGCTCGCCCGGGCGACCCAGTGCTGGCTGGTGGTGAGCAGACCCTCGACGCTGAACGGCATGGCCGGAGCGTAGGCCGCCCCACCCAGAACCGCCCCCGGACCCCGCCGTTTGGGATGAAGGCGACCTTCATCCCATAGAGCCGAACAATCCTTCCCATCACGGGCGGGGCGTACGGCGATCAGGCGGTGATGGTGGCGTTGTCGATGACGAAGCGGTAGCGGACGTCGCCCCGCACGACGCGGTCGTACGCGGCGTCGATGTCCTGTGCGGCGATGGTCTCGATCATCGAGCCGAGGCCGTGCTCGGCGCAGAAGTCGAGCATCTCCTGGGTCTCCGCGATGCCGCCGATCGGCGAGCCCGACAGCGAGCGGCGGTTGCCGACGACCGACATCAGGTTGATCGACAGCGAGCTCTCCGGCAGGCCGACGTTCACCATCGCGCCGTCGACATCGAGCATCCGCAGGTAGCGGTCGAGGTCGATCTCGGCCGCGACGGTGTTGAGGATGAGGTCGAAGCTGTCGCGCAGCTCGCGGAACGCGGTGCCGTCGGCGGTCGCGCGAACGTGGTGCGCGCCGAGGGCGCGGGCGTCGTCGGCCTTGGCGTCGGTGCGCGTCAGCACCGTCACCTCCGCGCCGAGCGCGGCCGCGATCCGCACGCCCATGTGCCCGAGCCCGCCGAGCCCGGCCACCGCCACGCGGCTGCCGGGGCCGACCTTCCAGTGCCGGAGCGGGGAGTACGTCGTGATGCCCGCGCACAGCAGCGGCGCGGCGACGTCGAGCGCGAGCGCATCGGGGATGCGCACGACGAAGCCCTCGGTAACGACGATGTGGGTGGAGTAGCCGCCCGCGGTCGGGTTGCCATCCTTGTCGCGCGAGCCGTAGGTGCCGGTGTTCCTCTTGCAGAACTGCTCGTTGCCGGCGAGGCAGTGGCGGCATTCGCCGCACGAGTCGACCATGCAGCCGACGCCCACGCGGTCGCCGACGGCGTACTTCGTGACCTCGCTGCCGACCTGCTCGACGACGCCGGCGATCTCGTGGCCCGGCACGAGCGGGAACGTCGTGGCGCCCCACTCCTCGCGGGCGGTGTGGATGTCGGAGTGGCAGATGCCGGCGTACCGGATGGCGATGAGGACGTCCTTCGGCCCGACCTCGCGCCGCTCGATCATCGTGCGCTCGAACGGCGAGCGCGGACCGGCGGTGGCGTAAGCAGCGACAAGACCCATGCGCCCACACTAGGTGCGCTTCCGGCACGGGGGGGGGGCGCAGACCTCACCGACCTCGGCGGGGCAGACTCGGCAGGACCGCCTGGCTGCGCATCAGTTCGGACCGTTCGGCAGCGCGTCGAGGTACACCCACCGGCCCTGCTCGCGGACGAAGCTGCTGCGCTCGTGGTGCCGGCCGCGGGTGCCGTCGGCGTCCTCCCACCGCGCGACGAACTCCACCTCGCCGTCGGCGTCGAGCAGCCCGCCGCGCGTCGCACCGAGCACGTGCAGGCCGAGCCACCGCCGCGACGGTTCGAGCGACAGCGGGCGGGGCCGGGTGGAGCTGTGCCAGGTACGGGACAGGTAGGCGGCGTCGCCGCGGGCGAAGGCGGTGTAGCGGCTGCGCATGAGCGCTTCGGCGGTCGGTGCTGGTTCGCCGCCGTGCAGGCGCCCGCAGCACTCGTCGTACGGCGCACCCCATCCGCAGGGGCAGTCTTCCATCGGCGTCATGCGCGGGTGCGGAGGTAGCCGTTCATGCGCCCGCACGCTACCCGGTGACGAGGAACGACTGTGCTCCTCGGCGCTGCCGCCAGCGCCCTCGGGACGCCACGGTCAGTCGGCTTGGTGACGGCCGACCGCCCCTGGGAGACTGGCGGCCAGTGCTCTCACGATCGGGACGAACCATGTCAGCGGCGAGTCCCGAGGCAACGGCGTGACGCCGTAGCGGCAGAGCACCAGGAGGGCTCGCATAGTGGCCGAGTGCGGCGGTCTTGAAAACCGCTGGGTAGCGATACCCCGAGGGTTCGAATCCCTCGCCCTCCGCCGGGCCCGTAGGGCCCCAGCTTGAGGGCGAGGGATTCGGGAGGAACCCCCGCAGCCCTTCGACCCACCGCGGCGAAGCCGCCCCACCGGTCGCGGCTCTGCCCGCCCGAGACGGATCCCTCGCCCTCCGCCGGGCCCGTAGGGCCCCCGCCCGAGGGCGAGGGATTCGGGAGGAACCCCCGCGTCACCTCGGGTCTCCGCGCCGAAGGCGCCAGACTGCCCGCGACTACGCCGCCCCGAGACGGATCCCTCGCCCTCCGCTCACGGCGCGAAAACGCCGTCGGCCGCCTAGGCGGCGCAGCCGGCACCGAAACTGATCGGCCAGCAGTCGTCGGGGACGTTGCCGGTGATGGACGTCTTGGAGTCCATCCATACCGGCACGGGAGCAATGCTCGTGCTGGCGAGCCCACCACCCTGCAGCGCGCGGTTCCCGGTCACCGTGCTACCCCGCAGTTGTATGTCTCCGCCGTCGACGTTGGCGATGCCTCCGCCAGATCCCCCGGCGGTGTTCCCTGCGATCGAACTCCGCTTGAGCGTGCTGGTTCCGTAGTTGATGATCCCCCCGCCGTCCAACCCAGCGATGTTCCCGGCCACGGTCGTGCTGACGATGGTCACGGTTCCGGAGGCGACGTAGATCCCCCCGCCGTCGTCCGCTGCGGTATTGCCGCTGATGGTGCTGTCGCTGACCGTGGCGGTCCCGCCGAAGACAGCGAGCCCAGCTCCGCTTGCTGCCCCGCCCGGTGTGCACTCCGGAATGCCATCGCTGCCGATGCAGCCGCGGAAGGCGACATTGCGGGTCACCGTGCTGGCCGACAACGTCAGGCGGCCCGTCGACAGGATGCCCCCACCAGAGGCCATGCTCCTGTTGTCACTCACCGTGCTGTTGGAGAGAGCAAGTGCGCCGGCGTTGAAGATCCCGGCACCGCCAAAGAAGCACGGCGCGTTTGGCTGACATGCTTGATACGCGCCGAAGGCGTGATTGCCACTGATGGTGGTGTTCTTGATCGTGGCGGTTCCCCAGTTGCGGATCCCTGCGAAGTAGCTATCCGTCACCCTGCTGGCGACGAGGGTCAGCGTGCCATCGTTCTGGATGCCGTCGGATGCCGAGCCGGTGATGCTGAGCGACTTGATGGTCGCAACCCCGCTATCCGTGACGCGCAGGGCCCGTGTAACCGTTCTGTCCGCACCCGCACCGGTCAAGGTGAGGGTCTTGCTGACG
>NZ_JBHSTI010000058.1:0-48664 GCF_042660085.1 Longivirga aurantiaca | reverse complement strand
AGGAGTCCAGCTTCGACTCGTATAGGGGCAGAGCCGCCTCGACGTCATCGGGGGTGATCGTCGGCCCGCCCGCCACACCCCACACGGCGTAGCCCAACTCCTGGATGAAGTACGGGTAGCCCTCGGTCAGTTCGACGGCGAGGTGCAGCGCACCAGGGCTGAAGGTCGCGCCCTCGCTCTCGGCCGGGTCGGCCAGCGCGCGGCTCGCGTCCGCGTCGCTCAGGCTGCCGATCCGCGGGAACTTGAACAGGCGCTCGGCGTACGACTTCGCGTCCCCTGCCAACTCAGCGATCTGGGGAAGGCCCGCACCAACCAGAGTGACCGGGAGGCCGCGCTGCACCGTCTTGTGCAGAGCCGCGATCAGCGCCTCGAGCTGGGGCTGGGTGAGGAACTGCACCTCGTCGTAGAGCAGGACCACCCCGCGGCCCTGCTCCTGCGCCGCTTCGCCGATCGCGACGAACAGATCGCTCAGGTCGCGGTGCAGGTTGCCGCTGTCCGCCTGCCCCTCCAGCGCAGCCACGTCGACGCCAGCCGTCAGCGACCCGGACGGGTCGACGGAGATCGAGAAGGAACGCAACACCGAGGCAGCGCGCTTGAGCCGATCGCTCCACCGCGCCTTCGGGGACAGCTCGAACAGCGCGGTCCGGAAGTCCGACACCAGGTCGCGGCGGAACGCGTCGTCGGAGTGCTTGCTCACCTCGCTGTCGATCACGACCCAGCTCTGCCCGAGCGCCTCCGTGCGGAAGCTTCCCAGCAGGACCGTCTTCCCAACCCCGCGAAGACCGGTGATGATCATCGACTGCTCGGTGCGACCGGCCGCCATCCGGGCCAGCAGCAGCGCGAAGGTCTGCAACTGGTCGTCGCGACCCAAAATCACCGGCGGTCGCGCGCCAGCGTTGGGCGTGTAGGGGTTGCGCAGCGGGTCCACACAGGCAATGTTATCGATGTTAGTTCGCTTTAGCCAGATTCTCTAAACCTCGGTAACCCCCCAAAGGCAATGGTGCACGAAGTCCGGGTCGAGCTGCGACACATGGCGCCATAGCACCCCACGGCTGGCGTGGCAGTGAAGCACCCACCCGGGACACCGTGCAGCCCAGCTGCCGGCGGCCGACCGGTTCCTACTGTTGTTACTGCGGCAGCGCGGGGCTCCAAGCTGGGTCGACGGGATGTCTTGGGGCCAACCCAATTGCCACCTGCGACATTGCGGTCACTGTTTCAGTTGTTGTTCCGGTTGTCGTTGGGGTAGCGAGAGGAGTACCATCTCGAACGTGTCCAGCCGCGAGGTCTACCCGAACGCGCCCTTGGTCCTGGTGGCAGCGGAGATCCGCCACCCCGATGCCGGCACGTTGAGCGACAGGGAGAAGCAGCAACTCAAGCGTGCGCTGGCAGACGAACTGCCTGTGGCTAGGCCGCTCAATCGCCCCGCTGGCATGGTCGCCACCATCGGTCCCGGCGTCGCCGCCCCTCAGTTCCAACCCACCACGGCCATCAGCTCCCCCCGCTTCCTCAGCCGCGACCTGATTACGAGCGCGACGTTCCATGCGGACGCCGTGGTCATCGAGACGACTGAATACCCTGGGTTCGAGGCGTTTCTTGCGCTTACCCAACGGGTGCTCTCAGCCCGGCTGAGCGTCGGATCGCTCGACGGGGTGGAACGACTCGGTCTGCGCTACATCGACGAGATCCGAGTACCCAGCGTCGGCGACACCAGCTCATGGAGAGACTGGATCGGACCCACCCTTCTGGGGCCGAACCACCTGGCTGATCAGCTGGAGCTGACGAACGACGCGTGGCAGGGCATCTCCACCTACTCCGGCAAGCTGGACGCTGGCGATTTCGAGCAGATGTCGCTCGTCCTGCGCTACGGAACCGGGGAGGGATACGCCCTCGCCCCCGACGGCGATCTACGGCGCAAGACCCCGCCGCCCGGACCCTTCTTCCTGATCGACATCGACAGCTACTGGGGTCCGGCCACACAGGCGGTTCCGGAGCTTGACCTGAACGCGGTCACGAGCGCGTTGGAGGCGCTCCACGGACCAGTGAGAACCCTGTTCGAAAGCTCGATCACCGACCGACTCCGAGACGAGGTGCTTCGCCGCGATGGCAAGTGACAACGACCTGGCCACAGCCGAGTCGCAGCTCGGCGTGCCCCGCCTGGAAGCAGCGCAGCGCTCCTCGACCCAGACATCGACTCAGCTCACGGAGAAGGCGGGCTTCCTACGCCATCAGGTGCGCCAGCTCAGCGACGACACCCAAGGGCTACACCTCGACACCCAGCTCAACGAGTGGACCGACCGGGCAATGCGTCGAGGCAAGGAGGCACCCCTCGAACTCCTGGGTCACCTGTCAGACCTCGGATTCTCCTGGCGAGACATCGCCCGCATGGTCCGCGTGAGCGTGCCGTCAGTGCAGAAGTGGCGGCGGGGCGGCAAGGTCACTGGAGACAACCGGCGCATGCTCGCCAACCTCGTCGCAGCTTGCGACCTGATCACCGAGGATTACCTCGTCAGTGAGGTCGCGTCCTGGTTCGAGATGCCGTTGGTCACGGGCATCCCGGTCACCCCCGTCGACCTCTACGCACAGGAGCAGTACCAGCTTCTGTTCGACTACGCGGGCAACCACACAGACACGGAGACCGTCCTCAACCAGCTGAACCCCGACTGGCGTCAGCAGTACAGCTCGGACTTCGAAGTGTTCGCGGCCGAGGACGGGCAACTGTCCATCCGGACCAAGGGCTGACATGCCCAGTGAGCTCGAGGCACCCCATGACTGGGGAGAGCTGTATCTCGCGCGTGGAGAGGACGTCGCTGATGAGCGGCCCGTCTTCACCGGAGACGTGTTCACTCCGCGCCCGCTTGCGGAGGGCCAGGCCAGCGAGGCCGTCGGTCCCTCGCAGCTGCTCGTACTCCAGCACCCCTGCGCGCTCCGCATCAACGGAGTTGACCTTGTCCCGCGCATTCTCGTAGCGGAGGTCGAGCCGGCACCGCTGCTCTCCACGGAACAGTGGAAGGGGAGCTTCAAGCTCATGCCACTGCCTGAGCTGCTGGAAGCCGTCGGAGGCGACTCCGGTCACCGCGCGGGCAAGTTCAACCAGATCCTGGTGGTCACCCCGGAGGACCTTGCCGCGTACGACCGTGTCGCCTGCCTTTCCGAGGTCGGTGTGAACCTCCTCCTTCAGCGGTGGGTCCACCACAACAGCCGAGTCATCGTCCCGACCCATCTCTTCGCAGAAGTCACCGCGGGGCCTTCTGCCGAAGCGGAACTGACCGAGGACTGGGTAAGCGAGCGTGTGACCCAGGGGGCCGACCCCGCCGCCGCCGAACACGAGTGTCACGACTTCCTCCGCAGCCAGCCAAGCGCCGACGGGCCGACACGGCAGGACGCCTTGCGCGACCCACAGAGAAGGTCCGAAGTCCGGCGAGCTGCGAGGGCACAACTCGCCCTGCCCTTGCTGCCTGCCTAGCCGATCGCCATCAACTCTACGCAGTTCGCGAATAGGGACCTGGGGGAGATGGCTGAGGCGACCAGATCAGCCCGCGTCGAGCTTCTGTTGAGCGATATCGAGGCGGCGGTGCAGCAGACTCGCGGACCCGAGGTACTCACGGGCGCTCTCTGGGTCCTCGTGTCCGAACAGTTCGTGAGCTCGGGATTGCGGATGCCCAGCATCGCACCGCGGAAGCTGAAGTGAATGCCCTGCATCTCGTCCAGCCCGCTCCGGCAATGCTCCGTGGACACGTCCAGCCTCGGCGGCTTCCCGGCGGAGTCATTTGCTCGTCGTCAGTAGTGCGCTCAAGGTCGCGTCCAGTGTCGCGTCGGGGTCGATAGCCCTGACTTGCTCGCGAAGTCGGTGGGCAAGCCGCTCGAGTTCGCAGCGGTCGCCGGTTCGTGCCGCGAGGAGCATGGCCTGGTAGGCGAGGGCCTCACTGGCGGGCTCCACGGTGAGTCCTGTGGCGAGTGCGGACCGAGCGGCGGTCGGTCTCCCGTTGTCCATGAGGTGGGTGGCGGTGTCGTGGGCGATGTCGACGATGGTGCTGATCATCGTCTGCGCGTCGGCCTCTGCCCACGCGTAGCCGGCCGGGTCGACTCCGAGGAAGGGGCGGCCGCGGACGAGTCTGAGTGCCGCGTTCAGCTGGTCGCCGTCGTCCTTGATAAGCCCGTGGCGGGCCAGACGGAGCAGGTCGTGCCAGTCGGTGCGCACGGCCGGGTGCAGCCGGTACCCGCGGCCGGAGTTGTTGCTGTGTTCGAGGTAGGGCCGCCCGTCGTGGTCGGTGCCGAGCCAGGTGCGGGTTCGGGAGATGAGGGAGTTCCGCATGTCGTAGGTGACGCGCTGGCCGGGCCAGAGTGCGTCGTCGAGCTCGCTGGCACTCGCGCCGGGGTGCAGGGCGAGGTAGGCGAGCAGCTCCAGTGAGCGGCCTCGGCGCGCCGTGGCGGGGGTGCTGGCGCCGGCGACGTCGACGCGGCCGAGCAGCATGATCCGGGGGGTGTCCGGGTCCGGCTCGAGGTCTCGCTCGTCGGCCGTGCCGGGGATGTCGGGCAGGGCCGCTATGACGGCAGCTCGCCGTGATCTCAGGGCGAGCGGGGCGGTCGAGATGAGCTGCTCGATGAGCGACTCGACGTCGTCGGCCTCCTCGGATTCGTCCAACTCGCCGATATGCGCGGTCGAGCCGGTCGCAGGCCGTTCCCAGCCGGGTGCAACCTCGGTGACGTACTCGGGTTGCTGGTTGGCGGCGTCCAGCAGCGCGAGCAGGGATTCGTAGTCGGTGTCGGAGAGCCGGGACGCGACGATGTGCACGCCGAGCGGTTCGAGGACGGCGTCCGCGTCGGCGTGGACGCGCATCATCCACCCGGTAGCGCTCTCCCGTGACGCGCTGGCGGTCGTGACGACGGCGACACCCGACCACGGTGCCGGACAGATGGCGTTGTCGTGCCCCAGATGCACCTCGGGAGCCCAGTGGTCCAGTGCGCGTCCGGTCGAGCGCGCGTCATGCAGGTCGGGCAGGTCCTCAGCGTCGAGCGCTTGGCGCACGGTGGCGAGCCGGACGTCCGCGCGACGGGCAGCGGCGGTGTCGTCGACGGCGGCGACGCGGTCGGGATCGGCGACGTCGGCGAGGTCGCGCAGATGGTCGGTGAGGATGAGCGTGGACGCCGCGGAGAGGGGGCTGGTGGCCAGCTCGACGCCCAGCGTCCGAAGGACTGCCGCCGTCGCGTGGTCGTCGCCAACCAGCTCGAAGGTGCCGGCCGCTTCGAGGTTGAGCAGGAACATGCGGTCCTCGACCGTGCCGAGGGTCACCAGGGCGGGATAGGCGACGATCCCGGACATCGACGGCGCGGAATCCTCACCGGGTGCGCTTTCCAGCGCCGTCGGGTCGAGCCGCCACAGAACGACGTTGTCGCCGACGGGCGCCTCTCCGGCTGGCGCGTTGGTGAACGGTGCAGCAGGGGGAGGCTCGTCGCCAGCGGCACCGTTCCCCATCGACACGTCGACGATGATGTCGAGCTGGTGCTGGCCGACGAGGACGGCCAGAAGCCGTGGCATGGGCCGTCCTGTGGTGCGGCAGCCGTCGGCCATCTGCTGCAGTGCCGACGCGACGGTGTCGAGGGTGACGGGAGTCCGGGCGCTGCGCAGGATGCGTTCCGCGGCGGCGGGGTCCCCGGTGGGCAGGGGGAGGCGCTGCCCGGGGCGGCGTTGCTGCTGCTGGCGTCGTCGTCGTCGGGCGAGTTCGGCGAGAAACCCGGTGGCGGTCAGGGCGGTGAGTCCGAGAACGATCTGCGACCAGCTCCTGCTGATCGCATCTCCGGCTTCGGCCTCCGCTGCCGGGGTGGCTGTCTGCTGTGCACTCGGCTCCGTCGGGGCGGGCGTCGCTGCGGCTGTGCGCTCGGGCTCTACTGCGGGGGTGCGGTGGGGCGGGGCCGTGACAGCTCGCGGCGTCGTCGGGGCAGGTATCACCGGTGCTCGACCGTCCGGCTCGTCGACGGGAGGCGCTTCGGGCGTCCGGGGTGGTGCCGTCGGTGCGGTCCCAGGAGCCGGGTCGGCGTCGTGACGGGCGGGCAGCAGGAGGATCCAGCCGGGCTGGATGAGCCGGGGGTCGTCGAGGTGCTGGCCGTCGGGCTGGGTGCGGTCGCGGTTGAGCTGGTGGATTTCCCGGTAGCGCAGGGGGTCGCCGAGCTGGTGGGCGGCGATGTCCCAGAGCGTGTCGCCACGCTGCACCACATAGGTGCGGTGCTCCGAGCCGCCGTTCTGCGTCGCCGGTTGCGGCGTCGGCTTCGGCGCGTGGGCGGTGTCGGGTGCGGCCGCGTGCTGCTCGGGCAGGAGCAGGACCCAGCCGGGGTGGATCCAGTGGGTGTCGGTGAGGGTGCGGCCGTCGTGCTGGGGGCGCCCGTAGTTGAGGCGGGCGATCTCGCGGAAGCGTGCGCCGTCGCCGAGGTGAGTGGCTGCGAGGTCCCAGAGGGTGTCGCCACGCACGACGGTGATCGTGAGGTCGCGAGCAGCCCGGCCCGCCTGATGGACCTGATCATTCGCATGGGCGTGCACCGAGGTCGAGGATGCGGACGCGCGGGCTGCGCCGTGGTCGGCCCGCGGCTGAGGCGAGGTCGGGGCGGCCGTCGGCTGCGCCGCAGGGCGCCCCGTAGCCGGGGCCGAGGTCGGGAGCTGGGCCGACGAAGCCGACCCGGTTGGTGCCGGGTCTGCGGCGACGGCCGGGACAGGCGGGATGTGTCCGGGTGCGGTACCGCTGGGTGCGGCCAGGAGCATCGCGGCCGAGGCGACAAGGGACGCGGCGAGCTTCTGTGGCGCACCGGCCAGCGGGAGTCGTGGCGTGGGCAGGCCGCGCAGCATCGCGACCGTCTCCACGACCACGGAGACGGCGAACACCGCCCACGCAGCCCATGCCAGCAGCGTCAGCGCGGTCAGCAGGAGGTGCCCGTCGTCGGGGCGGGTCAGCGCGGAGGTGATTGCCTGCCAAGACAGGGTGGGCCAGTCCAGCGCCGGGGCGACGACGAGCAGCAGTGCGGGAATGCCGACGATGAGCGCTGCGAGCACGAGCAGGGCGGCCACGGCGCGCACGATCTCGGCGCCGCGCCGGCGGCGCCCGGCGTGGGTCACGGACTCTGCCCCTCGGCTGGTCGCCAGGGTGGTGGCTCTGGTCATGGTGCGGCTCCGGAGATGCCGGGGACGAGGGTGGCGCTGGCACGCCCGTTCACGGTGAGGGTGTGAATGCCGATGAGGCCGAGGAACACGGTCGGGGTCGAATCGGTGACGGTCACGGTGACGGTGGTTCCGGTGGTGGTGACGGTCCCGGTGACGCCGCGGGCGGTGAGGTAGGCGCGGGCCGCTGCGGTCGCGGCGCGGGTGTCCAGGGTGGGGTCCTGGCCGGTGATGGCGTCGGGGACGTCGATGCGCTGCCCGGCGACGCGGGCGGCGTCGGCGGCCAGGGCGTCGGCGCGTTGGATGCCGCGGATCTTGGCGCCGCCGTCGACGACGAGGCCGATGAGGACGAGCAGCCCGAGGACGGTGATGGACAGGAATACCGTCGCCGACCCCTCATCGCAGCGCCCGCCGTTTCGGTGCCGCGTGGGACGTCGGGGGGTCATGACCGGCCCCGGTAGGTGTCCAGCGGGCTGGTCGCCGTCGCGGTGACCTGCCGCGATCCGGGCATGCCGGGCACGGCGAGACCGGACAGCGACACCGTGCAGGTGACGGTCGCGGTGACCGATGCCGGGCGTCCGACGGGGACGGCGAACCCGCTGGTATCCACGGTGACGCGCACGGTGGCGCAGTGCAGGTCGCCGGTGTCGAGCTCGCGGCGCGCGGCGCTGGTCGCGGTGCTGGTGGCGGCCGCCGGGTCGCGGGCCAGGGTCGCGGCGCGTGCGGCGGTCTGGGCGGCGTGGTCGACCGCCTGGTGCGCGATGGACAGCCGGCCGGCGACGACGACGAGGGCGAGCAGGACCAGCACGGCAGGAGCGAGGATCGACAGCTCGAGGGTCACCGACCCCGCGTCGGCGCGGCGGGCCGCGCCCAGAGCGTGGTCAGCGGCGCGCCGCTGTCCCGGGCGTCTGCCGGTCATGGGATGTCCGGGGTGAAGCGCTCGACCGGGACGAGGGCGTCCTGGGTGACGGTCAGGCCGGGGACACCGGGCAGCACCGACAGCGCCCGGCCGCTCACCTCGATCCGGACGAACGCGGTTGTGGTGCCTGCGGCCGTGACGGACGTCCCGGTCAGCGAGTCCCCGGCGTGGTCGGTGAGGAAGGACCGGGCCCGCGCCACCGCCGCGCCGGTGGTCGAGTTGTAGGCAGCGCCCGCGGCGGCGCCTTCCTGCGCTGCGGCCTGGGCGAGGTTGCGGGCGTGGAACCACAGGCCGCCCTGGACGATCGAGAACACCAGCAGCAGCAGTGCGGGCGCGAGGATCGCGATCTCCAGGCTCACCGACCCGTCCTGCCCCCGGGCATGCCACCGACGGCACCGGGCGGTGCCGACGGTTCCTGCCAGTGGGCGGGCGGGCATGGCTGCGGCGGGCCTGGTCAGTTGATCTGGTCGGTGCGGCGGGTGACGGCCAGGGTGATCGCGGTGACCAGCAGCGTCGCGACCGCGATGAGCCCGAGCACGATGATCACCAGCTCCAGGGTCGAGACACCGTCCTCACCCCGATTGCGCAGGGTGCGGCGGGTGCGGGCGAGGTGGCCGACGAGCAGGACGCGGGCGGCGAGCAGGGTGCTGGTCATCGGGAGGTGCTCCTGTCCGGTACGGCGTGCATGGGCGTTGCACGGTGGGATGGGACGTGTTTCTAGGAGAACAGGATCCGGGCGAAGGCGGGGTAGCCGATCAGGGCCATGAAGGCGATGCCCAGCAGGGCGACGGGGATGATCATGTGCTCGCTTGCGGCGTTCGCCTCCGCCGCGGACGCGGCCAGCAGCTGGTGGCGCAGCGAGGCGGCGCGGGCGCGCAAGGTGGCGTAGACGGCGGCGCCGTCGGTGCCGGACAGGCGCATGATGTCGGCGAGGTCACCGAGCTCGGGGACGCCGACCTGCTCCGAGAGGTCGCCGAGCGCGTCCCACGGCGGGCGCCCGGCGAGCTCGGCGCGGGTCAGGGCGTCGCGGATCCGCACGAACCCCGGCGCATCGGCGACCCAGGCGGCGCGCTCGAGAGCCTGCACGGTGCCGGCGTCGCCGGCGCGCTCGAGGGCGACGAACTCGAGGTAGGCGCACACCGCCAGGCGCATCGCGTCCCGCTCGGTCTGCGCGCGGCGGCGCAGGTCCGCGTCGGGCACCCAGAACAGCACCGCCGCCAGCAGCAGCGACACCGCCGCGGGCACGACGATCGGGGGCACGATGCCCAGCAGCGCGACCGCGGCGAGCAGGACCGGCGGGAACGCCAGCCCGAGCAGCGCGTAGCCGGTCTTGCGCGCCGCCAGCGTCGCCGGGGTCTCGCCGAGCAGGGCGAGGTCGCGGGCGTAGCGGTCCAGGTGCAGACGGGCACCGAGGTCGGTGAAGACGCTGGTGCTGGTGCGATGCCACCGCGACGCCCCGACCACGGCGACGGGTTCGGGATCGGCGGTGTCCAGGCGGGCCAGGGCCGCAGCGAGGTCGGGGACGTCGGGGACCAGGGCGCGGATCAGCACCGCGACACCCGCGCCCACGCTCGCGCCGGCGGCGATCACCCACGGGTCGATCACGAGTCCCCCCTTACAGCGACGGCCGGCATGCTGGTGAGTCCTGCCGCGTCGCCGAGTCGCGTCGAGCCGGTGGGCTGGAACAGCCGCGGCTGCGGTCGGGTCAACGTCAGCGCCCGCATCCACGCCAGCGAGGCGATGAACCCGCACGCGATCACCGCGAGCACCAGCTGCCCGAGCACGGTGCCGTAGGGGGCGAGGTAGGTGCCGTTGAGCGCGCCGACGGCGACCACGCCGAAGGTGATGACGGTGACCGCGCGGGCGGTGGTGCGGGGCTTGGCACGCTCGGCCTCGACCCGGCGGCGCATCGCGACCTCCTCGGCGACAGAGTCCGCGACCGCGGCCAGGACCCGTGCCAGGCCGGGGCCCCGACGACGGGCGCCCAGGATCAACGTCGCGACGACGAGATCGCCGGTGGCGTCGTCGAGGTCGTCGGCGAACGCGCGCAGCGCGGCCTCTGTCGACCAGCGCGCGTCCAGCCGCGCCGCCAACGCGGACACCTCGCCCTCCAGGCGTTGCGGGCAGGTGCGCACGGTCGCGGCGATGCCCTGCTCGAGACCGACACCGACCACCAGCACGTCGGACAGGCGCCTCGTCCATTCCTCCAGCGCCTCGATCCGGTCGATACCCGCGGCCGCGACGGTCGAGGTCCCGAGCAGGATCGGCAGGCCCCACACGGTTGCGGCGACGATGAGCGCCGCGACCGGCCACCCGGTGACCAGCCACGCCACGGCCGCACCCAGAACCGCGACGATGGCGCGCGCCGTCGACCCGGCCGGCAGCCGCCGCGGGTGCGTCGTCGCAGTGCGACGCGGCACCGGTGCGGGTGCGAGCGCGGGGAACAGCCCGGCGACTACCAGCAGCAATCCGGCGACAAGGATCGCGCCGGTGACCGCGGCCAGGACGGCGGTCATGACGGTGCCCCGACCAGGTCCAGCGGCATGGTCCAGGTGCCGGTGCGGTGGTCGAGGAACCCGGGGTCGAACCCGGCTCTGATCAGTTCCGGCAGGCATGCCGGTGCGTGGGTGGGGGCGGCGCGCCCGTCGGGTCCGGGGGCGAAGACGGTCGTGGTGGTGGGGCGGCCGAACTCGCCCATCCCGTTGATCTCCACGATGTCGGACACGAACCGGTGCCGCCGCCCCCCGATGTGGGTCTCGTCTAGCAGCCGGGCGTGGACGATGAGGTCCACGGAGCCTGCGACCAGGCGGTAGGCGAACGTGTCGGTCATCCCGATGTCCGCGGACAGGCACAGGGTGACCAGGCGGTCCAGGGCGTGCGCGGCGGTGCGGGAGTGGATCGTGCACAGCGACCCGTCGCCGGTCGACATCGCCTCCAGCATCGGGACGGCCTCGCTGCCGCGGACCTCGCCGACGATGATGCGGCGCAGGTTCATCCGCAGCGCATCCACCACCAGCTCGGACAGCGTCACCTCGCCCGCGCGGCGGCCCGAAGCGTCGCGTTCGCTGGACCCCTCGCGGGCCTCCATCGCCACCACCCGGGGGTGCCGGTCGGGGAGCTCGTGCAGGTGCAGCTCGTACTCCCGCTCGATCGTCGCGAACCGCTCCATCGGGTCGAACTCGTTGGCCAACGCCCGGATCAACGTGGTCTTGCCCGCGTTCTGCAGCCCGGTGACGATGATGTTCTTCCCCGACCGCAGCGCCGCGCGCAGGAACGCGACCAGCGCGGTGTCCAGCATCCCGAGGGCGATGAGGTCGTCAAGGTCGACGTCGCGGACCCGGTGGCGGCGCACCACCACCTGAGGGCGCGGTGTCGTCCACGCCATCGCCGCCAGCCGGGACCCGTCCTCCAGGCGCAGGTGCAAGCGCGGGTTCGCAGTGGTGAACGTGCGTTCGTTGCCCGCCACCCGAGCGGCCAGGTGCTGGAGCTGCTCGAGGAGCTCGGCGTCGGAGTCCGCAACGGCGGGACCGCGCTCCTCCCGGCCATCCGCATAGGACACCCAGACCTGGTCGTGGCCGTTGACCTCGATGTTCTCCACCATCGGGTCGTCGACCAGCGGCTGCAGCCGTCCCAGGCCGAACAGCGCCGACATGACCGCGTCGGCGAGCGCGAACTCCTCCTCCACGCTCCACCCCGGGGCGCCCGCGCGGGCCGCGTCGCGGGACCGGGCCGTTAGGACATCGGCGAGCAGGGAGCGGCACAGCTCCTGGCGGGCCGTCGCGTCTGTCAGCGGGTTCGCCTGCAGGCGGGCGGCGAGGCGTTCGGCGGCCTCGCGGCGCAGCTCACGGACCAGCCCGTGATCGACGGACAACCCGACGCCCGGGTCGGCTGCGGGCGGTTCGGGTTCGGGCCACGCGTGAAGCGCGGGGGCGTCGAGGTCGTCGACCTGCCCGGCGCGCAGCTGCTCGGTCACGAGCCCACCACCGTCGCCGCGTCGGGGGCCGTTACGGAGGTGTGCAGCAGCGACTCGTCGGACGTCGGGGCGGACAACGGCGTGCGACGCTCGGCGCTGTCGCGGAGCCGAGCGGTCACTGCGGTCGCGGAACGCATCAGCGCGGTGCGGGCGAACCACCGCCCGGCAGGCGCGCCGTCGCTGAGCACCGCCGCCGCCCGCGGATCCCAGGCCAGCGATCCGAGCAGCGGCAGCCCCAGGGAGGATGCGACCTCATCGGCCGGGTACGGGCGTCGCTCCCCGACGACCAGCAGCCACCCCCGCGGCGACGACGAGTGTGCCGGCTCGGCTGTGCGCATCGCCTTCGCGGCGGGGCGTGCTGCCGCGACCGCGCGCAACGACGACCCGGTCACGAGCACCACGAGGTCCGCGGCCGCCAGCAGCGATGCGTCAGCGCCGGCAGGCAGTCGTCCGAGGTCGACGAGGACCGACCAGCTCCCCTCGCCTGTGCTGTCGAGGTCGCGCAGCCGCGACCAGGCCGGGGCCGCACCAGGCCTGGTCGGCGGGAACGGTGCGGGCCCGGCGAGCAGGAGCCGGGACCCGGTCGCGTCGAGCGCGACCGCGGAACCGTGGACCGCGTCGAGCAGGTCGCTGCGTGCCGTCGCGACGGCGCCGGCTCCGGCGCCCGGCCCGGTCGCGCCCTGTAGGTAGCCCGAGGCCAGATCCGCGCCGGCCGGGTCGGCGTCGACCAGAAGCACCGAGCCCCCGTTCAGCGGCCAGGCCAGGGCCAGGGCCAGCGCGGTGGTGGTCGCCCCGGGCGCACCCTTGGCCGAACACACCGCGATCACGGTCATGACCCGGCCACCCGCGGCAGCAGCACCAGCGCGATGCGCCCGGTCGCGGCCCGCGAGGCCAGCGCCGGACCGTCCCCGGCCGCGACCGTGACGTCGAGCACCGACACCCCGTTCAGGTCAGCCGGGCCGACCCGCACGACAGTCGCCGCCAGAGTCGCGGGCAGCCCGATCGGCGGGTCGCCGTCCACGCCAGGGGTCTCGACGATGAGGACCCGGTCCCCCGGCGTCAGACCACCGGCGGGCAGCCGGTCCGCCTTGAGCGGAACACCGACCAGGACCTCCCCCGCCTTCGGGGGTGCTGCGTCGGTGAGCTGCGCGGGCGCCAGCAGCGACCCGGCCACGATCGTCGTCGCAGCGACCTGGCCCACGACCTGGTCACGCTCGCCCGCCGGGATGACGGCGACCCCGCTCGTGCCGGAGACCTCGACGGTCGACAGGTCGGCGTCGGTCAGGACCGTCCCATAGGGAACGTCGCGCGCCGCGACCAGCACAGCGACGCGGGCGCTGCTGGTCGACACCAGCCACGCAGCCGCGAGCGCTCCCACCGCGACCAGGGCCACGCCCAGGGCCAGCAGCCCCGGGCGGCGCCGCGGCCGTGGGGCGCGCAGCGCTGCAGCGACCGGCATCGCCCGCGTCGGCCCGTCGGCACGTGCCGTGCTCGACCTGCTCGTGGTCGTCACCGCCCCACCTCCCGTCGCATGGCACGCCGCGCGCCGGTGCTCATGTGACCAGCACCTGAAGCTCGCCGATGCGCACGCTCGTCGACGACGTCCGGGTCACCGTCAGCACGCCGGACTGCCCGCCGCCGGCCCACGACACCACCCACGTCGTGGTCGCCGTGACTGCGTAGGCGTGGCCGGGCTGCGACGCCGAGGACCGGTTGTAGACGTGCCCGCACGTCGGGGACTGCGTATCGCCGGCCGACGTCGTGTATGGGGTGCCGGGCGACGTGCACGTCACCGTGTAGCCATCGCCCATGTCCCACACCACCTTCGACGCCCGCGCCGTCGCGGTCACCGACGTTCCCGGGATCGACGCCGTCGCCGACGTCGGACCCCACGTCGAGGCACGCACCTCGGTCCACATCCACACCGGCAGACCGACGAGCCCTGTGCCCGAGGGATCCGGTGCCATGCCGATGTCCGGACCGTCCAGGCGCATCGAGTCCAGCGCCCGCTGCGCCAACGTCGCCGGCGTCGCGGTGCCGCCGTAACCGTCAGGAGGTCCCGACAGCCACACCCATCCCCCGCCGGAGCCTCCCGTGCTGAGGCACGTCGCCAGGTAGATGGCGCCCCCGGCTGGGCGTCCGGACCAGACTGGGTCGCTACTGACTGGCTGAGGGTCGACCAGCATGAAGTAGCAGCCCTGGGAATTGCTCCACCAGCCGAAGGTGGGGTCGTAGCAGTCGACTGCCTCGCCGGTGATCGGCAGGCGGCACTCGGGCGTCGTACCGCCGCCCGGTGTGGGAGTCGGCGTCGACCCGGGACTGCCGGGACCCTCGACGACGATGATGCAGATGGGTTGATCCGGTGGACACGTGACGCCGCCGGAGGTGCCGGTCGCCTCCGCATTGGCGGCGGTCGCGAGCGCTGCCATCGCCGCCACAGCGAGCGACACGACGACCCGCGTCAGCACGAGCGATCCCGGAACGCAGTCGAAGTCTTGATGACCCAGCGCCCATCGAAGATGGTCGCCACCGACTCGACAACGACGCGCGGTGATTGGCCTGGGGCGAGCGCAGACTCGCCGGTCGCCACGACGACGGGAAGCCATTCAGTGGAGTCCAGGCAGTCCGTGATGGCCACCTCGGGTCGCGCCCCAGCCGTCACTGAGACCACGGATGTTTCGTGAACGGGCTCCCCGCGCATCTCCACTCCATTGCGGCGCAGCAGGAGCACCGTCGCGAGAGCATCGGACAAGGCCTTGTCGATGGCGTTGGCGCGCAAGGCCTTCGGCGGCTGCTTGGTCGGATCCGCCTGCGACGCAACCTTCGCCGCCCAGAACCGGTCGTAAGCGGCGAGTGCCTCAACGGACTCGGTAGGCGTAGTCGACACCGTCGGGGCGGTCGAGGACGCTGACGGTCGCGTACCGGGCGACGACGACGTAGGCAGCGGGTCCTGCGGGGCTTCGGTGCAGCCGACGAGGACGAAGGCTCCGAGTAGCGCTGCGAGCACCGCGCGGCAGGCATGGCCGCTGATCATCGTCACCACCGCCTTGCTGCGTCGGTGTGACGGGACGTTCCCCCGTCGATCCGCTCTTTGTACCCCCTCTCGTTGACGCGCGGCACCCTGTTCGCCGGAACCTGTGGACAGCGCGCGCTCCGGGTGTACTCGATCGAGTGACCTCGAACGGCCGGTCGCCGCGCGACTCATGGGCCGGGTCACGACGCGGCCTGAAGGGTGGCGTTGCGGATGAGCATGTCTGGGCTCGTGAGTGTCTTGTCGAGCGTGGCTCGGAGGGCCGCGTGCATGACGGCGTCGATCGCTCCCCGGTCGGGCCGTACCGCCAGACGTTCAATGAGGCCGGGCCACTGCTGGGTGCCGAGGAGCACGTGCACCAGTCGGCGCGCCTGCCAGCCGGGGATCGTCGCGTCGGCTGCGACCCCGCGGTACCCGCCCAGGACGTGCGGACGGCCGCCGCGGTGGCGACTGCGGGCGGCGACGGACAGCAGCGCCCGTGAGGCCGGCTCCAGCTGCCAACCGGCCTCGAGCAAGACCGCGACCACCGCGGTCAGGATCGGCGCGTCGCCAGCCGCCCAAGTCCCTCCGCCCACGCTAGATGCGGGCTCCAGCCCATGTTCGGAGAGGAGCTCCCAGCTCAACGGCGGCAGCGACACGCTGACAAGGCACGGGTCGGAACTGCGGGCGGCGAGACGCTGACTCGCACGCTGCTGCCAGGCCTTACGCGGCTGGGTGCCGTAAGCGGCCGCGATCGACTCGTCCTCGATCGCCCGGCGCGCGGCGGACCACAGGATCCCCCAGGGCGACTCGGCATCCCGGATCCGGGGGGAGGTCAGCGTTCGCCACGTCATCGTCCATGCAGTGGCCTCGGCCTGTGCGGCGACGGGGCCGGTCAGACCGCGGTAGGAGACCTGGGGACGCACCACTGTGTCGCGGACGTACGAGAGCAGTGCGCAGCCGGCAGGGCCATCCCAGCCGTGGACGTCGACGAGGTCCAGGTACGCCAGCAGGCTCATGCGGGTGCGGTCCAGGACCGCGGTGGGCTCACCCGCGGGGCGGGCGTGATCCAGGGTCGTGATGGGGGTCATGTGGTCCTCCTGCATCGGGTTGGTCGATGGCAGGGCCAGCGTTGTGAGGGGGTCCGTCATGGACTCCGTCGCGGGCGACTTCCGAGGAAGGAACCGCCTCTCGACCGACCGATTAGTTTCGAGACGGAGTCGATGACGGAGTCCAGGTCGGAGCCGGCGACCGCCAGACCGGGGCTCAACATCGAGGATGTGCTGGGTAGCCACGGCGACCTCCTCTGCGATGTATCCGGTGTGTGGCAAGCGTGGTGGCCGACTCCGTCATGGACTCCGTCGCGAACTTCGGTAGCGCCCTGACCTGCGGCGATGGCGGCCCTTGACGCCGGTGACGGAGTCGGTGACGGAGTCCGCACCTGCTCGTGACGGAGTCGGTTCGTGCTCGTGACGGAGTCGGTGACGGGCTCGCCGGAAGTCGGCGAGCCGGTCACGTGCGCTCGAGGGTGGGTCGGTCGACGCGTCTGGTCGCTGCCAGGCGATCGGCGGGAGCCCTGTCCGGCGGGAAGGTTGATGCGGTGGGCTGGGCTGCGGCGAGCGATGTGTAGCCGGCGAGGGCGGGCGCCAAGTCGCTTGCAGCGGCGGGGACGTACCGCCCGGCCATCTTGGCCTCGATCAGGTCGGTGTGGTCGGTGACCTGGTCGCCGGTCAGGTAGCGGGCATCAATGAACAGAGCGTCCCGATCGAGCAGGGCGCGCAGCGTCGTCTGGTTCGTGACCGCGAGATCGGTGCAGGCTGCGGATAGCTCCAGCATCAGCGCGGGGCTGAGCTGCGCCGCGCCGAAGGCGCGAATCCCGGCGGCGTCACGAGTCAGAGGAAGGGCGATCGCCGCGGAGGCGGGCAGCGCCGCGACGTCGGCCCGCAAGCCCAGGGTCGCGGGGGTGCCGCTGGTGAACCTGGCGAGCAGTCGGTGCTGGTCGACCCAAGCCGTGCGCTGCTGCGACCACGCCCCGGCCAGGGCGGGATCCTCCAGGGCGGAAGCGTGCGCAGCGAGGTGGGTGTGCAGGATGGCCGCTGCTGCGGCGTACTCGACCAGGTCCGCAGCGTTGGCGCGCCGCGGATGCCGCGCCAGCGTCCAGGCCCCGAGACGCAGCCGGTCGGTGCGTTGCAGCAGCGCACCGGCTGGCGTGGGCGAGGTGACGCCCGGCCGGGCCAAGGGGAGGCGGGCGAGGCGAGCAGCGCCCGAGGCGGGGTAGGCGGCCTGCATGCGCAGCACCCGCACTGCCTCACTCACCCGGGTCAGGCCGGGCATCGCGCGTTCGACCTTCGACCATGCGATGCCGGCCTGGGCGGCGCGCAGCGCCAGGTCACGGTCTGCAGCGGCGACCGTGTCGACGAGGTCGGCGACCAGCAGGTACCCGGCTGCGCGTTCGGCGCCGTCGTCCAAGACGCCAGCGTCCGGGGTGCGGTCCGCGCCCCGGGCATCCCGGTGTGTGGCGACCAGGTCCCGGGCCGCGCCCAATGCCTTCACGGCAGCGACCCAGGACTGCGCCGGCCCGCCACGGCCCTGATCTCGGTCGGCCACGTCGCGGGCCTGCAGCGATTGCAGTGCCCGGGCCAGCGCCAACGCAGGCCGGTCCGACTGGTCCGGCGCCGACACCAGCCCTTCGCCACGGTGCAGCCCGCCAGCCAGGAACAGCAGATGCCCGCCCGCGGCCACCAGCACCGCGCGATGAGCGTCGAGGGCGCTGAACGCTGCGGCACGGTCGGAGAAGCGTTCGGTGCTCACGGTCATCGCCGCCCACGCGACATGCCGGGTCGCAGCGTGCATGAGCTCCCCGTAGGTGGCACCCGCTGAAGCTGGGGTTGTCACGCCGCGGCCTCGGCCAGGACGTCCTCCGCCCGCCCTAGCAGGTGCGCCACCCGGGCCAGCAAAAGCAGGTCCGTCGGCGCGACGTCATGCACGACGGGGACAGCGAGCAGCTCCGTGATCGCCACTCGTCCGCCTCGCACCCACCTGCCCGCGTCGTGGCTCGAGTCGCCGGAGGTCGCCACGGGAAGCGGCGAGCCTGGGTCGGGCGCCGTCAGGTCGGCGATGCGTTCCAGCGCCTCCCGCAGGCCGATCGCCACCACGATGGCCTCGGTGTCGTCCCGCATCGCCGACGCGGTCAACGTGCGGCGATACAGCTCCGTCAGGCTGGACGCCAGAGCCCCCCAGAGCCGAACTGGAGCCGACGAATCCAGTGCAGTCATGCGATGCCTCCTTTAGGCCAGCGGGAAGAGTCCACCTACGGCGAGCGCGCACCCAGCGGCGGTGGACGAGGTTGGGGACAACACGCCGTCGCATGAAGATGTGCGAGGGCTCCTGTCGAGCCACAGCCGGTCGGTCCCGTCGCCCACCTGCGGGGAATTGGCCGCAGGTTGGGTGGGTGGCCACCGCGGTTCTCTGCAGCTGGGTGCACGTGCGCAACGCCGAATTGCTAGGAACCTCGGCGCGCGCTGCAAGCACCGCCGTAAGTTCGTCGACCAGGCTCGCTATCTGGACACGTCGGTCACCGCTCGAGTCACTC
This sequence comes from Longivirga aurantiaca, assembly GCF_042660085.1. NCBI lineage: Bacteria > Bacillati > Actinomycetota > Actinomycetes > Sporichthyales > Sporichthyaceae > Longivirga > Longivirga aurantiaca. The sequence goes on along the minus strand of NZ_JBHSTI010000058.1, from coordinate 30,026 downwards.
GACCGCGCATCTTGATGCAGACCGCTTGAGTGGGAGGCGACGTGCCGAACGTGGAGACCAGGGCGCGTGATGCGACGACGTCCGACGCGCTTCTGGACGTCGAGACAGCCGCGCTAGCACTGGGCACGCCGGTGCGATTCGTTCGACGGCTCGTCGCCGAGCGTCGCATCCGGTTCTACAAGATCGGGAGGTACGTCAGGATCGACCGGAGAGATCTGGACGCCTTCATCGCTGCGGGGACTGTCGAGCCATCAGGTGCTGTCGGCGGGTCCTGAAGCCTTGCTCTTGCTCCCGCTACGCGAGACGAATCCCGCTGCCGATTTGTCCATCGCCGCGGCCACTCGACGCGCGTGCTCGAGCGTCGCATGCTGGTACCGCTGCGCCGCCGCCGGCGTCGAGTGCCCGGCCATCTGCATCAGCGTTGCCAGGGTCGCCCCGTGCTCGGCTGCGGACGTCAACGCCGAATGACGGAGGTCGTGCGCTCGCGCGTCGCTGCGGCCGATTCGGTTGAGGCCCCGGCGCAGCACCTGGGAGTAGCCGTCGATGACGTCGCGGCCTCCGGCTGTGACAAAGACCAGATCAGCACCATCCGCGCTGGGCCTGTAGGCATTGAGGTGAGCACGCAGCTCCGTGGCGACGAAGGTCGGAAGTGCAACCACGCGGGCACCGACCCGCGATTTGGGAGTGTCGACGGTGATGGCACCTCCGACGCGATAGAAGCGACGATTCACCGTGACGCTCCCCTTGCCGGATCGCAGGTTGAGGTCGGCAATGCGCAAAGCCGCAATCTCGCCGGCGCGCAGTCCGGTGAAACCAGCGACGAGCACGAAGGCTCGGTACCGCCCGGGCACCGCTTCGGCCAACCACCCGATCTCCTCAGCGGAGAGGACCGGCCGCTCCGTCGAACGGGCGTCTCCGCCGCCTGAGATCCGGCACGGGTTTCGACCGAGGATCTCGTCGTCGACTGCCGTCTGCAGGATGGACCTGAGCAGCCGGTACGCACGCGCGACGGTTGCCGCGCCGGACCGTCCCGATCCAGCCAGTTCCTCCCGCAGCCTGAGTGACTCATCCGCGTGCCAGCGGCGCACAGCCTCCGCGTCGATCTCGATGAGGCGAAGCTGGCCGAGCAACGGCTCGATGTGAAGCCGGAAGTCGATGTCGTATTGGTGGCGGGTGGAGTCTTTGATCTGCGGCCTCTGTGCGATCCAGGCGCTCCCGTAGGTGCTCAAGTTTTCGCTGACCTGCCGTCGGGCTCCGAGGGTCCCGCGGATGCGATCGGCCTCCACCGTGGCGAGGTAGCGCCGCGCGTCCGACTTGGTCGCGAAGGTGTGCGGTGCGGTGACACGACGTCCGTTGTCGTCTTGCCAACGGACTCGGAACCTCCCGGACGGCAGTTGCTCTACCGTCCCGAAGGCCGACGATCTCTTCCGCTTGGCGGCCCCCGCCGTTGTCGCCACCTCGCCCCCTCAGGGTCTGACGAGCACCTCTACTCGCCCTTAGGTTAGCCCACGTGTAGCCCACGCAAGGATCGCAGATGTGTATAACTGCAGGTCAGCACCCTACAAGTCCAGCCTGCCTACAGCTTCCCAAGCTGACAGTGCGGGTTCGATTCCCGTCACCCGCTCCGCTCGAAGCCCCGTCCCGTCCGGGTCGGGGACGTCCGGTTGTCGCGGGCCCTCCGTCAGGAAGGCTCACGAACCTCACCCGCGGCGACGGCACCGATCGCGCACTCGTCCGGTGCAATCCCGCGCGAGTGTCTCCGTGCTCGGTGCTGGCGATACGGCCCGGATCCGTCGTCCGAGCCTGCGAGCATCGAGCTCATGACCGCCGACCGTGGCGGGAGACAGTCCCTGCCTCGCTGCACCTGACGGTCGACGGGCACCCGGTCGTCCTACGTGCCTGGGACGCGCTCGGGGGGTGCCGCGGCGACGGCCTCGTCGACGGTGTCGTACAGGGCTTGAAGGACGTCCTGCTCGGCACCAGCACGTCGCAGGACGTCGCGGACCTGGCCGATCCCGTGCGCGATGAGCAGTGCGATGCCGTCGCGGCGCAGGTCGCCGGCGAGCTGGGCGAGCATCTCGGTGGCCGACACGTCGATGGCCGGGGTGGTGGAGGCGTCGAGGACGACAGCCGTCGTGGTGGGCGTGATGCGGTCCCGGATGGCGGTGCGGACGTTGTCGGCATTGGCGAAGAAGAGCCCGGACTCGACGCGGACGACGAGGACGTCGTCGCGGACGGGGAGGTCGGGGTGGCGTGCGGCATCGACCCAGATGTGGTCGCGGCCGTCGGTCGTGGCGGTGCTCGCAAGGGTGGCCACCTGCGGGCGTGACGCGCGGTAGAGCAGCAGCAGGATCGAGACCACGATGCCGATGAACAGGCCCGGCAGCGTGTCGAAGACGAGCACGCCGAGCAGCGCGGCGAGGGCGGCGATGAAGTCGGCGCGGGCGGCCCAGCCGTAGATCCGGCCCAGATGCCCGGTCCAGACGCGGTAGAGCCGGACGAGCGCCGGGATGTTCACCAGCTCGATGACGGCGGCGATCACGATGGCGGCGAGGGTGGCCTCGGGCAGGTTCTCGAACAAGCCCGTGAGGAACAGCAGCGTGATGATCGTCAGCGAGGCGGCCGTGAGTCCGGAGACCTGGCTCTTGGCTCCGGCGTTGACGTTGACCGCGGTCTTGGCCAGTGTGCCGTTCACGACCATGCCCGCTGTGATCCCGGCGCCGATGTTGGCCGCGCCCACCCCGATCAGCTCGCGGTTCGCGTCGATCTCGAGGCCCTCCCGCGCGGCGTAGGCCTTGGCGGGTCCGAGGCCCTCGACGAAGCCGAGGAGCAGGATGCCGGCGGCTGCCGACACCAGCCCGAGGTAGTCGGCCAGGCCGTGTCCGCTGGGGATTCCGAGGGTGGGAAGACCGGCCTGGATCGGTCCGACGATCGCCACGCCGCGGTCGACGAGGTCGAGCAGCGGCACTGCGGCGACGCCGAGCAGCACCGCGATCAGCGAACCGGGCAGCCGTGGCAGCCAGAGCCGGCAGCCGAGCACAACTGCGAGGCTGACGAGCCCGACGCCGAGCGTCGCGGCGTTGGAGTGGGCGAGCTGCCTTAGCAGGCCAGCCATCTGCTCGAAGAAGTCGCCGGCCTCCTTGGGCACTCCGAACAGCGCGGGCAGCTGCCCGGCGATGATGGTCAGCGCAAGACCGACGATGAAGCCCCGGAGCACGGGCTCGGAGATGAACGTGGCGAGGAACCCCAGTCGGCACAGCCCGGCGACAACGCCGAGCACGCCCGTGACGATGGCCAGCATCGCCGTGATCGCGACGTAGTCCCCGGAGCCCGGGCGCGCATAGACGGCGACAACACTGGCGGACAGGGCCGCGGTGGCGGACATGGTCGCCACGACCAGGTGTCGGGAGGACCCGAGCACTGCGTAGAGCACGAGCGCCGGCACGGCGGCGTACAAGCCGACGACCGGGGGTACGCCCGCGATGGTCGCGTAGGCCAGCGACTCGGGCACGAGCACGGCCCACACCGACATCCCGGCCAGCAGGTCCGCGGTCAACCACGGCCGGCGGTAGCCGCGCAGCGATGCGAGCAGCAGCGGGCTTCGCGCGGGCATCGCTCACCGCCTCCACTCAGGTCAGCTGCGGACGGGGATGCACGTCCCGAACGGACACTACGACTGCGCATGGCGCGTTGCGCAGCAGCAGTCGGAATGGCGCGCACCTCACGTCACCCAACGCGCAGATCGCGGTGAGCTCGGATCGTGACGTGAGCGCGCATCGCCTCCACGGAGCGGCGTAGCGTTCAGGCATGACTGAGACAATCCGCGTCGAGGGCCTGCACGACTATCCGCAGGGTGAGATCTTCCTGCTCACCGAGGCTGACGGTGGCTACGACGCTCTTGTGTACAACACCACAGGGCGAGGCCCGTGCCCGGACGAGGCGTTCGCCGCGATCGACGTCGACAAGCTGCGCGTCGAGTACGGGTGCGACCTGGTGTGGAAGAACCCGCGCCGCTTCTGGCTGATGGACGCGCTGACCATCGACATCGTCGGGGAGCCGGCCACCCTCGGCGGCGTCGACTTCAACCTGCTCGCCAAGATGCACATGCCAGCCGGCTTCGACCCGACCCGGGACCAGTCGTCCCTTGCGTACCAGCCCCAGCAGATCCACCGCACCAACGTCTGGGAGTTCAATGCCGGGCGCCAGGTCCACCTGCTGCGCTCACCCGACGACGTCACCTGGGTGATGCAGACCTACACCAACGCCAAGTCACCCGACCTCACCGTGGACGGGCTGGCCACGCTCGGAGACCGCCTCGACCTCCCGGAGGGCTGGACCTACCGCACCGTGACGCTGGACCGCGACTTCGCGATCACCACCGACGGGGTCGCCAACATCGTTCCGGATGACCTGGCGAACATGTACCAGGGCCTCATCGACGGCGTCGGCAGCTTCGACCCGTGGTCGTGACCACACCAGCGGGCGCCGCGATCAAGGTCAGCGTCGACAACTTCGTCGCGGCCGAGACCGCCCGGATGATGACCAACCTGATGGCCGGCGGTGGCGGCATCAACCGCTTCCACCACGTCCGGGTCCCCACGCCGCTGGACCAGCAGACCGTCGTCCGGATGAACCGCGACACCCTCTACAGCTTCGCCGTCGTCGACCTCGCCGACGGCGCCACCGTCACCGTCCCCGACAGCTCCGGGCGCTACCTGTCCGTCGCGGTCGTCAACGCCGACCACTACATCAACCAGGTGCTGCACGACGCCGGCCAGCACCGTCTCCAACAGGCCGACCACGGCACGCGCTACGTCACCCTGGTTGCGCGCGTCCTGGCCGACCCGGCCGACGCCGCTGACGTGGCTTCCGCGAACGCCGTCCAGGACGGGCTGAGCGTGGTCGCGGCGTCCAGTGTGCCGCTCGCCATGCCGAGCTACGACCAGGCCTCCTTCGACAGCGTCCGGGCCGCACTGCTCGCGCTGGGCCGGACCGTGGACGGCGCGACCGGCATGTTCGGCCGCAAGGACGACGTGGACCCGGTACGGCACCTCATCGGCACAGCCATCGGGTGGGGCGGCCTTCCCGACACCGAGGCCCACTACCTCACCGTCGACCCCGGATTGCCCGTCGGCGAGTACCGGCTCGTGGTCCGCGACGTGCCCGTCGACGCGTTCTGGTCCCTCTCCGTCTACAACGCCGACGGCTTCTTCGAGGCCAGCGACGAAGGCGGCTGCAGCGTGAACCAGTTCACCGCGCAGGTGGAGGACGACGGCTCCGTCGTCGTGCACTTCGGCGGCTGCGGCGACGGGCGCCCCAACTGTCTGCGGATCATGGACGGCTGGAACTACACCGTGCGCCTCTACCGACCCAGACCCGAGGTCCTCGACGGCGGCTGGGTGTTCCCCGAGATCGAATCGGCCTGACGACCCGCGGTCGTGCTGGACGCCGAGCGGCGTGACGCCGTGACGCCGTGACGCTGACAACGTCACCTCTCCAGGGGCAGCCCCTGCATCGCTCCTCGCAGCCACACGGGCGGGCCGCACCTTCCACACGTTGCTTTGCCAGAGCGTGCAGCGATTCGGGCCTCTGGAACGGACGTCCGCGGTCCAGCCGGATCCGCCTCTGGGAGCCGCCAGGCCGCGCAGAACCCCTACGTCCGCGGTCACTTCTCCGCTCGAAGCCCTGTCCCCGCCGGCGAAGCCGGCCAGGACAGGGCTTCGTCGCTCCGCAGGGGGACGCGGGACGGATCCCGTCACCCGCTCAGAATCGGGTGGAGCCACCACGTCCTCTCAGCCCACCGCGCTGACGTCGCCGCGGCACCCTGCCCGCCCGTGGAAGCCTGGTCGTGGCCGCTGGTGGGCCCTACCCTGGCCGACGGGGGTCGGGTCCCGCGAGGCGACGGAGAGAACCCATGAGCATGCTCGGACGAGGCACGACAGCGTTGACGGCGACCGTCGGCCTGGCCCTCGGGGCCCTGGCGGCTACGGGTCTCGCGGCACCGGCGCAGGCGGCCACACCCACGTCGACCTGGATCGTCGTCCTCAACGGGGTGGCGGGCTACCAGGTGCCCGATGTCGCGGCCGAGCAGGCCCGCCGAGTGGGCGGCCAGGTGGGGTTCGTGTACCAGCATGCGCTGCGCGGCTTCTCGATCACGGCGTCCGCGGCCGCCGCCGCGGCGCTGGCGCGCTCACCGCAGGTCGCCTACGTCGCGCGCGACGGCCGCAAGCATGTCGACACCACGCAGACCAACCCGCCGTCCTGGGGACTCGACCGCATCGACCAGCGCGCCCTGCCGCTGGACTCGGCGTACCGCTACGACGCCACGGGCGCGGGCGTGACGGTGTTCGTGCTCGACACCGGCATCCGCTTCACGCACACCACGTTCGGTGGTCGCGCCTCGACGGGGTACGACGCCATCACGGCGGGCGGTAGCGCTGCGGACTGCCAGGGGCACGGCACGCACGTGGCCGGCACGGTGGGCGGCTCGAGCTTCGGGGTCGCGAAGGCCGTGACCCTGAAGGCCGTTCGCGTGCTCGACTGCACCGGCAACGGCACCGACGCGCAAGTGATCGCCGGCATTGACTGGGTCACGTCGCAGAAGACGGCGAGCCCGGGCGTACCGATGGTGGCCAACATGAGCCTGGGCGGCGACCCGAGCCAGCCTCTCGACGACGCCGTCCGCGCCTCCATCGCGGCGGGCGTCACCTACACGCTCGCGGCCGGCAACGACAACACCGACGGCTGCGCAACCTTCTCCCCCGCCCGTGTCGCAGAAGGGGTCACCGTCGGCGCGACGACGAGGAGCGATGCGCGCGCGAACTACTCCAACTACGGCGCCTGCCTCGACCTGTTCGCGCCGGGTGGCGACGGGCTGTTCGCCGGCATCGTGTCGGCGTCGTACACGAGCGACACGGGGTCGACGAGCAAGAGCGGAACGTCGATGGCTGCCCCGCACGTGGCAGGTGCCGCCGCCCTGCTGTTGCAGCAGTCGCCGAACCTCACTCCGGCGCAGGTGCGCGACGCCCTCGTCGGCCAGGCGACCACAGGTGTCGTCGGCTCCCCGGGCACCGGGTCGCCCAACCGCCTGCTCTTCACCGCCCCCGCTCCTGCGCCCATGATCACGACCGCCGCATCGATCAGTGGGAGCAAGAAGCTGGCCAAGAGGTCGTGGACGGCCACCGCCACCACCACGGTGACGGACACGGCCACCGGCGGGCCGGTCAGCGGGGCCACTGTCACGGTGACCCGATCGGGAGGTGCGACCGGCACCGCCACCTGCACCACCGGCTCGACCGGTTCCTGCAGCGTGTCGGTCTCGCTGAGCCTCAACGTCACCAGCGTCACGTACACGGTCACGGGCGTGGTCAAGGCCGGCACCTCATGGGACGGCGGGACGGCGACCACCACCGTCACGAAGTGACGCGTAGCAGCACGTCCGCTCGGCTCGCCCTCTCGTCGCTCGTCTGACCGACGCCGCGCCCACGACGCAGACGCCGCAGAGGTCGGCGGGCGAGCGGGCCAGCGCCGGATACACCTGCGAGACGGTGCCGTCCTGGACATCGCGCGCCTCCGCGCACGCATCGCCCACGAGCCTGGCGATGTCCGCTGCGTCGGGCAGGTGGCCCGTCGAGACGTACCGGGGACCTGCTGCGTCCGACGTGGGGACAGTGCGCGGCACGACCGGTCAGAGCGAACGAGCGTCGGAGCGACGTCACAGATTCGTCCAAGGTTCGGGCACGGTCCGTCGGTGACCCTTCAACCACCTCTCGGCAGGGCGCACAGTCTGCTCACGACGCGGCGAACACCGACGACCCGAGCGGGAGGTACCGGTACTCATGGACGGCTGGTGGGCCCTACCCGCGGTGCCGCAGGGTGCTCGCGTCCGGTCCGCCGGTCGGCGCCTCACGCCCTGGGCACCGGGTTCGTCGTCGACGTCGGCCACCGTCATGGCCTCCGTCGCCCACTCCGACGAGCCCGCCCACCGCGAGGCTCCGACCTCCGGTGGGTCCTGGGCCCAGGGGGATCCGGAGGTCGACGAGGTGGACATGCTCGAGCGAGCGACCTCGGCCCCTGGCGCGCCACCGTCTGATCCCCCTCAGACGGTGGTGCGTCAGGCCATGACCCGCTTCATCGCCGCGGGCGTGGTCGCCCTGCTGCTCGTGTCCGCCGGTGTGTGGTTCGCAGCGAGCCGCGCCGCCGAGCGGGAGGCGATCGAGGACGCGCGCCAGCGCACGATCACCCTCGCCGCCGCGCTGGTGCAGCCCGAGCTCACCCAGGCGCTGATCGACGGCGACGCCGTCGCCCAGGCCGAGTTCGCGGCACTGGTGCAGGAGCGGATGCTGAGCGCTGACGTCGTCCGCGTGAAGATCTGGAACCGCGACGGCGTCATCGTGTGGTCGGACGAGCCGCGTCTCATCGGCTCGCAGTACGCCCTCGGCGACGAGGAACTCGAGGTCATCGACACCGGCGGGGTCGCGGTCGCCGAGGCGAGCGACCTCGAACGTCCGGAGAACCGCTTCGACGGCGGCAGCGGCCCGCTGCTCGAGGTCTACCTCCCGGTGTGGACGCCGGCGGGCGAGACGCTGCTGTTCGAGACCTACCAGACGCGCACCGCGGTCGACGCCCGTCAGGGCGACGTCCTCGGCGAGTTCGCGCCCATCACGATCGGCGGCATGGTGCTGCTGCTGCTCGTCCTCGTCCCCGTCGCGTGGTCGCTGGCGCGCAGCCTCGACCGGGCGCGCGCCGAGCGGATGCGGCTGCTGCAGCACGCGCTCGACGCGTCGACGACCGAGCGCCGGCGCATCGCCGCGCACCTGCACGACGGCATCGTGCAGTCGCTCGCGGGATCGAGCTATGCGCTGTCCGGCGTCGCCGACAAGCTGCGCTCGGAGCAGCTGACCTCCGCCGACCAGAGCTGGGCGGCGAGCACCGTGCGCAACGCAGCGACCGAGCTGCGCCAGGGCGTGCGCGGGCTCCGCTCGCTCCTGGTCGAGATCTACCCGCCCGGCCTGCGCCGTGCCGGGCTCGCCGCGGCGCTCAGCGACCTCACCGCGCAGCTCGCGAGCCGCGAGATCGACGTCGAGCTCGACGTCGATGGCGCGGCCAACCTCCCGGAGGACGTCGAGACCGCGCTGTTCCGCGTCGCGCAGGAGTCGGTGCGCAACATCGTCAAGCACGCCGAGGCCACGCGGGTGCGGGTCGCGATCGTGCAGAGCGCCGATGCCGTCACGCTGACCGTGGCCGACGACGGCAAGGGATTCGCGCTCGAGGACCCCGCTCATCCCTCGGCCGCCACCCCCGCCGGGCACCTCGGCCTCGCGCTGCTCGAGGACTCGCTCGCCGAGGTCCGCGGCACCCTGTCCGTCCGTACGGCGCCCCACGAGGGCACCGAGCTCACAGCGAGGATCCCCCTGTGATCGACGTCGTGGTCGTCGACGACCACCCCGTGCTCCGGCACGGTGTGGCGCTCATGCTCGAGACCCAGGACGACATCCGCGTGGTCGCGGCGGTGAGCAACGCGGGCGACGCCGTGGACGCCGTGCGCGAGCACCAGCCGCACGTGGTGCTCATGGACCTGTCCATGCCCGGCCGCGACGGCACCAGCGCCACGGCCGAGATCGTCGCGATGGACGACACCGTCGCGGTCGTCGCGCTCACGTCGTTCTCCGACCCCGAGCGCATCCTCGACGCGCTCGACGCCGGCGCGGTCGGCTACATGCTCAAGGACTCCGAGCCGGACGAGATCGTGGGTGCCGTCCGCGCGGCCGCACGTGGCGAGTCGCCGCTGCACCCGAAGGCCGCGCGCGTGGCCCTCAACCGACGGATGGCCCCCACCACCACCCCGGCCGACGACCTCACCGAGCGCGAGCGCGACGTGCTGCTCCTGGTCGTGCGCGGCCTCACCAACGGCCAGATCGCGCGTCGGCTCGGCATCAGCGAGCGCACCGTGAAGGGGCATCTCACGAACGTCTTCACACGGCTCGGGGTCGGCGACCGCACCAGCGCCGCGGTGTGGGCCAAGGAGCACCTGGTCGACCGCCCCGCCTGACCCGGACGTGCAGGAAGAGCCTCCGGGAGCCGGGCGTGCGGGAGGGCGTCCCGCTCGCGCCATCGGCTCCGGCTCGCTCCTCCTGGGGGTTACCCCCGCCCGTGAGCCGACCGAGAGATGCGCCGCAGGCTCACCCGACGTTCGACCCCGGCACCTCGTCCCCTGCTCGATCGAGGACGGCGTGGCCGCCCACGACGTGCTCGGCAGGCACCCAGCCGGCCTCCGGATCGCGTCGCCAGGCCGCACCCGTCGCGGGGTCGAGGACCACGAGCGACACCCACCCGCCCAGCACCAGCCGGGCGACCTCGGGCCGCCGTGCCAGGACCGCCTCGACCGCGCTGGTCGACGCGTGGATCACCGCCAGCAGACGCAGCGGCTCGTGGAACGGCCGCTCGGTCCACCGCCCGCCCGACGGCGCGCTCGCCGAGACGGCCTGCCAGGGCAGCCCGATGCGGAGGTCGCCGCGGGCACCGGTGACGACGGCCGTCAGCGGTGCGGGCTCGCCGGACGCCGACGTCAGGACGTTGTGGGTGGTCTTGTCGCCGGCACCGAACCGCAGCGGGTCCACGGTGGAGCACCAGTACTGCGACGAGATCCACTGCGCCACCACGAGCGGCGCGCTCATGAGGAAGTCGAGCGACGAGCCGTCCTCGTCGAGCTCGGCACGGTAGGACTGCAGGAACACCCGGCCGTCGAGGTCGAGCGCATCGGTCAGGCTCCGGGGCCCGATCACGATCGCGGCGTTCCGGGCCAGGCCCCACTCGGGCCGCACCTGCGCCCAGTCGACGGCCCGCGAGTCGAGCGCGCCGCGCAGCCGCGCGGTGTCGGCCGGCAGCCGCTCGGGCAGCAGCGGCGCCCTCTCCGCCGCCACGGCGTCGCACGCGCCCGCCACGTCGTCGAGGAGCCTCGCGACCACGTCCGCGCACGCGGGCGGGACGTCGACGAGCATGCTCACCCGGTCGCGGGTCGTGTCGTGCAGCGCAGCGCCGAACCAGGTGGCGGCGGGCAGATCGATGCCCTGGGCCCGCAGGCCGTCGCGCACCCGAGGGTCGTTGAGCACCTGGGCCATGGCCCGCGCGCTCACGTCGCCGGCGAAGCCGCCGCAGGCGCCGCAGTCGTACGCCGCGACGTGCGGGTTGTTCGCCGCGTGACCGCCGTGCCCGAGGAGCAGCACCACCGGGGCCGGGTGGAGCAGCCCCGTCGTGCGCAGGAACGCCGCCGCAGCCGCCACGAGCTCGTCGAGCCCGAAGCCCGCGGGCGCGCCGGATCCCTGCTCGAGGTCGAGCACGCCCTCAGGGACCGACTCCCCGCCCGGCCGGACCTGGCCCCACAGGCGGGGGAGGACGGTGTGCAGGAGGGCGGACGGGCCGGACACCCAGCCGGCCGCCTCGGCGAGCGCGAACGGCGCCGCCGGCGCGAGCTCGACCGCGTGCACAGCGTCCGACGTCTCGCCCAGGACCGACTCGGCCCACGGCGTCGCACGCTGCGGCTCGGAGACCACGTGCGCAGGACGCAGCAGCGCGGGCAGCCGCTCGGTGAGAGCACCCGAGGCGGAGCAGTGCGCCAGCGGCAGCCCGAAGAAGCCGGCCGCGCCGAGGGTCTCCCAGGGACCGCGCGCCTCGAGCGCGCGGCGCAGGCGCTCGGACCGCACGTCGATGCACGCGACCACCTGAGCATCCGCCTGCCCGGCGACGGGTGCGCCGGCCAGCACCTCGGCGCGCGCGGCGAGGTGCTGGATGAGCGGACGCCGGTACGACTCCTCGAGCGCGCGCAGCCGCAGCAGCCCGAGGCCCTCCTCGAGCATCTCGACCGCGATCTCGCGCAGCGCGTCGAGCGCGGCCGGCGCGACGGAGTCCCGGGGCGCGCCGGATGCGCGGATCAGCATCGCCACCACCGGAGCGAGGTCGTCCTCGACGTCCCGCACGAGCGCGGCCCGCGGGCCGGCGGCCGCCACCACCAGCGACTCCAGGACGAGGCGGGCGGCGAGCAGGTCGAGCAGCTCGACCACGCCGTCGGCACGGCCGACCCGGCGCCGCCACGCGAGGTGCGCGACCCAGCCCGGGTCGCGGGCGAGCACCCGCGACAGCGCGGGCACGACGTCGTCGGCGAGCACGCCGCACCGCGCCAGCGCCTCCGCCACGGCCTCGGCCGGTGCGACCGGCATGCTGGCGACCCACCCGGCGGCGCCGCGCGTGCGGAGCAGGCGGTCGAGGTGCGCGGCGTCGCCGCGGACGGCGTCCCAGACACCGGGGTACGGCGAGGGCCACGACGCCGCGCCGTAGCTGCGGGCGGCGTACGTCGCGACCAGGTCGCGGCCGCGTGAGTCGAGGGCGACCAGCTCGGGACGTCCGTCCGCGGCCGCCTCGGCGGGCGACGACACGAGCCGGCGGCGCGACCGGCCCCACGACCGGGCACCGAGGGCCGACCGCACCCAGTCGACGTCGTCCTGCGGGGGCTCCTCGGCGAGCAGCGCCGCGGCGACGAGGGCCGACCGCTCGCGTACGCACCCCTGCAGCGGGAGGTCGAGGCCCGGGGCCACCGTGGCGGCGACGCGCTGGAGCGCAGCCGGGTCGAGCACGCCGTCGTCCAGGGACGCCCGCAGCAGCGCAGCGTCGATCTCGGTGCGCGCACCCCAGGTGGCTGCAGCGGCGTCGACCGCGTCGGCGAAGTCCAGGTGCTCGAGCCCGGCGAGGGGGTTGCTCGCCACGAACGCGGCCAGCGGCCAGCTCGGCGCCACGACCTCGGCGGCGGTGACGGTGGCCTCGACGACCAGGGCGGGCTCCGGTGCGGGCAGGCCGCTGCCCGGAACGGGCGCGGGAAGCGCGATCCGCGGCAGGGCGGCGACCGGGGCGTGGACCGAGCGACCGACCCGGGCGGCGAGGCCCGGCATGGCGCCCCGCCGCAGCCGCGCGTCGAGCAGCCAGCCCACGGCGCCCACGAGCAGGAGGCCCGCCACGGCGCCCGCGAGCAGCGCCGTGCCCGGCTCGCCCCAGGCCGGCGGGCTCCAGCCGAGCACGTCGGCGAGCGCATGGTCGGCCAGCCGCACCGCGAGCACATAGCCGGTCGCAGCAGCGAGGGCGACGACGACGCTGCCGGCACGCCGGCCGGTCGCCGCGGCCCGGGCCGCGACAGCCGCGGCCAGCGCCGCGACCGCCACGGGCAGCAGGTACGCCGGCATCGAGAGGAGCGGCTCGGCCCAGGCCAGCGGGAGGCCCGCCGCCAGAAGGACGACCAGCACACCGAGCGCGGCGGCGAGCCAGGCGCGCGGGTCGCGGCGCGACGCGTGCGGGGCTCGGGCCGCCCGGGCCCGCTCGATCGCGCCGCCGGCGCCGAGGAAGAGCCCGGCCTTCCACATGCCGTGGCCGAGCAGGTGGATGAGCGCCGCCGCCGGCAGCCCGAGGCCGAGCGTGACGGCGAGGTAGCCCATCTGCGCCGAGGTCGACGATGCGAGCCGGCCCTTGACGTCGGAGCGCACGCGCAGCTGCGCGGTCGCGATGACGACGGTGGCGAGGCCGAGAGCGAACGCCAGGCCGCGCGCCGCACCGCTGACCGAGAGCAGGGGCCAGAGGAGCAGGGCGAGGATGCCGATCCCGTTGACGAAGCCGGCGTGCAGCAGGGCGCTCACCGGCGAGGGCGCCTCGGCCACCTCGGGGAGCCAGCGGTGCGCGGGCACCAGCGCGCTGCGCACGGCACCTGCGAGCACGACGAGCACGGCCACGACCTCGGCAGCGGCGCCCGTCCCTGCGGCCGCGCCGAGCGCCGCCACGTCGAGCACGCCGAGCCACGCACCGGACACCACCACCGCGGCGACGAGGGCGAGATCGCCGACGAGCAGCCTGCGCCGGACCCAGCGGCTCGCCGCGCGTGCCCGGTCGCCGCCCGCGTGCTCGACCAGCCCCGACATCGCGAGACCGGAGGCGATCCAGCCGAGGGCCAGCAGGGGCAGGCTCGCAGCACTGACGGCGAGGGCGAGACCGAGCACGACCACGAGCTGCAGCACCGCGAAGCGGGCCAGCCGGGCCTGTCCGGCGAGGTTGCGCCGCGAGTACGCCGCCACCACCGCACCGACGCCGGTGACGAGCACCAGCAGCATCGCGCGCACGGCGTCCAGGCCGAGCCCGACCGTCGCGGTGCCGAACGGACCGGCGTCGACCGCGCCCAGGTCGGCCGTCACGGGGCCGTTGACCAGGACGGTCGCGAGCAGCAGCACGGAACCGAGCGCGGTGAGGGTGAGGGCCGTCGTCGTGACGCGCAGGGGTGACATGCGAAGAATAATACAGGAAGTTGACTTCCTGTCTAGCGAGTCGCGGTTCCGCCGTGGCCCATGGACGGACCACAATGGGCGCCGTGCAGCCGCCCTCCGAGTCGCCGACCCGCTCCTGGACCCTGCTCACCAACCACGCGCGCGTCCTGCTGCTCATCGCGCGCGACCCCGACGCACGGCTGCGCGACCTCGCCGACGCCGCCCAGATCACCGAGCGCGCCGCCCAGGCGATCGTGCGCGACCTCGAGGAGGCCGGCTTCGTGACCCGCACCCGGGTCGGACGCCGCAACACCTACGAGCTGCACCCGGCGGGGCGGTTCCGGCACCCGGCCGAGGCCGACCACGAGGTCGGCGAGCTGCTCGCGCTCTTCGCCTCTGCAGACGCGCCCCGCCGCACCTGAGCCATCCGGTTCCGCTCCGCGCACGACTGACCACGTTCGGTCACTCTCCGCACGTCGCCGCAGGCTGCATTGCGCACTCTGCCCACCCGTGCTGACGAGAGTCGTTCGCACCCGGACAAAATCGCCCCGAAACCCTTGACTCGGGCTGTGGCACGCGCCACTCTTGCGCAGTCATTCGGATCCGAACGGATCCGCCGACCTCGCCGAGTCCCGGCGCCACGAGGAGAGCCATGACCCAGCTCCAGCCCCCGCCGCAGGAGACCCCGGAGACCGCGCTGCACCACGGACGCCTCGGCGTCCTCGGCATCGTGTTCTTCGTCGTCGCCGCAGCCGCACCGCTCGTCGGCATGACCGGCGCCGTCCCGGTCGCCATCGTCCTCGGCAACGGTGCCGCGGCCCCCGGCGCCTACGTCGTCGTCGGCCTCGTCCTGCTGCTGTTCAGCGTCGGCTACGCCGCTATGGCGAGCCGCGTGACCAACGTCGGGGCCTTCTTCGCCTACGTCGGGCGGGGCCTCGGGATCATCCCCGGCGTCGGCTCGGCGTTCGTGTCGCTGGTCGCATATCTCGCCGTCCAGCTCGCGATCTTCGGGTTCTTCGGCGGCCTGGTGTCAGGCGAGATGAAGGCGAAGTTCGGCATCGACCTGCCGTGGTACGCCTGGACGCTCATCGCCTGGGCCCTCGTGCTCGGCCTCTCAGCACTCTCGGTCGACGTCGGTGCCAAGCTCCTCGGCGTCCTGATGTCCCTCGAGCTCCTGTCGCTGGTCGTCACCGGCTTCGCCGTCTTCTTCTCCTCCGACAAGCCCGAGGGCATCGACCTCGGCGCCTCGTTCGCGCCGGCCAACATCTTCGCCGGAGGGCTTGCGAGCACCGCGGGCATCGCGCTCGCCTTCGCCTTCGCCTCCTACATCGGCTTCGAGGCCACCGCCATCTACGGCGAGGAGGCCAAGGACCCGCACCGCACGGTGCCGCGGGCGACGTACCTGGCGGTCATCACCATCACCATCGTGTTCGGCTTCACCGCGTTCGCCGTCGTCACCGGCCTCGGGGCCTCGACCGTGATCGACCGGACCGTCGAGCTCTCCACGGTCGAGGGCGTGCCGCTCGCCAATCCGGCAGGCGTCCTGTTCGCGGTGGCCGAGCAGTACGTCGGCACCTGGATCGTCGACCTCATGAGCTGGCTGGTCATCTCGTCGCTGTTCGCGGGCCTGCTGGCGTTCCAGAACTCCGCCGCGCGCTACTTCTACGCCATGGGCCGCTCCGGTGTTCTGCCGACCTCGCTCGACCGTGTGAACGGCCGCGGCGCCCCCTGGGCCGGCACCCTGGTCACCTCGGTGATCTCCCTGGTCGTGATCGTCATCTTCTGGGTGGCTGCTCTCGACCCGATCCTCAACCTCTTCTACTGGTTCTCCGGCCTTGCGGTGCTCGCCATCGTCTTCGTCGAGATCCTCGTGTCGCTCGCGGTCGTGGCGTTCTTCTCCCGCCATCGTGGAGACGTCGGGGTGTGGGCATCGGTCATCGCTCCGCTGCTCTCGATCATCGGCCTGACCGTGGGCATGTGGCTGCTGGCCTCGCGCTTCGGCCTGCTCGCGGGCACGGTCGCGGAGGGGGTCGACCCGACCGTGACGCCGTGGGGCCTCAACGCCACCGGCTGGATCCTCGTGCTGACGCCGTTCGCGATGTTCGCCCTCGGCCTGCTGGTGGGCAAGCTCCGCCTGACGGACGAGAACGAGGACGCGATCGCCGACCTCGTCAGCTGATCGCCAGCGCACCCACGAGGCCCCGGACCGCACGGTCCGGGGCCTCGTGCCGTCCGTCACGACGGCATCGGATACGACCATGCCCTGACTCTGACTCACGTAGGGTGATACCGGAAACTTGCTTCGCTCGATCCGGACCGTGGGAGGACCGAGGTGGCCGAGCTGCTGGCAGCCGACCTGCACCTGCTGTCGACGCTACACGACCAGGTCCTGCGCGAGTCCGGCGCCGCGGACATCGCCCTGCTTCTCGAGCAGATCACCGCGGACCCCGCGGCGGCGGAGACCGCCATCGACGCGCTCGGGCCGGAGGATTCCGGCAGTCTCGCCCGCGCGCTCGCGGTGCGCCTGCACCTGTCCAACCTGGCCGACGAGCGCGAGCGTGCCCGCGCCATCCAGCACGAGCAGCCGGCGGCGCCTGACGCCGACTTCGGCGACGAGCTGTGGCCCGCCGTCGTGTCGGCGACGGCGGAGGGCACGCAGGAGGTCCTGGGCCGTCTGCGCATCCACCCCGTCCTCACCGCCCACCCGACGGAGGCACGACGCCGTGCAGTCGCGACGGCGGTGCGGCGGGTGGCGGACCAGCTGGCACGGCACGACGACCCACGCGTGGGTGCGGCCGAGCGATGGGTGGCCCGACGTCGCCTGCTCGAGGAGATCGAGACGCTGCAGCGGACGTCCTCCTTGCGCACGACACGGCCCGGCCCGTTGGACGAGGTCCGCACGGTCCTCACGGTGTTCGACCAGACGCTCGTCCGCGCCGTTCCGCGGCTGTACCGCGCGACGGAGGTGGCGCTGGTGGGCGAGCGCAGCGGCGCCATCCCGACACCGGTCCCGGCCTTCGTCCGGTTCGGGTCCTGGGTCGGTGGCGACCGCGACGGCAACCCCTACGTGACCGCCGATGTCACCCGTCAGGCGATGGCGCTGCAGGCGGAGCACGCGCTCGCGGCCCTGCTCGACGCGGTGGAACGCGTGGGACGCACCCTGACCGAGGACGAGTCGGACACCGCGCCCTCCCGGGCGCTGCAGGAGTCGCTGGCACGGGACGCGGTGGGCATGCCCGACCGCATGTCGCAGATCCGGCTGGCCAGCCCTGGGGAGCCCCACCGTCAGAAGCTCCTCGTCATGGCCGAGCGCATCCGTGCCACCCGCGCCGGCCTCACCGAGCACTCCTACACCGGCCCCGAGCAGCTGCTCGACGACCTGCGGCTCGTGCAGGAGTCGCTGCAGCAGGCGGGTGCCGCGCGGGCCGCGAACGGGGAGCTGCAGCACGTCATCTGGGTCGTGGAGACGTTCGGCTTCCACCTGGCCGAGCTCGAGGTGCGGCAGCACTCGGCGATCCACCGAGAGGCCCTCATCGAGCTCATCGGCCAGCTGCCTGGCGTGCACGACGCCGCGGCCGCGGCGGACGACGAGGCGTTCCTCGACGGGCTGGCCACCGACGGCTGGCCGGAGGGCGTCGTGGCCCGCTCGGACCGTGCGGCCGAGGTGCTCGACACGCTGCGCGTGCTGGAGTGGCTGCAGAGCCGGTGGGGTCAGCGGTCATGCGGCCGGTACGTCGTCTCGTTCAGCCAGACGTCGGCGCACCTGGTCGCGGTGCGCGCGCTGGCGCGGCTCGCGGTGGGCGACCGTCCGTTGCGGCTCGACGTCGTCCCGCTGTTCGAGACCGGTGAGGACCTGCACGGGGCCACCGCGGTCCTCGACGGGTGGCTGCCGCTCCGATCGACCCAGGACTGGCTCGCCGGCACCGGTCGAGCCGTCGAGGTCATGCTCGGCTACTCCGACTCCGCCAAGGATGTCGGACCTGCTGCGGCGACGATCGCGCTGTCCGAGGCGCAGAGCCGACTGGTGGCGTGGGCAGGGCGCCATGCGGTCGGGCTGACGCTGTTCCACGGTCGGGGCGGCTCGCTGGGACGCGGCGGCGGGCCGCTCCACCGCGCGGTGACGGCGCAGCCCCCGGGGTCGGTCGACGGCCGGCTGAAGGTCACCGAGCAGGGCGAGGTGATCTTCGCCCGCTACGGGGACACGACGGTGGCCCAGCGCCACCTCGAGCGGATGACGACGGCGGTGCTGCTGGCGGACACCGCCGCCGTGGCCGAGCGCAACGCCTCGGCCGCCCAGCGGTACGCCGACCTCGCTGCCACGGTGGAGCGGGCGTCCCGCGAGGAGTACCGACGGCTGGTCGAGACTCCCGGCTTCGCCGACGTCCTGGCCGACGCCAGCCCGCTGGAGGAGATCGGCGAGCTGCGGCTCGGATCCCGCCCCGTGCGGCGCAGCGGCGCCGAGTCCGGTCGGTCGCTGTCGGACCTGCGGGCCATCCCGTGGGTCTTCGCCTGGAGCCAGACGCGGGCGAACCTTCCGGGCTGGTACGGCATCGGGTCGGGCCTGTCGGCTGTGGGGGACATCGAGCTCCTGCAGCGCGCCTACCGTGAGTGGCCGCTGATGGCCGCGCTGCTCGACGTCGCCGAGATGAGCCTGGCGAAGAGCAACCGCATGCTCGCCTCGCTGTTCCTCAGCCTCGGAGGTCGCAGCGACATCACCGAGCAGATCCTGGCCGAGATGGACCTCACCCGTTCCCTGGTGCTCGACGTGATGGGGCAGTCCGAGCTGCTGGAGCGCAAGCGGGTCCTGGCCGCGACCGTGACCGCTCGGGCGCCCTTCGTCGACGCTCTGTCGCGGCTGGAGCTGCGCGCCCTGACACATGTGCGGACCGACGGCGAGAGCACGCCGTGGCGCAGCGTGCTCCTGCTCGCGGTGAACGCTTCGGCCGCCGGGCTGCAGAACACCGGCTGAGCGGCGAGCCTCACGCGCCCCGATCGACCGTCGCCGTCAGGCCGTGAGGCGGGCGCCCTCGGCGACGAGGTGGCGGCAGAGCGCAGGCACCTCGTCGACGCTGCGGACGAACATCGACGGCTTGAAGCAGATCGTGGTGAAGCCCTGCTCGAGCTGGCGGGGCAGGTCGGCGAGCGCGACGTCGACGTCGGCGACGTCGTCCGGCCCGGTGAACGCGCCCTGGATGCCGCCGACGAGCTCGAGCTCGGCGATGTCGCGTCCGACCTCGCGCATACCCGTCGCGAGCGCTGCCATGTCGGCGTCGGTGAGACGGCCGAAGGGGTTGAGGCCGCTGCCGTAGCGCGCGATGCGGCGTACGACGTGCGGCGGCATCCCCTGGCCGCCGAACCAGAACGGCGGGCCCGCCGACGAGTGGGCGCCCGGCTCCAGCCAGACGTCGGTGAACGGGAACCGCGGTCCGTCGTGGCTGATCGGGAACGGGCCCCACGACTTCGCGAGCACCTCGAGCTGCTCGTCGAGGATCCGGCCGCGCTCGGCGAAGGGCACCCCGAGGGCGGCGTACTCGTCCTTCGACCAGCTCACCGTCGGCAGCACGACGAGGCGCCCCTCGGAGAGCAGGTCGAGGGTGCCGAGCTCCTTGGCCAGCAGCAGCGGGTGGCGCAGCGGGGCGATGATCGCGCCGGCGACCAGGCGCAGGCTGGACGTCGCCTGCGCGATGGCCGACATGAGCACGATGCTGCTGGGCCAGGGGTACGTCGGCGACTGGTTGCCGGGCGCGGCGTAGTCGCGCGGGTTGTGCATCTCGCCTGCAGCACCTGAGTCGCGCCCGAGCACGACGTGCTCGGAGACCTGGACGCCGTCGACGCCGTTCGCCCCGGCGGTCGCCGCGAGGTCGACCAGCGCCCCGAGGTCGCGCGGGTCGAGGATCGCCTCGTTCTCGGTGAGCACCATGAGCCACCGCACGTCCGCCATCCCGCCCTACCCCTTCTTCCTCGAGTTACTGCCCAAATGCTCGTTGAGCGGCGTCGTTCAGCGTGCATTTGGGCAGTAACTCGCGTCCTTCAGCGGGCTGCGGGGGCTACTTCTCCTGGACGGTGCTCGGGTAGAGGTCCTTGGACGGGGTGCGGATGCCGCGGAACTCCCAGTCGCCGCCGAGGGCCGTGGAGACGACCTCCTCGCTCTCGGTCGGCTGCGCGCCGACGTCGGTGCGGATCGGGGTCGGGCCGGTGACGATGTGGTTCGTGAGCCTCCCGAGGCCCTCCACCTCCACCTCGACGACGTCGCCGGGGACGACCGGTCGCGAGTTGGCCGGCGTACCGGAGTAGATGAGATCGCCGGGCACGAGCGTGATCGTGCGGGCGAGGTCGGCGACGAGGTAGTTCATGTCCCACTCCATGCCGTCGGTCGTGTCGTCCTGGACGACGGCGCCGTTGACGAGGGTGCGGATCTGCTTGCCGCGGAAGTCCCAGTCGGTGACGAGGCCCGGGCCCACCGGCGCGAGGGTGTCGGACCCCTTCACGCGCAGCATCGAGCCTGCGTCGGTGTCGCGGAAGTCGTGCAGGCCGTAGTCGTTGCCGACGGTGTAGCCGGCGATGTAGTCGCCCGCCTCGGC
The DNA here is from genome assembly GCF_042660085.1 of Longivirga aurantiaca. NCBI lineage: Bacteria > Bacillati > Actinomycetota > Actinomycetes > Sporichthyales > Sporichthyaceae > Longivirga > Longivirga aurantiaca. The sequence continues at coordinate 9,151 of NZ_JBHSTI010000058.1, read as the reverse complement.
CGGCGACACGTTGCGGCAGGTGCGCCCGATGACGATGACGATCTCGCCCTCGTAGTTGAGCCAGCGGCAGCCCTCGGGCCGCACGACGGCGCCCTTGTGGCTGTTGATCGCCGTGATCGGCTTGTGGAAGTACGTCGGCGCCGGCGGCAGCTTGGTCATGAACTCCTGCGTGCGGCTGTCGTAGTTCAGGTGCACCGCGATGATCTTCGTCGGCTCCGACGGCGGCAGGTGGATCGCATCCTCGACCCCCACCTCGCGGCCGTCGGCGGCGACGAGCGTGTCGCCGTGGCGCACGACCTGGACGGCGCTGCCCTCGAGCAGGATCCGGCGGTACTCGGTCACGTTCTCTCCCAGGGTTCTCAGGCAGCGCGGGTGGTGCGTCGGGATGCACGGACGGCGCCCCCGGTGAGGGCGCCGTCGCGTCGTACGTCGGTCAGGTGGTTCGGGGCGCGGTCCAGCCGGCCTCGGGCCGGTCGAACCACACGTGGACCTGGCTGGTGCCGATGGCGTTCTCGTAGTCGCCGTACTGGACCCCGGGTGCGCTGAAGTCGTCCTCACCGAGCGCCGCAGCCATCATGAGGTAGTGGGCGAACATGCCCTCCGGGCGCACGGCGAGGAACTCCGGCATCGTCTCGAGGACGCGGTCGTGACGGCCCTCGAAGAACCACTCGAGGCGCTCGTGATCCATGTCGCGCGCCTTCTGGGTGATGATGTGCGACGGGTCGCTGCTCTCGTGCTTGCGCAGCTCCTTGAGCTTGTAGAACGTGTGCGACATCGAGCCGGTCGCGATGATGATCACCTTGCGGTCGGTCTTCTCAATCGCGGCGCGGATGGCGCGCCCGACGCGCAGGAAGTCGTCGGTCTCACCGGTCTGGCAGACCGAGATCGAGATCCACTGCTTGTCCATGCCCTTGCCGAGGTACGACCAGAGGTTGATCGACGGGTAGTACAGCGGGAGGTACGGGTCGTCGATCGCGGTGATCCAGGTGCCGGCCGGCTCGCCCTCGGCCGCGATCGCCTCGGCGAGCTCGCGGTCGCCCTTCCACTCGTACGGGATGCGGCACATTCCGCGCGGGAGCTCCTCGGCCGTGAACAGGCCTGCGCGGAGGTCCTGCGAGGTCACGATGAACTCGACCGTGGTGAACCAGTGCGAGTCGAGGACGATCACGGTGTCGTAGTCGAGCTGCTCGAACTTCTCCGCGCGCAGCCGGTGCAGGGCGGGGACGAGCGAGATCTCCTTGCCGCCGTTGAGCGCGAGCCGCTCCTCGAGCGGAGCCATGATCGTGGGCACGTGGGACAGCAGCCCCGCTCCGACAACCTCACCCATGTCAGTTCCATCCCTTCGGGGCGAACACGGAGTTCTTGACGTCGCAGTAGAAGTCGAACGACCAGATGCCGCCCTCGCGACCGATCCCCGACCGGCCGCTGCCGCCGAACGGGGCGGAGAGGTCGCGGACGAAGAAGCAGTTGATCCACACCGTGCCTGCCCGCAGCCGGGACGACACTCGCTCGGCACGCTCCTGGCTTCCCGTCACGAGCGTGGCCGCGAGGCCGAACTCGGTGTCGTTGGCCATGCGTACTCCGTCCTCCTCCGTGGAGAACCGCTGCAGCGTCAGCACCGGGCCGAAGACCTCCTGGCAGGTGATCTCCATCGAGCTGTCCACGCCCTCGAACACCGTCGGCTTGTAGAAGAATCCGCCGGTCGCATTGTTGAGCTCGTGGTTCGGCTCGCCGCCGAGGATCACCTGGGCGCCGTCGGCGACCGCGCGCTTCACGAAGCCGTCGACGCGCTCGAAGTGCGTCCGGCTCACCAGCGGACCGATGTCGGACGACTCCTCGCGGCTGTCGCCCTGCGTCACCTGCGCAGCGCGCTCGAGGAACCGCGTGCGGAACTCGTCATAGATGCCGTCCTGCACGAGGAGGCGGACGGCGGCGAGGCAGACCTGGCCGGAGTTGTCGAACTGCTCCACCGCGAGATCGACCGCGAGGTCGAGGTCGGCGTCGTCGAAGACCAGCAGCGGCGACTTGCCGCCGAGCTCGAAGCTCACCGGCGTCACGTTGCGCGCCGCCGACTCGCCGATCTTGATCGACGTCGGCACCGATCCGGTGAAGCAGACCCGGCGTACGTCGGGATGCGCGACGAGCGGCGCACCTGCCTCCGTACCGAGCCCCTGCACCACGTTGAAGACGCCGGCGGGGAGCCCGGCCTCGTGCGCGATGTCGGCGAAGAGCGACGCGGTCAGCGGCGCCCACTCCGGGGGCTTGGCCACCACGGTGTTGCCCGCCGCGAGCGCGGGGCCGATGCGCCAGGTGGCGAGCATCAGCGGCGCGTTCCACGGGGTGACGATCGCGGTGACGCCGGCCGGGTCCCAGCTCACGTGGTTGCGGTGGCCGCGGGTGTCGAAGTCGGGGTGGCCGAGCTCCGTCATGGCGTACTCGGCGAAGAAGCGGATGTTCATCGCGACGCGCGGCATGACGCCGCGGCGGTGCGAGCGCAGCAGCGAGCCGTTGTCGCGCGTCTCGACCTGCGCGAGGTCCTCGATGTGCGCCTCGATGCCCTCGGCGACCTTCAGCAGGATGGCCGAGCGCTCCGCGACCGGAAGCGCGGCCCAGGCGGGGAACGCGGCCTTGGCCGCGGCGACCGCGGCGTCGACCTCGGCCTGGCCTCCCCGGCTCACCTCGGCGATGACCGTTCCGTCGAGCGGCGAGACGTCCTCGAACGTCGTCGCGCTCGCGACGCGCTCGCCACCGATCCAGTGCCGGGTGTCGATCTCGACGCCGGCGACGACTGCCTTGGTCATGGAGCGGGCCTCCGCGAGGATGGGGTGGTCGAGCGAGCCGGTCCGGGCTATCGTTCGGACACAAACGTATGGCCCGGCTGCGGAGGCGTCAAGAGATGTCGCGGACACCGATCGTCGCGATCCCTGCTCGGTTCTCGTCCTCGGCGTCCGCGCACCGCCACCGCGCGATCACCAACGCGCGTGCGCTGTCCGAGGCCGTGCTGCTGGCCGGCGGCGAGCCCGTGACGATCCACCCCTGGGCGCCGGACGGCGTGGTGAGCGCGGACGACGTCGCGCGGCGGCTGTCGTTCGTGGACGCCGTGCTCCTCCCGGGCGGCGGCGACCTCGACCCGTCGACGTACGGGCAGGAGATCCAGAGCGACGACGTGTACGACGTCGACGTCGAGCAGGACGCCTTCGACCTCGCGGTGGCGCGATGGGCGGTCGAGTCGGGTACGCCGCTGCTCGCGGTCTGCCGCGGATGGCAGGTAGTGAACGTCGCGCTCGGCGGCGAGCTCGAGCAGCACATGGCCGAGCCGCACCGGCACGTGGTGCACGAGGTGTCGGTCGACGCCGGCAGCGTGCTCGCCGACGTCGTCGGGCCGACCGTCGCTGCGTCGTGCTACCACCACCAGCGGGTCAGCCGCCTGGCAGACGGCCTCGTGCCCGTGGCGCACGCGGCCGACGGCACGGTCGAGGGTGCGGTGCTCCCGGACGCGAAGGGCTGGTTCCTCGCCGTCCAGTGGCACCCCGAGGACACGTACGGCACCGACCCCGCGCAGCTGGCCCTCTTCCGCGCCCTCGTCGACGCCGCCCGCTGACCACCGGCCGTGATGGCCGGAATTGTTCGGCTCTATTGGATGAAGGTCGCCTTCATCGCACACAGAGCGAGTCAGGCGTTCTCGGCCTGCTTGACGACGGTGCGCAGGGAGCGGGCCATGGCGAGCTTGGCGGCGGCGTCGAGCTGGCTCGAGACGAACGCCTCCTCGGCGTTGAACTTCGGGAACACCTCGGACATCAGGCGCTGGCCCTTGGGCGAGAGCGAGAGCAGCACGCGGCGCGCGTCGTCGGGGTGCACCCGCCGCTTCACGAGCCCGCGTGCGATGAGGGTGTTCTGGACGCCGGTCAGCGTGCCCTTGGAGATGCCCGCCTCGGCGGCGACGTGCCGGCTCTCGATGTCGCCCCAGATCCACACGACCCAGAGCACGACCCAGCCGGTCCAGGTGAGCTCGTGCGGGGCGAGCACCGTGCGCTCGAGGTGGTTGCGGACGGCGTTCGCGGCCCGGTAGATGTTCGAGACGGCGGCCATCGCGCCCATGTCGACCTCGAGGCCCTTGAGCCGCTCGGCGACCGCCTGCTCGGTGGCCTCGAGCGTGTGCTCGCCGGTGGGGCTGGGGTCGGCCGCCGCATTCGTGGCCCGCACGTACTTGCTCAACGAGCACTCCGCGTCGTCGCAGGGGCAGGTGCTCGGGTCGCAGTCGTCCGGGTGGACGACGTGCGCGGCGACGCGGCGCGCGCCCGAGGCGGCCCGCGACCCAGCCTTGTCCGACGAGCTCACGGCAGCCACGCAGCGGAGTCTACGAGAGTCGTTCGGGTCCGCACGCCCGGCTCAGCCCACTGGCCGCGAGGCGACCCGGTCGAGGAAGCGGTCCACGAGCCGGCGGCTGCGGGCCTGCGCGTCGGCCGCGGTCGCCACCGTGCGCGTCATGAGGGCGTCGGCGTCCTCGCCGTGCGCCTCGAGGTACGCAGCCCCACCGTTGTCGAACCACCCCTGGAGCGAGGACGGCGTGAGCTCGGGGTGGAACTGCACGCCCATGCTGCGCCCGATGGTGAAGGCCTGCTCGGCCCGCGGCGTCCGCGCGAGGACCTCCGATCCGGGTGGCGAGATCCACCGGTCGTGGTGCCACTGGAACCACGGCCCCGGCTCGACCAGCGCCGGGTCGGCGCTGTCGACCTCGTACCAGCCGACCTCGGCCTCAGGCGCGCGCTCCACGCCACCGCCGAGCGCGCTCGCGAGCGCCTGGCCGCCGAAGCAGATGCCGAGCACGGGCACGCCCGCCTGGTGCGCCGTCCGGAGGAAGGTCAGCTCCTCGAGGATCCAGGCCCCGATCGTGGGCTCGTCGTACACCGACCAGGGGGCGCCCATCGGCACGATCACGTCGAAGTCGCGCGGGTCCGGGAACACCGCTGCCACATTGGGCTCGTGGAACCTGTCCTCGGGGACGACGACGAACTCCTCGATGGCGTACCCGCGCGCCTCGAGCTGGTCGCCCACGGGCCCGACGGGCGAGACGTGGTCCTGCTGGATGAACAGCGCGCGCACGGGCGGCTCCTCTCGTTCGGGCCCGAACATATGGCCCGACCCCCGGTGCCGCAAGGGCGCGGGCGAGTTTGCGCGAGCCTCTTCCCACGGGGCATCGCTCCCACTATCGTTCCCCCATCGTTCGCATCCGAACGACTGTTCCCGTCGCTCGAGACCAGGAGAGCCCCGCATGGACCAGGTTGACGTGAGCTCGCTGGTCGAGGACCTGCGCGCCAAGGGCATCGACGTGATCCGCGTGTCGTACCCGGACCTCATCGGTGTCGACCGCGGCCGCGACGTGCTCATCGACGAGCTCCAGAGCGTCATGGGCCACGGCATCGCGTTCTGCCGCGCGGTCTACCACACGACCCCGATGGGCGACGTCGTCCCGGTGCAGGGCGGCATCGAGAGCGGCCTGCCCGACATCAGCGCGCGCCCCGACCTCACCACGCTCACGAACCTGCCGTGGGAGCCGGGCGCCGCGTGGTGCCTCGCCGACACCAGCGTCCTCGGCGGCCTCGCAGCCGAGGAGTCGCCCCGCGAGGTCGCCCGCCGCGTCTCGGCCAAGCTGAGCGAGCTCGGCGTCAGCGCGGTGATCGGCCCGGAGCTCGAGTTCTACCTCCTCGAGCCCGACTCCTCGAGCCCGACGGGCTGGAGCCGGTACGCCGACCAGCCCGGCAACGTGTACGTCGTCGGCCGCAAGGGCGACCCCCGCGGCATGCTCCTCACGATGCTGCGCAACATGCGCGACGCCTCGCTGCAGGTGACGGCGGCCAACCACGAGTTCTCGCCCGGCCAGTTCGAGATCAACCTCAACCACTCCGACCTGCTCGACGCCGCGGACCGCGCGTTCCGCATGAAGTCGGCTGTGCAGGAGATCGCTCGGCACGAGGGCATGCTCGCGACGTTCATGGCGAAGCCGTTCAACGAGGAGGGCGGCAGCGGCTTCCACCTGCACATCTCGCTCGTCGACGCCGACGGCACGAACGTGTTCGGCGACCCCGCCGGCGTGGACGGTCTCTCGGCCACCGGTCGCGCCGCCATCGCCGGCGTCCTCGCGCACGCCCCGGCGCTCGCCGCGATCCTCAACCCGACCATCAACTCGTACAAGCGGTTCGGGCCCGACACCCTCGCCCCCTGGCTCATCGACTGGGGCCTGGACAACCGCAGCGCGATGGTCCGCATCCCGCCGGAGCGCGGGGGTGCTGCCCGCATGGAGGTGCGCCTCGGCGACGCGACGGCGAACCCGTACCTCGCCATGGCCGCCGTCAGCGCGGCGATCTACCTCGGCGTGCGCGACACGCTCGAGCCCGCCGCGCCGCTCGAGGGCTACGGCTACGACCCCGAGAGCGCACCGATGCTGCCGCAGTCGCTGCCCGAGGCGCTCGACGCGCTCGAGGCCGACACCGCGCTGGCCGAGGTGCTCGGCGAGTTCTTCGTGAACTCGTTCCTGACGTACAAGCGCAACGAGGTCGAGCGCTTCTCGCGGTTCGTCACCGACTGGGAGTTCCGCGAGTACGCCTACCACCTGTAGCCGCATGACGGAGGCCCCCGCCTCGGCGGGGGCCTCCGTCATGCGTCCGTCGCGATCAGAACGCGTAGGCGCCGAAGCGGCCCCAGGCCACGAAGGCGGCCATGAGGCCCAGCACGATGTTGGGGACGACTGCGGCGAAGCCGTCGCCGCGGCGCAGGTGCATGGCTGCCGCGAGCACCATCACGATGACGAGACCGGTCGCCGCGACCGGCACCAGGATCGGTGCGATGCCCGTGACGGCCGGCAGGATCAGGCCGAGCGCGCCGAGCACCTCGACGACGCCGATCACCTTGACCTGCGTCTGCGAGTAGTCGGCGACCCAGGCCATGCGCTCGAGCAGCTGCTCGCGCTTGCCGGTGATCTTCATGAGGCCGGCGGCGAGGAAGGCCGCAGCAGCGATCCCGGCGACGATCCAGAGTGCGATGTTCATGTCAGCTCCTGTATTGAATGTTCAACTGAAATCACCGTAACCCCTTTGAGTTGAATGTTCAAGTATCACTCTCCGCTAACCTTCGCCCATGGCTGACGACGTCCCCTGGCTCACCCCCGAGCAGCTGCGCTCGTGGATCGCGCTCTCGGTGCTGCTCGAGGCGCTGCCCGCCGCGATCGACGCGCAGCTGAAGCGCGACGCAGGGCTCAACTCGTTCGAGTACCAGGTGATGGCCGGGCTGTCCGACGCCCCCGACCACGCCATCCGCATGAGCGCGCTCGCCGCCTTCGCGAGCGGCTCGCCGTCGCGGCTCTCGCACGCCGTAGGTCGGCTGGAGAAGCAGGGCTTCGTCGTCCGCCGTCAGGCCGACGACGATCCGCGCGCGGTCGAGGCCGTGCTGACCCCCGCCGGCCGCGCGAAGATGAAGGAGTGCGCGCCGGCGCACGTGCGCGAGGCCCGGCGGCTCGTGGTCGACGTGCTGACCCCGACGCAGCTCGACCAGCTCGGACGCATCGCGCGCAAGGTGCTCGAGGTGGCGGCGCCGCAGACCGCGGAGATCGTGGCGCACGGGCACGCGCCCACGGCGTCCAAGCCCCGCCGCGCCTGAGCCGCGTCACCGCGGCTACAGGCGGAGGAAGCCCTCCTCGACCAGGCCGCGTACGGCGATGAGCGCACCCGGCAGCACGTCGTCGGCGTCGAGGTCGAACACCACGGCGGCACGGTCGACCGCCTCGGTCACGGTCGTGGCGCCGTCGAAGGTGCGGACGAGGTGCGCGCCTACGGAGTCGAGGACGACCTCGGGCCGCCACCCGTCCAGCACCGAGAGCCGCGGCGGCGTCGCGCCGAGCCGCCCGTCGTACCCCGCCACGTCGGACTCCACGAGGCGCAGCCCCTCGACGCGCCGCGGCGTCGACTCCAGCAGCGCGAACGCGTCGGTGCCCGCCCACGCCGCGCGCGCAGACACGAGGCCCGACACCTCGGCGCCGTCGGGCAGGCGCGGCGCGTGCGCCACGTCCTCGACCCGCGGGCCCTGCGCGCCGTACGTGCCCCCCTTGAGCAGCACGATCCAGCCGAAGCCGATGCCCTCGGCGGCCATGTCCGCGAGCGCGTCGAGCCACTCGCCGTAGCGGCGGTCGTGCTCGGCGCGGTCCTCCCCGCCGCCCGCGTCGCGCAGCCAGAGCCCGACGTACTCGGCCGGGTCCTGCACCTCGCGCTGGGCGACCCACGCGTCGCACCCGGTGCCCTCGACCCAGGTGGCGACGCGCTCGCGCCAGTCCTCACCGCGCACATGCAGCCAGTTGGCCAGCACCACCGCGGTGCCGCCGTCGCGCAGGTGCGACGGCGCCTGCTGCACCAGGAGCCGCCCGAGGTCGTCGGCGGGCAGGCCCGCGTCGCGATACGTGTAGCGGTGCCCGGGCGAGATCACGAACGGCGGGTTGGAGACCACGAGGTCGAACTGCTCGCCGCCGACCGGCTCGAACAGCGACCCCTCGCGCAGGTCCCACTGCTGCCCGGAGAGCGCGGCCGACAGCGCCGCGAGGCGCAGCGCCCGACGGTTGCGGTCGGTCGCGACGATCTCGCGCGCATGCCGCCCGAGGTGCAGGGCCTGGACGCCGCAGCCCGTGCCGAGGTCGAGGGCGCGGTCGACCTGCGCTCGCGGCGTGATGCGCGCGAGGGTCAGGCTCGCCCCGCCCACGCCCAGCACGTGGTCGACCGCCACCTCCGGCACCGTGTGGCCGCTCGAGTCCGGCCCGTGGTCGCTCACGACGTACCAGTCGGTGTCGGGCTCGCCGTACGGCCGGACGTCCACGGCTGCCCTGAGCTCGGCTCCCCCGCCGACGAGCCCGAGGGCGAGGAGGTCGTCGAGCGGGAGGTGCCGTGCCACGGCCTCGCGGGGTACGGCGTCGCCGAGGACGAACAGGTGCGCGAGCACGACGTCGGCACCGCTGCGGCCGGCGAGCATCCGCCGGGCAGGCACGGGCTCGCCGCGCCCGAGGGCGGCGTACGCGCTCGGGCCCAGGACGGCGAGCAGCCCGTCGGCGGTGAACCCGGCGTCGAGGAACGTGGAGCGCAGACGGCTGGCGGCGGCGAGATCGGCGGTGCTC
>NZ_JBHSTI010000057.1:0-4805 GCF_042660085.1 Longivirga aurantiaca | reverse complement strand
TACCACGTTCCTTCTCGGGGACGGACGTGCAGGGCGACCAGCATCCCGCACGGGCTCCCCCCTGCGCAGCGCAGATCCGGCAGGGGGCGGACGTCGGTGTCCGGGTGGTGCAAGGCCGAGCCACCGGCCCGTCCCTGCGCCTAGGATCGCGGATGGACGAGGGGAGTTGTCATGCGGGTTGTGCGCTGGCTGCTGGCGCTGGTGGCCCTGGGCCTCGTCGCGGGCTTCGTCTACAGCCTGGTCCGCCCGCACGACGACGAGCTCCCGCGCCCGGTCACGAGCTGATCCCGTGGCCGTCGCCCGCCGCCTCGCGGCGCTCACCCGCGACTCGCTCGCCGAGCTCGCCTCCCCCTGCCGCTCCTGCACCCGCTGGGAGCTGGATGCCGTGCACCGCTCGCGGGTCGAGGAGGACGGCGACGGCCTCGCGGCCAAGGAGGCCTGGCTCTCGAGCACGCTGCTCGAGTGGGGCTCGTGCGGCCAGGTCGTGCGCGTCGACGGCGTGGTCGCGGGCTATGCGCTCTACGCGCCGCCGGCGTACCTCCCGGGGCTCGCGGCGTACGCCACCTCGCCGGTGGCGTCCGACGCCGTGGCTCTCGCGACCCTGCACGTCGACCCCGAGCACGCGGGCTACGGGCTCGGCCGGATGCTCGTGCAGGGGATGACCGCCGACCTCGCACGCCGCGGCGTGCGGGCGGTGGAGGCGGTGGCCTCGACGACAGGCTCCGATCCGTGCCTCATCCCGGCCGACTTCCTGCTCGCGGTCGGCTTCACGACCGTGCGGGCGCACCCGCGGCACCCGCGGCTGCGCCTCGACCTGCGCCAGACGGTGCCGGCCTTCATGCGCGACGACGTCGTCGAGGCTGCGCTCGACCGGCTGCTCGGCCGAGGGCGCGTGGGGTCTCCGGGCCTCTCGCGCGAGGAGCCGCTCGCCTGAGGCGGGCGACGTACGGGCGACTCGCATGACCGAGTGGATTCCGGGGCCGAAGCGCCCCGAGGACGAGCCTGTGCCCAAGGCACCGGAGCCCGCGCGGCTGGATCCGATGGATCTGCCGCCGGACGTGCCGAGGTCGCCGTCCGGTCGCGTGCCGCAGTGGGTGCTCGACGAGGCGGCCGGCCGGCCGAGCGAGCCGGTGCCGTTCCGGGGCTGGCAGAGCGACGCGTTCGGCGCGCCTCCGCCGTCCGCAGCCCGGCGGCGCAGCCGGTGGAAGGCCGTGGCGGCGGTGACGGTCGTCGGCGCCCTCGTCGTGGGTGTGGCGGCCTGGGCCCAGCAGCCGCCCGAGCGCGAGCAGATCGTGGCCGTCCCCGGGGACGTGCCGACCAGCGCAGCACCCGAGCCCGCACCCTCGAGCTCGCCCCGCGGCACGGAGTCCGGCGACTACCCGACCCCCGGGGTGGGCGAGACGCCGCGGCCGGAGTCGCTGCCCGAGGGCGACCTCAGGAAGTCGGTCGCCAAGGGGTACGCGTTCGCGACGCTGCAGAAGGACAAGAAGACAGGCATCGCGTGGTCGCCGTGCCGCCCGATCACCTGGGTGCTGCGCTCGGCCGGTCGTGCGCCCAAGGACGGCGACCGCATGCTGCGCGAGTCGTTCGCGCGCCTGGCCGAGCTCACCGGCCTCGAGTTCGTGTACGAGGGCACGACGAAGGAGAAGTACTCCGACGACCGCGCCGTCTTCCAGCCCCAGCGCTACGGCGACCGCTGGGCCCCCGTGCTCGTGAGCTGGTCGACGACCAAGGACGATCCCGGGCTGAAGGGTGACGTGCTCGGCCGGGCCGGGCCCTACTGGGTCGACACCGAGAGCGGCGACCGCGCGTACGTCTCGGGCACGGTCAGCCTCGACGCCGCCCAGTTCGCACGCCTGCGCTCGCTCGGCGGCTACGAGGTCGCACGGTCGGTGGTGCTGCACGAGCTCGGCCACCTCGTCGGCCTCGGGCACGTGAAGTCCAAGGCGGCGCTGATGTACCCGCGCGTCTCGCTCGACGTCACCGACTACGCGGCTGCCGACCGGCGCGGCCTCACCGTGCTCGGCCAGGGCCCCTGCCAGCCCGACGCCTGAACCCCCTGATCTCGCCGGGTCGAGCAGGAACGGAGAAGCACGGCGTCGGGCCCCGCTCCTAGGGTTCACCGCATGGCCGTCACCCTGCACTCCACCTTCATCCCCGTGCACGACCCCGAGGCCGCGCTCGGCTTCTACCGCGACGCGCTCGGCCTCGCCGTGCGCAACGACGTCTCGGCCCAGGGCTTCCGCTGGGTCACCGTCGGCGCCGAGGGGCAGGACGTCGACATCGTGCTGTTCCAGCCGCACGGCGGCCGGTCGCAGGCCGAGGGCGATGCCCTGCTCGCCCTCGTGACGCAGGGCTCGATCCAGGCCGCCATCTTCCGCGCCGACGACCTCGATGCGACGTTCGAGCGCGTTCGGGCGTCGGGTGCCGAGGTGCTGCAGGAGCCGGTGGCGCAGCCGTGGGGCGCGCGCGACTGCGCGTTCCGCGACCCGTCCGGCAACCTCGTGCGGATCGCCCAGGCCTGACACCGGGTTCGGCGTGCGATGCTCTCGTACGCCGTCGACACGGATGGAGCACCGATGGGCAAGGGCACGCCAGCCGCGGACAGCCACGACCTGATCCGGGTGCACGGCGCACGGGTCAACAACCTGCGCGACGTCAGCGTGGAGATCCCCAAGCGCCGGCTCACGGTGTTCACGGGCGTCTCGGGCTCGGGCAAGAGCTCGCTGGTCTTCGGCACGATCGCCGCCGAGAGCCAGCGGCTGATCAACGAGACCTACCCGGCCTTCGTGCAGGGGTTCATGCCCACCATGGCGCGCCCCGACGTCGACGTGCTCGACGGCCTCACCACCGCGATCCTCGTGGACCAGCAGCGGATGGGATCCGACCCGCGCTCCACCGTCGGCACCGCGACCGACGCCAACGCGATGCTGCGCATCCTGTTCAGCCGCCTCGGCCAGCCGCACGTGGGGCCGCCGCAGGCGTTCTCGTTCAACGTCGCCTCGATCAGCGGCTCGGGCGCCGTCACCACCACCAAGGGCGGGCGTGAGACCAAGGAGCGGCGCTCGTTCAGCATCGTCGGCGGCATGTGCTCGCGCTGCGAGGGCCGCGGATCGGTGAGCGACTTCGACCGTACGGCGCTCTACGACGACACCAAGTCGCTCAACGAGGGCGCGCTCACGATCCCCGGCTACAGCGCCGACGGCTGGTACGGCCGCATCTTCAGCGGCTGCGGCTTCTTCGACCCCGACAAGCCGATCGCGGCGTTCACGAAGAAGGAGCTCGACGCGCTCCTCTACAAGGAGCCGACCAAGATCAAGGTCGACGGCATCAACCTCACCTACGAGGGCCTGATCCCGCGCATCCAGAAGTCGTTCCTGTCCAAGGACGTCGAGGCGATGCAGCCGCACATCCGCGCGTTCGTCGAGCGGGCGATCACCTTCACCGTCTGCCCCGACTGCGACGGCACGCGCCTGGCCGAGCACGCGCGGGAGTCGAAGATCGCCGGCATCTCGATCGCCGACGCCTGTGCGATGCAGATCAGCGACCTCGCCGAGTGGGTGGGCGCGCTCGACGAGCCGTCGGTCGGCCCGCTGCTCGACAACCTCCGGCACACCCTCGAGTCGTTCGTCGAGATCGGCCTCGGCTATCTCTCGCTCGAGCGGCCTGCCGGCACGCTGTCCGGCGGCGAGGCCCAGCGCACCAAGATGATCCGGCACCTCGGCTCGTCCCTCACCGACGTCACCTACGTCTTCGACGAGCCGACCGTCGGGCTGCACCCGCACGACATCCAGCGGATGAACTCCCTGCTGCTGCAGCTGCGCGACAAGGGCAACACCGTGCTCGTGATCGAGCACAAGCCCGAGGTGATCGAGATCGGCGACCACGCCATCGACATCGGGCCCGGCGCGGGCAAGGCCGGCGGCGAGGTCGTGTACGAGGGCAGCGTCGCGGGGCTGCGCGCGAGCGGGACCCTGACCGGCCGCCACCTCGACGACCGCGCGCAGGTCAAGGAGTCGGTGCGCACGGCGTCGGGCTCTCTCCCGATCCGGGGCGCGAAGGCCAACAACCTCAAGGACGTCGACGTCGACATCCCGCTCGGCGTGCTCGTGGTGCTCACGGGCGTCGCCGGCTCGGGCAAGAGCTCGCTGCTCGACGGCTCGGTCGTGGGCCTCGACGGCGTGGTCTCGGTCGACCAGGCGCCGATCAAGGGCTCGCGCCGCAGCAACCCCGCGACCTACACCGGCCTGCTCGACCACATCCGCAAGGCCTTCGCCAAGGCCAACGGCGTGAAGCCGGCGCTCTTCAGCGCCAACTCCGAGGGCGCGTGCCCCACCTGCAACGGCAACGGAGTGGTCTACCTCGACCTCGGGATCATGGCCGGCGTCCCGATGACGTGCGAGGTGTGCGAGGGCAGGCGCTTCGACTCCGCGGTGCTCGACTACCACTTCGGCGGGCGCGACATCAGCGAGGTGCTCGCGATGCCGGCGGGCGAGGCGCACGCGTTCTTCTCCGACGGCGAGGCCCGTATCCCTGCCGCCGCCGCGATCCTCGACCGGCTCGTCGATGTCGGCCTCGGCTACGTGACCCTCGGCCAGCCGCTCACCACGCTGTCGGGCGGCGAGGGCCAGCGGCTCAAGCTCGCCACCAACATGACGGACACGGGCGGGATCTACGTGCTCGACGAGCCGACCGCCGGCCTGCACCTCGCCGACGTCGAGAACCTGCTCGCCCTGCTCGACCGCCTCGTCGACTCCGGCAAGTCGGTGATCGTGATCGAGCACCACCAGGCCGTGATGGCGCAC
>NZ_JBHSTI010000056.1:0-2589 GCF_042660085.1 Longivirga aurantiaca | reverse complement strand
GGGCGCGCGGGCGGGCTCGGGCGCGGTGGCGCGACCCGGGTCGAGGACGAGGTCGACCTCGACGTCGAGGCGCAGCACGTCGAGCACCGCGATGCGCAGCAGCTCGAGGTGGCCCTTGTTGCTGCGCAGGATGCCCATGCGCACCTTGTCGGGGTGCGCGAGCGTCAGCATGCGGGTGCTGCGGCTGAGCGGCACAGCTCCCTCGGCCAACGTGTGCGCGACCCGGCTCGAGGACTTCAGCGCCTCGAGCACCGCGGGCCACATCGCCACGACCGGTCCGAGGTCGACGGCTTCGTTCGGATCCGCGGGCGCGGCGGCGGCGGGCTGCTCGACGTCCCCCGGCTCGACGGCGACAGGCTCCGGCTGATCGGCGGCGGCCTCGGCGGGCGCGTCACCGACGGGTGCGGTGCTCGGCGCGATGCTCGAGAGCCGCGGCGGTGCGGGCGGGCTGCCGGCCGGTCGCTCGGGGGCGGCGGTCGGCGCGGGGCGCGCGGGCGCGGGCCGGCCCGGCGCGGGCGCAGCCGGCGTCGCGGCGACAGGCTCTGCCGGCGGCGCGGCAGCGGACGGGGTGGCGTCCTTCACCGGAGCGGAGGTCGGTGCGGGGGCGGGCGCCGCAGCAGGTGCCGGTGCGGCTGCCGGCTCCGGCCGGGCCGGGGGGTGCGGGTGCGACGGCGCGACCGCTGCCGGGGCGCCGTCGCCGGCGAACGACATGCGGTGCTCGAGCCGCTCGAGACGCGCGGCGAGGCCGGCCTCGGAACCGTCGGCCGCAGGCAGCAGCAGGCGTGCCATGAGCAGCTCGAGCTGAAGGCGCGGCGCGGTGGCTCCCTTGAGCTCGGAGAGTCCGACGCTCACGAGGTCGGCGGCACGGGACAGCTGCGCGAGGCCGAGACGGGCGGACTGCTCGCGCATCGTCGCGAGCACCGTGTCGGGGGCGTCGATAAGGCCCTGGTCGGCCGCCTCGGGCACCTCGTGCAGCACGACGAGGTCGCGCAGGCGCTCGAGCAGGTCGGCGGCGAAGCGGCGGGGGTCGAGGCCCGACTCCACGACCGAGTCGACCACGGCGAACATCGTGGGGCCGTCGCCGTCGGCGAAGGCGTCGACCACCCGCTCGAGGAGTGCGGCGTCGGTGAACCCGAGCTGCGCGACGGCGTCGGCGTAGGTCAGGCCCTCGGGCCCGGAGCCGGCGATGAGCTGGCCGAGCACGGACTGCGCGTCACGGACCGAGCCGGCACCCGCGCGGGCCACCAGGGCGAGCGCCTCGGCCTGGGCGGGCACGCCCTCCTGCTCGCACATCCAGGCCAGGTGCTCCTGCAGCCGGCGGGCCGTGACCAGGCGGTAGGGGTAGTGGTGCGTGCGCGACCGGATCGTGGCGAGGATCTTGTCCGGCTCGGTCGTCGCGAACACGAACTTCAGGTGCGGCGGCGGCTCCTCGATCAGCTTGAGCAGCGCGTTGGCGGCGTCGACGGTCAGCTGGTGGGCCTCGTCGATGATGTAGACCTTGTAGCGGCTCGCGGCGGGGGCGTACATCGCCTTCTCGCGCAGCTCGCGGGCGTCGTCGATGCCGCGGTGGCTGGCGGCGTCCATCTCGACGACGTCGATCGAGCCCGGGCCGTTGGGCGCCAGGTCCTGGCAGCTTCCGCACTCGCCGCACGGCTCGGACGTCGGCCCCTGCGCGCAGTTCAGCGACCGCGCCAGGATGCGCGCGGTCGAGGTCTTGCCGCACCCGCGCGGACCGGTGAACAGGTAGGCGTGGTGCGCCCTCCCGGTGTCGATCGCCCGGGCCAGCGGCACCGTGACGTGCTCCTGCCCGATGACGTCCGACAGCCGCCCGGGGCGGTAGGTGCGGTAGAGGGCGAGGGACACGCGAGCACCCTAGTCGCCCGCCCGGACAGCGACACCCCCCGGCAATTTGCCCCCGGATCCGTCGCTTCCCAGCCCGATTCGTCGCCTCTTCACGACACATCCGGGGGCAGATCCGCCGGACCGCCGGCCGCTAGGCCGGGGCCTGGGCCTCGTCGTACTCCTCGCGGGAGCGCATGACGTCCTCGATGTGCGTGCGGGCCCAGCCGTCGAGAGCCGCAAGCGGCCCGGTCAGCGTGCGGCCGGACTCGGTGAGCTCGTACTCCACCTTCGGGGGCACCGCGGCATGCACGGTGCGCGTGACGAGGCCGTCGCGCTCGAGGCCGCGCAAGGTCTGGGTGAGCATCTTCTGGCTCACGCCGTCGATGCGGCGGCTGAGCTCGGAGAAGCGCATCGGCCCCCCGGTGAGCGAGCCGACGACGAGCACGGTCCAGCGGTCGCCGATGCGGTCGAGGATCGTCCGCGTGGCGCAGTTCCGGTTGTACGGGTCGGGCGTCTGCTCGCTGACCTGCATGGTCACCTCCGGGTAAGTACCCCACAGGAAAGTGCCTGCTCTCCGATGGGAAGCGACTCCAGGGTACGCCGGTTGCAGCCGGCAGGGAGCAGCCGAGGCGGCTGCGCCGATCACCCACTGGAGGATCCATGTCCGTCGTCGTCACTGCCGCGTCCAGCCACCTCGGCCGCAGCGTCATCGCGTCGCTGCTCGAGCGCGGCGTGCCCGCCGCCGGG
>NZ_JBHSTI010000055.1:0-3749 GCF_042660085.1 Longivirga aurantiaca | reverse complement strand
GTGTGGTCGCGCGGTACGCCGACCCGATGCTCGTGCCCGCGGTCGTCACGCTGAACATGCTGGGCCTCGCGATGATCCATCGCCTCGACCTCGCCGACGAGCAGCGCGCGATCCGCAACGGCAGCGAGATCCCGAGCCCCGACGTCTACAGCCAGCTCACCTGGACGGCGCTCGGCATCGTGCTGTTCGTCGTGGTGCTGCTGGTCGTGCGCGACCACCGCAAGCTGCAGCGCTACACGTACACCGCGATGTTCGCCGGTCTCGTGCTCCTGCTGCTGCCGCTGGCGCCGTTCGTCGGGGCGACCATCAACGGCGCCACGCTGTGGGTCCGCCTCGGCAACCTGTCGTTCCAGCCGGGCGAGCTCGCCAAGATCATGCTGACGATCTTCTTCGCCGGCTACCTCACCGTCACGCGCGACTCGCTCGCGCTCGTGCGCACCAAGGTGCTGGGCATCGAGTTCCCCCGCGGTCGCGACCTGGGGCCGCTGGTCGTCGCCTGGCTGGTGTCGCTCGCGGTGCTCGTCTTCGAGCGTGACCTCGGCACGTCGCTGGTGTTCTTCGGCCTCTTCGTCACGATGCTCTACATCGCGACGCAGCGGCGCAGCTGGCTCGTGCTGGGCTTCGTCCTCTTCGCGACGGGAGCGGCGTTCGCCTACCTCGCCTTCGGCCACGTGCGCCAGCGCGTCAACGTGTGGCTCGACCCGTTCGGCGACGAGGGCGACACCAGCTATCAGATCGCGCAGTCGCTCTACGGCTTCGCGAGCGGCGGCATGTTCGGCTCGGGGCTCGGCCAGGGCTTCCCGCAGCTCGTCCCCTACGCCAAGAGCGACTTCATCATCGCCGCGTTCGGCGAGGAGATCGGGCTCATCGGCGTGGCCGCCATGCTCGTGCTCTACGCGATCATCGTGCAGCGCGGCATGCGCAGCGCGATCGCCTGCCGCGACATCTTCGGCACGCTCCTCGCCTCGGGCCTCTCGATCGTGCTCGCCCTGCAGGTGTTCGTCGTCATCGGCGGCGTCACGCGCCTCATCCCGCTCACCGGTCTCACCACCCCGTTCCTCTCGCAGGGCGGCTCGTCTCTCGTCGCCAACTGGATCGCGATCGCCCTGCTCATGCGGATCAGCGACGCCGCGCGGCACCCGGACACCGACACCGGCGCACCTGCCCTCGCGGACGCCCCGACCCAGGCGGTGCGGCTGTGATCCGCTCCGTGCGCCGGCTCGCGGCGGTGCTCGCCGTCCTGCTGATCGCGCTGCTCGCCAACCTGACCTACCTGCAGTACATGGCCTCGGCCGAGATCAGGGCCCGAGCGGGCAACAGCCGCACGCTGCTCGAGGAGTACTCCCGCGAGCGCGGCCCGATCCTGCTCGGCTCCACGGCGATCGCGTCGTCGATCCCCACGGACGACCAGCTGAAGTTCCTGCGGCAGTACGCCCGAGGCCCGCTCTACGCGCCCGCCACCGGCTTCTACTCCCTGGTCTACGGCGCCACCGGCATCGAGCGCACCGAGAACTCCGTGCTCTCCGGATCGGACGACCGGTTCTTCGTCGACCGCGTGCAGCAGCTGTTCGCCGGGCGCGGGGTGAAGGGCGGGGCCGTCCGGCTCACGCTCGACCCGCGCGCGCAGAGGGCGGCGTACGACGGCCTCGCCGGCCGCACGGGTGCCGTGGTGGCGATCGACCCGCGCACCGGCGCGATCCTCGCCCTCGCGTCGTCGCCGTCGTTCGACCCCAACCTGCTCTCGAGCCACGACCCGGCGAGCATCCGCAAGGCCTACGAGAAGTACGACTCCGACCCGGCCAAGCCGATGCTCAACCGGCCGCTCGTGATGACGCTGCCCCCGGGCTCGACGTTCAAGCTCGTGACCGCCGCAGCGGCGCTGGAGAGCGGGCAGTACGAGCCCGACTCGGAGGTGCCGGGCCCGGCGTCGCTCGACCTGCCCGACACGACCAAGGACCTCAACAACTGGTCGGGCACCGCGTGCGGCCCCGACGGCGTCACCACGCTGGCGAACGCGCTCGCGATCTCGTGCAACACGGCGTTCGCCTCCATCGGTCTCGAGCTCGGCGACGACGCCCTCCGCGCGCAAGCCGAGAAGTTCGGCTTCAACACCGGCTTCGAGGTGCCGTTGCGTGCGGCGACGAGCCGGTTCCCGCGCGACCCTGACGCTCCGCAGACGGCGATGAGCGCCATCGGCCAGTTCGACGTCTCGGCCACCGCCCTGCAGATGGCGATGGTCGGTGCCGGTATCGCCAACAACGGCCAGGTGATGAGCCCGTACATGGTGAGCGAGATCCTGAGCCCCGAGCTCGAGACGCTCGAGACGGCCGAGCCGGTGGAGTTCTCGCAGGCGATGTCGCCCGCGAACGCCGCGCAGCTGCTCGCGATGATGGTCGGCGTCGTCGAGCAGGGCACCGGATCGAACGCGCGCATCCCCGGCGTCGCCGTCGGCGGCAAGACGGGCACCGCGCAGACCGGCAACGACCAGAAGGCGCACGCGTGGTTCGTCGGCGTCGCGCCGGCCGTGCCGGGTGGCACGCAGGTCGCCGTCGCCGTGGTGCTGCAGAACGGCGGCGGTGCGGCGGAGATCAGCGGCAACGCGCTCGCCGCGCCGATCGCGAAGGCCGTCATGGAGGCGGTGCTCCAGTGAGCCGCGCGAGCACGGACACGCTGCGGAACGCGCGTGCGCCGTACGGGGTCCCTGCACAGGGCGACAAGCCACAGCCGGGGACGGCGTACGCCGCCCACCCGGTGCTGTCAGACTCGGCACGGCGGTCCCCAGCCCGCCACAGCCAGAAGGAGGAACGGTGAGCGAGGACGTGCGCCGGCTCGGCGATCGCTACGAGATCGGCGAGGTGATCGGTCGCGGAGGCATGGCCGAGGTCCACGAGGGCCGCGACCTCCGTCTCGGGCGCCGGGTGGCTATCAAGATCCTGCGCCCGGACCTCGCGCGCGACCCCAGCTTCCAGGCCCGCTTCCGCCGCGAGGCGCAGAGCGCGGCGTCGCTCAACCACCCCAACGTGGTCGCGGTCTACGACACCGGCGAGGACGTCCTCGCCGACACCCCCGACTCCACCGGCGCCGTCGTCCCGTTCATCGTCATGGAGTACGTCGACGGCATGACGCTGCGCCAGCTCATGAGCAGCGGCCGCCGCCTGCTGCCCGAGCGCGCCCTCGAGATCACCGGCGGCACGCTCGCCGCCCTCGACTACAGCCACCGCCACGGCATCGTGCACCGCGACATCAAGCCCGCCAACGTGATGCTCACGCGCGGCGGCGAGGTCAAGGTCATGGACTTCGGCATCGCGCGCGCGCTCGCCGACTCCGGCCAGACGATGACGCAGCAGTCCGCCGTGCTCGGCACCGCGCACTACCTCTCGCCCGAGCAGGCGCGCGGCGAGGTCGTCGACAGCCGCAGCGACCTCTACTCCACCGGCTGCCTGCTCTACGAGCTGCTCACCGGCCGCCCGCCGTTCACGGGCGAGTCGCCCGTCTCGATCGCGTACCAGCACGTGAGCGAGGCGCCGGTGCCGCCGTCGCAGTTCGACCCGTCGGTCACGCCGCAGGTCGACACCATCGTGCTGCGGGCCCTGGCCAAGAACCCCGAGGACCGCTACCAGAGCGCGGCCGAGATGCGTGCGGACGTCGAGCGCGCGATCGCCGGCCTGCCCGTGACCGCGCCGGTCCCCGTGGTCTCGCAGGAGACCGCCGTGATGGCGCCGGTGGGCGCCGCCGCGGCGTACGCGGAG
>NZ_JBHSTI010000054.1:0-1656 GCF_042660085.1 Longivirga aurantiaca | reverse complement strand
CGCCCACCCAGCGTCCTTCGCCGTGAGCACGCGGTAGGTGCCGGGCCGCAGCGTCACGGTGCCGAAGTTGAAGCGCCCGGTGCTGGAGATCGCCGCCTTGGCCACGAGCCGGTACTCGCTGTAGATGTACCGGTAGAGCCCCGCACTGCCGCCCACCCGTGTCGCCTTGCCGTACACGGTGACCTTGCTACCGGACTGCTGGGTGACCAGGGAGATCGTCGGCACCGCCGAGATGCTCTTGCGCACGCAGTCCGGCTCGACGTAGGCGTCGCCCTCGAAGCACCAGCGGAACACCGTGTTGCGCTTGATCACCGGGGTGTAGCCGTTGCCGAACGGCGCCGCGTTCGGCCAGGGCAGGTACGACGAGCCGACGCCGGTCCGGCCGAGGGAGGTGAAGGTGGCGCCGCCGTCGGTCGAGTACGACAGGACGCCGTAGCGGGTGGCGAGCGGATTGTCGGTCTGCAGCCCGCCGACAACGTTGTTGTACGACGCGAGGCTGGCGTAGACCGTGCGCTGACCCACCGGGAGGACCGACTTGGCGAACAGCAGCTTCGCCTCGGAGTACCCCCGGCCGGTGGTCGGGACCTCGACCGGCGGCGTCAGGGTTGCCGGCGCATAGCGCACGGTCGTCGCGCCCAGCGGGAACGTCGTCCAGTCGGTCGGGACAGCGAGGGTCGCGGACGACCCGACCTGGGTGACCGCGGGCGACCCGTTCTCGCGGAACATGTACCACGTGCCGCCGTGGCTCCTGAGGTCGTACATGCCGTCGAAGCCCGGCACGGTTGCGTCGCCGCCCTCGACCTTGGCGCTCACGGTGGTCAGATCGCCCTGCAGCGTTGAGCGCGAGTAGAGGAAGCCGCTGCCGTCGGGCTTCCACGTCAGCACCGCCGCGACGGGGAACTTGCTCGACGCGGTGACCTTCGCGGTCCTCTCGTAGATCGGGCCCACACCGGTCCTGAGGTTGGCGGCCTTGATGCGGGAGGCGATCAGGTTCCCGTCCTGGTCGAACGTGCCGTAGACGACCGCGGCCTTCGTGCCGTCCGCCGAGATCGACAGGCGCAGCACGACCTCGCCCGGCAGGGCCGGGAACCGGGCGGAGGCAGAGGTGATGTCCACGAGCTCGCCGCTGGCGACGACGTACTTCAGGATGAGCGGCCCGTCGAACCAGTAGACGTACGCGCCATCCCGTGAGACGACCGGGTTGCTGTCGAACCAGTGGGCCACGAGCCGGGTGGTGACCGAGGCGGGGTTGAGCGGGTCCCGGGCAGTCACGAGCACGCCGTACGTCGTGTTCGCGCCCGGGACGGCGAGGGAGCGCGACTGCCCGGTGGTGGCGAGGACGTTGCCATCCTCCGACACGTCGTACCGGTAGACGTAGTGGTCGGGCGTGAGGGCGGTCGCGGCCGCCAGGTCACCGGGCGACGTCGCCCAGAGCTTGTCGGTCGTGCTGGTGTGGACGCCGTCGACGGCGTACGTGACGTAGCCGAAGGCCGGGCCGGACGGATCCGCCTGCACCGCACCTGCGGAGAGCGGAAGAAGCATCGCAGTCAGGCCGGTGACGGCGAGGAGAGCGGCAGCGCGACGACGAACGTGCATGTGTCCCCCTGGACAGGTCCCGACCGAGATCGGGCAGGGACCCCCGTCCCCGCGCGAACA
>NZ_JBHSTI010000053.1:0-1818 GCF_042660085.1 Longivirga aurantiaca | reverse complement strand
ACGGGCGCGGGGTTGGTGACCGACACGGTGCGGGTCGTGCCGGTCCCGCACGCGAGCGTGGTGCAGCTCTGCGCCCGCAGCGTGACGTCGCCGGCGAGGCCGTAGGTGCCGAGCTGGCCGGATGCGACGCCGCCCGAGGTGGCGATCTTCGTGGCGACCGTCGTGCCGTCGACGGAGAACCGCACGTTCGATGCCGCGCTCGTGGCAGAGACCGTCACGGTGCCGGAGAGCGCGGCGCCCTCGGCGGGCGCGGTGATGCTCGGGTTCACGAGGATCCGCGCGGCCGTCGCCGCCTGCACGAGACCATGGGCGTAGCCGCTGTTGGTCTTCGTGATCGGCTTCGTGGTCGAGGTCAGCGCGGCGCGCACCTCGGCCTCGGTGGCCGACGGGTTCGCGCTGCGCAGCACCGCCGCGATCCCGGCGACCAGAGGGCCGGAGAACGACGTGCCCTGCCAGACCGAGTAGCCGTCGACCATGCCGTCCTGGTCGTCGGCCACGGCCGGCAGCGCCACCGGGACGCCCTCGCCAGGTGCCGCGATGTCCACCCACGACCCGTACGTGCTCCAGCTCGCCTGCGTCGTCCCGGTGTTGGTGGTGGCGCCCACGGCGAGGACGCCCGCCAGCGCTGCCGGGTAGTGCGCGACGCTCGTGCCGTCGTTGCCCGCGGAGGCGACCACGACCACGTCGTTCGCGATGGCGTAGGCGACGGCGTCGCTCTCCGGCGCCGACGGCGTGCCGACGGCGCCGTAGCTCATGGAGATCACGTCGGCGCCGTGGTCCACGGCCCACCGGATGCCGGCGGCGGAGGTCAGGTCGGTGATCTCGCCCGCGTTGGCGTCGTCGCCGACCTGGACCAGCATGAGCCGGGCGAGCGGTGCGGCGCCGGCGATGCCCACGCCGTTGTTCGTCGCGGCCGCGGCCACGCTGGCCGCCGCCGTGCCGTGGCCAGGGACGGTGTCGGTGGGCGAGTCGGTGACGGTCGCGTTGCCGGCGACGACGTCCCACGTGGTGTCGATCTTGCTCGCGAGGTCGGGGTGCGTCACGTGGAACCCGCCGTCGAGCACCGCGATCGTGATGCCGGACCCCTGCGCGATGTCCCACGCGGTCGGCTCCTGCAGCGCCGTCATCATCGG
The DNA here is from genome assembly GCF_042660085.1 of Longivirga aurantiaca. Classification (NCBI taxonomy): domain Bacteria; kingdom Bacillati; phylum Actinomycetota; class Actinomycetes; order Sporichthyales; family Sporichthyaceae; genus Longivirga; species Longivirga aurantiaca. The sequence continues at coordinate 685 of NZ_JBHSTI010000053.1, read as the reverse complement.
AGCCTGCTGCGAGGCGTAGAGCGAGTCGTTGGGGACGTAGTCGGGGAAGCGGGGCTGGGCCACGACCACCTCGGCCACGCCGGGTAGGGCTGCGAGGCGGGCGCGGGTCGCGTCGGCCTCGGAGGTCGGCACCGTGACCGACGTCCAGCCCAGTGCAGCCAGCGGGCTGCTGGCCGGCGCCAGCTCGGCACCGAGCGAGCCTGCTGCGGCCCGGACGCCCGGGGTGGCCGAGGCGCGGGTGCTGCGGACGGCGAAGGTGGTGGTCGAGCGCCCCGACCGGGCCGAGACGAGCGCTCGGGCGTCGTCGCGGCCGACGGCGCCGCTGATGCGCAGGGGGGATACGGCGCGGTCCGGGACCTGGGGCGTCGGGTCGGCCGGCGCGGCGGCGGCCGGCCCCGAGCCGAGGGCCGCGGCGGCCAGGACGACGGCCCCGAGAACGGCGACGGGACGTGAGACAAGCATGTGGTGACCTCATCGGCGGCAGCCCGCCCTCGCGACGTCACCCCCGTGGCGCCACCTGCTTCCTATCACCGCGCAGTGAACGGTTCCCAACCCGCCGCGCAAATGTGACCGTACGGCCGAGCCGTGCCGCCGGGTCAGCCGGTGGGGTCGGCGGTCTCGAGGACGGCGGAGAACGCACCGATCACCGCGAGGCTCTCTTCGAGGCTCGCGCGGTGGATGCCGC
>NZ_JBHSTI010000052.1:0-21144 GCF_042660085.1 Longivirga aurantiaca | reverse complement strand
CGTCGTGAAGTAGCGACGAAACCGGGGGCAGATTCGCGAGTGGTACGCCGGTCAGCCGCGCTCGGCGAGGAGCGCGCGGATGCGGTCGACCGTGCCGGGCGTCGCCGCCTCGATCATCGTGAGCACGTCCTCGAAGCCGTCATACGCGCCGTAGTACGGGTCGGGCACGTCCAGCGCGTCCGACGGGTGGGGTACGCCGGCCAGCGCGGGATCGAACGCGCGCATCATGACGACCTCGACGCCCGGCGGCGCGAGGCGCACGAGGTCGTCGTGGTGCGTGGCGTCCATCGCGAGCAGCAGGTCGGGGCCGGCATCGCCGTCGAACCACGACCGCGTGATCTGCTGCGCCCGGTGCGGCTCGCCGTCGTACCCGTGCGCGCGCAGCACCTGCCGCGCCCGACGGTCTGCCGGGTCGCCGGTGTGCCACCCGCCGATGCCCGCGGAGTCGACGACGACCGCGTGGCCGAGGCCGGCGTCCCCGAGGGCGCGGCGCAGCACGTACTCCGCGATGGGCGAGCGGCAGATGTTGCCGGAGCAGACGGTGGTCACCCGAAGAACGCTCACGTCCTCATCCTCCGGCATCGCCGAGCGCCGCGGTCGACGTGGCCCCGGCGTCCGGGCTCGTGCGCAGCCAGCGGTCGCCGCGCGCACGCCACGCGAGCAGCACCCCGCGCACGACCATGAACCACGTCAGCGCCCACCAGAGCCCGACCACACCGAGGTCGCGCGAGAGCACGAGCCACGCCGCCGGCAGGAACGCCACCAGCATCACGAGCCCGGCACCGGCGAGCCAGCGGCCGTCGCCGGCGCCGATGAGGACGCCGTCGAGCACGAACACCGGCGACGACAGCGGCTGCTGCAGCGCCGCCACCGCGAGCGATGCCGCGATCAGCGACCGCACGAGCGGATCCGAGGTGAACAGCGCCGGCAGCCACGGCAGCGAGGCCAGCACGATCGCGGCGAGCACCACGCCCATCGCCACCCCCAGCCGCACGAGGCGCGCCGTGACGACCCGCGCCCCCGACCGGTCGCCGGCACCGAGGTAGCGGCCGAGCAGCGCCATGCCGGCGATCGCGAGCGCGTCGGCGGCGAGCGAGAGCAGGATCCACACCTGGAAGCTCACGTGGTATGCCGCGAGCTCGGCGTCGCCGAGGCGCGCAGCCACCGCGGCCGCGACGAGGAACACCGCGCGCAGGACGACGGTGCGCACGAACAGCGGCCCGCCCGTGCGCGCGGCCACGAGCATGCCGAGCCCGGACGGCGCGATCCGCACCCCGTGCCGTCGCGCGACGTGCACCACCACCGCGACGTACGCCGCCGCCTGCACCACCTCGGCGACCACGGTGGCGACGGCCGATCCGCCGATGCCGTAGCCGAGCCCGATCACGAGCACCCACGCCAGCACGAGGTTCACGAGGACGGCGAGCAGCGTGACGAGCAGCGTCGTCCGCGTGTCCTGCAGGCCGCGGAGCACGCCGACACCCGCCATCGCCACCAGCGCCGCCGGGAAGCCGAACGCGATCACGTGCAGGTAGGTCACGGCGTACGGCGTCACCTCGGGCGACGCGCCGAGCGCCACCACGAGCGGCTCGGCCGCGAGCCACGTGCCGAGCGCGAGCAGCACGCCGAGGCCCAGACCGAGCGCCATGCCCTCGACGCCTTCGGACACCGCGTCGTCCCACCGCCCCTCCCCCACGCGTCGCGCGACCGACGACGTCGTGGCGTAGGCCAGGAAGATGCAGAGGCCCAGCACGAGCGACACCAGGGTCGCGGCGGCGCCGAGGCCGGCCAGCGGCAGCGTGCCGAGGGTGCCGACGATGCCGGCGTCGACGAGGACGAAGAGCGGCTGCGCGACCAGTGCGCCGAGGGCGGGGACGGCGAGGCCGAGGATCTCGCGCAGCGACCCGGGCCCGGGCGTCCGGCGCACCGGGTCGGCGCCGTCGTCCTGCACCTGCTCGCCCACCCCGTCATCCTGCCGTGAGGCCGTCCCTGCCCCCGGTGCCGGTCAGACACCCCTGGTGCTGGGTCGCCGTCTGACCGCCCGCCCGGCGCCGGCGTACGCCAGGCTGGAGGTGTCGTTCCAGGGAGAGGGCGCCCGGAGTCGGTGGATGCGCTGTGCAACTGCCCGCTCACGCACAGCACGGGGAGTTCACCAGGTGGACATCGTCCTGAAGTTTCTTCCCTCCCCAGGGCGTGGACGGCATCGCCGCAGGTCAGGGGCTCGAACCTCGGAGAACTCGTCGGTTATCCCATAGTTGTCCACACCCTTGTCACCCGTCCTCACGGCGCGTTCCCCAGGTCTGTCCACAGCTTCGTCCACAGGGCGCCTTGGTCTGGCGGTCTCCGCGCCCTAGGTTCGCTGCGGTGCCTGTCGGACCCCCGGCGTAGACCTGTGCGTGAGGTCGCCGGACGTCCCCGGCACCCCCGGTCGGCGGCGCGTGCCGCTCCCCGGGAGCAGGGCCCGGAGCGAGGAGGATGTCCAGCGTGAGCGTCGTCGAGCTGTCACCCCGCGACGGCTCCGGGCACGACGACGGCGGGTCCTACCAGGGTCCCGACCGCACGCCGCCGCAGGACATCGCCGCCGAGCAGTCCGTCATCGGCGCGATGCTGCTGAGCAAGGACGCCATCGCCGACGTCGTCGAGACCCTGCGCGAGCAGGACTTCTACCGCCCGGCCCACCAGATCATCTACGGCGTCATCCTCGACCTCTACAGCCGCGGCGAGCCGGCCGACGCCGTCACGGTGTCCGCCGAGCTCACCCGCATCCAGGAGATCGCCCGCGTCGGCGGGGCGCCCTACCTCCACACCCTCGTCGCCTCGGTGCCCACGGCCGCCAACGCCGGCTACTACGCGCGCATCGTGCAGGAGCGCGCGGTGCTGCGCCGCCTCGTCGAGGCCGGCACGCGCATCGTGCAGATGGGGTACGCCGGTGACGGCGACGTCGACCAGCTCGTCGACCGCGCCCAGGCCGCGGTGTACGACGTCACCGACAAGCGCACGAGCGAGGACTACCTCGTCCTCAAGGACGTCATGGGCGGCACGCTCGAGGAGATCGACGCGATCGCCAACCGCGGCGGTGTCCTCGCAGGCGTGCCCACCGGTTTCGCCGACCTCGACTCCCTCACCAACGGGCTGCACGCCGGCCAGATGATCGTCGTCGCCGCGCGTCCCGCGATCGGCAAGTCCACGCTCGGCCTCGACCTCGCGCGGGCGGCGTCGATCAAGCACGGCCTCACCAGCGCCATCTTCAGCCTGGAGATGAGCCGCAACGAGATCGCGATGCGCCTGCTGTCGGCGGAGGCGCAGATCGCGCTGTCCAACCTGCGCGGCGGCTCGATGAGCGACAACGACTGGCAGAAGCTCGCGCGCAAGATGAGCGCCGTGGCCGAGGCGCCGCTCTACATCGACGACTCGCCCAACATGACGATGATGGAGATCCGCGCGAAGTGCCGCCGCCTCAAGCAGCGGCACGACCTGCGCCTCGTGATCATCGACTACCTGCAGCTCATGAGCTCGGGCAAGAAGGTCGAGAGCCGCCAGCAGGAGGTCTCGGAGTTCTCCCGCTCGCTCAAGCTCCTCGCCAAGGAGCTCGAGGTGCCGGTCGTGGCGATCTCCCAGCTCAACCGTGGCCCGGAGCAGCGCACCGACAAGCGCCCCATGGTCAGCGACCTCCGCGAATCGGGCAGTATCGAACAAGATGCCGACATGGTGATCCTGCTGCACCGCGAGGACGCGTACGAGCGCGAGTCGCCGCGCGCGGGCGAGGCCGACTTCATCGTGGCCAAGCACCGCAACGGCCCGACCGCGACGGTCACCGTCGCCTTCCAGGGCCACTACTCGCGCTTCGTCGACATGGCGCAGACCTGATGGTCCGCGCGAGCTGGTTCGAGATCCCGGTGGCCGACCTCGACCGCGCCATCGACTTCTACGAGCGCGTGTTCCTCGTCGAGCTCGAGCGCGACACCGTCGACGGCAACGACGCGGCGTACTTCCCCGCGGCCGACGGCCCGATCGGTGCAGCGGGCGCTCTCATGCAGGGCGAGAGCTACGTGCCGTCGGTCGACGGCACGCGCATCTACCTCGGGGTCGACGACGTCGAGGCGGTCGTCGCACGCGCGGTCGAGGCCGGCGCCCAGGTGCTCTACCCGGCCACCACGGTCGACGACACCGTGGTCGCGGAGATCTCGGACTCCGAGGGCAACCGCATCGCCCTGCAGTCCGACGCCGACTAGCGGTCCCCGCGCCGAGGCGACCTCGCCGCCGAGCAGGACATCGACACGGCGCCGGTCCAGGGTGGAGGGTGACGACGACCGTCGGCGAACGTCCGACGGGTCGGGGAGGTGTCACCATGGCTGAACAGCCGCGACCGACTGCTGCGAGCGGGTGGGTCACGTTCGCGGGCTGGATGCTGCTCCTGGCCGGACTCTGGCAGGGCTTCATCGGGTTCTTGGGTGTTCTGAGCGACGAGTTCTTCGTCGTGGGGCAGAACTACGTCCTGCGACTCGACGTGACCACGTGGGGCTGGATCCACATGGCCATCGGTCTGCTGCTGTTCGTCGTGGGCTGCTTCGTCTTCATGGGGAAGAGCTGGGCGAACATCGTGGGCATCATCGCCGCCGGCGTCAGCGCGCTGTCGCTGTTCGCGTGGCTGCCGTGGTACCCGCTCTTCGCGATCACGGTGCTCGTCATCGACGTGCTCATCATCTTCGGCCTCGCCGCGCACGGCGGAGAGGTCGGCACCAAGGGCTGATCAGCCGGGTGGGACGACGCAGAACGGGTGGGCGCCGCGGGATCGTGGCGCCCACCCGTCTGGGTACGACCGGTGTCAGCTGCGCTGCGGAGGCAGCTTGCTCTGGATCCAGAGGATGAGGTCGCTGCTGCTGCGGGTCTGCAGCCACACGCGCCCGGGGCCGGTGAAGTCGGTGACGAGCCCCTCGGCGCCGAGGATGGTCGACTTCCACGAGCCGGCCTTGCGCACGTTGTAGGTCACGCCCTCGTCGAACGCGACGACGTGGCCCGTGTCGAGCGTGAGCACCTCGCCCGCGCCGAGCGTGTACGGGCGGAGCGCGCCGTACGCCGACACCAGCAGGTCACCGGCACCCGTGCACCGCAGCAGGAGCAGGCCCTCGCCGCTGAAGAAGGTCTTGCCGCCGCCCCACTTCGTGTCGACGTCGATCGAGGGGTCGGACGCGATCCACGACCCGCTCTGCACCATGAGCGCGCGCGAGCCGTCGAGCATGATGTGGTCGAGGTCGCCGGGCAGCGCCGCGGCGACACCGACGACACCGCCGGATCCCGAGCTGAAGTCGTTGACGAAGAAGCTCTCGCCGCCGAGCGTGCGTTTGAGCCCCTTCATGAAGCCGCCCTGGGTGGACGTCGCCATCTGGATGTCGCCGCGCGTCATGGCCATGGCGCCGGCCTCAACACTGACCGAGCCGCCCGGGGGCAGCGTGATCTCACCGAATGCGAACGCGGGGCCTGAGCTGATCTCCACCTGCATGCCTCCGAGCGTAGGCACGCGCCGACGCCTGCGGGAGGCGTTCGGGCACGCCGCAACGGTTTCCCCGGCCCGCGTGCGGTCTGCCGGGCCGGGAGCCGGGCCGGGCGGCCGGTACGACGTCGGTCAGACTCACCTGCGTGTCCGGAGTCCTGAGCGGGTTCGCGATCATCGCGGCCGTCATCGCCGTGGGCTACGTCGCGGGCCGGCTCGGCGTGATCACGCCGGACACCGCACCGCTCCTCGCGCGCCTCGTCTTCTTCGTCCTGGCGCCCTGCCTGCTGTTCACGATCCTCGCCACCGCCAGCACCGACCAGCTGCTCTCCCCGCTGCTCGCGGTGCCGCTCCTCGCCGCCGTCGCGGCGTACCTCTCCTCTGCGGTCGTGGCGCGCGTGATGTGGCGTCGCTCGGTGGCGCACACGACCATGGGCGCCCTCGCGGCGGGGTACGTCAACTCCAACAACATCGGTCTGCCGGTGGCCGTCTACGTGCTCGGCAGCGCGGCGTACGTCGCCCCGATCCTCATGGCGCAGCTCGTGCTCGTCACGCCGATCGCGCTCACCGTGCTCGATGCGAGCACGAAGGGCCGGGTCTCGGTCGGCCAGGTGCTGCTCGGTCCGGTGCGCAACCCGCTGGTGGTCGCCTCGGTGCTCGGAGCGGTGGTCGGTGCCACGGGCCTCGCGGTGCCCGTCGTCGTCATGGAGCCGCTGCACATCATCGGCGCCGCCACGGTGCCGCTGCTGCTGATGAACTACGGCGCCTCGCTCCACGGCATCCGCGTGCTGCAGGCAGGGCCCGAGCGCAAGGACGTGCTGCTCGCCACCGCGATCAAGGTGATCGGGATGCCCGCGGTGGCGTGGGCGCTCGGAGCGTGGGTGTTCGGGCTCGAGGGCCACGACCTCTTCGTCGTCGTCGCGCTCGCCGCGCTGCCGTCGGCTCACAACACGTTCAACTATGCCCAGCGCTACGCCACAGCCGAGCTGGTCGTGCGCGACACGATCCTGCTCAGCACCCTGGGGTCGGTGCCCGTCCTGCTCGCTGCAGCAGCGCTGCTGAAGTAGTTCGCGACGCTCAGTCGCGGGCCTCGCGCAGGCCCTGCACCCCGGCGAGCGCCACCTGGGGCAGCGGCGTCCCCGGCAGGAACGCCTCGGTGAGCGCGAGCCCGATCCGCGGCAGCGCGGCCTCGTCCGGGAGGACAAGGTAGAGCGGCACGTCGCGCGGCTTGAACTCGGCCTTGAAGCTCTCGAGCGACCGGAAGCCGTAGAGCGGCTCGAGGGCCTGCTGGTGGTCCTCGTGACCGCCGGAATGTGGGGCCTGCTGCGCGTCTCCGTGCGCACCATCGCCGACCTGCCCGGCGAGTACCTCGACGAGCAGCAGCTCGCGGTGCGCAACGCGTCGTACGTCGAGTCGTACCGCTACCTCGGCGGCGCCGTCGCCCTGGCCGGGACCGGCGGTCTCGTCGCGTTCATCGTGAACGGAACCGAGCTCGACACCTGGGACGTCTCTCTCACGTGGGGGGCCGCGATGCCCGCGTTCTGGGTGTTCCTCGGCCTCGCGCTCGGTCTGCCGTCGATGGTGCTGGCGCTGAACGACCGGGTCTGACGAACCGCGCAGGCCGGTCGTCGTCGGCGGCGACCGACCCGTACGCTCACCGCCAGAGGAGGGCGCGTGGAGTCACGTCTGATGTCGGTCGCCGACTGGCGTACGTCGCCGTCCCAGCGCCCGCCGCGCGCAGCCGTCGTGCTCCTCGGCGGTGCCCAGTTCCTCGCGTTCCTCTTCCTGCTGTCGTTCGCGCTGATCCCCGGGGAGGGCGCGGACACCTCGCGGACCTTCAACGCGGGCATGGCCGCACTGTCCGGGGCGGTCGCGGTCTTCACGGTGACGGTCGTCGGGCGCGTGGCGATGTGGCTCTGGGACCTCTCCCTCGCCTTCAGCTCGATCGTGCTCGGCTTCGTGATCACCAACAACACCGACGCCATCGGTCAGATGCTCAACGGCACCGGCCTCGTGATGCTGGCCCTCCTGGCCGCGCTGTTCAGCACGCGCCGCAGGCTCGCCGGCCACCTGGTGCTGATGATCACCGCCTACCTCGTTGCCGTCGTCATCCACGCCGTCCTGCCGACGGTGCTGTTCGCGATCATCGCCAGCGTGATCGTCGCGAGCGTCGGCATCGTGACCCACGGCCTCGTGAGCCAGCTGCACCGCCTCAGCCACATCGACCCGCTGACGGGTGCGCTCAACCGCCGCGGCCTCGAGCAGCAGGCCGGCGCGGTCCGGTCCGTCGCCGCCCGCGCCGCGTCGCCGACGGCCGTGGCGATCGTCGACCTCGACGAGTTCAAGCTCTTCAACGACACCCACGGCCACATCGCCGGCGACGTCCTGCTCTGCTCGGTGGTCAACGACCTGCACAGCCGGCTGCGCCCCCACGACCTCGTGGCCCGGTTCGGAGGCGACGAGTTCGTCGTCATCCTGCCCGGCAGCACGGAGGCCGAGGCGTACTCCGCGATCCACCGCGCCGCGCTCGCCAGCGACCACCCGTGGACCTGGGGCCTCGCCGCCTGGAAGGACGACGAGGAGCTCTGGGACGCGCTCGACCGCGCCGACCGCGTTCTGTACGACGCCAAGCGCGCGCGGACGGCGCCGAGCCGCTCCGGCGCCGTCCCCGAGCAGCGGGAGGAGCCGAACTCCACCGACGGGGTGGCCGGCGCGGGGCCCGACGCCCGCACGTCCGAGCACGAGCACCGCACGGCCGACGAACCGGCCTGATCGGGTGGCCCCTGCAACCGCTTGCACCCCCACGTCCTACCCTGGACCGGTGATCACGCTTCCCGAGGTCGAGACCGTCCAGGGCACCTGGGCCGTCCGCGATGTGCGCCTCGTCGTCCGCCGTCTGCTCGACGCCGCGGGCGACCCGGGCCTGCGCCCGGTGCTCGTGGCCGTGGACGGCCGCTCGGGCAGCGGGAAGTCGACCATCGCCGGGCGCATCGCCGCGCTCGTGCCGGGCTCGGTCGTCGTGCACACCGACGACGTGGCCTGGGAGGAGTCGTTCTTCGACTGGGACGCCCTGATGGCCGCCCACGTCCTGGCGCCCGCCCGCGAGGGGGCCGCGGTCACCTACCGCCCGCCGGCCTGGGACCGGCTGGGACGGTCCGGCGCGATCGAGGTGCCCGCCGGGTCGACGCTGGTCCTCGTCGAGGGCGTCGGTGCCGGCCGCGCGAGCCTCGCCGACCACTACGACGCGACGGTGTGGGTCCTGTCCGACGAGGACGAGCGGCGCCGGCGCGGTGTCGAGCGCGACGTCGTCCTCGGTCGCACCCCGGACGAGGCCGCGGACTTCTGGGACCGCTGGCAGAGCGAGGAGTACCCGTTCCTCGCTGACGACAGGCCGTGGGAGCGGGCGACCGTGGTGTCGTGCGGAACGCCCGGGCTCACCGGGCTCGCGCCGAGCGACGAGGACGTCGTCGTCCTGACCTCGCGGACCTGACGCCCTTCAGGTGCCCTCGCGGCGCGTGAATCGTTCGCCGCTCACCACGAGCGCCACGCCCCCGATGATGACGGCGCCCCCGATCAGGACGCCGCTCGTGAGGCTCTCGCCGAGCACGAGCGTGCCGAGGGCCACGGCGACCACCGGGTTGACGTAGGCGTACGTCGAGGCGAGCGAGATCGGCGCGTGGTCGATGAGCCACACGAACGCCGAGAACCCGACGAGGGATCCGGCGGTCACGAGGTATATCCACCCTCCCCACGAGCGCGCGCTCGCGTCGAACAGGTCGGGCCACCGCTCGCCGCGGAGCATCCCCACCAGCACGAGGGCCGTCCCGCCCGCGAGCATCTCGTACGTCGACATCACCGCGGTGTCCTGCGGCGTGGGGATGCGCTGCTGCAGGAACGAGCCGATCGCCCAGCTCGCCGAGCCGAGCACGATCATCACGGACCAGAACGCGCGCTCCTGCGCGGTCGCGCCCGCCACGCCCTCGACGTTGCTGCCCGGGCGCACCAGGACGGCGATGCCGGCGAGGCCCACGCCGATGCCGAGCCAGGTGACGAGCGACGGCCGGTCGCCCGCCGAGAACCTCAGCAGCGCGATGAACACCGGAGTCACGGCGATGAGCAGCGCGGCGACACCGGTGGGCACGTAGGCCTGCCCGAGCGCGAGCGTGCTCATGCCGACCCCGAGGAGCATCACGCCCACGAGCGCCGCCCCGGCGAGCTCGCGGCGCGTCACGCGCAGGGCACCCGCACCCCGCCGCAGCGCCACGAAGAGCGCGAGGATGCTGCCGGCGACGAGGAAGCGCGCACCGAGGGCGAGCTGCGGCGGCATCGTCTCGGTCGCCAGCTTCAGCCCGAGGTACGTCGAGCCCCAGACGATGTAGACAGTGACGAGGGCGGCCCAGACCTGGCCGGTCGACGCCGGCCTCAGGGCGTGCCGGGGTGCGACGAGGTCGTCGAACTCCGGCACCGAGGTCACGGGCGCACATCCTGCTCCCTGTGCACGCTGCTCAGTCCGCCGGGGCAGCACGTGGTCCGAATCGCGCCAGAGGTGGGTCGTCCGCGACCACGCATGGGGACGAGGTAGGCGACCCTCACCTGCTGCGGCGTGCACTGTGCTCGGCTCGGGGCTGACGGGGGTAGGTGTGCCTGCCCTGCGCGACCCACCTCACAGCGATCTGCCCTCGTTCGCCCCCGGACGAGCGGCAAAGTGACCACTGCACATCCGCGTGCGTCCATTGTCCGTGAGGGGATACCTCTATGAGCGCGCTTGACCTCGCTCGGTGGCAGTTCGGCATCACGACCGTCTACCACTTCCTGTTCGTGCCGCTGACCATCGGCACCTCGATGCTCGTCGCGATCATGCAGACCATGTGGGTCCGCACCGGCGACGAGAAGTGGCTCAAGGCCACGAAGTTCTTCGGGAAGCTCTTCCTCATCAACTTCGCGATGGGTGTCGTCACCGGCATCGTCCAGGAGTTCCAGTTCGGCATGGCGTGGAGCGACTACTCGCGCTTCGTCGGCGACATCTTCGGCGCCCCGCTGGCCGTCGAGGCTCTCGCATCGTTCTTCCTGGAGTCCACGTTCCTGGGTCTCTGGATCTTCGGCTGGGACCGCCTGCCCAAGAAGCTGCACCTCGCGACCATCTGGGCCGCGGCGATCGGCACGATGCTCTCGGCGTACTTCATCCTCGCCGCGAACTCGTTCATGCAGCACCCGGTGGCCTACAAGTTCAACCCGGAGACCAACCGCGTCGAGCTGCAGAACTTCGCCGAGCTGCTCTTCCAGAACACGGCGTACACGACCTTCGCGCACGTCATCACGTCCGCGTTCCTCGTGTCCGGCGTCATGCTCGTCGGTGTCAGCCTCCTCGTCATGACGACCGGTCGCTCGGTCGGCGCCATGAAGAAGTCGCTCACCGTCGGCCTGATCGCCACCGTCATCGCCGGTGTCGCCGTGATCTTCACCGGTGACGTGCAGGCCAAGATCATGGTGCAGCAGCAGCCGATGAAGATGGCTGCCGCGGAGGCCCTCTACGAGACCACCGAGTCAGCACCGTTCAGCCTCATCACCATCGGAAGCTTGGACGGCAGCGAGGCCTACTGGTCGCTCGAGATCCCCGGCCTCACCTCCTTCATGGCCACCGGCTACTGGAGCGGTCCGGAGAGCACCGTCAAGGGCATCAACGACCTGCAGACGGAGTACGAGCAGACCTTCGGCCCGGGCGAGTACGCGCCGTACGTCCCGCTCATCTTCTGGGCCTTCCGCGCCATGATCGGTCTCGGAGTCCTCGGAGTCCTCTACGCGGTCTACGTCGCGTGGCGCACCCGCAAGGGCAACATCCCGTCGGGTCGCTGGATGAAGCGCACCGCCGCCGTCGCCCTGCTGTTCCCGCTCATGGGCATCTCGTCCGGCTGGATCTTCACCGAGATGGGTCGCCAGCCGTGGATCGTGTACGGCCTGATGAAGACCGAGGCGGGCGTCTCGCCGACGCTCACCGCGGGCCAGGCGTGGATCACGATCGTGATCTTCACCCTGCTCTACGGCGGCCTCGCCGTGATCACCGTGGGTCTCATGATCCGCCAGGTGAAGATCGGCCCGCCGGAGACGGTCGAGCTGGTCGACGCCGAGGACACCAACAACGGTCAGCCTCTGACCTTCTCCTACTGACGGAACTGGAGTCTGATCATGAGCTTGGAGATGCTCCAGAACGTCTGGATCGTGCTCATCGCGGTCCTGTGGATCGGCTACTTCGTCCTCGAGGGCTTCGACTTCGGCGTGGGCATCCTGCTCCCGGTCGTGGCGAAGAACGAGGCCGAGCGCCGTACCGTCCTCACCACGCTCGGCCCGGTGTGGGACGGCAACGAGGTATGGCTCCTCACTGCGGGCGGCGCGATGTTCGCGGCCTTCCCGGAGTGGTACGCCACCCTCTTCAGCGGGTTCTACCTCGCGCTGTTCCTGATCCTCGTCGCCCTCATCGTCCGCGGTGTGTCGTTCGAGTTCCGCAGCAAGAGGAGCAACCCGACCTGGCGCAAGCGCTGGGACCTGGCGATCGTGATCAGCTCCTTCCTCCCCGCGCTGCTGTGGGGCGTCGCGTTCGCGAACATCGTCGCGGGCGTGCCGATGGAGCCGAACCCGGCCGGCGGCAGCCTCTTCACCGGCAACCTGTTCACGCTGCTCAACCCGTACGGCCTGCTCGGCGGTCTCGTCACGCTCACGCTCTTCGTGACGCACGGCGCGATCTTCCTGGCGCTCAAGACCGAGGGCGAGATCCGCGTGCGGGCGAACAAGATCGCCGGCCAGGTCGGTCTCGTGGCCGCCGTGCTCGCGGTTCTGTTCGGCGTATGGACCCAGCTGGCCCACAGCAACAACACGATCGTCTCGGTGGTCTTCCTGACCGTCGCGGTGGTCTCGTGGGTCGGCGCGCTCGCTGCCAACCGCCTCGGTCGCGAGGGCTGGGCGTTCATCGCGTCGGCCATCACGATGCTCGGCGTCGTGGCGTTCCTCTTCGCCTGCCTCTTCCCGAACGTGATGCCCAGCAGCACGATCGCGGAGGCGACGCTGACGATCCGCAACGCGTCCAGCACCGAGTACACGCTCACCGTGATGACCTGGGTGGCCGTGATCCTCACGCCCGTCGTGCTCGTCTACCAGTCGTGGACCTACTGGGTGTTCCGCAAGCGGCTCTCGCCCAGCCAGATCCCGAACCCGGAGCACGGGGCGCTCGACCTCCCGCACGAGGTCAACGCCTAACCTGTGGGGGTGTCCCGACCACTCGATCCGAGGCTGCTGCGCTACGCACGCGGAGTTCGCAGCCTGCTCCTCGGGTCGGTGGTCGTGGCAGGCCTCACCGCAGCACTCGTCGTGGCCCAGGCGTTCTGCCTGGGCTACGTCGTGTCCGAGGTGTTCCTCGGCGAGGCCGCGCTCGACGACGTCATGCCCGTGATCACGCTGCTCGCGGGCATCGTGGTCGGGCGCGCACTGCTGTCCGGGCTGGGCGACGTCCTCGCGCAGCGGTCGGCGACGCGCACGTCGCGCGAGCTGCGCGCGGCGATGCTCGCCCACGTCGTACGGCTCGGGCCCGTCTGGCTCTCGGGCGAGCGCCGCGGCCAGGTCGCCACCCTCGCCACGCGCGGCATCGACTCGGTCGAGCCGTACGTCTCGCGCTACCTGCCGCAGCTCGTCATCGCCGTCGTCGTCCCGCTCACCGTCGGCATCGCGATCCTCACCCAGGACCTGCTGGCCGCCGTCATCGTCGCCGTCACCGCGCCGCTGATCCCGGTCTTCATGATCCTGATCGGCCTCTACACGCAGTCGGCGACGGCCAAGCAGTGGTCGACGCTCGGTGTGCTCTCCGGCCACTTCCTCGACGTCGTGGCGGGCCTGCCGACCCTCAAGGCGTTCCGACGCGAGACCGCGCAGTCCCAGCGCATGGCCGAGATCGACCGCCGCTACCGCAAGGCGACCGTCGGCGTTCTGCGGATCTCGTTCCTGTCGTCGCTCACCCTCGAGCTGCTGGCGTCTCTGTCGGTGGCCGTGGTCGCCGTCGCGATCGGCATCCGGCTCGTGTACGGCGAGATCGACCTGCAGACCGGCCTGACCGTGCTGATCCTCGCGCCCGAGGTCTACCTGCCCATCCGCATGGTCGGCGCGCAGTTCCACGCCGCCGCCGACGGGATCGATGCCGCCGAGCAGGTCTTCGAGATCCTCGGCACGGAGCCGGCCACGACCGGGACCCGCACCGACGTGCCCGCCGGCCCGATGGTGGTCGACGGCGTCGGCGTGACCTACCCGGGCAGCGAGGTCGTCGCGCTCCTGCCCAGCTCGGTCACGATCGAACCGGGCAGGGTAACGGCCGTCGTCGGACCGTCGGGTGCGGGCAAGTCGACGCTGCTCGCGGTGCTGCAGGCGTTCGTCGCCCCGACCAGCGGTGCGGTGCGCGTCGGCGACGCCGACCTCGCCGACCTCGACGCCACGGTCTGGCGCGCGCGCCTCGGCGTGGTCGCGCAGGATCCGGTGCTCGTCGGCCCGACCGTGGCGGACGACGTACGGCTGCGGCGCCCGGCCGCGACCGACGCGGCCGTCGATGCCGCGCTGCGGGAAGCCGGTCTCGACCCGGCCACGCTGCCCGACGGGGCAGCCACCCGCGTGGGCGACCTCGCGTCCGACGTCTCGGCCGGCCAGCGCCGCCGGGTGGCGCTCGCGCGCGTGCTCCTCGACCCGCCGCCGCTCGTCCTGCTCGACGAGCCGACCGCCGGTCTCGACGACGAGGCCGAGGCCGGCGTCGTCGCCGCGGTTCGGCTGCTCGCCGCCCGGGGATCGGCCGTCGTCGTCGTCGCCCACCGCCCGGGCCTCGTCCAGCCCGGCGACACCGTGCTCACCCTCGAGCCCGCCGGAGTCCCCGCATGACCCCGCCCTCGAGTTCCTCGAGTTACTGCCCAGATGGTCGCGGAAGGGCGCCCTTCAGCGACCATCTGGGCAGTAACTCGCGTCCTTCCGGGGGTGCGGCGTGAGTGCTGTGACCACTCCGGTGCCGGCGGCGGGGCAGTCGCCGGTGCGGCGGCTGCTCCCGTGGCTGGCGACCGAGCGCAGCAGGCTCGCGCTCGCGATCCTGCTGGGGTTCCTCGCGATCGGGTCCGGCGTGGGCCTGCTCGCCACCAGTGCGTGGCTCATCTCCAGCGCCGCGCTGCAGCCGCCGATCCTCACCCTCGAGGTCGCGATCGTCGGGGTCCGCGCGTTCGGTATCGGCAAGGGCGTCTTCCGGTACGCCGAGCGCATGGTGTCGCACGACGCCGCGTTCCGCGTGCTCTCGCGGCTGCGGCTCGCGGTGTACGACCGGCTCGCGGTCGTAGCGCCGGCAGGTGTCCCGGCGTACCGCCGCGGCGACCTCCTCGAGCGCCTCGTCCGCGACGTCGACGCCACCCAGGACCTGCCGCTCCGCGTGCTCCTGCCCTACGCGTCCGGGGCGCTGGTCGCGCTCGCCTCGGTGGTCCTCGCGTACTTCATCCTCCCCGCGTCCGCGGTGGTGCTCCTCGTGTCGCTGGCCCTCGCCTCGACCGTCGTGCCGTGGATCGCGGCGAGCGCCGCAGCCGACGCCGAGCGGGCCAGCGCACCGGCCCGCGGTGCGCTCAACGCCGACGTGCTCACGCTGCTCGACGGCGCGGCCGACCTGACCGTGTCGGGCGCGGCGCCGGCCTGGCTCGACCGGCTGGCGGAGGACGACCGGCGGATCGGCCGGCTCGCAGCGCGGTCGGCGAACGCATCCGGCCTCGCCTCCGCTCTCGGCGTGCTGCTCTCCGGCGGCGCGGTCGTCGCGATGCTGCTGGTCGCGATCCCGGCGGTGCGCTCCGGCGAGCTCGTCGGCGTCAACCTCGCGGTGCTCGTGCTGCTGCCGCTGGCGACGTACGAGGCGGTCGTGGCGATGCCCACCGCCGCGCTCGCGCTCGGCCGGGTGCGCGGGTCGGCGCAGCGCGTGGTCGAGGTGCTCGACGCCGTCGACCCCGTACCCGACCCGGAGTCGCCCGCCGAGGTGCCGACGGGGGTCGTCGGCGTGCGGCTCGACGGCCTGCGGGCATCGTGGCCGAGCGGGCCCGAGGTGCTCGAGGGCCTCACGCTCGACGTGGCGCCCGGCGAGCGGGTGGCGATCGTGGGCTCGTCCGGCTCGGGCAAGTCCACCCTCCTCGCGGTGCTCGCCGGCTTCCTGCCGTACGACGGCTCGGTGCGGCTCGGCGACGTCGAGCTCCGCGACCTGCGCGGGTCCGACGTCCGCACGGTGGTGGGCTGGTGCCCGCAGCTGCCGCACGTGTTCGACACCTCGGTGGTGGAGAACGTGCGGCTGGCCAAGCCCGAGGCGTCCGACGACGAGGTGCGGGCCGCGCTCGACGCCGTCGGCCTCGGGCCGTGGCTCGACGCGCAGCCGCGCGGCCTCAACACCTCCGTCGGCGACCACGGCGCGCTCGTGTCGGCCGGTCAGCGTCAGCGCCTCGGCGTCGCGCGGGTGCTGCTCGCCGGGCATCCCGTCGTCCTCCTGGACGAGCCGACCGAGCACCTCGACGAGGCCACGGCAGAGGTCGTGGCCGCCGAGCTGCTGCGCGCGCTCACCGGCCGCACGGTGCTCTGGGTCGCCCACCGCCCGCACGGCGTCGCGGCCCTGGACCGCACCGTCCGGCTGCCCTGACCGCTGCTCGCCGGCCGGTCCTCGCGACGGCTCAGTAGGTGGGGATGCGGCGGGCGATGAGGTCGTCGGCCTGGCCGCTGACGTCGCTGTTGCCGGTGACCGCGTCGAGGAACGTGTCGCGGTCGAGGCTGTAGAGCACGGTCGGCTCGTCGGCGACGACCGTGGCCGTGCGCGGCACGTCGCGCAGCAGGGCGATCTCGCCGAACGGGTCGCCGGGCCCCTGCTGGGAGAGCACCTCGCCGTGGAACGACGCCGTGAGCGCACCGGACTCGACGACGTAGAACTGGTCGCCGGGCTCGCCCTCGGTGATGACCGTCTCGCCAGCGGCCACCTCGACGCGGCGCAGCTGCTGGGCGACGAGCTCGAGGGACTTGGGCTCGAGCGGCGCGAACAGCGGCAGCGCGCGCAGCAGCCGCAGGCCGTCCGGCTCGCGCAGGGTCGAGTTCATCCGGCGCAGCCGGCCCATGAACGGCAGCACGACAGCCGAGATGCCGATGGCCAGGATCGCGAGCGCCCACTGCAGACCGAAGAAGTGCAGGAGCAGCGGCATCAGCACCGAGCCGAGGGCCATCGCCGCGATGAGCCCGGTCTCGAGCGCGCCGAAGATGCGGCCCATCACCTTGTCGTCGCCGAGGCGCTGCACGATGGTGACGGCGTTGACGTCGACCAGCGGGTTCCCGAAGCCCATGATCGCGACGGCGAGGAGCGCTGCCCACGCCTGCGGGAAGATCGCCGCGAGCAGCAGCGGGATGGCCCAGAGGATGACGCCCCAGCCGAAGTCGGTCGCCACCTTCATCTTCGACGCCCGGCCGAGGGCCACGAGCCCGCCGATGATCGCGCCGACACCGAACATGCTGTCGAGGTAGCCCACGCCGTTCGGTCCGAAGCTCGTCATCTCCACGGCCATCGCGATGCCGTAGACGACGGACGCCCCCGCCACGATGGTCTGGGCGCAGTAGACGAGGGAGACGAGGCGCAGGTCCTTGTTGGCCCAGATCGTGCGGAAGCCGGCGACCGACTCCTGCAGGAAGGTCTCCGTCTCCTCCTCGAGCTCTTCGACGAGCGTGTCCCCGGCGGCGGGGCCGTCGGCCGTCGCCGCGGGCGCATCCTCGGCACCGATCAGCCCCGGGGCCACGGACGGGTGCGGCACGCGGATGGTTGCCACGAGCGCGGCCGACCACAGGAACGTCGCCACGTTGAGGAGCATCACCACAGGGATGGTCGTGAAGGTGAGCAGGATGCCGCCGAGGGCCGGGCCGACGAAGAACGACAGGCTGTCGATGGTGCTCGAGGTGCCGTTCGCCGCCGTGAGCTCCTCGGGCCGCTCCACGAGGTGCGGCAGCAGGGCGGCGACCGCGGGGCGGAAGGGCGCGGCGAACACCGACGTGAGCGTCGCGAGCACGAACACCGTCCACACCGGGGCCTCGGTCATCACGAGGAACGCGCAGATGAAGATGACGCCGCCGCGCAGCAGGTCGGCGGACACCATGATCCGCTTGCGCGAGTACCGGTCGACGAGGATGGACGCGAAGGGCGTCACCAACGTCATGATGATGAGGCGCAACGTGCCCCAGACCCCGACGGCAGTCAGGCCACCGACCGAGTAGACCCACACGGCCATGGCCGTGGCGTAGGCCCAGTCGCCGATCGCGGACCCGGCGAACGCGAGGTTGAGCTTGCGCAGCGCCGGGTTGCGGAACACCATCCCCAGCGACGATCCGGTCTCGCGCAGAGCCTCGCCTACGACCGACATCCGTCGTCCTCCACCTGACGTGCCCGCGCGGCACCTGCGCCCCCGCGTGACCAGGCGGGACGCTAGCGCGCCCGGTGACAGCGCGTGACCAGTTCCACCATTCCGTCACACGGACGTCACGAGGGAGCCGCTGCCCGGCCCCGGCGGTGCGCGTGGACGACGAGGAGAGCTGCCGAACCTGCGCGAACCGGTGGCCCGCGGCCGCCAGCCTCGACATGATCCCTGCAGGTCCCGCCGATGGGCGGCGGGCGCTCAGGACAGGTGGCCATGCGGGGAACGCCGAGCGTGTTCGCCGCACTGACCTCGCGTACGGGGATGCGGCGGGTGCTTGCCGCCTACGCGGTGTACGACTTCATCGAGTTCTACGCCTGGCTGACCATCATCCTCTGGGCCTTCGACCGCGGCGGCGCAGGCCTCGCGGGCGTCGCCGCGGTCGTCCAGCTGGTCCCGGCCGCCCTGCTCGGGCCGGCCCTCGCGGGCATCGGCGACCGGCTGCCGCGTGGCACGGCGCTCGCCCTCGCGCACGGCCTGGTCGCGGTCCTCTCCGCCGTCACCTGGGCCGCGCTCGCCGCCGACGCGTCGACCGCGGTCGTCATCGGCGCCTCGACGCTGCTGACCACCGCCATCGCGGTCGTGCGGCCCATCCACTTCGCCGCGCTGCCGCAGCTGGCCTCGGCGCCGGCGCAGCTCGTGTCGGCGAACTCCCTGTCTTCGGTGCTCGACGGGTCGACGCGGTTCATCGGGCCGGTGGTGGCGGGCGTGCTCGTCGCCGGGTCCGGGCCCACCACGGCGATGGCGGTCGCCGTGGCCGTCGCCATCCTCCCGCCGCTGCTGTGCCTGCGGCTGGGGCTGTCGGCTCCCGCGGCCGCGGACGACGAGGAGTCGGGCCTGCGTGGGGCGCTCGGCGGGCTCATCTCGCTCTGGCGCGACTGGGCATCGCTCGCACTGCTGCTCGTGCTCGCGATCGACTTCGTCGTGACCGGGGCGCTCGACATCCTGGGCGTCGCCTACGCGAAGGACGTGCTCGACCTGGCGGAGGACGGCGCGGGACTGCTCATCGGCTCGCTCGGCATCGGCGGCCTCCTCGGTGCCTTCGTGGGCGCCTGGCTCTCGCACGGACGGCGGCTCGCCCGCGTGGTCGTCTGGGGTGCGGTGCTCGAGGGTGTCGCGTTCGCCCTCGTTCCCGTGTGGGGCCTGCTCGTCCCCGCGGCCGTGACACTGGCGCTGACGGGGCTCGGCGGCGCGGCGACGGTCGTCGCCGGACGCACGCTCCTGCAGCGCTCCACCGACGACCGCATCCTCGCGCGCGTGTTCGCCGTCCAGGAGAGCACGGCCCTGCTCGGCTCGGCGCTCGGGGCGCTGCTGGCGCCCTTGCTCATCGACCGGTTCGGCGCGGGCCAGGCATGGGTTCCGCTCGGGGTCGGCGTCGCCCTCGTCGCGGTCGCGTGCACCATCCCCGTGCGGCGTCTCGAGAAGCGGGCGCGCTACCTCCCCGCCGAGCTCGACCTGCTCCGGCAGGTGGAGTTCCTCGCCGAGCTCCCGCCGTACGACGTCGAGCGGCTCGCTCGCAACAGCCGCTGGGTCGAGCTCGAGGCCGGTGTCGTGGTGCTGCGCCAGGGCGACCTGGGGCGTGAGTTCTTCGTGATCGGCGCCGGCGAGGTGTCGATCACCGTCGACGGGGTCCGCAAGAGCGGGCTGCTCGGCCCGGGCGACTACTTCGGTGAGGTGGCGCTCCTGCGGCACACGACGAGGACGGCGACGGTGACCGCCGAGAGCCCGCTGCGGGTGCTGGTGCTGCGCGGCGCCGACTTCCTGGCCGCCGTGACCGGCGGGGTAGACGGCTCCAGCATCACGGCCGAGATCGGCTCCCGCTACGACGATCAGGCGGCGTGAACGGCGACGTCTCCGGACCCCCCGAAGGTCCGACGCCGTCGCTGACGGCGGCTAGGCCAGCACGTAGTACGTCCAGGTGATGGTGAAGTCGCGGACGTCGTACCAGTTGCCGTCGGCCGAGCCCATCCACCACGTGATGGTGCGACCCTTCACCAGGTAGTCCGCCGCCTTCACGGTGGGACCGGCATGCGTCGTGGTTCCCGAGCTCAGCGTGCGGTAGACGCCGATCGTCTCGCCGTCCTTCAGGACGTAGTCGATCTCGCCCTGGTCGGCCTCGTGGGTCCACAGCAGGCCGGAGGTGCTCCCACCGCCGTACGTCGACACCGACACGGTCCCGTACTTGAGAGCGGCCGGCAGCGTGTACTGGCTGAGGGTGAAGGCGATGTCGCCGGTGCCGTTCGTGGCGCAGTTCTCCGGGTCGCGGCTCTCGTAGGCGATAGAGGTGCTCGGCCAGACGCCGGGACGTGCGTTGGAGAAGACGAAGTTGCAGACGTTGTCCGCCACGTATCCCAACGTCGTCGTCATCGCCGGGATCGTCCTGGTGGCGGTCCTCGCCTTCAAGGACTTCCACGAGATCGTGACGCGGCCCTTGGCCGACAGCGTCTGGTTGCCCGCGACGTCCTGGAGCATCACCTGGAACGCGTAGGTGCCGGCCGGCGGGCGGGCGCCGGAGTTGGTCTTGCCGTTCCAGAGGGCGGCGACGCGACCAGCCGGCTTGGCGCCCCCCGTGATCGTGCGGATGCGCAGGCCGCTGCTGTTGTAGATGTAGACCGCGAAGGCGCTGACCGCCTCGTTCGACGTCGCGCCGAGCGAGGACGTGTCGCGGTAGCCGTCGACCATGGGGTAGTAGCTCGGCGACGACGGCACCACGGACGACGCGACCGGCTTGGTCTTGTCGATCGTCACCTTCGCGGTGGCAGCGCCCTTCCACGTGACCGTGTCGATCACGCTCGTGGTGACGACCTCGACGGTGTACGTGCCGTTGGGCACGACCGTGCCCGCGGTGTTCCGGCCGTTCCACGTCCAGGTGTAGGTGTCGGCGGCCCTCGGGGTGAGGTTGACCGTACGCACCACGGTGCCGCTCGCGGTCTTCACGCGCAGCGCGCCGCCCTGTTTCTGCTCGAACGTGTACGTCACCACGGTGCTGTCGCGCCGGCCGTCGGCGTTCGGGCTGATGACGCTCGGGCTCACGCGCACCGTCGGCCGCAGCCGCTGCACGGTGATGGTCGAGGCGTTGGAGGGGGACGCGGTGTCGCACGTGCCGCCGTCGGCGGAGCACAGCACCGCCGAGATCTCGTGGTTGCCGTCGCTGAGCACGGCGGTGTCGATCGTCAG
>NZ_JBHSTI010000051.1:0-35088 GCF_042660085.1 Longivirga aurantiaca | reverse complement strand
ACGCGACGAGGTCCGACGGACGCACGGCTGCACAGAAGGTCGACCTCGCGGTCGGGGCAACCCGACCGCAGGCCGACCGGACGTGCGAACGCGGGGCCCCTCGATCTCATACATCGAGGGGCCCCGCACCATGTTCCAGTCTGCCAACGCCGATGCCGCGCAGGCGCGAGCGACACGTCGGGGGCTTCGGCGTGTCGCCGCGACACCGCTCACCTGAGCACCGCAGCGCGCGCACGGCGGGCCGTCGGCAGGCACGACGGTGCGGGGCCCGGCACGGCACCGGACGGCCGGGGTGCGGGCCCCAGGAACGCCGCCTACGGTCCTGGCATGGACCCCGCTCCCATCACCCCGGCCCCGCGCGTGACGCGCCTCGTGGGCGTCTACCGGGCCGAGGGGAGCCTCTCGGGGGAGATCCACTACGTCGTCGGCAAGCTCCTCGGCCGTGCGCACTGCTCGCTGTGCGACATCACCCACTCGCCGATCCGCCGCAAGGCCTCCTGGGATCGCATGGCAGCCGGTCTGGGGGTGCCGTTCGAGCTCGTGCACCTCGACGAGCGCGACGCCGCGACGGCCGCCCTCGTCACGGGCTGGGACGACTCCCCGGCCGTGCTCGCCGAGGTCGACGGCGCCCTGCGCGTGGTGCTGGGCCCGGACGACCTCGAACACCTCGGAGGCCACGTCGACCGCTTCGCCGCCGCCCTGCACGAGGCCCTGCACCGGCTTGCGCTCACCCTGCCCTCCTGACATCCGCCGGGCTCGACGTCACGACCCCCGCTGACGCGGCCACTGCGCCGTGTCAGGGCGCGCCGCCCTGGGTGGCGAGCCTTCGACGTACGGCGCAGGTCGGGCTAGCGTGCGCCCATGCCCGACGCCCTCGACCCCACCGCCGACACCGACGCGGAGCGCGCCGTGCGCGCCCGGCTGCGGCGCATCGCCGACCACGAGGCCAGGGTGCGCGCCAACCCGCTCACGACCGTCACGAGGCAGGCGAGCCGCACCGCGGCGTTCGCGGCGGTCTACCGGCGCATCGGGCCGAAGGTCGACCCCGCCCTCATGAAGATCCGCGAAGGCCGGTTCCTCGCCGCGCTGTACGGCTTCCCGTTCCTCACCCTGCACACCACGGGGGCCAAGAGCGGCCAGCCGCGCGAGTCGCCGCTGCTCTACGTGCGCGACGGCGACGACGTCATGCTGCTCGGCACGAACTTCGGCCAGGCCAAGCACCCCGCGTGGACGGCCAACCTGCTCGCCCACCCGGACTGCGCGATCGCGATCGGGCCCGAGCGCCTCGAGTGCCGTGCCGAGCTCTGCGACGAGCAGACCTGGGCCGAGATCTTCCCGCGCTTCGAGGCGGTCTACCCGGGGTACGCCGGCTACCTCGAGCGCCGCGGCGAGCTCACCCCGCGGATGTTCCGCCTGCGTCCGGTCGTCTGACCGAGCGGTGCGCGGCTGCCGCGGCCGCTCATGACGCTTCGTGTCCGGCTGCTGACCACCCGTGGATCCGGGCGCGCAGAACCTCCGCGCACCGACCTGCACGGGCCCGGACAGACCGCTGCCCCGAAGTCCTCCAGGACCTTCGGGGCAGCGGCGTCTGTGCTCGGGCCTGTCAGCCCTTGACCGATCCGGCGAGCAGACCGCGGACGAAGAACCGCTGCAGCGAGAAGAACACGATGAGCGGCACGATGATCGCGATGAACGCGCCAGCCGTGATGAGGTGCAGGCTCGACCCGTAGGTGCCCTTGATGTTCGACAGGTACACCGTGATCGGTGCGACGTCGACCGTGCCGCCGGCGAATGTGAGACCGACCAGCAGGTCGTTCCACACCCAGAGGAACTGGAAGATCGCGAACGACGCGATCGCCGGAACCGACAGCGGCAGCACGATCCTCCGGAAGATCAGGAAGTGGCTGGCGCCGTCCACGCGCGCGGCCTCGAAGAGGTCACGCGGCAGCTGGGCGATGAAGTTGTGGAGCAGGAAGATCGCCAGCGGGAGCGCGAACATCGAGTGCGCGATCCACAGGGGCATGAAGCTCGTGCCGCCCGTCGGCCAGATCCAGGATCCCAGGAGCGGGATGGCCTGCACGAGATCTCGCAACGGCGGAAAGCCGAACCAGCCCAGGTTGAACAGCTGCAGCAGGGGCAGGAGCGCCATCTGCAGCGGGACGACCTGCAGCGCGAAGATCGCCAGGAACATCGCGTTGCTGAACTTGAACGGCACCCACGCCAGGGCGTACGCCGCCATGAGGGCGAGCGTCAGCGGGATGATCGCCGCCGGGATCGAGATGACGAACGAGTTGATGAAGTACGGGAGGATGCCGCCCGGAATCGTGTCGCCACCGGTCAGCACCTCCTGGTAGTTGTCCAGGGTGAAGACGGGGTTGCTGAGCACCGTCCACCAGCCGCTGCTGTTGGCCTGGTCGGCCGGGCGCAGCGAGGTGACGAGCAGGCCGAGCGTGGGGATGGTCCACAGCACCGTCAGGAGGATGACGAAGCCGGTGGCCCAGGGGCTCGACAGGTTGCGCCGCAGCGCGCTGGACATGCCGCCGTGGTCGGGTGCCGCGGTCAGCGCCTTCTCGGCCGCGGCCGCGATTCCAGGAGTCTCGACGCTCATCGGATCGACTGCTCCTTCCTCAGCTGCACGATGTTGTAGACGATCAGGGGGATGACGGCGACGAACAGCACGACGGCGAGCGCACTACCACGGCCCTTGTCGAACTGGACGAACGCCTGGGCGTACATCTCGTTCGACAGCACCTGGGTGCCGAAGTTTCCGTTCGTCATCGTGCGCACGATGTCGAAGACCTTGAGGACGCCGATGGCGATCGTGGTGAGGACGACGACGAGCGTGCCGCGGATCATCGGGACGGTGACCTTGGAGAAGAGCTTCCAGCCCACGGCACCGTCGAGCATGGCGGCCTCGGTGACATCCATGGGGATGGCCTTGATGGCGGCCGAGAGCACGACCATCGCGAAGCCGACCTGGATCCACACCATGATGATGATGAGGAAGAAGGTGTTCCACGGCTGGAGCAGCAGCCAGTTCTCAGGTGTGATTCCGAAGGCGGACACCACGGCCGAGAGCAGGCCCACCTGGGGCTCCGCAGGGTCGCGGTACTCGTAGACGAGACCCCAGATGATCGAGGCGCCGACGAACGAGATGGCCATGGGCATGAAGATGAGCGACTTGGGCAGCGACTCGCGGCGCATGCGGTCCATGAGCAACGCGAGGATCAGGCCGACGAGAGTCGAGAAGATCGGTGTGATGACGATCCAGATCGCGGTGTTGCGCAGGAAGACCCAGTTGGCCTCGGTGCCGAAGATCCACTGGTAGTTCGCCAGCCCGACGACCTTCTTGCCGTCGGGGCCGAGGAAGCTCTGGTACGTCGTCTGAACGGCCGGGATCACCAGGCCGATGAGGAGCAGCAGCGCTGCCGGCCCCAGGAAGATCAGTCGTGCGAGCGGAGTCTGCACCTTGCCCCTGGTGCGCGCCGCCAGGAAGAACACGAGCAGCAGGACCCCGAAGAACACCAGCACCACGCTGGCCATCAAGGCCAGTTTGGATGCGTTTCCCATCCCCTCGACCACCCTCTCGATGCGTCGTGAACCAACGATCGGTTCCGAGCCCGGATGTGAACCGGGGCCCGGAAGGAGTGTCTACCCCTTCCGAGCCCCGGCCGGAACTACTTCGTCACGACTGGTCGTGACGTGATGGCAGTGACCGGATCAGCTAGCAGGCCACGCAGCGTCGATCGCCTTGACGGTGTCGTCCACGGACTTGTTCTCTCCGAAGAAGGCCGTCATGCCGGTCCAGAACGAACCCGCACCGACAGCAGCCGGCATGAGGTCCGAAGCGTCGAACCGGAAGGTCGCGGTCGAGTCGGTGAGGTACTTCGCCGACAGGGCCGAGATCGGGTCGGAGTACGCGTCCAGCGGCACGCCGTTGTTCGCGGACACCCAGGTGCCCTCCTTGACCTTCAGCGTGTGGAACGTGTCGCTCGCCAGGTAGGTCTGGAACGACTGGACCTCGGGACGGTCTGCGAAGGCCGTCACGAACTCGCCACCGCCGACGATCGGGGTGGTGACGTCGGCGCTGATCGCCGGGAGGTAGAACGCGAACACGTCCTTGTCCTCGCCGATCTCCGCCGTCTTGTCGAAGTTGACCCAGAAGTTCGCGTAGAACGACGCCTGCTGGTACATGCCGCACTTGCCCTCGAGGATCGGCTTGCCGCCGTCCTGGAACGCGGTGGTGGCGATGGTCTTCGTGTCACCGAAGCCGGCGTTCGCGTACTTGGAGTTGCGCATCCAGCCCTCGAGGGTCGTGAACGCCTCCTTGATCTCGGGCGAGTCGAACTTGATCTCGTGCGAGATCCACTTGTCGTAGACGTCGCCACCCTGCTGGCGGAGCACGAGCTGCTCGATCCAGTCGGTAGCGAGCCAACCGGTGGCGCCACCGGACTCGATGCCACCGCACCACGGCTTGATGCCGTCAGCGGCCATCTTGTCGGAGAGGGCGAAGAGGTCGTCCCACGTCGTGGGGACGGTGTAGCCCTTCTCCGCGAAGACCGCCGGCGAGTACCAGACGAACGACTTCATGTTCGCGCTGAGAGGAGCGGCGTAGAACGTGCCGTCGACGGTGCCGTAGTTCTTCCAGGCCTCGGTCCAGAACTTGCCCACGTTGTCGGTGACCGACTGCGGAGCCGGCTTGGGGCCGCCCTGCTGCACGAGCTTCTGGAGCAGACCCGGCTGCGGGATGAACGCGATGTCGGGAGCGTTACCACCCTGGATACGCGTCGGCAGCTGGGCCTCGAACTGGTCGGACCCCTCGTACACGACGTCGATCCCGGTGCACTTCTCGAACTGGGCCCACGACGCCTCGAACTTCTGCTGCTCGGGCGGCAGGATCGAGGTGAAGACGGTCACCTTGGTGCCGGGGTGCGAGCCGTACGAGGCGTAGTCCTCGCAGCCCGCCACGACGGGGGTGCTGGAGCTCGGCGCAGCCGAGGTAGTTGAGTCGCCACCACCACTGCTGCCACAGGCAGCAAGAAGCAGGGCAGCCGCGACGCCACCGACAACGGCGGCAGTCCGGCGACGGACGGGAACGGACATTCTGTCTCCCTCGAGCCGATTTGAGAGGTCCGGGTGGCTGATCCCCGGGCTTGTAAGCGTTTCGCATCTTGCTGCGAGTCACGCGCGTAAGCAAGGGGTTTCAGTGAAGTTTCCGGTCTGCAACCGATTACAAATTGGTATCGGTGGCTCGGCGATGGAGCGCTCCCACGATACCGCGATCGGACCGCCGCGGGAAGCCCCCTGCCGCACCTGCGGCCGGCTCCCCAGTCGGACGGTCTGACGGGTTGTGTGCGCGTCCGACGGTGCCACCGCCGGAGCGCCGATGCGCGCTGAAGCGCCGGGTCGTGACCCAGGCGCAACCTTGGACGCCCGATCGGAGCAGGCGCCGGACGTGCGATCAGTCGCCCACGTGCGGTTCCGGGGCGTCGGAGCGACGCCGCAGGATCCGCAGGACGCCGACCAGGCCGACCGCGGCCCAGACCCCGTTGAGGAGCGCCGACTGCCAGGCCGCGATCGAGATCGCCCACACGAGCAGCAGCGCCGCGAACACCGTGTTGGCGCCCTGGTAGCGCATCGACGCGGACTCCCAGCGTCCGACGGTCAGCAGGCCGTACGCCGCGAGCACGCCGAGCGCTCCGACCCAGCCGAGGACGTCCGTCACAGTCACGCGGGAACGCTACCGCTCGCCTCTCGGTCCTCGAGCAGCTCGAGCTACTCGTGCCGGGGCACGGTGGCGGTGAGCCAGGTGCGCAGGGTGCCGAGGGCGCCCTGGTCGATGCCGTGGCCGCCCGGCGAGCGGTGCGTGGTGGCCGCGGCCCGGGACTCGCCGGTGACGTAGGCCCAGGTCCGGTCGAGCAGGTCGCGCGGGATCACGGTGTCGTCGTCGCCCTGGACGACGAGCACCGGCACGCCGTCGAGCCGGCCATCGGTCACGGGCACGCCGGCGTCGAAGGGGACGGTGCCGAACAGCACGGCTGCCCCGGCGTACCGCGACGGGTCGTCCAGCACGAGGCCGCCGGCGAACGCGGCGCCGCCGCTGAAGCCGACAAGAACCACAGGGCGCTCGCCGGCGGCCGCGTCGAGCCACATGCGGAACCAGTCCATCGTGGCGCGCAGCGACTCCGCGACCGGGCGCCCGATGCCGCGGTTGGCGAACCAGGCGTATCCGCCGCCCTCGCCGATCGGCGCGCGCACCGCGGCGTACGCCAGGCCCTCGGGCAGGTAGCGCGCGAGGCCGATGATGTCGCCCTCGTGCGAGCCGCGGCCGTGCAGCAGCACCACGAGCGGAGCGTCGGGGTCGAGGCTCCCGGCAGTCGCGACGACGGGCTCGGCGAAGCCGGTCACGCGTCGCCCTGGGCGAGCCGAGGTCGGAGCTCATCGGACGTCGAGACGCCGGTCCACCGCTCGACGTCGCCGCGCAGGTCGAGCCGCTCGATGGGTGCCGAGTTCTCGTACGCACCCCACTCCGAGCGCGGCAGCATCCACATGACCTCGAACTCGTTGCCGTCCGGGTCCTGCGCGTAGAGGCTCTTGGTCGCACCGTGGCTCGACTCGCCCACGAGGGCGCCCGCCTCGGCGAGCACCACCTGCGCGTCCTGGAGCTCGTCGATGGTGTCGACCTGCCAGGCGAGGTGGTAGAGCCCGATGCCCGGGCGCTTCGGCCCGTACGAGCCGCCGATGCCGAAGAGGCCGAGGTCGTGGTGGTTGCCGCTGCGCGGCAGCTTCAGGAAAGCGGCGTTGGCGCGGGGCTCCCGCGCGACGACCTCCATCCCGAACACGCGCTGGTAGAAGTCGAGCGAGCGCTCGAGGTCGGACACGTGGAGCACGGCGTGGTTGAGCCTGACGGCGGAGACGACCATGGGGCACCTCGGAGAAGCGGGGACGGACGACACGGCAACAGCCGGACCCGCCGTGGAATTCCCTGACGTGTCAGACGTTGATGAGTAAGGTACCGGACGTGCCGCGCGCCATCGACGATCCGCTCATCACCACGTTCGGACGCCTCCTCGAGGCGTTCAGCGGCATGGAGCGCCGGCTCGCCCGCACGCTCGAGGCCGAGGCCGACCTACCGCTCACGTGGTTCGAGGTGCTGCTGCGGGTCGCGCGCTCCCCCGAGGAGCGGCTCATGATGAGCGAGCTCTCGGCCCAGCTCGCGCTCACCACGGGCGGGGTCACGCGGCTCGTCGACCGCATCGTGGAGGCCGGCTACCTCGAGCGGGTGCCCGCTCCTCACGACCGGCGCGTGATCTGGGCCGTCGTCACCCCGCAGGGTCACGACGTCGTCGAGCGGGCCGCCGCCATCCATGCTGCCGAGCTGCACGAGATCTTCGACGGCTTCAGCGGCACAGACCTCGCCCGGCTCGACAAGCTCCTCGACCGGCTCCGCCAGCCCTAGACCAGTCTCAGCCGGCCGCGCGCGTCATCGCCGCACCGATGGCGGCCACGTGGCGGGCGTCCGTGCCGCAGCATCCGCCCACCACCCGCAGTCCGGGCAGCAGCCGGGCGAGGTCGACGTAACCGCGCGCCAGGTCGTCCGGGTCGCCGTCGTCGAGCACCTCGGCCTCGTCGAGCTCGGCGTGGGTCATGCGTGACGCGTTCGCACGCAGTGCGCCGATCCGGGAGGCCCACGCAGCGCTCCCGTCGAGGGCGGGGAGCACGTGCTCGGGGTGCGCGCAGTTGACCATGAACCACGACGCGTATCCGCCCGTCGCGGCGTCCACCGCTTCGATCGCCTCCCCCAGCGATTCCCCCGACGGCAGCCGACCGTCCGTCTCAAGCGTGAAGCCCACGACCACGGGCACGCCGGCCTCCGCCGCCGCCGCGACGAGCCCCGTGCCCTCGTCGGCGTACGGGAGGGTGAACGACGTGACGAGGTCGACCCCGGCATCGGCGAGATCGCCGACCTGCGTGCGGTGGTAGGCCGCGGCCTGGTCGGGCGTCATCGTCGTACCCGGCACGTAGCCGTCGCCGCGCGGACCGATGCAGCCGCTGACGAGGAAGCCGCCGGTGCCCGACCACTCATCGCGCAGCGACGTGCCGAACGCGACCGAGTCGAACGCGATCCGGCGCAGACCGTCCGCCGAGTAGCCGACCTCGGCCCCCCATGCCGGGTTCGCGCGCCAGGTCGGGGTCTCGTGCACATAGCCCGCACCAGCGTCGGCCGCGATCGTCAGGAACTCGCGGTGGTAGCGCAGAAGGGCGTCGCGGCCCTCGGCGGAGTCCAGGAGCGGGAAGGCGGCGAACGCGGGGAGGTCGATGCCCTCGTGGAACACCAGGACCGTCTCGAGTCCGCCGTCGGTGAGCATCAGGTCGTCAACGGCGAGGCCATCCGTGCGCTTGTTCGTCATGCCCCCAGGCAACAGCGCGCACCGCCGCGCCGCTTGAGGGCTGCGTGGGGATCAGGTGGGGACACGTCAGCTTGCGGCGGCCGCGAGCGCGACCGACGCCGCGTGAGCCACCTCGCCGGCGGTCAGCGTCGAGCCTCGGGTCGTCCACCGCTCGACGTCGGGCTCCGGCTGCCGTCCGCGCACCACGTCGAGGGTCGCGCGGGTCCGCGCGATGTCGCCGGCGAGCCCCGGACGCGCAGATGGTCCCAGCGTCCAGCCCGCGACGCAGCACGTCGTCTCGTCCGCCCCGATGCCGGCGAGGACGGGCACGACGAGCCGGAGGGCCGTCGTCAGGTGGGTGATGTTGCCGCGTTCCCGGTATGTGTCGAGCACGTCGCGGAAGTACGCCGCAGCCACCATCGGACCATCGGTCTCGGCCACCGCTGCCGCGAGGGAGCAGCGGGACACCCCGCCGACGAAGGTGCTCCCGACGCTGTCCGAGATCGCGATGGCCGAGCCATAGCAGGGGATCGCATCCCCGCCGCCGAGCGCGGCATACGCGTCTCCACGCGCGAAGGCGAGCCAGGCCCGCTCGGTCGGTGCCATGCCGTCCTCCGGGGTCTCGAGGATCGCGGCAGTGGCGGCAGCGGCGCCTGCGGCGTCCCCCGCGTACGTCGCCGCGAGGGCACGGTTGGAAAGGCCGATCGCGCGATCGCGCACCGCTCCCGACGCCGCGGCCGACTCGACCAGCCGACTCGCCCAGGTGGCCGCCTCGTCGAGCCGGTGCTCATAGATGCCGACGTCCGACAGCACCTCGAGGGCCGCCGCCCGCACCCGCTCGTCGCCGCGTTCCAGCGCGTCGAGCGCGCGGGTGCGCGCCTCTGCCAGTCGGCTCTCCTGAGCGGCCTGGCTCGCAAGCGCGACGACGACTGCCGGATGGTCGGTGCGGTGCTCGAGTGCGTCCGCCCACGTCGACGGCTCAGCCCACATGCGCGAGTAGGCATACAGGTGGAGGGCCGCGGTAAGCCGGACCGCGAGGTCGACGTCGACGTCGCGGGCCCAGGTGTGCGCGGCGCGCGCCTCGTCCGCCAGCCGGTCGAAGACGACTGCCCCCTGGGCCTCGCGTTCGCAACGGAGGTCTGCGTCGGCGGCCTCCAGCAGCGTCGTGACCAGCACGGCGTGCCGCCCTGCGGCAGCCGCGCGCCTGGCGCTCGAGGTCCGCCCGTCGACGGCGCGTCGCACCGTGCGCAGCACCTGATAGCGCCGGCCTCCTCGACCCTCCACCGGCGAGAGAAGCGATCGGTCGGCCAGAGATCGGAGCACCTCGAGGGCGTCGTCCGTCGCGAGCAGCCGCACCGCATCGGACGTGGCGAACGCGCCCGCGAACGCCGACAACGTCACGAGCGCGTCGGCGTCGCGGGAGGCGAGCCGGTCGAGCGACCCCTCGACGAGTCGGGCCAGCGAGCGGTGGCGCTCGGGCGCATCCCGCCGCCCCGTGGTCACGGCGGAAGCACTCGAAGCGACCACCACCTGCAGCTCGGGCACGTCGAGGAGGGCGCTCATCGACGCGAGCATCTCGAGCGCCAGCGGGAGGCGATCGACCGAGTCGGCGAGAGCGTCGAGGGTGCTGTCCGGCAGCTCGTCGAGCATCGCCAGAGGAGCGGCGTCCCGCGCACGGGCGACGAGAAGTGCTCGAGCGGCGTCGGGCGACAACGGCAGCACGGGCCAGATCCGCTCGGCGCGGACGCCGAGACGCTCGCGGCAGGTGACCACGATCGTGGCCACGCCGGCCGCAGCCGCCACGGCATCGCACAGCGCGGCCACATCGGCCACGAGCAGATCAGCGTCGTCGAGCAGCACGATCACGTCGCGACCGGCGAGGGTCTTGGCGAGCAGGTCTGGTCCGTCGTCGACGAGACCGGCGCCTCGGGCGACGGCCGGGAGCAGTTGAGCTGAATCGTCGAGCACCGTCAGATCGACGATGTACCACGCAACGCCCCGCCGCTCGGCCGCACGGCGAACCACCTCGCGCGCCAGGGTGGACTTGCCCACCCCGCCGGTGCCGACCAGGGTCACGAGCGAGCCAGGCGCCAGGCGATCGAGGAGCTCCTCGACGTCCCGGTCGCGACCGACCAGCGTCGGCGCGGCCGGGGAAGCGACGCGCGAGCCGACCTCGGCGACGAACTGGTAGCCGCGGCCGCGCACGGTCCTGACCACCGCCTGCGCGTCGCCGTCGTCCCCCGTCGCCCGCCGGATCTCCTTGATGCGCGTGGAGAGCGCGGAGTCGCTGATGAAGCGCCCGCCCCACACGGCGTCGAGGATCTCCTCCTTGGGCACAACCCGGTGTCGCTGATCGACGAGCAGTGCGAGGACGTCGAAGGCCTGGGGCTCGAGGTGCTGAGGCACGCCGCCGCGCAGCAGCACGCGGCCGGCGACATCGACGGCGCAGTCGCGGAACCTCAGCACCCTGCGGAGTATCCGGCACGCCCCTCCACCGTGCGCCCGATCCGGGCCTCATCGTGGGAGGGGCAGCCAGGCAAGCCTGTCGTCGGCAGCACACCCACCGGTTGGGACGACCAGGTAGCCGTCCGCCTCCGCGAGGCCGCGGAGCATGGCCGACCCCTGGTGCGCGACGGCGATCGCGCCGGCATCGCCACGCCGCGCGAGCACGAGCCGCGTCGCCCGGCCGGGCGCAGCCAGCGCCTCACGTGACCGGACCTGGTCGAGCACCGCGAGCGGGCGGCCGAGCAGCGCGTCGACGAGGGGCGCGCCGAGCGTCAGCAGCGCGGCGACCGCTGCCTGCGGGTTGCCCGGGAGGCCGAGCAGCGCGACGCGGTGCGCGAGGCGTGCGAGCAGCATGGGGTGACCCGGCCGCACCGCGACGGAGTCGACCACCAGCCTCCCGGCAAGGGCCTCGATCGCCCGGTGCAGGAGGTCGACCGGGCCGGCGGCGGTGCCGCCGGTGGTCACCACCAGGTCGACGTCGCCCACCGAGATCAGCGCCTCGACGAGGGCGGCCAGCGAATCCGGCACGCGCGCCACCGACCGTATGGAACAGCCGAGCAGGTCGAGCCAGGCCGGCAGCTGCGGCCCGAGAGAGTCGCGCACGCGGCCGCGCGCAGACACCCCGTGGTCGAGCAGCTCGTCGCCGAGCACCAGCACGGCCACCGTCGGCCGGCGTACCACCGGGACCACGTCGTAGCCGGCAGCCGCTGCGAGCCCGAGATGACCGGCGGTGAGGACGACGCCGGCGGGTGCCATCAGCTCGCCCCGATGAGCCTCCTCACCGGCCAGCCGAAGGTGGTCGCCGTCGCGCACGTGTCCCTCGAGCCGGCCGTCGACCACCACGCCGTCCTCGGACCTCAGCACTGCGGTGGCACCTCCCGGGGCCTGGGCGCCCGTGGCGATCACCACCGCCTCTCCCGGTGCCAGCGGCCCTGCGGAACCTCCAGCGAGGAGGGTTCCGGTCACCGTCCACGGACCTGGACCGCTCACCGCCCAGCCGTCCATGGCGGATGACGTGAACGCCGGAAGCGCCGTCGCAGCGACGAGATCCGAGGCGAGCACGCGCCGGTGGGCGTGTCCGACCGAGACGTGCTCGGCGGCCAAGGGCGGAAGGCAGCCGTGGGCGACCGTGCGCGCCGATGCCCAGTCCGCACCTACGAGGGTCGTCGAACGGGTGTCGAGGGTGGTCATCGTCGTGTCAGCGTGTCCGAAGCAGGCGGACCGCCCATGTCTCCGGTCCGGACTCGTCGTATGCGACCGTCAGCACCCCAGGCCAGAGGGTGTCGAGCTCGCGCAGCAACGGCAGCGGGTCGTGCGGAGCCAGCAGGACGATCGAGCCGTCGACGGGGACGGCTCCGACGGCACCGATCACTGCCGCATGCCGCACCTCGCGCGGGATCGTCCGCACGTCGAGCACAGGCGCTTCGCTCGCCGCGCCGCACCCGCAGGTGCCGCAGCCGCAGCCGCTCGAGGCCGTCGGCGAGGTCGTCGGATCGGGCAGGTCCTCGGTCATCGTCATCCTCCGGTCGTCGGGGTCTCACGTGGGTCGTCGGGATCGAAGGGTGGGGGGAGCGGTCCGTGAGGGGGTTGCCGCTCCCCCCACCCGGTCAGGAGGGCTTCGGCGCGCCGGGGCGCGCGTAACGCACCCACGTCAGCGCGACGCAGGCGAGGACGAAGACGAGCAGCACGGTGAGGAAGCCCGACACCGACAGCGTCGCGAGGCCCACACCGAACAGGAAGGGCCCGTATGCCGCGATGGCCGATGTCCATCCGATGACGCCTCCAGCCTGACGGCGTTCGAAGATCATCGGCATCTGCTTGAACGTCGAGGCGTTGCCGATTCCCGTGAAGAAGAAGATCGCGATGAAGCCGAACAGGAAGCTGTGGAACTGGGCCGTCAACGCCTCAGCACCCGCAGCCACATCGGGCTGCACATACTGCATCGTGTAGACGATCGAGGCCGCGATGCCGATGCCCGAGACGAGCGTCCAGCGCGCGCCGCCCCACCGGTCGGTGAGCGGGCTGAACAGCACGCGGGCACCGGCACCGACGAGGGGGCCGATGAACGCATACGTCAGGGCGAGAGGTACGGCGTACCCGGCGACCAGCACCGTGGTCGAGCCGTCGGCCGCGGTCGCGACGATGTCGGGATTGCCTGCGCCGTACAGGTTCTTGATGAGCAGGCCGAACTGCGCCGAGAGGCCGGCGAAGGTGCCGAACGTCATCACGTAGAGGGCGGTCATCCACCAGGTGTCGACGTTCTTGAAGATGTCCAGCTGCTGGCGGAAGTTGGCGCGCACCGGCACGCTCTTGAGCATCGTCCAGGCGAGGATCGCGACGATCACGACGAACGGCACGTAGATGTACGCCGCGTTCTGGTACCAGACGTCCTTGTTGACGTTGGTCGCCGGGTTGTGGAACGTCTGCGCGGCACCGAGCACTCCGAGCAGGCTGAAGCCGACGATCCACGGCGTCACGAACTGCACGACCGAGACGCCGAAGTTGCCGAGCCCCGCCTGGAGCCCGAGCGCCGTGCCCTGCAGCCGCCGCGGGAAGAAGTACGACGTGCTCGGCATGAAGCCGGAGAACGCGCCGCCGCCGATGCCGGACAGGAACGCCAGGATCATGAACGTGCTGTAGCTCGTGCTGGGGTTCTGCACGGCGACGGCCCAGCCGATGAGCGGGATCACGAGCAGGAGCGTGGTGAGCGACACGAGCTTGCGCGTGCCCATGATCGGCGGCAGCCACATCCAGATGAGGCGCAGCGTGCCGCCGGCGAGACCCGGCATGGCGGTGAGCCAGTAGAGCTGGTCCTTGGTGATCGTGAAGCCGAGGTTGCCGAGCACCGGCGCCAGCGCGCTCGCGAGGAACCAGGTGCAGAAGGCGAGCATGAGCCCGACCGTCGTGATCGAGAGGGTCCGCCACGCCAGGGCCTTGTCCCAGTGCTGGGCGTCCTCCGGGTCCCAGTCCGCCAGCCACTCGCCGCCGGTGCGGCGTTCGTCGGTCGCGCTGCTCATGTCGTGCTCCTCAGGGAGATGGGCCGGGTCACGGGGTGTACTCCGGCATCTGCACCGGGGTCTCGAACTGGTCGGACAGCTCGGGCGAGCTGTCGTGGAGCATCTGGACGACCGTGAGGTGCATCCACACGGCGCAGGCGAGCGTCAGCAGGAAGAGCACGCCGAAGAGCGCGGTCGGAAGGCCCGTGATCTGCACGGCGTACCCGAACATCGGGAGCAGGACGAAGCCGCCGAGGGCGCCGAGCATCCCGACCACGCCGCCGACCGAGCCGACCTCGTGCGGGAAGTACTCCGGGATGTGCTTGTAGACGGCGGCCTTCCCGATGCCCATCGAGCAGCCGAGCAGCACGACGAACGCGGTGAAGGGCACGATTCCGAGGCTCCACGGGAGGATCTCGGCCGTACCGTCGGGCGACACGCTCGTCGAGACCTCGACGGTGATGTAGCCGCTCGGCATCATCAGGACGCCTGTCGAGACCAGCATCAGGCCGAACGTCCAGTACATGATCCGGCGCGCGCCGACCTTGTCGGAGAGCCAGCCGCCCACGGGCCGGAGCAGCGACGCCGGGAAGATGAACAGCGCGGTGAGCAGCCCCGCCTGCCACAGCGGCACGCCGTAGTTGGTCTCGTAGT
The DNA here is from genome assembly GCF_042660085.1 of Longivirga aurantiaca. Classification (NCBI taxonomy): domain Bacteria; kingdom Bacillati; phylum Actinomycetota; class Actinomycetes; order Sporichthyales; family Sporichthyaceae; genus Longivirga; species Longivirga aurantiaca. The sequence goes on along the minus strand of NZ_JBHSTI010000051.1, from coordinate 20,543 downwards.
ACTTCGGCAGGGCGGACGACAACGCGACGTACGCGCCGAACACAGCGACGTAGTAGAGGCTGAAGCGCCACACCCGGATCCGCTTGAGCGGCTGCAGGTGCTCGCGCATCGGGGTGGTCGCCCCGGGCCGGTGGTCCGGCCTCGGAGCCACGAACCACAGCACTGCGGCCATGATCACGAGGGCGACGGCGTAGATCACCGGGATGAGCCGCCACCCGCCCTCGACGCGACCGCCGAGGTAGAGCGAGCCGGCCGTGCCGGCGATGATCGCCGGGCCGATGAGCTTGGTGACCGAGGCCCCGACGTTGCCGGCGCCGAAGACCCCGAGGGCGAAGCCCTGCTGGCTGCGCGGGAACCACGCGCTGTTCCAGGCGATGCCCGAGCTGAACGAGTTGCCGGCGAAGCCGATCAGGAACGCGAGCACGAACAGCATCGGTGCGCTCTGGACGCCCGAGAGCAGGAAGGTGGGTACGGCGGCGGCGAGGAGCAGGCCGGTCATCACGATGCGCCCGCCCCAGCGGTCGGCCAGGATCCCGGTCCACAGCCGCCAGATCGCGCCGTTGAGCACCGGCAGCGCCGTGAGCCAGTAGAAGGCGGTGTCGGAGAGGCCGAACTCCTTCTGGATCGACAGGCCGAGGATCCCGAACTGCAGCCACACCGCGAACATCAGCGTGAAGGCGAGGGTCGAGGTGGTCAGGACCCGGTAGCGCCCCGGGGACACGTCCTCGCTGATCGCCGTGCCGCTCGGCTGACGGACCTCGGGCGAGCTCTCCGCCGCGGTGATGCTCATGTCCCCTCCGAAGTGTTATTTACCAATCACGAGTCACGCTAGACCTCGGACCCGGCGGGATGTCCACCCTCAGAATTGTTTTTTACTAGTGATATGGCCCACATGCTGTGCCTGTTGGCCCAGGTCAGTGGACGGCGTACGGTCGGGCTCAGGGATAAATCACGACGTGGTGGAAAAAACCTCTTGAGGAGGGGTCGTGTCGCTGCAGGACCGGTTCGCGAGGCCCGAGCCGAGCGCGGGGGAGACCGAGGCCACCGGCCGCCGGGTGCTGGACCTGCTCGCCCAGAAGGGCCAGGCGCTGACGGTCGCCGAGATCACCGCCGGCACCGGGCAGCACGCCAATACCGTCCGCTCGCACCTTGCGCTGCTGGTCGAGATGGGCCGGGTCGAGGTCGTGCCGGAGAACCGCACCCGGCCCGGCCGGCCCAAGCTGCTCTATCGCGCCACCGAGGCGGCCGAGCCGGCCGACCCCTACCGCGCGCTGGCCGCCGAGCTCGCGGCCGCCGCCGGCGACACCGCGCACTCCCCGGGGGAGGCCGCCGGCCACCGGCTGGCCAAGGCGCAGCGCGAGAAGGTCGCGCCGGGCGCCGAGGCGATCACCCCCGAGGCCAGCATCGAGATGGCCGTCGACGGCCTCGAGGTGCTCGGCTTCGAGACCACGACCGATCCGCTCGGCGACCGCCTCTACCTCTCGACCTGCCCCTTCGCCGACCTCGCCCGCCAGGACCGCGCCATCTGCCGCCTGCACCACGAGATGCTGCACGGCTTCTTCGACGAGCTCGGGTCGGGCGTCACCGTGCGCCGCCTCGACATCTTCATCAAGGACGACCTCTGCGTCGCCCACCTCAACCGCCCCGACCTGCGCCCGGCCCCGGCCCCGCAGACCGCGGGCGACAGCCCGACGCCCTGGGAGCAGTGACGTGACCGAGACCCCGACGCGCATCGACGACCCCTTCGTCGACGCCCTCATCAGCGCCCGCTCGTTCCTGACCCGCAGCGAGACCTCTCCCGACCACCGCGCGGTGCACTACGTCGGCGGTCGCGAGGGCGACGTCTTCTACCGCGACCGCTGGTCGCACGACCGCGTCGTGCGCTCCACCCATGGCGTGAACTGCACGGGCTCGTGCTCGTGGAAGGTGTACGTCAAGGACGGCATCATCACGTGGGAGACGCAGCAGACCGACTACCCGTCCGTCGGCGCCGACTCCCCCGAGTACGAGCCCCGCGGCTGCCCCCGTGGTGCCGCCTTCTCCTGGTACACCTACTCGCCGACGCGCGTGCGCTACCCGTACATCCGCGGTGTGCTCCTCGAGATGTACCGCGCAGCCAAGGTCGCCCACGGGGGCGACCCCGTCGCGGCGTGGGCGAGCATCGTCGACGACGACGCCAAGCGCCGCACCTACATGTCCGCCCGCGGCAAGGGCGGTCTCGTCCGCGCCTCCTGGGACGAGGCGCTCGAGATGGTGGCCGCCGCCCAGGTGCACACGATCGACCGCTGGGGTCCCGACCGCGTCGCCGGGTTCTCGCCGATCCCCGCGATGTCGATGGCCTCGCACGCAGCCGGAGCCCGCTACACCTCGCTCATCGGCGGCACGATGCTGTCGTTCTACGACTGGTACTGCGACCTGCCGATCGCGTCGCCGCAGATCTGGGGCGATCAGACCGACGTCCCCGAGTCGGCCGACTGGTGGAACGCGAGCTACCTGATCATGTGGGGCTCCAACATCCCTACGACTCGTACCCCGGACGCGCACTTCATGACCGAGGCCCGCTACAAGGGCCAGAAGGTCGTGACGGTCAGCCCCGACTACGCCGACAACACCAAGTTCGCCGACGAGTGGCTGCCCGCGCACCCGGGCACCGACGGTGCGCTCGCCATGGCGATGGGCCACGTGATCCTGCGCGAGTTCTACGTGCAGCGGCAGGTGCCGATGTTCGTCGACTACTCCAAGCGCTACACCGACCTGCCCTTCCTCGTCTCGCTCCGCGCGCACGGCGAGTCGTTCGTCCCCGACCGCTTCGTCAACGCCGCAGACCTCGGCCAGGATGTCGAGGCGGCCGAGTGGAAGCCGGTTCTCATCGATGCCGCGACCGGCGAGACGGTCGTGCCCGACGGCTCGATCGGCTTCCGCCACAACGAGTCCGGGATGGGCCACTGGAACCTCGACCTCGGCGACGTCGACCCGCTGCTCACCATGCACGCGGACGGCGCCGAGACTGTGACCGTCGACCTTCCTCGGTTCGACGCCGGAGAGAACGGCACCGAGCGCGGCAGCGTCATCCGGCGAGGTGTGCCCGTGCGCCGCATGGGCGACCGGCTCGTGACCACGGTCTACGACCTCCTGCTCGCGCAGTACGGCGTGGCCCGCGACGGCCTGCCCGGCACGTGGGGCGCCGGGTACGACGACGCGGATGCGCCGTACACGCCGGCCTGGCAGGAGGAGATCACCTCCGTCCCGGCGGCGACCGTCGAGCGCATCGCCCGCGAGTTCGCGCAGAACGCCGAGGACTCCGGCGGTCGCTCGATGATCACGCTCGGTGCCGGCACCAACCACTGGTACCACTCCGACACGATCTACCGCGCGATCATCAGCCTGGTGCTGCTCACCGGCTGCCAGGGCAAGAACGGCGGAGGCTGGGCCCACTACGTGGGTCAGGAGAAGGCCCGGCCGTTCACCGGCTGGGCGCAGCTCGCCTTCGGCGCCGACTGGTCGCGCCCGCCGCGCCAGATGGCCGGCACATCGTTCTGGTACCTCCACACCGACCAGTGGCGGTACGACGCGTTCGGCGCCGACGAGGTCGCGACCCCGCTCGGGACCGGTCGGTTCACCGGCCAGGCCATGGCCGACACGCTGGCCCAGGCGGTCCGCATGGGCTGGACGCCGTCGTACCCCACGTTCGACCGCAACCCGATCACGCTCGCTGCCGACGCGGAGGCCGCAGGCATGTCCGCTCCCGACTACGTGGTGCAGGAGCTGAAGGCCGACCGTCTCAAGTTCTCGGTCGAGGACCCGGACGCGCCCGAGAACTTCCCTCGAGTGCTCACGGTCTGGCGCGCGAACCTGCTCGGCTCGAGCGGGAAGGGCAACGAGTACTTCCTGCACCACCTGCTCGGTGCGGACGGCGCCATCGACGGCGGCCAGACGCCCGAGGGCAAGCGGCCGAAGACGGTGGCCTGGCGGGACGAGGCGCCCACCGGGAAGCTCGACCTCCTGGTGTCGCTCGACTTCCGCATGACGAGCACCGGGCTGTTCAGCGACGTGCTGCTCCCGGCCGCGACCTGGTACGAGAAGTACGACATCTCCTCGACCGACATGCACCCGTTCATCCACGCGTTCAACGCGGCGATCTCGCCACCGTGGCAGTGCCGCAGCGACCACGACGTCTTCCAGAAGATGGCGGCGGTGTTCACCGAGCTCGCCGGGCCACGGCTCGGTGTCGTCAAGGACGTCGTCGCGCTGCCGCAGCAGCACGACACCCCCAGCGAGATCTCCCAGCCCGGCGGCCGCGTGCTCGACTGGCGCGCCGGCGAGTGCGAGCCGGTCCCCGGCCGCACCATGCCCAACCTCGTGGTCGTCGAGCGCGACTACTCGGCCATCGCCGCGAAGATGGGCGCCCTCGGGCCCAACGTCGAGAGCATCGGCACGGTGGTCAAGGGAATCACGCTCAGGCAGCCGAAGTCCGTGGAGCACCTGAAGAAGGTCAACGGCACGGTCGTGGGCGGCGTGGCCGACGGACGCCCCCGGATCGAGACGGCCGAGCAGGTGTGCGAGGCGATCCTCACCCTCTCCGGCGTCAGCAACGGCGCGGTCGCCGTGGCCGGCTTCGAGTTCCTCGAGAAGCGCACCGGACAGGTGCTCGCCGACCTCGCGCGCGACAACGAGGGCAAGCACATCACGTTCGCCGACACCCAGAGCCGGCCCCAGCCCGTCATCACCTCGTGGGAGTGGTCGGGTAGCGAGCACGGAGGGCGCCGGTACTCTCCGTTCACCATCAACGTCGAGCGCAAGAAGCCGTGGCACACGCTGACGGGGCGTCAGCACTTCTTCCTCGACCACGACTGGATGGCCGAGGTCGGCGAGTGCTTCCCCACGTACCGGCCGCCGCTCAACCTCGCGGCCATCGCGGGCTACCCGACGATCGGCGACCACGACGAGCAGCAGGTCGTCGTCCGCTACCTGACCCCGCACTCGAAGTGGTCGATCCACTCCGAGTACCAGGACAACCTCTTCATGCTGGCACTCTCGCGCGGAGGTCCCGACATCTGGATGAGCCGCGAGGACGCCGAGAAGATCGGCGTGCGCGACAACGACTGGATCGAGGCGCACAACCGCAACGGCATCGTCGTCGCGCGCGCCGTCGTCAGCCACCGCATGCCCGAGGGCACTGTCTACATGTACCACGCGAAGGACCGCACGGTCGGCGTCCCCCGGGTCGAGAAGACCGGGAAGCGCGGCGGCATCCACAACTCGCTCACGCGGCTGCTGCTCAAGCCGACCCACCTCATCGGCGGCTACGCGCAGCTGTCGTACGGCTTCAACTACTACGGCCCCACCGGCAACCAGCGCGACGAGGTGACGACTATCCGTCGCCGGTCGCAGGAGGTGCAGTACTGATGACACGCGTCATGGCCCAGGTGGGCATGGTGATGAACCTCGACAAGTGCATCGGGTGCCACACCTGCTCGGTCACGTGCAAGCAGACGTGGACCAACCGCACGGGTGTCGAGTACGTCTGGTTCAACAACGTCGAGACCCGGCCCGGTCTCGGCTACCCCAAGCGGCACGAGGACCAGGAGCAGTGGAAGGGCGGCTGGGTCCGCACGAAGCGCGGCCGGCTCAAGCTGCGCAGCGGCGGCCGCATCCGCCGGCTCACCCAGATCTTCAGCAACCCCAAGCTCCCGTCGCTCGACGACTACTACGAGCCGTGGACGTACGACTACGACACCCTCATCAGCTCGCCGGCCATGGACACCACCCCTGTCGCCCGCCCGAAGTCCATGATCACGGGCAAGGACACCGAGATCCGCTGGGGCGCCAACTGGGACGACGACCTCGGCGGGACGCACGAGCGCGGCCACCTCGATCCGATGCTCAAGGGCATCGAGGACAGCGTGGTCTTCGAGCTCGAGAAGGCGTTCATGTTCTACCTGCCGCGGATCTGCGAGCACTGCCTCAACCCGGCGTGCGTCGCCGCCTGCCCGTCCGGCGCGATGTACAAACGGTCAGAGGACGGCATCGTGCTCGTCGACCAGGACCGCTGCCGCGGCTGGCGCATGTGCGTCTCGGGCTGCCCGTACAAGAAGGTCTACTTCAACCACAAGACCGGCAAGGCCGAGAAGTGCACGTTCTGCTACCCCCGCCTCGAGGTGGGTCAGCCGACCGTCTGCGCCGAGACCTGCGTCGGGCGCCTGCGCTACATCGGCCTCTTCCTGTACGACGTGGACAAGGTGCTCGCCGCGGCTTCGGTCGAGGACGACAAGGACCTGTACGAGGCGCAGCTCGACGTGCTCCTCGACCCGAACGACCCCGAGGTCGTCGCCCAGGCACGTCGCGACGGGATCGCCGACGACTGGATCGAGGCGGCGCAGAAGTCGCCCGTCTACACGCTGGCCAAGAAGTACCGCCTCGCGCTGCCGCTGCACCCGGAGTACCGCACCATGCCGATGGTCTGGTACATCCCGCCGCTGTCGCCGGTGGTGGACGCGCTCGCCAACAGCGGCCATGACGCCGAGGACGCCGGCAACCTGTTCGGCGCGATCGACGCCCTACGGATCCCCATCGGCTATCTGGCCAACCTCCTCACGGCAGGCGACGTGCCCGTGGTCGACGGCGTCCTCAAGCGGCTGGCAGCGATGCGCTCGTACATGCGCGACATCAACCTCGGTCGCGACACCGACGAGTCGATCGCGGAGGCGGTCGGCCTCACGGGCGAGGACCTCTACGAGATGTACCGGCTGCTCGCGATCGCGAAGTACGAGAGCCGATATGTGATCCCGCGCGCGCACCAGGAGGCGGCTGCCGCGCTGGAGGAGTCGCCCGGATGCTCGCTCGACTTCGAGGGCGGGCCGGGGATGCAGCCCGTCGTCGGTGACGGCAAGCCGGTACCCGTCTCGATCGAGAGCTTCCATCTCACCAAGCAGCGCTTCGAGGCCGACTCGAACGCCGACCTCCCGGGAGGGTCGCAGTGATCACCCACCATCTCCCCGAGAGCGAGGCGCCTGCGGTACGCCGCCTGCTCGCCACCACGTCGATGCTGCTGTCGTACCCGGACCAGGGAGCGGTCGACAGGCTGAACCTCGTCGGCCGCAGCCTCGACGAGCTCCCCCACGGTTCGCGCGAACCACTGCGGCGCATGACCGAGTGGCTCTCGAGCACGGACCTCGTCAATGCTCAGGCGCATTACGTCGAGATCTTCGACCGCAGGCGCAAGGCATGCCTCTACCTCACCTGGTTCCTCAACGGCGACACGCGAAGCCGCGGGATGGCCCTCGTCGGCTTCAAGGAGAGGTATCAGGAGGCCGGGTTCGACCTCGGGCCGGAAGAGCTCCCCGACTTCCTGCCGGTGGTGCTCGAGTTCGGTGCCGTCGGACCCGTCGACGCGGCGCTGGAGATGCTGGCCCGGCACCGGGCCGGGCTCGAGCTGCTCGAGCACGCGCTCGCGAAGTTCGACTCGCCCTATGTCGATCCGGTGTCGGCGCTGCTCGCCGTCGTCCCCGCCGCTCCTGACGGCCCCACGGCGGAGGAGCTCGCCTTCGCCGGCCCGCCGGCCGAGCAGGTCGGCCTCGCCCCGTTCTTCCCCGTCGAGTCGCTGAAGGCAGGTGTGCACGCATGACCACCGTGCAGACGTTCGTCTGGGTCGTCCTGCCCTACGTCAGCCTCGTGGCGTTCGCCGTCGGGATGTTCTGGCGCTACAAGTACGACGCCTACGGCTGGACGACGCGGTCCTCGCAGATGTACGAGACCAAGCTGCTGCGCATCGGCAGCCCGCTGTTCCACGTCGGCATCCTGCTGGCGCTCGGCGGTCACGTGCTCGGCCTGCTCATCCCCGCCGGGTGGACCGAGACGATCGGCGTCTCGGAGCACATGTACCACGTGGCCGCGGTGGCTTTCGGCGTGATCGCAGCGGTCATGGTCGTCACGGGCCTGTCGATCCTGATCTACCGCCGCCGCACGGTCGGACGCGTGTTCTCCGTGACCACGACGATGGACAAGGTCATGTACGTGTTCCTGGGTGCCGTCGTCGGCCTGGGCGTCTTCAACACCGTGGGCATCAACCTGCTCAACCTCACCGGCGGCTACCCGGACGGCTACAACTACCGAGAGTCCGTTGCAGTGTGGTTCCGGAGCCTCTTCGTGCTGAGCCCGGACCCGGGCGACATGACGGGTGCGCCCCTGTCGTTCCAGCTCCACGCCGCGGTCGCGATGCTGCTCTTCGCCCTCGTGCCGTTCACGCGCCTCGTGCACATCTTCAGCGCACCGGTCGGCTACGTCTCGCGGCCGTACCTCGTCTACCGCAGCCGTGACACGACAGTCACCGGCAACCGCGACCCGCAGCGGGGCTGGGAGCCAATCCGCCGCGGCTGACTCAGGGACGGGCGCGCTAGCGGAGGCGGCGCACCCGCAGGGCCCAGAGCTCGGGGCCCTCCTCGTCGTACGACGCCTGGAGCGCGCCGGCGTCGGAGTCGATCAGCGAGCGCATCAGCGGCAGCACCTCGTGCGGGGCGACGAACACGACCTCGTCGTCCACGGGCACGACGGCGACGACCGCCTCGACGACGGCCCGGCGCACCTCGGACTTCACGGCCCCGAGGTCGACGACGGGGGCAGCGCCCGACCCGCCGCAGCCGCCAGCGCCGCATCCGCAGCCGACGCAGCCCTCGGTCGCCTCAGCGGTGGGGTCGGTCAGCTGCTCGGACATGGGCGCTCCTCGGTTCGCACGACGTCGGACGGCACCCGGGGCCGCCACAGGGAGCACGGTAGGACCGCATCCCCGTCCTCGCGCGCCCGGAGCCTCGTTCGTCACCCGCCGCTGAGCCCCCGCACCCCCGTGACGGGGGCTCAGCGGCTTCACACGACGTCGTCGCGCACCTCGGTGGTGACGACGTTGCGGGACACGGGGAGGTCGCCGTCAGGGGCGACCGAGCCGTACGGCACGCCGGTCTCGCGCACCAGACGACGCCGACGGGGGGCGAAGACCAGCAGGGTCATGAGCAGGCCGATGACACCGGCGCCCATGAGGACCCAGCCGACCACCTGGATGTCGATGCCTGCGACCTGCGCGTTGACGGCGAACGCCAGGATCGCGCCGACCGCCAGCAGGAAGATGCTCGCTCCGATACCCATGACTGGCCCCTCTCGTTGTGCGGAGCACGGCGCACCTCGCACCGTGCCCAGGGGTTCTACCCGGCAGCGACCGGCTCAACCCCCTCGGCGTGGTCGACCTGCTGGATCTCCGTGGTGCGCTGCGGCACGCACACCGTCACGGACGCGGGACGGACGTCGATGCGCAGCTTCTTCGTCGGCGGACGGTCGCCGCCGTCGATCTCGTACGCGAGCTTGGTCCTCAGAGCGACCCGGATCCTCCGACCGCTCGTCACGTCGATGAACGGCGACCTCTCTGCGCGGTCGGCGACCACGCGTGTCACCGCGCGGGTCCACTCGACCGGCGTGCTGGCAGACACGACGGCGACCTCGAGCACCCCGTCGTCCGGACGGGCGCCGTCGAACGCCTCGATGCCCGCGAAGACCTTCGAGACGTTGCCGACGAGCACGCACGAGAGCTGCCCCTCGTAGAAGAGGTTGCCGTCCACCTTGACCCGGCCGTGCACCTGCGCGGCGCTGATGTTGCGCAGGCCGGTCCACAGGTAGGCGGCCCTGCCGATGCGGTCCTTCAGTCCTCGGTCGGCGTCCTTGATCATGAGCGCGTCGAAGCCCGCGCCCGCCATCACGGCGAAGTGCTCGCCGTTGCAGACACCGGTGTCGAGGGCCCGCCGGTCGCCGTGCAGCGCGACCGCCACCGCGTCCGCGACGGTCGTCGGCACGTCGAGGTTCGTCGCGAGCAGGTTGCCGGTGCCGGCAGGCAGGATCCCGAGCGGAACGCCGGTGCCCGCGAGCACCTCGATGCAGCGCTGCTGCATGCCGTCGCCGCCCCAGGCGAGGACGAGCTCGGCGCCCTGCTTCAGCGCCCTGCGCACCGCTTTCGGGGCGTGCTTGCTCTTCGGCACCTCGTACCAGAGGACGTCGACGCCCTCGTGCGCGAGGACGTCGTGGAGCTCGGGCAGCCCGCCTCCGAACGTCTTGCCGGAATGCGCGACCACGGCGACCTTGGTCATCGGGGAACCTCTCGGTAGACCGGCTCGGAGCCGGGGGTGTCGGACGGGTCGAGGACCGCTGTGGGGGGCGCGTCGCCCGGCCACCAGGTGAGCTGCGCTGCCCGGCCGAGCACGAGCAGCGAGGGGACGAACAGCCACGCGGCGAGCACGTCGGTCGGCCAGTGGACGCCGAGCCAGACTCGAGACCAGCCGACGCCGACGGCCCAGACGGCGGCAACGAGCCATACGGCGACCTGCGCCCAGCGGCGGGTGACGACGCGGGTGACCGCCCACGCGAGCAGCAGCGCGGCGACGGTCGCAGCCGTGGTGTGGCCGGAGGGGAAGGACGGGCCGCCGGCGGCGCCCGCCCAGGAGTCGGGCACCGGACGCTCGCGGCCGACCACGTGGTTCATGGCGAGACCGACCACCGCGCCTCCACCCGCGAGCACCGCCATGCCCACGGCAGCACGGGCGCGGCCCCAGCGGCGCGTGACCGACTCGACCAGGACGACGCCGACGACCGCGAGCGGCACGGCCACGTCCACCTGACCCAGCACGCTCACGGCGTTGGCGAGGTCGATGCTCTCGGGCGTGCGGACCTGAACGGCCCAGTCGTGCAGCCCGCTGTCGAGGGCGGGGACGTCCGGGGCGGTGGCGCGCACCCACGCCAGCAGCGCCAACCAGCCGGCGGTCAACCCGGAGCCGAGCAGCCACGCGGCGCGGGCACCGCTCTGCACGACCCGCGGGTCCGACGTCGTCATTCGTCCTGTCTTCCCCCGCTGGCCGCCGCTCAACCCTGCACACTCTCCCCGGCGGTTCACCCCCCAGCTCAGCCTCATCAATCCGTTGCTTCTGCACCCGGGAAGCAACGGATTGATCAGGCTGACGGGGTGGGGCTGGTGCGAGGCTCAACCCTCGCCGAGCGCGCCGCCCGTCTAGGCTCGTCGGCGTGACCACGTGGGACGCCGACGTCGCGACCACGGCGTCGTACGAGCTCGGCGAAGGCCCGGTGTGGGACCCGGAACGGGCGATCCTGCGCTGGGTCGACATCCTCGGCGGCCGGGTGCACGTGGGCTCGCTCGACGACGGCGGCGGTGTTCACGAGCAGGCGTCGTTCTCCCTGGCCTACGCGCCGGCCACGCTCGGTGCCGTCGCGGCCCCCGCCTTCCTCGACCATGAGCCCGGCACTCTGCTCGCGGCGCACGACCGGCTGGTGTTCGTCGACGTCGACGGGGGCGAGCACCTCGTAGCCGTCCTCTGCGCCGACGAGCCGCGCCGACTGAACGACGGCGTCACCGACCCGCTCGGCCGCTACCTCGTCGGCTCCGCACCCACGGGCGAGCGGACGTTCGCCGAGCGGCTGTGGCTGGTCGACCACGACGGCACGGTCACGGTGCTCGACGACGACCTCGGGCTGTCCAACGGCCTGGCGTTCTCCGCGGACGGCGGCACCCTCTTCAGCGTCGACACCTTCAGCCATGTGGTCCGGGTGCGGCCGTACGACGCCGTCACGGGCACCGCAGGTGGGCGCTCGGACTTCGTGCGGGTCGACGACGGCTTCCCCGACGGCATCGCGCTCGATGCCGACGGCCACCTCTGGGTGGCCGTCTTCGGCCAGGGCGAGGTGCGCCGGTTCAGCCCCGAGGGCACGCTCGTCGACGTCGTCCGCACGCCCGGAGCGCCGCAGGCCACCAACGTGGCGTTCGCGGGCGAGGACCGGCGGACGCTTGTGATCACGACCGCGCGCGAGAATATGACCGCCCAGGATGTCGCCGACCATCCGCGGTCGGGCAGGCTGTTCACCACGCGCGTGGACGTGCCGGGCCTGCCGGCCCGTCCGTGGCGCGGCACGACCTGACCGCACCACTCACCGACAGGACGAGATCCCATGAAGCTCATGCGCATCGGCGCTCCCGGCTCGGAGAAGCCCGCGGCCCTCGTGGCCGACGGCACGTACGTCGACCTCTCCGACGTTGTCGACGACTTCGACGAGGCCTTCTTCGGTGGCGGTGCGATCGAGCGGGTGCGCGACACCGTGGCGTCGCGCGCGGCCGCGGGCCACGTGATCGAGCTCGGCGACCAGCGCGTGGGTGCGCCGTTCGCGCGGCCGCACCAGATCCTCTGCATCGGCCTCAACTACAGCGACCACGCCGCTGAGACCGGCCAGGCCGTGCCGGACGAGCCGATCCTGTTCACCAAGTCCCCCAACACCCTCATCGGACCGTACGACGACGTGCTCATCCCGCGCGGAGCGACCAAGCCCGACTGGGAGGTCGAGCTGGGCATCGTGATCGGACGCCGCACGAGCTACCTCGACTCCGTCGACGACGCCCGCGACGCGATCGCCGGCTACTGCGTGGTGAACGACGTGAGCGAGCGCGCGTTCCAGATGGAGCGCGGCGGCCAGTGGAGCAAGGGCAAGAGCTGCGAGACGTTCAACCCCGCTGGCCCGTGGCTCGTCACGCCTGACGAGATCGACGACGTGCTCGCGCTCGACATGTGGCTCGACGTCAGCGGCGTACGGCGTCAGACCGGCACGACGGCCACGATGATCTTCGACCCCTACTTCCTCGTGCACTACCTGTCGCAGTTCCTCGTCCTCGAGCCCGGCGACCTCATCAACACCGGAACGCCCCCGGGCGTCGGCCTCGGCTTCAAGCCGCCGGTCTGGCTCCAGCCCGGCGACGTCATGGAGCTCGGCATCACCGGTCTCGGCACCCAGCGGCAGAGCGTCCTCGCTCCTCGATGACGGGCACGATGCGCGCCTTCGTCGTCACGGCCCCGGGGGAGGCGGGCGTGCAGGAGGTCGACCGACCGGTGGCTGCGCCGGGCGAGGTCGTCGTCGACGTCGCGCGTGTCGGCGTCTGCGGCACCGACGTCGAGTTCTTCACCGGTGAGATGCAGTACCTCCACGACGGGTTCGCGCACTTCCCGCTGCGGCTCGGGCACGAGTGGTGCGGCACGGTCGCGTCGGTCGGCGAGGGGGTCGACGACCGCTGGGTCGGACGACGCGTCACGGGCGACACCATGCTCGGGTGCGGGCGGTGCCACCGCTGCCTGCACGGCGACCAGCACGTGTGCGAGCACCGCAGCGAGGTCGGCATCCGCAGCGGCCGCGCCGGAGCGCTGGCCGAGCAGCTTGCCGTCCCCGTGACGTCGCTGCACGCGCTGCCGGACGCCGTCGATGACGTCGCCGGCGCTCTCGTGGAGCCGGGAGGGAACGCGCTGCGCGCCGCGCAGGGCGCCGGCCTGGCACCGGGCGACCGCGTCCTCGTGCTCGGCCCCGGCACGATCGGCCTGCTCGTGGCGATGTTCGCGCGCGCCGCCGGCGCCGAGGTGCACCTGCTGGGGCACTCGGCGCGCACGCTCGACTTCGCGCGCTCGGTCGGCTTCGACAACGCGTGGACCGAGGCCGAGCTGCCCTCTCTCCCCTGGGATGCGGTGGTCGACGCGAGCAATGCGGCGTACCTCCCGGCGAAGGCTCTCGACCTCGTCGAGCCCGGTCGGCGCGTGGTCTACATCGGCCTCGCGGGCAGCCCCAGCCTGGTCGACACCCGCACGATCGCGCTGAAGGACGTGACCGCCGTCGGCGTGCTGTCGGCGTCGCCGGGCCTCGCGGGCACGATCGAGGCGTACGCCGCGGGAGCGGTCGACCCCCGGCCGATCGTGGCCACGACCGTGGGGCTCGACGGCGTCGCGGACGTGCTCGCCGGGCACCGGCCCGACGGCGCGGGCGCCGGACCGAAGATCCACGTGGACCCGAGGAAGAGAGACTGACATGGGCGACTTCGACGGCATCGCGGCGATCGTCACCGGTGGCGCGAGCGGCATCGGCGCGGCCACGGCAGCCCTCCTCCTCGAGCGCGGGGCGAAGGTGGCGGTGCTCGACCTCACGATCGACGCCGGCCCGGAGCGCGCCTCGCGGATCCCGTGCGACGTCAGCGACCCGGCGTCGGTCGAGGCGGCGGTGCACGCCGCGGCGTTCGAGCTCGGCGGCATCGACGTCGTGATCAACAACGCCGGCATCGGGGCGGGCGGCGACGTCGCCGCGAACGACGACGACGAGTGGCACCGCGTGCTCGACGTCAACGTCGTCGGGATGGCGCGCGTGGCCCGCGCGGCGCTGCCGTACCTCCGCGAGTCGAAGCGCGCCGCGATCGTCAACACGAGCTCGGTGGTCGCGGTGGTCGGTGTGAAGAACCGCGCGCTCTACAGCGCGAGCAAGGGCGCGGTGTCGGGGCTCACGCTCGCGATGGCCGCGGACCATGTGGGAGAGGGCATCCGCGTCAACGCCGTCGCTCCCGGCACGGCCGACACCCCCTGGGTCGCGCGGCTGCTCGACCAGGCCGACGACCCCGCCGCGATGGGCGAGGCGCTGCGGCAGCGTCAGCCGATGGGCCGCCTGGTCACGGCCGACGAGGTCGCGCACGCGATCGCCTACCTCGCCTCGCCGCTGTCGGGCAGCACCACCGGCACGATCCTCAGCGTCGACGGCGGCATGGCCCACCTCCGCACCTGACCCCTTCTTCGAGTTACTGCCCGAAGTGGGGTGATGCCGGCCCGCATCCCCCCCACTTCGGGCAGTAACTCGCGTCAGTGGGGGTCCCGGGGCGATGGGTCAGGCGATGGCCTCTTGACAATGGGAAGATATCTTCTCATTCTGTGTCCATGGCCCGACGACGCCCCGACCAGCTGCTGCCGCTCGAGCAGGCGATCCTCGAGTCCGGCCTCGCGCTGACCCGTGACGGCAGCGAGTTCCACGGGTTCGTGCTGGCCTCTGCGCTGGCGGACTCCGATGGGTCGCGCCGGCTCACGGCCCACGGCACCCTCTACAAGGCGCTCGGTCGCATGACCGAGCGCGGGCTGCTCACCGCCCGCTGGGAGGAGTCGTCGATCGCCGAGCGTGAGGGCCGGCCGCGACGCCGGCTGTACCGCGTCACCGGGGCCGGCGAGACGGCCCTGGCCCGAAGCCGGCAGCCGGTCGCGACCGTCGCCGCAGCGAGGGTGGCGACGACATGACCTCCGGCGGGCGAGTCACGGCCCTCGTCCTGCGGTGGTGCGCCCTGTACACCCGGGGCCTGCCCGCCGACGTCGCCGCCGATCGACGGGACGAGCTCGCGTCCGACCTGCACGACCACCGGCTGGCCGCGCTCGGCCAGGCCCGGTCCACCTTCCCGCGCGACGTCCTGCGCCGCGCGCTCCTCGGCGTCCCCGCCGACCTCTCCTGGCGCACCCACCAACGGCGGATCGCCCGATCCGCACGGGAACCGGAGGTCGTCATGACCGCACGCGCACCGCTCGACGGCTGGACCCGCACCGCGTACGGCGTTGCAGCGATCGTCACCGCCTGGACCGCGCTGATCGGCATCGGCATGCTGATCGACTCCCGCAACGCGGCGGTCGGCTCGTACGATTTCCAGTGGCGCATCGGCCTCGGCGTGGTGGGCGTCGTCATGCTCGCCCTCTGCGTCCACGCGCTCATGGGGCTGCGCTCGCACCCCGTGCGGGCAGCGGTCGAGCTGGGTGCGACAGCTGTTGTCATGACCATCTGGATGATGTGGGCAGGCCTCGTCGTAGCCGTGGGCATCGCGGCCATGGCCTTCTTCGCGGCGTACGCCGTGCGCAGCCGCCGTACCGCACGCACGGGTGTCGCCGCCCCCGCGTGACCCGACGTGGGCGGGGGCCGCGGATCCCAGCCAGGAGAGGCGACCCCCGCCCGCACCCCCGGCACGATCCTCAGCGTCGACGGCGGCATGGCCCACCTCCGCACCTGACCCCTGCTGGGAGCTACTGCCCACAGTGGGGTTATGCGTGCCCATATCACCCCGCTCTGGGCAGTAACTCGCGTCAGTGGGGGGTGCGGGCCAGGTGGCGGCGGGCGTGCTCGATGGCCTCGGGCGTCGTCGGGAACACGTGCGCCGCGTGCGCGAGGTGCTCGTACACCCCGAGGGTCGAGAAGACCGTGTCGTGGTCGTCGCGGATGCCCGAGAGCAGCACCGTGATCCCGCGGCCCTCGAGGTCGCGGATGGTCTGGCCGAGCACGGTGGCACCGGTGGCGTCGAGGGTCTGCACGCGGCCGAGGCGCAGGATGACCACGCGTACGTCGCCCACCTCCGACAGCTCGAGCAGGAACCGGTGCGCCGCACCGAAGAAGAGCGGGCCGTCGAGGCGGTACGCCACCACGTGCTCGTCGAGCAGCGCGCGCTCGGCGTCGCTGTGGTCGCTCGTGTCGAGGGGAACAGCGTCCATGTGCGCCGACCGCGAGACCTGCTGCAGCGCATAGAGACCGGCGACCACGAGCCCCACGATCACGGCCGTCACGAGGTCGAACACGACCGTCGCGACCGCCGTGGCCACGAGCACGAGCGCGTCGCCGCGGGTGGCGCGCATGAGGGCGCGGAGGTTCGACACCTCGACCATCTGGACGACGGTCGCGATCAGCACGCCGGCCAGCGCCGCGAGCGGGATGTGACCCACCCAGGGGGCGGCGACGAGCATCACGACCAGCAGGGCGACGGCGTGGGTGGACGACGCGAGCCGCGACCGCGCGCCGCTGCGCACGTTGACCGCCGTCCGCGCGATGGCCGCGGTGGCCGGCACCCCGCCGAAGATCGGCCCGACGAGGTTGGCCACGCCCTGGCCGAACAGCTCGCGGTCGGAGTCGTGCCGCTCGCCCACCGACATGCCGTCGGCGACCGTGGCCGAGAGCAGGCTCTCGAGCGCGGCCAGTGCCGCGACCGCGAGGGCCGGCACGATGAGCGCGCTCACCTGCGACCACTCGAAGTCGGGTAGGGCGGGAGCCGGGAAGCCGGTGGGGATGGTGCCGATCGTCTCCGCGTTGAGCGCGAAGTACGACACGGCCAGCGTCGCCACGACGACCGCCGGCAGCGACACCGGCAGGCCCGGGCGGAACCGGATCGCGAGGAGCATCGACGCCGCGACGAACCCGGCCACGAGCACCGGCGCCCACTGCGGGTCGGCGAACCACAGCCTGATGGCTTCGACCGCGCGGCCGAGCACCTTCTCGCCCTCGACCGTCACGCCGAGAGCGGCCGGCACCTGCTGCAGGCCGATGATCACCGCGATGCCGAGGGTGAACCCCTCGACCACCGGCAGCGGCACGTACTGCATCCAGCGCCCCACGCCGATCGCGGCCAGCGCGATGAGGAAGACGCCGGCGATCAGGCCGACCACGAGCACCGCGCCGGTGCCGAACTGCGCCACGATCGGCAGCAGCACCACCGTCATCGCGCCGGTCGGCCCGCTCACCTGCAGGTTGCTACCGCCGAAGAGCGCCGCGAGCAGTCCGGCCACGACGGCGGTCACCAGGCCCGCCCCTGCGCCGAGCCCCGAGGCGACGCCGAAGGCGAGGGCGAGCGGAAGGGCGACGACGGCCACGGTGAGACCGGCGATCACGTCGCGCTTGGGGTCGCGCTTCATCGCGCGGAAGTCCGCCGCCTGCGGCAGCAGGGCCCGGGCGCGGGCCGCAGCCTGGCCGAGCGCCGTACCGGCCCGGTCGATCACGACGCGGCTTTCCGTGACGCCCGGAGCTCCTTGCGCAGACCCGCCTGGTCGTCGATCACGTCGAGCAGGATCGTACGGGCCGCGAGCAGGAGGTCGCGGATCTCCGGCGCGGTGATGGCATAGAAGACCTGGCCGTCGCGGCGGCTCTGCGACACGAGCCCCGTGCGCCGCAGGGCGGCGAGCTGGTGCGAGAGGTTGCTCGGCTCGATCTCGATCTCGGCGAGCAGCTCGTGCACGGCGAGCTCGCGCTCGCAGAGCAGCTCGAGCACGCGGATCCGCGCGGGGTGGCCGAGGGTGCGGAAGAACTCGGCCTTGGCCTCGTACAGCGGGCGCGTCATGAGCGCACATTACTACATGAACAAGTGTTCAACTGTGCGGGAGGTGTATCCGGTGATGTGCGACGGGGAAAGCAGGATCTGTGCGGCGCGTGTGCGGCGCCGGAACCCCTCCGATCGTGGCTGGACGACAGGACGACGCGAGGCTGACCGGATCGGCCGGGCAGGTGCGGACTCTTGCCGTTCGGGGTCGAACGACTGGAGGGTGTGCCCATGACGTACGCCGAGACGATCACGGTCGACGACCTCGAGACCGACCCCTACCCCGTCTACGCGCGGCTGCGCGCCGAGGAGCCGGTGGCGTGGGTGCCGGCGGTCAACCTCTGGCTCGTCACGCGCGCGGCCGACGTCGAGACGGTCACGACCAAGCCCGAGCTCTTCAGCGCGAAGGTCGACGGCTCGCCGCTCGACCGATCCTTCGGCGGGCCGACCATCCTCACCGTGGACGGCGCCGAGCACCTCGACCTGCGCCGCAGCCTCGACACGAAGTACCGCCCGCGCACGGTGGCGACCTACATCGACGAGCTCGTGACTCCGATCGCCGAGCGCTTCCTCGACCGGCTGCTCGCGCAGCCCGAGCGCCGGGCCGAGCTGGTGTCGGAGTACTTCGAACCGATCTCGGTGCTCAGCCTCGGCGCCGTCCTCGGGCTCGGGCACCTCAGCGAGTCGACGCTGCAGGAGTGGTTCCACGGCCTCGCGATGGGCGCGATCAACTTCGAGAACGATCCCGAGAAGCAGCGCATCAACGACGAGACCGCGGCGGTGATCGACCACGAGCTCAGGCCGTTGATGGAGCGGCTGCAGGCCGAGCCCGACGACTCGACCATCGCCTCGATGCTCACCAGCGGCTGCCCCGTCGGCCAGCCGCGCTCGATCGAGGCCGTGCTGCCCTCGCTCAAGGTGATCATCCTCGGCGGCATGCAGGAGCCGGGGCACGGCGCCGCCTCGACCCTCGCCGCGCTGCTGGCGGACGACGACCAGCTCGCATGGGTGCGCGCCGATCCCGCGCGGTGGGACGACGCCGTGCACGAGGGCCTGCGCTGGGTCGCACCGATCGGCACGCA
Organism: Longivirga aurantiaca; assembly: GCF_042660085.1. NCBI lineage: Bacteria > Bacillati > Actinomycetota > Actinomycetes > Sporichthyales > Sporichthyaceae > Longivirga > Longivirga aurantiaca. Next base: position 1,517 of record NZ_JBHSTI010000051.1, on the reverse strand, counting down.
GACCCGCCAGACCACGCGCGACGTCGAGCTCGCGGGCACGGTGATCCCCGCGGGGTCAGCGGTCGCGGGCGTGGTGGCGAGCGCCTGCCGCGACGAGCGCGTGTTCACCGATCCCGACGCCTTCGACGTACGCCGACCGCGCGTGCCCAACGCCGCGTTCGGGTACGGGCCGCACTTCTGCGCGGGGCACGCGTTCGCGCGCGGCCAGGAGCGGATCGCCCTGCAGCTGCTCGTCGACGCGCTGCCCGATCTGCGCCTGGACCCGGCGTACGACGTGACCTTCCGCGGCTGGGAGTTCCGTGCGCCGACCGCCCTGCACGCCACCTGGTGACCCGAACTGGCTGGCGATGCGCGCACTCGGGCGAGCGCCTCGCCATCCAGATCGGCAGGGGTCAGCTGGCCTTGCGGGCCTGGCAGGTGGGGGCAGCAGCGAACGCGGCCTCGGCCGCAGCGCCGCCGGTCTCGGACACGTTCGACAGGCTCGTGCCGAACGCCTTGGCAGAGTCGCCGACCTGGCCGGCCGCGGTCGACACCGCACCGAACGCCGTCACCTTGCCGAGCACGCCCTCGGCCTCGCTGAAGGCCGTGGCCGCGGTCTTCAGCGCATCGATCGACGCCTCGAGCGCGGCCTTGTCGGCGGTCAGCTGCTCGGACGCCGCGGTGAGGGCCGGGTCGGAGCCCTTCGGCACGTCGGCGACCGCCCCGGCGAGGTCGACGACGTCGCCCTTCACGGTGTCGACGGCCGCGACGATCTGCTGCTGCAGTTGGTCGAGCACGTCGCCGGCCTGCGGGTCGATCGAGACGCTGGACGCGATCGCGGCCACGGAGGCGTCGAGCTCGTCGGCGCGCTGGCACACCGACTCGGCCCAGGCGACGTCGGCCGCGGTCTCGGACGGCACAGCCGCAGACGATGTGTCGCTGGCACCTCCGGACGAGCCGCAGGCTGTCAGGGCGAGCAGGGTGACGCCGACGGCGGCGTACGTGCGGATGCGCATGGGGATCCCCCTCCAGGTTGTACCGCCATCCTCGCGCGCGGGGTACGCCGTATGCGCGCGCTGCGCGCCGACCGCGACGCACTCGTGACCAGCCGCACAGCCCGGGCCCACCCCCGTGAGACTGGCCAATCCGTTGCTTCCGGCCCTGGGAAGCGACGGTTCGATCAGTGCGACGCGGGGGTGACGTGCGCGGAGGGCCCGCCCCGTGGCCGGGCCAACCTCGTGCTCAGTGCTCAGGCAGCCGGGACGACGTACCTGATGGCGACGACGGCCGCGCGGGCCAGACCGGTCGAGCCGGGTCAGCCGCCGTCCGCTCGCACTCATCGTTCGCGCCCGGATCGCGCCAGCCGCGCGCAGCGGACGCTGTGTGACCGACGAGACGTGGGCCGCCCGCCCGCGCCGACGTCCGGCGGCTCATCGGCGTATCTGGGTAACCGGCGTCCGCTCCACGACGCATACGCGACTCACCCAGCAGGACGCCGCCTTACCCGGGTAACCAGCGCGCGCTCCACGACGGATACG
>NZ_JBHSTI010000050.1:0-1472 GCF_042660085.1 Longivirga aurantiaca | reverse complement strand
CCCTTCGGTCTGTCCGTGGGATTGATGATCCTTGCCGCCTACAGCATGATCGCGGCGGCCATCGCGGGCGGGCTCGGCTACTTCTCGGCTACGCTCTTCCGTGATTACTTCGGGGTTGACATCGCCTGGTACTGGTACGCGATCGGCATGATGGCCGTGATGTTCCTGCTCTCCTACTACCGCGTCACGGTCACCGCCCGAATCCTGGGCTTCCTTCTCACGCTCGAAGTGCTCGTCGTCATCATCCTGTGCGTGTCCATCATCGTCCAGGGGGGTGCGGACGGCCAGATGCCCGAGTCGCTCAACCCCGCGTCGTGGTCATCGGCGCCTGCGCTGGGCATCGGCTTCTTCTTCGCCTTCTGGTCGTGGATCGGCTTCGAGACCACGGCGATCTACGGCGAGGAGACCCACGACCCCAAGAAGACCGTTCCGAGGGCAACCTTCATCGCAGTGCTCGTGCTCGGCACGTTCTACACCTTCGCCTCCTACGCGGGCATCGTGGGCTTCGGGAACCAGTCCGTGGAGAAGGCGACCGAGCTCCTAGGGACCTACTACTTCGTTCTCGCAGACCTCTACTCCGTCCCGATCGTCCGCACCGCCATGGACATCTTCGTGGTCACCGGGTTCTTCGCCTGCGTCTTCGCAATGCAGAACAACGCTTCGCGGTACTTCTACTCCCTCGGACGGGACCGGATCCTGCCTCCCGCCCTCGGGATGACGCACCCGAAGTACAAGTCGCCCTACGTCGCGTCGGCCGCCCAGACCGTGACCGCCATTGTCACGGTGGCCCTGTTCGCCATGGCGGGCGCCGATCCGCTCCTGGAGCTCAGCACCTGGCTCGCGATCTTCTCCACGCTGTCCGTGATCGCGGTGCAGTGCCTAGTCTCGATTGCCGTGATCATGTACTTCAACCGCATCGGCAGGAACGGTCCCGGTGACTACTGGAAGACCATGATCGCCCCCATCATCGGGACGATCGCCCAGCTGGTCATCATGGGGCTCCTGCTGCAGAACCTGACCTTCCTGGCAGGCTCGGAGGCCACCGTCGTCCAGCTGATCCCGCTGTTCGTCGCGATCGTCGCGGTCGTCGGGTTCGTCTACGCGCTGTGGCTGCGCCGCAGCTCACCCGAGCGGTACGAGCGGATCGGCATGCTCCACGACGAGGAGATGATGGAGGCCTTCGTCGACGAGAAGGCCATCCTCGACGATCAGCGCGCACCCTGATCCTGCGGGTCGGCTCCGCGTCGAGCAGCACTCCGTGAGACCCCGGCACGGGTACGGGACGGTCCCTCGTGGCCCCCGGATCCGTGCCGGGGTCGCTGCGTCTCCGCACGTCCTGGCCGGGCAGGCGCGGCTCCGCGCGCCTGCCGTCGCCCTCGACCGAAGGGTGCGGGATGGCGTGCCGGGCGTCGTGCCGGCGGCGCTCCGCAGGTAATCTGTGACCTCCCTCGAGGGATCACCGGGTCGGACTT
>NZ_JBHSTI010000049.1:0-1668 GCF_042660085.1 Longivirga aurantiaca | reverse complement strand
CCTCGGTCGCCGAGCGAAGGACGAAGCGGCCGCCCTCGTTGTCCCAGAGGTAGACGAATGCACCGCTGGCGTCGATGGCTCGCACGACGGCCTCGACCGAGCGCTGCAGGAGCGAGACTGCGTCGCGCGACTGGTTCAACGCCTCGACGAGCTCACCGAAGAGCGCCCCGCGGCGCTCGGCGTCCCGCAGCGCCTGGTGCAGGATCTCGACGTCCGCCGCGGCCAGCGCCGCGGCCAGCGCGGCGGCCGACACGCTCGTGCTCTGCTTCCGCGGCAACACTGGACCTTTCACGAGTGGTGTGGCTCGACGATCATCCCTCGGCCATCATCCCTCGGAAGGTGCCCAGTCCGCGACGGATCCCGGCTGCGTCTGGAGCATGGCTACCAGACGTTGCGCGTTCACGCCGACATAGGCGACGACTGCACCCCCGAACGTGGCCTGGTAGAGGGCGCCCTTGGTCGTGGGCACCTCGGCGATGAGATGCAGATCAGCCCCCAGGGGGATGCTGCCCAGCACCTGGACCATCCGTCCGAACTGCCGGGTCCAGAAGTACGGGACCTCGTCCCGACCCGCGCCGTCGCCGAGGATCTCCCGGGCGACCGCTTCGCCGTCGAGCTTGGCTGCGGTCCAGGACTCGCTGCGCACCAGCGAGCCTCCGGCATCACGCTGGAAGGCGAGGTCTCCCGCCGCGAAGAGCCCGACGAAGACGCTGCCGTCGATGTCGACCAGGCGGTGGCGCCGGTCGACGACCGCGGTCCCCACCGGCCCGGCCGGACCCATGAGCATGAGGGGGGCGGGCACGCTGCCTACCGCCGTGATCATGCAGTCGCACACCTCGGGGGCGCCCGTGCTGCGCACCGCCTCGACCCCCGCCCCGTCGCCGAGTGCGGACACGTTCGCGATCTTCGTGCCCAGGAGCAGCCGCACCCCCGCATCCCGCGCCCAGCGGGACACCTCCTCCCCGAGCGCACCGCCGAGCAGCCTCTCCATCGGTGCCGAAGCCGGGTCGACGACGGTGACCTCGGCGCCGTCGGACGCGAGCGTCGACGCGAGCTCGAGTCCGAGGGGCCCGGCGCCCTCGATGAGGAACCGTGACGCGCCGGACCTGCGCAGCTCCTTGACCCGCCGGGCGTCGTCCGCGAACCTCACTGTGATCACGCGGTCGGGACGACCTGGCAGCGTTCGAGCCAGCGACCCCGCCGCGAGCACGATGGTCTCCGCGGTGAGCGTCCGACCCGACGCCAGCCGGACGGCGCGGCCCATGAGGTCGACGGCGACCACGCAGTCCGCGAGCCAGTCCACGGCGCCGGGCGCCCACGGCGGCCGCTGGGTGAGACGGTCATCGTCGGCGAGGAACGCCTTGGTCAGCGGCGGCCGGTCGTAGGGGGCATGGGGGTCCGGGTCGACGACAAGGACGTCGCTCCCCCGCCCGGCATCCTCCAGCGCCTTGGCCACGGTGCAGCCGGCGAGGCCACCCCCGACGACCAGGACGCCGACGTCGGACACGTCAGCCTTCGGAGATGACGATGGCCAGTTCGGGGCAGTTGGCGGCCGCGGTGCGTGCCTTGTCGGCGAGCTCGGCCGGCACCTCTCCGCCCCCCTGCGCGCTGGCGAATCCGTAGTCGTCCACCTCGAAGACCTCGGGGGCGAAGATCATGCAGCGGTTG
>NZ_JBHSTI010000048.1:0-1855 GCF_042660085.1 Longivirga aurantiaca | reverse complement strand
GCGCGGCCTGCGGCGACTCCGATGCTCCCTCGGCGGTGCGCGGCGCGGCCTTGGCGACGAGCCCCTCTGCCTGGGTGGGCAGCGATTCCTGGCTGTACGCCGTGCCCGAGTCCTGCACGATCGAGGCGAGAGCGGGCGAACCGGCGCCGCCTGAGGAGTCGCTGCTGCCGCTCGAGCCGCCGAGGATGCCGCCGTTCAGCACCGTCGCACCGCCCACGACCAGCACCGCCGCGGCCGCGAGGCCGCCGAGGAGCCGGAACGAGCGGGACGACGGCCCGCGGCGCTCGGCCGCGGTCGGGAGCACGGAGACGTTGTCGGGAAGGGATGCGGGCGCCGACTGGCCGTCCGTCGCCTCCTCGCCGGCGCCGCCGGCGATGACGCCGAGCAGGGGCGCGCCCGTACGGCGCTCCTCGGCGAGCACGGCGTCGAGGCGTCGGATGACGTCGTCGGGCATGGGCGGGTCGTCGCGCCGGAGCGAGCCCAGCAGGCCGGAGACGAAGGCCTCCTGCTCGGCCGTGGCCTCGGGACCGTCGGAGTCGCCCTCGAGGAGTCCGCGCAGGATGTCGTCGGGACCGGTGGTCACGGCGTCACCTCCGGGGAGGGTCGGGGCGGTCCGGGCGGGCCGGTGCCGGGTCGGTCGGGGGAAGGATCTGGCGAGGATGGGACGCTGCCGCCGCCGGACGGGTTCCGCCCCGCGCCCGAATCGTCCGGATCGTTGATCCCGGCCTCGGGGTCGCGCAGCCCGGCCAGGGCCACCGCGAGCTTGGCCCGCCCGCGCGAGCACCGGCTCTTGACCGTGCCCTCGGGAACCCCGAGCACCTCGGCAGCCTCGGCGACCGACAGGCCCTCGACGTCGATGAGCACGATCGCGCTGCGCTGGTCGACCGGGAGCGCCCGCAGGGCCTTGTCGATCTCCATCCGGAGCTCGAGGCGGTCCACGTCGTCGCGGGGGTCCGGCACCGCCCGGGCGCCGGAGTCGGGCTCGTCGTCCGGGATGTGCACGGTGGGCCGGGCCTTGCGCCGGCGCATCCGGTCGAGGCAGGCGTTGACCACCACGCGGTGCAGCCAGGTGGTGACCGCGGCCTCGCCCCGGTAGGAGGCGGCGTTGCGGTACGCCGAGATGAACGCGTCCTGCAGCGCGTCCGCGGCCTCCTCGGGGTCGCCCGTCGTGCGCAGGGCCACCGCCCAGAGCCGGTCGCGGTGCCGGAGTACGAGCTCGCCGAAAGCCTCGGGGTCGCCGGCGACGTGCGCGGCGACGAGCGCCCGGTCGTCGAGCCCGGGCGCAGAGGTCGACAGGTCCTCGGTCATCGCCTGCGAGCGTATCCGCGCGGGGGTCGCGCCTTACCCTCGACACGTGGATGCCACCACCGCCGTCCTCACCGGCCTGGGTCTCGCGACCGCCGCGGGGCTGAACGCGTACGTGCCGCTGCTCGTCGTCGGGCTGCTGGGCCGCTTCGGCGTGCTCGACCTCTCCGCGCCGTACGACAGCCTGTCGTCGACCCCCGCGCTCATCGTGCTGGCCGTGCTGCTGGCGGTCGAGGTGCTCGCCGACAAGGTCGCCGGGGTCGACTCGATCAACGACGTGATCCAGACCGTGGTGCGACCGGCGGCGGGCGCGGTGCTGTTCGCCGGGTCGATCGGGCTGCTCACCGACCTGCCGCCGTGGGTGGGCGTGGTCGCGGGGCTCCTGACCGCGGGCGGCGTGCACGCCACCAAGGCCGCCGTACGCCCGGCCGTCACGGTCTCGACCGGTGGCCTCGGCAACCCGGTGGTGAGCGCGATCGAGGACGCCGTGTCGCTCGTGATCAGCGTGCTCGCGATCCTGGCGCCCGTGCTCATGGCCGTGCTGCTCGTG
>NZ_JBHSTI010000047.1:0-2427 GCF_042660085.1 Longivirga aurantiaca | reverse complement strand
GACGGCTCCCAGGGCGGTCACGATCGTTCCCGCCGACGACCGGCGTCAGCCTAGATCGCAGACCGGTTCCGGGCGCGCGGAGAGGGCTATGGCGCAGAGCGCGTCGGCTTGGTCGCCCACAGACGTTCACCGATGTACTCGGAGGGATGGGATCGACGGGAGCGACCAGCCGGCGACCCGGCACGCGTCACAGGCTGGCGAGCCTGCTGCGTCGCGCCTCGGTCACCAGCGCGGTGAACAGCGGAAGGTCGGGCGACCCCGGCCGCCACGGGCGTTCCGGGTGCCACTGGACACCGACGAGCCATTCGTCCTCGTCGATCACTTCCAGGGCCTCGATGGTTCCGTCGGCCGCGGTCGCCGTGACCCGGAGCCCTTCGCCCACCTTCTCCGCCGCCTGATGGTGGAACGAGTTGACCACCCGCTCACCGCCGCCGAAGATGCTGCCGAGCCTCGACTCCTCCGTGATCGTCACGTGGTGGGCGGACGCGAATCCGGGCTGCCAGTGCTCGATGTGGTCCGTGGAGACGTGCCGGTCGAGCGTCCCGCCGTGCGCCACGTTGAGCAGCTGCAGGCCCCGGCAGATGCCCAGCGCCGATCGTTTCAGATCCTGGACTGCACGCACCAACGCGATCTCGAACGCGTCGCGTTCCCCCACGACGCCATAGGTGGCGTCGTGCCACTGCTCCCCATAGATTCCCGGTTCGACGTCGCCGCCTCCGGTCAGGAGCAGGCCATCGAGCCCAGCCACGATCTCCTCTGCATCATCCGGTGTGAGCACGGGGAGGATCACGGGCATCCCCCCGCGTCCCAGACTGCCTGCGCGTACTGCCTCGCGACGACGACACAGTCCTCGATCAGGACATTCAGGTCGACTGATCGCTCCTCGTCGGTGATTCCCACCCGAGGGCGACCAGACAGTGACGCACCCATCTCCGCTCCTCAGCCTGCCTCTCGCATTCGCTGTCACATAGCCGGCGATCTGGCGACCCCGGCATCTCCGCCGGTGCTACTGCGCGGTCCAACCCCCGTCGACGAACAGCGTCGTGCCCGTCACGTAGGAGGCGTCCTCCGACGCGAGGTAGGCGACGGCCGCTCCCACATCTGAAGGCTGTGCGACGCGGCCGAGCGGGATCCAGTCGAGGTACCACCTGAGCAGCCGCTCGTCCTGCATCGCGCGGGCGGCGAAGGGCGTCTCCACGATGCCGGGAGCCACCGCGTTGACCCGGATCCGGCTCGATCCGAGCTCGATCGCGAGACCCTGGTTGAACATGTGGAGGGCGCCCTTCGACGCGTTGTAGTGCACCTGCGGGTGTCCAGCGCTCGCGAGGACCACGTGCGCCGCCGTCGACGTGATGTTCACGATCGCGCCCGTTCCCTCGCGCCGTGCCAGCGAGCTCTTCATGGCGGGGACGGCAGCCTTCGATGCGAGGAAGGGTCCAGTGGAGTTGACGCGGAAGACCTCTTCCCACTCCGCGACCTCGAGGTCGTCGAAGTCCGAGAACCGGACGATCCTCGCGTTGTTCACCAGCACGTCCAGCGATCCGCACGCCTCGACCACGGAGGCGACCATGTCGCGCATGCTGGTCTCGTCCGTGACGTCCGCGGGCACGGCCAGGGCACGTGGTTCCCCGCTCGGGACCACCTCGTCGAGGCGCTGTGCGTCGCGGTCCACGAATGCGACCGAAGCGCCCTCGGCGAGGAGGCGCAGGGCGATCCCCAGGCCGTTCCCCGATGCCGCCCCAGCGACAACCGCGGTGCGACCAGCGAGCCGGGAGCCGGGGCTGATGTCTGTTATGGGTCTCCCTCGAGTAGTGCGTGAGTCGAGGGCCGCGATCGACGCGCCCTTCGATGCCTGGACCGGTCGGTGACATGTCGTCGGACGCAGACTGACGCCGATGCCCGCAACGACCGACTGCCCGATGATTCGACGGTCGACCGAGTCCGATCAATAGAGGCCGGCGCCAGTCCGTTGCTCGTGGTCCGTGCATCCGTGCATCCGTGCACCCTGTCCGGTCCCTGCGGTCCGGGATCACAGACCTTCGGACCCTGCGGCCACGGACGTGCCGGGGCTGCGCACTCCTGCTCGGCCGGGGACGCCGCCAGAACCCCCCGCAAGGAGCCGCCTCACCGAGCGCGGGGCCGGGCGGATCCGGCGACCACCGCGCCGCAGGCGTAGGGAGTGCACACGATCCCCGCGCCACTATGTCGCATCTGAACATGGTTCGGTGGTCACCCAGGCGACACTCTCTGCTCAACATCGCACAGGAACCACCGTGTGACGACGAGGGGTGCCCGACCGACAGGGTCCGGGTCCCGCGCTCTGTATCCCCGAAGGAGGGCGAAAACGCATGAGTCAGACTTCCACTGAACCCCAGGCGGGTAGGTCGACTGATCTTCTCAAGAGCTCGATCAAGTTCTTCCACATCG
>NZ_JBHSTI010000046.1:0-833 GCF_042660085.1 Longivirga aurantiaca | reverse complement strand
GGCCGCGTCGTCCTCGTCTTCCACGACCCTGCGCCCTCAGCCGGAAAGCGGTTCAGGTCGCCGGATCATGCACGCTCATCCAACTCCGGAGCTGCACGCGACGGTGTGGGCCGCGTGGCCACTCTCGCAGCGACCCCTGTGTGCAGCGCGCACATTGATGGTCGTCGCCCGGCGCCGGAGGGTTAGCTCGTCGCGGCGATCGGCTGCGTCCATCGCGCCCACGCACCCGAACCGTCGGAACCGAGGCCCCATGTCGCAGATCGTCAACCCGTCCAACCTCGAGGTCATCGCAGAGCCGACCGTCACCCCGGTCGAGCGCATCGATGAGGTGGTCGAGCGGGCGACGCGCGCACAGCGGCTGTGGGCAGGACTCCCTCAGCGCCGTCGGATCCCGGCGCTCCGCCACCTCGCCGAGTTCTTCCGTGCCGAGTCGGAGACCCTTGCGCAGGTAGAGACCGCCAACGTCGGCAAACCATCGGCGACAGCCGTGGCGAAGTGGCCATGGTGGCCGATACCTTCGACTACTACGCGGGTGCCATCGACAAGAGCTTCGGCGACACGATCCCGGTGGACGGCGGACGCGACTTCACGGTCCGTGAGCCGATCGGCGTCGTCACCGTGATCGCACCGTGGAACTTCCCCCTCGTCATCGCCGCGTGGAACATCGCACCGGCGCTCGCCTGCGGGAACGCCGTCATCGTCAAGCCGGCGGAGCTGACTCCGCTCTCCGTGCTCGAGCTGGAGCGGATCTTCGCCCAGGTCGATTTTCCCGACGGGCTCTTCCAGGTGGTCCTCGGCCCCGGGTCGACCGTGGGCGCCGCCCTGACGGAGCA
>NZ_JBHSTI010000045.1:0-4447 GCF_042660085.1 Longivirga aurantiaca | reverse complement strand
ACTCGAACCCCTGACTTCTGCCTTGCAAAGGCAGCGCTCTACCAACTGAGCTAAGCCCCCGGAGACGGTCCGCGGGGACCGCCCGGTGGAGTGGGTCAGCGCAGGTCGGGTGCCGAGGTGGCCTCGGTCCAGAGATCCTGCTCGGCCTTGGCCGCAGCGATCTGCTGGTAGACGACGTACCCGACCGCGGCGAGCGCGGCGATCACGAGCAGCTTCTTCACGGTTCCTGCCTTCCCGAGCGGGTGGGGCGTGGTGGTGGGCCTAGATGGACTTGAACCATCGACCTCTTCCTTATCAGGGAAGCGCTCTAACCAGGCTGAGCTATAGGCCCCAGGCGTGCCGGAGAAGGCTACCCCAGCACGGCGGGGTCCCCAAAACGGGGAGGCGTGCAGGGTTCACCGTACGCCGAACCCTCGGATCAGGAGTCCTCGGACAGCGTGACCTCGAGGCCGCCGGTGAGGCCGACCGAGAGGTTGTAGAGGAACGCGAACAGCGTCGCGAGCGCCGAGACCAGCACGATCTCGATCGCCGCCAGGACGAACGAGACGCCCATGACCCGGTTGAACCCGACGAGGGACTCGAAGTCGAACGAGGTGGACGCCGTGCCCGCGAGGTCGTCCACCGTGCGCGCGATGGCCGCGAACACTCCGGTGACGTCGAGCGTCCACCACAGCAGCGCGACGGCCATCACGATCACGATCGACAGCGACACCGAGAGCATGAACGCCGTCTTCATCACCGACCACGGGTCGAGCCGCGTGACCATGAGCCGCGCGCGGCGCGGGCCGGCGGGTCGCACCTGGGCCGTGGGAACCGCCTGCGGAGCTCCCGAGCCGGAGCGCGGGTCGAGCTGCGCCCGCGGGTCGCTCGCAGGACGCGACGGCGCGGCCGGGCGCTCCGGAGCAGCAGCGCCGGAGCCGGCACCGGACCCGGCAGGGCGGTCGGGAGCGGTCGTTCGCCCAGCAGCCACCGACCGCTCCGAGGAGCGCGGTGTCGTGCCTGCGGTGTCCACCGGGTCCCCTTAGCTCTCGGTCTCGTCGTCGGTCGCGGTCTCCACGGTAACCGACGGCTCGGCCTCCGCCGCGTCGGACACCGTCTCCGGAGCCTGCGCAGTCGTGCCGTCGCCGTCCGTGGCGGGCTCGGTGCCGTCGACGCCGTCGACGCCGTCGACATCGTCCTCGGTGTCGTCGTCGTCCCCGGCCTCGCCGCGGGCGACGGCGACGATCGCGTTGTCGCCGCTCACGTCCATGAGCGAGACGCCCATCGTGTCGCGCCCGGTCGCCCGGATCTCCGCGACGCGGGTGCGGATGACGACGCCGTCGGACGCGATCGCGTAGACCTCGTCGTCCTCGGACGCGACGAGCGCACCGACGAGCGACCCGCGCTCCTCGACGAGCTTCATCGCCCGGACGCCGTAGATGCCGCGGCCCTTGGCGTTCCAGTCGTCGACCGGCGTGCGCTTGGCGTAGCCGCCGTCGGTGACGGTGACGACGTACGCGCCCTCGCGGATGGTGTCCATCGCGAGGAGGTGGTCGCCGTCCCGGAAGCGCATGCCGATGACGCCGGAGGTCGCTCGACCCATGGGGCGCAGGGTGTCGTCGTCCGCGGTGAACCGCGCCGACATGCCCTTCGCGCTGACGAGCAGGAGGTCGGCGCCCTCGTCGACGAGCTGCGCGGAGATGAGCTCGTCGTCGTCGCGCAGGTTGATGGCGATGACGCCGCCGCTGCGGTTGGAGTCGAACTCGTCGAGGCGCGTCTTCTTCACCATGCCGTCGCGCGTGGCGAGGACGAGGTACGGCGCGGCCTGGTAGTCGCGGACGTCGAGGACCTGCGCGATCTGCTCCTCCGGCTGGAACGCCAGGAGGTTGGCCACGTGCTGACCACGGGCGTCGCGGCCGGAGTCCGGCAGCTCGTACGCCTTTGCCCGGTAGACCCGGCCCTTGTTGGTGAAGAACAGCAGGTAGTGGTGCGTGGTCGTCACGAAGAAGTGCTCGACGACGTCGTCGCCGCGCAGCGATGCGCCGCGCACACCCTTCCCGCCACGGCGCTGCGCCCGGTAGAGGCTGGCGACCGTGCGCTTGGCGTAGCCGCCGCGCGTGATCGTGACGACGACGTCCTCCTCGGCGATGAGGTCCTCGTCGGTGACCTCGCCGTCCCAGGGGATGATGACGCTGCGGCGGTCGTCGGCGTACTTCGCCGTGATCTCCGCGAGCTCCTCGCTCACGATGCTGCGCTGGCGCGGCTCGTTGCTGAGGATGTCGTTGTAGTCGGCGATCTTGGCCTGCAGGTCGTCGTACTCGTCGATGATCTTCTGCCGCTCGAGGGCGGCGAGGCGGCGCAGCTGCATGTCGAGGATCGCGGTCGCCTGGATCTCGTCGACCTCGAGCAGCGCCATGAGGCCCGTGCGCGCGTCGTCGACGGTGGCGCTCGCGCGGATGAGCGCGATCACGTCGTCGAGCGCATCGAGCGCCTTCAGGTAGCCGAGCAGGATGTGCGCGCGCTCCTCCGCCTTGCGCAGGCGGTACGTCGTGCGTCGCACGATCACTTCGATCTGGTGCGTGATCCAGTGGCGGATGAAGCCGTCGATCGGCAGGGTCCGCGGAATCCCGTCGACGAGGGCGATCATGTTGCAGGAGAAGTTGTCCTGCAGCTGGGTGTGCTTGAAGAGGTTGTTGAGCACGACCTTCGCGACGGCGTCGCGCTTGAGCTCGATCACGAGGCGCATGCCGGTGCGCGACGACGAGTCGTCGCGGACGTCGGAGATGCCCGAGATCTTGCCGTCGTTCGCGAGCTCGGCGATGCGCAGCAGGAGGTTGTCGGGGTTGACCTGGTACGGCAGCTGGGTGACGACGAGCAGCGTGCGGCCGCGGTTGTCCTCCTGCACCTCGACCTCGGCGCGCATCATGACCGAGCCGCGGCCGGTGCGGTACGCGTCCTCGATGCCCTTGCGCCCGACGATGAGCCCGCCGGTGGGGAAGTCGGGGCCCTTCACGCGCTCGAGGAACGCCTCGAGCATCTCCTCGCGGGTGGCCCCGGGGTGGGCGAGCGCCCACTGCGCCGCCTCGGCCACCTCGCCGAGATTGTGGGGCGGGATGTTGGTGGCCATGCCCACGGCGATGCCGGCGCTGCCGTTGACGAGCAGGTTGGGGAACCGGCTCGGCAGGATCACAGGCTCCTGCGTGCGGCCGTCGTAGTTGGGCGTGAAGTCGACGGTCTCCTCGTCGATGTCGCGCACCATCTCCATGGCGAGCGGCGCCATCCGCGCCTCGGTGTAGCGCATCGCGGCAGCGGGGTCGTTGCCCGGCGATCCGAAGTTGCCCTGCCCCGACACGAGCGGGTAGCGCAGCGACCAGGGCTGCGACAGGCGCACGAGGGTGTCGTAGATCGAGCTGTCGCCGTGCGGGTGGTAGTTGCCCATCACGTCGCCGACGATGCGCGCGCACTTGGAGAAGCCGCGGTCGGGGCGGTAGCCGCCGTCGAACATCGCGTAGAGCACGCGGCGGTGCACGGGCTTGAGGCCGTCGCGGACATCGGGCAGCGCGCGCGACACGATGACCGACATGGCGTAGTCCATGTAGGAGCGCTGCATCTCGACCTGGAGGTCGACCGACTCGATGCGGGGGTTGTAGTCGTCGGCCTCGGTGGTCGTGGTGTCGATGTCGTCAGGCATGAGGTTCCTTCGCGGTACGACGGGGGATCGGGCAGGGGCGCCGTACGGCTAGATGTCGAGGCGGATTAGATGTCCAAGAACCGGATGTCGCGGGCGTTGCGCTGGATGAAGGCCCGACGGCTCTCGACGTCCTCGCCCATGAGGACGCTGAACATCTCGTCGGCCTGCGCGGCGTCGTCGATCGTGACCTGCAGCAGCACGCGGCGGTCGGGATCCATCGTGGTCTCCCAGAGCTCGTCGGCGTTCATCTCGCCGAGGCCCTTGTAGCGCTGGGTGGCCTCCTCCTTGGGCAGCTTCTTGCCCGCGGCGAGACCGGCTGCGATGACGGCGTCGCGCTCGCGGTCGGAGTAGGCGTAGCCCGGCTCCTCGCGCGACCACTTGATCTTGTAGAGCGGCGGCTGCGAGAGGTAGACGTGGCCGCGCTCGACCAGCGGCTTCATGAAGCGGAACAGCAGCGTCAGCAGAAGCGTGGTGATGTGCTGGCCGTCGACGTCGGCGTCGGCCATCAGGACGACCTTGTTGTAGCGCAGCTTCTCGATGTCGAAGTCGTCGTGGACGCCGGTGCCGAAGGCGGAGATGAGCGCCTGCACCTCGTTGTTCTGCAGCACCTTGTCGATGCGCGCCTTCTCGACGTTCAGGATCTTGCCGCGGATCGGGAGGATCGCCTGGGTGCGCGGGTCGCGGCCGCTGCGGGCGGAGCCGCCGGCGGAGTCGCCCTCGACGATGAAGACCTCGCACTCGTCCGGGTTGGTCGACGAGCAGTCGATGAGCTTGCCG
>NZ_JBHSTI010000044.1:0-20282 GCF_042660085.1 Longivirga aurantiaca | reverse complement strand
AGCAGCGCCCACGAGGAGGTGTTGGAGACGGGCGCCTTGCCGGTGGAGGCGATCTTGGCCACGTACGACGACCCCTTCGTGAGGACCACGTCGAGGGGCGCGTAGGTGGTTGTGGCAGACCAGGCGCCGCGATTTCGGTAGCCCTTGCCCCAGGTAATGGTTCGCTCGGCGGTGGTGCAGCGCTTGCCACCCTGGTAGTCGATGACGCGGGTCGCACCACTGGTCTTGTTCACGCACGCGGTGTAAGTCGATGTCGTCGTCGACGGGATTGCGGCGATCGCGGCGCCGCCGCCCACGACGGCGGCCGTCACCACGACGCCTGCTACGAAGCCGATCAAGCCTCTGCGCCGCCCGAGCGTCGAACGACTGGACATGCCTCGCCTCGTTCCCCGCCGTCTGTCGTGCCCGGACTGGGCCCCTCCCTGGACGGCGTTGGCACGCTAGCAGCCGGGCACGGGCTTTCCGCTGGGTATGGGGAACGCGGTCGCGCGGCACGACAGACGGCGGGGATTCGAGCACCCCGCGTCTGACGACGCAACCACTACGAGATGAGTGATCGTTCGGGTCCAGCCGTGCCTTTTCTCGTGCCATCTCTTCGTACCATTTCCGGCCTGTTCGGACCCCTCCGAGGCCGAAATCCGTTGGTGCGCTTGCACTCACGACATGCCCGAGCACGATCCGGGGCGCGCTACGGATCAGAAGGTCAGAGGTTCGAGCCCTCTCGGGCGCGCGTTGTTTGAGACAGCAGCACGACGAAGCCGATCCGCCGACGGGCTGGGTCGGCTTCGTTGTTTGCTCAGGTCACGGGCCGCAGCACGTGCGATGTGGGGGCGTGAACGACCCCACCGATGGGGCGCGGGTGCATGCGCCGGTTTGGATCGCGGAAGCCGATCGGCCGGTCGACCGCATACCAGTGGCGCGCTACAGGAACAGGTTCCCGACAGCGCTGACCACGAAGTACGCCGCGATGCAGCCGTTGACCACGAGGGCAAGGATGGCCCGTCCGCCACCACCAGAGCGCCGCGCGAGGACCGCGAGCACGACGCCCGCGACCGGGGCGGACAGGAACGTCAGCAGCACCGCGAACCACGCGAGCCATCCCTCAAGTCCTGCCGAGGTCAGCAGCGCGCCCTCCGGTGTTCCCGTGGCGGCCATCAGCACGGCTCCGAGGACGAAGGCAAGGACCGCGCTGACCACAGAGGCAGGGATCATCGCCAGCGACCACCAGGTAAGGGTGGTGGAGCGTCGGCGTGGCTGGCTCTGGTGCCGCGTCGGTGTGGCCCCAGCCGGCATGGCAGGTGTCGTCATCGAACTCACCTCCCGTGAATCCGGGTTGCACCATCAGTGTCCCACCCGCGCTGGCGCCATGAGCACTCCACTGCCGCCTCTCGTCGATGCGAGAGAGGGCCGGAGGGGTACCGCCACGAGTGGACTGTCGACGTGCATTCCCTCGACGACCCGCGGTCGATCGGCTTGCTTCGTCTCACGGAGCCCCCGATGCCCTCGGCCCGATGCACGCCGTCGACCGACACCTCCAGCTCGCCGGCGGCAGGCCCGGTCAGCACCGAGCCGTCGACGTCCACGAGCCGGACCTGCCCGCACGGTGCAGCGGCGGTGACCTCTGTCAGCACGACGACGGTACGACGGTCGCCGCGGCCACGGTGCCGCACGCGCTGGCTGAGGAGAGTCGTTCCCGTCAGCCCCACGAGCAAGGGGCGCCGCAGCACTGCCGAGACCGTCAGGAGCAGGAACCATGTCCACACTCTTCGGAACCCGTCGCACACGTGAGTCCTCGCAGGCCGGCCTCGTCGTCTCCCAGCCCTGACCGCCGGCAGAGGATCAGCGCCCGCGCAGCACTCCAACGATGTCCGACAGCACGCCGTACGCCGTCTCACGGGGCGTGAGGCCGTGCCCGACGACGGTGATCCCGGGCATGAGGTCGCCGTCGAAGTGGACGGCCAGGTCGTCGCCGCCGACGCGCACGAACGGGTCGCGGGCATCGAGCCGCTCCGGGGCGACGCGCGCGTGCACGACGCCGTCGACGGACTCGATCTCGGCCACGAGGCGGATCGGCGTGCCGGCGGAAGCGGCGTCGCGCGCCTCGACCGGGTCGAGGTCCCGGATGCCCGTCACGGCGATGTCGGTCAGCCGGAGGTCGGCACCCATGAGCACGTTCGCGATCGCGATCACCTTCACCGCCGCGTCGTGTCCGTCGACGTCGAGGCTCGGGTCCGCCTCTGCGATCCCCCGGCGCTGCGCCTCGGCCACGCCGTCGGCGTACGTGCCGCCCGCCTCGATGGTCTCGAGGATCACCGTCGTCGTGCCGTTGACCATCCCGCGGAAGCGGTGCGGCCGGTCCAGCGGCAGCGACTCGCGGTAGAGGTTGTAGATCGGCAGGCAGTCGGCGGTGGCGGCCTCGAACCGGAACCGCACGCCGTGGGCATCGGCGAGGGCCGTCAGCTCGCGATACGCGTGCACCACCGGCCCCTTGTTGGCGGTGACCCCGTGGATGCCGCGGCCCAGCGCCTCGCGCAGGAAGCCCGTGGCCGGCTCCCCGGAGTCGAGGTCGACGACGCTCGCCTCGACGAGGACGTCGGCCCGGCTGTGCTCCAGCCAGGCGCCGACCTCCCGCACGTCATAGGGCCGACCGCCTGAGGCAGCTCCGCGCGCGAGCTCGGCCAGGTCGAGACCGTCGGCAGCGTCGACGAGGCCGAGCGTCCGCGTCATGACGCCGGTGATGCGCAGATCGACGCCGAGCTCGGCCACGATCTGCTCGTGCCGCTCGGCCACCAGGACCGCCAGCGCCCGGCCGACGCTCCCCAGCCCGACGAGGGCGATGCGGCGTACGACGGGCTGGTCGGTTGAGGGATCCACGCCGCGATCATGCCGGTCGCGGGCGCGCGGCCGCGCGCCACCGTGCAGGTGGCCGAATTGCATCCCCTGCGCAGTCGGGCATGGTGGAGGCATGACCGCGTCGGACCTCAGCCCCGCCTCCGAGCCGCTGCAGGTCCCGCAGGCCAACGTGCCGCTCGTCGCCCGCATGTTCCGCACGCTCCTGTCGGGCGACCCGAATGGCACGCCTCCGTGGGTGGCACGCATCGCGACCGGCGACGCCGACTGCCTCGTCGAGCCCGACGGCCCCTCGTGGGTCGTGCACGGCTCCCTCAGCACCCTGGTCGGCGGCGTGCGCGCGCTCATGATGCAGGCGCTGCAGCCGGGCGCGGTCACCGGCGTCGCCGAGCACTCGGCGTACCGCACCGACACCATCGGGCGGCTCCGGCGTACGACGCAGTGGCTCGTGATCACGACTTTCGCCGACGTCGCCACCGCGCAGGCGACGGCCGCCGCAGTGCGCAGCATGCACGAGCGCGTCACGGGCACCGGCCCGGACGGCCGGCCCTACTCCGCGTCCGACCCGGATCTGCTGCGCTGGGTGCACGACGCGTTCACCGACTCCTTCCTCACCGCGCACCTCGCGCTCGGCAGCCGCGAGATCCCGGGCGGTCCCGACGCGTACGTGGCCGAGTGGGCGGCCTCGGCCGAGCTGCTCGGCGCGACCGACCTCCCTCAGACGCAGGCCGAGCTCCGCGCGCAGCTCGACGAGTACCGCGCCGACCCCGGCTTCGGCCGCGCCCCCGCCACCGAGGACGTCGCCGCGTTCCTGCGCGCACCGAACCTGCCGATCGCCTACCGCGCGCCCTACCGCGTGCTCGCACTCGCGGCTGCCGCCACGCTCGACCCGGCCGACGCCGCTCTGCTCGGCCTGCCGCAGCGCCCGGGAGCGGTGAGGGCCGCCCGCGGCATGATCGACATCCTCATGTGGGCTCTGTCGTCGACCTCGCCAGCCGAGCGGGCCGCCCGCATGCGGCTCGGCCTGCAGCAGCCCGGTTGAGCGTGGCGTACGTCACGACGAGCCCCTCCCAGCACGAGGAACGGGCCTCCCACGCCCTGACCGTGGAACGCACGCAGACATCCCAGCGTCCCTATCCGTCGTGGGCATCCTGGGGCAGAGCACGGGCGCAGGCGCTGCCTCCGGGGGCCCGTACAATCGGCCGGTGACCCAAGGGACCCTCCCTGCCGACGCGGCAGGTACCGCCGCGGCCGCCGAAGGGTCCCCTTCTCCCGCCCCCGCTCACCGCGTGCGGGCCGACATCCAGGGCCTGCGCGCGATCGCGGTGACCTCGGTCGTCATCTTCCACTTCTGGCCGTCGCTCCTGCCGGGCGGCTTCACCGGCGTCGACGTCTTCTTCGTCGTCTCCGGCTTCCTCATCACGGGCAAGATCCTGCGCGACGTCACGAAGTACGGCGCCGGCGCGTTCGCCGCAAGGTTCTGGGCCGCACGCATCCGCCGCATCATGCCCGCCGCCACCGTGGTGCTCGTGTTCGTGCTCATCGCGTCCTGGTTCCTCGTGCCGGTGTCGCAGTGGTTCGACCTCGGGCGGCACGTCCTGGCCTCGGCGGTGTCGCTGGAGAACTGGATGCTGGCGGCGCAGGCCGTCGACTACGGCGCTGAGGGCGCGACCCCCACGGCGGTGCAGCACTACTGGTCCCTGTCGGTCGAGGAGCAGTTCTACGTCTTCTGGCCGCTCCTGCTGCTCGTCGGCGCCCTGATCACGAAGCGCTTCGGCGGGCGCGGGCGGCTGGGCGGGCGCGGCATCACCGGGCTCATCATGGGCCTGGTGCTCGTGTCGAGCCTCGTCTACTCGCTCTACATCACGGTGGCCAACCCGGGCCCGGCGTACTTCGTCACCCCCGCCCGCATCTGGCAGCTGGCGGCAGGCGGGCTCGTCGCCCTCGTGGCGGTCCGCGGTCTGCGCGTGGCCCCATGGGTCGGGCTCGTGCTCATCGGCGTCGGCATGGTCGTCATCACGGTCGACACCCCCTACCCCGGGTACGCCGCCCTCCTGCCGACCGTGGGCACGTGCCTCGTGCTCCTCGGCGGGCCGACCGGCCGGTTCTCGTTCGACCGCCTCGCCGGGCCTCGCCCGATCCAGCACCTCGGCGACATCTCCTACTCGGTCTACCTCTGGCACTGGCCGCTGCTGATCTTCGCGCCGCTGGCACTCGGCCGCGCCCTCAGCACCGGCGAGCTCCTGCTGCTGCTGGTCGTGATGCTGGGCTTCTCGGAGCTGAGCTATCGCCTCGTCGAGCAGCCGTTCCGCCGTGGCTCGCTGCTGCGCACCACGGCGCGCGCCTGGGCCGTAGGTGCGGTCGCCGTCGCCGTCGTCGTGGGCGCCTCGGTCGCGTTCTCGAACGCCGGCGCGACCCGGGTGGCCGCAGCCACCGAGGAGTTCGAGCAGGAGACCAAGACGCCGGGCAGCTGCTTCGGCGCGTCAGCCCTCGACCACGACTGCGCCAACCCGTTCGCGCCGGTGAGCCAGGCTGCCGCGCTCGCCGGCCACAACGACCTGCCGATCGCGTCGCGCAAGCCGCGGTGCTCGGACGACCTCGGCCCGTTCAGCACCATCATCTGCGAGTACGGCGATCCCAACGGCCAGAA
Source organism: Longivirga aurantiaca (assembly GCF_042660085.1). Classification (NCBI taxonomy): domain Bacteria; kingdom Bacillati; phylum Actinomycetota; class Actinomycetes; order Sporichthyales; family Sporichthyaceae; genus Longivirga; species Longivirga aurantiaca. Next base: position 14,782 of record NZ_JBHSTI010000044.1, on the reverse strand, counting down.
GACGCTCCTGCTCTGGGGCAACTCGCACGCCGCCGCCTGGAGCGACGCGTTCGACGCGGTGGGCAAGGATCTCGACATGAAGGTGATCGTCGCCGCGCGGGCCGGGTGCCCCGCGTCGATGGAGCCGCCGCCGCCGAACGAGCTGCGCGAGACCACGGCCGAGGAGCTGGCCGGCTGCAAGCAGCGCAACGCGTGGGTCGTATCGACGCTCGTCCCGCAGGCCGACCTCGTCGTCATGGCCGACCTCCGTGCCGGGTACGCCGACGGCTCACGACCGCTCGACGGCTACGTCGACGCGATCTCGCGCGTGCGCGCAGCCGGCAAGCCGCTCATCTGGCTCAGCGACGTACCGCTCACCGACGGCGTCGTGAGCCGGCGCGACGGGCCGGAGTGCCTCCAGCAGCACGGCCAGTGCTCGAACCCGGTGAGCCGCGCGCTCCTCGCCCAGGTGGTGACCGCCGAGATGGAGAGGCGGGTCCCCGACCTCAAGACGATCGACATCGCGAGCCGGTTCTGCGACGAGACGCAGTGCTACTTCGCGGTCGGCGGCGTCTCGGTCTACTTCGACGGGCTGCACCTCTCGGGCACGTACTCCCGCACCCTCGGCCCGTGGCTGGCGCGCGAGATCACGGCCTGCCTGAAGGACAGCACCGCCTGCGTCCAGGCGAGCTGACGCACCGGTAGCCCGGAGCCGAGGCTCCGGCCTCCCCGCAGGCTCTACGCCGGACGGCTCCCGCGCGGGACCGACGAGACGCGCACCCACGACAGCAGACCGCCGCGGTACGCCGGCGCGATCGCCGACGGGAGCACCTTGCGCGCCAGTCGCCTGGCGTCGCGGGGGCCACGGCGCGAGACCGGGCCGCCGTCCTCGAGCTCGAGGTCGAGCTGGACGGGCGTGTCCTTGGCGGTGGCCGTGAACGCGAGCGTGACCTCGACGCGCCCGGTGCCTCCGCTGCGCCAGCGGACGACCTGCACCGGCCCGCCGTTCGCCTGCGCCCGCAGGCTCAGCGAGTCGGCCAGGGCCCGGCGGTCGGTCGGGGTGAAGGCGAGGGTGATGGCCACCTGATCGCCGGGCTCGGCACGCACCACCGTGCCGATGGCCGCGCGCGTGGAGGTCATCCAGACACCGCTGCTGTCACGCAGGTCGAAGCCCTCGAGCGCGAAGAATGTGTTGAGGCGCAGCCCGGTCCAGTTGCGGAGGTCGAAGCGCTGCCCCGGGCTCACCGACGTGGACGCCAGCCGCGCCACCTGGTCGTGCGGGAACGTGCTGAGGTAGCCCTCAATGTCGAAGGTCGGGAGGGGCATCGGCTCGGAGGCCATGGCGTCCTCGAGCGACTCGAACCGCTTCACGTCCCTGCGGCCGGTGCCGTAGTAGTAGTCGTAGTACTTGAGCTCGTTCTCCCCGCCGACCGGCGCCAGCCAGTACGCCGGGATGCCCATCGCCTCGGCGAAGATCACGCCGTGCAGCGAGCTCGAGAAGACGCGGTCGGCGCCCTTGATCGCACGCATCATGTCCAGCGGCGTGCAGTCGACCGAGACGAAGGACTCGGAATACGCCGGGAGACGGCGACGCATCTCGAGGTCGTCGTGGTAGTGCGGGATGATCCGGTCGCCGCCGCGCGAGGGGCTCTTCGCGAGCTCTGCGGCGTACAGGTGCGGGAAGAGCACACCCGGGTCGAAGGTGTGCGTGACGCGGTCGGTGTTCACGCCGGACTGCTGCAGGTACTCGAGCGAGAGCGGGCCGCGCACGGCGCGCACATCGAGGTCGATGCCCTCGGGCAGCGGGTCCTTCTCGCCCTTGACGCCCGAGCCCCAGACGACGTCGCCGTCGTGCGCACGGTGGAGCACCGAGCCGATCGCGAGCAGACGCGGCTCCCCGGGGAGGGCGGTGCGGGCCTGGACGCCGGAGAGCTGCTCGGCGATCTGACGTGAGGCGATGTCGCCGAAGTTGCCCGTCGCGAACCGTCGGCCGCCGACGAAGGTGTCGAAGAGCCGACCCTTCGCGTCGAACCAGAAGACCGGCAGCTGGCGGCCGTCGGTCTTCACCGCGGGCGCGCGCCGGAGCCGCGACAGGGTGACGTCCTCGGCGCCCAGGGTGTACGACGTCGACACCTTCGGCCCGAAGCTGCTGGCGAACGCGGCGGCGGGCACCACCGCGATCGCGCACTCCTCGTCGTTGAGCCCGTAGGCCACGATCCACTCGTCACCGTGACGCACCAGGCCGCGCGGGTAGATGACCTCGTGGACGTTCGGGTTCAGCTTGTCGTGCTTGAACTCGGCACCGGCGGCGTTCGGCAGGTCGAACGGCGCCTTGGACATGCGGCGCACGCGGAAGGGCGCCGTGGCCTCGAACTCCACGAGCACACCGCGGTAGACCCGGCCCTCGGGGAGCGAGAAGCTCGAGTGCGCCATGGTGACGAAGGTGTCGCCGACGCGCACCGGCTGCGAGCCGCCGTGCACCACACCGAAGATCCGCTCGTACTCGGTGGGGAAGTCGCTCGTGTACGCCGGGGTCGCGACGAGGGTCGGCTCGGTCGTGTCCAGGTCGACGCGCAGCACGCGGTGGGGGCGGTAGGTGTAGCTCAGGTACACCTCGCCGTCGGACTCGAACAGGGCCCAGTTCTTCTCGACCTCGCGGCGGTCGGCCGTCGTCAGCTCGCGAGCCGGTGCCGCGACGTGCTGGCCGTCGTCGGTCATCTCGGCGAGGAACTGGTGGTTGAACGGGCGCGTGTTGCCGTCGTTCCAGAGGAGGTAGAGGCGCCCCTTGAGGCGCAGGAACATGGGATCGGCGTGCCACTCCCGCGAGCGCTCGGGGAGGTGCGGGTCGGCGAAGGTGATCTCGTCGGAGAGAGCAACGACGCTGCCGGGCACGAGCGCGAGGTCGCTGTCGAGCCGTGCGGTGGCGATACGACGGTGGTCGGAGTCGACCTGGACGACGCGGTAGGCGATCACGTAGCCGCCATCGATCTCGGCGATCGTCGGGTTGAACGCGCGAGCGTCACCACCCGATCGCCATGCCTCCGGAGTCAGGTCGGTGGCGTCGTACTCAATCAATCTCATGGTGCGCCCAGACTACCCGGCGCCCCAGCACCGATCGAAACCGTGAGCACGGGCGGAGCCGCCGAGCCGCTGCTAGGTTCCGGCTCGGAGGCCCCCATGAACCCGGTGCTCGCTTTCGTCGTCGTCATGGCCGTGTGGACGGTCAGCGACCTCGTCGCCAAGAAGACGAAGTCGCTGCTGTCGTCGCTGTTCGTCGCGTCGATGATCTTCCTGGTCGGCTTCCTGACCGGGATCTTCCCCGAGGACCTGCTGCAGGCGTCATCGCTGCTCGCCCTGGCGGGCGTGGTGGTCGGGTTCATCATCGTGCACCTCGGCACGATGATCAGCCTCGACGACTTCATCAAGCAGTGGAAGACGTTCCTCGTCGGCGTCGCGACGGTCCTCGGCATCGGCATCATGCTGTACGTCGCCGCCCTCCTCTTCGGCGGCCGCATCAGCGGCGCCGCCGAGGACGGCTACGCGCAGGCCCTCGACTTCGTCATCGCCGGCACGGGCTCGCTCAGCGGCGGTGCGATCTCGGTGCTCATCATCCAGGAGGCTGCGCTCGGCGTCGGGCTCACGAGCATCGCGATCTTCCCCGTGCTCATCGCCGCCCTGCAGGGCCTCATCGGCTTCCCGCTCACCTCGATCATCCTCAAGCGCGAGGCGAACCGGCTGAAGGGCGAGTACCGCGCCGGCAACCTCGTCGTGCCCGAGGAGGCGACGGAGGACGGCGGCGAACCCAGGACGATCCTGCCTCCCGCCCTGCGCACCACCGCGGGCACGCTGCTCGTCGTCGGCATCGCTGTGCTCGTCAGCCTCGGCATCAACAACCTCACGAACGGCACGCTCAACACGTTCGTCGTCGCCCTGGTCCTGGGCGTCGCGCTGCGAACCCTCGGCGTCTTCAAGCCGTCGGTGCTCGGCGGCATCGACTCCCTCGGGCTCATGATGATCGCGATCATGATCCTGGTGTTCGGTCCGCTGGCCACGATCCAGCCGTCCGACGTCACCGAGCTCGCGCTCCCGCTGCTGCTCGCCTTCACCTTCGGCCTCGTCGGCATCGCCGGCTTCTCGGCGCTGGTCGGCAAGACGCTCGGCTACAGCGTCCCGATGTCGGTCGCGATCGGGCTCACGAGCCTCTACGGCTTCCCCGGCACGATGATCCTGTCGCAGGAGGCAGCGCGCGGAGCCGGCGAGACCCCCGAGGAGGTCGCGGCCATCGAGGGCCAGATCCTGCCCAAGATGATCGTCGCCGGCTTCTCGACCGTCACCATCACCTCGGTCGTGATCACGAGCATCATCGCCGGACGCATCGGCGGGTAGCCGCTCCCCGTCAGGGGATGTCGAGGAGCACGCGTCCGAACGGCCCGCTCTCCTGCAGCTGGTGCGCCGCGGCGATGTCCTCGAGCGCGAACCGGGTGATCGGAGGGAGGGTCAGCGCCCGATCGTCCAGCGCGCGCTCGACCACACCCGACGCCAGCTCGAGGGCCTCGCGGTCGAGGTTGTAGAGAAGGATGAAGCGGAAGGACAGGCTCTTCAGCAACGACGGACGCACGGGCAGCACCGCCTCACCGCCATCGGTGGCGAAGACGACGACGACCGCGTCCTGGGCGCAGACCTCGGTGTCGATCGCGGCGTTGGCCGCCAAGGACACCTCGACCACACGGTGCACACCGGCTGAGAACCCGCGCACCGCGGCGACGACGTCCTCGGTCCGGTAGTCGACGACGAGGTCCGCACCTGCGGTCCTCGCGACCTCGGCCTTGGCCTCGCTGCTCACCGTGGTGATCACCCGCGCACCGGCCCACCGGCCGAGCTCGATCCCGCATCGGCCCACCGCGCCGGCGCCGCCGTGCACCAGTACGTCGCGGCCCTCGACCGACCCGTCGGCCGTGAGGGCGTACGCCGCCGTCACGGCAGGCACGCCGAGGGTGGCGCCGAGCAGCGGATCGGTGTCGGGCGGCAGCCGCCGCGCCTTCCACTCAGGGACGACGCACCACTGGGCCGCCGTCCCCCACGCGTTGCCGTGGGCGGACATCATCAGCCAGACCTGCTCGCCGATCCGTCCCGGATCCACACCCGGTCCGACCGCGTCGATGGTGCCGGCGCCGTCGTGGTGGGGCACCTGGAAGCCGTCGATCGGCCAGGTCATGATCCCCGCGCGGTTCTTCACGTCCGTGGGGTTGATGCCCGACACCGCGACCCGGACGCGCACCTCACCCGGTCCGGGGTCCGGGCGCGCGACCTCGACGACCTCGAGCACCTCGGCAGCCGGGCCGGTTCCGCGGTAGAGCGCTGCGAGCATCGTGCCGTCGGGCATCGTTCCTCCTCGGTCGTGGCCACGAGCCGGTCCGGTGGAGGGGTCTGGCCGCCAGCCAACGATGGCGCCTGCCGGCTCGTCGGTCACACGTCCCCTGCGTACAGGAGGGGGCGGGATCTTCGTCTCGTCGGGACATGCCATCCGAGCGGCGCGATCGTGATCCTGAGTGCGTGCGGAGCGCTCCTGCGTCGCCGGGCGCCTCGGCTGCCTCGACGCTCGTCCCCCGGTGCGCCGGGCCGCGCTCCCGCACGCGACGAGGCGGTCCCGGACGATGAAGAAGCCGCTGGGGTCCTACGCCCCCGAGCTGGTCGAGGCCGGGTTCGCCCTCGAGGTGGACGACGCCCCGCTGCTGCACCACTGGCTCAACGTGGCCGACCTCGCGCACGTCGTCGTGCTGCGCGAGCAGGGCCTGGTGCCCGCGGCGGCGGCGGCCCGGCTCGTCGACGTGCTGGTGGAGGCCGACGCCGTGCCGGCCGAGGCGTTCGGCTACGACCCCGTCAACGGCGAGCTCTACAACTGCCGCGAGCGACGCTTCGCGCAGCAGATCGGCGAGGATGCGGGCTGGCTGCACGTGGCGCGCACGCGACGAGAGGCCGTGCGCGTCGCGGTGCGGCTGAGACTGCGCCAGGACGTGCTCGACCTCGTCGAGGCGGCAGCCGGATTCTGTGCCGCCACGAGCGAGGCCGCGGGGCGCTACGCCACCACGTACCTTGCCGACCAGACCTATCTGCAGCACGCCCAGCCCTCGACCTTCGGCCACTACCTGCTGGCGTTCGTGCCGCCGGTCGAGCGCGACCTCCAGCGGCTCCTCGCCGAGCTGGACCTGCTCGGAGGCAGCCCGGCCGGGGTGGGCAGCACGAACGGTGGCCGCCTCGGCTACGACCGCGGCCGCGCCGCCGAGCTGCTCGGCTTCGACCGGGTGCTCGAGCACACCCGCGATGCGATGTGGCAGACGGACGGTCTCGTCGCTGCGGTCTCCGCCGCGACGAGCCTCGTGGTCTCGCTCAGCAAGCTGGCGGAGGACCTCGAGATCTGGGCCAGCGACGAGTTCGCCTGGGTCGAGCTGGCCGACGGCCACGCCCGCAGCAGCGTGATGATGCCGCAGAAGCGCAACCCCTATGCGCTCGGCATGGTCCGCGCCCATGCCGGCGTCCTCATCGGGAGGCTCACGGGTCTGCTGGCCACGAGCCGAACCCCGTCGGCCCGCAGCGACGGGCTCATCGTGGCGTACGGCGAGGTGCCGCGGGCCCTGTCGAGGGCCACGTTGGCGACCCGGCTCATGACCGGCGTGGTCGGCGGGCTGCGCGCAGACGAGGCCGCCATGAGCCGCGCGCTGAACGCGTCGTTCACGCAGGCCACCGACATCGCGGAGCACGTGATGAGCACGCGCGGCCTCGACTATCGCAGCGCCTACGAGGTCGTCGCGCACGCCGTGCGCGCGACGGCCGCCGACGGCGGGACGGGCCGCGACATCACCGCCGCGCGCCTCGACGCCGCTGCCACCGCGGTGCTCGGCGCACCCCTCGGCATCGCGCCCGAGGAGCTCGCGGACGTGGTCGACCCGGTCTCGATCGTGGCCACGCGCACCGGCATCGGCGGTGCCGCCCCCGCCACCGTCGGCGACATGGCCGACCGCTTCGGCCGTGCGGCCGCGGACCGGCTCGCGGCGGCCCAGGACCAGCGTTCGCGGCTGGCGACCGTCGAGGTCGAGCTGGTCCGCATCGCCCGCGACGGTGCGCAGGCCACCCCCCAGACCGCCGGGACGACCGGCACACCCGAACACCCCGTGCACGACCCGGACCGGAAGGACTGAGCCCGTGGACATCCGCCACCAGCACCCGAACCTTGGCGAGTGGATCGAACTGATCGACGACGCGATGACCGACCCGTCGTCGGAGCCGATCCTCAACCTCGTCGACGACGGCAGCGAGGTCGAGTACGACGCGATCTTCATCGGCGGCGGCGCCGGGGGGCGCTTCGGCGCGGCGTACATGAAGGCGATGGGCGGACGCCCGCTGATCATCGACGCGTGGCCGTTCCTCGGCGGCTCGTGCCCGCACCAGGCCTGCGTGCCGCACCACCTGTTCTCCGAGGCCGCCGAGGAGCTCGACCGGATGCGGTGGTTCTCCGACGAGCTCTTCTTCCCCAAGTTCGACGCCGACCGGGCCCGCATCCTCGACCTCATCAACCTGTTCCGCGCCGGACGCGGCTCGGCGCACGCGTTCATGAACTGGCAGACCAAGGAGCAGCTCGACGTCGAGTACGTGCTCAACGCGCACGCCACGATCGTCGACGCGACGACCGTCACCGCTGCGGGTCGCACGTTCAAGGCCCGCAACCTCGTCCTGGGCATGGGCGCACGTCCGGTGTGGCCCGACATCCCCGGTCTCGATCTGGCGGGCGTGCACGACTTCGTGACCCTGGTCGAGGAGCTCGACTACGAGCCGAAGACCTGCGTCATCATCGGCGGCAGCAAGGTGGCGATGGAGTACGGCGCCTTCTTCCACGCGACCGGCTGCACGACCACGATCGTGTCGCGCTCCCCGCTCATGCGCACCAAGAGCCTCCACCACATCGACGAGGACCTGCGCCAGTACGTCGTCGGCGGCATGCGCAAGCGCGGCATGACGATCCTCGAGGGCACCCACCCCGTCCAGGTCAACGGGGAGGACGGCCACGTCACGAGCGTCACGGTTCGCCTCGAGACCGGCGAGGAGGTCGACCTCCCGACCGACTTCGTCTTCCTCGGCACGGGCGAGCGTCCGCTGGTGCAGCAGGCGCAGGAGGCCCTCGGGATCCAGGTGAACGACGTCGGCCGCGTCGTGGTCAACCACCGGATGCAGTCGTCGGTGCCGGGCGTCTACGCGATCGGCGACATGATCGACGGGCCGATGGAGATGTTCAAGGCGCGCAAGAGCGGCGTCACCGCAGCGCGCAACATCATGGGCGAGGACCTCGAGTTCGACTTCACGGAGTACCCGGACTCGCTGCACACGACGTACGAGGTCTCGTGGGTCGGGCTCACCGAGGCCGAGGCCCGCGAGGTCTACGACGACGTCATCATCATCCAGATGCCGCCGACCGTGAAGGACCTCGACACCGAGAACCTGCCGCTGCCCTGCGCCGAGGGGACGATGCTCTACGCGTTCAGCAAGCCGGAGCTGTCGGGCTTCCAGAAGCTCGTCGTCGACGGCGACAGCCGCAAGGTGCTCGGCGCCCACCACGTCGGGTACGGCGCCAAGGACGCGTTCCAGTACCTCGACTACCTGATCCACCGTCCTGAAGGGCTCACCATCGACACACTGGGGTGGATGAACGAGCTGTTCCTCAACCCCGAGCACTTCGTCCAGCTGTCGCGCCTGCGGGCGGGGAACGCCAACCTCCGCAACCTCTAGGAGCCCTCGTGATCCCCACGCCTGCACCGAACACCCGGGCGAACCCCTACCGCGGGCTGTCGGTCCAGGAGGTCGACTTCCCGCTGACCGAGGAGGCCGTGCTCGACTACCTCCTCGGCCGCGAGGTGTACCGGCGCACCGACTACCTCGCGCTGCGGTCCCACGGCGCCACGGCGCTCGTAGCCGTGCGCAAGGAGAGCCTGGAGCCGCTGTTCTCGCCCGTGGTCGAGGCCCGGCTGCTCGCCGGACCGGACGAGACGGCCTGGGTCGAGAGCCCGGAGACCGACGTCGGCAACGCGACGTCGCTGGCTGCCGCAGCGGTCCCCGGTGCTCGGGTGACCGTGGTGCTCGGCCGGTTCGAGCACGTCAACTTCCTCTGGGAGCCCGCCCCCATCACGGTCAGGGTCACCGAGGTCGTGCCGCCCTACCCGCCCAAGCTCTTCGCGCAGGCGCAGCAGGTGATCGCCTACGACGAGGACCTGCCACCGGTGAACCTCGTGCTCGACGCCGTCGACGTGCACGACCTCGCGGCGGCCAACCCCGCTGCCGGGTACCTCCTGCCGTGCCGCGGTTCGGGCACCGAGCTCGGCGCTCCCGTCTCGTTCCTCGACACCCGGCCGGCAGAGCGCGGCGACTGGACCCTCATCGGCTGCGAGCGCTCGCTGCAGTTCCACCGGCACTTCTACGGCGACGAGCCGCCGCGCGTCGAGCTCTGCCCCCGCAAGCGCGCCGAGGCCGAGCCCGCGGCACCGGGCGAGCTCACCCTCTCGAAGTGCTGCCTCATCGAACGCGGGCTGGAGGTCGACGCCACCCGCGCGGTCGTGCCCTGGGGCACGAACCTGGACGAGGTGCGCGAGGGTCTGCGGCACATGCTGCTGCCGCTGGCGCCCGAGGCCGTGCAGGGCGTCTCGCCCTCGGCTGCGGGCCCGTCGACCGTCGACCCCGTGCTGGAGGGGGGCCGCCGATGACGGCGCTGCCCCCGGACTCCGCCGTCTACCGTCACCTCTGGTCGACCGACGAGGTCCGGGCCCTGCTCGACGACGAGGGGCGCACGGCGCGGTGGCTCGACATCCTCGTGGCGCTCGCGCGGGCGCAGGCCGCGCACGGGATCGTCCCGGCCGAGGCGGCCGAGGAGATCGCCCGGCACGCACGCGTGGAGCTGCTCGACCTCGAGCGGGTGGCCGCCGAGACCCGGGCCACCGGGCACTCCACGCTCGGGCTGATCCGCGTGCTGCGCGACGTCCTGCCGCCGTCGTGCGCGGAGTGGGTCTACGTCGGCCCCACCGTCCAGGATGTGACCGACACCTGGTTCGCGCTCGTCATGCGCGACGTCCTCGACATCGTCGAGCGCGACGTCGCCCGTTGCCGCGACGCCGCCGTCGCCCTCGCACGCCGGCACCGCGACACCCTGATGTGCGGGCGCACCCACGGCCAGCCGGGCCTGCCGATCACCTTCGGCTACAAGGCCGCCGTCTGGGTGGGAGAGCTCGACCGCCACCTCGTCCGGCTGGCCGAGGCACGCCCGCGCCTGCAGGTCGCGCAGCTCGGAGGTGCCCTCGGAACCCTCGAGTTCTGGGGCGAGCAGGGCCCGGGGCTCCTCGACGACTTCGCCTACCAGCTCGGGCTCGGCGTGCCGGACATGCCGTGGCTCACGGCCCGGGACCGGCTTGCGGAGTTCGCGACGCTCCTCGCCATGGTCACGGGGACTCTCGGCAAGATCGGCAACGAGATCTACGAGCTGCAGCGGCCGGAGATCGGTGAGCTGGCCGAGCCGTTCACCCCGGGCCAGGTCGGCAGCATCACCATGCCGCACAAGCGGAACCCCGAGCTGGCCGAGCACCTCGACACGCTGGCGCGCTGCGTCCGTGCGGACGCCGGCACCGCGCTCGAGGGGCTCGTGGCGCTGCACGAGCGCGACGGACGTGGGTGGAAGGCGGAGTGGCTCTGGCTGCCGGAAGCCTGTCTCCTCACCGGCGCTGCGCTCTCGTTCGCCGGACGCCTGCTCGAGGGGCTGCAGGTGAACGAGCCCCGCATGCGCGCCAACCTCGACGCGCAGCGCGGGTATCCCATGTCCGAGCCGGTCATGCGGCTCCTCGCGGGTCGCCTCGGCAAGCACGTCGCGCACGAGCAGGTGTACGCCGCGACGATGGCCGGCGTCGAGCAGCAGGTGGATCTTGCGACGGCGCTGCGGCAGGCGGGTCTCGTCGGGCCGTCCGGGCTGTCGGAGGAGGATCTCGCCGCCGCGCTCGACCCTCGGGCCGCGCTGGGCGCCACGGGTGCGTTCGTCGATCGGGTCCTCGCGCCGCACGCCGCGACGGGGTGACCATGGCCGATCTCGCGGACGTCGCCCGAGTCCGGCTCGCGACCCTCCCCACCCCGCTGCATCCGGCCCCCCGGCTGTCCGACCGGATCGGCGTCGAGGTCTGGTTCAAGCGGGACGACCTGACGGGCCTCGGTCTCGGCGGCAACAAGGTGCGCGGTCTGGAGTACCTGCTCGCCGACGCGTTGGCGCAGGGCTGCGACCATCTCGTCACGGCCGGGGGGCCGCAGAGCAACTGGGCGATGCTCGCCGCGCTCGCGGCGCGCACGCGCGGCCTCGGCTCCACCCTCGTGAGCTTCGGCGACCCGCCCCGCGAGGGCCCCGTGGGCAATCACGCGCTCGCGCTGCTCGCCGGTGCGCGCCTGCACTTCACCGGCGACAACGACCGCGCCTCCGCCGATCGCGGCGTCGACGACATGTGCGAGCGGCTTCGGGCCGAAGGCCTCACCCCGTACGGCGTGCACCGCGGTGGGGCCACCGGGCTCGGCGCCCTGGGCTACGTGCAGGCCACGGCGGAGATCGACGCGCAGGTGCGCGAGGCCGGGCTGCAGCCGCGACAGCTGTGGCTCGCCACGGGTTCGTGCGGCACCCAGGCGGGCCTGGTCGCGGGCCGGGCCTGGCTGGCGCTCGACCACGAGGTCGTGGGGGTCACGGTCAGCCGTCCGGCGACGGAGTGCGCGGAGCGCGTCAGGCGGATCGCCGCCGACGCCTGCGCGCTGATCGACGTACCGTCGGACGACCTGCAGGTCAACATCGTCGACGGCTTCCTCGGCCCCGCCAAGGGAGTCCGCTCACCCGAGGGTGACGAGGCCGCAGAGCTCGTGGCCCGCACCGAGGGCGTGTTCCTCGACCCGGTGTTCGCGGCCAAGGCCATGGCCGGCCTGCTGGCCCGGGCGCGCGACGGCGCCGTCGAAGGCCCGGTGGTGTTCCTCGTGAGCGGTGGCGCACCGACCCTGTTCACCGTCTGAGCCGACGGTCGCGCACGGGCCCGTCAGCCGCCCGGATCAGGCGGTCGCCGGCCTCGCGTGGGTGAGGTGGGTCGCCTTGTCCGACCGGATGCCGGGTGAGGTCGGTCCCTGGTCGAGGGGGACGTCGGGCAGCAGGTCGAGGGTGTCGGACCGCAGGCCGAGGCGCAGGGTCTCGAGAGCGATCACCTCGTCGGTCGGGATGTTGCCGAGGTTGGCGACCGCGCCGAGCCGGCGCACGAACCACGCCTGCTGGTCCTTGCGCGGTGCCTCGAAGATCACGAGCCCGGGCGGGAGCGCGGTCACGATCGCCTCGACCAGCTCGGCCCGCACCTCGCCGTTGGGCTCGTAGAGGCCGACGGTGCCGCTCTCGCGCGCCTCCGCGATCAGCAACGACGCACCCGCCTCGAGATCGCCGGACATCTCCTCGACCCAGGCGTCGGCGACGACATCGACGCCGGGATCCTTGGAGCCGCACTCGGAGAGCACGGTGAACTCCTGCGCCAGCCGGCGGATGAGCTCGCGCTTGTGCGACGCCTCCATGCCGAGGGCACCGTTGGAGACCTCGACGTGGGTGATCCCGAGCCGGTGCATCCACCGCGCGTAGTCCTCGACGCGGCCCTGCCGGTCGCAGATCTCCAGGAGCGTGCCGCCCGGGCACATGTGCACCCCGGCCGCGCGCGCGACGCGGACCTTCGCCTTGACGCCGTCCGACACGTACGCCGTGCCCCACCCCAGCTTGATGATGTCGACCGAGTCGCCCGCCGCTGCCAGCAGCGACTCGAGGCCGACCATCGAGAGGCCCTTGTCGAGCACGTGCGTGAGGCCGTCGACGCGCGGCTTGTGGGACCGAGGAGGGAGCGAGAGGAACCCTGGACCGATCTGCGTCGACACGCGTCCTCCTCCGACCCCGGTGCGGCGGCTGCCCGAGGTGCAGCCGCGTCGCGGCAGGGCGAGTATCACGCGCTCCCCTGCCCAGGTGTCCTGGCCCAGCAGGACGAAATCCGCGCCGGACTCTGGCCCGTGCGCACGCGGCTGACGCATGCCTGTGCGGTCTACGTTCCGGTCGGACGGTCACCTCGAACGGGAGCTCCTGCTCACCCTCCGGACCGTCAGCCCCACCCCAGTCGCCCGAGACGCCCGAGCGGCGGTCCGGCAAAGACCGAGGAGTGCATGCAATGAGAGTCGGAGACCAGGAGATCCTCATCCCGACGTCGATGGTCGGGAACTACCCCAACCCGCGGTGGTGGGACGCAGGCCCCGCCCGCGACTGGCGCGGTGACCAGGAGCCGCCGGACGCCTTCATCCGCGAGGCGTTCGAGGACGCCATCTCGTCGATCGCGCACGACCAGGAGAGCGCCGGGCTGGACATCATCTCGGACGGTCGTCTGCACGGCGACAACTACGCGGACGCAGCGGTCTACTACTACATGAAGCGGCTGGGGTACGACCTCAAGGGCGGCCACCTCGGGTTCCCCATCTACAGCCGACTGCACGCCGGCACCGTGACGCAGGAGATCAAGCGCCGCGGCGGGATCATGGTCGAGCAGGCCCGCGCGCTGAAGAAGGCGACGAACAAGCCGACCAAGATCCAGTACACGGGCATCCAGGTGCTGGCCCAGTGCACCAACGACCTGTACTACGACAACCCGCGCGACCGGGCGATGGCGATGGCCGCGGCGATCAACGAGGACATCCTCGAGGTCGACGCGATGGGCATCGACTTCATCCAGCTCGACGAGTTCACCTGGCCCTACTTCTACGAGGACTGGGCGATCGAGGCGTTCAACCGCGCCGTCCAGGGCGTCAAGAACGCGCAGATCATCGTGCACGTCTGCTGGGGCAACTGGGGCGGTACGCCGGCGTACTACCCGGACGAGACGGCGGAGTCGGGCGAGATCTTCGACCTCACCCAGCGCAAGGGCGCGGCCCCCACGGCGACCTCGTCCGTGGTGCCGAAGTCCTACGAGGCGAACATCAACGTCCTCAACCTCGAGAACTGCGGGCGCCGCTCGGACGACCTCTCCGGACTCGACGTGCTCAAGGAGCACCCGCTCCCGGACAACGTGATGTTCTGGGCCGGCGTGATCGACGTGAAGTCGACGATCACCGAGACGGCCGAGGAGGTCTGCGACCGCATCATGCGCCTGGCGGAGTACGTGCCGCCGGAGCGCCTGGGCGTCACGACCGACTGCGGTCTGATCCTGCTCCAGCGCTACATCGCCATCGACAAGCTGCACGCGCTGGCGGCCGGCACCGAGCTCGCCCGCAAGAAGCTCGGCGGCTGATTGGGATGGCGGTCTGGACGCTGAGCTGCCCCGCCTGCGGGCACGCGTTCCGCTCCCTCGTCATGGAGGGTGCACGCGTGCCGTCGGTGTGGATCTGCTCGGCGTGCGGAAGCCGTGATGCGGCACCCATCGACGTCCAGGAGGGCGGCCCGTTCACCACGGGCGGTTCCACCTGCGGCTGCGGGTGCGGCTGACGAGCTCCACGAACACGACTGCGGCGGGTGTCCTTCGACACCCGCCGCAGTCGTGTGCCCGGCACCAGACAGGAAGGACCCACTGTCCCCGGGCGACAGGGATTCGCCCGACCTTGGGTGGTCCAGGACGTAGTGACCGAGCCACCGCACTCCTAGCGTTCGGCGCATGTCGGAGCGGATGGTCGTCATCGGCGGAGGCGCGGCCGGTATGTCGGCCGCGTCGGCCGCGCGTCGCACGAACCCGTCGCTGGACGTGGT
>NZ_JBHSTI010000043.1:0-2953 GCF_042660085.1 Longivirga aurantiaca | reverse complement strand
GCGTGCGGGCCCCACTCTGCCGTGCCGCGCCGTACGCCGTCGCGTGACCCGCGGGGGCGGTGAGGGGCGTGGGGTCAGTCGGCGTCGGCGGTCGCGAGCAGCGCGCGGACGTCGACCGCCTCGGGCTCGGGGCGCGACCAGATGTACGCCACGACCGCCGAGAGCACCGCGGCCTGGGCGCCCAGCACCCACAGCGGCAGGCCGATCACGACCGAGAAGATGAAGGCCAGCGAGATCGACACGGTGGCGAGCCACTTGGCGCTGCGGCGCACGAGCCGCCCCTCGTGCCACTCGCGGATCGGGGGGCCGAGCCGGGGGTGGGTGGTGAGCCAGGTGTGGAAGCGCTCGGACGACCGGGCGAAGGCGAAGGCCGCCACCAGCAGGAACGGCGTCGTCGGGATCAGCGGCACGAGCGTGGCGACGGCGCCGATGGCCACGCACCCCACTCCGAGGCTGATCCAGGCCCACCGCATGCCGCCATTGTCCGTGCTGGACGGGCACGACGGCAGCCCGATCGCGCGTGACGAGCGCCGCACCGCCCGCGCTCGCAGGGGGAGCCGACCGAGCGCCGATCCACGGCCACGCCGTCCGCACGGCGACGTGGGGGCCCGAGGCGGCGCCCGAGCCGCACGGTGGACCGCGAGGTACTCCCGGGTTCGGCCGGTGCGAGCAGCCCTTGATCGGCCGGGCGGGTGATTCCGTGCTCGGTTCCTCAACATCAGCGCACGGTCGAGCCGACGTGATCGGTGACCAGTGGACGGGATTGGGGTGAGGGCTGATGCGCGCGACGGAGCTGAGGGTGGGGCGGATGTACGCGTTGCCGACCAATCCGGGGCCGTGGTACCGCTACGCAGTCCCCGCGCGCGTGATGGCCCACGCCCCGCGCAACCGCGTGCTCGTCCTCTTCCCGGACGGCGTCCCCGCCTCGCCCCTGCGCGCCGAGCTCCCGCGCGCGGCACTCGTGTGGCTCGACGGCGACGCCCTCATCTGCACGTGGGAGGAGTGGCCCGAGCTCGCGGCCGAGACGCGCGCCGACCTGACCGCCCTGGTGTCCAGCGCCGTCGCCGCGATCGGCGGTCACGACGCACCGTCCATCTCCGCCCCTCGGGCGATGGTGCAGGAGACGCGCTGGTGGTCGCGCCCGATCGGGCTGCTGCTGCGTCCGCCGGCCCTGCCCCCGCCCACCCACGTGCACGCGTCCGACCGCTGAGAGGCGCACGGAGCAGACAGAGCGAGACCCCCGGCCAGAGGCCGACCCTCATCCCCCCGGGCGGGTCGGCCTCGCCGCGTCCTCAGAGCGCGCGCATCCGGTTGTTGCGCGGGTTGTGCTCGACCTCGGCGAGCCCGAGGTGCTCGAGCACGGGCGGCACGTATGTCGCGAAGCGTCCTCGGTATCCCTTGCGCAGCCCGTAGAAGCCGCCCACGGGGTTGTCGTCGGCGCGTGCCCACGCCTCGACCGTCCCGGGCTTGGCCTCCTTCTGCTCGTCGGCGTTGCCGAGGGGCATCCAGTCGCCGTACGCCGTGAGCATCGCGTGCAGGTCCTCGATGCATCGGAGCTGGTAGCCGAGGGTCGTGCTGCCGACGCGCACCCGGAGCGCGGGCGGGTCGGTGGCCTCGTCGCGCCAGGCGTCGAACTCCGAGGTGCCGACGGGCGTGGTGAGGATCCATGGGTCTTCCGTGGTGCCCGAGCCCTCGACGTGGTCCTTCATGCTCACTCCTGCCCTTCGGCCGCGCGGCGCAGGCCGGCGACGAACGCGTCGAACGAGGGTTGCAGGTCGGGGATCGACCTGTCGATCACACCTGCCAACGGACCGGTGTAGGTCTCGCGCATGGTCATGGTGGTGCGGCCGCCGGCCTCGGCGAGCGCGTAGGTCCGTGTCCCGGTGAACAGCCCGAGCGGCATGCCGCCGGTGAGCACGATCCGGCCGTGCGGCTCCCAGGCGGTGACCCGGAGCGTGAACGGGCGCGGGTTGTCGCGCACCCGGATCTCGAGGCGTCCGCCCTCGGTGAGGGCGCCGTCGACGCGCTCGAGCTGCGGGTCCCAGCCGGTCCACCGGTCGGTGGCGAGCAGGGTGCCCCAGACTGCAGGGGCGGGGGCGGCGATCGCCGTGGTCGCCTCGAAGGTCGGCATGTCCAGGACTGTGCCAGGGGATTCATGACACCGTGTGTCATGAATCCCGGAGAAGGGGGCACGGATGCGCGCCGGACGGCTGCTCAGCGTGCTCCTCATCCTGCAGAACGAGGGCCGGGTGACCGCGGCCGAGCTCGCCCACCGGCTCGAGGTGTCGGAGCGCACCGTGCTGCGCGACCTCACCGAGCTCGGCGCCACCGGCGTGCCGGTCTACGCCGTACGCGGCCCCGGCGGCGGCTTCGCCCTGCTCGACACCTTCGCCCAGGACGTGCCCGCCGTGCCGACGGGCCTGCCCGCCGAGCGCGGCCGGATCCGCCGCGTGCGGGTGCGGGTCTCGCCCTCGGCGCTGCAGCGCGCACGGGTCACCGGTCGCCCCGAGGGCTGGCGGCCGCGCCCCGACCCCGCGCCGTCGGAGGTGCACCCGGACTGGGTCGAGGGCTCGTTCCGCTTCCTGTCGTACGACGACGCGGTCACCGAGCTGCTCGCCCTCGCCCCCGACGTCGAGGTGCTGCTCCCCGTCGAGCTGCGCGCGGCGATGGCCGACCTCGGCCGCCGCATCACCGAGCAGCACCTCCCCGCCTGAGCGGATCGCACGGTTCGGCCGCGCCCGCCGACCTGACCTATCCTCGAGAGGTCCGCTCCCCTGTCCGGAGAGTCCTCGTGCATCGCCGTCCGCCGTCGTCAGACCGGGTCGTCGCGGTGCTCCAGCCCCGCGGGAGGCGAGCGTCATGGACACCGTGACCGCTCCCGCAACGGGCCGTCACCGGTCGTCGGCGTGGGTGCACATGCCGGGTCTGGACGGTGTGCGTGCGGTGGCTGTGG
>NZ_JBHSTI010000042.1:0-4943 GCF_042660085.1 Longivirga aurantiaca | reverse complement strand
TCACCCAGCAGGACGCCGCCTTACCCGGGTAACCAGCGCGCGCTCCACGACGGATACGCGACTCACCGAGCGGCCCGCGGCCGGCGCCGGGGCCGGCGGATGACGTGCGGCGGCGGGTGCCGGGCTCCGGCGTACGGCGCATACTCGCGAGGGGCGACCACGCGGAGGCGGCATGGACAGGGCGACGGCGGCAGCCGTGCTCGGCGTGCGCCCGGAGGCCGACGGCGCGGAGGTCGAGGCCGCGTTCCGCGTGCTCGCCGGCCTCACCCACCCCGACCGGTTCCCCGAGGGCTCGGCGTCCTGGGAGGACGCCAACCGCGGGATGCAGGGCCTGCTCGAGGCGCGGCGCACGATGGCCGAGACCCCCGTGGCCGAGGCGGTGGAGCCCGCCGCGTGGACCGTGAGCGGCGAGCCGGTGGAGTCGGTGCCGTCGTGGGAGAGATCGGACGTCGGCCCCGGCGACCCGGTGGCGATCGACCGACGGATGCGGACGCGTGCGTTCAGCTGGGGAGCGGTGCTTCTGGCGTCGGCTGGGATGTCGCTCGCGGTCGGCGCGACCCAGCCGGTCAACGACGCCCTCCCGTTCTGGGCACCGGCCCTGGCGGTCTGCGGCCTGCTGAGCATCGCGACGGGCTGGCGCTCGCACCGACGCCTCGTCGCCCTCGAGCGCCGCAGCTGATCCGTCCGCCGGGCGCGCGCCGTCGGACGACGTCCGACGGCGGCTCGGCGCCGCGCGCACCGCCCGTTCACCCGTGCTGAACCAGTCGTTCCCTGCGAGTCGCAGGACACGGCACCCCGTTTGCCGCCACGATCCGTTCTCATGGACCGGTCGCGCAGCGTGCTCATGCTCGCGCGCGAGCACCTGGGCGGGCGCAACCTGATCGCCGGGCTCGTCGTCGGTGCCTACCTCGTGCCGCAGGCGATGGCGTACGGCGAGCTCGCGGGGGTCGGCGCGAGCGCAGGCCTGACGGTCGCGCTCATTCCGCTGCTGCTGTACCCGCTGCTCGGACGCACCAAGTGGCTCTCGCTGGGCCCGGAGTCGGCCGTTGCGCTCATGGCCGCCGCCACCGTCGGCCCGATCGCGGCGAGCCTCGACCTGCCCGTGCCGCAGCTGCTCGGGATCGTCTCCATCCTGACCGGCGCCATCCTGCTCGCCGCCCGCGCCGCCAAGGCCGGATTCGTCACCGACCTGCTCAGCAAGCCCGTGCTCATCGGCTACCTCACCGGTGTCGCCCTCGTGATGGTGATCTCGCAGGTCTCGCGCGTGCTCGGCGACGATGTCGCAGCCGACACGATCGTGGTCTTCGTGCAGGACCTGCTCGACGGGGTCGACGTCAACTGGTGGTCGCTGGCCATCGGACTCGGCACGCTCGGCGTGATCCTCGCCTTCCACACGTGGCTTCCCAGCATCCCCGGCACGCTCGTCGCCATCGGACTCGGCGTGCTCGCCGGCTACACGCTGCCCGTCGACACCATCGGATCGTTCGAGCTCGCCATGCCTCAGATCGCGTGGGAGCCGATCCCGATGAGCGCGATCAGCGAGCTGCTGCTGGCCGCAGCGGCGATCGCGGTCGTCGCCTACACCGACGTGATCGTCGTCGCGCGCGCGTTCTCAGACGGCGACCGCGTCGACGCGAACCGCGAGATGACCGCGCTCGGCGTCACCGACGTCGTCGGCGGCCTGTTCGGCGGCTACCCGATCTCGGCGTCGTCGAGCCGTACGGCGATCGCGCGGATGAACGGCGCGACCAGCCGCTTCTACTCGTGGATCGTCGCGGTCGTGCTGATCGTCTCGGCGGTCACGCTGTCGAGCGTGCTGGCGTACCTGCCGCAGGCCACGCTCGGCGGCATCATCCTGTACGCCGCGTGGACGCTGTACGACCGCAAGGGCTGGGAGTCCCTCTGGCGCTTGCGGTTCGGCGAGGTCGTGGTGGCCGGCGCATGCGCAGCAGGCGTGGTCGTGCTCGGCATCCTCCCGGGCATCGGGATCGCGGTCGGGCTGTCGGTCGCCGAGCTGCTGCTGCGGCTGTCGCGGCCGCACGAGGGTGTGCTCGGCTTCGTCCCCGGCATCCCGGGCATGCACGACGTCGACGACTACGCCGACGCCGAGCAGGTGCCCGGCCTCGTCGTCTACCGCTACGACTCGCCGCTGTTCTTCGCCAACTCCAACGACTTCTTCAGCCAGGCGCTCGAGGCGGCCGACACCCCGGGCTGCCGATGGTTCCTGCTCAACGTCGAGGCCAACGTCGAGGTCGACTCCACCGGCCTCGACGCCCTCGCCGCCTTGCACGACGAGCTCTCCTCGCGCGGCATCCTCTTCGCGTTAGCACGGGTGAAGACCGACCTCCGCCTCCCGATGGAGAGGTACGGCGTCGCCGCGCTGATCGGCGAGGAGAACATGTACGCGACCCTGCCGACCGCGGTGGCGGCGTACCGGGCATGGGCCGAGGCGCACCCCGCCGTGCAGCCGCCCCCGGCTGCCGCACCCGGGAGCCGCGATCCGAAGGCCCACCCGCGCTCGACCCTCGCCGCCCTCGGCTTCCACCGCTTCGCCCGCGTCCTGAAGCCCCGGTCCGAGAACATCCGCTAAGGAGAGATCGCGCCCTCCAGGGGCGTGTTCCGTCCTCTTCTCCGCCGACTGCTGGGACGGCGTACCCGCACTGTCGGAGGCCTCGCGCACGATGGCCGCTCGAGGTCGGCGCCGGGGGTGCGCCGTCCGTGCCACCCACGCCGGAAGGGACCCCCATGGACGACCGCTACGTCGAGCGCATCGGCGCCCTGCTCGCCAAGGCCGAGAGCACCGACTCCGAGCACGAGCGCCTCGCATTGATCGAGAAGGCCCAGCACCTCGCCGCCAAGCACAGCATCGACCTCGCCGTCGCCGCAGCCCGGACGCCCAGCGGCGCCGCGCCCGCGCTCGAGGTGGACCGGTTCGTGTTCTCCGACGAGCAGCAGAACCGCAATCTCAAGAAGCACCTGGTCACGCTGATGTGCGTGATCGCGGCGTCCAACGATGTGCGGGTCGACGTGCTGCCGTCGTCGGTCGGAGTCGTGATGTACGGCTTCGCCGGCGACCTGCTCGCGTGCAAGACGCTCTGGTGGTCGCTCTCGGTGCAGATGGTCGCGGAGGCGTCGGCTTGGATCCGCACCGGCGCGTGGCGCAGCCAAGTGATGCTGCGCGAGGACCGCTGGGGCCAGCCCGAGGCCGTGCCGATGGACGCCCGGGTCGCCCGCTCCGGCTTCTACACCGGGTACGTCGGCCGCATCGGCGACCGGCTCGCCGCAGCCCGTGCCGCCGCCGAGCGCGAGGCGGAAGAGGAGTACGCCACCCCCGCCGGACCGACCGCAGCCGACGGCAGCGGGGGCGGCGGCGAGCTCATCAGCACGGCCGTCGTGATCGCGGCGAAGCAGGAGCGGGTTCGCGACTTCTATGCCGACTCCTCGCGCGCCCGCGGCCGGTGGAGCGGGCCGTCGCGTCGCGCGGGCTCCGAGCGGGCGATGGCGGCAGGTTGGGACGCCGGCGGCCGCGCCCGGCTCGGCGACGACCGGGGTTCCCTGAGCGCCTGACCTCGGCGGCGCCCCGGTGGGGGATCCTCGGGTACTGAGCATCCCCGCAGGTCCGGTAACCTTTCCGGGCCGGAAGCGGGCGCCTCGTGCGTCTGGCCCGGTGCTGGAGGCGTCGCCTAGTCCGGTCGATGGCGCCCGCCTGCTAAGCGGGTTGGGGTCTCAAAGCCCCTCGGGGGTTCAAATCCCCCCGCCTCCGCCAGCAACGACGAAAGGACGCTCCCCCGTGGGGGGAGCGTCCTTTCGTCGTTGCTGGCGGAATCCCTCCGGATGTGGGAGGCCCGCGCCCCGGCCATCGGATGGATCCCGCGCTGCGGGGCGCGAGCAGCCCATCGGATGAGCGGGGGGATCGGATTTCGCCATCACCGGGGGCTCGGGCTAGACTTCTCCAGCCTTCAGGCAAGCGCCCGTAGCTCAACGGATAGAGCATCTGACTACGGATCAGAAGGTTAGAGGTTCGAGTCCTCTCGGGCGCGCGTTGTTTGAGACAGCAGCACGATGAAGCCGATCCGCCGACGGGCAGGGTCGGCTTCGTTGTTTCCGCAGGTCAGGGAGCCGTGGCGTCTCCAGGGCGGTGACTCGATCATGCGCGGTGACGGCAGCCCGGGCTCTCCCTGGACCACCCGTTGGTTCCGCGGCCCTCCGGCATGAGCCTATGGTCGCGGCGATGTGCGCCTTGGCGCGGCGCCGTGGGGCCATCGTGGGTCCTGCGATGCGACGGGACGGCTTGCCACGATGGCAGCGGCGTCGATCGCATCTAGGGCTTCCGGTACGTACATCTGCGCGCCGGCGAGCGAGACGACGTCGGCGGCTTCAGTAGCTGTTGCTGGTCGCGCTTGCGACCCAGTAGGCGGGCGTCCACAGGTCCTTGAGGCTCGCGCACGTAGCGCGAACACGATGCGGGGCGCGCTGGAGGAAGATCTCGACCGCGAACCCGTTCGAGCGGGTCAAGAGAAGATCAAACGCCGCACCACGGACCCCGGTGCGGTTCAGGGGACCTGGAAGCCCGACCCTCCGCACCCGTCGGCTGTGGTGGACCCGTCGACGATGACGCTGATATCCCGCAGGTACACCGTATTGGTCAGCCCGGTGGGCATGAGGTACAGCAAGATCCGCTGCTCGGCCCCGGGAGTCGCGTCCAGGCACCAAGTCTTGGTGATCGTCTGCAACCAGGCGTTCGCGCCGGTATTGGACACCTCGGAATAGCCGCACCCCGACGCGTTGCTGACCGAGCAGTACAACGCCATCACGTCGGAGTTGGTTTGGTAGCCGACCCCGGACACCGTGATGGTGAGCTCCGAGTACGAGTTCTGTGGCAAGACCCGGTCGTAGAACAGCTTCGCTCCTGCCAGGCCAGCGGAGTACTGGAAGGTGCTGCG
>NZ_JBHSTI010000041.1:0-1498 GCF_042660085.1 Longivirga aurantiaca | reverse complement strand
GGTCGCCGGGCGCCTGGGCGCACCGCCCACGGTCACGCCCTGTGGACGACGCCGACGATGAAGGCCGGATGGGTTGCGCTCTGAGCAACGAGGTCCCCTACCGGGCGAGGGCTTCGCCCATCGTCGCCCGGTGGGGCAGGTGGGCCCCCGCTGGCCGAGGAGGCGAAGCCGACGCTGGCCAGTAGGGGACTTCATCGCACCCGTCCCGGGTCAGCCGTAGGTGTCGCGGGGGCCGCGGCCTTTGACGTGGAGCTTGCCGTGCTTCCAGCTCGGCGCGGCGGGGCCGAGCACCGAGATGTCGCGGATCGTGCCGGGCCCGAGCTCGGCATCGAGGCGGGTGCGCAGGTTCGGCAGCAGCTGGCGCATGGAGTACGCCCAGGTCGTGGAGTCGGCGCGCAGCACGAGCAGCAGGCCGCGGCCGTCGGCAGCAGGTTCGAACGTCTCCGGCCGCACGTGCTCGGCGACGTCGGCCCCGACGATCTCGGCCCAGCGGCCGGTGAGGCCGCCCACCGCGGTCGGCTGCTCCCACCCGCGCTCGCGCATGATCCGGTCGATCGACGGGCCGAGCAGCTGCGGGTCTCGCGCGTCCGGTCCTGGGCCGCTGCGAGGGTCGGGGTCCTGGCCGCGCGGCCGGCGGGGCCGGCGGGACGACGTCGAGCCCGTCGCCCGTCGGTCGGGTGCGGTGCTCGAGGCGGCGCGGGCCCGGGCGAGGGCCTCCTTGGCGGCGTCGATGCCGGACAGCGCCGGGGCGTCGGCCGGGTCGGGGCCGCCGCCCTCGGGGGAGAGGTCGTCGTCAGGCACGGGCCACCGTCCCGGCGAGGACGTCGACGCGGTCGCCGACCAGGAGGTCGGGCACGTCGGCCGCCACAGCAGCGGTCACGAGCACCTGCTCCGCCCCTGCGACGAGCTCGGCGAGCTTGGTGCGGCGCGCGGTGTCGAGCTCGGCGAACACGTCGTCCAGGATCAGCACCGGCTCTCCGCCGGCCGTGCCGTCGCCCGTGAGCAGGTCGTACGACGCGAGCCGCAGGGCGAGGGCGAACGACCACGACTCGCCGTGCGACGCATAGCCCTTGGCCGGTGCAGCGCCGAGGCGCAGCAGCAGGTCGTCGCGGTGCGGTCCCACGAGCGAGACGCCGCGGTCGAGCTCCTCGCGCCGCCGGCGCTCGATGCCTGCGAGCAGCAGCGCCACCAGTGCCGCGCGGTCGGGCACGAGTTCGGTGTCGGGGCCGAGCGAGGAGACGTACTCGAGGGCCGCGGGCCCGGCACCCGAGCTCACGGTGTCGTACGCCGCAGCCACGAGCGGCCCGAGCGCGGCCACCAGGTCGAGGCGCGCAGCGAGGATCTCGCCGCCCAGGGTGGCGAGGTGCGAGTCCCAGACCTCGAGGGTCGAGAGCACGTCGTCCGAGCCGCGGCCGCCCCGGCGGGCGGCCGACGCCGACTTCAGCAACGCGTTGCGCTGCTTGAGCACGCGGTCGTAGTCCGCGCGCACGCCCGCCAT
>NZ_JBHSTI010000040.1:0-1137 GCF_042660085.1 Longivirga aurantiaca | reverse complement strand
TGGGGTCCACCGCCTCGAAGAGCGGAGTGCGGGCGAGGAACTCGCGGAGGGCGACGACGACCTCACGACGTCCGAGGTTGGAGCCCAGGCAACGGTGCACCCCCACACCGAAGGCGAAGTGCCGGTTCTGCTCCCGGTCGATGACGATCTCGTCGGAGTCCTCGTAGGCATCCTCGTCCCGGTTTCCGGAACCGAATGCGAGCACCACCCGATCGCCCTTCTTGATCGGGCACCCACGCACCTCGACGTCCTTGAGCGCCGTGCGTGCCATGCCCTGCACCGGTGCCATCGTCCGGAGGAACTCCTCGACCGCTGCGGGGATCAGCTCGGGGTCCTCACGGAGCCGTTGCTGGTCCGCGGTGTTGTGTGCCAGGTGCCAGAGGCCGGCCCTGATGGTCCACGCGGTCGTCTCGAGACCGG
The DNA here is from genome assembly GCF_042660085.1 of Longivirga aurantiaca. Lineage (NCBI taxonomy): Bacteria > Bacillati > Actinomycetota > Actinomycetes > Sporichthyales > Sporichthyaceae > Longivirga > Longivirga aurantiaca. The sequence continues at coordinate 717 of NZ_JBHSTI010000040.1, read as the reverse complement.
CGATGAACAGGAGGTACTGGTAGCTCATCAGCTCGTCGTGAGTGATCGGCCGGCCGTTGATCTCGGCCTTGAGCAGGCGTCCCGTGATGTCGTCCACCTCGGGCTCGTGCCGGCGCCGCTCGACGAGCGCCTCGAGGTACGCATGCACCTCCTGGCTGGCTCGCGTCGCGTCCTCGGGGTCCTCCGCCCGGGCGAAGATCCGGTCGATCCACTGGTCGAACAGGTGCCAGTCCTCGCCGGGATAGCCGATCAGGCTGCTGAAGACGATCATGGGGAGCGGGCGCGCGTAGGCGTGGCTGACGTCCACGACGTCCTGCTTGAGAGCCTCGTCCGCGAGCTCGCGAGCGGTCTCGACGACGAACGGAGTCAGCTCGTCGACCGCGGACGGGGTGAACAGCGGCAGCAGGATCCGCCGGTAGTGGGTGTGCTCAGGAGGGTCGACGTCGATGGGGATCAGCGGCTCGACGTTGCCGAGATCGGGCAGCAGCATCGTGGGCGTGACGGAGTAGGTCTGCCAGTCCTGCTCCGCGTTGAAGACGTCCTCGTGCTTCGTGAAGAACCAGAACCCTCCGTAGCGTTCGCTCCAGCCGACAGGGCACTCGGAGCGGAGGTCCCGGTAGGTCTCGAAGATGTTGTCGAGCGCTTCGCCATGGAAGTCGAAGTCTCGAACGGGCTGCTTAGTCACACTCGATCTCCCTGCTAGTGAGTCGTCGTGCG
>NZ_JBHSTI010000039.1:0-15908 GCF_042660085.1 Longivirga aurantiaca | reverse complement strand
GTCCGGACGGCTGCGACCGCGACCGAGCTCGATGCCGAGGGGCGCTGGATCCTCTACCGCCAGGCCGACCGCACGCACCGGCTCTCCTACTCGAGCCTCGTGGTCACGGCCGGCGCCTCCCCCGTGCAGGTGGAGGTGCCGGCGGTCGGCGCCGACCGCACCTTCACGGTGCGCACCCTCGAGGAGGCCATCGCCCTGCGCGGACTCCTCGACGCGGGCAAGGTGGGGTCGGCCCTCGTCGTCGGCGGTGGGTACATCGGGCTGGAGATGGCCGAGGCGCTCGTCGCGCGCGGCTGCTCGGTCACCGTCGTGGAGCGCCTCGGGCAGGTGCTGCCCACCCTCGATCCGGAGCCCGCGGCCGTGGTGGAGGAGCACGTGCGCCAGCACGTCGACCTCCGGCTGGGCACCGATGCGACCGCCGTCGACCTGCCGGGCCTCGACCTCGCCGTCGTCAGCGTCGGCGTGCGGCCCGCGGCGACCCTCGCCGCGGCGGTCGGCGCGCAGACCGGACCGGCTGGCGCCCTCGTCGTCGACCCGGAGATGCGGACGACGGTGGACGGCGTCTGGGCCGCCGGCGACTGCGTGGCGCCGCAGCACCTCGTGACGGGGATGCCGGCGTACGTGCCCCTCGGCACGACGGCCAACAAGACCGGGCGGGTGGCCGGGACCGTCGCCGCCGGAGGCTCAGCGCGGTTCGCGGGCATCGTCGGCACCGCGGTCGTCAAGGTGTTCGATCTCGAGGTGGCGCGCACGGGGCTCACGCTCGCCGAGGCGCAGGCGGCAGGGATCCCCGCCCTCGCGACCGACGTCGTCCACCGCACCCGGGCCAAGTACTACCCCGGCGGCTCGGCCCTGCACGTCCGGCTGGTGCACGGCCAGGGCGGCCGGCTCCTCGGCGCGCAGATGGTCGGACGTGAGGGCGCGGCCCAGCGGATCGACGTGCTGGCCACCGCGCTGCAGACGGGCATGACCGTGGCGGACCTGACCGCGCTCGACCTCGCCTACGCACCGCCGTACTCGCCCGTGTACGACCCGATCCTCATCGCCGCCGAGAGCGCGGCCCGCCGCGGGGAGCCGTCATGACCGACACCCGACGAGTAGCCCTGGTGACCGGAGGCGCGTCCGGCATCGGCCAGGCGACCTGCCGACGGCTCGCCGCGGACGGGTTCCTGCTCGCCGTCGGCGATCTCGACGCCGCCGGCGCAGCGGACTCGGCCGGACCGGACGGCTACGCGGGCGCGCTCGACGTCGCCGACGAGTCCTCCGTCGACTCGTTCGTCGCAGCCGCTCGCGAGCGGCTCGGGCGCATCGACGTGCTGGTCAACAACGCCGGCATCACCGGCGACCGGACGGCGACGGTGCTGCACACGACGCCGGTCGCGGAGTGGGACAAGGTGATCGCGGTCAACGTGCGCGGCCCGTTCCTGCTGTCCCGTGCCGTCCTGCCGATCATGATCGAGCAGGGCGCGGGCCACGTCATCACGATCGCGTCGGTGGCGGGGCAGGTCGCCTTCCCCGGACGCAGCGCCTACACGACCTCCAAGGGGGCGGCGCTGCAGCTCGCGCGCTCCATCGCCGTCGACTACGCGTCCGCGGGCATCCGCAGCAACGCGGTCTGCCCGGGCATGGCCCACACGGCGATGACGTCGTGGCGGCTCGACGATCCGGTGCTGCGCGCAGAGGTCGAGGCGCGCATCCCGCTCGGCAGGGTGGCGTCGCCCGACGACGTCGCCGATCTCGTGTCGGTCCTGGCCTCGGACCGGCTCCACTACCTGACCGGCGCCGCGCTGGTCATCGACGGAGGGTATACAGCGCTGTGACTGCCACGGACTCGCACGAGGGAACGGGCCGGCTCGCCGGCAAGGTCGCCGTCATCACCGGCGCCGGCTCCGGCATCGGCCGCGCCGCGGCCCTGCTGTTCGCCGCGGAGGGGGCCGCCGTAGGCGTCCTCGACCGCGACGGCGCGGTGGCCGAGGAGACCACCGCGATGGTGACCGCCGCGGGCGGCCGCGCTCTCGCGCTCACGGCGGACGTCTCCAAGGCCGCCCAGGTCACGCAGGCAGCGGACGCCGTCGCCGCGGAGTTCGGCGGCATCGACGTCGTCTACAACAACGCCGGCGTCGACTCCCGCGGCTCGGTCGCCGTGGCGGAGGAGGCCGACTGGGACCGCTGCTTCGACGTGAACGTCAAGGGCACCTACCTCATGACGCAGGCCGCCCTGGCCCACATGGGCCCCGGCGGCTCGATCATCAACCAGGGCTCGGTCGCCGCGCTCGTCGGCGTGATGAACTTCGCCGCCTACTGCGCCGCCAAGGGCGCGGTGGTGGCCCTCACGCGCTCGATGGCCGTCGACCTCGCGGGCCGCGGGGTGCGCGCCAACGTCATCTGCCCCGGCACCGTCTACACCCCGCTCATGGAGCCGATGCTCCGCGCCCGCGGCGACGGCGACCTCGACCTCGGCCTCCAGCGCACCCTCGTGAAGTACCCCATCGGACGGCTCGGCGACGTCGCGGACATCGCCCGGGTGGCGCTGTTCCTCGCGAGCGACGAGGCCGCGTTCATGACGGGCTCCGTGGTCGCCGCCGACGGCGGCATGACCGCGCAGTGACATGAGCCGCTTCTTCCTCGACGTCGACAAGCGGACGACTCTCGCCGAGGCCGTGGCTCGCGTCTCGGACGGCGACACGGTCGCCCTCGGCGGCGGTCTGTGCGCACGGCTGCCCATGGCCATGGTGCGCGAGCTCGTGCGGCAGGGCCGCAGAGGGCTGCGCGTGGTCGGCTCGGCGCACAGCATCGACGTCGACCTGCTCATCGCCGCCGGCGCGGTGAGCGTGTGCGAGGAGTCCTACGTGGGCTTCGAGCAGGATCTTGGTCTGGCACCGGCCTTCCGGCGAGGAGCCGAGAGCGGTGCCGTCGAGGTGCGCGAGAGCTCGTGCGTCGTCATGCTCACGCAGCTGCGGGCCGCCGAGATGGGGGTGCCCTTCCTCCCCGTCCGGGGGCTGCTCGGCGGCGACCTGCTGACCCTGCACCCGGAGTGGGGGACGGTCACGTGCCCGTTCACCGGGCAGGAGCTCGCCGCGGTCCCGGCGCTCGCTCCGGACATCGCACTGCTGCACGCGCCGATCGGTGATGCGGCCGGCAACCTGCATCTCGACCAGCCGTACGTGCTCGACGAGCGGTTCGCCCACGCGTCCCGCGCGGTGATCGCCACCGTCGACGCCGTCGTCAGCACCGAGGAGGTCGTGGCGGCCGGGGTCACCGTGCCCGCCCACGTGGTCGCCGCCGTCGTCGAGGCGCCCTACGGCGCGCACCCGTCGTCGTGCTACCCGGGCTACGCGTACGACCGGCCGCACCTCGCCGAGTACGTCGCAGCGGCGACGGCCGGTCCGGATGCGGTCTCGGCGTATCTCGAGCGCTACGTGCTCCCCGGCGAGGACGCCTACCTCGCGCTGGTCGAGCCGGAGCGGCTCACCGCGTGGTCGACGTCGGACGAGGCCTGGATGGAGCTGTTCCGATGAGTGGCTGGACGCTGGACGAGTGGTTCGTCGTCACCCTCGCGCGCACGATCGTCGACCGCGAGGTGGTGTTCCACGGGTTCGCGAGCCCGTGCGCCCAGGTCGCGATGCACGTCGCCCGTCGCACGCATGCTCCCGGGTCAATGCTGATCGAGGGGGCGACGTACGCGGTCAACCCCGAGCCGGCCTTCGTGCCCCCGACCGGCAACGACCTGGCGCTGCACCGGGACGCGACGTACCGCATGCGTTTCGACGAGTTCTTCGACGCCGCGTGCCGCGGTGACGTCGACCGGATGTTCCTGTCAGGTGGGCAGATCGACGCGCACGGCAACACGAACGTCACGGCCATCGGCGGCATGGCGCGACCGAAGATCAAGCTCGGCGGAGGCGGTGGCGGGGCGAACATCTCGGCGACCATCGGCGCGCTCACGCTGTGGACCACGCGTCATCGCAGCGGCCGCACCCTCGTCGAGCAGCTGGACTTCCTCACCGACCTGGGGCACGTCACACCAGCAGGCACCCGCGAGCAGCTCGGGCACTCGGGCGGCGGTCCGGAGTGGCTCGTGACCGAGCTCGGCGTCTTCGACTACGTCGAGGGCCGCGCACGGCTGGTGGCGCGGTTCCCCGACGTCGATCTCGAGGAGATCGAGCGCACCACGGGCTTCGAGCTCGTCGTCGCGCAGGACCTCGCCGTCGTCGACGAGCCGACCCCGCAGGAGCTCGCCGAGGTGCGCGCGGTCGACCCGCTCGGCGTGCGTCGGTCGGAGTTCTCCGAGCAGGAGCTCGCCCGCCGGTTCGGCACGGCCGGATGAGCGACGGACGGCTGCTGGAGGCGCTGTTCGCACCGAAGCGGATCGCTCTGGTCGGAGCCTCGGACCGGCCGGGCAGCCTCGGTGCCCTGCTCGCAGCCAACCTCGCGTCGTTCCCGGGGGAGGTGCTGCCGGTGCGGGCGGGGGAGTCGCTCCGCGACCTGGGGGTGCCGGTCGACCTGGCCGTCGTCGCCGTCCCCGCGGCCGCCGCACCGCAGGTGGCGGCCGACGCCGCGGCCGCCGGCGTCACGGCGATGATCGTGCTCTCGGGCGGGTTCGCGGAGTCGGGGCCCGACGGTGCCCTGCTGCAGGAGGAGATGCTGCGCGCGGCCGCCCCCGAGGGTGGTTCCCGGGTGCGCGTCGTGGGGCCCAACTGCTTCGGCGTGCAGAACTGCGACCTCCCGCTGAACGCCTCGATCGCGCGCGGAACGCCCGTCGGCGGCGGCGGCATCTCGGTCGTGAGCCAGTCCGGCGCGTACGGGATGGCGGTGCACGACCTCGCGCACGAGGAGCACGTGCGCTTCGCCAAGGTGTGCGCCCCGGGCAACACGTCCGACGTCAGCGTCGCGGAACTCCTCGAGGCGCTCGGCGAGGATCCCGCGACCACCACCGTGTGCATGCTGCTCGAGTCGGTCGCCGACGGCAGGGAGCTGATGGCGACCGCGCGGGCCGTGGCTGCCCGGGTGCCGGTGTTCGTCCTCAAGACCGGCAGGTCCGAGGCCGGAGCGAGGGCGGCGACGTCGCACACCGCTGCGCTGGCGTCGAGCGCGGCCGTGTGGCGGGGTGCGCTGCACCAGGCGGGACTCGTCGAGGTGCGCAGCGGCCAGGAGCTGCTCGACGCCGCGCGCGCCGTCGACGGCCAACCGCTGCCGGCGGGCGACCGGGTCGCCATCATCACCAACAGCGGCGGCACCGGCGTCGAGCTCGCCGACCTGCTCGCCGACGAAGGCCTCGCCGTGCCCGCGCTGAGCCCGGCGCTCCAGGAACGCGTCCGCGCGCTGCTCCCGGCCTACGCCTCGCCCGTCAACCCGGTCGACGTGACGACCGCCTGGTCGCTGTTCCCGACCATCTACCCGGCGCTCGTCGACCTGCTCGCCCGCTCCGGGGAGGTGGACGCCGTGGTGGCCGTGCTCCTGCAGCGGTCGGCCACCGACCCCGCCACCGTGCAGGGCGTCGCAGCCGCGGTCCAGGCGCTGCGCGCCGACGGGGTCGCCGTGCCGGTGCACGTCTGCTGGGTGGCGCCTCGGTCCGCGGACGACCTGGCCCGTGAGCTCCAGGGCGCGGGCGTGCCCGTGCTGCCCTGGCCGCCGCGAGCGGCCCGGGCGCTCGGGCTGGCTCGCCGGGCCGCTCGCGCCCGCGACCGCCTCGCGCGCGGGTCTGCAGCGCCCAGGACCGCTCCGGGCTCGACGCCGGGCCCCGACGTCGACGTCACCGACCCCGAGGCGGCTGCTCGCCTGCTGCGCGGGTTCGGCGTCGAGGTCGTGGCCTCGGTCGAGTGCCGCACGGCGGAGGAGGCGGAGCAAGCCGCGTCGTTCCCCGCCGTGGTGAAGGTCGGGCGGGCGGCGCACCGGACCGAGCTCGACGGCGTACGCCTCGGTCTGAGCGACCGCGCCGAGGTGCGCGCCGCGGCAGCCGAGCTGCTGCTGCGCTCGCCCACGGTGCTGGTCTCGCCGCAGCTCGCGGGCGTCGAGGTGGCGGTCGGCGCCGTGCGCGACCCCGACTTCGGGCCGGTGGTGATGGTGGGTGCCGGCGGGATCTGGGTGGAGACCCTGGACGACACCGCGTTCGCCCTGGCCCCCCTCGGGCTGGACGACGCGCGCGAGCTCGTCGCCGGGCTCCGGATCCACGCGGTGCTGGCCGGGGGGCGCGGCCAGGAACCGGCCGACCTCGAGGCCCTGGCCCGGCTGCTGGTCGCCGCCGGCGACGCTCTCGTCGGCCTGCCCGACGTCGCGGCCCTCGACCTCAACCCCGTGCTGGTCTCCGCACAGGCGGCGGTCGCCGTCGACTGGAAGCTGCTGCCGGGCGGCAGCTCGGCACGCGTTCGGGACCAGTGGTGACCGGATCTTCGTCCCATCAGGACGAGGTTTCCCGGAGCCCTGCGCCGTAACTTCCGCTTAACGAGCCGACCCAGGCACACCCCGGGAATCGACCCTCGAGACCCCCAGCCCAGCCCCGTCCCAGCCCCGCCCCGCGACGCCCCCGGCGACGCGCTGACCGTCAGGAGATCCCCGTGGAGGTGGCCGAGGTCGTAGCGCGCGCCCGCGCTGCGCAGTCCGAGATCGCCGAGTGGGACGCCGACCGCGTCCACGAGCTGACGACCGCGGTCGCGTACGCCGTGGCCCGCAAGGACCGCGCGGAGGCGCTCGCCCGGCTCGCCGTCGACGAGGCCGGCTTCGGGAACTACGAGGACAAGGTCACCAAGATCGAGCGGCGCGTGCTCGGGGTGCTCTCCGACCTGCGCGAGACGCCGACCGTGGGCATCGTCGAGGAGGACCCGGCTCGCGGTCTGGTGAAGATCGCCAAGCCCGTGGGTGTCGTCGCCGGCCTCGTCCCGACGACGGGCCCGGACGCCACTCCGCCCGTCAAGGCGCTCTGCGCCCTGGCCGGCCGCAACGCGATCGTGTTCGCCGCGCACCCGCGCAGCAAGCGCACGACCGACGCCGTCGTGGGCTTCATGCGGGAGGCGTGCGAGCAGGTCGGGGCACCGGCGGACCTCGTGCAGGTCCTGCCCGAGGCCAAGATCGCGTACACCCAGGAGCTCATGCACCAGGTCGACCTCATCGTGGCGACGGGCGGTGCGGGCATGGTCAAGGCGGCGTACAGCTCCGGCACCCCGGCGTTCGGGGTCGGCGTCGGCAACGCGGTCCACGTCGTCGACGAGACCGCAGACCTCGCCGACGCTGCCGCCGCCATCGTGGCGGCCAAGACCTTCGACTACGCGACGAGCTGCCTCGCGGACAACTCGGTCGTGGCCCACGACTCGGTCTACGACGACCTCGTGGCGCGGCTGACGGCCGCCGGCGGGCACGTCTGCGACGACGACCAGAAGGCTGCCCTCCAGGCCGCGATGTGGCCCGACGGCGGAGAGATCCCCACGCCCGACGTCATCGCGAAGTCGGCTCCGCACATCGCGGCACTCGCCGGGATCGACGTACCCGCCTCGACCACGTTCCTCATCGTGCACGAGGACGGGGTCGGTCACGACCACCCGTTCAGCGGCGAGAAGCTCTCCGTCGTGCTCGCCCTGTACCGCTACTCTGGCGCGATCGACAACGCGGTCGCCCAGGTCAACGCCATCACCGGCTACCAGGGCCTGGGGCACACCTGCGGCATCCACACGACCAGCGACGCCCACGTCGACGCGCTGGCGTTCGGCACCAAGACCGCGCGCGTGCTGGTCAACCAGAACCTCAACGAGGGTGCGGGGAGCGCACGCAACGGTCTCCCGTTCACCCTGAGCCTGTCGTGCGGGACGTGGGGCGGCGGGATCACGACCGAGAACGTGAACGCCCGGCACTTCGTCAACCTCACCTGGGTCTCCAGGCCGTCGGTGACGCGCCGGGTCGACGCAGAGTCCCTGTTCGCCGCACACTTCGACAAGTACGGCCGATGACGGGAGCTGATCGATGACGACGATCCCCTTCGCGCTCGATCGACCGGGCGTGGCCATCGCCCCGGGCGATCACATCTGCGCGTTCTACCGCGGACGCGACCAGCGCGACGAGGTGCTGCTCCCCTTCCTGCGTGACGGCCTCGTCGAGGGGCACAAGTGCATCGCGGTGATGGACGATCCCGACGTCGAGCAGGTGACCAACCCGCTCTCGCTCGTCCTCGACATCGAGAGCGCACTGCTCACCGGACAGCTCGAGCTGCTGAGCAGCGACAAGGCGTACCTGTCCGAGGGGCACTTCTCGACCGGGCGCATGCTCGACTTCTGGGAGTCGAACGTCGGCCAAGCCGTCGGCCCGGGCGGGTTCCCCTTCGTGCGGTCCGTGGGCGAGATGACGTGGGCCCTGCGCGACATGCCCGGGGTCGACCAGCTGGTGCGCTACGAGGCTCGGCTCAACCGGTTCCTGCCGAGGTATCCGCAGGTGATCCTGTGCCTGTACGACCTCGAGCGGTTCACCGACGGCAGGATCCTCATGGAGATGCTCAAGACGCACCCCAAGGTCCTGATGTCGGGCCAGGTGCTCGAGAACCCGTGGTACGTCGAACCGGAAGACGACCCGGCGGCATGACCGGGCCCGAGCTGGAGGTCTCGGACCAGCTCGGGCGTGGGCTGCTCTCCACCATGCGCAGCCTGCTCGTGCTGGGGCAGCTCATGACCGAGAGCTCGGGTGAACGTCAGATCCTCGAGCTCGCGATGACGGCCGTCCCGTCGCTGGCTCGTTGCCGGGTGGCGTCGTTGGAGCCGGGCGAGCACGCCGGCCTGGACCGCACGACGACCGGCAACGGGCCGGTGGGCGGGCCGGTCGAGGTGAGCGGCGCCGCCTGGGGCTGGGGCTACCCGCTGGGGAGCCCTCCCGGACGCTTCGGCGTCCTCGTCGTCGCGGCCGACGAGGAACCGACGAGCGAGGAGCAGTTCCTGCTGCGCGCGCTGGCGCAGCAGACGGGCGCAGCGCTGGCCAACCGGCATCTGCACGCACAGGAGCTCGCTGCGGCCGAGGAGCTCTCGGAGGTCAACGAGCGGCTGCGCGGATCCCTCGGCGCCCTCGAGCGCAGCATCGAGATCCACGACCGGCTGACCGCCGTCGCTGTCTCGGGCGAAGGTCGCGACGGCATCGCCCGCGCTGTGCACGAGCTCACGGGTCTGCCGGTCGCCATCGAGGACCGGTACGGCAACCTCAAGGCGTGGGCCGGTCCGCAGCGGCCGGAGCCGTATCCCAAGGATTCCGCCCGCAGGCGCGAGGACCTGCTGCGCCGCGCTCGCGCGTCCAACCGCCCCATTCGCGAGGGGGGCAGCCTGATCGCCCTGGCGCACCCGCAGGGCGACGTCCTCGGCGTGATCAGCCTCGTCGACCCGGGAGGTCAGGCCGGCGAGCACGACGTGATGGCGCTCGAGCACGGGGCCACCATCCTGGCGATGGAGCTCGCCCGCGTGCGCAGCCTCGCCGAGAGCGAGCTCCGCGTACGTCGCGACCTGGTGGACGAGCTGCTCAACGGCACGGAGGAGGAGAGCGCGCTGGCCCGCGCTGCCGCTCTCGGCTACGACCTGCAGCGGCCGCACCGGGTCGTGCTGGTCGAGGGTGGTCGCGGCAGCATCGGGATCGACGCGCTGTTCCAAGCCGTGCGCATCGCGGCGAGGGACGAGGGCGCGGGCAGCCTGCTGGTGGCCCGTGGCTCGCAGGTGGTGCTCCTTGCCGACCGGGAGTCGGACTGGGAGGCGCTGCGACAGTCAATCATCCGCGGCCTCGGCGGCGCGAGCGTGCGCCTCGCCGTAGGGGAGGAGTGCGGAGCCGTCTCGGACTTCCCGCAGTCGTTCCGGCAGTCGCGCCTGGCCCTGCAGCTCATGCGCTCGGCGGAGTGGTCCGACCAGGCTGTGCGCTTCGACGACCTCGGGGTCTACCGGCTCCTCGTCGGCGCCGAAGACCTCGGGGAGGTCGAGCGGTTCATCCAGCGCTGGATCGGCTCGCTGCTGGAGTACGACGAGAAGCGCAACTCCGAGCTGGTGCGCACGCTCATGCACTACCTGCAGCACGTCGGCAACTACGTCGCGACCGCCGGGTCGCTGATCGTGCACCGCAACACCCTCAAGTACCGGCTGCAGCGCATCCGGCAGATCTCCGGCCTGGACCTGTCCGACCCCGAGGTGTTCTTCAACCTCCAGCTCGCCACCCGCGCATGGCAGACGCTCACAGCCCTGCGGAGCGGTCCCGCGTCCTGACGCGTGCCCGTCCCGCCCGGGGTGCCTACGACGGTCGCCCTAGAAGCGGAACGGTCGCGGGGCTTCCTTCAGCGCGGCCCGCGGGATGGTGTCGAGCGTCAGGCGCGTCGGGCGCAGCACCTCGTCGACGAGGGCCGGCACGGTCCACCCGAGCCCGGCACCGTGCTCGGTGATGCTCACGCGGTAGAGCGTGATGTCGTAGCGCGAGGGCACGCCGTAGGTCACGTGGACCGCGCCGACGGCGACGGCGTCGCCCGGGTCGTGCGCCGAGCGCCAGGGCTGGTCGTAGCGAGTCCACGATCCGGTGCTGGTGTCCCAGACGCCGTTGTGCCGGACGTCGATCGCGCTGAGCCCCATGATCACGACGTGCCCGGGCTCCTCGGCGAGGACGGCGGCAGGGTGGATCTGCTCGGTGACGGCCGTTGGCGGGTGGAGCTCGGTGATGAAGGTCTCGAGGGTGGTCACGGTGTGCTCCCGCTGGATGAGTGCGATGACTGCTGCACGTTCCCGACGGTGGTGGCACTGGGCAGCTCGGCCGCGAGGCCGGGCGGTGCATGAAGGATCGAGATGAGAAGACCCAGGGCCACCACCGGCGGACCCACCAGGCGGACGACGTCCCTGCCGGTGTGCCAGGGGCGCCCCGACGTCCGGTCGAAGCTCCGGCGGGTGCTCGCACCCGTGGAGCGGGTGTGCGTACCGCCGATGCTCTTCATGACGCCGACCTCGTGAGGTATCAGGACACTCCCGCAATCGCGCTGCGTGCCCGTGCGGTCACGGCATCGCCGGACCTGAACCCGTTCGGGCCAATGAGCACGGATTGAGGACGCGAGGGGCTCCGAGGCGGAGGCAGGGGAGGGCGGCGTGGGCGCCCATGGCTCGGATGCCGCAGCGGGCGACGCCGCTGCCCACTGCGACATCCGAGCCCATCGCGGACTGGCACCGCGAGGCTGGCCCACCTGGGTGGCTCTCCCCCGCAAAGGGAGCGCCACCCAGGTGGCAGGGTCTGCCGCCGGGAGGTCAGGGCCCGCTCGACCGACCGTGCCGGCGACCGGGTGGGACGACCGTTCGCCGACGTCGTGCTCGTGCCGCAGACCGACACCCCCGTGCTGCCGATCGACCGCCGAGCAGTTCACCCCTGCCATCGCTGCGCGTGCCCGGGCGGTCACGGGTACGCCGCCGATTCACCCATCTGCAGCAACGGGAATCGCCACCCCGACCACTGAGCAGGGCATCGTGCCGCCCCACGGGTGACGCCTCCCGTCCCACGGTTCAGACGCGCGCCTCGGCAGACGATGCTGAGAGGAGTCACGACGAGGGGACGACGGCGATGGGCTGGACGGCGCGCGCACGGCGCGACGCGACGCCCCAGCACGATCTCGACGCCTGGGTGACGGCGGCGCGGGCCGGGGACACCGACGCGTTCGGCTGGATCTGGCAGGCGCTCTCGCCCCGCGTCAACGGCTACCTGAAGGCCCGCGGCGTGACCGCCGCGGACGACGTCACCAGCGACGTCTTCCTCGCGGCGTTCTCCTCGATCGGCACCTTCACCGGCGACGCCGCGGCGTTCCGCTCCTGGCTGTTCACGATCGCCCACCACAAGGCCGTCGACGTGCTGCGCCGCAAGGTGGACGTCGACGAGTACACGCCCGAGGCCGACCCGCGCAGCAGCGCGAGCGCCGAGGACGACGCGATGGACGAGATCGTCGACGTCGAGGTGCGCGCGATGCTCGCCGCCCTCACGCCCGAGCAGCGCGAGGTGCTGCTCCTGCGCACGATCGGCGACCTCTCGGTGGAGCAGGTGGCCGAGGCCACCGGTCGCACCGTCGGCGCGGTCAAGCAGCTGCACCACCGCGCGGTCGCAGCGGCCCGCCGTGCCGCCGAGGACCGCGCTGCGGCGGTGCGTGTGGCGGCCGACCGCGGCACGCCCGACCGGCCGCCGGCACGCCGCGGCGCCCCCGACCGCGCCGGCCAGGGCCGCCCGCCCGACGCGCGGGTCAGGACGGCGTTCGAGCACCCGTAACCTGCGGGGCTCCCCAACCGATGACGGAGACGTGATGAGCACGCTGACCTCACGCGGGGTCGAGATGACGCTGCGGGCCTGGGCCGACGCCCAGCGGCCCGTGCCGTCGCCTGCGCTTGCTCAGCTCATGGGTCCGCTCGTCCCGCTGCCCGCCCTCGCCCTCCCGACGGGGCACCTCGGCGGCGCAGCCACGCAGGCCGGTCTCAGCACCAAGGTGATCGCGAGCATCGCCGCGGTCGCCGTCACGGGTGCGGCAGCTGTCGGGATCTCCCGGCTGCGCTCGGACGACGTCGAGCCCCCGCGGCCTCCGCAGTCCGTCGCTCCGGTCGTCCCCGGCGTCGAGCCGCGGCCGGACGCGCCCGGACCCGTCCTCAGCACGCCCGCACCGATGGAGAGCGAGAGCGCCGAGCCGGAGCCGGCCGAGTCGCGCACGGCGGAAGAGCGGATCGGGCCCGCTCCGACGCGCTCGAGCACGCCGCGCGCGCAGGAGACAGAGGCCGCCGATAGCGACCGTGACGACGACGGTGATGCCGAGGTGCGCCCGACCGCCACCCGCACGGCGAAGGACGACGACAAGGACTCTGACGGCCCGGCGCGGACGGGCTCGACGGGCGCCGAGCCCACCGCGACGGCCAGCCAGAGCCCGGCGCCGAGCGCGACGGCCACCCCTGCACCCACGCCGAAACCGAGCAACGGCCCCCAGGGCAATGGTCCGAGCGGCCAGCACGGCGACGACCACGACGACCAGGACTGATGCCGTGGCTCCGGCCGTCGGCTGAGCCGGCGATCCCTGCAACGCGCTGGTTCCGCCGCATTGTCCGTGCGGCGCCGCGCGCACGGCTCACATAAGGTCCCGCCATGCAGGCGGAACCCCCCTTCATCGGCGGGTCACGACATGCGCGCACCGTCAGCCTCCTGGCCGCGGCGGCGGCCCTGAGCCTCGCCGGCTGCTCGCTCACGGGCGCCGAGTCCGCGACGCCCACCGCGTCCCCGATGCCGACCTCCGCGTCACCCAGCCCGGCGGCCTCGACCCGCGCCGCGCCGTCGCCGGAGCCCACGACCCCCGAGCCGACGGAGACGTCGTCGTCGCCCGAGTCCGAGCCGCCGGCCACGCCCGACCCCACCGCGAGCGCGGGGCAGGGCGACGGCGGCACCGCGACGTTGGTGTTCACCGGCGAGGTGCTCATGCACCAGTCGCTCATCGACCGAGCGCTGAACAACGGCGGCGGCCGCACCTTCGATTTCCGCCCGATGTTCACGGCGATCAAGCCGATCATCGCGGGCGCGGACCTGGCGGTCTGCCACCTCGAGTTGCCGGTGATCCCGAAGGGCGAGGGCATGGAGCCCCGCTACGCCACGCCGCCCCAGGTGATCGACGCCCTGAAGGACTCCGGGTTCGACCGCTGCTCGACGGCGTCCAACCACGCCCTCGACCGCGGCGCCCGCGGCTCGGACGCCACGCTCGCTGCCTTCACGCGCACCGGCCTCACCCAGGCGGGCACCTCCGGCGGGCCCGGTGGTCTCGAGCCCACCGTGCTCGACGTCGCGGGCTTCAAGGTCACGCACCTGTCGTACACCGAGGTCGGCGGCCTCCCGATCCCCGCCGACCAGCCCTGGCGGATGGCGACGGCGCAGCGCGAGCGGATCGTCGCCGACGTCAAGAAGGCGCGGGCGCTCGGCGCGGAGTACGTCGTGGTGTCGATGCACGACGCCGACGAGCTCAACTACACCCCCACGAACAACCAGACCCGGTGGGACAACTGGCTGCTGGAGAAGGCCGACGTCGACCTCGTCGTCGGCACGGGGAGCCACGTGCCCGAGCCGGAGGCCGCGGTCACCGACGGCTTCGCGCTGTACGGCCTCGGCAACCTCATCAACTGGCGCCCCAACGCGCGCGACAGCGTGATCGGACGCGTCACGCTGAGCCGCGACTCCGACGGCAAGGTCGTGGCCCGCAAGCCGGAGCTCATCCCGACCTTCACGGTCGAGGCCCTCGGCTACCAGGTGCTCGACGCCCGCAACTACAAGGGCTCGCAGCTCGACCCCGACGTCCGGGCGGCCCTGCGCGAGTCGTACCAGCGGGTGAAGCCGTACGTCGGCCAGTTCGTCCCGGACAGCACCACCTAGCACCCGGGTTCAGCGGGAGATCGCCTCGCGCAGCAGCTGGGCGTACGCGTCGGCGCCGTCCGGCCTCATGTGGATGCCGTCGGGGTAGAACCACGCCCGCTTGCCGCGGGAGTAGTCCTCCCAGTCAGCGAGCCGCACGTTGCCGTCGGCGTACTTCGCCGCGAGGCGCCGGATGATCGCGTTGTCCTCCGGCGTCCACGATCGTGGCGCCTTCACCGTCACCAGCACGACGCGCGAGCGGTCCTGCAGCACCTGCAGCAGGTCGTCGAACTGCTGCTCGTCGATGCTTCCGTTGGTGCCGGTATGGATCACGACCACCGCGCCGAGCTTGCCCGCGGCGCGGCGGTCGAGGATCCGCTGGAACACCTCCCACGACGGCCTGCTCACCGTCGCGTCGACGGTGGAGCCGGGGAACATCTCGAGCACGGAGTCGCGCGCGCCGAGCAGGACCGAGTCGCCGACTGCGGTGAACGACAGCCCGAACGCGTCCTCGCCCGCGGCGAGCTCGGGCCGGTCGGACGGACGCGTCGAGGTCGGGCTCGGGCTCGGCGACGCCGTGCCGGTCGCGCTGGTCGTCGGCGTCGGTGTCGGCGAGGTCGACGACGGCAGCGGCGTGAGGCTCTCGTTGCCGACGCCGTCCACGCCGCCGAGGGTCTCCTCGAAGGTCGTCGTCCGCGCGTTCGCGAGCCCGAGGCCCAACGCCGCGACGACGGTCAGCGTCGTCACGACGGCGACGGCCGAGCGGCCGGCGAGCGCGAAGCCGCCGGCCTCCTTCCAGCGGGTCCAGGCTCGACCGATGAGGCCGTGGCGGATCGGCGTCTCGACGTAGCGGTACGAGAGCTCGGCGAGCGCCAAGGTGATCGCCAGGCGCAGGGCCTGCACCTCGAGGCCCTCGGCGTCGAGGTCGATGCCCGGACGCAGCACCATGAAGACGGGCCAGTGCCAGAGGTAGATGCCGTAGGACCGCTCGCCGATCCAGCGCAGCGGCTGCGCACCGAGCACGGTCGCGAACGACGACGACGTCACCGACGCCGCGGCCACGAACCCCGCGGTGATCAGCCCCACCACGAGGAAGCCGCCGAGGTAGAGGAGAGGGGAGTCGTAGCCGACGAACCAGAACGTCGCCAGCAGCGCGAGGAGCGAGACGACACCGAGACCTGTCGCCGCTCGCCGCCCCCGCGCGGTCACGACGGCGTTGATCCGCGCGGCCTTCCACACGGTTGCGAGGGCTGCGCCCACGAGCAGGGTCATCGCGTGGGTGTCCGACCCGAAGTACACCCGGCTCGGGTCAGCCGCCTCAGGCATCCCCTGCGCGACCGAGATCCACACCATCGCCGCCGTCGAGACCAGAGCCCCCACCACAGCGCCCACCCGGATCCCCCGGGTGCGGCCCACCTTCCACAGCAACCAGCACAGCACCGGCCACAGCAGGTAGAACTGCTCCTCCACCGCCAACGACCACAGGTGCTGCAGCATCGGCGGACGGCCCGTCGCCTCGAAGTACGACGTGTCCCCCAGCACGTACCACCAGTTCGTCACGTAGAGGAACGCCG
>NZ_JBHSTI010000038.1:0-9991 GCF_042660085.1 Longivirga aurantiaca | reverse complement strand
GCCCCAGTAGGTGTCGGCCTTGGTGGTGGCCTTGTAGCTGCCGCGCGGCAGCGTGCGGAAGCCGAAGCTGAACGTGCCGGTGCTCGACACCGCAGCCGTCGTCACGACGACCCAGGAGCCGTTCACGTAGCGGTAGAGCACCGCGGTGCCGCCGGTGCGTGCAGCCTTGCCGTACACGCGCTTGGTGCTGCCCGAGGTCTGCACGCCCACCGAGACGGTCGGGTTCACCGTGACCTTCTTGGTGATCGAGCAGTCGGCGGCCACGTAGGCGTCGCCCTGGAAGCACCACTGGAACCAGGTGTTGCGCGTGAGAGCCGCGGTGTAGCCGTTGCCGAACGGTGCGCCGGTCGGCCAGGTGAGCAGCCTCGACCCGGCACCGGTGGTGGCCGTGGTCGTGAACGTCGCGCCGCCGTTGACCGACGACTTCAGCTGGCCGTAGCGGGTCTGCGCCTTCACGTCCGCGCCGCGCGTGCCGGTCGCGTCCTCGAGGTAGGCCGCGAGGCTCGCGTACATCACCTTCGTGCCGGTGGGCACCGCGCTCTTGGCGAGGAAGAGGTACGACGTCGCGGACGCGCGGTTGACCACGGCGTCGACGGTCGGAGCAGCCACGCCCGGCTGGGTCGTCGCGGGCACGTAGCGCACGGTGCCGGAACCGCGCGGGAAGTCCTCGAACACGCCGGTGTCGTAGGGGCTCACGGTCTTGGCCACCTGCGTGCCGCTGACGATGTCCTGGAACGAGTACCAGCTCGTGCCGTCGGTGCTGAGGTCGTAGACCGCGCCGAGGCCGATCGAGGTGTCGGCCACGGCGGTGGCGCCGATGCCGGAGATCGACCACGTGCTCGTCAGGTTCCCGCTGCGCCACACGTTGAACGCCACCTCGGTGTCGGAGGTGAACACCAGGGTCGAGCCGACGGGATAGCTGAGGCCCGAGGCGACGCTCTGCGAGTACTCCTTCTCGGTGCCGACGCCGTCGAGGCGGCCGGCGCGGATGCGGCTCGAGATGAGCGCGCCGGAGGAGGAGTTGACGGTGAACACCACGGCGGCCGCGGCACCGTTGTCGGAGATCGCGAGCCGGCCGACGACCTCGCCGGCCTTGGGCGCGAAGTTGGTGGAGACCTTGGTGGTCACGCCCGTGTCGACGACGTACCGCCAGATCGCGCCGGAGTCGACCCAGTAGACGAAGTCGCCGAGGGGCGAGACGACCGGGTTCGACTCGACGATCGTCGTGACGTTGGTGGTCACATCGGGGTCGGGGCCGTTCTTGTCGACGACGAGCAGGCCGTACGTCGTGTTCAGCGCCGGCACGGTGAGCGCGCGCGACTGGCCGGAGACTGCGAGCACCTCGCCGTCGTGGGAGACGTCGTACGAGTAGGCGTACGAGTTGGGGGTCAGCAGGGTGCCCGGGCCCCAGGTGCTGCCGTCGGTCACCCACAGCTTGTCGGTCGTCGCGTCGTGGGCGCCGCCGTCGTACGTGATGTAGCCGAAGCGGGGGAAGTTCGTCGGGTCGGCCTCGACGGTTGCGGCTGATGCGCTCGCGGCGAGCGCGGGCAGCGTGCCGACGGCGAGGGCCGCCGCGGCGACGAAGGTCGCGGTGCGCGGAAGGCGCGTGCTGGTGCGGGTCTTCATGGCGTACGTCGCCCCTGTCCTCCGGCGCTGGGCCGGGCACTGGCTCTCCGGACGAAACCGGCTCACGGGTGCGGCCGCCGAGCGAACCGCCTCCGGGAGTATCACACGACGACTGCCGCACGCTCACGCTCTGCAACCGGTCAGCGGGCGTCGGCGGAAGCCCGAGAGCCTGCGACGTGCGGGTTCCCTCCGACCCGTGTGGCGATGACCACGCCCGCACCCGCCTCGACCGTGCGGCCGCATCCGCCCTGCCGGCTGGCGGCGCGAGGTAGCGTCCGACGCATGGGTCTCGCGACCGGGGTCCTGCACCCCGAAGGTTTCCACGGGCAGAGCGTGCGCTCCTCCTACTTCGAGGGCTGGTACGTCAAGCTCGTCGCGGCCGACCGGGGTGCACGGTTCGCCGTGATCCCCGGCGTCTTCCTCGCGCCCGACGGCTCGGGCGAGGCGTTCGTGCAGGTGCTGGACGGCGCCACCGGCGAGAGCTGGTACCACCAGTACGACGTGTCGGAGTTCGGCGCCGAGGCCGACCGCTTCTCGGTGCGCGTCGGGCCGAACCGCTTCTCCGACCGCGGCGTGGTGCTCGACCTGCCATCGCTGCAGGGCGAGGTGCGGTTCACGACGCCGCTCGACCCGTGGCCGGTCTCGCTGCTCTCGCCCGGCGTCATGGGCTGGTACGCGTGGGTGCCGAAGATGGAGTGCAAGCACGGCGTGGTGTCGTTCGGCCACGACCTGCAGGGCTCGCTGACGCACGCGGGCACGACGTCGTCCTTCGACGGCGGCCGCGGCTATCTCGAGAAGGACTGGGGCGCGGCCTTCCCGGCGGGGTACGTGTGGCTGCAGACCAACCACTTCAGCGACCCGGGCACGTGCCTCACCGGCTCGATCGCGGTGATCCCGTGGCTGCGCTCGGAGTTCCCCGGCCACATCGTCGGCCTCAAGCACAGCGGCGTGCTGCACAAGTTCACGACGTACAACGGCGCGAAGACGACGCGCATCGAGGTCGACGACGACGAGGTGCGCTGGACGCTGCGCTCGCGCCGCGGCGCCACGCTCGACATCACGGCCGACCGCCCGCGCGGCGGCCTGCTGCACGCGCCGATCCGCACCGAGATGCACCGGCGGGTCGAGGAGACGCTCGACGCCACCGTGCAGGTGCGGCTCACCGACGCCGACGGCCGTGTGCTGCTCGAGGACACCGGCCACTGCGCCGGCCTCGAGGTGCACGGCGACATCCACCGCCTCACCGCGTCCTGACCCATCCGCGCCGTCCGTCCCCTCCGCGAGTTACTGCCCACAAGGTCGCTATGGAGCGCTCCATAGGGCCTTGTGGGCAGTAACTCGGAGAGTCGGTCGGTGCGCAGCGCGTTCGCGGAACAACGGCGGCTGAGGAAGGGTTACCTCAGTCGTACGTCCTCCCCCGTACCCCTGACCCTTGGAGCACCTGTGCCCGTTCGTGACGCATCCACCTCGTGGACCGGTGACCTGATGACCGGCAACGGCGTCGTGTCGCTCGACTCCAGCGACGCCGGCCAGTTCCCCGTGACCTTCCCGCGCCGCGCCGGCGAGCCCGAGGGCCAGACGAGCCCCGAGGAGCTCGTAGCCGCCGCCCACTCCGCGTGCTTCGCGATGTCGCTGTCGAACGAGCTGTCCAAGGCCGGCACGCCGCCGACCTCGCTGGCCGCGAGCGCCGAGGTGACCCTCGACAAGAACGCCGCGGGCCAGCAGGCCATCACGAAGATCGTGATCTCGGTGGACGGCGTCGTCCCGGGCGTTGACCAGGCACGCTTCGCCGAGGCCGCGGCGACCGCCAAGGCCGGCTGCATCATCAGCCGCGCCCTCGCCGGCGTCGAGGACATCAGCGTCGAGGCCACCCTGCTCGACGCCTGATCCCGCACCCCAGCACCGCACGACGGCCGCCCCGGACCCCACGGTCCCGGGCGGCCGTTCGCGATGAAGGGACCATTCGTCCGGCTCTAGTGGATGAAGGCGACCTTCATCCCATAGAGCCGAACAATTCTGGCCATCACGACGTACGGCGAAGGCTCGGCGGCGCGGGGCACGGCGTGATCGACTTGCGCGATCGGGAACATGTGCTGATAGTTGAGCATTGAACTAGATGCGCGCCGCCCGGTGCGCGACCGGAACCCGGCCTGCTGGAGGTCTGCGATGCCCGCCGTCACCGTCGACGACATCACCGTGCTGCCGCGCGTGCGGCGCCCCGACCCGGGCCTCGCGCCGGCACGACCCGTCCGCAGCATCACCACGGCACCGACCGGCTTCGAGGGCGAGGGCTTCCCCGTCCGTCGCGCGTTCGCCGGAGTCGCGGCCGAGGTGCTCGACCCGTTCATCATGATGGATCAGATGGGCGAGGTGGAGTACGCGCCGGGCGAGCCCAAGGGCACCCCGTGGCACCCGCACCGCGGCTTCGAGACCGTCACCTACATCATGGACGGCTCGTTCATCCACCAGGACTCGCACGGCGGCGGAGGCTCGATCACCAACGGCGACACGCAGTGGATGACCGCGGGTTCCGGCCTGCTGCACATCGAGACCCCGCCCGAGTCGCTCGTCATGAGCGGCGGCCTGTTCCACGGCCTGCAGCTCTGGGTCAACCTCCCGCGCGAGGCCAAGATGAGCGCGCCGAAGTACCAGGACCTCCGCGCCAGCGAGGTGCTGCTGCTCTCGAGCGACGACGGCGGCGCGCTGCTGCGCGTCATCGCCGGCGACGTCGGCGGCCACACCGGCCCCGGCTCGACCCACACGCCGATGGCGATGGTGCACGCCTCGATCTCCAGCGGCGCGCAGATGACGATCCCGTGGCGCCAGGACTTCAACGCGCTCGTGTACGTGCTCTCCGGCACCGGCACGGTCGGCGAGGAGAAGCGCCCGATCACGACCGGCCAGCTCGCGGTCTTCGGCCCCGGCGCGACCCTCACGGTGAACGCCGACCCGACGCAGGAGAGCCGTCTCGGCGGCCTCGACGTCGTGATCCTCGGCGGCGAGCCGATCCGCCAGCCGATCGCGTGGCACGGCCCGTTCGTCATGAACACCCAGCGCGAGCTCGTGCAGGCCTTCGAGGACTTCCAGGCCGGCCGCCTCGGCACCGTCCCGCCGGACGGCATCCAGCCCTTCCGCGCCTGACCCCTCCCGGTGCCCCCGATCGCGTACGCCGCGGCCGGGGGCACCGGCATGCGGGCGCCCTGAGGCCGGCGTACGCCATCAAGATCACGAGTACGGGTCAACGGAGGCAGTCGAACTGCGTTGATCGACCCAAGGGGCCAGAAGGTGCAGCGCGGCGCGAGCCGAGGTCCGTGTGCGGTGGGCCGGGCAGGTGCGGCAGGGTTGCGTCGTGACATCGCGCTTCCACGCCCTGCACTCGGCGACCACGACCGTCCTGCTGACGCACGACGACGACGTCCCGCGCGTCCTGCACTGGGGGCGGCGCCTGGGCGACGGCGCGGTCGAGCCCGCCGCGATCGAGGCCCTCCTCGACGCCTCGATCCCCAACGGCGGCCTCGACACGGTCACGCCGTTGTCCCTCCTGCCCGAGCATGTGCGCGGCTGGGCGGCGTACGGCGGGATCAGCGGCCACCGGCCCGACGGCACCGCCTGGGCACCGCTGCTGCGCCGTACGTCGTCGGCCGCCGATCCGGCGTCGCTCACCTGGACAGGGGCGGACGCGATAGCGGGCATCTCGGTCACGCTCGTGGTCGCGCTCGACGAGCACGGCGTGCTGTCGGTGGCGTCGTCGCTCACGAACGACGGCGTCGACCGCTACACGCTCGACTCGCTCGCGCCCACGATCCCCCTCCCCGCACGTGCGTCCGAGGCGATGACGCTGACCGGCCGCTGGGCGCACGAGATGCACAGCGCTCGCCACGCCCTCGGCCCGTACGCGCTCGTCCGTGAGAGCCGCCGCGGGCGCACGTCGCACGAGTCGTGGCCCACGATCGGGATCGGCACCCCCGCCTTCTCCGAGCAGAGGGGCGAGGTCTGGCTCGCGCACCTCGCGTGGAGCGGCAACCACCGGCTCGTCGTCGAGACCCTGCCCGACGGTCGCCGCGTGCTGTCGGCGTCCGACCTCCTCCTGCCGGGCGAGGGCATGCTGGAGCCCGGCGAGACGTACGAGGCGCCCACGGTGCTCGGCACGTGGTCGGGGTCGGGCCTCACCACCGCGAGCCAGCAGTTCCACGACCACGTCCGCGCACGTCCGTCCCACCCGAAGGCTCCGCGACCGGTGCTGCTCAACACGTGGGAGGCCGTCTACTTCAACCACGACGTGGCCGCGCTGCAACGCCTCGCCGACGACGCCGCCGCAGTGGGCGTCGAGAGGTTCGTGCTCGACGACGGCTGGTTCGGCGAGCGCGACGACGACACGTCGTCGCTGGGCCACTGGTACGTCGACACGCGCAAGTACCCCCGCGGCCTGGGCGAGCTGGCCGACCACGTCGTCGGGCTCGGGCTCGAGTTCGGCCTGTGGGTCGAGCCCGAGATGGTCAACCCCAACAGCGACCTCTACCGCGCCCACCCCGACTGGGTGCTGCACGTCGACGGCTACGAGCCGCTCCTCGGCCGCAACCAGCTCGTGCTCGACCTCGGCCGCACCGAGGCCTTCGACTACCTGCTCGAGCGGCTCGACGCGCTGCTCGCCGAGCACCCGATCACGTACCTGAAGTGGGACCACAACCGCGAGCTCGTCGCGGCCGCCCACCGCGGCGGCGTGGCCGGCGTACGCCGTCAGACGCTGGCGCTGTACGCGCTGCTCGACGAGCTGAAGCGGCGTCACCCCGGGCTCGAGATCGAGTCGTGCTCGGCCGGAGGCGGGCGGATCGACCTCGGGATCGCCGCTCGGACGGACCGCTTCTGGACCTCGGACTGCAACGACGCGCTCGAGCGCCAGACCATCCAGCGCGGGTTCTCCTACCTGCTGCCGCCCGAGCTCATGGGCGCGCACGTCGGCGGCGCGTGGTCGCACACCACCGCGCGCACGCAGACCCTCCCGTTCCGCGCCGCCACGGCGCTCTTCGGGCACCTGGGTTTCGAGTGGAACCTCTCGGCCGCGAGCGACGAGGACCGAGCCGGTGTGGCGCAGGTGATCGAGGTGCACAAGCGGTTCCGATCGCTGCTGCACACCGGTCGCGTCGTGCGGGTGGACCACGCCGACCCGAGCGCGCTGGTGCACGGGGTGGTCGCCCGTGACGGCTCCGAGGCTCTGTTCGCCTATGCGCAGCTCACCGCGTCCGCCCTGACGGTGCCGGTGCCCGCGCGGCTGGTGGGCCTCGACCCCGCCCGCCGCTACCGCGTGGAGCGGGTGCTCCTGCCGGGTGCGAACTGGGACATGCAGCGGCACCACCCGTCGTGGTACGACGCCCCGATCGAGGTGGCGGGCGACGTCCTGGCCGAGGTGGGCCTGCCCATGGGCGTGCACGTGCCCGAGCAGGCCACCCTCATCCACGCCACCGCCCTGTAGCGGCTCCTCACCCCGAGACCGCGACGGCGTGTGCGACGAGCGGCGGCACGGTTGGATGGCGGCATGAGCGACACCATCCGTTGGGGAGTCATCGGCACCGGCGGTATCGCCGCGGCCTTCGTGCGCGATCTCGCGCTGCTCGGTGACGCCGAGGTCGTCGCCGTCGGCTCGCGCAGCCAGGAGAGCGCCGACCGGTTCGGCGACGAGCACGGCGTCGCGCACCGGCATCCGTCGTACGCCGCGCTGGCGGCGGACCCCGACGTCGACGCGGTCTACGTCGCGACGCCGCACCCCGGCCACCACGACGCCGCGCTGCTCGCGATCGAGGCGGGCAAGGCCGTGCTGGTCGAGAAGCCGTTCACGATGAACGCCGCCGAGGCGCGCTCGCTCGTGGAGGCGGCCCGCGCGCGCGGCACGTTCCTCATGGAGGCCATGTGGACGCGGCACCTGCCGCGCACGCTCGCGATCCGCGAGATCGTCGAGTCGGGCCGCATCGGCGACATCGTCCTCGTCACTGCGGAGCACGGCCAGTGGTTCGCCGACGACCCCGAGTTCCGCCTGTTCGCCCCCGAGCTCGGCGGCGGCGCGCTGCTCGACCTCGGCATCTACCCGGTGTCGTACGCCCACATGCTGCTCGGCACGCCGCGCGCGATCACCGCGGCGAGCGACGCGGCATTCACCGGGGTCGACGGCCAGACCTCGATGATCCTGCAGTTCGACGGCGGCGCCCACGCGGTGCTCACGACGACCCTGCGCGGCCAGAGCGAGTGCCACGCGGTCATCGTCGGCCGCGAGGGACGCATCGAGATCGACGGCGTCTTCTACCGCCCCGGCTCGTTCCGCGTGATCCCGCGCGTCGGGCGCGAGGACGGCGAGCCCGAGGTGCACTCGTTCGACGAGCCGGGCCACGGCCTGCGCTACCAGGCGGCCGAGGTCGGCCGGTGCCTGCGCGCCGGGCTGACCGAGTCGCCCCGCCTGCCGCTCGACGAGACCGTCTCGATCATGGAGACCCTCGACGAGGTCCGGCGCCAGATCGGCCTCACCTACCCCGGCCTCGACTGACCACGCCGCACCCCGAGTTCCTCGAGTTACTGCCCAGATGGTCGCTGAAGAGCCTGCTTCAACGACCATCTGGGCAGTAACTCGCGTACGCCGAGAGGTCCCGCTGGGGTCGTGCGTGCGGCCTCGTGGTGTGTCGTCGCCGGACGCCGGGCTATCGCTCGTACGCTCGCCCGCATGTTCCAGAGCCCCGGCCAGTGCCCCCAGTGCGAGCGCGCCGACCTCGTGCGCAAGGGCGGCAAGGACCAGTGCCCGGTCTGCTTCTACCTGCAGCCGTGCTGCGACGGCGGCGACCTCTGCGGCCCCGGCTGGACCGACACCCGCGCCACCGGCTGAGGGCCACCAAGATCACGAGCAGGGGTCATCGGAGGCAGTTGAACCCCCGTGATCGACCCACAGGGCCCGAACGTGCGGTCGGCGGGGGGCCCGTCAGTGGCGGTAGGTCGGCGCGATGATCGCGCGGCCGAGGGTGTGGAAGGCCAGGTTGAAGCCGACCACGGCCGGCGACACCGAGGCGTCGACCCCGAGGCTGGGCACGTCGACCGCGTGCACGACGAAGAAGTACCGGTGCGGGTGGTCGCCGGGCGGAGGGGCGCAGCCGCCGTACGACGCCGAGCCGAAGTCCGTCCGCACGTGGAACCCGCCGGGCAGCGTCGCGTCGGACGCCCCGGCGCCCTGGTCGAACGACGTCACCGCCAGCGGCACGTCGACCACGGTCCAGTGCCAGAAGCCGGACGGGATCGGCGCGTCCGGGTCGAAGCACGTCACGACGAAGCTCTGCGTGCCGTCGGGGAAGCCCGACCACGCGAGCTGCGGCGACACGTTCGACCCGCCGGCCGAGTCGTGCACGAAGGCGAGGTCGACCTGCTCGCCGTCGACCACGTCGGTGCTGGTCACGGTGAACGACGCCACCGGCGGCAGGTAGTCGTACGGGTTGACCATGACGGGGCGCTCGAGACCCATGGGACCGCCTCTCTCCGGGTACGGCGTCAGCGCTGACGTCGACGTCGCCGATCCTGCCGCGCGCACGCCGCCGACGCAGCCCCTCGCTACCGATGAAGGTCCACTTTCTTGCGCTCTTGGCAACGAAGTCCCCTACCGCACGAGGGCTTCGCCCATCGTCGCCCGGCGGGGGCCCAGCCCTTCATCGCAAACAGACGGAAGGGGGTCGGGGGCACCGGTAGTTCTCAGCCTGTGCATGAAGGTGGGGACAACATGGGGACATCCGGTGCATGAACAGCGCCAACCCTGTGCACATCTTGTGGGCACAGAAACTCGTCAGAAAACTTCGCTGAAACCCCTTGTGCCGCTTGCCGAAACAGGAATAGAACTACGCCACCGCAGAGCGAGACGGCGGGCCAGCCGGAGGAGACTCCGGACGGCGGACGGCTGGGAGACCAGCCGACCGAGCGGCCCGGCGAGGAGCGATGCGCACGCCGAGCGAGACGGCGGGCCAGCCGGAGGAGACTCCGGACGGCGGACGGCTGGGAGACCAGCCGACCGAGCGGCCCGGCGAGGAGCGACGCGGACGCCGAGCACGAGGGCGGGCCACCGGAGGCAACTCCGACGGCGACGGCCTGGGAGACCAGGGCGACGACGGGCCGGCCGGAGTGGGAGGCAGTCGAGGAAGGCGAAGCAGGCAGCGGGGCAACCCGTCGCCGATGACGCGGGCAACCGCAGCACCGACGTGCCGGCTCTTTCACACCTCGACAGCACCGAGCACGACCACCGGGTCCAGCGGAGGGCAACCTCCGACGGCGACGCAGCGGGCAACCGCAGCGACGACGGGGCCTGGCAGGGAGATCGGTGCACGCCGACGACGAATGTCGAGCCATC
>NZ_JBHSTI010000037.1:0-1814 GCF_042660085.1 Longivirga aurantiaca | reverse complement strand
TGCGCGGGGTGCGTGCGACGAGCAGGTCGTCGAGGAACCGGCGTCGCTCGGAGGGATCGCCCTTCACGAGCGAGAGGTCCTCCGGGGCGAACAGCACCGTGCGCAGCAGACCGAGCACCTCGCGCGGGCGGGGCACCGGGGAGCGGTTGATGCGGGCGCGGTTGGCGCGGCCCGGGTTGATCTCGAGCTCGACGATCGTGTCGCGGTCGTCCCGTGCGACCTTCGCGCGGACGACGGCGCGCTCGGCACCGAGCCGCACGAGCGGCGCATCGGTGGCCACGCGGTGGCTGCCGAGAGTGGCGACGTACCCCACGGCCTCGACGAGGTTGGTCTTGCCCTGGCCGTTCTGCCCGATGAGCGAGGTGATGCCCGGGCGCAGGTCGAGGTCGACCTGCGTGTAGCAGCGGAAGTCGGTGAGCGACAGGGCGGTGACGTGCACGCGCTCGCTGCTCCTTGCTTCCGACGGGACGACTGGCGGGCTCAGCCCGACAGGCGCACCGGCATGAGGAGGTAGCGGTACGCCGGAGCACCCTCGCTGGATCCGCCCGTGAGGACGGCCGGGCGCGTGGACGTGGTGAACGACAGCTTGGTGGTCGCGTCGTCGAGCGCGGACAGGCCGTCGAGGAGGTACTGCGGGTTGAACGCGATCTCGATGGCGTCGCCGTCGACCGCGCACTCCACGGCCTCGGTGGCCTGGGCCTCGTCGCCGGCGCCGGCGCGCAGCTCGACCTCGCCGCCGGAGAACGTGAGGCGCACGGGGGTGTTGCGCTCGGCCACCAGCGACACGCGCTTCACGGCGTCGACGAGCGCGCCGGTCTCGACCGACGCGACGGTGGCCGACTCGCTGGGCAGGAGGGCGCGGTACTTCGGGAACTCGCCGTCGAGCAGACGCGTGGTGGTGCGGCGGCCGTCTCCCTCGAAGCCGAGCAGGCCGTCGCCCGCGCCGGAAGCCGACAGGGCCAGGTGCACGAGGTCGCAGTGCGCGAGCGACTTCGCGGTGTCGGCGAGGGTGCGGGCCGGGATGAGCGCGTTGGTCTCGAGGCCGGACACCTCCGGGGTCCACTGCAGCTCGCGGACGGCGAGGCGGTAGCGGTCGGTCGCGGCGAGGGTGATCGACGAGCCGTCGATCTCGACGCGGATGCCGGTGAGCGTGGGGAGGGTGTCGTCGCGGCCGGCGGCGATGGCCACCTGCGCCACCGCGGCAGCGAGGGTGACGCCGGGGATAGTGCCGGACGCACCAGGCATGTCGGGCAGCGACGGGTAGTCGTCGACCGGCAGGGTGGGGAGCGTGAACGACGACCGCCCGCAGCGGACCTCGACGCGGCTGCCCTCGGACGTGATCGTCACCGGGGCGGCGGGCAGGGCGCGGGCGATGTCGGCGAGCAGACGGCCGGAGACGAGGACCGTGCCCGGCTCGTCGACGTCGGCAGCCACGGTCACGCGGCCCGAGACCTCGTAGTCGAAGCTCGACAGCGTGAGCCCGGCGGGACCGGCCTCGACCAGAAGGCCCGCGAGCATCGGCATGGAGGGGCGGCTCGGCAGGGTGCGGGCCGCCCAGGCGACAGCGTCGGCAAGGACGTCGCGCTCGAGCCGGAACTTCACGATTACTCCCAAGGCAGGGCCCCGCCGGATGGCGGGGTGGAACTACGACGTGCGCGCTTTCTACACGGGTCACACCCGTGCGGTCGACCGCGCCGGTTCCGGAAGGACCGGCGATGATCGAGGGGAAGCCGGCCCCATGCTTCCACGGCCCGCCCACACTGCGCAGGCGGCACCCCGCACCCGGGGGTGTGCCCGGTGCGAAGCGTCCTCGC
>NZ_JBHSTI010000036.1:0-641 GCF_042660085.1 Longivirga aurantiaca | reverse complement strand
CGGTGCCCAACCTCGCGGGCCTCACCATCGCGGAGGCGCAGGTCGAGCTCGAGACGAACGGTCTCGTCCTCGGCACCCAGACGCCGCAGGCGAGCGACGACCGCCCCAAGGACACGATCATCAGCCAGAACCCCGTCAAGGGGGGTCAGGTCGACAAGGGCAGCGCGGTCGACGTCGTCGTCTCCACGGGCAAGGACTCCGCCGTCGTGCCCACGCTCACCGGGCTCACGTCCGTCGACCAGGCCCGCGCGGCCCTCGTCGATGCGGGTCTCGGGCTCGGGAAGGTCGACGAGGTCGAGTCCGACCAGCCTCAGGGCGTGGTCGTCGGCCAGACACCCGGCGCGCAGGAGACCGTGGACGCCGGCACCCTGGTCGACATCCAGGTGTCGAACGGCAAGACCAAGGTGCCCGATGTCGTCGGGTCGAGCGAGGCGCAGGCGCGCAGCGACCTCATCAACGCGGGCTTCGACGTGAACGTCGTCCAGCAGGAGACCGACGCCAAGCCCGAGGGCACGGTGCTCGCGCAGTCGCCCAAGCCCGGCACCAGCGTCGTGCGCGGCACCCTCGTGACGATCACCGTCGCGAAGGCCCCGCCGCCCCCGACGCCCACGCCGACGCCGACCCCCACGCCGACGCCCACC
>NZ_JBHSTI010000035.1:0-3172 GCF_042660085.1 Longivirga aurantiaca | reverse complement strand
TCTGAGCATGGAAGGCCCCTACCGGACGAGGGCTTCGCCCATCGTCGCCCGGCGGGGGCCCACCCTTCATCGCACACGATGGGGGTCAGGCTCCGACGACGGGGGCGGCGTTGATGGCCCCCGTGATCGTCGCCGATGGGCCCCCGCTGCTCGCGCCGGAGGAACGACGGCGCGGGCAGTAGGGGACCTCAGGCTCCGACGACGGGGGCGGCGTTGATGGCCCCCGTGATCGTCGCCTTCGTTCCTCAGGCTCCGACGACGGGGGCGAGGCCCGCGCTGCGCTCGACGGCGTCGCTCTGGCCGCAGCGCACGAGCCAGTTCGCCAGCATCCGGTGGCCGCCCTCGGTGAGCACGCTCTCGGGGTGGAACTGCACGCCCTCGACGTCGAGGGTGCGATGCCGGACGGCCATGATCACGCCGGTGTCGGTGGTCGCGGTCACCTCGAGCTCGGCCGGCACGGTGGCCGGCTCGATCGCGAGTGAGTGGTAGCGCGTGGCGGTGAACGGGTCGGGCAGGCCGGCGAGCACGCCGTCGCCGTGGTGGTGCACCTGGCTGGTCTTGCCGTGCAGCAGCTCGGGCGCGCGCACGACGGACGCGCCGAAGGCCTCACCGATCGCCTGGTGGCCGAGGCACACGCCGAAGATCGGCAGCACGCCGCCGAGCGTCTCGATCATCTCGATGCACACGCCGGCGTCGGCGGGGGTGCCCGGGCCGGGCGAGAGCAGCACGCCGTCGAAGCCGCGGGCGTCGGCGGGGGTGACCTCGTCGTTGCGCCGTACGTCGACCTCGGCGCCGAGCTGGGCGAGGTACTGCACGATGTTGAACACGAACGAGTCGTAGTTGTCGACGACGAGGATGCGCGCGCTCACGGGCCCATCATCGCCCACGAGGGGCTCGACGTCCGAACCGGTTGTCGCGGTACGCCGTCAGCGCCCGAACGGCAGCACGAGACCGGCCGCGCCGGCGCCCTCGTCGACGGTGACCTGGTTGAACGGCAGCCGCGGCTCGAGCCACGGGAAGACCCACTGGAACAGCACCAGGACGACGGCCACGAACAGGACGAGCGCAAGGAGCGCCTTCACCGGCACGGGGCCGGGCAGGTGCTTCCAGATCCAGCCGTACAACGTGGCCTCTGCTCGGGTTCGGGGGTCAGGAGACCGGGACGACGGCGGGGTTGATCCCGTCGGGCGGCCCGTCGGACACGTACCGGCTCTCGGTGAGCTCGCCCCACCACGCCCAGCGCCCGGTCGAGCCGTAGCGCGGGGTGCACGTCGTCATCGTGAGCAGCTTCTTCTTCGGCGTGGACTCGGGGAACCCGGGCACGGGCTCGATCACCCAGACGTCGGTGGGCGTGAGATTGGGGTCGTCGTGCGTGAGCGTGTAGACGTACCAGACGTTCTTGGTGCGGACGTACACCTTGTCGCCGACCTGGAGGTCGGGGAAGTTCGCGAACGGCTCGCTGTGGCTCGAGCGGTGCGCGGCGACGGCGAAGTTGCCGACACCGCCCGGCATCGCGGTGTCCTCGTAGTGGCCGGCGCCGTGCGCGAGCACGTCCTTCCCGGTGCCCTGGGTCACGGGCAGGCCCCACACGTGATCGGCAAGGCGCGGGATGTAGAGCAGCGCGAACCCGGTGCCGTAGTCCGGCTCCTTGAGCGGCTTGTCGGTGACGGGCTTGGGCGGCGCGGTGGGAGTCGGGGTCGGCGTGGCGCTCTGGCCCGGTTCGACCCATGACTGCTCGATGTCCTGACGCTCCTGGGCGATGGCCTGGGAGCTCTCGACGTTCGTCCACCACAGCTGGTAGGCCACCATCAGCAGCAGCAGCGCGCCGACGGTGATGAACACCTCGCCCACGCCACGGATCACCGAGCGCACGCGGTGGCCCTTCGGCGGCTGGGGCGGAGTCGGGTCGGCGCCGCCGAGAAGCGCCGAGCGCCTCTCGTCCTGGTCGTCAGGACTCATCGGTCCCTCATCACCCGGTCGCCACGCGCGCGTACGCCGGCAGCAGCGGACCGGTGAACGCGGGGACGTCGAGCCGGTCCTCCGGCTGCACGATGTACCCGAGCCCGTAGAGGTCCACGTACTCACGGTAGAGGGCGACCTGCGGGTCTTCGTCGAGGGCCCGCCCGAGGGCCGCGGTGTCGCCCACGGCGGTCACGGTGAAGGGGGGCGAGTAGACGCGGCCCTGGAGGATGAGCGTGTTGCCCACGCAGCGCACGGCCGACGTCGACACGATCCGCTGGTCCATCACCTGCATGGCCGAGGCACCTCCCCTCCACAACGCGTTCACGACCGCCTGCACGTCCTGCTGATGCACGACGAGATCGTCCGGCGACGGGTTCCCGGGCAGCGCGCCTCCGCCCCGGGGCGCGTCGTCGAGCGTGACCGTGAGGCCCGGGCCGACCACCGGGGTGAACCCGGCGCCCGGCGCGAGCTCCGCCGTCTCCTGCTGCGACGCAGCAAGGGCGTCGCCCGTGCCCTGCTGGGCGGTGAGGTCCGACACCTCCAGCCGCAGCCGCGCGACCTCGGCCTCCTGGGCGGCCACGCGCTGGGCCGACCGGGTGACGAGGTCGCGGGCGTCGACCGCGCGGCCGCCGCGCAGGTCGGTGCCGCCGGCGCTGAGGGCGCTCGCCACGGCGAGGAGGCCGGCGAGGGCGGAGACCAGGGCGACCCCCACGACCGCAGCGGTGTGCGGACGCCGTGCCCGCCCGCGGCCGGTCGGCTCGGCCGGCGCGGGCGCCGCGGGCGCGACCACCTGACCGTGCCGGGAACCGTCCATGGCGGTTACGCTACGACGACCCGGCGCCTGACCGGGGATCGTGAGCAGGAGGGGCCGCCGTGCCTGAGTCCCGGGTCCGCCGCAAGAAGGCGTTCACACCCCAGACCGAGACGCCCAAGGCCGTGAAGCTGGGCAACCCGTCGTGGTGGGTGCCGGTCATGCTGGGCCTGTTCATCGTCGGCCTGCTGTGGATCGTCGTGTACTACATCGCCGGCGCCGAGCTGCCGTTGATGAAGGACATCGGCTGGTTCAACGTCCTCATCGGCTTCGGCCTCATCTTCGCCGGCTTCGGCATGGCGACCCGCTGGCGCTGACCGCCCAGCAGAACCGTCCGACCGGGCTACTTACACCCGTGTAAGTCTGTCCCCAGGTGTGGACACACCTGTGGATAACTAC
>NZ_JBHSTI010000034.1:0-24944 GCF_042660085.1 Longivirga aurantiaca | reverse complement strand
TCGCGACCGGCGCCGGCTCGTCGTGCTCGACCTCGCCGACCGCGATCGGGCGGCGCTTGGTGACGATGATCGACGCCACGATCGCGAGCACCGCGACGAGCGCGATGGCCCGACCGGTCCAGGCGCCGCCGGCGAGCCAGAGACCCACGACGGCGGGAGCCACGAGCAGGGCCACGAGGTTCATGACCTTGATCAGCGGGTTGATCGACGGGCCGGCGGTGTCCTTGAACGGGTCGCCGACCGTGTCGCCGATGACCGTGGCCGCGTGGGCCTCGGAGCCCTTGCCGCCGTAGTGACCGTCCTCGACGAACTTCTTCGCGTTGTCCCAGGCCCCACCGGAGTTGGACAGGAACACCGCCATGAGGACACCGGTGGCGATGGTGCCGGCGAGGTACGAGCCCAGCGCGCCGATGCCGAGACCGAAGCCGACGGCGATCGGGGTGAGGACCGCCAGCAGACCCGGCGTGATGAGCTCACGGAGCGAGTCGCGCGTGACGATGTCGACGACCTTGCCGTACTCCGGCTTCTCGGTGCCCTCCATGATCCCGGGGTGCTCGCGGAACTGGCGGCGCACCTCGAAGATCACCGCGCCGGCAGCGCGGGACACCGCGTTGATGGCGAGGCCGGAGAACAGGAACACGACCGCCGCACCGATGATCAGGCCCACGAGGTTGCTCGGGTTGCTGATGTCGAGGATCGCGCGGTACTGGTTCTGGTCGACCGGGTCCGGGACGACGACGCCGACCTTGTTGATCGCCGCCAGCGTCGCGTTGACGACCGTGTCGCGGAACGCGCCGAACAGCGCGGTCGCCGCGAGCACGGCGGTCGCGATCGCGATGCCCTTGGTGATCGCCTTGGTGGTGTTGCCGACGGCGTCGAGCGAGGTGAGCACCTTGGCGCCCTCCTCGGTGACGTCGCCGGACATCTCCGCGATGCCCTGGGCGTTGTCCGACACCGGGCCGAAGGTGTCCATCGAGACGATGACGCCGACGGTGGTGAGCAGCCCGCAGCCGGCGAGCGCGATCGCGAACAGCGACAGCACGATCGAGCCGCCGCCGAGCAGGAACGCGCCGTACACCGCTGCGCCGATGAGCAGGGCGGAGTAGACGGCCGACTCGAGGCCGACCGAGATGCCGGCGAGGATCACCGTGGCCGGGCCGGTGAGCGAGGACGCCGAGACGTCGTCGACCGGCTTGCGGTTGGTCTCGGTGAAGTAGCCGGTGAGCAGCTGGATGAGGGCTGCGAGCACGATGCCGATGATCACGGCGCCGATGGCGAGCACGCGCGGGTTGAACGAGTCGACGTTCACGAGGCCGAGGTTCTCGACCACGACGCCCCTGAGCGTGACGACCTTGTCCGGAAGGATCAGGAACGTCGCGATCGACACCAGCACGATCGACACACCGGCCGAGATGAAGAAGCCTCGGTTGATCGCCGACATGCCCGAGCGGTCGCCGGGGCGCGGGGCCACGGCGAAGATGCCGATGATCGCGGTGAGGACGCCGATCGCCGGCACGACCAGCGGGTAGACGAGGCCGACGTCGCCGAAGGCCACCTTGCCGAGGATCAGCGCGGCGACGAGGGTGACGGCGTACGACTCGAAGAGGTCGGCCGCCATGCCGGCGCAGTCGCCGACGTTGTCGCCGACGTTGTCGGCGATCGTCGCGGCGTTGCGCGGGTCGTCCTCGGGGATGCCCTGCTCGACCTTGCCGACGAGGTCGGCGCCGACGTCCGCAGCCTTGGTGAAGATGCCGCCGCCGACACGCATGAACATCGCGAGCAGCGCGGCACCGAAGCCGAAGCCCTCGAGCACCGTCGGGGCGTCGCCCTTGTAGAGCAGTACGACGAGCGCGGCACCGAAGAGGCCGAGGCCCACGGTGAACATGCCCGCGACGCCACCGGTGCGGAACGCGATCTTCATCGCGGCCTGCTCGCCGGAGTCGTTGGCCGCCGCAGCGACGCGGACGTTGCCGCGGACCGCGAGCCACATGCCGACGTAGCCCGTGATGCCGGAGAACACCGCGCCGACGACGAAGAAGATCGAGCGACCGATCTTCGGGCCCGACCAGAACTCGTCGATGCCGGGCACCGGCAGGAAGAGGAGGGCGATGACGGCGATCACGGCGAAGACGGCCAGGGTGCGGAACTGACGGCTTAGGTAGGCCGCCGCGCCTTCCTGGACCGCGCCGGCGATCTCCTGCATCTTCGCGGTGCCCTCGCTCGCTGCGAGCACCTGACGGACGAGGACGAGAGCGACACCGAGAGCCACGAGCGCGACGAGCGCCACGACGACTACCAGGGTGTAGTTCCCGCCCGCGACGTCCACGCCGCTGACGGCGGCGATCGTCGACCCGGACATGCAGTCTCCTTGAACAGGGGAGGGGGTCCGCCGCCCGCCACAGAGCCGGGAGGGGCGCGCCGGACCCTCGGTGCGCCGGAGTCTACGCACGGCTGTGACCTGGGCCACGGGCCCCCCGGTGCGGGCTGCGTCACACCCGGCGGGCACCCGGCGGCTCCTCGCACCTGCAACCGCTGTCATGACCTGCACGGCCTCTCGTCGCCCCTGTGGGCGGCGTCGGGGAGGATCGGCCCGTGCCCCTCCCGCCCGCCGCCCCCGAGCAGCTGCTCGCGCGGCTCGCGGCGGGCCGCCCCGACCGGCTCCTGCACGTCGAGCACGTGCCGGCGCGCACCGGTACGGCCGTCGGCTGGCCTGACTGGGTGGCGCCCGAGCTGCGTGACGCCCTTGCTCATCGCGGCGTGAGCAACCCCTGGGCCCACCAGGCCGACGCCGCCGAGCACGCCCGGGCGGGCCGGCACGTCGTCGTCGCGACGGGCACGGCGTCCGGCAAGTCGCTGGCCTACCTGCTGCCAGCGCTCACCTCCGTGCTCGAGGGCACGCACGCGCCCAACGGCCGTGGCGCGACCGCGCTCTATCTCTCCCCCACCAAGGCCCTCGCGCACGACCAGTGGCGCTCGATCGCCGAGCTGGGCCTCGACCGGCTGCGGGTCTCGGCGTACGACGGCGACACACCCGACGAGGAGCGCGCATGGATCCGGCAGCACGCCGGCTACGTGCTGACCAACCCCGACCTGCTCCACCGATCGATGCTGCCGGGGCACGAGCGCTGGGCGTCGTTCCTGCGGCAGCTGCAGTACGTCGTGGTCGACGAGTGCCACGTCTACCGCGGCGTCTTCGGGTCGCACGTGGCCAACGTGCTGCGCCGGCTCCAGCGCGTGTGCGAGAGGTACGGCGCCTCGCCCACGTTCGTCCTCGCGTCGGCCACGGCCGGCGACCCCGCGGGCTCGACGTCGCGCCTCACCGGGCTGCCGGTGGTGGCGGTGGACGACGACGCCTCACCCCGCGGGTCGACGCAGTTCGCGCTGTGGGAGCCGCCGCTCACCGACCACGGCGGCGAGAACGACGCCCCCACCCGGCGTTCCGCGACGGCCGAGACGGCGATGCTGCTCACCGACCTCGTGGTCGAGGGTGTGCGCACGCTGGCCTTCGTCCGGTCGAGGCGCGGGGCCGAGGCCGTCGCGATGACGGCGCGCGACTCGCTGGCCGAGGTCGGGCCCGACCTCGCGACGCGTGTGGCGGCGTACCGCGCGGGCTACCTGCCGGAGGAGCGCCGCGAGCTCGAGGCCCAGCTGCGCGACGGCCGTCTGCTCGGCGTCGCGGCGACCAACGCGCTCGAGCTCGGCGTCGACGTCACCGGTCTCGACGCCGTGCTGCTCTGCGGATGGCCGGGCACGCGCGCATCGCTCTGGCAGCAGGCCGGGCGGGCCGGGCGCTCGGGCGACGACGCGCTCGCGATCCTGGTCGCGCGCGACGACCCGCTCGACACCTATCTCGTGCACCACCCGGGGTCGATCTTCGGGACGCCCGTCGAGGCGACAGTGTGCGACCCCACGAACCCGTACGTGCTCGGCCCCCACCTCTGCGCTGCCGCGGCCGAGCTGCCGCTGACCGAGGACGAGCTCGACCGATTCGGCCCGACCACGGCCGAGGTGCTGGCGGCGCTGGTCGAGCGCGGGCTGCTGCGGCGGCGTCCCGGCGGCTGGTTCTGGACCAGGCCCGAGCGGGCCAGCGACCTCGCCGACCTGCGCGGCATCGGCGGGGGCATGGTGCGCGTGGTCGAGGACGGCACCGGCCGCATGCTCGGCACGGTCGATCCCGGTGCCTCGCACACCACCGTGCACACCGGCGCGGTCTACGTGCACCAGGGCGCGACGTACCTCGTCGACCATCTCGACCTCGAGGACGCCGTCGCCGTCGCGCACCGCGAGGAGGTCGACTACACGACGTCGGCCCGCGACACGACCGACATCCGCATCGTCGGCGAGATCTCGCGCGAGGCCTGGGGCGACGCCGAGCTCGTGCACGGCCAGGTCGAGGTGACCAACCAGGTGGTGGCCTACCTGAAGCGCCGCTACCTCACCGGCACGGTGCTCGGCGAGGAGCCGCTCAGCCTGCCGCCGCGGCACCTGCGCACCCAGGCCGTGTGGTGGACCGTCACCGCCGAGCAGCTCGCCGCGGCCTCGTTGGCCGACGTCGACGTACCCGGTGCTGCCCATGCGGCCGAGCACGCGTCGATCGGGCTGCTGCCCCTGGTGGCCACGTGCGACCGCTGGGACATCGGCGGCGTCTCCACCGCGATGCACGCCGACACCGGTCGGATGACGGTGTTCGTGTACGACGGCCACCCGGGCGGGGCCGGCTTCGCCGAGCGCGGCTTCACCGCCGCGCGCACCTGGCTCACCGCGACCCGCGAGGCGATCGCGTCGTGCGAGTGCCCCGATGGATGCCCGTCGTGCGTGCAGTCGCCCAAGTGCGGCAACGGCAACGACCCGCTCGACAAGGCCGGCGCCGTCCGCCTGCTCGACGTCCTCCTCGCCGGCGCCCCCTGACCCGATTTGGTAGGGGAATCTCGCGCTATACGCCGACTTTCCACTACCAAATCGGGCGGATCGAGTTGGATCGACGGCATGACCGTGCCTCGGGACGACCTCGCCGGTGTCGTGCTGGCCGCGGGTGCGGGCACGCGGCTGCGGCCGCTGACGTACGAGCTGCCCAAGGCGATGTGCCCGGTCGGCAACCGCCCGCTCGTCGACTGGGCGATCGACCGCGTGACGCCGCACGTGTCGTCGGTGGCGGTCAACGCGCACGAGTCGGCGCCGGCGCTCGTCGAGCACCTGCGCGGCCGCGTGCACGTGTCGGTCGAGAGCGGCGAGCGCCTCGGTACGGCGGGTGCGCTCGGACGGCTGCGCCCATGGATCGACGGCCGGCACGTGCTGGTGCACAACGCCGACTCGTTCGTCGACGACGACCTCGCGCTGCTGGTCGAGGGCTGGACGGGCGCGCAGCCGCGCCTGCTCGTGCGGCGCGAGGACCATGCGAGCGACTTCGGCGACCTGAAGTTCCTCGGCGTCTCGCTGCTGCCGGCCCGTATCGCCGCCACGCTTCCCGACGAGCCGTGCGGCCTCTACTCCCTGGCCTGGAAGCCGGCGTACGACGCTGGCCTGCTCGAGCTGGTCGAGGCGCGGGGCACGTCGATCGACTGCGGCACCGCCGCCGACTACCTGCGCGCCAACCTGCACGTGTCGGGCGGCGCGAACGTCGTCGACCCCACCGCGGTGGTCGAGGGCACGATCACGCGCTGCGTCGTCTGGCCCGGCGCGCGGGTGGAGGCGGACGAGGTGCTCGTCGACGCGATCCGGTCGCCGCTCACCACCGTGAGCGGTGCGGCACCAGCCGCCTGACCGCGCGGCGAGCGAGAGGCCCCAGCCGACGAGCGAAGTCCGTGTCCGGCGGCGCGCAGCTCCGGCGGTCTCTACTCTCGGCACTGCCGCACGGGCGGTGGTCGGAGGGAGCACTGCATGTCGGTACGCACGTCCGCGGCTCCGGCC
The DNA here is from genome assembly GCF_042660085.1 of Longivirga aurantiaca. Taxonomy (NCBI): domain Bacteria; kingdom Bacillati; phylum Actinomycetota; class Actinomycetes; order Sporichthyales; family Sporichthyaceae; genus Longivirga; species Longivirga aurantiaca. The sequence goes on along the minus strand of NZ_JBHSTI010000034.1, from coordinate 19,037 downwards.
CGACGAGTCTCGGCGGAGGAGGCGGCGGCCGTCGTCCGCTCCGGCGACTGGGTCGACTACGGCGCGGTGCTCGCCCAGCCCGACGCCTTCGACCGGGCGCTGGCCGCCCGCAAGGACGAGCTCACCCAGGTGAAGATCCGGTCGTGCATCACCACGCGTCCGCGCGCGGTGCTCGAGGCCGACCCCGAGGGCGAGCACTTCTACTGGTTCAGCCTGCACATGAGCGGCTACGACCGCGCGAAGGCCGACGCCGGCCGCGCGTCGTACCTGCCTGTGAACCTCGGCGAGATCCCCGACTACTACCGCCGCTTCATCGACCCCGTCGACGTGCTCGTCATCAAGACCTGCCCGATCGACGCCGACGGCTACTTCAACCTGGGGCCGGCCAACCTCTGGCACCGCGCGGTCGCCGAGCGCGCGCGGCTCGTGATCGTGGAGGAGACGCCCGGCCTGCCCTACGCCTACGGCGAGGACAACGCGCTCCACCTCAGCGAGGTCGACCTCATCATCGCGGGCGACGACGGCCCGCCGCCGCTGCTCGCCAACCCCCCGGCGACCGAGGCCGACGCAGCAGTCGCACGGCTCATCGCGGCCGAGGTGCTCGACGGCTCGTGCCTGCAGATCGGCATCGGCGCGATGCCCAACGCGGTCTGCTCGCTGCTGCTCGACAGCGGCGTGACCGACCTCGGTGTGCACAGCGAGATGCTCACCGACGGGATCATCGACCTCTACCGCGCCGGCAAGATCACGGGTACGCGCAAGACCCTGCAGCCGGGGCGGATCGGCTACAGCTTCGCGCTCGGCGGTCAGGCGCTGTACGACGCGATCGACCGCAACCGCGACCTCGTGTGCCTCCCGGTCGAGCGCACCAACCTGCCGCACGTCGTCGCGCAGAACGACCGCGTGGTCTCGATCAACAGCACGACCGCCGTCGACCTCACGGGCCAGGCGGCCTCGGAGTCCGACGGCCACCGCCAGATCAGCGGCACCGGCGGCCAGCTGCAGTTCGTCCGCGGCGCGTACGCCTCGCACGAGGGCACGTCGTTCATGTGCCTGACCTCGACGTACGAACGCAAGGGCGAGCGCAAGAGCCGCATCGTGCTCGACCACAAGCCCGGCACCGTGATCACGACGCCGCGCACCGACGTGATGTGCGTGGTGACGGAGTTCGGCCTCGTGAACCTCAAGGGGAAGTCGGTGCCCGAGCGGGCGCGTGCGCTCATCTCCATCGCGCACCCCGACTTCCGTGCGGACCTCGAGCGCCAGGCCTACGAGAACCGCCTCATCCCCCGCGGCCTGACGCTCTAGCGGAGACCTGCGCGCGCACCGGCCTGCGCCCCCGGCACGTCCGCGAGCAATGCCATCGCGCGTCGCCACGGACCGCTCCACACCACCTGCGCGACCACGCGCACCTCGCCGGACGACACCTCGCACGACGTCAGGCGCGCGCCGTTCGCGGCGGCCACGGAGGCCGCGATCGGGCAGGCCGAGGGCGACCCCGCCGCGGCGGCGGGCGCGGCCGCGAGGGCCGCGAGATCCGCGGCGGCCGAGGCGCGGGATCGCGCCGCGAGCACGTCGACGACGAGGGCGATCACGAGCAGTGCTACGGCGAGGAGGGCGACGAGCGAGACCGCCCACACCGACGCCGCGCCGGAGTCGCCGCGACATCGGCCGCCGCGCATCACGGCGCCGCCTCGGACACGACCGGCTCGACCGCCGCCGTGCTGACCGCGGCGAGCCGGAACGGGCCGAGCCGGGCGAGCAGGCCGGGTGGCGTGACGAGCCGGACCACCTCGACCTCGACACGGTCGCCCGATCTACGGAGGACCACCTCGGCACCGGGTGCGAGGCGACGCGCCTCGACGGCCACGGCCACCGGGGATTCGCCACGGGCGGCGGCCCTGGCTGCCGACCGGGACGCCTCGCCGACGGCCAGCTGAGCACCGAGCAGACCGAGCCCGAACAGCAGCATCCCGACGACGCCGGCGAGGGCGAGCAGCGAGACCGCGGCCTCGACCGTCACCGCACCGGTGTCGGCCGGGGCGCGCCCCGGGAGCCGTGCGGCCCCCGGGGCGCGGAGCGACCGGCTCATCTCAGCCGATGCCGAACAGCTGGAGCACGAGCGTGATGATCCAGGCGAGGATCTTCTTGAGGATCTCGAGGAACCAGTCGCTGGTGAGCAGCTTGATGAGGATGCCGCCGAGGCCGGCGGCAGCCACCGAGACGACGGCGTACTCGGCGGTGGCGGCTCCCTCGTCGCCCCGGAGGCGACGCAGGCGGGCCGCGCGGGCCGACAGGGACGGACGGACGACAGCGGCGTGTCGATGGGTCATGGGATCTCCTCGCGGTGGTGGCCGGCGACCGTCGCCGGCGACCGCACGCTGTCCGGGGGCGCGACGCTGCCGCTGGCGCCGAGGGCCGCCGCTGTGGAGAAGCAGGTGCTGCACCCGGCTGTGGACGAGACCCGGGCATCCGGCACCGGGCACGCCGCAGGGCCGCCGACCGGAGCGGTCGACGGCCCTGCACGGCGGAGGCGGTCGGTCAGAGCAGGGTGCCCACCCAGGACGCGACGACGGGCACGACGCCGAGCAGCACGAACGCCGGCAGGAACGCGACGCCGAGCGGAGCGGTCAGGCGGACGGCTGCGGTGCGGGTGCGCGCCTCCACCTCGGAGCGGTGGGTCGCGCGCAGGTCGTCGGCCACCCGCGGCAGCAGGGTTGCGAGCGGGGCGCCGGTGGCCGCCGACCGCGCGGCTGCGCGGGCGAGGCCGGCGAGCTCGGGCAGCTCGCCGACGGTGTGCCACACATCGACGGGGTCGGCCCCGAGCCGCAGGGCAGCGGTCGCTGTGGACAGGACGTCGCCGGCGGCCCCGGGGACGGCGCGAGACGCGGCGGCGACGGCGGCCTCCACGGAGGCTCCCGAGGCGAGGCAGGCGGCCAGGAGGTCGACCACGAGCGGCGCCTGCCGCGCGAGCTCGAGCCGCCGCGACCGGTCCGCCGAGGTCTGCAGCCGGGGTACCACCACCCACGTCGCGACACCGAGCGCGATCCCGAGCGCGGCCCCGCCCGCACCGCCGATGAGCATCGCGGCCCCGAGCGCGACCACGACCGCAGCGCTCCGGGCGCCGGGTCGGGGAAGCGACGGCCGGGCCCTCGCTGTGCGCGTGGTCGACCGCCCGGACGGAACGATCGCCGGCGTCGCGGCGGCGACCAGCGCGAGAGCGACGGCGAGCAGCACCGGGATCAGCGGCGTCACAGGTCGGCCTCGAGAGCGGTGACGATCCGCCACGACCACAGCACGCCGACGAGCTCCAGCGCGACGCCGGCGGCGAGCACCGCGAGGCCGGGCCCGGTGCGCAGCAGCCACGCGAACGGATCCGCGCCGAGGCCGGCACCGAGACCGAGGCCGACCACGGGCAGCGCAGCCAGCACGACCGCTGTGGCGCGGGGCTCGGCGAGCCCCGCGCGCAGGTCGCGGCGCACGCGCTCGGACTCGCGCCCCGCGTCGGCGAGCGCCGCGAGCGACGCCGAGAGCCCCGCACCCGAGCCGTGCGCCACCTCCCAGCAGGCGGCGACGGCGCGCATGAGGTCGGACGCCCCGTCGGGCGACCGCAGCGCGGCTGCCACGTCGCCACCGCCGCCGGCCGCCGCCACGGCCCGGGCGATCGCGGGCGAGGGCATCGACTCCGATCCCGCGGCGACGACGGCCGACGCCGGGTCGCGGCCCGCGCGGGTCTCCGCCGCGAGCGCCTCCACCCACTCGAGCTCGGCCCGCCGACGCTCGGCCGCCCGGGCCGGGCGAGGCACCGACGGGGCCCACGACCGACGCCGGTGCCGAGCAGGGGGTCGGCCCGGCAGCAGCACGAGCACCAGTGCAGCCGCGACGAGGGCGGCCGTCACCATGGCGGTCACGGGAGCACCGGCGCGTGGCTGCCGAGGCGGTCGACGAGCCGCGCGTACCCCGGGCCCGGTTCGAGACCGCCCGTGCCGGAGCGCCGGAGCGCGTCGTCGAGCACCGTGACCTCGCCGACGCGGCGCGCGACCGAGACCGAGGCCCAGCGGCGTACTCCGTCACGGCCGCGCTGCAGATGGACGACGACGTCGAGGCCCGCCGCCATCTGCGCGTGCGCTGCGACGCGGTCGAGCCCACCGGTCAGCGCCAGCGCCTCGAGCCTCGCGGGCACGTCGGCGGCGCTGTTGGCGTGCACGGTGGTCAGCCCGCCCTCGTGCCCGGTGTTGAACGCGGCGAGCATGTCGACCACCTCGGCACCGCGCACCTCGCCGACCACGACGCGGTCGGGCCGCATGCGCAGGCTCTGGCGCACGAGGTCCCTTAGGGTGATCGCACCCGCGCCCTCGATGTTGGGCGGCCGCGACTCGAGCCGCACGACGTGCGGATGGTCGGGCACGAGCTCGGCGGAATCCTCGACCACGACGATGCGGTCCCGGGCGTCGCACGAGGCCAGGAGCATGGAGACCCACGTGGTCTTGCCCGTGCCGGTGCCGCCGCTCACGACGATCGCCAGCCGCGCGCGCACCACGGCGCGCAGCCACGGGCCCAGCTCTGCCGGCATCGACCCGGCGGCCACGAGCTCGTCGAGGCTGAAGCTGCGGCGGCGCGGCACGCGCAGCGACAGGCAGGTGCCACCGACCGACACCGGTGCCAGCACCGCGTGCAGCCGGGTGCCGTCCGGGAGCCGTCCGTCGACGTAGGGCACGGCGTCGTCGAGCCGGCGGCCGCAGCTCGCGGCGAGGCGCTGCGCCAGCCGGCGTACGGCGGCCTCGTCGCGGAACCGCACCGGCACCCGCTCGACGCCCGAGCCCCGGTCGACCCACACCTCGTCCGGCGCGGTGACGAGGACGTCGGTCACGTCGGGCGTGCGCAGCAGCGGCTCGAGCGGTCCGGCGCCGGAGAGCTCGGCCTGCACGCGCTCGGCCTCGGCGAGCAGGCTGTCGCCGCCGAGGAGCACGCCGTCCTCCCGCAGTGCCCGCGCCACCTCGGCGCCGGTGGGGGCGACACCGGCGGCCAGCAGCCGGGTCCGCACGCGGTCGAGGACGTCGGAGTCCGGGCTCATGCCGCGGCCCGCTCGCCGAGGACCGCTGCCAGCAGCTGGTCGCACACCTTCGCCAGCCGCCCGCCCGCGCCAGGCGGATCGCCGCGGTCGAGCGACGCGAGCAGGCGCGGGTCGTGCCCGAGGTCGGCGGCCGACGGGAGGTCGAGCCAGTCGGCGAGGGCCGGACCATCCAGGCCCCCGCCCGGGACCTGCCGGGCCACCAGCCGCAGCGGCGCCTCGCCGCGTAGCCGGGACACCGTGCGCGCCGCCGACGTCGCACCGCGCACGTCACCGGTCGCGACGAGGAGGACGACGTCGCAGGCCGCCGCGGCCCGCTCGGAAGCAGAGGCCCGGGCGAGGTCGAGCACGACCAGGTCGAAGGCGTGCCGGGCGCTCGTCACCACGGGGTCGAGCGCGGCGAGCGGCAGCGCCTGCCCGTCGCCGCGGTCCACCGCGAGCACGTGCACGCCGTGCGCCTGCGGAAGGGCGGCCCGCAGGCTCGCGGGGTCCAGGGCCGAGGTCACGTCGGCCAGGTCGCGCCACCGGGCGCCGGTCGCGTCCTCGGCCCCGAGCAGGAGGTCGGCGCCCGGGCCGTCGGGGTCGGCGTCGAGCAGCAGCGGCGCGAGCCGTGCCCGGACCGCGGCGAGGCACAGGGCCGCCGCCAGCACGCTCGCGCCCGCGCCGCCGCTCCCGCCGACGACGCCCACGACGAGGCCGCCACCCTCGGCGTGCGCGCTCGTCGCCAGGCGTTCGAGCAGCTGCCCCTCGCCCGCCGGCAGCGGCACCACGGCCTCGGCGCCGAGCGCCAGCACCTCGGGCCACGGCAGCTCGGCGTCGCCGGAGGTCACGACAGTCACCCGGGGCCGTCGCCGCACCCCGGCGGCGAGGCATGCGCGGATGGCGTCGCCGCCCACGATCACGTCGTCGGCGCGCGCCCAGGACGCCCGCGCGCCCCGCGGGTCGGCGACCACCTCGAGGTCGCGTCCGGTCACGGCCACCACGCGGCGGACGAGGTCGGTCAGCACGGGGTCGTCGGTCACCAGCAGGGTCGTCGCAGCCATGGCCCGACCGTCCCGACGACCACCCCCGGAGACCGGTTCCGCCTGGCGTCGCCTGTGGACGACGCGCCGCGCGTGACGGGCTGTGGACGACGAAGCGGCGTCCAGAGGCGCACCGCGGTCGGCCAGCGCGCCTACCATCGACCCATGTCCCGCAGCGCTGCGTTCTTCGACCTCGACAAGACGATCCTCGCCAAGTCGAGCTCGCTGGCGTTCGCGCGCCCGTTCTACAAGGGTGGCCTGCTCGGGCGGGCCGACGTCCTCAAGAGCGCGTACGCGCAGTTCTCCTACGTCGCGTCCGGCGCCGACCACGACCAGCTCGAGTACATGCGCAAGTACATGTCCGACCTCGTGAGCGGCTGGGACGTCGAGACGGTCAAGCAGATCGTGTCCGAGACCCTCGACGAGATCGTCGACCCGATGGTCTACGAGGAGGCGGTCGACCTCATCGCGCAGCACAAGGAGGCAGGGCGCGACGTCATCATCATCAGCTCGTCCGGCACCGAGGTGGTCGAGCCGATCGGCGAGCGCCTCGGCGTCGACCGCGCGATCGGCACGCAGGTCGCGATCGAGGACGGCAAGTACACCGGCGAGATCGTGTTCTACGCGTACGGCGAGGGCAAGGCCGAGGCCATGCGCGCGCTCGCCGAGGAGAACGGCTACGACCTGGCCGACTGCTACGCCTACACCGACTCGATGACCGACCTGCCGATGCTCGAGATCGTCGGGCACCCGGTGTGCGTGAACCCCGACGCCCCGCTGCGCAAGATCGCGGTCGACCGCGAGTGGCCGATCGTCGACTTCGCCCGGCCCGTCGCGATGAAGACCATGCGCGAGCGGCTCTCCCAGCTCAACACCGAGAAGAACCGCCGCACCGCGCTGCGGGTGGGCGCCGCCACCGTGGCGCTCGGCATCGCCTGGTACGCCAGCCGCCGTCGCGGCTCGGCGGCGTAGCGAGCAGCGGCCATGACCACGTCCCCTCCCCCCGGCGGGTGGGGACGCGCGCGCGGCGGCAGGTCCGAGGACGGCACGCGGTACGGCGACAGCCTCGACGGCCGGCTCGATCTCGACCACCTCGACGAGACGACGACCCTCGACATCGTCGGCGACGACGAACGGCCGCTGCTGTCGGAGCGGATCCGCGAGCACCTCGAGTCGACCGGCGCGCTGCCCTGGGTCCGCGGCCACCGCGCGCTCACCGGCACGGCCGTGGTCGCGCTCGCGGTGGCGCTCATCGCGAGCGGCATCTGGTGGAGCGGGCGCCCGACGCCGATGGCCGATCCCCGGGTAGCGGTCACGACCGGCGGCAACGAGCCCGCCCGTCTCATCGTCGACGCCGCCACCGGCCAGGTCACCGCCATCACCCAGCTCGTGCTGCTGAGCTCCGACGAGCCGGCCGGCACCACCGTCGAGACCATCGGCGTCGTGGGCCCGGGTCTCAGCCGTCCGCAGTCGCGCGTGATCAGCGCGCTGCCGGGCGACACCGTGACGGGCGCGATGACCTCGCAGGTGGAGTGCTCGACACCGGAGGCGACGGCAGCGGTGGCGTCGGCCCGCGCCCGCGACTACCGCGTGCAGATCCGGCGCACGTCCGCGCTCGGCGAGGTGCGGGAGGACTCCGTGCCGCTCGCGGGCGGCGAGGAGTGGCTCAACGACGTCCGCGCCGCGTGCGTGCAGATCGCCGCGGAGCGCGACCTCACGGTCGAGGCCGTCGACGTCGCGGCGGTGCCGGGCGCCATCGCCACCGACGTCCGGCTGCACGTCCGCAACACCTCGGGCCAGGACTGGCGGGCCCTGCACGTCTCGACCACCGCCGGCCCCACGATCGTCTCCAACGGTCCCGACGTCGACATCCCCGCGGGCACCGACGCCTGGGTGCCCGTCCGGCTGTGGCCCGAGGACTGCACCGACCCGGTCGCACCGCTGTCGGCCGGCGTTCCGCTCCGGGCCACGATCGGCGACGGGCCAGAGGGCGATCGCCTCGCCCCCACCTTCACCCTCCCGCTCGACACCGCCGCCCTCGACGCCGTGGCCGCCGCGCTCCGCTCCACCTGCACCGCGACCCCGCCGACCGCGACGCTGGTGCGGGCACGAGTGGCGGGCGGCACCACGGAGGAGTCAGCCGGCACCCTCACGATGTACGTCGACGTCGCGGCACCCCAGTCGTTCCTCGTCGAGGTGCAGGCGCTGCCCGCCGGGCCGGGCGGACTCGTCACGGCCTTCGAGAGCCCGGTGATCGTGAGCAATGGCGTCGCCCGCCTGCACCTGCGCTGGGACCTTCCGCAGTGCTTCGACCTGCTCGCTGCCGGCCCACCGAAGCTCCCCGTACGCCTCGTGAGCGACGACGTACGTCGTCCCTACGTCCTGCGCCTGCGGGGCGATTCCCTGCGGGTGAACGTCGACCGGCTGTGCGGTCAGACGGTCGCGAGCGTCGTCCGGTAGCGGCGTCTCAGGTGCGCACGTGCGGATCCGCGCCTACCGTCGCCCCGTGGTGTGCCTGCGATGACCGACGACGGTCGGCTCGAGATCGACGAGCACGGCCGCGTCGTCGACGCGGCCGGCGGACCCGTCGCGGGCACAGTGCTCGACCTCGCCGACCCCGAGGCCGCGGAGGAGCTGCGCCCCAACCCGGTCCAGCGCTGGGTCGACACCCGGGCAGCGCCGTTCGTCGCCCGCCACCGCGCCGGTGTGCGCGTGACGTCGGTGGTGGCCGTCGTCGCGCTCGCGGCGACGGCGTGGTGGACCTCGCGCCCGCCGTACGTGCCGCCGACGTTCGACCTGGCCCTGGCCAACGCCGTGCTCGAGGGCAACTCGATCGGCGGCCCGGAGATCTCCCCGGACGGGCAGCTGTCGGTGGCGTTCGTGGCCCGCGGCCGCACCCCCGGGGAGACCGTGAGCATCACCGGCCTGCGCGGGCCCGCGCTGCGCGACGTCGCAGCCACCGGTGCGCCCGTCACCAGCGAGGTCGAGGAGCGCGTGGGCATCACGGCGCGGGTCGACTGCACCGACCCGTCGCTGCTCACCGCCGGCGCATCGTCGTACGCGCTCGAGGCCGCCGGGTCCCAGGTCGGAGGCGATCCCGAGGCCGGGACGGTGCCGCTCGCCACGGAGGGAACGCGGCCGGTCACCTCGCTCGACAAGGCGATCACCGACTGGTGCCTCGCCTCTCTCGCCCCGGCCGCCGTCACGATCGGCTCGGTGCGCGCGACCGCGGTGCCCGGCACGCCCCTGGCCGACCTCAGCGTCGAGGTCGCCAACACCTCGCCGCAGACGCTCACCCTGCGCACCGCGCGCCACCCCGGCGCCGGTGTGGAGGTCGACCTCTCGCCCGCCGTCGTGGTGCGGCCCGGGGAGTTCGGCCTGCTCGCCACCCGCGTGCTCGTGCACGACTGCACCGAGCAGCCCGCCCTCACGCCCCTCGGCGCACTGCCGAACGCGTCGGGGCCGGACGGCGCCGGCGGGCTCACGCTCGAGGTCGGCCTCGGCGGCCGGGCGCGGGTCGCGTCGTACCCCGTGGCCGGCGCGGAGTCTCTGGCTCGGACTCTGGCGACCGCCTGCACCGGAGCCACCGGCGTGACGGCGGGGATCGACGACGTCGGCCCGCCGACCTTCGGCGCCGGCGGCTCCTGGGAGATGCCGGCACTCGTGTCGGCCCGCTCCGACGGCATCGGGATCACGTTCGGGCGCGAGCACTTCACGGGCGGCGAGTCGGGCGTCGACTCGGTGCTCACGAGCGAGTCGTCGACGGTCGGCGGGCCCGGCCCCGCGACGGGCGACCGGTGGGCGTTCGGGCCGGCCCGCATCGACGGCGGCGCCGGACGCATGCTCGTGCCGGTCCGCGGCGGGTCGTGCGCCGGCGTGCAGACGGCGTCGCCGCAGTGGATGGCGGTCCGGGTGCTCATGCCCGACCGCTCCGTGCACCCCTACGAGGTTCCCGTCGACGACCTCGCGCTGCTGCAGTCCGTCGCGCGCGCCTGCGGCCTCGACCTCGACGTGGTCGCGGCCGAGGCCCGTGGATGGCGCGCGTCGTGAGCCCGCGCCGGGCGCGACCGTAGGGTCTGGCCATGGGGGTCGGCACCGGCGGTGACGGACGCCTCGATCTCGACGAGCTGGGCTCGGTGATCGGGGCGGCGAGCAGCGCCGACTCCGCCGAGACCCTCGAGGACGGCGTCGGCCGGCCGTCCCTGTCCGAGCGGCTCGAGGACGCGGGCGTGCTGCCGTGGATGCGCCGCCACCGCGGCGTCGTCGTCGCGGCCTCGGTGCTGGCCGTGGGCGGCCTCGTCGTCGTCGCGGTTCGCCAGGCGAACGAGCCCCCACCCTTCGACCCCCGCGTGGTAGCTGCGGTGGAGTCGGTGCCCGTCCCCGAGCGGATCACCGAGACGCCGGGCGGGTCGTGGATCGCCGACTCCGACCTCGTCCTGGCCCGCGCCGTGGTCAGCGGAGTGCCCACCGGTGACACGGTCGCGGTGAGCGGCATCGTCGGGCCCGGGCTGGGCGCGTCTCGCGGTACGGCGATCCGCGCCACCTCGGACGATGCGGAACCGGCTGACGTCCTGTGGTCGGCCGCGGCGACGATCGACTGCGCGAGCCCCCGCTCGCTGTCCGCCGAGCCGGAGGACTTCGAGCTCGCGCTGACGCGCACCGACCGCTGGGGTCGCACCGCACGCTCGACCGTCCCCCTCCCCGACGCAGCCGCAGGCTGGGCCGCCCAGGTGCGGCGCACCTGCTGGGAGTCATCCGTCCGGCGCGGGATTGCCATCGACGACCTGGCCGCGCGGCCCGACCTCGCACGCGGGACGGTCACGATCGGGCTGGTCCTGTCCAACGACGCACCCCTCGACCTGGTGGCCGGATCCGAGCCGGTGGAGCAGGACGACCGCGGCGTGCGCGTCGGCCAGTCGTTCCGTGTCGGGCTCGCCGCCGGGCTCGGCGCGCAGACCGAGGTGCTGATGTCGGTCACGAGCTGCGCCCAGGTCGCGCCGCCCGTGGTCGGAGTGCCCGTCACCCTCGAGCCCAGCTCGTATGCCGTTCGGGCGCCCGGGATCCCGCTGTACGTCGCCTCACCCGACCGGCAGTTCACGACCCGGGTGCCGCTGGTACTGGACGCCGAGCAGACGGCCACCGTGCAGGGGGCGCTCGACGCCGTGTGCGCAGGGGCACCGGACGTCGACCTACGACCGGTCGGCGCGCCCGTCGTGCAGGCGCTCGGCGGCCCGTCCGACGAGCGGCAGATGCGGATCGCGCTCGACGTACGGCTGTCGTCCGGCTCGGTCACCGCGGTCGAGGTGCGCGGCGATGCCGGTCTGCCGACGGTCTTCTCCGGGCGCACGGTGCCGTCCGGCCCCGGGCCGGTCGAGGTCGTGTGGCGCTACGCGTGCGCGAGCACGCCGGCTCCCCCGGCCGTGTCGGTGACGGCGACCGACGGCACGCGCACCTGGCCGTGGCGCGGCGTGCTCGACGACGACGCGGTCGCGCGTGCGGTCCTGCGCGGCTGCTCGGCGCAGACCTCCGAGGCGCTTGCCGGGGCGGGCTGGCCGCGACAGCTGCTGGTGCGCGGATGACCGGCCCCGGAGACGGGCGTCTCGACCTCGACGACCTCGGCTCGGTCATCGAGGGCGCGAGCAGCGTCGACCGCCCGTCCGACGTCGTCGGCGACGACGCCGGCAGCGCGTGGAAGGAACGGCTCGACGACGCCGGCATCACCCCGTGGCTGCGACGCCATCGGGTCGTCGTGGGCATCGCGACCGTCGCGGTCGTCGCCCTCGGCGTCGGGACGACGGCCTGGCTCGGCGCGCAGCCGCCTCCGAGGCGCGACGCGACCGTCGACCTCGCGGCCGCGACCGTCGACGAGGCCAACGGGCCGTACCTCAGCGTGCTGGAGCCCGACCTCGCGGTGGCGGCGTACCTCGCGACCACCGACGACCCGACGGTGTCCGTGCGGGTGGACGCGCTGGAGGGCCCGGGGATCCGCGCGAGCTCCGTGGGAGCCCCTCAGGGCGGCGGGAACCCGGACGCCGCCGTGGTGCGCGCGGTGATCGGCTGCACCGACGACGCGATCCGGGCGACCACCCGCGACTTCCACCTGCGGGTCACCACCACCGACGCCTGGGGGCGCGAGCGTTCCGGAATGGCCGACCTCCCGTCCACCGACTTCGGCTGGGCCGAGTACGTCCGCCAGACCTGCTGGCAGCAGGCCGTGGCCGGCAGCGTCCGCCTGGGCGACGTACGCACGAGGATCGACGTCGGCGCTGCGGCCGTCGCGCTGCAGATGGACGTCGTCAGCACCATGCCCTTCGACGCCCTCCTCCGGATCGACGGCGCGGAGCTCGACCGGCTCCGCATCCCCTGGACCGGAGACCTGAGCGGCCTCGTCGCCGGCGGCACCAAGGCGGTCGACGCCCGCCTCGAGGTCACCGACTGCGCGCCGGGCACGCCGGACGTGCCGCGCACCTGGGTGCCCGACAGCCTGGGTGCCGGCACGGCGTACTCCGAGACCGACGGGATCGCCGTGGTGGTCGCGACCGCAGACCAGCTGGCCGGCGCTCAGGTGCCGCTGCGTTTCACCCAGGCCCAGTCGGCGGTCATCCGACGCGCCCTCGCCGCGATCTGCGCCGACACCCCTGCGGTGACGCTGTCCGACCTGCGGGTCGTCCGCAGAGTCGCCGACCCGGCCTTCGGGACGACCTCGCTCACCATGACGGCCGGCGTGACGGTCACCGACGACCGGACCATGAAGGTCGGCGTCAGCCAGGACCCGTCCTTCGGCACGCCCGCCCCGGGGCAGATCCCCTGGGCCACCCTCCCCCCGGGCGGTGGCACGGCGACGGTCACGTGGACCTTCGAGTGCACCGTCAACCCTGCCCCGCCGTCCGTTGTGATCCGCTTCGTCGACGGCCTCCGGCCCACGCCGCTCACCGTGCCGCTCGACCAGGAGACGGTCGCGCCCTGGGTCAGCGACGCCTGCCCGCTGCTCACCCCCGACACCCTCGTCGAGCTCGGCTGGTCCCTCCCCTGACCTTCGCACCAGGGCACGTCTGCACCGATCTGCCGCCGCTCCGCCTCGTGCCCTGGAGGTCGAAATGCGCTGCATACGAAGCGATCCGACCCCCAATGGCGCCCGACTCGTGACGTCCTCGCCGGGTCGCTCAGCCCGCAGCGCGATCGATCGGCAAGGCGTCGCGTCAGCGCTCCCTCTTCTGCGGTCCGGGAACGACGACGGTGCCGCATCCGGTGCTGCGGTACGCCGGAGCGGAGTGGTTGAAGGATCCGACGATGAGAAGCGTGCTGCCGAGGTCGCCGGCGACGCTCCGCTCGCTCTTGGACGTCACGCCCGGGGACCGACCCACGATCACGCCGGACGTCATCTCGGTGTCGCAGTACGGGCAGTCCAGGTGGCCGACTATGTCGGTGGAGCGCCGGGAAGCACAGCACGTGGCCGATGCTGGCACGAGCGGTGGCGAACGCCGGTCCGCTCACGGACGAGCCGGAACGAACGACGCTTCGTCACCCCTTGACCAACGATCTGCGCGAGTGCACGTTGGAACCATCCCTCCGCCGTGGCCGCAATGAGGTGACATGGACCGAGACGACGCCGCGTACAAGGGCCAGCGTGAGTACACCCGGCCCTTCCTCACGATCTACGACTCGCTGGTCCTCGGCTTCTTCGCGCCAGTGGTGTGGCGCATCCCGCCCGCGCGTCTGGTGGAGGAGTACCGGCGACACCTCGGCGACAGGCATCTCGACGTAGGCCCTGGCACCGGCTACTTCCTGGACCGAGCCGGGATCCACGACCACCAAGCCGTCACCCTCCTCGACCCGAACCGGAACGTCCTCGAGTTTGCGTCCCGGAGGCTCCAGGGACACGACGTCACCCTGATAGAGGCGGATGTCTGCAAGCCGCTTCCCGTCCACGGGCCGTTCGACTCTGCTGCGCTCAGCGGCGTGCTCCATTGCCTGCCGGGGCCTCTCCCGCGCAAGGCTGTCGCCATCGCCAACGTGGCAGCGGTCCTCGCCCCCACCGGCGTCCTCTTCGGTGCAACGATCCTCGGGGACTCCGGGCACAGCACGCGCCTTTCGCGCACCGTCCTCAGGACGAACAACCGGCGAGGCACCTTCGACAACCTTGGTGACACGCTGGAGGGCCTCCGCGAGATCCTCGAGGCATCGTTCGAGGACGTGGAACTGGAGGCGGTCGGTTCGATGGCCATCTTCGCCGCCACAGGTCCGCGGGTGAACCAGCCCACCGACGGCACTCTCTGACGTGCTCGAGCTGACGTGCTCGAGCGGGGGCCGAGATCGCGTGGGCACTGCTGAGTCTGGCATCCGAACCCGGAGAGTGACGGGTCGCCCGATCATCGGACGAACTCCGGGATCGGCGGAAAGTCAAGAGGCACAGGGTCTTCCACCGGGCCTGACACGGGAGTACACCAGAGCCACGGGAGCCGGCCGACGGGGCCGACCAGCGGATCGAAAGGCGACCGAGACACGACCAGAGCACGGCACCACCCGGGATACCCACGCTGCGGACAACCCACGTAACGGGCGTCACGGCCGGGAGAGCGGCTCACCGCACCCGACCCGACGGACACTTCAGCGCACTGATCGCCCGAGCGCCGTGCGGCGACGACGCCTCTCGCTAGCAGGGGCGTCGTTCGCTGTCCGGGTCAGACCAGGTCGGCCAGGATCCGCCGGGTCTCGGCGGCGCCGACGCGCACCGTCTCGGCGTGGAGCACGATCCACCGTGCCACTCCCTCGGGCGTGCCGGACGCGTAGGCGCGCAGCGCCTCGGCGTACGCCGGACGGCCGGCGGCGAAGAGGCCCGCCTCGGGGACGGTCAGGCCGTCCGGGTCGATGCCGCGGGCGGCGAGCACCAGGCGGGTGGTCGCGCGGGCGACAAGCCCTGAACCCCAGGGGAACGGCCGCAGCACGGCGATCTCGCCGTGCGCGATCGCAGCCACGACGAGCGCGGGGGCCTCGGTCGGCGAGGTGAGCACCGTGGCGAGCTGGGTGGTGCGGCGCGAGGCCTCGGCGTACGACGGGAGCCCGCCGAGGCGCATCGGGTCGTCCGCGTCGTCGCTCGTGCGGAGCCGGCCACGGAGGTCGTCGTCGACGAAGCCCGCGGAGGCGACGGCGTGCAGCCGCGACAGCGCCTGCAGGGGCGCGCGGCCGAACGTGTCGACGAGCAGCGGCGTCTCGACCTGGACAGCGAGAGCCGCGCCGACGACGCGGCCCATGGGCGAGCCGTCGAGCGCGTCGCCGGACACGAGGGCGTCGGGGCGCACCTCCGCGCCGTCGATGGCCGCCGATGCCCAGCCGCCGCGCATCCGGGAGGCGGCCACCACCTCGCCGGCCCGCGCACGTACGCCGCGGTCCCACAGCACCTCGTCGACCGCGGACCGGGCGGAGGCCACGGCGTCGGCGACCCCGGGGAGGTCGAGCAGCGGGGCGAGGACGTCGGTCGGCACCCCGCCACGCTACGTGCCACCCGCCCTCCCCCACCCGCGAGGGCTTCGAGTTACTGCCCGAATGGTCGTTGAAGCCTGGTGCTCAACGACCATTCGGGCAGTAACTCGCGGGGTTCGGGGGGCTGGAAGGGGCGGCTGGGAGGGCGGGCGGCGCTACGGTCGGCGCGTGCCCCCGGTCGTGGTCGCGGTCGTCGTGGCGGTGGTGCTGGTCGCCGTCGCCGTGGCTGCGCTGCGCGTGCTGCGCCGCGGCGACCTCGGCAGCGAGGCCGACAAGGCGACGTACGCCACGCTCAACCGCGCGTCGCAGGCCGCCCCGGCGCTGCGGGAGGGCCTCACCGAGGACGCCGCCGAGAGCGCGGCCCGGCACCTGCACGCACTGCTCGGGTCCGAGGGCTTCGCGATCACCGACACCGACCGCGTGCTCGCGACCGACGGCGCGGTGGCCGAGGGCCTCGGGATGGACGCCGTGGCCACGGTGCTCGCGAGCGGCAGGGCTGCGGTCACTCGCGACGTCGGGGCTCTCGGGCACGTCGCGGTGGTGGCACCTCTGGTGGTCGAGGATCGCGTCGTCGGAGCCTTGGTGGCTGTGACCGACGACGCCACGGCCAACCTCGTGCGCGCGACGACGGAGGTGGCGCGCTGGGTGTCGTCGCAGCTCGAGCTGGCGGAGCTCGACGCGTCGCGCGCCCGGCTCGCGGAGGCGGAGGTGCGCGCGCTGCGGGCGCAGATCTCGCCACACTTCATCTACAACGCGCTCACCGCGATCGCGTCGTACGTGCGGACTGACCCAGAGCACGCGCGCGAGCTCCTGCTCGAGTTCGCCGACTTCACGCGGTACTCGTTCCGCCGGCACGGCGACTTCACCACGCTGGCGGAGGAGCTGCGCTCGATCGACCGCTACCTCACGCTCGAGCGCGCCCGCTTCGGCGACCGGCTGCAGGTCACTGTGCGGGTCGCGCCCGAGGTGCTCCCGGTGGCTGTGCCGTACCTCTGCCTGCAGCCGATCGTGGAGAACGCCGTCCGGCACGGGCTCGAGGGCAAGGCGGGGCCCGGGCACATCACGATCCTCGCCGAGGACGCCGGCAGCGAGTGCCTCATCACGGTGGAGGACGACGGCATCGGCGCCGACCCCGAGCAGATCCGGCTCGCGATGACGGGCGAGGGCGACAGCGACTCCATCGGCGTCGGCAACGTCGACGAGCGGATGCGGACCGTCTTCGGTGACGAGTACGGCCTCGTGGTCGAGACTGGGCCCGGTCTCGGGACGAAGGTCTCGATGCGGGTCCCGAAGTTCACCCCAGGAGTCCACGCATGAGCGACGACGCCGCACCGCCGGCCGGTCTGCGCGTGCTCGCCGTCGACGACGAGGCGCCGGCCCGCGCCGAGCTCGCGTACCTCCTCGGACGCGACGAGCGCGTGAGCGAGGTGCAGACGGCGGGCGATGGCGCCGAGGCGCTGCGCATGCTCGAGGACACGCCGTACGACGCGCTCTTCGTCGACATCCGCATGCCCGGGCTCGACGGGCTCGACCTCGCGCGCGTGCTGCGGCGCTTCGCCTCGCCGCCCGCGGTCGTGTTCGTGTCGGCGTACGACCAGCACGCGCTCGAGGCGTTCGACCTGCGCGCGGTCGACTACCTCATGAAGCCGGTGCGCGACGAGCGCCTGGCCGAGGCGGTAGGCCGAGTGCTCGAGGCACGGGGACGCGTCGCCCCTCCCGCGGCGGCAGGCGCGGAGGCCGACGACGACGAGACCATCGCGGTCGAGCTCGGCGGCGTCACCCGCTTCGTGAAGCGGTCCGACGTGCGGTACGTCGAGGCGCACGGCGACTACGCGCGGCTCGTGACCGAGGACGGCCGGCACCTCGTGCGGGTGTCGCTCGCGCTGCTCGAGGAGCAGTGGGCGTCGGCCGGCTTCGTGCGCATCCACCGCCGCTGGCTGGTGCCGCTGGACGCGATCGACGAGGTGCGCACCGACGGCGGCCGCGTGAGCGTGCGCGTGGGCGACGCGGTGCTGCAGGTGTCCCGCCGGCACACGCGCGAGCTGCGCGACCGGCTCGTCCGCAGCGCACGCCCGGGACGCTGACGTGGAGGACCGACCTGCCAAGCGCGTGACGGTCACGCATCCACGGACGGCCGCGGCGCGGGGCAGCGCACGACGCGGCGTGCGCGGCGACGTGCGCGAGCAGACGCCGCTGGGCGTCACGATGATCACGTCGCTGCGACGCGCGCAGCTCCGGCTCGCGGTCCTGGTGGGTGCCGGGCTCGTCGTGGTCCTCGGCGGGATCCCCGTGCTGTTCCTGGCCTTCCCGGCTCTGCGCGACCTCCGCCTCGGCGGCCTGTCGCTGGGCTGGATCGTGCTGGGGCTGCTGGTGTTCCCGGGGATCTGCGGTGCAGCGTGGTGGTACGTGCGGGCGGCGGAGCGCACCGAGTCCGAGTTCGTCGACCTCGTCGAGAGGTCCTGACGCCGTGACGTCGTGGTGGCCGGTCGTCGCGATCGTCGTCGTCGTCGTCGCGACGGTGGGAATCGGCCTCTTCGGCGTCCGCGTGTCGCGGACGACCTCGGACTTCCTCGTCGCGTCGCGCTCGGTGAGCCCGCTGCTCAACGCATCGGCGATCGGCGGCGAGTACCTCTCAGCGGCGTCCTTCCTCGGCATCGCCGGGCTCGTGCTGACGTACGGCGTCGACATGCTGTGGTTCCCCGTCGGCTACACCGTCGGCTATCTCGTGCTGCTGATCCTCGTCGCAGCACCCCTGCGCCGCTCGGGCGCGTACACGCTGCCGGACTTCGCCGAGATGCGCACGCGCTCGCAGAAGGTGCGGCTCACGTCGTCCGCCCTCGTCGTCCTCATCGGCTGGCTCTACCTGCTGCCCCAGCTGCAGGGGGCGGGGATCACGCTGCAGGCGCTCACCGGCGCGCCGCAGTGGGCAGGCTCGCTCGTGGTCGCCGTGGTCGTCGGCATCACGGTCGCCACCGGCGGGATGCGCTCGATCACGGTCGTGCAGGCGTTCCAGTACTGGCTCAAGCTCGTCGCGATCGCGCTCCCGGCCGTCCTCATCGTCGCCGCCTGGTACGGCGACGGCGCGCCCGTCTTCACCGACGGCGGCTGGGGCGAGCCGCTGTCCGGGTACGGCGGCCGGGAGTACCCGCTCTACTCGACGTACTCGATCCTGCTCGCGACCTTCCTCGGCACGATGGGCCTGCCGCACGTGCTCGTGCGCTTCTACACGAACCCCGACGGCCGGGCCGCTCGTCGCACGACGCTCGCGGTGCTCGGTCTGCTGAGCATGTTCTACGTGTTCCCGCCGGTGCTCGGGGCGCTCGGCCGCGTGTACGCCCCCGAGCTCGCGGGCACCGACCAGGCCGACACGATCGTGCTGCGGCTGCCGGCTCTCGTCTTCGAGGGATGGCCCGGTCAGGCGCTGTCCGCGCTCGTCGCCGCCGGTGCGTTCGCGGCGTTCCTCT
>NZ_JBHSTI010000033.1:0-16550 GCF_042660085.1 Longivirga aurantiaca | reverse complement strand
CTCGCCGACCTCGCTCATGTGCTTCACCGAGGTGCTGAGCGCGCTCGCGATCGTCACCCCGACGAGCTCCATGAAGTCGAGCTGCAGGCCGTCGGGTGCCCGTCCCGCGGTCGCCCGCAGGGCCAGGACTCCGACCACCGGATCGGTGGCCGACCCGGTCAACGGCATGACGAACGTGTCTCCGACCACCTGGGCCCGGTGCGACCGGACAAGCTCGGGGACGGTCGACGGGTCCAGCAGCGGCACTTCGCGCGGGTTGGCCCGGGCGAGGGGGATGAACCGCTCGTCGACGAGCAGCGAGAGCTCGGCGGCATGCAGGTCCAGGGACCGCCCGAGGACGTCGGACACGACCCGGCCGAGGGCGTCGACGTCCCCGGTGGCCGCGTGCAGCTGCGTCGACAGCATCGAGACGAACGACAGCCGACGACGAGCCACCACCTGCTCGGTCGTCTCGTACGCGATGTCGAGAACGCCCTGGACCTGGCCGCTCTCGTCCCTCAGCGCGGAGTAGCAGAACGTGAACCACGCGTCCTCGTCGTACCCGGAGCGGTTCACCCTCAGCGGGGTGTCCTCCAGGTAGACGGGGACGCCGGTGGACAGCACCTGGCCGAACAGCGGCGAGATGTCGGGCCACACCTCGCTCCAGACCTGCGCCACCGGCCGCCCGGTCGCACCTGCCTGCTTCTCGCGTCCGAGCATGGCGCGGTAGCCCTCGTTGTAGAGCATGAGGAGGTCCGGGCCCCACGTGACGAGCACGGGGAAGCGCGTGCTCAGGCAGATCTCCACCGCCGACCGGAGCCCCGGTGCCCAGTCCTCGGGCGGGCCCCACGAGGTGCTGGCCCAGTCGACCTCGCGGACCGTCGGACCGATCGGGTCCAGCTCGGTCGCACGGGTGAACCACTGCTCCCTCACCGCACGAGTATCGCCGACGCCGCACAGCGGGGCAGGCATCGGTCCAGCACGCACGGCCCGGTCGCGGCAGGATCGGCACCGAGCCGGCGATACCGCCGCGCTCCGAGGCGGATCCGTGCGGTCGAATGGTCGAATCGGCGTCGTGCAGATCGTGCAGTTCGTGAGGGCCGGAGCCGCCGGCCGCAGCCGAGGAGCCCCGCATGACCCACTACCTGCTGTCGGTCCACAACGACGACACCCCGGTCTACCCGACCCCGGAGCACGCCGAGCGCGCGTTCGCGGCGACCGGGAGGGTCAACGACGCCATGCGCGAGGCCGGGGTCTTCGTCTTCGCCGGAGGGCTCGCGGCGTCGACGACCGCCCGCGTCGTCCGCGCGCGTGACGGCGCGCTGGAGCGCACCGACGGCCCGTACCTCGAGAGCAAGGAGCACATCGGCGGCTTCTGGGTGCTCGACGTCGCCGACGAGGCCGAGGCCCTGGCATGGGCGGAGCGCGCGACCGTGGCCTGCGAGGGCGCGGTGGAGGTCCGCCCGTTCCAGGGGGTCGTCGGCGATTGACCCGCGGTGCGAGCGGTTCCGGCGACACCGGCCTGCAGAGAGCTCACGGCCTCCGCGTCCGGCGTACGAGGGCTCAGGCCGTGTCGTCGCCGAGGCAGCGGAACGCGAGCAGGGCTGTGTCGTCCTCGGGTCCGTCCTCCAACAGATGGCCCACCAGGACGTCGAGCAGGTGATCCACGGTGGACGACCCGCGGGCGGCGGCGCGGGCAAGCCTGTCCAGCCCCACGTCGAGGCTCTCGCCCCGGCGCTCCACCAGGCCGTCGGTGAAGGCGACCAGGGTCGATCCGACGCCCATCGACGGCGTGGTCTCGCGGTAGGTCGTCGCCATGACGCCGAGCGGCGGCCCGGGGTCGAGCTCGAGGTATCTCGCCGTGCCCTCGGCGTCGACCACGAGCGGCGCGAAGTGTCCGGCGCTGGCAAGCACGAGGCCGCAGGTGTCGAGGTCGAGGACGCCGACCACCACCGTGGCGATGTGGCCGTCCTCGTCGATGTCGAACTGCTCGGAGCACATACCGAGCACGACTCCGGGGCTGTGCCCCTCGGCGAGGTAGGCGCGGATCGTGAAGCGCAGCCGCGCCATCACGGTGGCCGCACCGATGCCGCGGCCCGACACGTCGCCGACGACGAAGCACACCTCGCGCTCGCCCCGGCGGATGATGCTGTACCAGTCGCCGCCGATGTCGACGCCCTCCGCGCCGGCGACGTACCGGGACGCGATATCGAGCCCGGGGATGTCCGGGTTGAACGCCGGGAGCAGGGCCCGCTGCAGGGTCTGAGCGATGCTGCGCTGCTCGCCGTAGAGCACGTCGAGCCGGTCGTAGAGGTCGGCGATCGTCCGGCGGTCGGCCTCGGCGCGACGTCGGGAGCGCACCAGGTTCGCCGCTGCGAACGCCGTGATCATCGTGAGGGCGAGGCCGACGGCGAGGATCAGCCACGGGAGCAGCCATCCGAGCTCGCCCCCGAGGTGCCGCTTGGCCGTGGCCACGAACGTGAGCGTCTTGTCGCCGAACGGGAGCTCCACCGACGACGTCCCGCCCGTCAGGGGGAGCTCGTCCATGGTCACGTTCGTGGTGACAAGGTTCGACGGGTCGTCGGCGGCACCGATGTACGTCGCGAAGTGGAGCTCGGCGAACGGTGCGGTCCGCTGCACCGGGGCGATGCGGTCCGCGGGGATGGCGCGCTCGGCGTACACGACCCAGCGCGGGTCGACCGGGTCGCCGGCCGCGTAGGAGACAGGGTTGTAGTCGTCGTCCGCGCGGGTGACGACGAACCCCGCCGTCGCCCGGGCCTTGAGCACGAGCTCGCGCGCGTCGACCGAGCCGGGATCGAGCACGGGCTCGGTCCCGATCTGCTCGACCAGCACGGGTTCCGGGCCCGAGGTGTCCCACAGAGATGCGCTGACGAACACGTCGTCGGGACCTGTGGCGCGGCCCATCGTCAGCCGGAACCGGGCCGGGTCGCCGTCGGTCGCCTGCGCGACGCGCAACGCGGTCTCGAGCGGCTCCTGGATCGTCAGGATCTGCCCTCCGATCACCGCGGCCGCCTGCTTGGTCTGCACCGCGAGGAGGTCGCGCTCGTTGCGCTGGTCCGCCGACCAGGCCCCCCACGCCGTGATGAGGCTGAGGAGCGAGCCGAGCGCGACGATCACCGCGGCCACCCGGGCCGGTCCCCAGCCGGGCCGGGCCACCTCGCGCTCAGCGGTCGGCGCGACGACGTCCGCTCCTGCCATAGCCATGCCCCCTCGACCTCGCCATGCCGAGCAAGGGGGTCGAGCGTTTCACGCGGTCGTCACACCGGGCAACGAGCGTGCGCCCAACCGGACGTCGCCGTCATGACCTGCACGAACGCTGCCCGCTAGGACGTGGGGTCGTCGTCGGCGAGCGTCGGGGCGTCGCTCTCGAGGTCGCCGAACTCGCCCTCCATGCGCTGCACGCCGTCGCTTCCGAGGCCGTGCTCCACGCGCTCGCCCACGCCGTCGCGCGTGCCGGGGTCGGGCTCGTCGGTGCTGGGGATGATCTGCTCGTCGGACATCGCGGTCCCTCCTGCGGCGTCGCGCCGGTCGCGACCCGGGGGGTGTACCCGCATTCCGGTCGGCCCAATCCTCAGCCGCGTCGGGCCCTGATTCCGGGTTCGAGCCCCGCGGAGGCCGACGCGTCTCTACCGTTCCGACATGACTGTCGACGTACGCGAGCCCCTGCAGGGGGAGGTGCGCGTGGTGACGACCGCGGACGGCACCAGCATCCACACCGTGAGCGCGGGCGAGGGGCCAGTCGTCGTGCTGGCGCACGGCTTCGCGATCAGCTCCGACGAGTGGAACGTGATCGCGTCCGACCTGGTCGAACGGGGATACCGCGTGGTGGCCTTCGACCAGCGCGGCCACGGGCGCACGACCATCGGGTCGGACGGCGTGGGCAGCAAGCAGATGGCGGGCGACTACACCGCCGTGCTCGAGGCGTACGACGTGACCGACGGCGTGCTCGTGATGCACTCGATGGGCGGCTTCGTCGGCATCCGGTTCCTCGTCGAGAATCCGGACGTCGTCGCGCAGCGACTGCGGGGCGCGATGCTCGTGGCGACCTTCGCCGGCGACGTCAACCGCGACAACGCGCAGAACAAGATGCAGATCCCGCTCATCCGCTCGGGCATCCTGCCCAAGCTCGTGGCCTCCGACCTCGTCGGAAAGCCCTTCGCGCGCACCCTCATGGGCGACAGCAGGACCGATGCGATGGTCGAGTCGTTCCTGACGATGTTCCGTGCCCAGAAGCTCGGGGCGCTCGTCCCGATCCTCGAGGCGATGGTGCAGGAGAACCGCTACCCGGACCTCGCGCGCATCTCGCTGCCCTGCACGATCCTCGTCGGGTCCAAGGACAAGACCACACCGCCGTTCCACACCGACGACCTCCACGCGGGCATCGCCGGGTCACGGCTCGTCCGCGTGCCCGGGGCAGGGCACACGGTCAACTGGGAGGCCGCCGACGCGATCGTGGCCGAGATTGAGGCGCTGGGCCCGCGCGGCTGATCGCACCCCCGGCGTACGGCGAGGTCGCGCGGGTTCGTCGCTCGCACGTAACACGAGTCGGGCACACTGAGGCTATGGCCGACCTGCTCTCGCTCGCGTCGCGACTGCCTGTGGAGACGGTGCCCGCGGGCGCGGCGCTCATCCAGGAGGGCACCGACCCCGGTCGCCTCTACGTGCTGAAGTCGGGCAGCGTCACGATCGAGCGCGACGGCGTCTCGTTCGCGCGGATCGAGTCGCCCGGCGCGGTCTTCGGCGAGATGGCCGTCGTCCTGCGCAAGCCGGCCACCGCCACGGTGCGCGCGGAGACCGACGTCGAGGTGCACGTGGCCGATGACGCCGAGGGGTTCCTCACCGTGAACCCCGGTGCCGCCCTCGCGGTGCTGCGTACGACGGCCAGCCGGCTCGACGGCCTCACGCAGTACCTCGTGGACGTGAAGGGCCAGTTCGCCGAGCTCGAGGGCCACCTCGGCATGGTCGAGGGCATCCTCGACACGCTCGTGAACCACCAGGCGCCCGAGATCCGCACGGGGTCCGCGCGCGACCCCGAGGGCGACCACGTCCACTGAGCCGAGGGTCTAGAGCGTGATCGTCTCGACGTCGTAGACGCCGAACCACTCCGCGGTGCCCGCCTCGAGGTCGAACGTGATGTGCGGCGGCACCTTGCCCGGCTGCTTGCCCGCGTTGAAGACCTTGGTGCTGCCGAGCTCGGCGTGCCAGGTGCCGCCCTCGATCCACGGCGCCTGGTGGATGTGGCCGCACAGCACGAGGTCCGGCGAGTGCTCCTCGATCCACGCGGCGAGCTCGTGGTCGGGGAACTCGCGGCGGCCGTCCTTGCACAGCGGCGTACCGGCGGGCGGCGAGTGGTAGAGCCACACCCAGCGCGCGGGGCGATCGACCGCGGCGGCCGCGATCTGCGCGGCGACGGCGTCGCGCGACACGGGGCCGTCCCACCAGGGGCAGATCGTGAACCGGGTGTCGCCGATGTCGACGGACATGCCGTCGGTGTGCACGTTGCCGCCACCGGCCGAGCGCAGCCAGGAGGCGACCTGCTCGCCGTGCTCGCCGGGGCCGTCGAGGTCGTGGTTGCCCGACGACGCCAGCACGACCGCCCTGTCGGCGAGCAGACCGAGGTACTTCTCCAGCACGACCGTCTGGACGCCGAGGGGCACGGGGCTGACGACATCGGCGAGATCGCCCACCAGCGCGACGACGTCGACGCCGTCGGCGGCGTTCACGAGCCAGTCGTAGTGGGGCAGGCGGTAGTGCAGGTCCGACACCGCCAGGATCCGCACGGGCCGATCCTGCCCCACGCCCGGGGGTCGCGCATGGCTGACGGGTGCCGCGCCGCGTTACATCTGCGAGTCGGCGACCTAGGCGTGGTCGGCGCGGTACGCCGCGACGAGGGCGTTCGCGTGCCCGTGGCCGAGACCGTGCTCGGTCTTCAGGAACTCGACCTGCTTCATGTGCGGCTCGCCGGCGACCGTGGCCAGCTCGTCCATCCAGTGGCTGATCGGCTG
This sequence comes from Longivirga aurantiaca, assembly GCF_042660085.1. Taxonomy (NCBI): domain Bacteria; kingdom Bacillati; phylum Actinomycetota; class Actinomycetes; order Sporichthyales; family Sporichthyaceae; genus Longivirga; species Longivirga aurantiaca. The sequence continues at coordinate 10,545 of NZ_JBHSTI010000033.1, read as the reverse complement.
GCCGTACTTCTTCTCGATCGAGGGGAAGTACGACGCCGGGCCCTTCACCTGCTCCGCCATGGCGCCACGGTAGCGAGCGGACCCCGAGGCGGCCACCGCCCCGTCCCTCCTCCGGTGCGCGCAGGTGGGAGGGTGGGCACGTCGACCCGAGGAGTCATCGTGAGCACCCCAGACCGCCCCTGGCTCGCCCAGTACGCGCCGGGCGTCCCCGCCGAGATCGACGTCAGCGACGAGTCGCTCGCGGACCTGCTCGCGACGTCGGTGACACGCTTCGCCGACCTCGTGGCGCTCGACTTCTACGGCGCCACGACGACGTACCGCGAGCTCGGCGACCAGGTCGTGCGCATGGCCAACGTCCTGCTCGGTCTCGGCGTACGGCGCGGCGATCGCGTGGCTCTCGTGATGCCCAACTGCCCGCAGCACGTGGTGGCGTTCTACGCCGCGCTGCGGCTCGGCGCGGTCGTCGTCGAGCACAACCCGCTCTACACGCGCGAGGAGCTGCAGCACCAGTTCGACGACCACGGGGCCGAGGTGGCCATCGCCTGGGACAAGGTGGCCGGGACCCTGCAGAAGGTCGCGGAGACCTCGCCCCTGCGCACGATCATCGCGGTCGACATCACGACGGCTCTGCCGCGCAAGCAGCGGCTCATGCTCATGCTGCCCGTGAAGAAGGCGCGCGAGACGCGCGCGGCGATGACGGCACCCGCGCCGGGGACGCTGACGTGGGACCGCCTTCTCAAGGTGGCGACGCCGTTGGCCGCCGACCATCCCAAGCCCTCGGCCGACGACCTCGCGCTGCTGCAGTACACCGGCGGCACGACGGGTGCCCCCAAGGGCGCGATGCTGACGCACCGCAACCTGCGGTCGAACGCCGCGCAGGGCCGCGCGTGGATGCCCGGCCTGAAGGACGGCCAGGAGGTCGTGTACGGCGTCCTGCCGCTCTTCCACGCGTACGGACTGACGCTGTGCCTGACGTTCACGATCTCCATCGGCGCCGTGCTCGTGCTGTTCCCGCGGTTCGACGTCGACCAGGTGCTCGAGGCGTCCGTACGTCGGCCGGCGACGTTCCTGCCCGCGGTTCCGCCTGTGTACCAAGCACTTGCCGAGGCGTCCGTGAAGCGCGGGGTCGACCTCAGCACGATCCGCTACGGCATCTCCGGTGCGATGTCGCTGCCGCCGGCGACGGTCGAGCAGTGGGAGTCGGTGACGGGCGGCCTGCTCGTCGAGGGCTACGGCATGACCGAGACGTCGCCGGTGACCCTCGGGAACCCGGCCGGCGGCACGCGCCGGCCGGGCTCGGTCGGTGTGCCGTTCCCCTCGACCGAGGTGCGCGTGGTCGACCCGAACGACCCGACGCACGACGTCGCGACCGACGAGCCGGGCGAGCTGCTCGTGCGCGGCCCGCAGGTGATGAGCGGCTACTGGAACCGCCCCGAGGACACCGCGAAGACGTTGCTCGAGGGTGGTTGGATCCGCACCGGCGACATCGTCGTGATGGACGACGACGGCTTCGTCACCGTGGTCGACCGGATCAAGGAGCTCATCATCACGGGCGGGTTCAACGTGTACCCGTCCGAGGTCGAGGAGGCGCTCCGGCGCGTGCCCGGTGTCGCCGACGCCGCGGCCGTGGGCCTGCCCAACGACACGGGCGGCGAGACGGTCGTGGCGGCGGTCGTGGCCGAGGGCTTCGCCGTGCTCGATCCCGCCGCGGTGCGGGAGGCGGTGCGCGAGTCGCTCACCGGCTACAAGGTGCCGCGCCAGGTGTTCGTGCTCGACGAGCTGCCGCGCTCGCTGATCGGCAAGGTGCTGCACCGCGACGTCCGCAAGATCCTCGAGTCGCACCCCGACCGCCGCACCTGACCCCGCCCCGTGCGCGAGTTACTGCCCAAAAGGTCGCTGTGAGGCTCCTCAGAGCGACCTTTTGGGCAGTAACTCGAGGATCTGATCGGCGGTGAGGGTGGCGATGCGGCGCTCGAGGTGGCGGCGCTCGGCCGGGTTCGTCACCAGTCCGAGGGCCCGGTCGTACGCCGTCCGCGCGCCGGCGTCGTCGCCCGTACGACGCAGGAGCTCGGCGCGGACCGCATGCGCGAGGTGGTAGCCGTCGAGGTCGAGCGCGTCGACGAGCGCCAGCCCCTCGACCGGGCCGCGCAGCTCGGCGACCGCGACCGCTCGGTTGAGCGCCACCACCGGCGACGGCGCGACGGCGAGGAGATGGTCGTAGAGCGCGACGATCTGCGCCCAGTCGGTGGACTCGGCGGAGGCGGCGTCGGAGTGGACCGCCGAGATCGCGGCCTGCAGCTGGTAGGGCCCAGGTGCATTGCGGCGCAAGCACTTCCGGACGAGGTCCTGCCCCTCCTGCACCAGAGCCGCGTCCCAGAGCGAGCGGTCCTGATCCGGCAGCAGCACGAGGTCGCCGGCGTCGTCGAACCGCGCCGGACGCCGAGCCAGCGTGAGCAGCAGAAGGGCGAGGAGGCCGAGCGCCTCGGGCTCGTCGGGCATGAGCTCGACGAGCAGGCGCGCGAGCCGCACCGACTCCTCGACGAGGTCGGCGCGCTCGGCGTTCTCGCCGTCGCTCGACAGGTAGCCCTCGTTGAAGACGAGGTAGACGACGGCGAGCACGGGCGTGAGCCGGTCGGGGAGGTCGTGCTCTGCGGGCACGCGGTAGGGGATGCGCGCGGCGCGGATCTTGTTCTTCGCTCGGACGAGGCGTTGCGCCATCGTCGTCTCGCTCACGAGGAACGCCCGGGCGATCTGCGCGGTCTGCAGCCCGGCGATCAGGCGCAGCGTGAGCGCGACGCGCGCCTCCGGTGCGAGCGCCGGGTGGCAGCACGTGAACACGAGGCGCAGGCGGTCGTCGCGCACGGGGCCGACCTCCTCGGGCTCGTCGGGGCGCAGCTGCTCGGCGAGGGCGACGGCCTCGGCGTGCTTGTCGTCGCGTAGGGCCTCGCGGCGGGCGCGGTCGATCGCGCGGTTGCGCGCGGTGGTGACGATCCAGCCGGTCGGGCTCGGCGGGACGCCGTCGCGCGGCCAGCGCTCGAGCGCGATGGCGAAGGCCTCCTGCACGGCCTCCTCGGCGAGGCCGATGTCGCCGACGAGGCGTGCGAGGGTGGCGACCGCGCGGCCGTAGTCGGCGCGGAAGACCCGCTCGACCTCTGCTCCGTCCACCCTCACCCCCTGCTCACCCTGATCGATCCGTCGCCTCCCGGCCCGGGAAGCGACGGATCGATCAGTCTCACGGGGAGGGCCACCGGTGCTGGGAGGGTCACACGCCCTGGAAGGGGCGCACCTCGACGGGCTGGGCGCAGGCCTTGGCCCCCTTGGCGGCCCACTCGAACGCCGCGTCGTCGTCGGCCACGTCGATCACCCAGAAGCCGCCGAGGTGCTCCTTGCTCTCGAGGAACGGGCCGTCGGTACGGGTGAACCCGCCGTCGGCCGTGGGCCGCACGACGGACGCCGTCTCCTTGGGCATCAGACCGCCGGCGAAGACCCAGGCGCCGGCCGCCTGCAGGTCGGCGTTGAACGCGTTGACCGCTGCGAACGCGGCCTGCATCTCCTCGTCGGTCGCGTAGTTGGCCTGGTCGTCCGACCCGTGCACTGCCAGCAGGTACTCGCTCATGGTTCTCGCCTCTCGTGATGCTGTGCCACAACGTTCTCAGATTCCGCATGAGGGTGCCCCTGCCCGCCCACGAGGCAGCCAGGCCTCCCTCGCGAGGGCCGGTCGCGGCGCCCTCGTCTGCTGTACGAACAGCGTCGGGCCGCTTCGACAGGACGGCGCTCAGCCGATGCCGGCGAACGGCCAGACCTCGATGGGGGTGCCCGTCGCGGTGGAGAACCGCGCGGCCCAGGCGAGCGCGGCGTCGAGGTCGTCGACCTCCACGATGGTGAAGCCGCCGATCTGCTCCTTGGACTCGATGAACGGGCCGTCGGTCATCGACGTGCTGCCCTCGGTCGTCACGACCACCGTGGCGGTCGACGGCTCGTGCAGGCCGCCACCGAACACCCAGGCGCCCGCCGCCTTGAGGTCGTCGTTCAGCGCTCCCACCTCGGCCATGATCCGTGCGAGCTCGTCGGCGTCCGGCTCGGCGACGCCGTTCGGGTAGCAGACGCTCAGCTTGTAGTAGGCCATGGCTCCTCCTCGGCGGGCGGCGCCTCGCCGCCCCTCACCCCCTGTACGAGCACACCCTCCCGGATTCGACGGCGTCGGCACACGGGTTTCCTGCTGCCTCCCCGCTCTGGCAGGCTCCCGCCCATGACCGCATCCACCACCTCGTCGTACGGCGTCCGCTCGTCGGTCGCGCCGCTCCTGCGCGTCGCCGTGCGCCGCCCGCTCACCGGCGGCCCCGACGTCGTCGCGCAGTACGAGGCGGCGCACTGGCAGACGCCCGACCTCGACCGCCTCGCCGCGCAGCACGCGGGCTTCGTGCAGACCTTGCGCGACCTCGGGTCGGACGTCGTCGAGCTCGACCCCGTGCCGGGCCTGCCGGACGCCGTGTTCGTGTACGACCCCGTCTTCGTCGGCCCGTCGGGGTCGATCGAGCTGGTCGCGGCCAAGGAGGCGCGACGTGGTGAGGGTGCGCACCTCATCGCGGGCCTCGAGTCGGCCGGCGTTCCGACCGTGGGCCGTCTCGTCGGCGACGCCACGGCGGATGCCGGCGACATGTACTGGATGGACGAGGACACCGTCGCGATCGGCCGCAGCTACCGCACGAACCAGGACGCGGTCGACCAGGTGCGTGGGATCCTCGCCGCCGACGGCGTGAAGGTCGAGGTCTTCGACCTCCCGCACGACCTCGGCCCGGAGTACTGCCTGCACCTGATGTCGACCATCTCGCCGGTGCGCGAGGACCTCGCCGTCGTCTACGAGAAGCTCGCGCCCGTCGCGATGCTGCAGTCGCTGGCCAAGCGCGGCATCGAGTGGATCGTCGTCGACGACGAGGAGTACGTCACCCTCGGCTGCAACATCCTCGCGGTGCGTCCCGGCGTCGTGCTGATGGGCGAGCGCAACGTGCGGACCGCGGATGCCTTGCGCGAGAAGGGTGTCGAGGTGCACACCTTCGACTCCGAGCAGAGCGACAAGGGCGAGGGCGGCCCCACCTGCATGACCCGCCCGATCCTCCGCGCCTGACGCGCGACCCGGGTTACCCGGGTAACGAGCGTGCGCTCTGCGACGGATCCACGACTCAGCTAGAGGCGACCCGGGTTACCCGGGTAACGCGCGTGCGCTCTGCGACGGATCCACGACTCAGCTACGCCGTGCCGCCTGGTCTACAGGTGCTCGTCGACCCAGGTCGCGAGGGTGCGGGCGTGGTCGGAGACGGTGTCGACCCACGACCGCAGCGCGTGCTCGTCGGCGTCGTCGCTCACGAGCTTCACGATGCGCACCGGCACGTCGGCCTCACGGCACGCCGCGGCGACGGCGTACGCCTCCATGTCGACGAGGTCGGCGCGCTCGGCGAGCGCGTCGCGGACCGGTCCGCCCTGCACGAACTGGTCGCCGGTCGCGAGCGTGAGCCCTGCGCCCAGCTCGATCGGCGGCCCGAACCGGATGCCGGTGATCTTCTCGATCGCCTCGCTGGCGAAGTCGTGCTGGAGGACGGTCCCGATCTCGTGGACGCCGTCGAGCCCATGCCGGAGGCCGCCCGCGGTGCCGATGTTGACGACCATCGAGGGCCGCGCGGTGGCGAGCAGCCGCGTCACCGCGATGGCCGCCCGGACCTTGCCGACGCCGGTCAGCAGCACGGGCAGACGGTCGCCGAGCTGCGCCGCCTCGAGGTCGAGCGCGACGACGAGCAGCGGCTGGTCGGGTCGCACGGCTCCCTGAAGCTCCACGGGCACATCCTGTCGCGAGGCACGGCCCCGTGGTGACCGAGGTCGCGGTGTCGGCGAGGTGCGGGCCCGCGGGCGGCTGGGAGGATGAGGGCGTGAGCGCTGCTGATCCCGCGATGCCCGATATGCCGAAGGACGCCGACCGGTCACGAGGGCGCTACCTCCACCGGCGGGTGGACGGCGGTGCTGCCGGGGTCGACGAGCAGTGGGTGGCGGGCGAGGTCGGTCCGGGCGCCTGGCGGGTGCGCTCGACCCGGATCGCGGCGGCCCCGGTGAGCCGGCTCGAGGTCGACGCGCGCTGGTCGGCCGAGGTCTTCGCCGTCGTCCTGCGCTGGGTCGGCTCGGGCACCGGAGTCGTCCGGGGCGCGACGGTCGCCTGCGTCGAGGTGCCGGGTGCCGTCGAGGTGCGCCGGTTCGTCGACGACGTCGAGCTCGAGCCCGTCTCGGTCGGCGGCCCGCTCGTGCTCCCCGCCCTGGTGCTCGGCGGACGGCTCGCCGCGGGCCCGGCGTACTCCTTCGAGGTGGGCGATGCGCTCGACGCGTCGACCTTCCTCGTGCCGGTGCCGGTCGAGGTGTCCGTGCAGGACGCCGGCGACGAGGTGGTGATGGTCGGCGGCTCGGACGTCGATGGCACGCTGCGGCACTGGCGGCTCAGCGGGGACGGGCTCGACCGGTCGGGCGAGGACGTCGTGGGCCCCGGTGGGCTGCTGCTCCGGCGTACGACGGGCGACGTCGTGGCCACGCTGACCGAGGTGTCCGGCCCGACGGCTCACCCCGATTCCTGGGGCGCGTAGCCGCTACTTCGGCGCGACCTGGCCGCCGCCGGGGGAGCCCTCGCCCAGCGCTATGCCGGGGGGTCGAGGGCTGCGGCCTCGGCCTGGTGGCGCAGGCGGCGGTTGACGAAGAAGCCGACCACGACGCCGGTGCCGTTGGCGGCCCAGTGCAGGGCGGCCGGCGGGAACAGGCTGCCGGTGAAGATCCGCAGCACTGCGAACCCCACGCCGGACAGGCCGGTGAACAGCACGGTCGAGCCGACGGTGACGAGCACGTGGCCCGTCGCCTCCTGGTGCGCGCTGTGCATCTCCAGCGCCGGCCCGATGTGCCAGAGCCCGAAGAGCAGCGACGTGATCGCGACCGCCCAGACGACCCCCCACTGCGCGGTCATGAGCGCGAGGAGCAGTCCGCGAAAGGCGAACTCCTCCACGAGAACCGTGCCGAAGGGGATGTCGAGCAGCACGCGCCTCGACGTGAGGACGCCGTCGGCGTCGGAGACCCGGTCGTCCGCGAAGTACTTGTGCATGCGCGGGATGCCGCCGGCGATCCCGATCACGATCCCGATCGTCAGGATGATGCCGACCGACCAGATGAGACCGGTGAGCCAGGTGCTGCGTCCGAGCCCGAGCTCGGTCAGCGTGACGCCGTGCTTCCAGCCGATGACGATGAGGCCGGCGGTGGTGATGAGGGCGGCGCTGACGTAGTGCTGGCCCTCGACCTTCCGGGTGAGGGCCTGGAAGCCGAGCATCGCGAGCACGACCCCGGCCATGGCGCCGATGTCGCCGAGCAGCCAGACGCCCATGACGATGCCCGCCACGAGCGCCACGCCGCCCGCCGTGCGGCTGAGCACCTTCACCGGTCGCCTCTCCCTCACCCGTCCTGGTGCACTACGGTCGCAGACGGACGTGGTCGGCGCAGGCCAGGGGAGGTTGACGTGGTCAGCAAGGAGATCGTCGGGCGGGGCCAGCAGGTCGGTCTGGTGCTCGCGTCGGCAGCGGTGCCCGGCACCTTCACGCGGTCCCTCTCGGACCGCAGCTGGATCGACCAGGGGCTCATCACGGGCCTCGCGACCGGCACCCACTTCCTCCTGACGGCAGTCGCGCAGGATGTCATCGAGGGCGCTGGCGGCGCGATGTCGACCGTCTTCCCGTTCCCCGAGCACTGGACGATGGACCAGCGCCAGCGGGCGGCGTCGCTCCTGCTCGACGTCGCCGTGGTCCCCGTCGGGTTCGGCGTCGTCGCCTTCATCGGCCACCGGCCGAACGAGACGGCCACGCGGGGCCTCATCCGTCAGCTCGGCTGGCGCTTCGCCGTCACGGGCGCAGGTGCCACGATCCTCGCCGCCGCGATGTGGGGCACGAAGGCGTTCGACGAGCTGGTCGGGGCCAACGGCCGCATCGAGCGCCTGCCGATCGCCATCCCGGTCGGCCTCGTGACCGCCGGCGTGATCGAGAGCATCCGCCAGCGCGAGACCCCGCCCGAGCACTACTCCGACCCGGCGAAGTCCAACCCCGCCCTCGGGCTCGCGGCCGGAATGGGTGTCGTCCTCGGCATCGCCGGCCTCGCGATCGGCGAGTCGTGGGCCGCCCGCCAGCTCGGCTCGGTCGGCAGCCGCGTGCTGCCGGGCTCGGAGACCACGTGGCGCCGCGCCGGGCACCTCGCGATGCTCGGTGGTGTCGGCTACGGCACCAGCCTGCTCTGGAAGCGGGCCATGCACGGTATCGAGGCGGGCACCTCGACGTACGACGAGGGGATCGACGAGTCCGCGCCCGGGGTGTGGACCCACCCGCTCGTGAGCGGTGACCCCGAGAGCCTCGTGCGCTGGGAGACCCTCGGCCGCGAGGGTCGGCGTCACGTCGTGACCTACGTGCGCCCGGAGAAGTGGGAGAGCGCGCCGGCCATGATCAACGGCGTCGAGCGCCCCGAGCTGTCGATCAAGACGGTGATGAAGGAGCCGGCCAAGGCCACGCCGATCCAGATCTTCATCGGTCTCGACAGCGCGGCGACGGCGAAGGAGCGCGTCGAGCTCGCACTCGCCGAGATGGACCGCACCGACGCGTGGTCGCGGTCGCTGATCATGCTCGTCTCACCCACCGGCACCGGCTACGTCAACTACGTCGCCATCGCAGCGACGCAGTACATGACGCGCGGCGACATGGCGTCGGTGACGCTGCAGTACTCCAAGCGCCCGTCCCCGCTGTCGCTGGGCAAGATCGGCGACGCCAAGGAGCAGAACCGCCTGCTGTGGCTGCGGATCCTGCAGCGCATCCGCGAGATGCCGCCGGAGAAGCGTCCGCGGGTCGTGCTGTTCGGCGAGTCGCTCGGTGCCCACACGAGCCAGTCGGCGTTCGTGGGCTGGGGCACTCTCGGCCCGCAGGCGCTCGGCATCGACCGCGCGCTCTGGATCGGCACGCCCGAGGGCAGCAAGTGGCGGCACGAGCTGCTCGACCCGGACCGCCTCGACGTCGATCACGACGCCGTGGCAGTCGTCAACGACTACGAGCAGTTCCTGGCGTACGGCGAGGAGGCCAAGGAGCGCAAGCACTACGTGCTCCTGTCGCACGACAACGACGGCGTCACCAAGTTCGGGGCGAACCTCCTCAACCGGCGTCCGGAGTGGCTCGGGCCCAACCGCCCGCGGCTCGAGGAGCTGCCGGGCCGGTCGCCGCGCGGCATCCCGTCGTCGATGCGGTGGCGTCCGATCACGACGTTCTTCCAGCTGCTCGTCGACATGAAGAACGCGCAGCTGCCGGGCTCGTACCGCGCCTGGGCGCACGACTACCGCGCGGACCTGCCCGAGTTCATCCGCGACGTGTTCGACCTCGAGTGCTCGGACGAGCAGCTCGAGGCGATCAAGACCGCCTGCCAACAGCGCGAGGAGTTCCGCGAGGCCGTCTTCGAGTAGTCCCGCCGTACGGCATGACGGCGGGACCAAGATCGCGAGTAGGGGTCAAGGAGTGCAGGTGAACTGCCGTGATCGACCCTCAGGGCCCAAAGCCGGGGTCAGAGGGTGACGATGCGGGCGGTGGCGGCGCTCTCGGCGGCGGCGTCGAGCACGCGCAGGACGGCCAGGGCCTCGCGCGGGTCGACGGGTACGTCGCCCTCGCCCCGGACGGCGGCGGCGAACGCAGGGTAGAACGTGTCCCACCGGCCGCGCTCGGTCGGCACCACCGTGCGCTCCTCGCCGCGGTGCACGTGCCCCCAGCTCTCCACCGGCTCGCTGCCCCACGCATCGCCCTCGGACGCCGGCGTCAGCCCCGCGCGCAGCAGGTCCTCCTGGCTGTCCGCACCGCCGACGACGTACGCGCCCTCGCGGCCGAGCACGCGGAACCGCCGCGTGATGTCGCCGCTCCAGGTGTTGGCCGCGAGCGTCGACACCACGCCGTTCGCGTGCGTCAGCACCACCGTGAGGTCGTCCTCGGCGCGCCCCGTCGGCCGGCGGGTGAAGGCCTCGGCGTACACCGACGCGACCGGCCCGAACAGCGCCACCGCCTGGTCGACGAGGTGGGTGCCGAGGTCCAGGCGTACGCCGCCGCCCTCGGACGGCGGGAGCTCGCTGCGCCACCACGCGCGCGGGGGCCCGGGCGACCAGCGCTCGAAGCGCGACTCGAACCGGAACACCTCGCCGAGCGTCCCCTCGGCGAGCACCCGCTTCACCGTGAGGAAGTCCGAGTCCCAGCGCCGGTTCTGGAACACCGACAGCAGCAGCCCGGCGCGGTCGGCGTGCTCGACGACCTCGGCCGCCGAGGCGGCGTCGACCGCGAGCGGCTTGTCGACCACCACGTGCAGGCCGAGGTCGAGCGCCTCGTGCGCGAGCGCTGCATGCGTGCCGGTGGTGGAGCTGATCGCGACGGCCTCGGCGCCGGCGTCGACGAGCTCGCGCAGCGAGGCCAGCGCGGGCACCCCCGGGTGCACCTCGGCGAGCTGAGCCCGGCGCGCGTCGTC
>NZ_JBHSTI010000032.1:0-1781 GCF_042660085.1 Longivirga aurantiaca | reverse complement strand
GTCCCCGAGTCGGGACGCGGCCTGGGTCACCGGCTTACAGGAAGTCGGACAGGTCGTTGAGGAGAGCGGCCTTGGGCTTGGCGCCCACGATCTGCTTCACCACGCGGCCACCCTGGTACACGTTCATGGTGGGGAGCGACATGATGCGCTCGCTCGCCGCGGTCTGCGGGTTCTCGTCGACGTTGAACTTCACGATGGTGATCTTGTCGGCGTTCTCCGCCGCGATCTCCTCGAGGATCGGCGAGACCATCTTGCACGGCCCGCACCACTCGGCCCAGAAGTCCACGAGGACGGGCTTGTCGGACAGCAGGACCTCGTCCGCGAACGTCGCGTCGGTCACGATCTTGGCGCCCATGAGGGGCTCCTTCCAGGCGGGGTCGCGGGGTAGGTCAGGGTCCACCGTACGTCAGGCCGACGACGGCGAGGCCCACCCCACGAGGGGTCGGTCGGATGTGACGGTCCGTGACCGTCGGATCCCGTGCGGGACGGGGGTCAGGCCAGGGCCTGGGCGGCGTCGTGCATGTTCTCGGCGGCCTCGATCGCGGCGAGGAAGCGCTCGGCGTCCAGCGCCGCGGCGCAGCCCGAGCCGGCAGCGGTGATGGCCTGGCGGTAGGTGTGGTCGACGAGGTCGCCGCACGCGAAGACACCCTCGAGGTTGGTGCGCGTGCTGCGGCCCTCGACGAGCACGTAGCCCTCCTCGTCCAGGTGCACCTGGCCCTTGATGAGCTCCGAGCGCGGGTCGTGGCCGATCGCCACGAACAGGCCGGTGACCGGCAGCGAGCGGGTCTCGCCGGTGACGGTGTCGCGGAGAGTGAGCGACTCGAGCTTGTCGCCGCCCACGACCTCCTCCACCGCGGAGTTCCAGGCGAAGTCGATCTTCTCGTTCGCCAGGGCCCGCTCCTGCATGATCTTCGACGCGCGCAGCGAGTCTCGGCGGTGCACGAGGGTGACCTTGTCCGCGAAGCGGGTGAGGAAGGTCGCCTCCTCGAGCGCGGAGTCGCCGCCGCCCACGACCGCGATGCTCTGGTTGCGGAAGAAGAAGCCGTCGCAGGTCGCGCACCACGACACGCCGTGGCCCGAGAGGCGCTTCTCGCCCTCGACGCCGAGCTCGCGGTAGCCCGAGCCCATGGCCAGGATCACCGCGTGCGCGTGGTACTCGTTGCCCGCGCCGTCGACCACGACCTTGATCGCGCCGGTGAGGTCGACCGAGACGGCGTCGTCGGTGACGAGCTCGGCGCCGAAGCGCTCGGCCTGCGCGCGGAGGTTCTCCATGAGCGCCGGGCCCATGATCCCCTCGGGGAAGCCGGGGAAGTTCTCGACGTCGGTGGTGTTCATGAGCGCGCCGCCTGCGGTGACCGCGCCCTCGAGCACGAGCGGCTTCAGCTGGGCGCGGGCGGCGTAGATGGCCGCGGTGTACCCGGCGGGGCCGGAGCCGATGATGATGACGTTGCGGACGTCGCTGGTGCTCACTTCGGGCCTCTCGACATCGGGGCTCTCGGCCCCGGAGATCACGGACGTGCAGCCGGCACAACGATCCTAGGCCGGTCGGCATTCCAGCACGGACGCGGCTCGGCCGCTGCCCCCGCGCGGCCAGGGCTGCGCGAACCGCGTACGACGGCTACGGCGCGACGCGGCGGAAGGCGAGGAGCTCGGACTGGCCGGTCGTGCAGCCGGCGGCGACGACGATCACGTCGTAGGCCCCGGGCTGGTCGACCGACGGGAGCACGTAGATCTCGGCGTCGCGGCCGTCGTAGGTGCCCTGGTCGACGAGCAGCGGCGTG
>NZ_JBHSTI010000031.1:0-19844 GCF_042660085.1 Longivirga aurantiaca | reverse complement strand
CGGCGGCGCGTGGCTCGTCGCCCGGTATACCCGCGCGAGCCTGTCGGCCAGCCTGCGCTGGGCCGACGTCCTCGCGGTCGGCATCCTCGCCGGCATCGGGTTCACGGTCAGCCTGCTCATCGGCGAGCTCGCGTTCGAGGACGACGCCTCCCGGCTCACCGAGGCGAAGATCGGCATCCTCGCCGCCTCCGTGGTGGCGGCCCTGCTCGCGGCCGTGGCGCTCGGCCGCCGGCGCCGGGCGTACGCCGAGATCGCAGCCGTCGAGGAGGCAGACGACGACGGTGACGGCGTTCCCGACGTCTACCGGATCATGGAGCCGGACCTCGGCCCGGCGGCGGGCACAGCCGCAGGAGTCCCCGGCCAGGATCCCGGCGGCGGCGCGGACGAGCCGTCGAATGGATAGCCTCGGGGAGCGACGTCCCAGCCCGGGACCGATCAGGAGGTCACGTCCGTGAGCGAGAAGCAGTCCCTCGGGACGATGATCTCGGGGGTCACCCAGGACATCTCCACGCTGCTGCGCGGTGAGATCGAGCTGGTGAAGGCCGAGATCAGCCAGCAGGCGCGCACCGTCGCGTCGGGCTCCGGCCTGCTCGTCGGCGCCGCGGTGATCGCGGGCACGGGGGCGCTGTTCCTCCTGCTCACCCTCGCGTGGCTGCTCGACGAGTGGCTCCCCACCTGGGCCGCGTTCGGCATCGTCACCCTCCTGCTCATCATCACCGCCGTGATCCTCGGTCTCGTCGGCCGCAAGCAGCTCGAGAAGGTCAAGGGCCTCGAGGCCTCCCCGGCCTCGATCGAGAAGACCAAGGCCGTCCTGTCCCGCAAGCCGATGCCCGACGCCGCCCCCGCCGGTGCGAGCTCGACCGCCTCGGCCGCCGCGCCGGCTCCCTCGGCCGCCGCCACGACGACGGCGCTCACGACCGCGCCGAAGCCGGCGACTTCGCCGACCACCCCGGCCGCACCGGCCCAGGGGCCCAAGCCCGGCGCCTCCTGATCTCCCTGCCTACCACCGCGAGGCCGTCGCACCGTGCTGCCCGAACCCGCTGAGGTCGTCCGCCGCGAAGGTCCCTGGACCCACCGCGACGTCACGGCCAACGCGTGCCGCTTTCACGTCGTGGAGGCGGGCGACGGCCCGCTCGTGGTGCTGCTGCATGGGTTCCCGACGTTCTGGTGGACGTGGCGGCACCAGCTCGAGTCCCTCGCCGCCGCAGGCTTCCGCGCCGTCGCCGTCGACATGCGCGGGTACGGCGGCAGCGACCACACGCCGCACGGCTACGACCCCCTCACCCTCGCGGCCGACGTCGCGGGCCTCGTGCGCGCGCTCGGCGAGCCCGACGCGTTCGTCGTCGGTCAGGGCTGGGGCGGCCTGGTCGCCTGGACCGTCGCCGCGCAGCACCCCGACGTCACGCGCGGCATCGTCACCGTGGCCATGCCGCACCCGGCGCCGCTGCGCCGCGCGTTCCTGTCCGACGGGCCGCAGCGCCGGCTCGCCGGCTACGTCGTCGGGTTCCAGCGGCCGTTCGTGCCCGAGCGCCAGCTCACCCGCAACGACGCCGCGCTCGTCGAGCAGCTCCTGCGCCGCTGGTCCGGCTCGGCCTGGCCCGACGAGGAGACCGCCGCGGTCTACCGGTCGGCGATGCTCGTGCCCAACACCGCGCACTGCTCGGTGGAGTTCCACCGCTGGGCGATCCGGTCGATCCCGCGCCGGGACGGCCGCAGGTTCCAGGCCGTCGTGGCCGAGCCCGTGGTCGTGCCGGTGCTGCAGATCCACGGCCTGCACGACGGTGCGATCCTGCCGAGCAGCGTCGACGGCTCGGACGAGTACGCCGGTGCCGGGTACGACCGGGTCGACCTCGACGGCGTCGGGCACTTCCCGCAGGAGGAGGACCCGGCCGCGTTCGACGCCGCCCTCATCCCCTGGCTGCGGGCGCACAGCGACACCGGCCTCTAGGGCCGGTCGCACCCCGGATCAGCTGGTGGCGCAGGACCCGGTGAAGACGGGCTCGGTGGCGCTGGCCCCGGTCCGTGCCGCGGCCGCCACCTCCTGGGCGGTGAGGGCGTAGCCCGAGCTCGAGTCGCCGACCGCAGCCGCGAAGACGACGCCGTACACGTCGCCCGCGGGCGAGAGCAGCGGCCCGCCGCTGTTGCCCGGGAGCACCTCGCCCCGAATGGCGTAGACCTCGCGGACGACGTTGCGGCTGTCGTAGATGTCGGTGCCGCGCGCGGTGATCACGCCGCGCACGCGGGCGGGCGTAGCGGTGAGGCGGCCACCGCCCGGGAACCCGGCCACCACGGCGTCGTCGCCGCGCTCGGCCTGACGGGCGGCGAAGTCGAGCACCGGGGCGTCGAGACCCGGCACGTAGAGCACGGCGACGTCGACCTGGGAGTCGAGGTAGACCACGACCGCGCGGTAGGCCTTCCCGGTGCCGCGGATCGTCACGAAGGGGTCGTCCATGCCCGCGACCACGTGCGCGTTGGTCATCACGCGGTCGGGCGCGAAGACGAACCCGGATCCGTCCACCACCGCGCTGCAGGCCTCCGCCACGCCCTGCACCTTCACGAGCGAGCCGAACGTCTGCCGCACAGCGGGGTCGACGCCGAGGGTCGGGTCGGGCTCGTCCACCGGGATGATCGGCGGCAGCGTGAAGCCGGCGAACGCCTCGGGCAGTCCCGAAGAGTCGAGCGCGCTGCGCAGCCCGTCGATGACGTCTCGGGCGGACTCGGGGATCGCTGCGTCGATCTGGCCCAGGACGGCCGAGCCGCGCACCTGGGTCGACACCGGCCCGAGCGGTACGCCGAGCGCGGCCGAGCCCACCATCCACAGGATCAGCGCAACGGACAGGAGGCCGAACAGGGAGCCGCCGACCGAGTCGACGAGGCGGGCGGGCGACCACGTGACGGAGTCGCGCACCCAGGTGCCGACGAGGCTCGCGGCCCAGTTGCCCACGCCGGCGCCCACGATCACGATGCCCATCGCGAGAAGGAAGCTGAAGACGCCCTCGACCCCGCCGATCAGGTACGGCGCGATCAGCGCTCCCGTGATCGCCCCGGCGATGAACCCCGCGAACGACAGCACCCCCGAGACCAGCCCCTGCCTCCAGCCGGACACGGCCGCGACGACCAGCATCACGAGCAGGACCCAGTCCAGGATGTTGAGGCTCACCAGTGCCCCAGCTCCCGCACGTCGTCCTCGTCCCACGGCTGCTCCCAGCCGACGAGCGCGAACAGACGCGACAGCAAGCCGGCCGTGAAGCCCCAGACCACGAGACCGCGGACTCCGAACGCCGGGCCCACGTAGCCCGACGGGTGCCGCACGGAGTAGCGGTTGGCCGGGTCGAGCAGCTCCGCGAGCGGGACGCGCTCGACCCGCTCCACCTCACCGCGGTCGACCACGCGCACCGGCGACGGCGCACGCCACCAGCCGATGACGGGGGTGACGACGAAGCCGCTCGGAGGCAGGTAGAGCTCGGGCAGCGTCGCGAGGACGTGCACACCCGCGGGGTCGAGCCCCGTCTCCTCCTCGGCCTCGCGCAGGGCGGCCGCGATGACGTCGGCGTCCGTGTCGTCGACCGCACCGCCGGGGAACGCGGGCTGACCCGCATGGCTGTTCATGGTCGACGACCGCTCGATGAGCAGCAGGTCGGGCCCGTCGTCACCCTCGCCGAAGAGCACGAGGACGGCCGACTGCCGTCCGCCCTCGGGGGGCGGCAGCCAGCGCGACAGCTGCTCGCCGCGGATGGCTGCGGCCCCCTCGGCGACGGGGCGCAGCCACTCCGGGAGGTCGGCGGGGATCACGTGGTCACCACGACGCCGAGCGTCTGGGCGACGAGCGAGTCGAGCTGCTCGGCCGTGGTGATCTGGCCGCGCTCGACGTGCGTGACCACCCCGTCCGCGGACACGAACAGCGTCATCGGCAGCCCGACCCAGCGCAGGGCCGCCTTCGTGACGCCGTCGTAGTCCATGACCGACGCGTAGTGGACGTCGACGTCGGCGAGCAGCGACAGGGACGCGCCGGGGTCGTCCTGCACCGAGATGCCGACGACGCGCACCTTCCCCGTGGCGGCGAGATCCGCGAACAGCGGGAGCTCGTCGCGGCACGGCGTGCACCAGGAGGCCCACAGGTTGATGACCGTCGGGGTGCCGCGCAGCCCCGCGAGGCGCACCTCGGGGCCGTCGCCGAGGCACGGCAGCGTGAGGTCGGGGAGACCGTCGTCGCGGGGCGACGCGTCGGGGTCGGTCGCCGGGCAGTCGGCGAGGTCGGCAGCGGCGACGAGGTCGGCCGGGGCCGACGGCGCGGGCCCTCCGACCGAGCCGGTCGAGGAGCCCGGAGCCGGCGTGACGCGCCCGCCGGCGTCGGACGGCCCGCTGCACCCGGCGAGCAGCACTGCCGCAGCCAGCAGCGCCAGCCCCCGGACGGCCGGCCTCATGCGCGCCCCTCGGTGGTCACGAGCTTCGCGGCCTCGACGGGGTCGGTGGGGCCCTCGCCGTACGCCGGGCACAGCCGCGCCAGCGGGCACGCGCCGCACGCGGGCTTGCGGGCGTGGCAGCAGCGCCGTCCGTGGAAGATCACGCGGTGGCTCATCATCGTCCAGTCGCGCTTCGGGATGAGCGTGGCGATCTCGGCCTCGACCTTGTCGGGGTCGGTCTCGACGGTCCACCCGAACCGGCGCGCGAGGCGGCCGAGGTGGGTGTCGACCGTGATGCCCGGGACGCCGAACGCGTTGCCGAGGACGACGTTCGCGGTCTTGCGGCCGACACCCGGCAGCGTGACGAGGTCCTTCAGCCGTCCGGGCACCTCGCCGTCGTACCGCTCGCACAGCGCCTGACCGAGGCCGATGAGCGAGGAGGTCTTGGCGCGGAAGAAGCCGGTCGGGCGGATGATCTCCTCGATCACGTCGCGGTCGGCCGAGGCGTACGCCGCAGCGTCCGGGAAGCGGGCGAACAGGGCCGGCGTCACGCCGTTCACCCGGCGGTCGGTGGATTGCGCCGACAGGATCGTGGCCACGAGCAGCTCGAGCGGCGTGGTGAAGTCGAGCTCGCAGTGGGCGTCGGGGTAGGTCTCCGCCAGCACCCGGTCGATCCGCCGGGCCCGGCGGACGAGCGCGGTGCGGGTCTCGCCGGTGGGCGTGCTCGCAGGGAGCGGCGCGGCGGCGGACGAGGCGGGCATGGTCCGTCCAGGGTACGTGGCAGCACCGTCGCGTCCGGACGGCGACGCCGTCCGGACGCCCGGCCGTCGCTCTCCGTGCTGGGAGCGTGAACACGGGGGGTGATCACGTCACCCCCCGTGAACGTGCCCAGAGAGTGACGTGGCGGTAGCACAACGTGGGCCCCGAGGGCGTACCGTCCCCTCCGGGGAGGGGAAACACGCGTTCCCGACACGGGGGTACGAGGCACATATGAGCAACGATCTTCTCGACGGCTCGCAGGACGCGGCGGACGCCGCACTGGCGCGCGCCGAGGACGCGAAGGCCCGGCGAGCGGCCCGCAAGGCCGCCCGCGCTGCCATCCCGCCGCCCGAGCGCGACCACGCCTACGACCACCTCGGCCTGGACCAGCTGCGCGAGCTGCGCGCCCGGCTCGGCGACGAGGAGACCAAGGTCGCGTACTGGCGACGCATCGTCACGGGGCGCCTGGACGCCGTCCGCTCCGGCGCCACCGACCGCGAGCCGGTGGCCGACCTGACCGGTGTCCTGCAGGAGGCCGACACGGCGCTCGACCGGCTCGAGCACCTCGACGTCAGCACCGTGGGCGACCTCGCGCCGCTCCCGGACCTGGCGGAGGTGTGGAGCAGGCGGGTCGACGCCTCGGACGAGCCCGCCGTGGCGTGCCTCGCCACCGACCTCGAGACGGCGGCCACCGACCTCGACGCCTACCGCGACGAGGTGCTGAGCCGCGCGGAGCACATCACGCGCGAGCTCATCGCGCGCTACCGCGAGCAGCCCCTGCTCGCCCTGCAGACCCTTCCCGGCGACCCGCTCGGCCGCACCGTCCTGCAGTGACCGCCGGGCCCACGACCGACCGGTCGGGGGACACCCGCGCGAGAGTTCGCGAAGTCGCATGCGAGTCACCGTCCGCAGCAGGCCCCGGATGCGACAGACTGTGCACGCCGCCGGTGCGCCTGCCGGCGGTGACGGATCCTGGGCGGCCCATCGCCCGGTGCTGCAGGGAGGACCCGCGTGGACGACGTGCTCATGAGCGCGCCGCTGTTCGCCGCACTCGACATCGAGGCGGCGGCTGCGCTGAAGGCCTCCATGGACGAGCGCCGCATGCTCAAGGGCGACGTCCTCTTCTCCGAGGGCGACCCCGGCGACCGGCTCTACGTCGTCACCGACGGCAAGATCAAGCTCGGCCACGCGGCACCCGACGGCCGCGAGACCCTCCTCGCCGTCATGGGCGAGGGCGAGATGTTCGGCGAGCTCTCGCTGTTCGACCCGGGCCCCCGCACGGCCACCGCCACCGCGCTGACCGACGCCACCGTGCTCGGCCTCGGCCACACCGCGCTGCGCCCCTGGCTCACCGGCCGCCCCGAGGTGGCCGAGTCGCTGCTCCGCGCGCTGGCCCAGCGCCTGCGCCGTACGAACGAGGCGCTCTCCGACCTGGTGTTCTCCGACGTCCCCGGCCGTGTCGCCAAGGCGCTGCTCGACCTCGGCGAGCGCTTCGGGCAGTCCATGCCGGACGGCCTCCACGTCACGCACGACATGACGCAGGAGGAGCTCGCCCAGCTCGTCGGCGCCTCGCGCGAGACGGTCAACAAGGCGCTCGCCGACTTCGCCTCGCGCGGGTGGCTGCGCCTCGAGTCGCGCTCGGTCGTGCTGCTCGACGTCGAGCGTCTGCAGCGACGCGCCCGGTAGCCCTTCGATGAGCACCGAGCAGATCGCGGCCGGGGCTCATGAGCCCCCCGAGCGGCCGGTACGCCTCGCGCGCTACAAGCCGCGCGGGCGGCTGGTCCACACCACCACATCCCCCGGCGACGGCGAGCCCACCGCGGCCGACCCCGGGTACGTCGCCTGGCTCGTCGACCAGTCGATGCTGCGTGACGCCACCGAGCTCGCCCGGCAGTTCTCCGGCTCGGGCAGCAAGTGGCGCAACCCGTACGCGCTCCCCGACCCGCGGGCGGCGATCGCGTCCGCATCCACGTGGTTCAGCGCCTACCCGGCCTCCCTCATCGGCCGCCGTGGGCGGTCGTTCCTCGCCACGCTCGGCGACGTCGAGCTGTGGACGGCGTTCGAGCGCATCGGCATCACCGCCGTGCACACGGGGCCGGTCAAGGCCTCGGGCGGTGTGTCGGGGTGGTCGCACACCCCGAGCACCGACGGCAGCTTCGACCGCATCTCCACCCGCATCGACCCGATGTTCGGCAGCGCCGACGAGTTCCGCGCGATGGTCGACACCGCCGCGCACCACGGCGGCACCGTGATCGACGACGTCGTCCCCGGCCACACCGGCAAGGGCGCGGACTTCCGCCTCGCGACGATGAGGTACGGCGACTACACCGGCATCTACCACATGGTGGAGATCGCGCCGGAGCACTGGAGCCTGCTCCCCGACATCCCGGACGGCCAGGACTCCGAGAACATCGACACCGCCACCGAGGCCGAGCTCGAGTCGCTCGGCTACATCGTCGGCCAGATGCAGCGGGTCATCTTCGCGACACCCGGCATCAAGGAGACGAACTGGAGCACCACCGGCCCGGTGCTCGGCGTCGACGGCGTCGAGCGGCGCTGGGTCTACCTGCACTACTTCAAGGAGGGGCAGCCCTCGCTCAACTGGCTCGACCCCACCTTCGCGGCCGCACGCCTCGTGGTGGGCGACGCGCTGCACTCGCTCGGCGACCTCGGCGCCGGGGCCCTGCGCCTCGACGCGAACGGCTTCCTCGGCCTGGAGAAGACGACGCCGGGCAACCCCGCCTGGTCGGAGAACCACCCGCTGTCCGAGGCCGCCAACCACATGATCGCGGCGTCCGTCCGCAGCATGGGCGGCTTCACCTTCCAGGAGCTCAACCTCACGATCAACGACATCAAGGCCAACTCGCTGCGCGGGGCCGACCTGTCGTACGACTTCGTGAACCGGCCGGCGTACCACCACGCCCTCGCCACCGGCGAGACCGAGTTCCTGCGCCTCACCCTCAACGCGTCGCTCGCGATCGGCGTGCAGCCGGTGCAGCTCGTGCACGCGTTGCAGAACCACGACGAGCTGACCTACGAGCTCGTCCACTTCGAGTCCGGCCACCGCCACGACCGCTTCGTCTTCCGCGGCCGCGACCTCTCGGGCGAGCAGCTCGCGGCGGAGATCCGGGCCGACCTCGTCGCGCACCTCACGGGCGATGCGGGCCCCTACAACGCGCTGTTCACGACCAACGGCATCGCCTCCACCACCGCCACCGTGGTGACGGCGTCGCTCGGCATCGTGGACCTCAAGCGGATGACCCAGGACCAGCTGGCCGACGTCGTCAGCGCGCACCTGCTGCTGGCGATGTTCAACGCGTGGCAGCCCGGCGTCTTCTGCCTCTCGGGCTGGGACCTCGTCGGCGCCCTGACCCTCCCGCGCGATGCCGTCGCCGAGCTCATCGAGGACGGCGACACCCGGTGGATCCACCGGTCGGCGTACGACCTCATGGGCTTCGACCCGGACATCAGCACCTCGAGCTCGGGCATGCCGAAGGGTCGGTCGCTCTACGGCACGCTGCCCCGGCAGCTCGAGGACCCCACATCGTTCGCCTCGCGGCTCGCCGACGTGCTGCACGTCCGGGCCGACAACGGGATCGCCACGGGCGACCAGCTCGATGTGCCGCCGGTCGACCACGCCGGTGTGCTCGTCATGGTGCACACGCTCGACGGCACGCCCGACCGCCAGATGACGGTGCTCAACTTCGGGCGCGAGGACGTCGTCACCACCGTGACCTCCTCGAGCCTGTTCGAGGGTGCCCGGGTCATCGACATGCTCTCCGGCGACACGGTCGGACGGGTGGACGGCGACCGCAGCGTGCGCGTGCCGCTCGGCCGGCTGTCGGGGCGCTCGCTGCGCCTCATCGTCTCCGACCAGCCCGCCTGAGGCGGCGCCGGCGGGCGCTCCGGGCGGCTCTGCGTGCTCGGCCCCCCGCGTCGGACCGGCCCCCGGCCTCAAGCCTGTCACTCTCCGTGCCGAGATCCCTGATGAGGCACGCCGTCGGCGTGCCCGTGGACGGGGGTCTCATGACCACGGAGGAGCAGGTGCCCGGCGCGGGGTGGTACGACGACGGGACCGGGCAGACCCGGTGGTGGGACGGCGCTGCCTGGACCCAGCACGTGGCGCCCGAGCCCGCGGTCGCGCCGTCCGCACCCGAGGCTGCGGCCCCGGCACCCGCCGAGCCGCTGCGGCCCGGCACACCCGACCCACGCCACCCCCTCCCGCACGAGGACCGCGCCCCTGAGGCACCCGCCCAGCAGACCTTCGTGCCCGACTCCTTCCTCTCCGAGCAGGCCTTCGTGCCCGAGCTCGCCTTCGCGGGCGCCACAGCATCGTCACCAGCGGGTGCGGGCGGCGGCTCGTCGTTCCTGCACGCCACGCCTGAGCCTGCCGGCGGCGGCGTCTCCCGCTTCGGCGGTGTGTCGGCCCCGGGGCGCGCCGGCTTCGCCGGCCCGGAGCACACCCCTGTCATCGTCAGCTCAGGCCGCGGCAAGGGCTGGCTCATCGCGCTGCTGGTGCTCACGGTGGTCGGCGTGATCGCGCTGACCGCGTTCCGCATCTTCGGCCCGGACAACAAGCCGGCGGCGACGGCGTCGGTCGTGGCCGCGGCGCTGGAGTCCGCCGCGCCCAAGGGCGAGCTGCCGCGCGGGTTCACGCCGGTCGGCGACATCGGTGGCTTCAAGCTCACCACGTCCTGCGCCGACGGCGGCAGCTGCCAAGCGCTGCAGCTCGCGGCCAAGTCGACCTGCAAGCGGCTGAGCGCGCTCGTGCTGTTCGCCGGCCCGTCGGGCAACAGGCTCGGCAGCGACGTGGTGGGGGCTCGGAACGTGAAGTCGGGCAAGGCGGTCACGGTGCGCGCCGTGATCCCCGCGAACGGCGCGACGATGGTGCGCGTGTCCAGCGTGGTCTGCCAGCCCTTCTGACCTCTCCCGGTTCAGAGCTCGTGCTGCGGGCGCTCCGGTCCACCTGATCCTGCGCCGTCGCCGCACTAGCCTTGCGGGCAGCGGCAGACCGGTCCAGGAACGAGGAGCCATGCACCACCTGAGCGTGCTCGCCGAGGTCGCCCCGGCGGACCAGCCCGGCGTGCCGCCGTCGGTCATCGGCGTGGTGGTGCTGGCGCTCGCCATCGGCGTCGTCTGGTGGTTCTACCGCCTCAGCACCGCGAAGGTGAGCGACGAGGTCGTGGAGCCCCGTGCCCGCTCGCGCCGCCGCCGCCGTGGGCGCGTCGACGACGTACCCCTCGACCCGCTGCTGCCGCCAGCCGCCGGCCTGGCACCCGCTGCCCCGGACGCTGCGACGCCGTCGGTGCCGGACAGCGCGACGTCCGCCGGCGCCCCGATCCCGGACTCCCGGACGGTGCAGGAGCGCCTCGCCGCCCTCGACCACGCCCTCGCCGCCGGCACCCTGGGCGCCGACGAGCACCGCGTGCTGCGCGCCGCCCTCCTCGACGACTGATCCGGGTCCGATCGCGTCGTCTCCAGCGCGTGTCGACCCCGGCGGGCCCGCGTGTCAGTCGCGGTCGAGGTAGGCGAGCTGGGCCTGGACGCTGAGCCGGGCGGCCGGCCACACCTCGCGCGGCACGTCGGCGTACACCGCCTCGACCACGTCGTCGGCGGTGACGGCACCGGCAGCGAGCGCGGCGCGCACCTGGTCGAGGCGGGCGTGCCGGTGCTGCTCGTACGCCGTCACCGCGGCGACGGTGTCGGCGAGGGCCGGGCCGTGGCCCGGGAGCACGTGCGACGCCGCCGTCTCCTCGGCCAGCGCGCGCAGGCGGTGCAGCGAGTGGAAGTAGTCGGCGAGGCGGCCGTCGGGGTGGGCGACCACCGTGGTGCCGCGGCCGAGCACGGTGTCGCCGGTGATGAGGGCGGCGTCGTTGCGCAGGTGGAACGACAGCGAGTCGGCCGTGTGCCCCGGGGTGCCGACGACCGCCACCTCGAGGCTGCCGGCCACCACCACGTCGCCGTCCACGACGCCCTCGTCGCCGAGGCGGTGCGCAGGGTCGAGCGCGGCGACCGGAGCGTGCACGCGGGCGGCGAAGTCGGCGGCGCCCTCGGCGTGGTCGGGGTGCCCGTGGGTCAGCAGCACGCGCAGCACGCGGGCGCCGTCGAGCGCGGCCTCGATCGCGTCGAGGTGGGCGGGCAGCGCCGGGCCGGGGTCGACGACGAGAGCCAGCGCTTCGCCCGGCACACGCAGCACCCAGGTGTTGGTGCCGTCGAGCGTCATCGGCCCGGGGTTGCCCGCGAGAACGCAGACGGCTGAAGGGGTCACAACCCCTCCGGCCCACGGGCCGTCGCCGCCGAGCGGCACGACCAGGCCGCTCACGGCCCGACCCCGTCGGTCTCGCTGGCGTGCGGCTCGGCGACGGGCGCGATCGGCTCGCGGGTGCGGTCGTGCACGAGGTGCCAGGCGAGAGCGCCGTCGGCGTCGAGGTACGGCGCCGGCAGCAGGGGTACGACGGTCAGCGCGCGCAACCGCGGCAGCGCAGCCTCGACCGTCGCGTGCTGCGCCAGCTCGGCGAGGGTGGCGACCGTCGGCGGCAGCATCGCCGTCTCGCCCGCGGTGAACGACGCGAGCGCGTCGGCCGGGCGCCACCACGCCACGCGGTCGGCCTCGCCGCCGCGCTCGGTGGCGTCCTGCCCGTCGGGCAGGCGCGCGGCCAGGAACCGGGTGTCGTACCGGCGCTCCTCCGCCTCCGGCGTGACCCAGTGCGCGAAGGGCACAAGTGCCTCGCCGTCCACGCGGAGACCCCGGGCGTTCAGGAGGTCGGCGAACAGCAGCCGCCCCGCGGCGAGCTCCTCCCGCTCGCCCTCGAAGGAGTCGTCGAGCACCACCGGGCGGCCGTCCTCGTCGACCGCGATGAGCACGCCGCACTCCTCGAACGTCTCCCGCGCCGCCGCGGCGACCACGGAGACCGGGTCGTCGGTCGAGAGCCTGTGCGCCACGTCGGCAAGGTCGGTGGTCGCGGTGACCGGCACGCGGGAGTCGGACGCCTCGACAGCACCGCCGGGGTAGACGTGCATCCCGGCGGCGAAGGCCATCGAGCGCTGACGGCGCATGAGGAAGACCTCGATGCCGGCGTCGGTGTCGCGCAGCAGGGCGATCGTCGCGGCGTCGCGGGCGACGACCGACGACGGGTCGAGCTCGCCGCGCGCGATGCGCTCGGCCCGCTCGCGGATCCGTGGAGACAGGCCGGCGAGCTCGTCCGCGCTCAGTCGGCGACCTCGAAGACCGCCTCGACCTCGACCGCGGCGTCGAGCGGCAGCGAGGCGACGCCGACGGCCGACCGCGCGTGCACCCCGCGCTCGCCGAAGGCGGTGCCGAACAGCTCGCTCGCACCGTTGATCACGCCAGGGGCGCCGGTGAACTCGGGCACGCACGCGACGAAGCCGACGACCTTGACCACGCGCGTCACCTTGTCGAGGTCGCCGATCACCGACTTCAGCGCCGCGATGGCGTTGAGCGCCGAGGCCTGCGCGAGCTCCTTGGCCTGCTCCGGGGTCACATCGGCGCCCACCTTGCCGGTGGCCGCCATCGCGCCCGCCACCATCGGCAGCTGGCCCGAGACGTAGACGTACGAGCCGGTGCGCACGGCCGGGGTGTACGCCGCGACGGGCGGCACCACCTCGGGCACGGTGAGCCCGATCTCGGCGAGACGGTCCTCCACTGCGGACATGCTTCTCAGCCCTTCGGACGCTTCAGGTAGGCGACGTAGTTCTCGGCGTTGGGGCCGGGCACCACCTGGACGAGCTCCCACCCGTCCTGGCCCCACGTGTCGAGGATCTGCTTGGTCGCATGGATGAGCAGAGGAACGGTCGCGTACTCCCACTGGGTCATGAGGCGACCCTAGGGGCTGAGGTGTTCATCGTCACCGGGACGGGTGCTCAGCAGGTACGCCGGGCCGCAGGCCCGTAGTCTCGGGCCGTGACCCCGCCTCGGGACGACGACGTCCTCGCGCCCGACTGGCGCGGCGTCCGCCTCCACGTCGTGTCCGGCAAGGGCGGCACGGGCAAGACCACGGTCGCCGCCGCACTCGCCCTCGCGCTGGCCCACGGCGGCCGCAAGGTGCTCGTCGTGGAGGTGGAGGGCCGGCAGGGCCTGTCCCAGATCTACGACGTCCCGCCCCTGCCGTACGCCGAGCGCAAGGTGGCGACCGCTCCGGGCGGGGGCGAGGTGTTCGCGCTCGCGATCGACCCCGAGGAGGCGCTGCTCGAGTACCTCGAGATGTTCTACAACCTCCGCCGTGCCGGCACCGCGCTGCGCAGGATGGGCGCCATCGACTTCGCGACGACCATCGCGCCGGGCGTGCGCGACGTGCTGCTGACGGGCAAGGCCAAGGAGGCCGTGCGCCGCAAGAGCGGCAACAAGCACGTCTACGACGCCGTCGTCATGGACGCGCCGCCCACGGGCCGGATCGCGCGCTTCCTCAACGTGAACTCCGAGGTGGCCGGCCTCGCTCGCACGGGCCCCATCCGGTCGCAGGCCGACGCCGTCATGGAGGTCATCGCCTCCTCGCTCACCGCGGTGCACCTGGTGACCCTGCTCGAGGAGATGCCGGTGCAGGAGACGACCGACGCCGTCGACGAGCTCACCGCGTCGAAGCTGCCTGTGGGCGGGATCGTCGTGAATCAGATGCGCCGCCCGCTCCTCGCCGCGACGGCGCAGGCCAAGGCGCGCAAGGGGAAGCTGGACAAGGACGCCATCGCGCACGACCTCGCGACGTCCGGGGTCGTGACCCCCAACGGCGCGCTCGTCGGGTCGCACGGCGGTGTGCTCGTCGACGACGTCGTGCGGGCGCTCGCGGTCGAAGGTGCCGAGCACGCCGAGCGCGTGGCGCTCGAGCAGCGCGAGCGCGACAACCTCGAGGTGCTGCACCGTCCGACGTACGAGCTGCCATTCCTCGCGGACGGCGTCGACGTCGGCACGCTCTACGAGCTCGCCGACCTGCTGCGCGAGCAGGGGATGGCATGAGCACCTTCACGCGCGAGGTCGTCCCGCGCGCCCCGGCGCTCGACGTCGACGCCCTGCTCGACAACCGCGACATCCGCGTCCTCGTCTGCTGCGGATCCGGCGGGGTCGGGAAGACCACGACCGCCGCGGCGATCGCGCTGCGTGCGGCCGAACGCGGGCGCAGCGTCGTCGTCCTCACGATCGACCCGGCTCGGCGCCTCGCGCAGAGCCTCGGCCTGACCGAGCTCGACAACGACCCGCGGCCGGTCGTCGGCGTCGACGGCACCGGCACGCTCGACGCGATGATGCTGGACATGAAGCGGACGTTCGACGAGTTCGTCGAGTCGAACGCGGACGCCGAGCGCGCCGGGACGATCATCGCCAACCCGTTCTACCAGTCGCTGTCGAGCTCGTTCGCGGGCACGCAGGAGTACATGGCGATGGAGAAGCTCGGCCAGCTGCGGGCGCGGTCCGAGGCCGAGGACCGGTGGGACCTGATCGTCGTCGACACCCCGCCGTCCCGCTCGGCCCTGGACTTCCTCGATGCCCCGCGCCGGCTCGGGTCGTTCCTCGACGGTCGGTTCCTGCGCATCCTGGCCGCACCTGCCAAGGCCGGCGGACGCGCCTACATGAAGGTGATCACGGCCGGGTTCGGGGTCTTCACCAACGTGCTGTCGCGCGTCATCGGCGGCCAGGTGCTCACCGACATCCAGACGTTCGTCGGCTCGGTCGACACCCTCTTCGGCGGCTTCCGGCAGCGGGCCGACGAGACGTTCCACATGCTGCAGGCGCCCGACACCGCGTTCCTCGTGGTGGCCGCTCCTGAGCGCGACGCCCTGCGCGAGGCGTCGTACTTCGTGGAGCGGCTCGAGAGCGACAACATGCCGCTCGCAGGGCTCGTGCTCAACCGCGTGCAGACCACGACCGTGCCCGAGCTCGACGTCGCGACAGCCACCGCCGCAGCGGCCCGCCTCGAGACGCACTCGGGCACGTCGGTCACGGCCGCACTGCTGCGCATCCACGCCGATCGCGTGGCGACGCTCAACCGTCAGCGGCGCATGGCGGAGAGGTTCACCTCGGTGCACCGCACGATCGAGATCGCGACGGTGCCGGTGCTGCCGACGGACGTGGTCGACCTCGACGGGCTCCGCCTCGTCGGCCAGGCCCTGGCCGACCGGCTGTAGCGGGCGTCAGCCCGCGACGCGCGCCTCGGTGAGGTCGAGGAGCGAGACGCTGGTGCCGTACTCCTCGCGCGCGGTCTCGAGCAGGCGTCGCCAGCTCGTCACCTGGGGGCGTCGGCGCAGCAGGGCGCGGCGCTCGCGCTCGGTCATGCCACCCCACACGCCGAACTCGATGCGGTTGTCGAGCGCGTCAGCGAGGCACTCGGTGCGCACCGGGCAGGCGAGGCAGATCGCCTTGGCGCGGTTCTGGGCAGCGCCCTGCACGAACAAAGCGTCCGGGTCGCTCGCGCGACAGGCAGCCGACGTGGTCCAGTCCGTGGTCCAGGTCATCTGGTGGACTCAACCTCCCCCTAGGTCGTCGGGGCGGCCCCCGACCGAATACGCCGTCCGCGTGCTGCGGCCGGAGGACGTCCCGGTCTCGGGCCTTGCCGACGCAGGTCTTGCGCCGACAGGGAGCGACGCTACGCACGAGGGCAGGAGCCGGGCAGGCCAGGACGGGTGATCCTTGCTAGTCATATCGTGCCATAGACGTGGGTCCGCTGAGCCACCGCCCCGTTGAGCACTTCGTGAGCCCGCCCTACCTCCTGGGCCCCCCGCAGGGGGAACCCCGGCGAGCCCGAGGACGTCCTACGGTCAGAACCCGCCTATCCTCGACAGGCCATGTCCCGAAAGCCCAGCCTCGCCGCCTCCCTCTCGCGCCTCGCACTCTTCGTGCTGGTGAGCGCGGTTGCAGGCGTGCTCGTGGCCGGGGCCGCGCTCCCCTTCGTGGGCGGCGTGGGCGTCGCCACCCGGTCGGCGATCGAGAGCTACGAGAGCCTCCCGACCCAGCTCACGGCCCCGCCGCTGCCCCAGCGCTCGCGGATCCTCGCCAACGACGGCTCGGTGCTCGCCACGATCTACGAGCAGAACCGCATCGAGGTGCCGCTCAGCGAGATCGCCCCGGTGATGCAGCAGGCGGTCGTGGCCGTCGAGGACGGCCGGTTCTACGAGCACCGCGGCGTCGACCCGCGCGGCCTCATCCGCGCCTTCGTCGGCAACTCCGCCGGCGACGGCAGCGTGCAGGGCGGCTCGACCCTCACCCAGCAGTACGTGAAGAACATCTTCGTGAACCTCGCGACCACGCCCGAGGAGGCGCGCGCGGCGGTGGCGCGCAGCTACACCCGCAAGCTCAAGGAGATGCGTTACGCCCTGGCGCTCGAGCGCCAGCTCAGCAAGGACGAGATCCTCGAGCGCTACCTGAACATCTCGTACTTCGGCGCCGGTGCGTACGGCGTCGAGGCCGCGGCGCGCCGCTACTTCAACAAGTCGGCGGCCAAGCTCACCCTCGTCGAGGCCGCCACGCTCGCCGGTGCCGTGCAGCGGCCGGTGGCGTACGACCCGACGCGCAACCCGAAGCTGTCGCAGGACCGCCGCCGCCAGGTGCTCAACCGGATGGCCGCGCTCGGCTACATCTCCCAGGCCAAGGCCGACAAGACCGCCAAGATCTCCACGAAGTCGTTCCTCAAGCCGCGCCGTCCCACCAACGGCTGCACCACGTCGTACGCGCCGTTCTTCTGCGACTACGTCTACCGCGTGGTCCGCACCGACCCCGCCTTCGGCTCCACTCCGGCCGCGCGCGAGGCCCTGCTGCGCAAGGGCGGCCTGACCATCCGCACGACGCTGCAGCCCAAGGCGCAGAAGTCCGCGCAGATCGCCGCCGACACCTACATCCCGCGCAAGGACGCCAGCAAGAAGCTCGCCGCCATCACCATGGTGAAGCCGAGCACCGGCGAGATCCTCGCGATGGCGCAGAACCGCTCGTGGGGCACCAAGGGCGTGGGCAACACGACGTACAACTTCAACGTCGGCACGAGCATGGGCGGGAGCATCGGCGCGCAGGCCGGCTCGACGTTCAAGGCGTTCACGCTGGCCGCGGCGATGGAGAAGCGGGTCAACCCGCTCGAGAAGATCGTGTCGCCTCCGCGCAAGACCTTCGACGGCTTCGTGAACTGCAAGACCGGCGCGGAGTACGAGCCCTACTCGGTCGGAAACTCGACCGGCTCGGGCACGTTCAACATGCTGCAGGGCACGGCGTTCTCGGTGAACACGTACTTCATGGCGCTCGAGCAGAAGACCGGCAACTGCCGGCCCGCCGAGATCGCCGCCGAGCTCGGGCTCACCAAGGGCAACGGCGACCCGCTCTTCGACGGCCCGTCGTTCACCCTCGGCACGTCCGAGGTGACCCCGCTCGGCATGTCGAGCGCCTACTCCGTCTTCGCCAACCACGGCGTGCGCTGCCAGCCGATCGCGATCTCGCAGGTGACCGACCGCGACGGCAAGGACCTGCCGATCCCGAAGGCCGACTGCCAGCAGGTGATGGAGCGTCGCGTCGCCGACTCCGTCGCCGTGATCCTCAAGGGCGTCATCGACGGCCCGATTCAGGGCCGCACCGGCGCACCGATGACGCTCGGTCGCGACGCGGCCGGCAAGACCGGTACGACGAACGACTCGGCAGCCGTCTGGTTCGTCGGGTTCACCCCCGACATCGCCGCCGCTGTGGCCACGTACGACCCGCGCGGCCAGTACAAGTTCCCGATGAAGAACATCCGCATCGGCGGCACGTACTTCGGCCAGGTCTTCGGCTCGACGCTGCCCGGCCCCATCTGGAAGATGGCGATGCTCGGCGCCCTCGACGGAGTGCCGTCGACCCGTTTCGACCTGCGGATCTACGACAGCCTCGTCGCGGCCACCGCCTCGCCGACGCCGACCTCGTCGTCGCCCACCGCGTCGCCCACCGACTCCGTGTCGGGATCTCCGTCGACCTCGCCGACCGGCAGCCCGAGCCCGTCGGCCAAGCCCACCAAGCCGACCAAGCCCCCGAAGCCGTCGAGCAGCCCCCCGCCGTCCCCCTCCCCCTGACGGCCCCCGGGCGCGTTCACGGAGCCGGGGTTTGCGATGAAGGGGCCCTTCATCCAATAGAGCCGAACAATTCGTCCCTTCATCAGGGACGGCGGAAAGACCAGAACGGCGTCAGGCGCCGAGGGCGCTGCGTACGGCGGCCGCCACGCGACCACCGTCGGCGCGACCCGCGATGCGGGGGGTCAGCACCTTCATGACGAGGCCCATCTGCTTCGGCGACTCCGCACCCGTCTCGGCCACGGCGTCCGCCACGAGGGCCGTGAGCTCCTCGTCCGACAGCTGCTGCGGCAGGTAGCCCTCGAGGACGGCGAGCTCGGCACGCTCACGGGCTGCGAGCTCGGGCCGGTTCGCGTCGTCGTACGCCGTGGCCGACTCGCGCCGCTTCTTGGCCTCGCGGCCGAGCACGGTGATGACGTCGGCATCGGTCAGCTCGCGCTCCTCGGTGCCGCTCTTCGCCTCGTTCGTGAGGGCGGTGAGCGCCATGCGCAGCGTGGCGGAGGCGACCTCGTCCCGACCGCGGATCGCGGTGGTGAGGTCGTCATGCAGGCGCTGGGAGAGGGTGCCGTCGGTGCTCATGGCCACATCCTCCCGTACCCCCGCACCCGAGGCAGCGGGGATACTGGTCGGGTGCACCTCCTCGCCCGCACCACCCTCGCCCTCGGCGCCGCTGCGGCGGCCGGTCTCGGCTACTCGGTCGCCGAGGCCCACCGCTACACGCTGCGCCGCGAGGAGGCCCGCGTGCTGCCCGACGGCGTCGCGCCGGTCCGCGTCCTGCACATCTCCGACCTGCACCTCACCCCCCGTCACAAGGGGCGCATGGCCTGGGTGCGCAGCCTCGACGCGCTGAACCCCGACCTCGTCGTGGTCACCGGTGACTTCCTGGCCCATCAGGAGGCCATCCCCTCGGTGCTCGACGCACTCGGCCCGCTGCTCGACCGGCCCGGCCTGTTCGTGCTCGGCTCGAACGACTACTACGGCCCCGGCATCGTGAAGCCGTGGCGCTACCTGACCAACCCGTCCGACCTCGACGCGCAGCGCCCGCCCCTGCCCTGGCGCGACCTCGTCGCCGGGCTCACGGCCGCCGGGTGGCACGACCTCGACAACGCCGCCACGCGGGTGAAGGTCGGCGACCTCGACCTCGACGTCCGCGGGGTCGACGACCCCCACATCGGTCTCGACCGGTACGACGAGGTGGCCGGCCCGTTCGCCGCCGACGCGGATCTGCGGCTCGGCGTCACGCATGCGCCGTACCGCCGCATCATCGACGCCATGGAGGCCGATGGCGCCGATCTCGTCCTCGCCGGCCACACCCACGGCGGACAGCTCTGCGTGCCCTTCTGGGGTGCGCTCGTGACCAACTGCGACCTGCCTACGGCACAGGCCAAGGGCCTGTCACGCGTGGGTGGCGCAGACCTCGCCGGTACGCCGGGCGCAGGCGGCGCCGACGGTCGCGGGGCGATGCTGCACGTGTCGGCCGGGATCGGCACCTCGCCGTACGCCCCGGTGCGGTTCTCGTGCCCGCCCGAGGCCACGCTGCTCACCCTCACGCGGGTCTGAGCACCCCGGGACACCCGGTTTTGGTGGCTACCGGCCCGGCCCGTAGACTCGCTCCGCTCCACCGGGGTGTGGCGCAGCTTGGTAGCGCGCGTCGTTCGG
>NZ_JBHSTI010000030.1:0-1342 GCF_042660085.1 Longivirga aurantiaca | reverse complement strand
ACCACGCGCCGAGGTGCTCGTTGACGAGCTTCTGCACGTAGGTCTTCGCCTCGGTGTTGCCGAGCTTGGCCTTGGTCTGGCCCTCGAACTGCGGCTCGCCGAGCTTCACCGACACGATCGCGGTGAGGCCCTCCCGGATGTCCTCGCCGGAGAGGTTGGTGTCCTTCTCCTTGAGCACGCCCCACTCGCGGGCGAACTTGTTGACGCAGGTGGTGAGCGCCGCGCGGAAGCCCTCCTCGTGCGTGCCGCCCTCGATCGTGTGGATCGTGTTGGCGAACGTGTAGACCGACTCGGAGTAGCCGGAGTTCCACTGCATCGCGACCTCGGCCGAGATGAGGCGCTCGGTGTCCTCGGACTCGACGTGGATCACGTGCGCGTGGCTCGGGCCCTTGGCGGTGTTGAGGTACTTCACGAAGTCGGCGATGCCGCCCTCGTAGTGGTAGGTGATGGTTCGCGGCGCCTCCTCGGCGGGGTCGACCCCGTCGAGCTCGACGTCGATCGGGTCGGGCTCGCGCTCGTCGGTGAGCACGAGGGTGAGGCCCTTGTTGAGGAAGGCCATCTCCTGGAAGCGGCGCGACAGCGTCGAGAAGTCGTAGTGCGTGGTCTCGAAGATCCCGCCGTCGGCCCAGAACGTGACGGTGGTGCCCGTGCGGTCGGTGGCCTCCTCGCTGCGGAGCGGGCCGGTGGGGACGCCGTACGCGAAGTCCATGCGGTGCACGACGCCGTCGCGGTGCACCTCGACCTCGACGCGGGTCGACAGCGCGTTGACGACCGAGACGCCGACGCCGTGCAGGCCGCCGGACACGGCGTACCCGCCGCCGCCGAACTTGCCGCCGGCGTGCAGGACGGTGAGGACGACCTCGACGGCGGGCTTGCCCTCGCTCTCGACGATGTCGACGGGGATGCCGCGGCCGTTGTCCTGAACGCGTACGCCGCCGTCCGCCAGGATCGTGACGTCGATGGTGTCGCAGTAGCCGGCGAGGGCCTCGTCGACGGAGTTGTCGACGACCTCGTAGACGAGGTGGTGCAGGCCGCGCTCGCCCGTGGAGCCGATGTACATGCCGGGGCGCTTGCGGACGGCCTCGAGACCCTCGAGGACGGTGATGTTGCTCGCGTCGTAGGACACGCGTGACCCCTCTGTCGTGCGCGCGCGAGGTGCGCGCTGCCGTGCTGTGCTGGTCGGGCCACCGGGCGCCTGCCTCACGGGCGCGCCCACCGGGGCGAGCCCGGTGCCTGCGACCGGCCGGGGAGGGCGCCTGGGAGAGGTGCCGGGAGCCCCGGAGAACTGGCCTTCATCCTACCGTGAGCAGGGCCCTGGGGCCGCGTTAGGGGCGTGCGTGAG
>NZ_JBHSTI010000029.1:0-22995 GCF_042660085.1 Longivirga aurantiaca | reverse complement strand
ACCCAGGAGTGGGCAAGATCAGCTTCACCGGCTCGACCCAGACCGGCCAGACGATCATGCGCGCCTCAGCCGGCACGATGAAGCGGCTCACCCTGGAGCTGGGCGGCAAGTCGGCGGCGGTCGTGTTCGCCGACGCCGACCTCGAGACGGCAGCCTCGGCGAGCACCGGAGCCGTCTTCGGCAACTCGGGCCAGGACTGCTGCGCACGAAGCCGGGTGCTGGTCCAGCGCGACGTCTACGACGAGTTCGTCGCCCTGTTCGTCGCCGCGACCTCGACGTTCGCGGTCGGCGACCCGCTCGACGCCACCACGGCCATGGGCCCGCTCGTCTCCGCCCCGCACCTGGAGAAGGTGCGATCCTTCCTCGACCCGGCGCTCGACATCGTCGCCCCCGTCCCCGGACCGAGCGGTCCGGGCCACTGGATGGTTCCGCACCTGGTTCTGGACCCGCCGCGCGAGCACCGCATCTTGCGCGAGGAGACTTCGGGCCGGTGGTGGCGTTGCTCCCGTTCGACGACGAGCAGGATGCGATCGCGCTGGCCAACGACACCATCTTCGGTCTGTCCGGGTCGATCTGGACCCGCGACCTGGGCCGGGCGATCCGGGTGGCCCGGGGGCTGGAGTCAGGGTTCGGCCGCGAGCTCGGGATGGCCGCCATGGACGGCTACACGGAGCTCAAGAACGCTTCATGTCCACGGCCGAGCGATGGCTGGCGCCTCGACGACCCGCCTCACCACCTCCACCGACCCGCGGCCCGGGGTGTACCCCGGCCCCGGCACGGCTCACGGGAACTGACATGCCCTACGTCATCTCCGAGGTCTGCGCCACGAGCAAGGACCGCTCGTGCGTCGACGTCTGCCCCGTCGACTGCATCTATGAGGCTGGCGACCAGCTCTACATCCACCCCACCGAGTGCATCGAGTGCGGCGCCTGCGAGCCGGAGTGCCCGGTCGAGGCCATCACCTTCGCCGACAGCGGTGCCGACCTGGATCGCGCGCGACGCCTCTTCGTCGAGGTCCTGCCCGGCCATGACTCCCCGCTCGGCTCGCCCGGTGGCGCGGCCGAGCTCGGTGCCATCACCGCCATCCCCTGACGCGAGGTAATCGCATGCCCCTTCCCATCACAGCCGCCCTCCTGCTCGACGGCAGCGACCGCCTCGTCCTCACCGAGGTCCTGCTCGACGATCCGATGGATCGTGAGGTCGTGGTCCGCACCGAGCACGTGGGGCTGTGCCACAGCGACGTGCACTACGTCGAGGGTGCGCTGGGCATCGACCGGCCGGCCGTCCTCGGGCACGAGGTCGCCGGCGTCGTCGAGGCGGCCGGGGCCCAGGTCAGCCGGGTGCGGGTGGGGCAACGCGTGGTGGCCACCGTGACCCCCTCGTGCGGACGGTGCCCGCACTGCCTGGCCGGACGTCCGACGCAGTGCGGCCGCGTGGCCGAGGTGCGCGCCCGCCCCCGCCCGCGGTTCGCCCTCCCCGACGGCACTCCGGTCCAGGCGCTGGGGGGTATGGGCGCGTTCGGCGAGGCCTTCCTGGCCTCCGAGGACGCCCTCGCCGTCGTGCCGGACGACGTTCCCTCGGCCGTCGCTTGCCTCCTCGGCTGCTGCGTTACGACGGGGGTCGGGGCGGTGGTCCACGGTGCCAAGGTCACGAGCGAGGACACGGTGGCGGTCATCGGGTGCGGCGGCGTCGGGATCGCAGCCCTCCAGGGCGCGCGGCTGGCCGGGGCCCGCCGGATCGTCGCGCTGGACAGCCAGCCGGCGAAGCTCGAGCTGGCGCGACGCTTCGGCGCGACCGACACCCTCGTCTCGCAGGGCGACCCGGCCGAGGTGGTCCGCCGGCTGCACGAGCTGGTGCCGGGAGGCGTCTCGCACGCCATCGAGGCCGTCGGCAACCCGGCCACGGCGGTGCTGGCCTTCGACCTGCTCGCGCCCGCCGGGACGGCGACGATCCTGGGCCTCATGCCCGAGGGACGCACGATCGGCATCTCCGCCGACGCCCTCGTGTACGGCGACCGGCGGATCCAGGGCGCGTACATGGGCGCCAACCGCTTCCTCAGCGACGTCGACATGTTCGTGGACCACTACCGGTCGGGCCGTCTCGACCTCGACGGCATGGTGACCGCGGTGCTGCCGTTCGAGCAGATCAACGAGGGTCTCCGACGGATGCGCGACCCCGGCACCGTCCGCGTGGTGCTCCGCTTCGGAGCAGGCGCGGCATGACGGCTCGATCCACGTACGTGCGGCAGCCGATCCCGTGGCCCTCGACCGACCCGACCCCGAGGACCGGATGACGATGGCGACCCTCCCCCCCTTGCAGCCGCCCCGACCCCAGGTCGACTTGGTGGACGGAGCCTGGCAGGAGCCCTCCGTGACCCTGGGCTCGCTCGCCGATCCGAACACCGGTGCCGTGCTGGCGCCCCAGCTCGCAACGGCCCCAGACCAGGTGGAGCGTGCCCTGTCCGCTGCGGACGCGCTGCACCGCAGCGGGGCGCTGGCCACGGTGTCGATCGATGCGCGCGCAGCCGTCCTCCAGGAAATCGCCGCCGGCCTGACGCTGCGTGCGGCCGACCTCGCCTACGAGGACGCGCTGTCCACAGGCAACGCGATTCGGGTGGCGCGATCCATGGCCGCCTACATCGGCCCGCGGGTGCTCGGCTCGCTCGAGCAGCTGCGCTCCGTGGGCGAGTCGGACGTGCTCGACGCCGACCGCGGCGTGGTGCTCCTGCGCCGTCCGCTCGGTCCCGCCCTCGTGCTCGCCCCGTGGAACGCACCGACCTTCGTCGCGGTGGCGAAGCTCTCGAGCGCCCTCGCCGCCGGCTGCCCGGTCATCCTCAAGCCGTCCGAGTGGGCGCCCGGCGGATGCCAGATCGTCGCCGACGTGATCGAGGACGTGGTGCGCCGCCACGGACTCCCACCGGCGACGTTCCAGCTGGTGCACGGGGCCGCAGCAGTGGGCTCCCAGCTGGCCGGGGACCCGCGCGTGCGCGCCATCTCCTTCACGGGTGGGGCACCTGCGGGTCGCGCGGTCGCCACCGCCGCGGCGCCGCACTTCACCGCCCTCCAGCTGGAGCTCGGCGGCCACAACCCGGCGGTCGTCCTCGACGACGCGGACATCGAGCTCACCGCGGCGGCACTCGTCGACGGCATGACCAAGCTCAACGGGCAGTGGTGCGAGGCGCCCGGGAAGGTCCTCGTGCCGCAGCACCTGCACGACCCGCTGGTCGAGGCGCTGCTCCACCGGCTCGGCTCGGTCGTCGTCGGTCACTGCCTCGACGAGGCGACGGACGTCGGGCCGCTGGCGTACGAGCTGCACCGCTCCCGGGTCGAGGAGGAGGTCGGGCGGCTGGTGGCGGCAGGCGGCACCCGCCTGGCCGCGGCCGAGATCCCGGACCTCGACGGCTGGTTCTTCGTGCCGTCGTTGATCGTCGGGCTGCCCGCCGCCGCATCGACCCGGGAGCTGTTCGGCCCGGCGATCACCGTCCACGCGGTCCCGACGACCGCCGACGCCCTCGCCGCGGCGGACGGCCCGGAGACCGGCCTGGCGGGCTTCGTCTTCGGGACGGACACCGCCGCCGCACTCGACGTGGCCGCGCGCATCCCGGCGGGAGAGGTCCGCGTCAACGGGTGCAAGCTCGCCGACCTCGCCGACGGCTCGGAGCAGAGCTTCTGGAACAACGCCGGAATCGGTGGGCACGGGCCGACCGACATGGTTCGGTTCTTCCAGGGCCGCAGGACCATCGGCCTGGACGACCCCACGCTGCCCATCTGATCGACCGCGAGCACGAGCGAGGAGATGCATGCAGCATGACGACGCGACCGGTGATCGGGATCCCTGCCGTGTTCACGACGGCGCAGTGAGGGTTCTGGCACGAGCACGCCCACCTGGTCGCCGACACCTACCTCGCGGCGGTCTGGGAGGCGGGAGTGCTGCCGATCGTCGTACCGCCGCTCGGGGGCGGCGACCCCGACGCGATGGACCAGGTGCTCGAGCGCGTCGACGGCCTCATTCTCGTCGGCGGAGCCGATCTCGACCCCCTCGAGTACGGCGAGCACCCGCACGAGCTGCTCGAGGAGACCTCGCACGTGCGGGACAGCTGCGAGATCCCGCTCGTCCGCCGCGCGATCGAGCGGGACGTGCCCCTCCTCGGCGTGTGCCGCGGCCTGCAGGTGATGAACGTGGCGGGCGGCGGGACGCTGCACCAGGACCTTGTGCACGAGGGCTTCTCCGACCACCGACCGGCACCCGGGCACCTGGACCACACGACGTTCCACGACACGCAGGTGGAGGAGGGCACCATCCTGGCGGGCATCGTTGGTGCCGACACCCTGCAGACCAACTCCCACCACCATCAGGGCGTGGCGACAGTCGCGGCAGGTGCCACCGTCGCGGCGCGGGCCACCTCGGACGGCTGCGTCGAGGCCCTCGAGTGGCCCGCCAACCGGTTCGCGCTCGGGGTCCAGTGGCACCCCGAGAAGCCACGCAAGGCCGCCTTCTTCAGTGCTCTCGTGGAGGCGGCGTCGCAGCGCCGTACCGACGCCTGATCCGCTCGACACGACCATCGGACGGATCACCCCATGTCCCAGTCCATCGCCGCCTTCGCCAACCACCCCCGTCACCCCCGGCGGGGTAACCGTGACTGACATCGGCGAACGGCCCTCCCGACCGACCTGGTCCATCAGCGGCGGCCGACCGCCGCGCAACCATCGGACCGTCCGGCTTCCCCTTGCGGAACGTTGGCGCAGCGAGCTGCTCAGGACCAGCTTCCACTCCTCTGGCTCCAAGGAGCGGCCGGCCGCTGACGGCGCGCTGTCGAGGCCGTATGCCGCACATCTTGGAGGTGTGGATGATCTCGCGCCCAGCGCGCCTGGTGGTGAGGGGTCGTGATGTCCATGGCGCGTATGTCCGCGGGCGCGGGGTACCAGTACCTGTTGCGCCACACCGCCTGCGGTGACGTGCAACGAGACCCTTCGACACCGTTGACGGCGTACTACACAGCGTCGGGCTATCCGCCCGGCTCCTGGTACGGCGCCGGGCTTACC
This sequence comes from Longivirga aurantiaca, assembly GCF_042660085.1. Taxonomy (NCBI): domain Bacteria; kingdom Bacillati; phylum Actinomycetota; class Actinomycetes; order Sporichthyales; family Sporichthyaceae; genus Longivirga; species Longivirga aurantiaca. The sequence goes on along the minus strand of NZ_JBHSTI010000029.1, from coordinate 17,953 downwards.
GGCCTCGGGATCGCGTCCGGCGCAGCCGTGACCGAGGAAGGCATGGCCCGCCTCTACGGCCACGGCCAGCACCCCACTAGCGGAACGCCGCTGGGCCGCCCCTACTTGGCGTTCCGCAGCCAGGCGCAGCGCATCGCCGACTCCGTCGCGGCGCTGCCGGAGTCGATGACGGACTCCGCCCGCGCTGCGGCGGTCGAGGTGATCACCCGGTTGGAGGCCGCACGGCGGCCGCGTGTCGCGGTTGCCGGGTTCGATCTCACGTTCACTGCACCAAAGTCGGCCAGCGTGCTGTGGGCGTTGGCCGACCCGGACGTTCAAGCCCTCGTGGTCGCCGCGCATCGGGCTGCGGTCCGCGACGCGCTCGCGTTCATGGAGGACCGGGCGGTGTTCACCAGGATCGGGCACAATTCGATCGCCCAGGTCCCGACCCGCGGGATGGTCGCCGCGCTGTTCGATCATTGGGACACCCGCACTGGCGACCCGAACCTGCACACCCATGTCGTGGTGGCGAACAAGGTCCAGGGCCGCGACGGGGTGTGGCGGTCGCTGGACTCCCGGGCCCTGCACCACGCCGCGGTCGCGGTGTCCGAGCTCTACGACAACCTGCTCGCCGACCACCTCACGACCGCGCTCGACCAGCTCACCAGCCACAGGGTTGGGTCCTCGTGGGGGTGGCGGGACCGCGGACCTCGGCGCACCCCGGCGTTCGAGCTCGATGCCGTTCCCGACGACCTGCTCACCGAGTTCTCGACCCGATCGGCGGCGATCGCCACCGCGATGACCGACGCCCTGGTCGCCTTCCACGCCGAGCACGGACGCGGACCGAACCGGATCGAGACGACCCGGCTGCGCCAGCAGTTGACCACAGCGACCCGCCCGGCCAAGACGATGCGACCGCTGCCCGAGCTGATGGCATGGTGGCGCGAGCGAGCCCGCCGCCTGCTGCGCCGCGCCCCGCATCCGCTCCTCGCCCCGGCGTGGAGCAACCAGCACGCGACAGCACCGGCGTTCACCGCCGCCATGGGTCCTCGTCGCGTCGGAGTCCGTCACGACACTGACGGAGTCACCGGGGCACTTCGTCACGGACTCCGTCACGCGAACCTGACCAGCGACGACACCTCCACCGTCGGCAACCGACGCCGGCGCGGCCCGGCACGAGTCGGCGGGACGCTCCGAAGCCGCCTGCACCAACGCCCTACCCACACAGCCCGTCCGAGTGTCACCAACGACTTCGTCGAGTACCTCGCCGCGGTAGCCCTGGACGCGGTGCTGGCGCGGCGCTCGACCTGGACCCGGTGGAACCTGCTCGCCGAGGCTGCGCGGGCGACCCGCGGTCTGCGGCTGCCGGACGCGGCCGAGCGGATCGCCCTTCACGACCGCGTCGTCGCGACCGCCCTGGCCGGGTGCGTGCCGTTGACCGCGCCGGACCGGTGGACCGTGCCGGAGGGGTGGCGCCGCCCCGACGGCACCACGGTGTTCGACCGACCGGACGAGGATCGGTTCAGCCACCGGGTCATCCTGGACGCTGAGGCCCGCCTGCTGGCAGCCGCCGACGACCAGCTCGGCCCCGGCGTGGACGAGACGGTCGCCCGCACCGCAGCGGTCGCGGTCCAGCCACCCCGTCACCCCGGGGGTCGCCACGTGCGCCTCGCCAGCGACCAGGTCGACGCCGTCATCGGCATCGCCACCTCGCGGCGGGCCCTGGATGTCCTGGTCGGTCCGGCGGGGACCGGGAAGACCACCACCCTGCGCGCCCTGCGGACCGCATGGGAGAACGTGCACGGCCCCGGCACGGTGCTCGGGCTGGCACCATCGGCGGCTGCGGCGCACGAGCTCGCCGACGCCCTCGGCGTGCCGTGCGAGAACACCGCGAAGTGGCTGCACGAATCCACCGGCCCCGCCGCCCAGCAACGCGCGGCCGTGCACGCGGGCCTGCTCGAACGGCGCACCGCCGCGACCAGCGCGGGCGACGCGCGCACGGTGCGGCGGGTCGACACCGCGCTGGCCCGACTCGACGCGCAGCAGGACCGGTGGCGGCTGCGACCCGGGACGCTGCTCGTCGTCGACGAGGCGTCCCTGGCCGGCACACTGGCCCTGGACGACCTCGCCGCTCAAGCCGCTGCCGCGGGGGCCAAGCTGCTGCTCGTCGGCGACCACCACCAGCTCGGCGCAGTCGACGCAGGCGGCGCGTTCGGCCTGCTCGCCACCACCGGTGCCGCGCACCGGCTGCGGTCGCTGTGGAGGTTCACCCACCGGTGGGAGGCCCACGCCAACCGGGCCCTGCGCGAGGGGCATCCCGGTGCCCTTGCGACCTACGACCGTCACGGGCGCATCCATGAGGGAGGGCCCCTGGACGTCCTCGACGCTGCCTACTCCGCCTGGGCGAGCGACAGCCGTGGTGGCGCGTCGGCGCTGCTGCTCGCAGCCGATGGCGCGACGGTCGCCGCTCTCAACCTCCGTGCCCGCTCCGACCGGGTCGCCGCCGGTCTCGTCGACGATACGACCACCGTCCGCCTCGCCGATGGACTGCAAGCCGGCACCGGGGACCTCGTCGTGACCCGCCGCAACGACCGCCGCCTGGCCACCGCCGCGGGCGGCCATGTCCGCAACGGCACCCGCTGGACTCTCACGACCATTCACGCCGACGGCAGCGCCGACCTCGCGGCTCAGTCCGGCACCGGCCCACAAGGCAACGGCCAGGACCGTGTTCGCGTGCCCGCCGACTACGTGCGCCGCCACCTCGAGCTCGGCTACGCCACCACCATCCATCGGGCCCAAGGACTCACCGTCGACCACACCCATCTGCTGGCCACCGAGGGCATGACCCGTGAGTCGCTGTACGTCGGGCTGACCCGTGGCCGGCACTCGAACCACGTCTACGTGCCCGTCGACCCGCTCGACGACGGATGCGAGCACCTGCCTGACCCCGGACGCCACGCCCCGGACGCGCAGGAGCAGCTGCGCACGATCCTTGCCAGCACTGGCCGCGAACGGTCTGCCACCGAGCGCCTGCGCGAGCTGACGAGCGGACCGAGCCAGCGAGAGCGCGACGCCGTGCGTGCCACCCTCGCCGACACCCGACCGCCCTACCCCGCCGCCGATGCGCACGACGACCCGCCGAGCGCCCCCCGCTCCACCAACCGCTACGTGAGAGGACCACAGCGATGACCTCCAACCAGCCCTACCGTTCGGGCACGACGAACCGGCGGGTGGACCCGTTCGCCGCCTTCGCCCTTGCCTGGCCGACCCTGAGCGCCGATGAGACCGACGACGCCCTCGCCGAGCTCGAGGACTGGATCGACTGGCTGCGCGGCCGCTATCACCTCGACCACCGCCACCTGCCCGATTGCTGGGCCCTGCACGGCGAGCTCATCGAGGAGCTCTCCGCGCTCCACACCGCCTGGCAGCACTCCTACGCGCCCGACGCCGACGGCAGCGCCCCCTTGCGCTGGCACGACGCCTTCGACGCCGGTCGGCAACGACTCTTGGACTGGGTCGCTCGCACGGGCTGCCGGCCTGACAACCACCGTGAGCACCTATGAGGTGCGGCCCGCCGTATGCGGCGCTTGGTCGGGCTGATCGCGCCGGGTGAGCTCACGCCGCTGGCGAGGGCGAACCGTCCCGGCGGCTTGTCGAACCGCTTGATGTTCTGTTCGCGCCCGAGTCGTCGGACCGTCACGGAGGGCTCCAGGCAGCTGGTGACCGCGTGGATCTGGTGACGTCCCCGTCCACCCATCCAGAGCCTCCGGCCGCCATCCACACGAGCCGGTAAGCGGCTCGCGGACATGCTGCCTCAGTGGGCCTCCGCAACGATCTATCTACTGAGGAGACTACTCGTCGTGGCGTGAAACACAAACCCGGATTCCCTTGCTACGTATGAGGAATCTGGACACGTGTCGATTTGCGCCGCCGATCAGAATGGACATCCGTCCCGACTCGCCGACCCCGGGATCGCCCTGCTGGCTCGAGGTCACTCGGTAGGCTCGGGATGTTAGAGCCGATCGGCGCACTGGCTTGACCCACCGACCTTCACGACCGATTCCATCGGAGACACCCGGTATGGATCCTCGCCCGATTCGCGAGTCCCTTGCCAGTTTCGTCGCCTGGCGCAAGGAGCACCTCAAGGGGGACGAGAAGGGCGAGGCTGCGATCTACCTCGAGCGGCTATTTCAGGCTTTTGGCCACGGCGGGGTCCGCGAAGCTGGGGCGACTCTCGAGGCGCGCATCCACCGATTGGACTTCAAGGGGGTGTCGTATGCCGATCTGATGTGGAAGCCGCGCTGCCTAATCGAGATGAAGAAGTCAGGAACGGACCTCACACGCCACTACCGGCAAGCGTTTCAGTACTGGATCGAGGCGGTGCCGGATCGACCCCGCTACGTGATTCTGTGCAATTTCGATGAGCTGTGGATCTATGACTTTGATCAGCAACTCGACGCGCCAGTCGACGTCGTGAAGCTGGCGGACCTGCCTGAGCGCTATGCGGCGCTGGCGTTCATGTTGCCGATTGAGCAAGCGCCACTCTTCGGGAACGATCTTGTTGCAGTGACACGGTCGGCGGCCGCACAGGTTTCGGGAGTGTTCCGCTCTCTCTATGACCGAGGTATCGACCGAGTCGTCGCGCAGCGGTTCGTCCTTCAGTCGGTGGTGGCGATGTTCAGCGAGGACATCGGCCTGCTACCGGACAAGTACTTCACCCGTGGGCTGGACGACGCACGAACAGGGGCGGACGCCTACGACCTGCTCGGTGGACTCTTCCGGGAGATGAATGCACCGGGTCGGACCGCCGGCGGGCGGTACGCCGGCACCCCCTACTTCAACGGTGGCCTGTTCCGCAGCATCGAACCGGTAGAGCTCACGAATGGCGAGCTCGGGGAGCTACGCGGCGCTGCCCAGACCAACTGGTCTGCGGTTCGACCGGAGATCTTCGGGACGCTGTTCGAGACCTCGATGGATAAGGGCGAGCGTCACGCGTATGGCGCCCACTTCACCTCTCAAGCGGACATCGCGAAGGTGGTGCTTCCAACGATCGTCAAGCCTTGGACCGAGCTGATCTCAGCGGCGTCGACGATTGGGCAGTACGAGCAACTGCTGCTCGACATGGCGGCGTTTCGAGTCCTGGATCCCGCCTGTGGGTCAGGGAACTTCCTGTATGTGGCGTACCGAGAAATGCGTCGGCTCGAGGCCGAAGCGAAGCTGCGCATCGACGAACGGAGGAAGTCTGCCGAGATCGCGAGTCAGGCTGCGCTCTCCTACGTGACGCCGGATCACTTCCTTGGGCTGGACAACAACCGGTTTGCCGTCGAGGTCGCAAAGGTCACGATGATGCTGGCCAAGAAGCTGTCGGCCGACGAACTGGATGACGATCAGCCGGTGTTGCCACTGGACAACTTGGACGACACGATTCGATACGCGGACGCCCTGTTCGAGCCGTGGCCTAAGGCAAATGTGATCGTTGGAAACCCTCCGTACTTGGGTCGGCGCAAGATGGTCGAAGAGCTTGGTGCGCCGTACACGTCCAAGCTTGCCCAGGAGCACCCCGGTATCGGGGGAGTCTCGGATTTCGTCTGCTACTGGTTCCCCTTGGCACACGACGCTCTGCCATCGGGGGGACGAGCTGGGCTGGTCGCGACACAGGCGATCCGGGACGCGAGTTCGAGGAAGGCTTCCCTTGACTATGTTGTGGACCACGGAGGAGTGATCTTTGACGCGGTCTCCTCGCAGCCCTGGTCGGGGGACGCGGCGGTGACCGTTTCAATCGTGAACTGGGTGAAGGGCGAGCAGTACGCTCCCAAGGAGCGGGTGCTTTGGCTGGACGAGGGCGAGTTGCGGCTCCCGGTTGCAGAGATTCCGGCGTCACTCAAGCCGACGACCGATGTAGCCACTGCGCTGCCCTTGGGCAGCAACCAGCGTCCCAAGGTGTGCTTCCAGGGGCAGACCACCGGCAACGTGGCCGGCTTCCGGCTTACTCGAGCAGAGGCGCTCGCCATTGTTCGATCCGATGGACTCTCAAGATCCGTGATTCACCCCATGATCAGCGGCGATCCGATGATCCACACCCTCGGTCCGACCGACTTCGTCATTGATGTTCCGTTTACAGACGCGACTGAGGCGCGAGCGAAAGCGCCCGGGGCGTTGGCGCATCTCGCACGAACTGTGCTCCCGGGGCGGGAGGAGTCGGCCGCGAAGGAAGAGGCGCGGAACGCAGAAGTCCTCGCTGCGAATCCGCGATCGAAGACAAACAAGCACCACGCCAACTTCCTGTCCACGTGGTGGCGTCATGCCTATCGCCGTGACGACATGCTGAAGGCCATCTCCGGCCTGTCCCGGTACATCGCGCTCACCATCGTCGCAGCAGATGGCCGCAAATCCATCTATCAGTTCGTGGATTCCAGCATCCGTCCGGATGCATCCCTGCAGGTGTTCGCATTCGACGACGACTACTCGTTCGGGGTCCTGTCTTCAAGCCTGCATCGCACGTGGTTCGACGAGCGCTGCTCGCGGTTGGAAACGCGTCCGCGATACACACCAACGACTGTCTGGGACACGTTCCCATGGCCAGCCAACCCCGGCACTGAGCAGGTCGCACGGGTGGCCTCGATCGTCAGCGACCTGCTGAGCTTGCGCGAGGAGTACGTCGCACGGGGCTCAACGCTCGGGGAGCAATACGACTCACTGCGACTTCCCGGGCGTTCCGCTCTCCGTGACCTCCATGACCAACTCGACGAGGCGGTGCTAGACGCGTACGGGTTCAGCCGTGGTGACGATCTGTTGGCCCAACTCCTTGCGCTCAACCTCGCGGCGGCCTCGCAGCCAGGGGTGGCGCGCCGTCCCGGCGGGGCAGACTTCGAAGGCGCTTACACGTCCGACTTCAAGTTGATGGCACCGCCGCTTTAGCCGTGTCGAACCAGCGGGTCGAGCCTCTCGGCAGCGGTAACCGGCTAGCAGTCGGGAGTGTCCTCGGGGAACTTCTCACAAAAGAAGCGGTGGGCCTCGTCGTCGCTCTGCTTCAGGCCCTGGTGTCCATTCAGATAGGCAAGGCCCACGCCGACGAGGACTAAGGCGAGAAGTGCCACGCCGAGGAGTGCCCGGATCCGACTACGAGGGTTTCGCGTTTGGCCCGTGGGCACCTCAACCCATCGGTCGCCAACCCACTGGTGCTTGCCATCAGGACTGAGAACAGGCTAATCGGACGAATCGCTCACGTTGTCCCCCTCGGTACTTGGCGCCAGGCTGGGCGGGGGGGGTCGGGTGGCGTTACCGATTCATGCATTCCGCGTTCTTATCCCAGCCTGAACACCAGGCTGACCAGGGGCTATGTACTCTTCTCCGTACCCCAGGTCAGCGCACCAGCAACGCGATCTCCTCGCACGCCGCGAGACTCACCGCGCCACGGCTCGGGACGGGGACGTCGTGCTCGGACGCGAGCTCGCGCGCGACCTGCGGATTCGCCTTCAAGTAGGCGGTCACGACCTGGTACGACAGGCGACCCCGCTCAGCGACCGGCTCGCCCGCCTCGTGCGCCCACGCACGCACCTCGTTCGGCTCGTACGTCATCGATGTCCATCCTCGCGCCCGTGGTTGATGGCGTGGAGCATGGCACGGTTCGACGTCGGCACGCTGGCGTACATCACGACGCACTCCGCCATCCGCGGTGGGCCCCGGCAGCAATCGGAGCGCCGATCGACCAGCCGCAAGGCCAGCAAGACCGAATGGACGGGGTCAGGCGCCCAGCCGGATCGGGAAGAACGACAGCGCTGGGAGCGTCAGTCCCTGCGTCGCACGGTGATCGACCACGCGGCCTTCACCGCGGCAGCTACACGGTCGATCGCCTCGTCGAGCCCGCGGTCCACAACCTTGTCGGTCGCTTTGGCCATCCGGTAGGCGCCGACGAGTTCCACCGCGGTCGTGAGATCCCGCCGTTCCTCGGAGTATCCGGACCCGCTGACCTCGAGCCCCTCGGCACGCAGGGCGTCCGAGACGAGGGCGAGGCTTCGAGGCGTCGCGGGTTCGACGAGGACGGTCCTGTGCGGCATAGCTCAGCATGCCGGTCGGGTCGGACAGCTCCCGGGAGTGCGTCACGGCAGGGGCTTGCACCCGTGCCGGGTCAAGGCGCGATGGCGCGCAGCGGGCGCTGGGCAGCGGGGCGTCTCTCCGCCGCCGCGAATGCGACGACCTGTGCTGCAGGTCCCTGACCGTCGAGCTGCTCGCTGATGCGTGCGGCCACGTCGAGCACCCGCGCAGCGGCGGCCCTCAGCGCGGTCGGATCGTTGCCGGACCATCCCGTGAGGTAGGGGACGGAGTAGGCGCGGGTGTCGAGGCCGGCTGAGTTGGTGACGAGGTGGGCGATGGATTCGGCTTCGATCTCGGCCTGTCCTCGGCAGCGGGGCGAGGTGCGGTACTGGTCGGCGAAGCGGTTCTCGTGGTCGGCGCGGATGTGCCCGAGTTCGTGGGCGAGCGTCTTGACCGCTTGGGCGGCCTCTACGTCGTCGCGGACGCGGAGGATCCGGTTGCGGTAGTCGGTGTAACCGTTGGCGCTGTGGCAGTCGCCGCGTTCGAGGGTGAACCCGTCGTCGTGCACGAGTTGGGCGAGACGCTCCCACAGGTCGTCGGGTGCTGGTCCGGTGAGCAGGTGCGGGTCGTCGGGGAGGTCGGGGCCGTCGGTCTGGCTGAGGTCGAAGACGTGGACGACCCGGAACCCGCGCAGCACCTGCGGCGCACCTGCACCTGGCTCGACCTCCGCCGTGGTCCGGTCGACGGGCTCGGCCTGCGCTTGGTCGGGCTTGTAGAGGCAGGGGGCGAGGATCGCGATGCCCTTCTCTCCCTTGCGGACCTGGCGTCCGGCGGTGCGCCAGGCTCGGTACCCGGCGACGGCGGTGGCGTCGGGTCGCTGGACGGCGACCAGGAGGATGTTGTTGAGGCTGTACGAGGGCATGTGTGCTGCGATGCGGAGCATGTGCTGCCAGGCGTCGCTGCTGGCGAGGTCGGCGACTGCGGCGGTGAGCCGCTCGTGGATGTCTGTGAGCTGGTCGCGGCGTCGCTGACCGCGGGCGGCGGTGTCGTCGGCGCTGGTCATGCCGCGCCTGCCTGTAAGGCGCCAGCGCAGACGGGGTCGGACCATCCGCGGTACCCGCTGCGGGACATGAATCCGGTCTCGATCTGGGCGAGCGTGACGAGGTAGACCCCGCCGGTGAATCCGGTGGCGTGGTCGAGGGCGTCGTTGGTGACGACCTTGATCCGTGCGGGGTCGCAGGCGGGGTCCGCCTGCACGACGAGGGCGATGTGCCCGGCGGGGCCGCCGGTGGCCCAGTACACGAACGCGCCGAGCGGAGGGCAGCGGTCGCCGGGGCGGGCATGCCCGGTGGCGAGCATGCGGGTCCAGTGCACGGAGGCGGACTCGTAGCCGGAGTTGGCGTAGCCGTAGGCGCGGCAGGCGAGCCGGTCGCAGCGGTTGTACCAGCCGGAGCGGGCACCGACGAGGTTAAGCGCGGCGGCGACTGCGCCTGCCACGTCGGTGGGGGTGCCGGGTGGGACGACGACGGTCCCGGTGCCGGCGAGGCTGGACGCGCAGGCGCCGTCCACGTGGGCCGAAGGCGCCTCTTGCGATGGGGCACCGGTGGCGCTCCCGGCGGTGGTGGCAGTGGGTGTAGTGCTGGTCCAGGCGACGGCGTCGGCGTGGACGCGTTCGAGGTACGTCTTGGCGGAGTTGTCGATCCGCGGGTAGGTCGCGACGGCAGCCGGCCCGGAATGGTGCGCGAGGGCGAGCGTGTCCAGCCACGACAGGCGACGCGGCCCAGACAGCGGCGTGCCCTGGGGCTGGTCGAGGTCGTCGAGGAGCTGGCACAGCATCCGCCCGGCGACATGGGCGACGGTGAACGGGTCGGAGTCATCGGGCAGGCCGTCGCCGTCGAGGTCCACGTTCCAGCCGGCGCCGTGGACGGCGACCCAGTCCGGCTCGGTCACGGCGATCAGGCCGCGGCCGCGCGGGCCGGCATGGGCCGGGTCGAAGCCGGAGTCGGCGGCCATGACGGCCGCGATCCAGGGCTGCGGCAACTGGAGGCAGGCGTTCTGCACGGCCGCGATCCATACCCGCGCCGGGGCCGGGACCGGTGCGGTGTCGGCTAGGGCGGGTCCGGGGGCGGTGAGGCAGGCGAGCGCGGTGCCGGCTGCGCCGAGGACTGCGAGGACTGCGAGGACGGGCGCGGCGAGGGCGGTGGCCGCTGCGGCGGCGAGGCCGGCCTTCACCGTGCCGCTCCATCGCGCGCGGCGAGTTGACCGCTGCTCCCACGGCCGGCTGAAGCGGCGGCGGCGGCTTCGATGCGCCGCTGCCCCGCGTTGAGCGCGGCGGCGTCCGGGCGGCTGGGCCAGGGGGCGAGGTCGATGATCGCGGGCCGGGCGTGCCGGAGCAGGAGCACGGCGGCGCCGAAGGGAAGGGTCCGCAGGACCGCGGGCGGCAGGACCGGAACGGTGCGCAGGCTGGTGGTGGTGGAGCGTTCGCCGCCGTGGCCGCGTGACTGGGAGCGGGTGGTTTCGTCGATGTCGCCCAGGAGACGGGAGACGTCGTCGAGGTCGCGCATCTTGGCCAGTCCGCCCAGGACGAGCTTGACGGTGGCGGCGTCCCAGATGGTGTCGGCGGCGTGCTCGCCCCAGCGGTGCCGGGCCTGGGCGAGGGACTGCAGGACGGCGAGGGTGGTGATGCCGGACCCGCCGCCTTCGGCCATGAGGGAGGGCAGGGAGGGGAGCGGGGTGAGGTTGGCGATCTCGTCGAGGGCGAGCAGCAGCGGCGGGTCCAGGCGCGCGCCGGGCGAGCGTGCGGCCAGGGTGCGGGCGGTCTCGGTGATGTCTTCGACGAATGCGGCGACCAGGGGTGCGCTGGTGCCCGAGGACTCCGCGGACGCGAGCAGGTAGAGGGTGCCGCGGTCGGTGAGGAAGGTCTCGGGGTCGAACCGGTCGTCGGGTCCGGGGTCGAGGGCGTGCAGGACATGGGGGTCGGCGAGGGCGGCGAGGGCTTGGCGGACGCCGAGCCAGACGCTGTCGCGGGTGCGGGGGTCGGCGTGGACGATCGCGTCGAGGGCGTCGGCCCAGCCGTCTGCTGCGTCGCGGTGGCGGGTCAGGACGGTGACGGCGTCCTCGGCCAGGACGGGGTTGAGCGACCACCGGTACAGGTCCAGGGCGCGCCGGTCGTCGAGGGCGGCGGCGTGCAGCAGGCAGCGCAGTGCGGTCTCGGTCTGGCCGGTCCAGAAGTCCGCGTCGGAGACCGATCCGTGCATGCCGGTGCCCGAGGCGAGGCCGCGGGCGCGGACCAGGGCGATGCGGGGGTGCTGGCAGCCGCGGACCGGGGACCAGCGCAGCCCGTCGGGGAGGCCGGCGAGGCGCTGGGGGTCGAACACCGCGACCGGGCCGCGCGTGGCGCGGTGGTCGTGGGTGACGGCGAGGGTGTCGGGGCGGGTTGAGGTGGCGACGACGGCGCCGGGGGCGTCGAGGATCCAGGGGATGACCACGTGCAGGCCCTTGCCCATTCGGGGCGGTCCGAGGAGCAGCGCGGAGTCCTCGACCGAGCACCACAGGTCGCTGCCGTGCGCCGCGCCGAGGAGGTATCCGAGCTCGGTGGGGGGCGCGGTGGCGGGTTGGCTGGGGCGGGCGTGGCGGGCGCGGGTGCGCAGGGCGCGATCGCCGGCGACGGTGGTGAGTTCGCGACGTGAGGCGAGCCCCGGCAGGTGAGCAAGGCGGCCGCGGCTGGTAGACGGGTTATGCCGGTCGAGGAGGTGCCGCGCGAACCGTACGGCGACGAACCCCGAGGTGGCCGCGAGGGCGAGGACGGCGAGAGTGGCGGCCCAGTATGGGATCGGGCCGGGCAGCTGCTCGGGTCGCGGCCATGCACCGGCTGGTTCAACGGGCCGCCCTACGGCGGCGAGCGCTGGCAGGATCCCGCCGTCGGGGGCTGGTCGTCCGGTGAGCAGGCAGGCGGCGGTAGCGCCCGCGTACAGGAGCGCCCCGGCGGCGAGGGTGAGGCCGACGGCGAGCAGGCCGAGGTCGGTGGTGTCCCACCCGCCCACACGCGCCCCCGCACCCGTTCCCCCGACGCGGGGGCGAGTCATCGGGGCACCACGGCGAGGTGTCGACCGGCCGTGCCCGCGCGCTGCCGCCGCATGACGGGCAGCGGGATGGGGACGTGGTGGTCGGCGTCGCTGCCGGGCGGACCGGGGTGAAGGGGTGCGGCGGCGCGGCGCAGGGCGCGGGTGTGCAGGAGAGTGGTGTCGAGGAGGTCGCGCAGGTCCAGGCCGAGATTGCCAGCATCGGCGCGGAGCGCTGTGGCGGTACGGTGCGCGGCCAGGCGTAGCTGGTCGGCGGCGACCGCGGTGGCGGCGTGTGCGGGGTCGAGGACGGTGGCGTGCTCGACCATGGCGGTGAGGTCGCGGGGGTTCGGCCCGGGTCCGGCGGTGGGTGCGGTGCGGGCGATGCGCCATGCCACGGTGACGGGGTCGATCGGCGCGCCGGTGTCGTACAGGTCCACCAGCGCCGCATAGACCGGGCGCCACGTGTCGCTGGTGAGGGCATCGGGTCGCAGCCAGCCGGTGACCGCGGCGAGGTAGTCGGGGTGCGTGACCAAGGATGCGGTCAGGTCGCCCTCGCGGTCGGCGACGGCGTCGGGGTCGGGTAGGGGATGCCGGGACAGGAGCCGGTCCGCGCCGACCAGGGACGGCAGCAGCCCGACCGGTGACGGAGGCGACACGGGCGCGGGGACGGCGGTGCCGGTGGTGGCGCGGGTGGCGATTGCCCACCCCTTAAGGGCCAACTCGGCGACAGCGTCGATCTGCTCGGTGACCGTCTCCACCACCCGAGGGCTGCGGTCCAAGGCTGCGGCGAGGGCTGCGGCCTGCAGCAGGACGCCGTGGCAGGCGACCTGGCGGCGCAGCGACGCCTCCAGCACGACCGCGGCGTACTCGGCGGGGCGGGGGCGGGTCGGGACTGCGGCGAGCAGGTCCAGGATGCGCGGTGCGTCGGCGATCCGGTAGCCGTGCCGGTCGATCATCGCCTGCGCGACCACGTCCGGGGAGGGTCGCTGGTGGGCGGCGTCGAGCTCGCGGATAGTGGCGTAGAGGGTGTGGTGCCAGGGGTCGGCGAAGTCCTCCGCGCGCAGCCATCCGCTCATGGCGACGACCGCGTCCGGGGCCAGCAGAAGCGCGCCGAGGGTGGCCTGCTCCGCCAGCCGCACGGCGGCCGGGACTCCGACGCCGGTCTCGCGCGTGTCCTCGGACATGACAGCGGTGCTGCGCATCGGATCGGGCGTCATCGCGCGCCTCCCGTCGCCGTGCCCCGTGCCGCGTGGTTCGTGGCCGTGCCCGTCATCGCGGCGTCGGTGTCCACCAAGGTCAGTTCGTCGACGTGGAGACGGTGATGGACCAGGTGGGATCGGGCGGGCAGCTTCCACATCCCCGTGCCGCGCGGCAGCACCGCGATCACCTCGCGCTCCGCTCCGGTCAGCCCCAGGGCGCGGGCGGTAGCAGCGAGCTGGTCGGCTTCCTGCCGGTAGATGACGCGGGTCGAGCAGTCGGCGAGCAATCCGTCGGCGATCGCGCGCCCGGCGGTACCGGTGGCGGCGACGGCGTCGAGGTCGGACAGGCGGTGCAGGATCAGCAGGTTGGCGATTCCGTAGGCGCGCGACAGCTTCCATTGCGCCTGCATCCGTCCCAGCAGCGCGGGGCTGCGGAGCAGCCGCCATGCCTCGTCGTACACCACCCACCGCGGGCCGGGCTGGTCGCCAGAAGTGGTGAGGGACTGCTCCAGCCACGCCGACGCACACGTCATCGCGATGGCCAGGGCGATGTCGTCGGACCCGAGCGCCGATAGATCCAGAACCACCATCGGCGCGGACGGGTCGAGACGGTGGGTGGACGGGCCGTCGAACATGCCGGCGAGGTCGCCACGGGTCAGGCGGCGCAGTGCATGCACGAGGTCGGCACCGTCGCGGGTCCGGGCGGCGACGTTGGTGCGGTCCGCGGCCGCTGCAGCAAGGTCCGGGTCGGCCAGGGCGTCGACGAGCCGCGGCAGCGTCGGGGCGGCGTCCGCACGGACGGCGTTGAGTGCGGCGTGTAGGGCGGTGTGCTCGGCCGGGGCGAGGTCCCGGCCCAGGAGGGTCGCAGCGACCGCCGCGAGGACCGTCGCGCTCGAGTTCCTGGAACCTCGCGACGCGGGCGGTGCGTCGAGAGGGTTGAGGCGGGTCGCCAGGCCCGGGCCGATCCGGATGACGGTGCCGCCGACGGCGTCTGCCAGAGGCGCCCACTCCCCCTTGGGGTCGCCGGGGACGTAGACGCGCCGCCCGGCGGCGAGCGAGCGCAGCGCGAGTGACTTGGCGAGCGCGGACTTGCCCTGACCGATGACCCCGGCCAGGAGCATGTTCGGGTTGGTCAGCTCCCCTGCCGCGTAGAGGGCCCAGGGGTCGAACGCGAACGCCTCCCCGGTGAGCGCGTCCGGCCCGATGTAGACCCCGGCCTGGGGCGGGGCCGGGGCCAGGAACGGGTACGCGCCGGCCAGGACGGCGCTGCTGGCCCGGTGGGCCGGGACCCGCAGCGGCCACACCCCGACCCTGCGCCCCGACACCGGGGTGCCGGAGGTGCGGTGCGCGCCGGCGTTCACAGGATCCCCCGCGCGAGCGGGAGCGCGGCAGCGGTGTGCGCCGCGGCCTGCTGCCCGACCAGAGGGCGCAGCTCGCACATCGCCCGCGCCGCCGCGGCCTCAGTCGCACGGCACGCCTCGACCAGGGCCGCCTCGTCGGCGGCGGTGACGGTGACCAGGCCGGTGAACCGCAGGTCGCCGTGGCCGGCGACCAAGTCGCGCTCGCGGGTGGCGACATCGTCGGCCTCCGCGCGGGCGGCCTCGTCCTCGATACGGCCGGTACGGGCGCGGTGCGCGGAGTCGGAGACGAGGTCGACCCGCGCGCGACGGATGTCCCGCGCCGCGACGCGCAACGGCTGCGGCTCCGCGATCAGCGTGACGGTCCGGTGCGCGCCGGGTGCCAGCAGCAGCGGCTGCAGAAACTCGATCCCGACCTCGGCGCGCGGCCATTCCGAAATCCAGTACGAGGCGTGCACTGCGGTGTCGGTGCGCAGAATCGCCCACGACTCCGCAACCGCCATCGGCCCCCACACCCCGGCCCGGTCCGCCTGCCGCTCAGCGACCATATGACCAGAGGAGATCAGTGCCACGGGGTCGTAGGCACGGCGCATCAGCTCGCACAGCCGGCGAGGACCGATCCAGCCCTCGACCTTGAGGCCGCCGGCGGCGACCGTGTCCGCGAACGTGCCCAGCAGCGGCTGGACGTCGTCGTGCGCTCCGCCGCGGCGGAACGCAACCGCGAGCACGGTGGTGATCCGTGTCGTCGACGTGTCGGCGTCGGCGAGCAGGTCGGCCACCAGTCGCGCCGGCAACGGCGCGTCCGCACCGGTGGCATGGTCGGACCACCAGCGGCGCACATCGCACTCGCCCGCCGGGGCGGTGGCGTGCAGGACCTGCACGCGGACGATCTCCCGGGACTGAGTGAGCCCCGTCAGCACCCGCCCCCAGGCCGCCGTCGTGGACCCGGCGTCGTCTGCGAGCAGGACGCCCCGCCCGCGGACCGCGAGGACAGCGGTCACCGTCCCCGTCGTGCGGTCGCTCACCAGCGCCGCGCCGCTCGAGCCGGTCGTGACGGGAAGCGGCGTGCGGATCCCCGGCAGCTCCAGCAGGAGCCCACCCGTCGCTGCGCGGGGATCGCGAAGCCGGTGGAGCTGGCGGGTCGCACCGATGGCCCGCCGCAGCCACCAGTCACCGACGATCGGGATCCACCCCATCACGCTGCGGCCCCGGACCGATGCCGTGCCCGCCGCGAGCAGCGGGCCCCACAGGAGAGCAGCGGCAAGGAGCCCGGGCAGGCCCGCGGCGTACTCGGTGGTCACCGCGATCGCCGCCGCTGCGCCCACGGCGGCGAGCTGTGGCCCGGACAGGCCGAGCAGCAGACCGCGGCGCTCCAGGCGGCCGAACCGCACCGTCGCGGCGGGCGCGCTCACGACCCCTCACCTACTCCCGCAGCGCTGGCGGCGGGGCGGCGGGGAGAGACCGGGCCGCTCGAGGGCGACGTCGCCCCCGCGGCGGCACCCGTCGCGGCGCGGGTGCCGGCCCCTGCTGCTGCCCCACCGGGGCCGAGGACCATCCCGGTGGCGACGGACTGGGCCGCGAACCTGGCCTGGTTCCCCGTCGCCCGTGCGGCGCGCGGGATCGGCCCGGCCGCGACAGCCCCGTGCATGACCGAGGCTGCTTCCATCCCGGTCCAGTGCACGAACCGCCACGTCAGCCACGGCGCGAGCACCGCGATCGACAGCAGGAGCAGCCCGGCGAGCAGGTCCGACAGCGACCCCGTCGTCTCCGACGCAGGAGCGCTGCCCGTGCCAGCGTTGGGGCCGGTGCCGGAGAACGCGCTCGCCCCGACCACGAAGACTACGACGATGACGACCTTGGACAGCACCAGCGCCGCCACGATCTCGATCCAACGCCGCGCCCACACCCGGGTCTGGTCCCACGCAAGCCCCGCGAACGCGACCGGCGCGAACACGATGACCAGGATCAGCGCCGCCTTACGGAACAGCAGCACCCCCCACAGCAGCAGGAACCCCACGATCAGCGCGCCGCCGAGGACCAGTTGCAGCACCGGGCCCGAGGACGGCCCGGCCAGCCACGTCAGGTCGACGAACCGTGCTGCCGCGTCGCGCACGGTCAGCCCGGACGCCGCCGCGATCGCCTGGCACACCTGATCGGTGGCCAGCAGCGCGGAGTGCGTCACCAACACCGCGAACCCCGCCCCCAGCACTGCCTTCCCGACCCCGATGACCGCGCGGGCGAGGCCGCCGGGCTCACGGCGCAGCACGGAGGTCAGCACCTGAAGCACGAACAGGCCCACCACCGCCGGCAGGGTCACCGCAGCCAGGACGGCGACGTTCGCCCGCAGCCACGACGCGGAGGTGTCGACCGCGGTCGTGGCGTCCAGCACCGTGAGCGCCGCGGTGGACACCTGCTCCGCGGCGGTCGCGAACGCCGCCCCGAGCCCGCCCAGGATCGACTCCGACACCGCCGACCCCGCCGCGTTCACGACGCCTGTCGCGGCCGTGCACACCGGGTCCAGCGGACCCGCGCACAAGTCCGGGAGCGCGGTCATCAGCCGATCCCCGCGCCCAAGCCGGAGAAGAACGCCACGATCGCGTTCGCGCCACCGATCAGTAGCGCCCCGCCCGCCGAGACCAACACGCCGGTCTTGCCGTTGCTGGTGTGGGAGTAGTTGCCGCCGTGGTGCCCGAGCGCCCAGACGATGACGGAGACCACCAGTCCTGCGACGCACGCCACCAGGCCCCATGTCAGCAGGGCGCCCACGATCTGCTTGAGCACCGACAGGCCCGGCAGGCCTCCGTTGTTCGGGCTGATCCCGGGATCGGCTGCCAGGACGACAACGCGTGAGACGAACATCGGAGGCTCCCTGTGTCGGCATCCGACCGGGGCGACTACCCGGTCCGACACAAGGTGCGCGGATTCAGCGCCCGACAGGCGACAGAGCGCCTGGACGAGAGAACTACGGCTGGCCAGCGGCAAGCGGCAGGTCATAAGTCGATCTCGGCCGGCTTGGCTGATGCGCCCCGAGCCGGGGGGCTCAGCGGCGTCGAACCGGCGGGACTTCCAGGTTGGGAATCGCGCGCTTCATGAACTTGTCGAAGTGCGGCACGGTGAAGGCGGCGTACCCGTGCTCGGGCGTGTAGAGCAGGCCCATCGCGATGAGCTCAGCGCGTGTCGGTGCCACCTGCGGCGACGTGCGGTCCAGCAGGGCTGCAACGTCGGCCGCCTTCTGCGGTGCTGCGCCGAGCTCGGCCATGGCGCGCAGGTAGACCCGCTGCATCTCCGTCGCGCGGTCCAGTCGGACGCGGAAGAACGA
>NZ_JBHSTI010000028.1:0-5696 GCF_042660085.1 Longivirga aurantiaca | reverse complement strand
GCCGTCGACGTGGCTGGTGAGCTCGAGGTGCACCTGCTCACCGGGCAGGCCCAGGAAGACGCCCTCGTAGCCCGCGTGCCCGTCGAAGCCGCCGAGATGCGCGAGCCCGAGGCCCTCGACGTAGAACGCCACGCACTCCGCGAGCCGGTCGGTGGGGCGGGCGATGCGCACCGCCGAGACCGGAAGATGCTCCGGCCAGCCGGGCTGCGTGCTCACGAGAGCTCCTGCGCCCGATCAGGCCGAGCGGCCGCGCAGGGCGAAGCTGATCGCCTGCAGCTCCTCGGGCGACAGCGAGGCCTCGCTCTGCCCCGACTTCACGCCCTTGATGTACGAGCGGGTCTCGGACCGGCCGTGGATCGAGGTGAGCACGAGGCCGTCGCCGCCGTCGTCGAGCATCGCCGCCGAGAACGACAGCCGCCCACCCATGTCGCCGAAGGCGTCGTAGCGCACGACGCTGACGTGCCGGATCGCGTCCGACAGCTCGGTGCGGGTCTGGGCGAGGAGCGCGGCCAGGTCGTCGACCTCGCTGCGCAGGGCCTGGACCTCCTCGGTCTTGCGCGCGACAGCGCCGATGAAGGAGTCGTTGTCGCCGTCGGCCGCGAGGAGCGCGAGATCGCGCCGGGCCTTGCGGATCCACAGGAACGCCACGAGCGCCACGACGAAGCCGAGGACCCCCACGACGAGCGAGACGATGACCAGGATGTCGCGGGCGGTGGGGTCGAGGGACACAGCGCAAGGGTATCGGCGCCGACGTGGTGCCCGGTCCACCGCGTCGACGGCGCGTACTGTCGGCACGTGGCACTGAGGCAGGGTCGGGGTGCGGTCGGGTGACGACCTCGCTGCCCGTCTCGATCCTGTGCTTCCTCGTGGGCCTCGCCATCGTGCTGGCCGTCGGGTCCTCGATCCTGCGCACCCTGGTCGTGCCCCGCGGCGTCCGCAGCAAGCTGTCGGCCTCGGTGCTGCGCGCCACGCTCGGCGCCTACCGGTTCGTGGCGCACCGCACCACGACGTACGCCGCCCGCGACGCGGTGCTGGCGTACGCCGCACCGACCTCGCTCATCATCACGCTGGCCACCTGGCTCGGGCTGCTGTTCGTGGGCTTCACGTTCCTGCTCTTCTCGTTCTCGCCGCTGGACTGGGCGGCGTCGTTCCGCGAAGCGGGGTCGAGCCTGTTCACGCTGGGCTTCGCGAGCACCGACCGCGGTCAGCTCACGGCCATCGACTTCATCGCAGCGGCGACGGGCCCGGTCGTGGTCGGCCTCCTCATCGGTTACCTGCCGAGCCTGTACGCCGCCTACAACCGGCGCGAGGTCGACGTCGCCCTGCTCTACGCGCGCGGCGGCGAGCCCAACTGGGGGCCGGAGATCGTCGGCCGGCACGCGATCGTGAACTCCTCGGGCGAGCTCGCGACCCTGTGGCGCGACTGGGAGCGGTGGGCGGCGGACGTCGCCGAGAGCCACACGAACTACCCCGTGCTCATCCACGTGCGCTCGGCCCAGCCCCACCGCAACTGGCTCGTCGCGCTGCTCGCCGTGCTCGACTCCGCGGCGTTCGAGCTCGCCTGCAACCCCCACAACCCGCAGGGGCCGGCGCGCGTCGCGCTGCGCCAGGGCATCGTGGCGATCCACGACATCGCCCGGGCCGAGGGCATCCCGGTCGATGACGACCCCGACCCGGACACCGAGATCGAGCTGCCGTACGAGCAGTTCGCCGAGGCCTACGCGATGCTGTCGGACTTCGGCTACCTCATGAGCCGGACGCCGGAGGAGGCGTGGCCGCACTTTCGCGGCTGGCGGGTCAACTACGAGCACTCGGCGTACGAGCTCGCACGCCGGATCGACGCGGTCCCCGCGCCCTGGAGCGGTCCGCGGACGCCTCCGCTGCCGGAGATCTCGCCGTACCGCCCGGTGAACCGGATGCCGGGCGGTCGGAGCGGCCGCCCGGTTCCGGGAGAATGACGCAGGTGTCCTGGTTCGACCTCGGAGTTCTGCTCGCCACCTTCGCCGTCATCTTCCCGGCCGAGCTCCCGGACAAGTCCTTCATCGCGACCCTCGTCCTCGCCGCCCGGTTCCCGCGCCTCGTGGTGTGGCTGGGGGCCACCCTCGCCTTCGGCATCCAGATGGTGATCGCGGTCGTGGCCGGACAGCTGCTCTCGCTGCTGCCGGAGAAGCTGGTGCTCGGCGTGACCGCGACCCTGTTCGCGGTCGGTGCGGTCATCCTCGTGCGCGGCGGCCTCCGGGCCCGCGAGGAGGAGGCGGCCGAGGAGGCCGCGGAGGAGGAGGAGATCGCGGCCAAGGCCAAGCCGGGGTCCACCCGGCTCGCGGCGTTCGGCACGACGTTCGCGGTGATCTTCACCGCCGAGTGGGGCGACCTCACCCAGCTCGTCACGGCCGGCCAGGCCGCGCGCACCGGCCTCCCGATCTCGGTGTTCCTGGGGGCCTGGCTCGCGCTCGCGACGGTCGCGGGCATCGGCACGCTCGCCGGTTCGTGGCTGCAGCAGCGGGTGCCGCTGTGGCGCGTCCGCCTGGTCTCGGGCGGCCTCCTGGCGCTGCTCTCCGTCGTCACCCTGGTGGAGCTCGTCCGTTCCTGAGGGCCGGCCGAGATCGGTCCAGACCATTTCCGGTCGTCCAGCGGCGCTACCTCAAGAAAACCTAAAGGAAATCCCTGGGATCCCGGGGGACCGCTTGCCCTTTCCCGGTGGGAGCGTTTACGTTTATATCCGATCGGACGTCACTGCATCCCCCGTCGGTGACGTCCGATCGCTTTCTTCTGTCCGGGGTGACGCGCCCCCCGGCTGCCCCCTCCCGACACGTCGCGGACCTCGTGCCGATCCGCGTCGTGGAGAGCGCGGATCAGCACGAGGTCCGGATGTGCAGTGCCGAGGTGGCGGCGTCAGCGCAGCGTCACCTGGCGGTTGCTGAGGCCGGCGCGGGCGTGCCGCTCGTCGGTCGTGAGGTCGCCGGTCGTGGCCAGGGCCTCGGTGAGCCGGGCCGCGAACGCCGCTGCGGGCCCCTCGACGTCGTCGGCCTCGGCCCCGGGCACGAGGTCCCAGACGGGCACGAGCAGGCCGTGGGCGCGGAAGGTGCCGATGAGACGGGTGCCGTCGCCGAGGGTGTCGCCCCCGGCGACGTGCAGGCGCGCGAGCGCGTCGAGCAGCGGCTCCTCGTCGTACGGCAGGACCCAGCGGAGGTGCTCCTTGGGGCCGATGCGGCACCAGTACGCCGCCTCGACGCCCGTGAGCCGCCTCGTGGGGACGACCGAGGAGTTGGCGCGCTCGAGCGAGGCGGCGACGTCGTCGGTGGTCTCGGCGCCGCTGCCCTCGATCCAGAAGTCGAAGCCGCTGTGCACGGTGACCTCGAGCGGCGCATCCGCGATGAGCACGTCCTGCAGGCGCGGGCCGGGGCCGGGGCGCGACGGCGGCACGGGGCTGCCGTGCTCGCTCACGAGGGCGCGCAGGAGGGAGTCGGCGATGTCGCGGCTCGCGTCGTCGCTCGAGGTGGGGGTCTGCAGGCCGACGAACACGGCGCCGTCGGTGCGCACGAGCGCGGGCCAGGCGAGGGGGAGGACGGTCGCGAGGGTGACGGGACGGCCATCCGCCGCCTTCGCCTGCTCGGGGGCGAGGGTCAGCGCCGCGGTCGCGCTCGGCACGATCTCCTTGAGCGCGACCCAGTCGCACTCGCCCGCGAGCCCCTCGAACGGGCGACGGACGAGTGTGGCGGCGGCCCGCCCGTGGCACGCCTTGTAGCGGCGCCCGCTCCCGCACGGGCAGGGCTCGCGCCCTCCGACCACGGGGATGTCGGCGTCGCCGACGGAGGTCGAGCTGGGGGCACCTGCACCGCGCTTGTTCTTGGCCACGGCCGGGAGCCTATGCGAGTCGGGGTGCACCGCGCCCGAGCGGTGCACGCGCACGGCCGGGCTCCGGGCGGCCGCGGTCGGCCGGGCGCCGTACGGCGGAGCTCGGGGACGGCGGACGCGGGGGTCAGAGGCCGAGGTGCTCGGCGACCATCCGCGGGTGGTTGGAGATGATCGCGTCGACGCCGAGGCGCACGCACAGTTCGACGTCGGCGGGGTCGTCGACGGTCCACACGTGCACCGCGTTGCCCTGGCGGTGAACGCGGTCGACGTACCGCGGGTACTGCCGCACGATGTCGATCGAGGGCCCTGCGATGCGTGCGCCGAAGGGGAGCGAGCCGTCGCGGAAGCGGAGCGGGACGCGCTCCATGAGGAACACGGTCGGCAGGCCCGGGGTCATCGCGCGCATGCGCCGGACCGACAGCTGGCTGAAGCTCATGACCCGGATGCGCTGGTCGTTCTCGGTCCGCGGACGGGCGAGCCCGAACCGCCTCAGCGTCTGGGCGACCCGCTCCTCGACGAGGCCGGCGTAGCGCGTGGGGTGCTTGGTCTCGATCGCGAGGCCCACCTCGCGGTCGGAGTCGAGCACGAGCTCGAGGAGGCGGTCGAGGGTGAGCACGCGG
Organism: Longivirga aurantiaca; assembly: GCF_042660085.1. NCBI lineage: Bacteria > Bacillati > Actinomycetota > Actinomycetes > Sporichthyales > Sporichthyaceae > Longivirga > Longivirga aurantiaca. Next base: position 1,221 of record NZ_JBHSTI010000028.1, on the reverse strand, counting down.
TGCCGCGCCTCATCCATCACGAGGGGCTCGTCCTCGAGCATCGGACCGGCGCCGTCGCGACCTCCGGCCTCGGGCTTCTCCGCGCTGACTCCCGCCGACGTGCCGGTCGCGGCGACGAGGAAGGGGCCGGAGTCGAACGGGGCGAAGTCGCGCCCGAAGCTCAGCATCGCCTGACGCCGACGTTCGCGCCGGGTCAGCGGCGCCTGCTCCTTGCGGTAGGCGCCGAAGTCGTGGTCGTGGAGCTCGTCGAGGGTCATGACCGAGACGACACCGCGGCCGTCGCTCGTGCGGTCGATCGTGCGGTCGTGGACGCACACGAGATGGCCGTCGGCGGTCAGGCGCACGTCGCACTCGAGGGCGTCGGCGCCGTCGGCGAGGGCGCGGAGATAGGCGTCGAGGGTGTGCTCGGGGGCGTCGGCGCTCGAGCCACGGTGCGCGACGACCTGGGGTCGCACAGGCGGATGGTGCACGGCGGTAATCGTGGCAGCGCCCGGCGTCCAACGCCCCACGACACGACCACACCGCGATGAACACCCGGTCGCTCGTTCTCCCGCGACCGAGCTCGCGCTCTCCACCCCTAGGGTCGATCACGGCAGTTGAACTGCACGATCTGACCCGAACTCGTGATCTTGGTGCCGTCGCCGTACGGCGGTCAGCCGGCGAACAGGGCTCCGGGGTTGAACAGCCCGTGCGGGTCGACGGCGTCCTTGACCGAGCGCATCAGCGCGAGCTCGGCCGACGTTCGGGACAGGTGGAGGTACGCCGCCTTCGCGCGCCCCACGCCGTGCTCGGCCGAGATCGAGCCGCCATGATCGGCCACGCACTGCAGCACGACGGCGTCGGCGCGCTCGTCATCCGCGTCGGGGCCGATCACCTCGACGTGCAGGTTGCCGTCGTACAGGTGCCCGAACGCGTACACGTGCGAGACGTCGGGCACCTCGCGCAGCCGCGAGACGGCGTCGGCCACGAACGCGTCCCAGTCGTGGCGGGGCACCGTCACGTCGAAGCGGTGCGCGACGTGCTGCGCCGTCACAGCCTCGCCGGCGGCCTCGCGGTAGGTCCAGAAGCGCGCCTTGTCGGCGGCGTCGATGGCCACCACGACGTCGAGGTCGTCGGGCAGCTCCATCGCGACCTCGCCCGGCGCCGCGCTCTCGGTCTCGAGCACGAGCATGTGTGCGGCGGGCCCGGCCAGCGGCCAGGGCAGCCCGGTGTGCTCGCAGA
>NZ_JBHSTI010000027.1:0-6959 GCF_042660085.1 Longivirga aurantiaca | reverse complement strand
GCTAGGAGACCGGGCCGCGCTGGAGGATCCCGGCGGGCTGGTCCGCGTAGGCGTGGACCGGCACCGGGATGTAGGCGCCGGCGCGGTCGAGGCCGGTCTCGAAGGGCCGGACGATGCCGCCCGCGGTCTTGACCGCACTGTCAGCCATCGGGCCGGGCGCGGAGACGACGACGCCCGTCGTCGTCGGAGTGGTGACCAGGTGCGTGACCACCCCGGCAAGGGCGGCCAGAGCCGCGACGAGAGCGAGCAGCGCCATGATCAGCGCTGCCCTCTCGAAGGTGTCGTGATGCACGTGAACGTGGCTGCTGGGGACGGTGGTGCTCATGATGGCCTCCTGAATCGTTCCCCTGCTTTCCTGACGACTCCAGGCTCTCCGATGCCGTCGTACGGGGAATCCGGGAAACCCCGCAACCTGTCACGCGCGCGCCGGCCTCGGATCAGGGGTGCCGGTCAGGGGTTGCGGACGAGGGTCCGGGAGCTCGGCCCGTCGTGGGCCGTGGCGAGGCGGGCGAGCTCGGTGCGGCCGCGGACGCCGAGCTTGCGGTAGACGTGGGTGAGGTGAGCCTCCACCGTCCGCGGCGACAGGAAGAGCTGGCGGGCAGCCTCGTCGTTGGTCGCGCCGGCGCCGACCACGTCGACCACCCGGCGCTCCTGGGCCGTCAGCTGCGCCCGGGTGTCGTAGCGGTCGTGGCGGGTCACGTCGACGCCGACCGCCCGCAGCTCCGCCCGGCACTGGTCGGCCCAGGTGCGGCACTCGAGGTGCTCGAAGGCGGCGAGCGCCAGCTCGAGGCGCTCCGCTGCCTCGCGGCGGCGACGGTGCCGCCGCAGCCACCGGGCAAGGCGCAGCCGGGTCATGGCCAGCTCGAACACGTGCATGCCGACCTCGAGAAACCCCTCGGCCTCGCCGAGCAGGTCGGCCACCTCGGCGTCCTCCGCCACCGCCGCCGCGGTCCGCGCGAGGAAGCCCTCGCCGAGCGCGCTGGGCGACGCACCGAGCATGAGCCGCAGCCGCTCGCGCACCTCCGCGGCGTCGCCGACCCGGCCGGCGTCGGCCAGGGCCTCGGTCAGGGTCACGAGGTGGTCCGCGTGCACCGCGTGCGCACTCGTGTGCGCCGGGAGGTGGTCGAGCTCGGAGCTCACGAGCTCGATCGCGCGCTCGGTCCGGCCCTCGGCCAGCGCCAGCATCGCCTCCTCGCCCGGCAGCGCCGCCGCCCAGTAGTCCATCCCGGCGGCCGACATCAGAGTCCGGGCTCGCGCGAGGACGGGCGCGAACTCGGCCGCGAGGGCCCGCCGGGCCAGCACCTGCAGCTCCAGGCCGTCGGAGTACAGGTCGACGCGGCCGATCGCCTCGGTGAGCTCCCGGGTCTCCTCGACCATGTCGAGCAGGTGCCGCCAGCGACCGTCCCAGAACGCGAGCATCTGGTCGATGCCCAGCCCCTCGAGCCGCCGCCGCGGGTCACCGGACGACGAGAGCGTCACCACCGCCCGGCGCAGACGCGGTGCCGACACCTCGAGGCCGAGGCAGAACGCAGCGTTCATGAGGGTCTCCACCGTCCGCCCCGACGCCACGGCCTCGTCGTCGTCGACGGCGAGCAGTGCCTGCTCGAGCGTCAGGCGGGCCTCCGCGCCCGGGTCGACGTGGAAGACCGTGTGCGCCAGGAGGAGCCGGTCGACGGGCGCGAGGAGGTCGGCGGGGCCGAGCTCGTCGACGAGCGCCCGCACCCGGGCCTCCGGCTCCGTCGTCAGGTCGAGGGTGAAGAGCAGGTCGCGCGCAGCCTCCGCGCGCTCCGGCCCCTCGAGGAGGTCCAGGCTCCGCGTGAGCAGGTGCCGGCCCTCGGTCGCATTCTGGACACGGCCCAGCGCCGCGCCGGTGATCCGCAGCAGGGAGCCGCGCACCCGCGGCTCGGGCGAATGCGCGAGCCCCGCCCGCCCGAGGCGGACCGCGGAGTCGTCGTCGAAGTCCTCGAGCGCGTGCGCCGCGGCCCGTGCCAGCCGCTCGGCGGCCGAGGCAGGGTCCGGGTCCGCCGCTGCTGCGAGGTCGTACGCGTCGGCGGCCGCGCCGTGCGCGCCGAGCCGGGCGAGGAGCTCGGCCTCGGCCGTGAGGTCGCGGGCGAGGGAGGCCTCGGGCCCCAGAGCGGCCGCGGCCCGGTGGCGGGCGCGGCGCAGCACGAGGTGCGGCGTCGTGGCGAGACCGACGAGGGCGTCGGCCGCCGCCGCGTGCGCGCGGCGCACGGTGGCGGGCGGCTCGGCCGCGAGCACTGCCGGGCGCACGAGGGGGTGGCGGAACTGCCAGCGCAGCGCATCCAGCCTGACCAGCCCACCGGCCTCCGCGGGCAGGAGGTCCTCGGCGTCCACGCCTGCGGCCGACAGCGCGGCCCCGAGGGTCTCGTCCGCGGACACGACCGCCAGGACGGCCAGCGCCAGCCGCGACCGCTCCGGCAGCGTGTCGACCTCCGAGGCCCAGCGCGTCACGACCCCGGGGCCGACCGGGAGGTCCTCCGGCACCGGCGCCGTGCCGCGCTGCTCGTCGGGCGTGAGCCGTGCGGCGGTCTCCACGACGGCGAGGGTGTTGCCGCCGAGCCTCGACCACAGCCCGCGAGCGACGCTCTCCACGGTCTCGGGAGCGACCGACCGGGCCAGCTCGCCGGCCAGGTCCCGGGGCACCGGGCCGACCTCGAGGCGGGGGACGGCCGCGAAGCCGCGATCCTCGAGCACCTGGGGGCGGCCCGCGGCGAGCACGGCCACGGGATCTACGGCCAGGCGGCGCGCGGCGAACTGCAGCGCCGCCACGGAGAGCGGGTCCCACCAGTGCACGTCGTCGGCGACCAGCAGGACGGGGCTCATCGCGGCGGCCACGGCGAGCGCCCGCAGCAGCGGCGGCCCTGCCGACGCGCGCGCCGACACCGCCCGCAGCTCCTCGATCGCCTCGCTCTCGACGCCGACCGCCTCCAGGCGCGACGCGAGCAGCCACAGCGTCGCCCCCGGCAGCGCCCGCTCGCCCGGCACGCCGGTCACCTCGAGCACCGACACTCCCCGCGCCCTGGCCGCAGCGGCCGCGGCCTGCAGCAGCACCGTCTTGCCGATGCCGGCGTCCCCGACCACCAGCAGATGGCACGGACGGCCGGCGGCCAGCGAGTCGAGCAACTCCTCGAAGGCGCGGAGCTCGTCGGACCTCCCCACGATCACATCTGATCCTCCCGCCAGGAGGCGCCCCGTCGCCTGCCGACGCCGCAGGGCCCGCCCGCCCGGCGCGCTCGACACCGTGGACGAGCACGTCACGCGGTTCCAGGGGGTCTGATGCACAGCATGGACTCCGGTCAGATAACGGCCGAGAGTTCTGTCGCGCGGGTACACCGGTTCGGGATCACTGCAGGCGGAGCTTGACGCGTGGGCCACGCGCGTTCAGGGAGCTGGCGCTGGGGCCACGGACGCCGGGGGGCGGCGCCTCACGGCTCTCGAGGCTGTCGGACTCTGACGACGGATCGTGGGGCTGCGCCGTCCCGCTCGCCCGCCGCCCGGCATCGCGGCCGCCTCGCGCTTGCGCTCGTGCGGTCCTCTCCGCGGACATCGAGCCGACCCAGCGAATGGCGCTGTCCCGAATGACGTCGTGCGACGTGAAGGGAAGAGTCCAGTTGAGAGCGTCTACGTGCGCGTCAACTGGCGCAACGACCTGTCCTCGCCGGCGACAGATCGGGAGGGGATCCTGGCGAACAGGTTCGCAGCCGCGCTTCTCATGCCCGAGGACGCCGTCCGGGGGGCTGTCTCCGACCTCCGAGTTCGATCGGGCAGCACCAGTCGCGTGGTCGAACTCCTCGCGGAGCAGTTCGACGTCAGCGCCGAGGAGATGGGTACCGGCTCATCAACCGAGGCATCAGTCCTGACCGACATGAAGCAGCGCCCCCAGCCATCGGCTGGGGGCGCTCTTCGAGTCCTACACCTGAGCACTGCTCACCCCTACGGAGGAGCGGTGCTCACACGTACAGAACTCTCACGTGCGCGAGGGGGGAGTTGAACCCCCACACCCTTTCGGGTACACGGACCTGAACCGTGCGCGTCTGCCTATTCCGCCACTCGCGCGTGCGGGGAGAAGGCTAACACGCAGGTCGGAGCCGTTACGAACCGCCGATTCCGGTCACAGAACGGCAGACCCGGGGCTGCGAAGGAACGGTCTGCCGCATCCCGGCAGTTACGATCATGGGACGGCGGTGATCGCCCGGGGCGGGGCATCCGCCGACCCGGCACCCGCCTCGGCACTGAGGGAGGCGCGGTGGGTCTGCTCGACCGCTTCGAGCAGCGGCTCGACCGCATGGTCAACGGTGCCTTCGCGCGCGCCTTCAAGGCCGAGGTGCAGCCCGTCGAGATCGCCTCGGCCCTCACCCGCGAGATGGACGACCGGGCCGCCGTGGTCAGCCGCGGCCGCACCGTGGTGCCCAACGTCTTCGTCGTCGACCTCAGCCCGCACGACCACGACCGCCTCAGCGTGTATGCCGGCACCCTCACCGAGGAGCTCGGCACGATGGTGCGCGAGCACGCGGAGGAGCAGCGCTACACGTTCCTCGGCGGTACCGAGATCACCCTCGCCCGCGACGACTCGCTCGAGACCGGCCTGTTCCGCGTGCACAGCGAGGCGAAGGCCGGGGTGGCGAGCGCGCCGAACCCCGCGCGCACGCCGTCCATCCCGGGCAGCCGCCCCGACGCCGGCCACCCGCGCCTCGTCGGCGACGACGTCGACCACCCGCTCAGCCGGGCCGTCACGCGCATCGGCCGCGGCAGCGACGTCGACATCCGCGTCGACGACCCCGGCGTCTCGCGCCACCACGCCGAGATCCTGCTCGGCCGCGAGGTCGTGCTGCGCGACCTCGGCTCGACCAACGGCACGTACGTCGACGGGGTCCAGGTCGGCGAGGTGGTCCTGCGCGATGGCGCGACCGTGCAGCTCGGAAGCGTTCGGCTGACGTTCCGGGCGGGGTGAGCCCGTGTCGGAGCTCCTCCTCACCCTGCTGCGCCTCGGATTCCTGGCGCTCGTCTGGCTGCTCGTGATCGTGGCGATCCTCGTGCTGCGCCGCGACCTCAAGGCCCCCCGCGACGCCCGGATGCTCGTCCCCGCCCGCGTCCCGCGCGGCGGGCAGGCGCCCGCCGCGCCGCGCGCGCCCAAGGCGCCCAAGGCCGCCAAGGGCGGTGCCCGCAGCCTCGTGGTGGTCGAGGGACCGCTCACCGGCACGGTGATCCCCCTGGGGGCCGCCGACGTCACGATCGGCCGTGCACCCGACTCCACCCTCGTGCTCGACGACGACTACGCGAGCAACAACCACGCCCGCATCTCGCTCACGGGCAGCACGTGGATCGTCACCGACCTCGGCTCGACCAACGGCACCTGGGTCGACCGGTCGCGCATCACCAGCCCGACGCCGCTCTCGGTCGGCCACCAGCTCAAGGTCGGCCGCACCGTGCTCGAGCTGCGGAAGTGACGCCATGTCCCTGATGCTGCGCTCCGCCGCGCGCTCCGACATCGGCCTCGTCCGCAGCGGCAACGAGGACTCCGGGTACGCCGGCGACCAGCTGCTCGTCGTCGCCGACGGCATGGGCGGCCACGCTGCCGGCGAGCTCGCGTCCGCCGCCGCGATCGCGACGATGTCCGAGGTCGAGCCCGGCGGGCTGTCCGACGTCGAGGCCCTCGAGCGGCTGTCCGAGGCGGTCGTCGTCACGAGCGAGCGCATCGCCGACGTCGTCTCGGCCAACCCCGAGCTCGCAGGCATGGGCACCACGCTCACCGCGCTCGCCTGGCTCGGCGGCGACCCGCCGCGCGTCGCGGTTCTGCACGTCGGCGACTCGCGCGCCTACCTGCTGCGCGAGGGCGAGATGCGCCAGGTCACCCGCGACCACACGTACGTGCAGACCCTCATCGACTCCGGCCGCATCACGCCGGAGGAGGCCACGCGCCACCCTCGCCGCAACCTGCTCATGCGCGCGATCGACGGCGTGCACCCTGCCGAGCCCGACGTCTCGGTCCGTGAGGCCCGCGCCGGAGACCGCTACCTCGTCTGCAGCGACGGCCTCTGCGGCTACGTCTCCGACGTCGACATCGCGCGCCTCCTCGCCGTCGCCGACCCCACCGCGGCGGTCACCGCGCTCGTCGACGCAGCCCTCGAGGCCGGCGCCCCCGACAACGTCACGTGCGTCGTCGCCGACGTCGTCGCCGTGGAGCCCGGGTCCGATGTCGAGCCCGAGGCACCGGTGGTGGTGGGCGCCGCCGGCGAGCCGCGCAACCGCGAGCGCCTGCCCGAGCTCACCTTCCCCGCCGACGCGCAGATCGACTCACGCCCCGCGCAGGTCGTGAAGGTGTCGACCCAGTCGTCCACCGGGGAGGCCGGCGTCGCCCCGATCGGCCGGGTCTACCGCGAGGAGCAGGGCGCGTCCCGCCAGGGGATCAGCCGGCGCTGGTTCTGGGCGGTCGGTGCGGTGGTCGCGATCGTCGCGGTGCTCATCGGCCTGATCGCCATCACGATGACGTGGGCCCGCGGCCAGTGGTACGTCGGCAACGACGGCGGCTACGTCGCGATCTTCAACGGCGTTCCCGGCTCGATCGGCCCGATCAGCCTGTCGTCCGTGGAGGAGCGCTCGACCATCACGATGGACTCGCTCCCGGACTTCGAGGCCATGCAGGTCGAGGGCACCATCGCCACCGACTCCCTCGCCGACGCGCAGCAGGTGGTGCAGCGGCTGTCCGAGCGCGCCGCGCAGTGCGCCGCCGTGCCGACCACGCCGGGCTGCCCGGACGCTCCCGGCGACGGCGGCGGCGACGGCGACGGCGGCATTGACGCCTCCCCGTCGGCCTCCGCCTCGCCGTCCGCCACCACGTCCCCCAGCGCCTCGGCGAGCCCGTGACCACACCCGCCACGGCACCCGCCGTCCCCCGCTACCGCCAGCCCGACCGGCGGTGGGCGGAGCTCGGCCTGCTG
>NZ_JBHSTI010000026.1:0-1139 GCF_042660085.1 Longivirga aurantiaca | reverse complement strand
CCCCCGCGTCGAAGAAGAAGCGCTGACGGCCTAGCTGAGCCGTGAACCCGTCGCAGAGCGCTCGCTGGTTACCCGGGTAACGCCGGCGCAGCCGTAGGTGAGTGACGATCCCGTCGCAGAGCGCACGCTGGTTACCCGGGTAACGGCGGGTCAGGCGGGGGACGGGACGGGCGGGGCCTCGAGGACGACCTCGGCGGGCACCGGTGCGAAGAAGCGCACCACGGCCGCGGCGATGCCCTCGGCGACGGCGTCGCGGAAGGCGGGGTCGGCGAGGCGGCTCGCGTCGTGCGGGCTCGAGATGTAGCCGCACTCCACCCGCACCGCGGGCATCTTGGTCATGCGCAGCAGGTCCCAGCTCTTGGCGTGGTACCTGAGGTCGGTGAGGTCGGTGCGCGCGGTGATCTCGGTCTGCACCATCTCGGCCATGCGCGCGCCGAGGGCCGAGCCCTGGCCGGCGACGGTGTCGCCGAAGTAGTACGTGGCGCAGCCGGTGGCGTGCGGCGACGGCGAGGCGTCGACGTGCAGGGACACCACGAGGTCGGCGCCGTTCTGGTTGCAGAACGCCGCCCGCTCGGACTCGTCGCGGGCGCCCTCACCCTCAGGCGAGCGGGTCAGGAGCACCTGGACGCCGATCGCGGCGAGGCGGCCCTCGATGCGGGTGGCGAGGTCGCCGGCGATGACGTTCTCCGACAGGGCACCCTCGACCACGCCGGGGTCGGCGCTGCCGTGGCCGGGGTCGAGCACCACGACCTTGTCGGCCACGCCGCTGCAGAGGGTGTCGAGGACCTGCATCTCGCGCAGGATGCTGGCCACGCCGCCGCCGGCCATCGTGCGCGCGAGGCGGGTCATCGCGCGGAACGTCTCGGGGCCGAACGTGCCGTCGGCCTCCACGCCGACGCTGCGCTGGAACTCGCGCAGTGCGCCGTCGGTGAGCACGCCGAACACGCCGTCGACCCGGCCGAGGTGGAAGCCGAGGCTCGACAGGCGGCGCTGCAGGGTGAGCACGTCGTCGCCGGCCACGAGGTGGCCCGGGCTGTACGAGAGCACGCGGTCGCCGAGCGACCAGCGCGCCTCCTCGAGGCGGCGGAAGGTCTGGGGCCCGACGATCCCGTCGACCGTGATGCCGCGCAGCTGCTGGA
>NZ_JBHSTI010000025.1:0-9528 GCF_042660085.1 Longivirga aurantiaca | reverse complement strand
TGCGGCTGGACCGCCTCGACCAGCCGTAGGGGGCGGGAACGGCGAGCTCGACCGGGCGCGCGGCCCCGACGTACGACGGGTTCGCGCGCCCGGCGCTGCCAGCGAGATCACGCGTACGGGTCAGATCGTGCAGTGGGACTGCCGTGATCGACCCAAGGGGTGGGAAGGGCGAGTGCGGCGCGGGTCAGGGGGTGGCGCGGGCGGCGCGGATCTGGGCGGCGTGGGCCTCGGCGTGGTCGGCGTAGATCGCGAGCCAGTCGGCGAGCGAGTAGGTGCCGCTCTCGGAGTGGACGCCGGTGCGCACGAGATCGGCGTCGACGAGGGTGTCGAGCAGCTCGCCGCTGGCGGCGCGGACGGCGCGGAACACCGCGAGCGACGCCTCGATCGGCCGGTCGTAGTGCAGCACCGTGGCCCAGTGCGCCTCGTCGTACCCCTGGATCGTGGTCGGCGCGGGCTCGGCGATCAGGCGCCGCAGCCGCACGTAGGAGTTGGTCTCGCTGTCGGCGAGGTGGTGCACGACCTGGCGCGCGCACCAGTCGTCGGTGCCGGGGCCGCGGCGGTCGAGGTCGGCGTCGGTCGCACCGGCGAGAGCATCCTCCACGAGCACGACGCCCGCGCGGTAGCGGGCGACGAGGGCGAGAGCGGCGGGGTCGCTGAGCATGCACCGATCGTTGCGGCTCGCCGTACGCCGCCACCACCGCGATTACCGCCGTCCCCCGCAGACATCACGCCGCCCTGCACATTCGCGCCCTGAGGTCGATCACGGCAGTTCAACTGCACGATCTGACCCGTACTCGTGATCTTGGAACCCCTGAGCGGACGAACTGAGCCGGTCAGGCGCCGAGGGCGAGGAGGGCGCTCGCGACGAGCGCGGTGACCATGCCGACCTTCTGCAGCAGGTGCAGGCGCTCGGCGAGCACGAGGCGCGCGAGCAGCACCGTGGCCGCGGGGTAGAGCGAGCCGAGCACCGCCACGATCGAGAGGAGCCCGAGCGGCAGGGCGAGCACGTAGAACGCGTTGGCCGCGACGTCGAGCGCACCCGCGAGCACCGCGAGCCACACCACCGACGGCAGCGCGGGCGTGGGGCGCTCGCCGCGCCGCACGAACAGAGCGAGGGCGAGCAACCCGATGATCACGGTCGACATGACGCGCGACCAGACGATCGGCCACACGCCCGCGTCGTCCGGCGCGAACGAGACGCACGCGAAGAACAGGCCGATACCCACGCCCGCCCCGATCGCGAGCAGGAGCCCGCGTCGCGAGACCCGCTGGTGCTGCGAGTCGTCGGTCGGTGCCTGCGGCTCGAGGCCGACCGTCACGATCGCCACGACCGCCAGCGCCATCCCGACGTACGCCGTCGGCCCGGGCCGTTCGCCGCCCGCGATGCCCACGACCACCGGGATCGCGGCACCGAGCACCGCGGACACCGGCGAGAGCACGCCCATCGGCCCGATCGTGAGGGCGGCGTACAGCAGCAGGATGCCGAACGCACCGAAGACCCCCGCGACCAGGCCGGGGACCGCGCTGCCCGCGGCGTCGCCGCCGAGGAGGAACGCGACGGGCACGATCAGCAGCAAGCCGGCCGGCGTCGTGACCATGAGCACCTGCAGCGCCGTCGCCCGCCGCGAGGCCACGCCGCCCACGAAGTCGGCGACGCCCCACAGGACGCTGGAGATCAGGGCGAGGACGACGGCCATCCGCGTAGTCCAGCACAGCCGTGTCCGATCGCCGTACGCCGTTCCGTCGAGCGCGCCGCCGTCCCGCGTCCACGGCGGACGCACCGGCTGGTGACGATGAGGGGTGGCTTTGTTGCGCTCTGAGCAACGAAGGCCCCCTTCATGGCACACCCGGCCTACGGTGGCGGGCATGCGTCGTCGACTCTGCGTGCTCGCTGGCCTGGTCGTGGGCGGTGCGCTGCTCGCGGGGTGCGCGGGGTCCGGGGGGTCGGGCAGCGCGACGTACTCGGGCGGCGACAAGACCGCACCGCCCGCGCCCAACCTGGTCGGCACGTTGCAGCAGTACCGCGAGGACGAGGTCACCCACTCGCTCAAGGTCGAGCTGAGGAACGCCGGCGCCACGACCGTCCGCGTGAGCTCGCTCGCCGTCGCCTGGTCGGGGCTCGCGGGGACCGATCCCGCTCAGGTCGACTACGACATCCCGCCCGGCGCCACCGTCGCGCTCAAGGTGCCGTACGGCGACGCCGTGTGCACCGGCAGCACGCGGCCCACCGACCCGGTCGAGGCCGAGATCGTCACGCCCGACTCCCAGCTCACCATCGGTCTCGCCGCCTCCGACGTCCTGCTCGAGAAGCTGTGGGACCAGGACTGCGCCCGCCAGCGCCTGCTCGACGCCGTCGACGTCGCGTTCGGCGACAGCTGGGCGCCGACCACCGTCGACGGCGCACCCGTCCTGCGCGGCACGCTCGTGCTCACCCGCGGCAGCAGCACCGGCCCCATCGACGTCGTCGACCTCGACGGCAGCGTGCTGCTCACGCTCGACGCCACCCCGCCCGCGGGCACCCCGCTCCTCACGATGCCGGCGTCCGCGGCTACGGCGTCGCTCTCGATCGACGTCGGCTCCACCCTGCGCTGCGACGGCCACTCGCTCGGCGAGAGCAAGAAGACGTACGTGTTCGACGTCGGCCTCGACCTCGGCGACGGCCGCGTCGATCTCACCCTGCAGCCGCCCGACGACGCGAAGAAGCAGATGTACGACGTCCTCACGAAGGCCTGCGGCCTCGCGTAGCCCGCACCCCTCCCGGCGCCCTGGTCAATCCGTCGCTTCCCGCCGCCGGAAGCGACGGATCGATCTGTGTGAGCGGTGGGGGTGAGCGCAGGGGGCCGGCGGGGTAGCGTCGCGGACAGCCACCGAGGAGCAGCCGTGACCGAGCACTACGACGTGATCGTCGTGGGCGCCGGGCTGTCCGGCGTCGGGGCGGGGGCGCGCCTGCTGCTGGACCGGCCGGGCACGACGTTCACCGTCCTTGAGGCGCGCGACACCATCGGCGGCACGTGGGACCTCTTCCGCTACCCCGGTGTCCGCTCCGACTCCGACATGCACACCCTCGGCTACCCGTTCCGTCCGTGGACCGCGGGCCAGGCGCTTGCCGACGGGCCGTCGATCCTCGAGTACGTCGAGGACACGGCCCGGGAGATGGGCGTCGACCAGCACGTGCGGCTGCACCACCGCGTCACGAGCGCGTCATGGTCGAGCGAAGACGCGCGCTGGACCGTCACCGCCGAACGCACCGACACTGGTGAGCGCGTCGAGCTCACCTGCGGATTCCTCTACTCCTGCACGGGCTACTACCGCTACGACCACGGATACGAGCCGGAGTTCGAGGGTCGCGCCGACTACACGGGCACCGTCGTGCACCCGCAGCACTGGCCCGCCGACCTCGACCTGGCCGGCAAGCGCGTCGTCGTGATCGGTAGTGGCGCGACGGCGATGACGCTCGTCCCCGCGATCGCGCAGACCGCCGCGCACGTCACGATGCTGCAGCGCTCGCCGACGTACGTCGCCGCCCTGCCGTCGGTCGACCCGATCGCAGCCGCCGTCCGCGAGCGGCTCCCCGCAGACGCCGCGTACCGCGTGGTGCGCGCGAAGAACATCGCGACCTCGGCCCTCAGCTATCGCCTGTCGCAGCGCTTCCCGCACGCGATGCGCCGCATCCTCATGGACGGCGTGGCCAAGCAGCTGCCCGAGGGGTACGACGTCGAGACGCACTTCGGGCCGTCGTACGGGCCGTGGGACCAGCGCCTCTGCGTCGTGCCCGACGGCGACCTGTTCACCGCGATCAGCAACGGGTCGGCGTCCGTCGTCACCGACCGGATCGTGCGGTTCACGCCCGGCGGGCTGCTGCTCGAGTCGGGGGAGGAGCTCGCTGCCGACGTCGTCGTCACGGCGACCGGCCTCGAGCTGCTGCTCGTCGGCGGGATGACGCTGAGCGTGGACGGCGTCGACGTCGACCCCACGAAGACCGTGGCCTACAAGGGGATGATGCTGACCGGGGTGCCGAGCTTCGCGTTCGCGATCGGCTACACGAACGCGTCGTGGACCCTCAAGTGCGACCTCGTCAGCAGGTACGTCGTACGCCTGCTCGACCACATGCAGGAGCACGGGTACGACGCCGTCACGCCCGTCGAGCCGCCCGAGCCCGAGCGCCTGCCGCTGCTGGACCTCAGCGCGGGCTACGTGCAGCGCGCGGCGGGATCGCTACCCGCGCAAGGGATCCGACCACCGTGGAAGCTGAACCAGAACTACCGCAAGGATGTCGCGCTGCTCACCCGCGGCCCCCTCGACGACGAGGGCGTCCGCTTCACCCGGCGTTCGCGATGATGGTGGCCTTCATCGCACACCCACGCTGCCCGGACACGAGGAGAGATGCATGAAGCGGTACGTCGTGGACGGCGGTACGGCGGTGCTCACGGGTGCCGCAGGCGGCATCGGTCGCGCCACCGCGCACGAGCTCGCCGCGCGCGGCAGCAACCTCGTGCTGCTCGACAACAATGCCGAGGCGCTCGAGGACGTCGCCGCCGATCTGCGCGTGCGGCGGCCCGACCGCGCGGTCACGGCGTACACCGTCGACCTCGCCGACGGCGACGCCGCCCTCGCCGCCGCGACCGCGATCCGCGATGCGCACCCCAACATCCACCTGCTCGTCAACAACGCCGGCGTCGCGCTCGGTGGCCGGCTCAGCCAGATCAGCCTCGACGACTTCGACTGGCTCATGTCGGTCAACTTCCGCGCCGTCGTCGTCATGACGCACACGCTGCTGCCGCGCCTCACCGCCACCCGCGGCGCGCACGTGTGCAACGTGTCGAGCCTGTTCGGTCTCATCGGCCCGGCGGGCCAGACGGCGTACTCGGCCAGCAAGTTCGCCGTCCGCGGCTTCGGCGACAGCCTGCGGCTCGAGCTCGCAGAGCACGAGGTGGGCGTGACGACCGTGCACCCCGGCGGCATCCGCACCGAGATCGCCAACAGCGCGCGCGTGGGTGCCGGTGTCGACCAGGAGGAGCACGCGGCGCACAAGGCGGTCTGGGACCGCATGCTCTCGCTCGATCCCGCGGTCGCCGCGCGCGCGATCGTCGACGGCATCGAGCGCCGCAAACCTCGGGTGCTCATCGGCCGCGAGACCTACGCCCTCGACGCGCTGGCGCGGCTCTCGCCCGGGCACTACGGCAGGGTGCTCGCGCTCGGCGACCGTCTCATGACCCGCGGCCTCGACCGCTAGGACCGGGCGCGTCAGGTAGGGACGGGGCCGTAGCGGTTGGGCCCGGGCGTGCCCGCCATGACCGTGAACACCAGCAGCACGATGCTGCCGAACGGCACGAACGCGATGAGATACCACCAGCCCTCGCGGTCGGTGTCGTGGAGCCGCCGGATCGTCAGCGGCAGGTTCACGAGGAACAGCACGATCGCGAGCACCACGAACAGGATCGTGAAGATCACGACCGCCGCGACGAGCGCGCCGTTCGGGTCCGCGGTCGAGGAGTTCGAGCCGGTCGACGACGACGGGAACGCGACGGCGATCAGCACCAGCAGGATCACGTACGGCACGAGGACGACGATCGTCTGGAAGAGGTAGAACCACCAGTACTCCGCCACCGTCGCGCGGCCCGAGTAGTCCTTCCAACCGGCGAACGCGCGGCGCACGGCGTCGCCGAAGCCGACCTTGCGCGGCTGCACGCCGTACCCGGGCGGAGCGGCATAGCCCTGGGCGCCGTAGCCCTGGGCGGGGTACGACGGAGCCGCGTACCCGGACGTGCCGTAGAGCGGGGCCGTCGCAGGGGTGGCCGTGGCCTGCCAGGCCGGCGGCGCGGTCACGAGCGGATGCGTGGTGGCCGTCCAGGCGGTGCCGTCCCAGTAGCGCTGCATCGCGGCGTCGGCAGGATCGGGGTACCAGCCGGCCACCGGGGCGGCGGGCGGGGTCGGAGGAGCCGGCTCGAACGGCTGGTCGGTGCTCATGGTGTCCCCTCGCGCAGATCCGACCTGCGGCCGGGCGTCGGACCGACCCTACTGACCGATGCTGTGAGCAGAGGAACAGCGCCACCGCACGGCGACGCTCCTAGGCTGAGAGGGACGCCCGACGGCCACGCCGCTGGCACGGGCCTCGGCGGTCGAGGGCGCCCATCGAGGTGACCCATGACGACCGCGCTCGACCGTCCCGCGCCCACCGACGTCCGCCCGCACGAGTTCCGCCGGATCTTCATCCCGGTCGAGGCGGTGGTGGCGGTCGGCGGCCTCTCCGGCACGTGGCAGCTGTGGACCGGCACCTATGCACCGCCCGTGTCCGACCTCGAGCCCCTCGGCCTCGAGAGCTGGAGGCTGCCTGCGGTGTGGCTGTTCTGCTCGGTCGCGCTGCCGTCGACCGTCGCGCTCGTCGCCGCGGTACGCCGTCACCCGCGCACGCCCGAGGTGGTGCTCGCAGCGAGCGGGCTGATGCTCGTCGAGGTGACGGTGCAGATCCCGTTCGTCGGGCCGAGCGCGCTGCAGGCGGTGTTCGGGGGGATCGCGCTCGGCATGGGCGGCCTCGCGATCGCGGCCCTGCGCCGTCGCAGCTGGCGGCGCGGGTAGCCGTCGTACGAATCCCGACGACGCGCAGGACGTGCACTTGTAGCGTCGCGCCATGTCCGAGCAGATCGTCACGATCTTCCGCAACCGCCTGCGCCCCGAGCACCGCGACGCCTACTCCGTCACGAGCGCGCGCATGACCGAACTCGCCGAGGCCATGCCCGGCTTCCTCGACGCCAAGACCTTCACGGCCGACGACGGCGAGCGCGTCACGATCGTGACGTTCGCCGACCTCGTCAGCGAGCGCGCGTGGCGCGACCATCCCGAGCACCGCGACGCGCAGCGGCAGGGCATCGCCGACTTCTACGCCGAGTACTCGATCCAGGTGGGCACGGTCTCCTACGCCCGCACGTTCAGGCGCGCCGACTGAGCGGATCAGCCCACCCGTGCGATCGGCAGCGGCTGCCACGCGGGCGACTTGGAGCCGCTGCCGCCGATCCCGGTCTGCACCAGCTGCCCGTAGCGGGTGGTGATCTGCAGGCCGCCGTCGCCGTCGGCCGAGAGCAGGTAGCACCCGTCCGGTGACCAGGCGAACTCCGGCCGCACGCCCTCGGGCATCGTGAAGATCGGTGTCGCGAAGCGGCCGTCGCGCTTGGCGCGGTAGACGACGCCGTCGCGGGTGAAGCCGATGTGCCAGCCGTCGGGGGCGAAGTCGGCGTACACGGCACCGGCGGCCACGAGCCTCGACCAGCCACCCCACGGCTTGACCGAGCGCACGCCATCCGGCGCGGTGTAGGCGATCGCGAGGTTGCGCCGGTTCCAGGTCGGGTTCGACTCGGTCGTGGACGGCGTGCGCGTGAGGTTGCGGACGGTCGCGCCGGTCGCGACGTCGAGGATCAGGATGTCGCCGCCGCGGCCGACCGCGAGCTTCGTGCCCCCGGGGCTGAACGACGTCTTGCTGTCGACGTCCACGGTGCCGAGGGCACGCAGCGTGTCGGCGACGTCGTCCCAGATCCAGAGCTCGCCCACGCCCGGCGCGGTGCCGATGTCGGTGACGATGGCGACGAACCGGCCGTCGGGCGACCAGGAGCCGCTGATGTAGCAGCCGAGGCCCTCGACCTCGCCGGGGTACGGATGCCCCGTGGGCCCGGAGAGCACGCACTCGTCGACCGACGTGATCGCACCGTTGGCGCCGGGGTTCTGGGCGACCGAGGGCGGTGCGGTGGCGATGAGCATCCCCAGCGCCGCGGCGACCGCGGTCGCGCCGACTCGGACTGTGCGACGTACCGACGTCCTAGACATGGCACTCCTCGGGACGGCCGGTCGTGACGACCGGGCGCGCGGCCATACCCGCGCCAGTCCGAGGTTAGGACGATGGGCTCGCCGTAGCGCGACGAACACGCGCCAACCGGCCACGTTGCGCAACATCGGTGCCGCGCGGGCACGCGGAGTGCCCAGGTGGACACTCCACGCGGTCGAAACCCCTGCAGCGCAACGCGTTCCGCGCACGCAGGATCACCGAGCGCACTCATGGCCGAGGTGCCCGCTCAGGCTGCGTGCCGGGCCCCGGCCGGGTACAGCGGCAGCCCGAACCGCTGCAGCGCGGCGTTGACCCGGGCGTACGCCACCGGTCCCGGCTCGAGGCCGGCCTGGAGGCAGAAGTGGCGCCGGTTCGGCGCGGTGGCCCGGAGGCGGGTCACCGTCGCACGGTCGTCGAGCGGCCCCTGACCGCCGTCGCGCCGCGCATCGGGATGGCGCAGCTCGTCGGAGCCGAGCAGCGTCTGCTGGACCATGTCGTCGGTCGCGTCATACATCGAACGGCCCTCCCACCACGGAGCTTCGTCCTGCATCCATTGTCGTCCCTGGATGCCCCGAAACTGAACAGAACAGCCCGGAGATGCCGCGATTCACAACCCGAACGGCGTGCTGCGCCCGGCAGGTCGGACCGTGGGGCCTTGGCCGGCGAAGAGGTGCCTCCGGTTGTGGGGGAGGCTGGGGTCATGACCGACCAGAGGACCGCGTTCACCGAGATCCCCGTGCTGTCGCACACCCGCTGGCACGGCACCCCCGAGGAGCGCCGGGCGTTCGCCCACGACCTCGTGACCACAGGGCACGAGGTGGGCTTCCTGACGCTCGTCGACCACGAGCTCGACCTCGACTTCGTCGCGCGGTACTTCGAGGCGCTGCAGGCGTTCTTCGCCCTGCCCACCGACACCAAGGCCCTCATCGAGAAGAAGCGGTCGCGGCACTTCCGGGGCTGGGAGCGCACCGGATCCGAGCTCACGGACAACAAGGTCGACTGGCGCGAGCAGCTCGACCTGTCGACCGAGAACGAGCCGTACGCCGAGGACGCGCTGCCGGCGTACCTGCGGCTCGACGGCCCCAACCAATGGCTGCCCGAGCACGTGCTGCCCGGCTTCCACGAGACGGTGCAGGAGTTCCTCGCCCGCGCCGCGCGCATCGCCGACGAGCTGATGGCCGCGCTCGCGCTCGGGCTGGGCGTGCCCGAGGACACGTTCGCGAAGGCGTTCGGCGAGAGGCGGCACTCCCTCGCCAAGCTCATCTCCTACCCCCCGACCCCGGACGGTGGCGCCGGCGTCAACTCGCACCACGACTCGGGCTTCCTCACGCTCTTGCTGCAGCACGGCGTCGGCGGGCTGCAGGCCCTCAACCCGGGCGGGGAATGGATCGACGTCCCGCCGGTCGACGGCGCGCTCGTCATCAACCTGGGCGAGACGCTGCAGTCGATGACGGGCAACTACCTCGTCGCGACGACCCACCGCGTGATCTCGCCGGCTCAGCGCTACTCGTCGGCGTACTTCCACGGGCCGGACCTGCGCGCGAGCCTCGAGCCGCTCGACCTCGACCCGCGGTTCGCCGACGCCGTGGCCGCGAGCCCGCGCCACCGGGACGCCGGATTCATGGCCAAGCGCGAGGAGCTGGTCGCCGGGCAGGGCGGCACGAGCAGCAGTCGCTCCGCAGCGTTCGGCGAGCAGCTGTGGAACTACTACCGGC
>NZ_JBHSTI010000024.1:0-3874 GCF_042660085.1 Longivirga aurantiaca | reverse complement strand
AGAGGCGTGGCGTGACCA
Source organism: Longivirga aurantiaca (assembly GCF_042660085.1). Classification (NCBI taxonomy): domain Bacteria; kingdom Bacillati; phylum Actinomycetota; class Actinomycetes; order Sporichthyales; family Sporichthyaceae; genus Longivirga; species Longivirga aurantiaca. Next base: position 3,856 of record NZ_JBHSTI010000024.1, on the reverse strand, counting down.
CAGCGCCCACGAACGCGCCGGCGCCGGCAGCGCCCGTGGCAAGGGTGAGGGCGAGGATCGCCTTCTCGCTGTCGTCGGGGTAGAGCGTGCCGCGGGACTGCAGCACCGTGAGCGCGACGGCGATGCCGAACACCACGCGGTGCACCATCACGAAGCCGATGGCGCGGGCGGCAGGGCGGCGCTCGTTGAGGTGCCGGACGCCCTCGACCATGCCGCGCGCGACACCGCGGAAGGTGTCGGCCTGGGTGTCGTCGTCGGGGCCGAGCTGGTCCGGGCGCAGGCGGCTCGCGACGGTGGACCCCACGAGGTACGCCACGATCGCGCACGCGAGCACGATCACGGACCCGCGGTCGCCGCCGCCGGCGAGGTCGCGGATACCGACGCCGAGCAGGCCGCCGGTGACCGACGCGATGGTGCCTGCCGTGGGCGCGATGGCGTTGCCGGTGACGAGGTAGCGGTCCTGCACCACGTGCGGGAGGCCGGCCGAGAGAGCGGCGAGGATGAAGCGGTTGACGCCGAGGGCGACGAGCACCGAGACCGCGAGGACGAAGTCGTCGCGTCCGCTCGCGACCACCGCGGCGAGTCCGACGATCAGGACCGAGCGGACGAGGTTGGCGTAGACGAGGACCGAGCGGCGCCGCCACCGGTCGAGGAAGACGCCGACGAACGGGCCGATGAGGGAGTACGGCAGCAGCAGGATCGCGAAGGCGAGCGCGACCTTGGCCGCCGTCGGCTGGCGCTCGGGGGAGAACAGCACGAACGTCGCGAGGCTCGCCTGCACGAGGCCGTCGCCGAGCTGCCCCGAGAGGCGCGTGCCGAGCAGCAGCCGGAAGCCGCGGACCCCGAGCACCGCCTTCAGGCCCACGCCGCCCGGCCGCCCGGACGCCGATCCGCCGGGCTCCGCGTCCGCGCCCGCATCCGTCATGCGCCGGAACCTACCTGCCTCCGCAGTCTGCGATGAAGGCGACCTTCATCCACTAGAGCCGAGCAATTCCGGCAATCACGGCCGTGGCTGTCCACAGGGGCTACGCGCGCGGTGCGCTCACGGCGTACGACGAGTCCGCGCGAAGGCCGCCGTACGACGACGGAGGCCGGACCCCCGAGGGGATCCGGCCTCCGTGACGTGCGGGCCGCGCGAGAGCCGAGAGGTCAGCGCTCGATCGTGCCGTTGATGAAGTCCTCGACGGCCTGCTTGGCCTCGTCGTCGGTGTACTGCACCGGCGGCGACTTCATGAAGTACGACGACGCCGACAGGATCGGGCCACCGATGCCGCGGTCCTTGGCGATCTTCGCGGCGCGGATCGCGTCGATGATGATGCCGGCGGAGTTCGGGGAGTCCCACACCTCGAGCTTGTACTCGAGCGACAGGGGGATGTCGCCGAAGTTGCGGCCCTCGAGGCGCACGAACGCCCACTTGCGGTCGTCGAGCCAGGCGACGTAGTCGGACGGGCCGATGTGCACGTTGCGCGGCTCGATCTTGTCGCGGAGCTGCGAGGTGACCGACTGGGTCTTGGAGATCTTCTTGGACTCCAGGCGCTCACGCTCGAGCATGTTCATGAAGTCCATGTTGCCGCCGACGTTCAGCTGGTACGTGCGGTCCACGGTGACGCCGCGGTCCTCGAACAGCTTCGCGAGCACGCGGTGCGTGATGGTCGCGCCGACCTGGCTCTTGATGTCGTCGCCGACGATCGGGACGCCGGCGTCGGTGAACTTCTGCGCCCACTCCGGCGTACCGGCGATGAAGACGGGAAGCGCGTTGACGAAGGCGACCTTGGCGTCGATGGCGCACTGCGCGTAGAAGCGCGCAGCAGCCTCGGACCCGACGGGCAGGTAGCAGACGAGGACGTCGGCCTGGACCTCGCGGAGGCGGGCGACGACGTCGACCGGCTCGAGCTCGGACTCGCTGACCATCTCGCGGTAGTACTTGCCGAGGCCGTCGTACGTGTGGCCGCGCTCGACGGTCACGCCGGTCGGCGGGACGTCGCAGATCTTGATGGTGTTGTTCTGGCTCGCACCGATCGCGTCGGCGAGGTCGAGGCCGACCTTCTTGCCGTCGACGTCGAAAGCGGCAACCCACTCGATGTCGTTGACGTGGTACGGGCCGAACTTCACGTGCATGAGACCCGGGACCTGTGCGGCCGGGTCGGCGTCCTTGTAGTACTCGACGCCCTGAACCAGCGACGCCGCACAGTTGCCGACGCCGACGATGGCTACGCGTACCGAACCCATCGGGATTCCTCTCTCACTCACCGTGGGCGGTCGGGTAGATCCCGGCCCCGGACGTGGTGTTCAACCGCTGCCCCGACGGGGCACCGGACTCCTGCAGTTGCTGGGATGTGCGCGGCTCGGCGTCGCGCTCGCTGGCGATGAGCTCGTCGAGCCACCGCACCTCGCGCTCGACGCTCTCGAGGCCGTGCTGCTGCAGCTCCAGCGTGTAGCTGTCGAGCCGCTCGCGGGTGCGCGACAGCGACGAGCGCAGCGCGTCGAGGCGCTCCTCGAGCCGGCTGCGCCGACCTTCGAGGATGCGCAGGCGGACCGAGGCCTCGGTGCGGCCGAAGAACGCGAGCCGGACGCCGAAACGGTCGTCCTCCCACGTGTCCGGACCGGCCTCGGCGACCAGTGCCTGGAAGTGCTCCTTGCCCTCCGCCGTGAGGCGGTAGACGATCCGCGCGCGCTTGCCGGACAGGCCGGAGGGGTCGCCCTCGCCGTCCTCGACCAGCCACCCGCGGGCGACGAGGTCCTTGAGGCAGGGGTAGAGCGAGCCGTACGAGATCGCGTGGAACGTGCCGAGCACGCCGGAGAGCCGCTTGCGCAGCTCGTACCCGTGCATCGGGGACTCGTGGAGCAGACCGAGGACGGCGAGCTCGAGGATGCCGCTGCGCTTGGCGTTGCGCGGTGCCATGAGCCCTCCCTCCATCCGATACGTGCCCCCGATGTATCGGTGCGATACATCGGATCGGACATTACGTGAGTGGGGGCGGGCGCGCAAACTCGGGGCGGTGTGCCGCCGGTCACCCGCCGTTGGCCGGCCCGTCATCCCCGCGTACGTCGGGCTCGCCCCAGCGGTCGAGCCGCAGGTCAGCGCCGTGCTGTCGCGGCGCGGGCGGCGTACGGCACGTACCCTCGTCCGGTGGCAGCACCTCGGCACCCCTCGCACCGGGCCACCCGCATCCGCGGGGAGCGCCCGGCCGAGCCGTCGCGCTCGATGCCGCTGCCCGAGGCCGAGGACGTTGCGGACCCGGCGCGCCCGCGCAGCCTCGTCGACCACGCCCTCACCCGCAGGGGCGTGCTCGAGCGGATCCGGAACGGCGACGCGATGCTGCGCGACGACCACACCGACGCCGACCCCTACCTCCTGCGCGCCGCCCGCCACCACGGGGAGGCGACCGAGCGCCCGTGCCCGATCTGCCGCACCGAGGAGCTCGTGCACGTCACGTACGTCTTCGGCGACGAGCTCGGGCCGTTCTCCGGCCGCGTGAAGTCCTCCGCCGAGCTGCCGGTGATGGCATACGAGCACGGCCACTTCCGCGTGTACGTCGTCGAGGTGTGCACCGGCTGCGGCTGGAACCACATGACGCTGACGTACGTGCTCGGCGACGGCGTACCCCGGCGGCCCCTGCGCAAGCCCGCGGACCTGCTCGACTGAGCTCGGCCGCCCGCGTGGCGACTGCGGCGCAGCGCGCCCCCTGTGGACGACGCCGTCGATGAAGGCCGGAATTGTTCGGCTCTATTGGATGAAGGTCGCCTTCATCGCGAACGGCGGGGCTCAGGGGATTCACAGGGGGCGGTGACGGGGGCCACACGGGCGTGATTTCGGGTTCGGGGCTGAAACCTGGGACCGTCGTCGTACGTCGCA
>NZ_JBHSTI010000023.1:0-2794 GCF_042660085.1 Longivirga aurantiaca | reverse complement strand
CGGCCTTTCGAGAGCCGGGCTTGAGCCTCGCCGTTACAGGTGGGCGGGGTAGTTCACCCGTGCGGCGCATCCCGCGCCCTGCGGCAGGCGCTTCAGCGGCCCGGGAGCCGCCGGCGGAGGACGGCGAGCACGTCGGTGACCTCCGTGATGCGCAGCAGGCGGGCGGCACCGAGGTAGGTGAGCGCTCCGAGGGACCCGACGAGGGCGATGATCAGGATCGCGGCGATCTTGGGGCTCCCGGGCACCCGGCCGGCGATCAGCACGAGCGTGGCGCCCATGACGAGGAGCATCGCGAGGCCGGCGAGCCCCATCCGGGCGATGGCCGCGAGGGTCTCCCGTGTGCGCAGGCCGCCGGTTGCCCGGGAGAGCACCACCCAGGCCACGACCAGCGTGAGCCAGTACGCCGCCACGTAGCCGATCGCGAGGAGCCCCAGGTTGCCCGGGCTCGGCCGCTGGGCCTGCAGGGTGACGAAGAGCGGGACGGCGATCGCGAGGTTGAGCCCGTTGAGCACCACCGTGAGCCAGAAGGCGGTCCGCGTGCGCTCGAGCGCGTAGAACGCCCGCTGGATCACGTAGTAGAGCGTGAAGGGCAGCAGGCCGAGCGCGAAGACCGCGGCCAGCGCGCCCGTGACCTGCGCCGACTGCGTCGAGGTCTGGCCGTAGTTGAACAGCAGGACGCCGGCCTGGGTGCCGAGCACGAGCAGCCCGATCGACGCCGGGACGATGAGCGACGCCGCGGAGCGCATGCCGCTGCTGACGTCGGCCGCGAGGTCCGAGCGCCGCCCGTCGTGCGCTGCGCGGCTCATGCGGGGCAGCAGGGCCGCGACGAGCGACACCGTGATCACCGAGTGCGGCAGGATGAACATGAGGTGGGCGTTGGTGTACGCCGTCAGGCCCGCGGGGGTGTCGCCGGCGCCCTGCGACACCGCGTTGACGCTCGTCGCGAGGCGCACGATCACGGCGTACGCGAGCTGGTTGACCAGCACGAGGCCGATGGTCCAGGCGGCGAGCCCGCCCGCGGTGCGCAGGCCGACGCCCTTCCAGTCGAACCGCGCGCGGTAGCGGTAGCCGCTGCGCAGCAGGATCGGCACGAGGACCAGCGCCTGCATCGCCACCCCGAGCGTGGTGCCGACGCCGAGCAGCGTCACCTGGGAGGGCTCGAGCGAGCCGTCGGCACCCGCGGCCGGCCCCGCGACGACCATGAAGAGCACGAACGTCGCGATCGCGATCGCGTTGTTGACCAGCGGCGCGAACATCGGGGCGCCGAACCGGCCGCGGCTGTTGAGGACCTGCGACAGCATCGTGTAGACGCCGTAGAAGAAGATCTGCGGCAGGCAGAGGCGGGCGAAGGCGACGGCGAGGTCGAACTGGTCCTGGGTGTACCGCGACGTCGCGTACAGCCCGACCAGCCACGGGGCGATAAGCACCGCCACGACCGCCACCGCGAGGAGCACGACGCCGACGACCGTGATGAGGCGGTCGGCGTAGCCGTCGCCGCCGTCGGCGTCGTCCTTCATGTGGCGGACGAGCTGCGGGATGAAGACCGCGTTGAGCGCGCCGCCGATGATGAGGATGTAGACGACGTTCGGCAGCGTGTTGCCGAGGGTGAACGCGTCGGCGACCACGCCGGCGCCGAGCGCCGCGGCCAGGGCGATCCCGCGCAGGACGCCGCCGAGGCGGGACAGCACCGTGCCCGTGCCCATGAGCAGGCTCGAGCGCATCACGCTCGCGCCCGCACCGGCCTGGGTGGCGCCGGACAGCTCGATCGGGTCGGCGGCGACGGCCTCGGCCGCCAGCTCGCGCGCCCTCTCGTCGTACGGCTTGTCGGCAGGCTCGTCGGCGGGACGGGGGCGGTCGTCGCTCACGCCGTACCCCCCGCGTCGTCGGCGTCGCCCGCGGTGCCCTTCGCCGCGCGGGTCGTGCGCAGCCGGCGCACGAAGTTGGCGCCGAGCAGCAGCACGAGGATGCCGAACAGCCCCACCACCACGCCCTGCGCCGCGCGGGCGTAGGCCGCCGAGCGCACCTCGGTGGTGGCGGGGTCGCCGAACGGCTCGCCCTCGGGCGTGAGCAGCATGATCTCCACGCTGACCGGCCCGGTGCCGAGCACGGTCGCGAGCACCTCGAAGGTCTGCTTCTGCCCGGGGGCGATCGTGACCGGCTCGACGTCGTCGGCCTCGAAGCGCACCCGTGGCGTGCCGGTGAGCCGCAGGCCGACCCGGGCCGGACGGTCGAGGTCGTTGGCCACGGTCACGGGGATGACGCCGGACTCGCCGGGCAGCGAGACCGGCGCGCGCGAGAGCACCTGCACGGCGCCGGATTCCTCGTCGATCGTGGTGGTCACGGTGCCGAGCAGCTCGCGGGCGCTGACGCGGTCGCGGCGCCACGCCCCGGACTCGGCGCGGGTGAGCGCCGTCTCGAGGCCGGCGGTGGCCGAGGAGCCGTCGTCGGGCGCCACGGACCGCAGTGCGGCGAGGTCGGCGCGCGCCGCCTGCACGGCGGCGAGGTACGACGGGCTCAGCTCGGCCGCCTGCGCGGACGGCGGGTAGTCGACGCGGGCCCGCGGCACCTCGCTCGCCGGCGAGGCGAGGAGCTCGGCCAGCGGCTGCGGCGTCGACCACGGGCTCTCGAGCGTCGCGACGAGGTCACGCGTGCTCGTGGAGTCGACCTGCCACCAGAGGTCGGGCGCGACCACCAGCGAGCGGGCGGTGGTGGGCAGCTCGAGCGTGGTCATCGCGATCGTGGCGATGGCGGTCTGCCGACGTACGACGGAGTCGACCAGCGCGGGGTCGACCGC
>NZ_JBHSTI010000022.1:0-15459 GCF_042660085.1 Longivirga aurantiaca | reverse complement strand
ACGGACACATCCAACCGCAGCGTCGGCAGCACTGTTCCCCGTCAGTGCCTGCGCAGTAGCGTCGCGCCATGACGAGCGGGATGGACGCGTACATCGCGCAGCAGCCCGAGCCGCAGCGCAGCAGCCTCACCGCGATGCGGGCGCTCCTCGGCGGTCTGCTGCCGCGGGCCGAGGAGGCGATGGCGTACGGCGCGCCCGCGTGGACCGTCGACGGCACGGCCGTGGCCGGTCTCTCCGGCTCGGCGAAGCACTGGTCGTACCTGCCGCACAGCGGCTCGGTGGTCGCGACGCTCGGCGACGCGCTGTCGGCGTACGAGACGTCCAAGGGTGCGATCAAGGTGCCGGCGGGCGAGACCCTGAAGAAGCCGCTCGTGAAGAAGCTGGTCGCGGCCAGGCTCACCGAGCTGCAGATGGTGCCGGATGCGAAGGGGAAGGTGCGCGACTTCTACCCCGACGGCGGCCTCAAGGCCAAGGGCGCGATGAAGAACGGCGAGCTGCACGGCGACTGGCAGTGGTGGCGGGCGGACGGGTCGCTCATGCGCAGCGGCAGCTTCGACCGCGGACGCCAGGTGCGCGAGTGGACGACGTACGACCGCAGCGGCATACCGGTGAAGGTGACCGACTTCGGCCGCTAGACCGACGCCTCCCAGCCGTCGTAGTCGCCGTCGAGCCGGTCGGCGATGCCCTGGAAGAGGTTGTCGGCGTCGGTGAGCAGCGCAGGGGTGAGGACGACGTCGTGCTGCTCGGCCACCACGCACCACTGGGTCGAGGCCTCGTCGGCACTCGGACGGACCACCGTCCCCCACCCCGCAGCCCGAGCCTCGACCGCGGCCTCCTCGGCCAGCGCCTCGGTGGGCAGATAGAGGTAGTAGATCCAGTGCCGCGGCTCTGAGAGGTCGGCGCCGGCCTTCACCATCTGCTCGACGACCATGAGGTCCTTGTACTTGATGCCGAGCTGAGGCGAGCGCTCGTCGGGGTCGACCTCGTCGTTCCTCGAGCGCTTCAGCCGGTCGAGGAGTCCCATCGGCACATCCCACCTGCTGGGTGCGGCAGCGGGAGCCGCCGTACGGGCTACAGGCGGCGATCGGCCAGCACGGGGAACGCCATCCGCCAGTCACGTGCCGCAGCCGGATCGATCTCGGCGTACAGGATCTCCTCCTCGACGCCGGCCTCGGCGACGACGGTGCCGCGCGGGTCGACCACGACCGAGTGGCCGCCGAGCTGGACGCCGACGTGGTTCCCCGCGCCGTTGCACGCGACGACCCAGGCCTGGTCCTCGATCGCGCGCGCTCGCGCGAGCACCTGCCAGTGCTCGATGCGGGTGATCGGCCACCCCGACGACAGCAGGAACGTCTCGGCGCCGGAGTCGACCAGCCGGCGGAACAGCTCGGGGAAGCGCAGGTCGTAGCAGGTGGCAAGGCCGGTGGCGCCCAGCGCGGTCGGCAGCACGGTGAGCGAGTCGCCCGCGGTCATCACCGAGGGCTCGCCGTCCTCCCAGCCGAAGAGGTGCTGCTTGCGGTACGTCGCGAGGATCTCGCCGTCGGCGTCGATCACGACCGAGGTGTTGTAGCGGTTGCCGGCGGACGCCTCGGCGAACGAGCCCATGTGCAGCGTGATGCCAGCCGTGCGTGCTGCAGCCCGCATCCGCGTGACCACCGGGCCGTCGATCGGCTGCGCCTCGGCCTTCGCGAGCTCGAGGTCGAAGGCGCCGACGTGCCAGAGCTCGGGCAGCACTGCGAGGTCGACGTCGACGAGCCGCTCCACGATCCCGGCCGCCCGGTCGAGGCGGTCGGCAGGCGTCTCGGTGTCGGAGGAGTCGAGCTGCACCAGGGCCACACGCGTCATGCCCGCATCATCCCAGCCCGCCCACCCCCACCGCTCGCACTGATCAATCCGTCGTATCCCGGGGCAGGAAGCGACGGGTTGATCCGGCTCACGGAAGGGGTCGGCGCCGCGCCGGGTTCGGTACGGCGGGTCACGCAGGGTCGTCGAACCGCGTATGCCACGCGAGGCGCTCGCGGGCGGCGTCGCCCGCGCCGAACCACGTGATCGCGAGGTCGCGGTCGGGGTAGGCGAGCCGCCCGGACAGCAGGTCGGCCACCTCGACGTCGTCCGCCTCGAAGGAGGCCTCCACCCACGGCAGCACCGTCGGGTAGCCGTCGTCGTCGAGGGCGACGGGGTCGAACGACACCTCGACGATCACGCTCTCGCGCGGGTCGACGTCGCGTCTGCGGAGCAGCCCCTCCTTGCGCCACCACACCTCGACGTCGGCGACGATCGTGCCGACCCGGGTGCCGGCCTCGTCGAGCAGCGCGCCGATCGCCCCACGCAGCGGGTCGAGGCGCAGGTCGTGCGGCACCGCCGACGCCAGCTCGGACACCCGGCCGAGGTCGACCTCGGTCTCGTCGTCGCCCTCGAAGATGCTCACGCGCGCATCCTCGCAGCCCCTCGCGCGCACTGATCGATCCGTCGCTTCCTGGCCCGGGAAACGACGGAATGATCAGTGTCAGCGTGAGAGGTGGAAGGTGCGCAGGACGTCGCGCTGCACCTTGCCCATCGCGTTGCGCGGCAGCTCGTCCACCGCGAGCCAGGTGCGCGGGGTCTTGTACGCCGCGAGCCCCGCCGACGCGTGTGCCGCAAGCACCTCGGCGTCGAACAGTCCGGCCTCCGTCGGCACCACGAAGGCTGCGACCGTCTCGCCCCAGGTCGCGTCGGGAAGGCCCACCACAGCCACATCGGCGACGGAGGGGTGCTCGCGCAGCACGTCCTCGACCTCGCGCGGGTAGACGTTGTAGCCGCCGGTGATGATGAGCTCGCTCGCACGGCCGACGAGGCGAAGGCGGCCCTGGTCGTCGAGCGTGCCGATGTCGCCGGTGCGGAAGAAGCCGTCGTCGGTGAACGCCGCCGCCGAGGCCTCCGGCCGCTCCCAGTACCCGCGGAAGACGTTGGGGCCCTTGACCTCCACGGCTCCGCCGTCCCCGAGCCGCACCTGGACTCCGGGCAGCGCGCACCCCACGCATCCGGGCACGCGGTCGTCGAGGGCGTTCGACGTGAGCATGACCGTCTCGGTCATGCCGTAGCGCTCGACGGGCGCCTGCCCGGCCTCCTCGGCGATGCGGCCGAACAGCACCGGGTCGAGCGGCGCCGACCCCGACACGAGCAGCCGCAGCCCGCGCAGCCCGGCGAGACAGCCGGACTCGGCGAGCTTCGCGTACATGGTCGGGACGCCGAAGTAGAGCGTCGCGCCGTACGACGCAGCTGTCTCGACCACGAGCCCGGGCTCGAAGCGCGAGAGCACCACAGAGGCGCCCGCAGTGAACGAGCCGTTCAGCCCCGCGCCGAGGCCGTGCATGTGGAACAGCGGCAGCGTGTGCAGCAGGCGGTCGGACGGCGTCCAGCCCCAGGTCCGCACCAGCGCCTGTGCGCCCGCCAGCAGGTTGCCGTGGCTGAGCATCGCGCCCTTGGGCGCTCCGGTGGTGCCGCTGGTGTACGCCACCATCGCGAGGTCGTCGCTGACCGCGGCGTCGAGCCTGACCGCGACGCCCGGTGGCAGGTCGTCGAGGCGGCCGCCATACGCGCGCACGCCGTCGATGCGCGAGACGTCGTCGACCAGCGCGAGCACCGGCCGCACGTCGCCGACGATGTGGGCGAGCTCGCGCGCGGTGTACGCCGTGCTGGCGGGGACGACGACGGCACCGAGCCGCAGGACCGCGACGTACGCCAGCACCGTCTCGACCGAGGGCGACCGTGACAGCAGGACCCGGTCCCCCGCGCCGACGCCCGCTGCCGCGAGCCGGCCGGCGAGCTCGTGCGTGGCGGCCTCCATCGCCGCGCCCGTCAGGGCCCAGCCGTCGTCGCCGTCGACGAGGACGACGTCGTCCGGCCGCTCGAGCCAGCCGCGCACCCAGTGCGCCGTGAGGGTCACGACGCCCATCCTGCCCCGGCCGGGTCCCGCCGAGACCTGGGCCGCCGCGACGCCCGGATTACCTGCGGGAACGGGCGGGGCCGCGTCTAGCCTGGGGCGCATGAGCACCCTTCCCGCGGAGTCGTACGGCGTGCGCGAGCTGCTCGCCGCGTGGAACGACGCGCTGCACACCGTCGCCGAGCTGGGCCGCCGGCTCTCCCCCGAGCAGTGGGAGGCACCGACGGAGTGCCCCGGCTGGAGCGCGGGCGACGTCGTCCGCCACCTCGCGTGGATCGAGTCGTTCATGGCGGGTCGGCCGCAGCCGGAGCACGAGATCGACTGGTCGCGCTTCCCGCACATCGCGAACGACTTCGGGCGGCTGACCGAGACCGGTGTCGACGTACGCCGCGGTCAGCCGCAGCAGGAGTGCTGCGACGAGCTCGCCGGTCTCGCCGACGTGCGGCTCGGGCAGATCATGGCGCTCGACCCGCTCACCCTCGAGACCGAGGTGATGGGCGTCTTCGGCACGCCGGTGCCGCTCGACCGCATGGTGCGGATGCGCACGTTCGACACCTGGACGCACGAGCAGGACATCCGCCGCGCCGTGCAGCTGCCGGCGAACCTGAGGACGGCCGGCGCGCAGGTGGCCGCCGTGCAGATGGTGCGCACGCTCGGCTTCATGCTCGCCAAGAACGTCGAGGCACCACCCGGCACCACCATCCGGCTCACCGTCACCGGACCGATCGAGTTCGAGCGGTACGCCGAGGTCACGCCCGCCGGCAAGGGCGCCGACATCGCGCCGGTCGACGAGCCGACCATCGGCGTCAGCACCGACTGGGAGACGTACGCCCGACTGACCACCGGGCGGCTCGACGTCACCGACCCCGCCGTCCTGGCCAGGGTCGAGCTGACCGGCGACGCCGACCTCGCCGCGCGGGTGCCCGCCGCCCTCGCCATCACGCCGTAGCGGGGCTCCGAGTCACTGCCCATGTGGTCGCTGAACGAACCGCTTCAGCGACCATTCGGGCAGTGACTCGAGTCGCTCAGCCACCGACGGTGTGGGCGATCGTGCGGCAGATGGCGTGGTTGTCGAGGTGCCACTGCTCGTCGTCGGGCTCGGACCACGACGACAGGACGACGACGACCACCTCGCGCGCGACGTCGACGTACAGCATCTGACCGTGGATCCCCATGCCGAGCGCGACGTCGGGGTCGATGTTCGGCGTGTACCAGCACGAGCGGTAGGCGCCGTCGGCCCACATCGACGCGAAGTCGCCGCGCGCCCACTGCTCGCGGTGCCCGGCGTGGAGCAGGTCGTCGACGAACTCCTCCGACACGAGGCCCGCACCGCGCTCGGCCACGATCTGGCCGAGCCGTGCGACGTCGCGGGGCAGCGCGCTCATCCCGCCTGCCGCGCGCGGGGTGCCCTCGCGGTCGAGCGTGACGTGCGCGCCCAGCTCGGTGCCTGCCGGCTGCCAGAGGTAGCGCTCGACCGCCTCGGCCCACGTGGTGCCCGCCGAGGCAGCGCACACCCAGCCGAGCAGGTCGATCGCCGGCGAGAGGTAGCGGAAGCGCTCGCCGTGCTCGCCGTCCGGCTCACGCGTGGCGAGGAAGTTGCGCAGGGCCGGGGCACCCGCTGGGGCCGGGTACCAGCCCGCCGCGTGCCGGTACGCCGTGAGGTCCGGCCCCGGCGTGTAGTCCTCGACGAAGGCGAACGACGCCTCCATGTCCATCAGCTGTCGGACCGTGGCGGTGGCGAACGCGCTGCCCGCGACCTCGGGGACGACGTCGACCACGAGCGCGTCGAGGTCGAGCAGGCCGCGCGACGACAGGGCGCCGGCGAGCAGACCGGTCACCGACTTGGTGATGGAGAAGACGAGGTGCTGCTCGTCGGTGCGCACACCGGGCGCGAGCCACTCGAGCACGAGCTCGCCCTGGTGCAGCACGACGAGGGCATCGCGCTCGCCGTCGTGCAGCAGGTCGTGCAGCGCGACCGGACCGTCGTGCGCCTCGATCGTGAGGTCGAGCAGCGTGGGCTCGAACCGCTCCGGCAGCTCGCGCGGCTGCGCGGCCGATCGGATGCGCTCGGTCGGCAGCAGCTCGCGCACATGCCGCACCGACCAGCCGATGTGGTCCGGCGTCAGCCAGTCGGCGAGGGTCGCACGAAGCCGGGCGACCGTCGTCGGGTCGCCCGGCACGTGGTGCCGCGAAGGGTGCGGGTGGGAGTCAGCCGAGGACGAGGTCAAGGGCGGGGTCCTCCAGGAATCGGGCGACGGACGCGAGCACCTGCGAGCCCAGCGCGCCGTCGACGTGACGGTGGTCGAACGACAGCGTGAGCTGCATGACGTGCCGAGCCCGCACCTCGCCGTCGACGACCCACGGCTTCAGGGCCACTCGGCCCATCGCCAGGATCGCGGACTCACCGGGATTGATGATCGGCGTCCCGCCGTCGACGCCGAAGACGCCCACGTTGGTGATCGTGATCGTGCCACCCGCCATGTCGGCGGGCGGCGTCTTCCCGGACTTCGCAACGTCGACGAGGTCGTGCAGCGCCCGCGCGAGCCCGACGAGGTCGAGCCGGTCGGCGTCCTTGATGTTGGGCACGATGAGGCCGCGGGGCGTCGCCGCGGCGATGCCGAGGTTGACGTAGTGCTTGGTGACGACCTCGCCGGCCTCGCCGTCCCACGTGGAGTTGACGCCGGGGAACGCGCGCGCCGCGCGGATGAGCCCCGCGGCGACCAGCAGCAGTGCGCTGACCTTCACGCCCTCGAGCTCGGGACGCTTCCTCAGGCTCTCCACGAGCTCGACCGTGCGCGTGACGTCGACCTCGACCCACTCGGTGACGTGCGGTGCGGTGAAGGCGCTCGCCACCATCGCCTCGCTCATCATCTTCAGCACGCCCTTGACCGGCGTGCGCTCCTCGCGGGGGCCGGTGCGCTCGGGCGCGACCGTGCGCGAGGCACCGGCGTACGCCGGACGAGTGGACGGCGCGAGACCGGTGAGCTTGGCCGCGCGCTCGACGTCCGCACGCGTGAGCGTGCCGCCGTCGCCGGTGGGGTCGACCGTGGAGAGGTCGACGCCGAGATCCTTGGCGAGCTTGCGCACCGGCGGCTTGGCGAGCACCGGGCTGCGGCGCGACAGCACCTCCTCGGTGTGCCGACCGACCTCGAGGCTGCCGTAGCGCACCGGGCGCGCGGCCTCGCCGGGCGGGCCGACCTCGACCTCGGGCGCGCCGTGCGGCGTCACATGCGGGACGCGCTGGCGTCGCTGCGGCGTGCCGGTCTGCTTGACGCCGTACCCGACGAGCACGGCCTCGCGCTTGCCCTCGTCGGGCTCGACGGCGACCGCGGGCACGATGTCGCTCGCGGGTGACAGGGCGGGCTCAGGCGCGGAACCTGTTGCGCCCGTGGCGATCGCGATGATCGGTGTGCCGACCTCGACCGTGTCGCCCTCGGAGACGTAGACCTCGGTCACCGTGCCCGCGTATGGGCAGGGCAGCTCGACCGCGGCCTTCGCCGTCTCGATCTCGACGATGGTCTGGTTGACCACCACCGTGTCGCCCGGCTTCACGTGCCAGGTCAGGATCTCGGCCTCGGTGAGGCCCTCGCCCACGTCGGGCAGCAGGAACGTCTTGATGTCGCTCATGTCCACCCTCCTCAGTACGCCAACGAACGGTCGACGGCGTCGAGCACGCGGTCGAGGTCGGGGAGGTACTCCTCCTCGAGCCGGGACGGCGGATACGGCGTGTGGTAGCCGCCCACTCGCAGCACGGGAGCCTCGAGCGAGTGGAAGCACTCCTCGGTGACGCGTGCCGCGAGCTCAGCGCCGACGCCGAGGAAGACCGACGCCTCGTGCACGACGACGAGCCGCCCGGTCTTGCGCACGGACGCGGCCACCGTCGGGATGTCGAGCGGCGACACCGAGCGCAGGTCGATCACCTCGAGGTCGAGGCCGTCGGACTCGGCGGCGAGCGCGGCCTCCAAGCAGGTGCGCACCATCGGGCCGTAGCAGGCGAGCGTGGCGGTGGTGCCCGGCCGCACGACGCGCGCGGTGAACGGCGACTGCGCGCGGCTGATGTCGACCGTGTCGTCGACGTCGGCCTTGTCCCAGTAGCGGCGCTTGGGCTCGAGGAAGACGACCGGGTCGTCGCTCGCGATCGCCTGCTGCACCATGACGAACGCGTCGACCGGGTTGGACGGCGAGATCACGCGCAGACCGGCGGTGTGCGCGAAGTACGCCTCGGGCGACTCGCTGTGGTGCTCGACCGCGCCGATGCCGCCGCCGAACGGCAGGCGGATCGTGATCGGCATCGGAGTGCGGCCGGCGGACCGGGCGCGGTGCTTGGCGATCTGCGACACGATCTGGTCGAACGCCGGGTAGACGAACCCGTCGAACTGGATCTCGACCACAGGCCGGTAGCCGGCCATCGCGAGGCCGACCGCGGTGCCCATGATGCCGCTCTCGGCGAGCGGGGAGTCGATCACGCGCGCCTCGCCGAAGTCCTTCTGCAGACCGTCGGTCACGCGGAAGACGCCGCCGAGCTTGCCGATGTCCTCCCCCATGAGCAGGACCTTCTCGTCGTTCTCGAGCGCCTTGCGCAGGCCCGCGTTGATGGCCTTCGCCATCGTCGTGACGGCCATCAGTGCTCCCCTCCCGCGAACGACGCGTGGTAGCGCACGAACTCCTCGCGCTCGCTCTCGATCAGCGGGTGCGCCTCGGCGTACACGTGGTCGAAGAGCGACTCGGGCGCCGGGTTGGGCAGCGAGCGGCAGCCCTCGCGCAGCCGGACGGCGAGCACCTCGGCCTCGGCCTCGACCTCGTCGAAGAAACCGTGGTCAGCGAGGCCGTTGCGGGCGAGGTAGACCTTCACGCGCTCGATCGGGTCCTTGAGCTTCCAGGCCTCGAGGTCGGCCGCGACGCGGTAGCGCGTCGGGTCGTCGGACGTGGTGTGCGCGCCCATGCGGTAGGTGAACGCCTCGATCAGCGTGGGGCCGTTGCCCTCTCGCGCGTTCTGCAGGGCCGCGCGGGTGACCGCGAGCACCGCGAGGACGTCGTTTCCGTCGACCCGTACGCCGGGGAAGCCGAAGCCGGCCGCGCGCTTGTAGAGGGGGATGCGGGTCTGGCGCTCGAGCGGCTCGGAGATCGCCCACTGGTTGTTCTGGCAGAAGAACACGACCGGCGCGTTGTAGACGCTGGCGAACACGAACGACTCGTTGACGTCGCCCTGGCTCGTCGCGCCGTCGCCGAAGTACGTGATCACGGCGCGGTCGGTGCCGTCGCGCTGGATGCCCATCGCGTAGCCGACCGCGTGCAGGCACTGGTCGCCGATGACGATCGTGTAGAGCGCGAAGTTGTGGTCGTGCGGGTCCCACCCGCCGTTGGTGACGCCGCGGAAGAGCCCGAGCAGCTGCAGGGGGTCGACGTCGCGGGTCCACGCGACGCCGTGCTCGCGGTACGTCGGGAACGCGAAGTCGTCGGTGCGCAGGGCGCGCCCCGATCCGACCTGCGCGGCCTCCTGGCCGAGCAGCTGGGCCCAGAGGCCGAGCTCGCCCTGGCGCTGGAGCGCGGTGGCCTCGGCATCGACCCGGCGTACGAGGACGAGGTCGCGGTAGAGCGCCCTCAGCTCGTCCGGCGTCAGATCGACGTCGTAGTCGGGATGGTGGACCCGCTCGCCCTCGGGGGTGAGGAGCTGGACGAGCTCGGGGCCTCCGTCTGCGGTCATGGGTGGACCTCCTGCGGTTGCCGTCGGGCGCAGGAGCCTGGCCCGTGCGGGATCGCCGCCGTGACCACGCGCCGGCGCGTGTTCTACCGCGCATCCTGGCATCTCCGAGCCCGTGCTGTTACCCGTCCGAGCCCGAACACCGGACGTCCCGCGCCGCCCCCACCCCTGCCCACGGGCGACCCCTGGGGTCGATCACGGCAGTCGAACTGCACTGATTGACCCGTACTCGTGATCGTGGACGACTCGTCGCCCGTCAGGGGGCGGCGGTGCCGCGGGCGGCCTCCTGGGCGACCAGGGCGCCGCGGTCGGCCAGGCGGGCGAGGCCGGCGTAGGGCTGGGCGAGGCGGTGGTTGCCGCGCAGCGCATCGGCGTTGCGGTCGAGGAACGCCCAGTAGCCGGCGGTGAACGGGCAGGCCGTCGCGCCGACGCGCGTGGACGGCGAGTAGGCGCAGCCCTTGCAGTGGTCCGTCATGCGGTTGAGGTAGGCGCCGCCAGCGGCGTACGGCTTGGTGGCCATGCGGCCGCCGTCGGCGTAGAGGGCCATGCCGACGACGTTGGTCACCATCACCCAGTCGTAGCCGTCCACGAACGAGTCGCGGAACCACGCCGCGGTCGCGCGCGGGTCGTAGCCGCGCTGCAGGGCCCAGTTGCCCAGCACCATGAGCCGCACGATGTGGTGGCTCCAGCCGCGGTCCCGTACGTCGGCCAGCGCCGACCGCAGGCACGAAGCCCGTACGTCGTCCGCGTCGAGGTCGGCGAACCACGACGGGATCGGCGCGTTCGCGCCGAGCGCGTTGCCGTCGGCGTACTCCTCGCCGAGCGCCCAGTAGAGCTGCCACGCCCACTCGCGCCAGCCGACCACCTGCCGCGCGACCGCCTCTGCGCTCTGCAGCGGCACGTCGCCTGCGCGGTACGCCGCGACGGCGGCGTCGACCACCTCGAGCGGGTCGAGCAGGCCGAGGTTCATCGGCACCGAGAGCAGGCTGTGGGCCATCGCCCAGTCGTCGCGCAGCACGGCGTCCTCGTACGGGCCGAACTGCGCGAGGCGGTGCTGCACGAAGTCGTCGAGGGCGGCAAGGGCCTCGGCGCGCGTGGCGGCGAACGTGCGCGGCGCGTCGACGCCGACGAGCGTGACGCCGTCCCACGCATCGAGGTCGCGGCGCACGACGGCGTCGATCGCGTCCTCCGTCGGCGACCACGGATGCGGGAGACCGAGGGTGCGCTGCCCCTTCGGCGGGGGCAGGCGGTTGTCGGCGTCGAAGTTCCAGCGCCCGGTCTCGGGCTCGCCGTCGGGCTGCACGAGCAGGTCGAGGCGCCTGCGCTGGTGGCGGTAGAAGTCCTCGAGGACCGGTCGGCGGGTGCCCAGCCACGCCTGGAATTCGTTCTCCCCCATCGTGAATCCGCGTGCGGGAAGCACCGTCATGCCCTGGTCGCGAGCCCAGCGGCGGGCGGCGTACGAGGTCGGGTCGACCACGGTCACCGTGCGCGGGTCGATGCCGGCCTGACGCAGGGCTTCGCCGTACGACGACGCCTGCACGTGGACGGCGCGATCACCCAGCTCAGCGGCACGGTGCCGCAGGGCGCTCAGCAGCAGGTGCGCCTTCTGCCGGTGGACGCGGCGCCGGGCGAAGGCCTGGCGCGATTCGACGAGCAGCACCTGCTCGTCGGGATCGAGATCGGTGGTGAAGTGCGGGCCGAGCTGGTCGGCGAACAGCATCCTCACCCGGCGATCGTCGCGGCTCCCGGCGCACCCCGCACCTCAGGACACCCCCATCGCTGAGACTGATGAACCCGTCGCTTCCCAGGTGCGGAAACGCCGGGTTCGTCAGCCTGACGGTGGGGCTAGCCCTTCGGGCAGAGCTCCGCGGCCTTGGCGGCCAGGGCGGACGCGGTGCCCGGGGCTGCGCAATCGAGCAGGCCGGTGCTGCGGTCGTCGTACGCCGTCCAGGTGCCGCTGATCGGCTCGCCGCTCGGGCCGCACGAGCCGGGTGCCGGAGCAGGCGACGTACCGCCAGTCGCCGGTGAGGAGGTACGCCGTCCGCAGCGGCGCGGGCGACCGCACGGAGACGAACTCCGCGAAGTCCGGCCTGTCCTGCACGTCGACCCCGATCCGTCGTGGGCCGCCGTACGCCGCCCTCACCCAGTCTCACGCGGTGGGCGGCTCGGATGGTTGCCGCGCCCTCCGGGGATCTCGGGGGGTGAGCGCCTGCGAGGTCGGACGGTCAGCGACGGCGCAGGGCGGTGGAGCCGCGCACGACCATGTCGAGCGGCAGCACGTCGTGCTTGGGCGGAGCCTGCGGGTCGTCGAGGCGCGCGAGCAGCAGCCGCGCCGCGCGCGCACCGATCTCCTCGACCGGCTGCACGACGGTGGTGAGGTCGAGGTGCTCGCTCATCTCGTGGCCGTCGAAGCCCACCACGCTGACGTCGCGTCCTGGCTCGAGTCCGTGCGCCCGCAGCGAGCGCAGCGCACCGAACGCCATCTCGTCCGACATCGCGAAGACGGCGGTCGGCGGGTTGGCCCGTGCGAGCAGCGAGGTCATCGCGCGCTCCCCGCCCTCGATCGTGAAATGTCCGCAGGCCTCGAGGTCGGGATCGATGCGCAGGCCGGCCTCGACCATGGTGTCGCGGTAGCCGATGAAGCGGTTGTCCTCCGGGCGGAACGGGGTCGGGCGCGGTCGGCCCGAGATGAGCGCGATGCGCTCGTGCCCGAGGTTGATGAGGTGCTGCACGGCCATCCGCGCGCCGGCGACGTCGTCGATGCCGATCGACGAGCAGCCGTCGTGGTCGGTGTCGATGAGCACGACGGGCTGGTCGAGGTCGAAGATCTCGCTGACGCCCTCGGTCTCGGTCGGGAGCGAGATGACGAGGAAGCCGTCGACGCGGCGCCGCAGCTTGCGGTGCGGGGGCACGTGCCCGGTCTCGCCCGGGTCGCCGATGCTCGAGAGCAGCAGGTCGAGGTCGGACGCCTGGAGCACGCCCTCGATGCCCGAGAGCACCCGGGCGAAGTACCAGCGCGCGATGTACGGCGTGATCACGGCGATGCTGCCGGCGCGGCCGCTCGCGAGGCGGGACGCCGCCGGCGAGACCACGTAGTCGAGGCGCTCGGCGACCTGGCGCACCTTCTCGCGGGTGACCGGGTCGACGTTGGGCAGGCCGCGCAGCGCTCGGGACACCGTCGCGGTGGAGACCCCGGCCTCCCGCGCGATGTCGCGGATCGTCATCGCCATGTCGGCCTCCTTCCCGTCGTGGCCCGTGCAGCGGCCTCAGGGTAGGGATCCATGACACGCAAGTGCAAGCGTTTACGGACACGATCGTGTGACACGACCGGCACCGCTTTCACCGCGTGTGCCTGGGATAGCACACCCTCAGCAGGCGCCGGATGCAACGGCGTACGGGGCCGCCGAGCCCTTCCGGGCCTGCAACGCTGGAAGCAGCGCGGTGCGTTACACCCCCCATGCCGCGCGCGCGTCATCGGCCCCCGACGTTCTGGAGCAGGGCTTGGGCCCCCGCCGGCCATGGGCGAAGCCCTCGCCCGGTAGGGGACTTCATCCACGAGAGCCGGGCGATCCTTCCCATCACCCCCGGCGCGGGACGGACTGGCGCGGGTGTCAGTCGGTGGTCGGGGCCCAGGGTGCGGGGCGGCGCTGCAGGAACGCGGTCATGCCCTCGCGCGCCTCGTCGCTGGAGAAGAGCGACGCCGACAGCTGGGCCGTGAAAGCGAACGCCGCATCGCGGTCCATCCCCGGCACGCGGCGCAGCAGCTCCTTGGTCCGCGCTAGCGCCTGCGGGCCGCCGAGCAGCAGCGCGTCGACGTAGGCCCGGACGACGGCGTCGAACGACGGCTCCTCGGCCACCGCCGTCACGAGCCCGGCAGCCTTCACCCGCTCGGCGCTCACGCGCTCACCGGTCAGCAGCAGCTCACGCGCGTCGTTGGGGTTCATCCGCGCGAGGCACACCACCGAGATCACGGCCGGCGCGACCCCCACGCGCACCTCGCTGAACGCGAACTTCGCCGTCTCCACAGCCACCGACAGGTCGGACGCCGCCACCAGGCCGTTGCCGCCGCCGGCGACGTGCCCCTGCACGCGAGCCACGATCGGCTTCGGGTGGTCGAGCATCGCCTCGAGCACGCGCACCAGCGCGCCGGGGCCTGACGCCGCGAAGCTGTCGGCGTCCGCGGTCGAAGCGCCCGACAGGTCGGCACCCGCGCAGAACGTGTTGCCCTCGCCGGTCAGCACGATCACGCGCACGGCGTCGTCCTCGGCGGCTGCCGCGAAGTGCTGCGGCAGCTCCGCGAGCATGGCCGCCGACAGGACGTTCTTGGTCTCGGGGCTCGCGAGCGTGATCGTCGCGACGCCGCCGTCGACCTCGTAGCGCACGGTCATCGCTGGTCCATACCCTCCAGCAGCGCGATGATGCGGAGCATCACCTCGTCGGCGCCGCCGCCGATCGAGATGAGGCGGACGTCGCGGTAGTAGCGCTCGACCCAGTACTCCGACGCGTAGCCCATGCCGCCGTGGAACTGCACCGCAGCATCCGCCACCTCGCGCGCCAGACGGCCGGCCTTGAGCTTGGCGATGGTGGCCATGCGCGTGGCGTCCTCGCCCGCGACGACGCGCTCGGCCGCCGCGTAGCAGTACTCCTTGAGCAGGTCGACCTCGGCGATGAGCTCGGCCAGGCGGTACTTCAGGTGCTGGTTCGCCAGCAGCGGCTTGCCGAACGCCTGGCGGACGCGCAGGTAGTCGATGGTGCGGTCGATCGCGCGGCGCGCACCGGCGTACGCCATGTAGGAGCCGATGAGGCGCTCGTCCTGGAACTGCGCCATCTGCATCTGGAACCCTCGGCCGATCTCGCCGATCGTGTTCGACACCGGCACGCGCACGCTGTCGAAGACGAGTTCGCCGGTGTCGCTGGAGTGGTTGCCCATCTTCTTGATGCGGCGTCCGACGCTGAAGCCGGGCGCGTCGGTCGGCACCACGATCATCGACATGCCCTGGTAGCCGCCCTCGTCGCTGGTGCGCGCGAGGAGGCAGAGCCAGTCGGCCTGGGTTCCGTTGGTGATCCACATCTTGCGGCCGTCGATGACCCAGTCGTCGCCGTCACGGCGCGCGCGGGTGCGGATCCCCGCGACATCGCTGCCCGCGTCGGGCTCGGACACCGCGACGCTGCACACCATCTCGCCGGCGAGCGCGGGCACGAGGTACTGCTTCTTCAGCTCGTGGCTGCCGAAACGCGCGAGCGCCGGTGTCGCCATCGCCGCCTGCACCGCGATGCCCATCGGCACGCCCGCGCAGTCGGCGCGGCCGAGCTCCTCGGCGAGGACGACGGTGAACGAGTGGTCGGCGCCCTGACCGCCGTACTCCGGGTCGTACTCGAGGCCGAGGCCGCCGACCGCCGCGAGCTTGGGGAGCAGCTCGTGCCCGGGCCAGATGCCGGCCTCCTCCCACTCGTCGGCGTACGGGTTGAGGTCCTTCTCGACGAAGTCGCGGACGGACTTCCGGAACTGCTCGTGCTCGGGCGTGAAGATCATGACTGCTCCCCTGCATCGGTGCTCGCGCTGCGGTCGATGGTGAGCCCGAGCCCGCGGGCCCAGAGCGTGCTGAGAGTGGCGACGGCGGTGGCGTCGTCGTACGACGCGGAGTCCTGCTCGCCGCGTCCGTACCAGTGCCGGCCGAAGCCCTCGACCATCGCGCAGAGGGCGCTCGCGGCGATGGCGGGGTTCACGTCGTCGGCGGCGACGCCGGTGGCCTGCAGCTTCTCGATCTCGCGGGTCACGCGCGCGACGTGGTCGCGACGGATGCCGCTCAGCACCTCGCGGTAGCGAGGGTCGGTG
>NZ_JBHSTI010000021.1:0-7147 GCF_042660085.1 Longivirga aurantiaca | reverse complement strand
GCGCGAGGCCCGGCGCTGGCGGTAGCCGCTGGTCTGCCCCTTGCGGACTCCGTGCACGGCTAGCACCGTGCCGCGGGCGACCAGCGCGCCGCGGTCGCCGAGCCAGAGGCGCGTGCCGATGCGCGGGAAGATCGCGATGTCGGGGAGCGCGCCGCGCAGGCTGACGAGCTCGACGTCGTCGAGGTGGCTGACCCAGAGCGAGGCCGCCTCGGTGAGCTCGGTGACGGCCTCGGAATCGCCGGTGGCCGTGACGCGCTCGGAGAGGTCGGCGAGGGCGCTCTGCCAGCCGAGCCCCCACGCGAGCGCCTCGCGCACGCGTGCGCTCGAGCCGTGCGGCGGCTCGGGGGCGACGCCGGCGTCCTTCCACCGGGCGCCGGGCACGGCGCGGTGGTCGGGGCTCGGCTGGGTGAGCGGGAGGTGCAGCGCGAGGCCCTCGAGCCGGATGCGGCGACCGGTGAGCGCGGTGACGGTGGACTGCTCGGCGAGGAGGTCCGAGAGGCCGTCGGCCGTGATGCCGAACCGGCCCATCGAGGTGAGGCCCTCGAGCACGACCCGTGCCGGCCCGGGCCCGTCGACGAGCGACTGCCAGGCCTCGCGCGAGGCGACCGTGCGGACGAGGCGGTCGGCGTGCGGTCCGTGCGCGAGCTCGACCCACTGCGCGGCGGCGTACGGGTCGGCCGGCTCGAACGGCGCCAGCACGAGGATGTCGCCGTCGTGCTCCTCGAGGGCCGCGTGCGCCTCGAACACCGTGCCGACCGCGACGCGGGTGAGGCCGAGGCGCGCCGCCTCCGCGAGGAGCCGCGCGTTGCCGACGCCGTACCCGTTGCCCTTGGCCACCGGCACGAGGTCGCCCGGCGCGAGGTGCCGGGCCGGCTCGTGCACGCCGCCGCCGTCCCCGGCCGGTTGCGAGCCGATCGCCGCCCGCACCGACTCGACCGTCCGGCCCGTGTGCGCCCGCCACCGAGCCCCGTCCACGTGCAGCACGAACGTCATGCCCCGACCCTACGGTCCCGCCGCTCGCGATGAAGTCCCCTACTGGCTTCGTCGGCTCCGCCTCCTCGCCAGCGGGGGCCCACCTGCCCCGCTGGGCGACGATGGCCGAAGGCCTTCGCCCAGTAGGGGACTTCGTTGCTCAGAGCGCAACAACGTGACCCTTCACCGGCACCGCACCGCGCCGCTCGTCGCATCACGCTCCCGCCGCTGGCGTACGGACTGTTGTGCGTCCGTGACCCGGACGGCGTCCGTTCGCGGCGAGACGACGCCGTACGCCCGCATACCCTCGTCGCACGGCGGGGGCGCATCACCGAGTCGCGTCCGGCACACGAGGGGACAGGACGACGACATGCGTACGACGAAGGCTCTCGCGGGCGTGGCGCTCGCACTCACGGCCCTGCTGACGGTGACCGCGTGCGGCAGCACCAGCACGGGCGGCTCGAGCACGGAGGCCGCGGGCAACGGCGTGGCCGACAAGTCGGCCGAGGAGATCCTCACGGCAGCCGAGGCCGCCGCGCTCGCGCAGGGCTCCGTGCACATCGTCGGCACGGTCACCCAGGGCGCCGACGACATGGGTCTCGACCTGGCGGTCGAGAAGGGCGGCAAGGCGGTCGGCTCGGTCTCGATGTCGGGCGCCACGCTCCAGATCATCTCGACCGGCACCAAGGTCTACGCCCAGGGCGACAAGGCCTTCTGGGACACGCAGGCCGGCGAGGGCGCCGCCGAGCTCATCGGCGACAAGTGGGTCGTGGCCACCGCCGGCACCGAGCTCGCGCAGTTCGAGAGCTTCACGAACTTCGAGACGTTCGTCTCCCAGCTGCTCACGCCCAGCGGCACCGTGACCAAGGGCGAGACGTCGACCGTGGACGGCACTCCCGCGATCGGCCTGAAGGACGGCGACAAGGGCACGCTGTGGATCGCCACCACCGGCGACCCGCTGCCGCTCTGGATCGACGGCGGGGCCGAGGGCTCGCTGAAGTTCAGCGACTGGGGCGAGACCGTCACCATCACCGAGCCGGACGCCGCCGACGTGCTCGACCCGTCGCAGCTCGGCCAGTAGCACCGACCCGCACGCTGGCCCCGGCTGCGGCCGGGGTCAGCGGCGGTTGAGGTAGCCCTCGACGGCGCGGGCGAGGACAGGTCGCAGGCGCATGTCCCACTCGCCGAGGTACTCGGACGCGCGGCCGCCGGTGCCGAGCTTGAACTGGATGAGCCCGAAGAGGTGGTCGTCCGGGTCGAGGGTGTCGCTGATGCCGCGCATGTCGTAGACGTGGCAGCCTGCCGCGAGCGAGTCGCGCACCATCGCCCACTGGATCGCGTTCGACGGGCGTACGTCGCGGCCCTCGTTGGAGGACGCGCCGTACGAGTACCACGCGTGCTGCCCGACGCGGACCAGCGTCGTCGCGGCGAGCACGCGCCCCTCGTGCCGCGCGAGGTAGAGCGTGATGCGGCTCGGGTCCTCGGCGGTCATCGCGCGCCACATGCGCTGGAAGTACGCGAGGCCGCGCGGCGTGAACCCGTCGCGGACCGCGGTCTCGACGTACACCTCGTGGAACGCGGGGAGGTCGTCGAAGCCGCCGTGCTCGACGACGACGCCGGCCTTGTCGGCCTTCTTGATGTTGCGGCGCCAGAGCTGGTTGAAGCCCGTGAGCAGGTCGTCCTCGGTGCGGCCGGCGAGCGGCACTTGGAACACGTACCGCGGCTGGACGTCGCCGAAGCCGGCGCCGGTGTCGGCCTTCTGGCTCCAGCCGAGCTCGAGGAGGCGGTCGGCGACGGCGAGGCCTGCGTCGTCGGTGGTGTCGGCGGGGACGTCGCGCAGGCGCTGGGCGGTGCCGTCGGCGATCGCGGCCTTGAGGGTGTCGGCGTCCCAGGTGCGCACGGTGACGGGCGGGCCCATCTTCACGGCGAACGCGCCGATCGCCTTGAGGTGTGCGGCCAGCGGCTCGAGCCAGTCGGCGAGGTCGCGGCCGGTGCGCGCGCCGGTCCAGTCGATGTCCGGGCCCTCGGGGAGGTACGCCAGGAAGCGCTTGACCTTGGGCACCTGGCGCAGGAGCACGAGGCCGGCGCCGACGAGCTCGTCGCCGTCGAACCAGCCGAGGCTGGCGTGCTTCCACTCCGCCTTGACCCCGGCCCAGCTGGGCACCTGCAGGAAGGAGATGTCGGCGCCCGCGGCGGTGCGCGCCTCGACGTACGCGAGGTGCTCCTCAGGGGTGATCCGGCGGACCTCGAGCGGCGTGGGCACGAACGGAACACTACGACCAGCCGCCCGGCCGCCGGACCACGCACGCCTACGCAGTGCGCGACCTCACGCCGGCCGCACCGCCCCTCCCGCTGAGACCGATCAATCCGCTGCTTCCGGGCCCGGGAAGTGACGGATTGATGAGTGCGAGCGGGCGGGGGTCCCTAGAGGGAGACGTCGACGACGATCGGGGCGTGGTCGCTGGGCGGCGTCGTGCCCTTCTTGCCGGTCTTGCGCGCCTCGCGGTCGACGTACGCGTCCGTGACGGCGGCGGCGAACGTCGGAGAGCCGAAGACGAGGTCGATCCGCATGCCGGTGTTCTTGGGGAAGGCGAGCTGGCGGTAGTCCCAGAACGTGAACGGCACGTCGTACTTCAGCGCGCGCGGCATGACCTCGACGAGACCGGAGTCGGTGAGCGCGGTGACGGCGGCGCGCTCGGCCGGGGTCACGTGGGTGGAGTCGGCGAACTGGGCGATGTCCCAGACGTCGGCGTCGGTCGGCGCGACGTTGAAGTCGCCGAGCACGACCCATGGCCGGTCGGGTGCCGCCGCGATCTCGGCGACGGCGGTCTCGCGCAGGGCGGCCAGCCACTCGAGCTTGTACGCGTAGTGCGGGTCGTCGATCGTGCGGCCGTTGGGCACGTAGACGCCCCAGACCCGTACGCCGTTGCAGGTCGCCGCGACGGCGCGCGGCTCCGTGACGCCGTCCCACTGCGGCTGCCCGGGCAGGTCGTACCTGACGTCGTCGAGCCCGACGCGCGACAGGATCGCGACGCCGTTCCAGCGCCCGTCGCCGCGGGCCGCCACCTCGTAGCCGGCCGCGCGCACCTCGTCGTACGGGAACAGGTCGGTCGGGGCCTTGAGCTCCTGCAGCACCAGGACGTCGGGCTGCGCCGACTCCAGGAACGCGAGCAGCCGGTCGGTCCGTACCTGGACCCCGTTGATGTTCCACGTCACGATGCGCACGCCGCCGATCCTCCCACCCCCCGCCGTTTGCGTTTTGGATGAAGGCGACCTTCATCCAATAGAGCCGAACAATCCTTCCCATCACGGGGAGGGCAGGCGCACCGCTCAGCGGTCGAGCGATCGCGCCATCCGCTCGACGGCCTCGGCCAGAGTCGAGCGCGACGCAGCGAGGTTGAGCCGCACGAAGCCCTCGCCCCCGACGCCGAACGGCAGCCCGCCGTCGAGGTGGGCAGCAGGAGCAGCGGCGTGTAGACCGGCGCCGGCACGAGCACCGTCTCCCCGGGCTTCGTGAGCAGCTCGAGCGATCGCGTGATGCCCGTGAGCACGTCCGCGCAGACACAGGTTGCTGCCGGGTCCACCGTCCACCCCCAGCGTGCGGCGGCGACGTGGGCGAAGGCCTCGGCGTACGCCGTGTCGAGCGGCGCGTAGCCGGCGTCGCCCGCGGCGAGGTCGGCCGACAGCGCCGCGACGACCGACGCCGGCAGCGGCGCGTCCATCTCGGCGATCCACAGCGGCAGCACGTCCGGTGCGTGCTGGGTCCACTTGATCGACCGCCGCGCGCGCAGCTGCTCCAGCGTCAGGACCTCGAACGGCTCCACCATGCGCCGCACTCTGTCATCGCCGCCGCCTCCGTACGCCGATGACCAGCCGCCTCCCGCACCGCCCCTCGGAAGCCGGATGAGGGGCCGGATGAGGGTGACGAGTGCGCGGCCAGATGGTGTGCTGGCTACGGGGGCCCGCGCGGGGCGGGCCATGAGGACGGGAGTCTGGGATGAGCAGCACGTCGGGCGACGCGGCGACGGCGTGGGCGCTGGCGCGGACGGCGGCCGAGGCGGCCGCCGGGTTCAAGGCCAAGGCCCCGAGCACCGCCGACACCAGCGCCCTGGCCTCGATCGCGCTCAGCCTCGCCAGGATCGCCGACGCCCTCGAGGCCCGCACCCCTGACCGGTAGCGGTGAAGGCCGGAATTGTTCGGCTCTATTGGATGAAGGTCGCCTTCATCGCACACCAGCGGGCGGGGGGGGCGGCATTTGGGGGTCGGCTGCCCGGTCCCGTACCCTGATCGGACGTGTCCGCGCCGTACGGCGGCCCCCATGGGTCGTCGGGAGCGGGTCCACGTGACGCACAAC
The DNA here is from genome assembly GCF_042660085.1 of Longivirga aurantiaca. Lineage (NCBI taxonomy): Bacteria > Bacillati > Actinomycetota > Actinomycetes > Sporichthyales > Sporichthyaceae > Longivirga > Longivirga aurantiaca. Next base: position 1,821 of record NZ_JBHSTI010000021.1, on the reverse strand, counting down.
CCTCCTGCCACGGAGAGACCGTGGCCGCCAAGTCCAGAGGAGGTGGGTATCGCATGCGTCATTACGAGGTCATGGTGATCCTCGACCCCGATCTCGAGGAGCGCACCGTCGCTCCCAGTCTCGACACGTTCCTCAATGTCGTGAAGCAGTCGGGTGGCACCGTCGACAAGGTCGACATCTGGGGCCGTCGTCGCCTGTCGTTCGAGATCAACAAGAAGGCCGAGGGCATCTACGCCGTCCTCGACCTCAGCTGCACGCCGGCTGCCGTCCAGGAGCTCGACCGCCAGCTCAACCTCAACGAGGCTGTGCTGCGCACCAAGGTCATGCGTCCGGACGCCCACTAGGCGAATCCCGTGATCGACAGGCGGCTTCTCTCCGCGTGTCGTCCACAGTCCGCGAGCCCGACGACCCTTCCGGCCGTCGGATCGCACCCGTAAGGTCCGGCCCATCAGCCGAATCCACACCTTCCACCCGAGGCGGTTAGCACCATGGCGCAGGGCGACATCAACGTCACCATCGTCGGCAACCTCACGAACGACCCCGAGCTGCGGTTCACCCCGTCCGGCGCGGCGGTCGCGAGCTTCACGGTCGCGTCGAACTCGCGTTACCTCGACAAGGCCACGAACGAGTGGAAGGACGGCGAGCCCGTCTTCATGCGCTGCAGCGTGTGGAGGCAGTACGCCGAGAACGTCGCCGAGTCGCTGACGCGGGGCACCCGCGTCATCGTCACCGGCCGTCTCAAGCAGCGGTCCTACGACTCCCGCGAGGGTCAGAAGGTCACCGTCATCGAGATGGAGGTCGACGACGTCGGCCCGGCGCTGCGCACGGCCACCGCGAAGGTCACCAAGGTGGCCCGCAGCGGCGGCGGTGACTTCGGTGGTGGCGGCGGAGGCGGCTTCGGCGGCGGCCAGCAGGGCGGCGGAGGCAACTCCGGCCCGGCCGACGACCCGTGGGCGACCCCGGCCGGCGGTGGCGGCAACGCTGCCGGCGGCGGTGGCGCCTGGGGTGGCGGCGGCGGTGGCGCGTCGTACGACGAGCCTCCGTTCTAGGACCTCACAGCACGGTCGCACCTGGTGCGGCACCCCGGTGGCCAGCGAGCCGCCGGCATCCATCCGACAGACCCCATCCCGGCCTGACGCCGGGCTCCCGATAGGAGCACCACGATGGCTAAGCCTGCTCTTCGTAAGCCGAAGAAGAAGGTTTGCATCTTCTGCAAGGAGAAGATCGCGAGCGTCGACTACAAGGACACGCCGCTGCTGCGCAAGTACATCTCCGACCGCGGCAAGATCCGTGCCCGTCGCGTGAGCGGCAACTGCACCCAGCACCAGCGCGACGTCGCGACCGCGGTCAAGAACGCCCGCGAGATGGCGCTCCTGCCCTACACCTCGACCGCCCGCTGACGAAGGAGGCGACTACACCATGAAGCTCATCCTGACTCAGGACGTGAACGGTCTCGGCGCCCCTGGCGACGTCGTCGAGGTGAAGGACGGCTACGGCCGCAACTACCTCCTCCCGCGCGGTCTCGCGACCGCGTGGACCAAGGGCGGCGAGAAGCAGGTCGCGCAGATCAAGCGTGCGCGCGACGTGCGCGAGGTCCGCGACCTCGACTCCGCCCAGGCGATCAAGTCCTCGCTCGAGGGCCTGAAGGTCAAGGTCCCGGCGCGTGCCGGCGACAGCGGCCGCCTGTTCGGCGCGATCACCGTCGGCGACGTCGTCTCCGCGGTCGAGGCCGCCGGTGGCCCGTCGGTCGACAAGCGCAAGGTCACGATCGTCTCGCCGATCAAGGTTCTCGGCTCGCACAAGGTCGAGGTGCGCGTGCAC
>NZ_JBHSTI010000020.1:0-5833 GCF_042660085.1 Longivirga aurantiaca | reverse complement strand
CCTCGCACTGGTCGCCGGACGCGCGAACCTCGCGCAGACGGTGACGCTCGCCTTCGCGGTCGCGGCCTCGACGTTCTGCCCGCTGCTCGTGCTCGGCATCTGGTGGCCGCGCCTCACCTCGCGGGGCGCCCTCGCCGCGCTGTGGGTCGGCGGCGGCACGGCGCTCTTCGCCGTCGTGCTGGTGCTCGCCGCAGGTCCGTTCACGGGCATCGTCGGCGCGCTCCTCGGCCAGCCGGCCGCGTGGACCGTGCCGCTCGCGTTCGCCGCCGGGATCATCGTGTCGCTGCGCACGACCGACCGCGGACGGCGTACGGCGGACAGCGCGATGACGCGCCTGCACGCGCCCGAGGAGCTCGACACCCGCCGCTGAGCGGCCGGTCTGCCCACGAAACCTCACGGCGCCCAACGGTTCACGGCCCCGTCACACCTGCAGGACGCGGCGGCCGTTCGGCGCGCAGGCCGGACCGTTCGGCGCAGGCGCAACGGCCGTCGGGCCCCTCTCGGCTCGCCGTGCCTGCCACCCGGCGAGGTGCACGGGGCATCCCGTTCCGCGCAGCATCGCCGGCACCCACACTCGCTCCCGCCGGGTGACCGAGGTCACAGGCGCTCTGTCCATCTCGATCGGACGTCCCGACCGGAGGAGTCCCAGTGAGCTCTACCGAAAGCACGCACGAGGACCCGTACCTCGTCGTCGAGCGGAGCCCGAAGTTCCGCGACCTGCGCAGCCGCTACCGCCGCTTCATCTTCCCGATGGGCGCGCTGTTCATGGCGTGGTACCTGCTGCTCATCTACTGCGCCGGATGGCAGCGAGAGTGGATGGCGACCCCCGTCATCGGCTCGATCACCATCGGATACATCTTCGCGCTGCTGCAGTTCGTCAGCACCTTCGCGATCGCGATCGCGTACACGCGCTACGCCGACAAGAACATCGACCCGGAGGCCACCGAGCTCAAGGCGGAGGTGGAGCGGCTCGACGCCCTGCGCGGCGCGCACCCCACCCACACGTCCGACGAGGAGCTCCTCGAGGCCGACCTGAGCACGGGAGCCTGACCAGTGACCACGACCCTCGCAGCCGCGATCACCAGCGACTCCCAGCGGATCCTCGCGATCGTGCTCTTCCTCGTCTTCGTCGGCATCACCCTCGGCATCACCGTGGTGATGGGGCGCAAGACCAAGAACGCGGAGGACTTCTACGCCGCGGGCCGCTCGATCGGCGGCATCCAGAACGGCATCGCCATCTCCGGCGACTACATGTCGGCAGCCTCCTTCCTCGGCATCGCAGGGCTGATCGCCCTCTACGGCTACGACGGCTTCCTCTACAGCGTCGGCTTCCTCGTCGCGTACCTCGTCGTGCTGCTGTTCGTGGCCGAGCCGCTGCGCAACTCAGGCAAGTTCACGATGGCCGACGTCCTGGCCTACCGCCTGCGCCAGCGCCCCGTACGCACCGCGGCGTCGATCTCCACCCTGACGATCTCGCTGTTCTACCTGCTGGCCCAGATGGCCGGCGCGGGTGCACTGGTCTCGCTCCTGCTCGGCATCACGTCCGACGCGGGCAAGAGCCTCACCATCGCCGCGGTCGGCGCGCTGATGATCGTCTACGTGATCGTCGGCGGCATGAAGGCGACCACCTGGGTGCAGATCATCAAGGCCCTGCTGCTCATGGGCGGCACGATCCTGATCTCGGTGCTCGTCCTCATGAAGTTCAACTTCAACGTCTCGACGATGCTGACCGCGGCTCAGGACGCGAGCGGCAACCCGAACTTCCTCGCGCCCGGCAACAAGTACAAGGACCCGGTCGACCTGCTGTCGCTCGGCCTCGCGCTGGTGCTCGGCACGGCCGGCCTCCCGCACATCCTCACGCGCTTCTACACCGTCCCCACCGCGCGTGCGGCCCGTACGTCGGTCAACTGGGCGATCGGCATCATCGGCGCCTTCTACATCATGACGACGTTCCTCGGCTTCGGTGCTGCGGCTCTGGTCGGGTCGGAGGCCATCACCGAGGCGGACAAGGGCGGCAACTCCGCGGCGCCCCTGCTCGCGCAGTTCCTCGGTGGCGGCGCCGGCTCGGTCGGCGGCACGGTCCTCATGTCGGTCATCTGCGCCGTCGCCTTCGCGACGATCCTCGCGGTGGTCGCAGGGCTCACGCTGGCGTCGAGCTCGTCGTTCGCACACGACTTCTACGGCAACGTGATCAAGAAGGGCAAGGCGACCGGGGCCGAGGAGGTCAAGGTGGCGCGGCTCGCGACCATCGCGATCGGCGTCCTCGCGATCATCCTCGGGATCCTCGCCCAGAAGCAGAACATCGCGTTCCTCGTGGGGCTCGCGTTCGCGGTCGCGGCGTCGGCGAACCTGCCGACGATCCTCTTCTCGCTGTTCTGGAAGCGGTTCACCACCCGCGGTGCGGTGTGGGGGATCTACGGCGGTCTCGGCATGGCCCTGATCCTCGTCGTGATCTCGCCGGTGGGCTTCGGCACGCCGACGTCGATCTTCTCGACGACGACCCCGGCGCTGTTCCCGCTCAACAACCCGGGGCTCATCTCGATCCCGTTCGGCTTCTTCTGCGCCTGGCTCGGCACGATGACCGGGCGCGAGGAGTCGAGCGAGGAGAAGTACCCCGAGCTCGAGGTGCGAGCCCTCACGGGGGCCGGCGCGCACTGAGCCGTGGGGCGGCGTCGTTCGAGAGCGGCGCCGCCCCGCAGCCGCGCCGAGGTGCCCCGGTCCGCCGGGGCACCTCGGCCGCACGCTCACCGGGGCAGCCTAGGCATGCAGCCTCCCCCGCAACCCCGCCCTGCGGTAGAAACGACACCTGACTCCCGTCGGCACCCGCCGACCCCCAGAACCGAGGAGCGACGTGAGCCACGACGCGATCGAGAACCTGTCCCACGAGGACCGCGCCTTCCCGCCGTCGGCGGAGTTCGCCGCGCAGGCCAACGCGACGGCCGACCTGTACGCCGAGGCCTCGGCGGACCGCGTCGCGTTCTGGGAGAAGCAGGCAGCGACCCTCGAGTGGGAGACGCCGTGGACGACGGCTCTCGACTGGTCGGACGCGCCGTTCGTGAAGTGGTTCGACGGCGGCAAGCTCAACGTCGCGGTGAACTGCCTCGACCGGCACGTCGCGGCCGGGCGCGGCGACAAGGTGGCGTACCACTTCGAGGGCGAGCCCGGCGACACCCGCGACATCACCTACGCCGAGCTCCTGGCCGAGGTGAGCCAGGCCGCGAACGCGCTGGAGTCGCTCGGCGTGAAGGCCGGCGACCGCGTCGCGATCTACCTGCCGATGATCCCCGAGGCCGCGGTCGCGATGCTCGCGTGCGCACGCATCGGCGCCGTGCACTCGGTGGTGTTCGGCGGGTTCTCCGCCGAGGCGCTGCGCTCGCGCATCGAGGACGCCGAGGCGGTCCTGGTGATCACGTGCGACGGCGGCAACCGCCGCGGCAAGCCGATGGCGCTGAAGCCCGCGGTCGACGAGGCCGTCGCGGCGTCGCCGTCGATCAAGAGCGTGCTCGTCGTGAAGCGCACGGGCCAGGACGACATCGAGTGGACCGACAAGGACATCTGGTGGCACGACCTCGTGGGGTCGCAGTCGACCACGCACGAGGCGACGGCGTTCGACGCCGAGCACCCGCTGTTCATCCTCTACACCTCGGGCACCACGGGTAAGCCCAAGGGCATCCTGCACACGACCGGCGGCTACCTCACGCAGGCGTCGTACACGCACAAGAACGTCTTCGACCTCAAGGCCGACACCGACGTCTACTGGTGCACCGCCGACATCGGCTGGGTCACCGGCCACTCGTACGTCGTCTACGGCCCGCTCGCCAACGGGGCGACGTCGCTCATGTACGAGGGCACTCCCGACACGCCGCACAACGGCCGCTGGTGGGAGCTCGTCGAGAAGTACCGCGTCTCGATCCTCTACACCGCGCCCACGGCGATCCGCACGTTCATGAAGTGGGGCGAGGACATCCCTGCCGGCTTCGACATGACCAGCCTCCGCGTGCTCGGGTCGGTGGGCGAGCCCATCAACCCCGAGGCGTGGATGTGGTACCGCCGCGTCATCGGCGGCGACCGCTGCCCGATCGTCGACACGTGGTGGCAGACCGAGACCGGCGCGATCATGATCAGCCCGCTGCCCGGCGTCACCGCGACCAAGCCCGGCTCGGCGATGACCGCGATCCCCGGCATCAACGCCGAGGTCGTCGACGACGAGGCCCACCCCGTCGGCAACGGCGGAGGCGGCTACCTCGTGCTGACCGAGCCGTGGCCGTCCATGCTGCGCGGCATCTGGGGCGACAACGACCGCTACGTCGAGACCTACTGGTCGCGCTGGAAGGGCCTCTACTTCGCCGGCGACGGCGCCAAGCTCGACGAGGACGGCGCGATCTGGCTCCTCGGCCGCGTCGACGACGTCATGAACGTGTCGGGCCACCGGATCTCGACCACCGAGGTCGAGTCCGCGCTCGTCTCGCACCCGGTCGTCGCCGAGGCGGCCGTCGTCGGCGCCACCGACGAGACCACCGGCCAGGGCATCGTCGCGTTCGTGATCCTGCGCGAGGGCGTCGACCCCGGCGACCACGTGGTGGCCGACCTGCGCAACCACGTCGCCCACGAGATCGGCCCGATCGCCAAGCCGCGCCAGATCCTCGTCGTGCCCGAGCTCCCCAAGACCCGCTCGGGCAAGATCATGCGCCGTCTCCTGCGCGACGTCGCCGAGGGCCGCGCCACCGGCGACACCACCACCCTCGCCGACGCCAGCGTCATGAACCTCATCGGCGAGGGCCTCGCCAGCGGCGCCGCCAACGAGGACTGACCCCCGCTGCGTCCCCGGCTCATTGCACCGGGGCCGGGGGCTGCGGATGTGGCAGGGTGGACGGTGGTGAGCCGGGAAGTCTGGTCGGCGCGGTGCCCGGGCGACGGGTCCGCTCGTCGTGACCGCACGCCCGGCAGGTCGGCCGATCACCCGGCCGGCACGACGGGCGCCGACCGCACGGAGGTGTCGTGAGCCAGCCCAACGTCGTGTTCGACCGGTTGCCGCTCGCCGAGCGCTCGTACGTCCTCACCGCCCTGCGCAACGAGACCGTCGGCGGCGGCCTGCTGCTCGGCGCGGCCGTCATCGCCCTCGTCTGGGCCAACTCGCCGTGGCGCGACGCCTACACCTCGCTCACCGAGATCGTGGTCGGCCCGGCCGTGCTTCACCTCGACCTGACCCTCGCCACCTGGGCCGCCGACGGCCTGCTCGCCGTCTTCTTCTTCGTCGCGGGGCTCGAGCTGAAGCACGAGCTCGTGGTCGGGTCGCTCTCGGACCGCCGCAAGGCCATCGTCCCGGTCGTGGCGGCGCTCGGCGGCATGGCGATGCCGGCGCTGCTGTTCACCCTGACCGTCACGGTCATGGGCGACACCGCCGCCCGGGTCGGCTGGGGCATCCCCATGGCCACCGACATCGCGTTCGCCCTCGCGGTGCTCGCGGTCCTCGGCCGCAACCTGCCGGTGGCGCTGCGGGCGTTCCTGCTGACGCTCGCCGTCGTCGACGACCTCGGCGCGATCCTCGTGATCGCGGTCTTCTACTCGTACGGCTTCGCGCTCGTGCCGTTCCTGCTGTCGATCGTCGGCATGGGGCTCTGGATCCTGCTCCAGCGGCTGCGGGTCGAGGGGTGGTGGGTCTACCTCCCCCTCGCCCTCGTCATCTGGGGGCTCATGCACGCCAGCGGGATCCACGCGACCGTCGCGGGCGTCGCGCTCGGCCTCCTCACCCGCGTCCGCAAGGACCCGGGCGAGCACGAGGCCCCCGCCGACCGCTGGGAGCACTCCGTGCGGCCCGTGTCGGCCGGCGTGT
>NZ_JBHSTI010000019.1:0-2141 GCF_042660085.1 Longivirga aurantiaca | reverse complement strand
GCACGTGAAGGTCGGCGACCTCGTGGTCGTGAAGCCGGGGGAACGCATCCCCACCGACGGCGTCGTGACCGAGGGCGAGTCTGCGGTCGACGCATCGATGCTCACGGGGGAGTCCGTGCCCGTCGAGGTCGGCCCTGGGGACGACGTCGACGGCGGCACGGTGGTGCAGGACGGCCTCCTCGTGCTGCGCGCGACCCGCGTGGGCTCCGACACCGCGCTCGCCCGTATCACCGCGCTCGTCACCGCGGCCCAGAGCGGCAAGGCGCCCGTGCAGCGACTGGCCGATCGCGTGTCCTCGGTGTTCGTGCCGGTCGTGCTCGTGATCGCCGTTCTCACACTGCTCGGCTGGGGCCTCACCACCGGGTGGCAGCAGGGCTTCACCGCCGCGGTCGCCGTTCTCGTGATCGCCTGCCCGTGCGCGCTCGGCCTCGCCACCCCGACAGCACTGCTCGTCGGCACCGGCCGGGGCGCCGGCATGGGCGTGCTCGTGCGCGGGCCCGAGGTGCTCGAGTCGACCCGTCGCGTCGACACGATCGTGCTCGACAAGACCGGCACGATCACGAGCGGCGTCATGACGGTGCTGCGACGCCGAGGCGACGACGACGCCATCCTGCTCGCCGGTGCACTCGAGGCCGGCTCCGCCCACCCGGTCGCACGGGCGCTCACCGACTACGCCACCGCGCACGGTGCACTCCCGGATCTCGAGGCGCACGAGGCGATCCGCGGATCCGGCGTCTCCGGCCTCGTGGCCGCACAGGCCGTGCGGGTCGGCCGGCCCGAGTGGGTCGGCGTCGGCGACAGCCACCACTGGAGCACCGACGTCACCCAGTGGCGGCACGACGGCATGACGGTCGTGGCGGTCGAGGTCGACGGCGCGCTGCGCGCGGTGATCGGCATCGCCGACGAGGTCCGCGCCACCTCGGCCGAGGCGATCGCCTCGCTGCGCGCCCTCGGCCTCGAGCCCGTCATGGTGACCGGCGACGCGACCGCGGTCGCGGAGAACGTAGCGGCCCAGGTCGGCATCACCAACGTCGTGGCCGACGCGCGCCCCGAGGACAAGGTCACGGTCGTCGAGGAGCTGCGCGCCCAGGGCCGCGTCGTGGCGGTCGTGGGCGACGGCATCAACGACGCCGCGGCGCTCGCCGCAGCCGACCTCGGGATCGCGATGGGCGGCGGCACCGACGTCGCCATCGAGGCCGCCGACATCACGCTGCTGCGCGACGACCTCCGCACCGCGGGGGACGCGGTGCGCCTGTCCCGCGCGACGCTGCGCACGATCAAGCAGAACCTCGCCTGGGCCTTCGGCTACAACGTCGCCGCGATCCCGCTGGCGGCCTCCGGGCTGCTCACGCCGATCGTGGCCGGGCTCGCGATGGCGTTGTCGAGCGTCAGCGTCGTCGCCAACAGCCTCCGCCTGCGCAGGTTCCACTGACCTCACGGTCGCGTTCCGATTCGGTCACCGGGGCTGATCCCGCGCGCCCACCGGGGGAGGTGGATGCGAGGCTGGACGGGTGATCGTGGTCGAGACGTACTCCACCGAGTCGCTGCCGGTGCCCACCGCGGTCAGTGCCCGGCAGCTCATGGACCTCGCCTTCTCGCACGAGGACGAGGACGAGCGCTTCAGCGACCACGACTGGAACCACGCCCTCGGCGGCACCCACCTCGTGATCCGCGAGGGCGACGACGTCGTCGGCCACGCAGCGGTCGTACGCCGGACCATCCACGTCGGAGGCACGCACTTCGAGACCGGGTACATCGAGGCTGTCGGCGTACGCCCGGACAGGCAGGGACTGGGGCTGGGCGAGGCGCTGATCGGCGCTGCTGCCGAGGTGATCCGGGAGTCGTACGAGCTCGGCGCCCTCGGCACCGGCCGGCGCGCGTTCTACACACGGCTCGGCTGGCAGGTGTGGCTCGGTCCGACGCACGTCGTGCGCGACGGGGTCTGGGAGCGCAGCCCCGAGGACGACGGCTACGTGCTCGTGCTGCGGTTCGGGCCGAGCGCCGACATCGCCATCACGCACCCCATCGCCTGCGAGGAGCGCCCCGGCGACGACTGGTGACGCGGTCGCGTCAGCCGTGCGCCCGGTCGACCAGGACGACGCGCCACCCGTCCGGGTCCGGCACGGTCACCGACCGGCCCA
>NZ_JBHSTI010000018.1:0-22537 GCF_042660085.1 Longivirga aurantiaca | reverse complement strand
CGGTCACGATGGTGTCGACGAGCGCGCGCAGCACCGCCTCCTTGTCGGTGAACCACGTGTAGGCCGTGCCGTGGCTCACTCCCGCGACGATGCTGACATCGGTCATGCGGGTCGCGGCGTACCCGCGCTCCTCGAACAGGTTGCGCGCAGCGGCGAGCAGCTTCTCGCGCGTGCGCCGCCCGCGCTCGGTGAGCGGTGCCGTGCGCTCCACGACGGTGTCGGGGTCGGCGTTCACGAGGCGTCCTCTCGCAGAAGGTGTTCGGGGATCTGCACGATTCGGGCACGGAGGTGCTCGCCGAGGCCCTTGGCCTGCGGGTCGAGGCTGGTCGAGTCGGCGACGCCACGGCCGAGCCAGCCCCGGATGACGACGTTGACCGCGAGGAGGTTGGGCAGCACGTGCACCTCGTGCTCGAGAGCGGCTGACTCCGGCAGCAGCGTGCTGATGCCGTCCTCGACGACGAGCCTCGCCAGCCACTCCCAGCGGTGCCGGTCGAGCCGGTCGTCGCCGGAGCGACGTACCCACAGCCCGACGTTGGCGTTGCCGCCCTTGTCTCCGCTGCGCGCCCCGACGAACGTGCCGAGCGGCAGCCGCGGCCCGGCGCCGTCCCCCTCGCTTTCGCGAGTTACTGCCCACATGGTCGTTGAAGCAGCCTCCTCAACAACCATGTGGGCAGTAACTCGAAGACCGGACGGCGTGGTGGCGACGACCTCGCCGTCGAGGGTGACGGTCTGGGTCACGATCGACGCCGGCACGGTGGTCGGCCAGTAGACGCCGTACGGCGTGCCCTCGGCGGGCGGCGCCGTCGGGAACATGCCGGGGTACGTCGCGAGCGCGCTCTCGACGATGGGCGCGGTGAAGGCCTTGCCGACCGCCTTCGGATCCGCGGCCTTCACGGTGAGCCGCAGCTCGGCCTGGGCGTCCGCGGTGGTGGCGGGGTCCTCGCGGTCGCGGCGCAGCAGGTCGGCGTGCAGCTCGCGCACCCGGAACGTGCTCGCGGCGGCGAGATCGACCGGCGAGAGGGACTGCGCCTGCTGCAGAGTCACGCCGGCGACCGTGCGGAGGGCGAGATCGGCCTTGGCCTCGACGTCGAGCCCGGTGACCACCAGCGACGCCGTGTTCCTGAAGCCGCCGAGGGTGTTGACCGCGACCTTGACCGTCTCGGGCGCGGGCAGACCGCGTACGCCGGAGATGGCGACGCGGTCGGGTGCCACCTCGGCCAGCTCGATCGTGCCGAAGTGCGCTGTCACGTCCGGGTTCGCGTACTCCGGGCCGCCGATCTCGTAGAGCAGCTGCGCGGTGACGGTGCCGAGGCTCACGAGACCGCCGGTGCCGTCGTGCTTGCCGATCACGCTGCTGCCGTCGTCGGCCACCTCGGCCCACGGGAAGCCGACGTGCTCGAGCCCGGGCACGTCGGAGAAGAACGCGTAGTTTCCGCCGGTCGCCTGCGCGCCGCACTCGATCACGTGGCCCGCGACCACCGCGCCGGCCAGCCGGTCGAGGTTGGCTGCGTCGTCGTACGACCAGCCGTGCCACCACGCGGCCGGGCCCACGACGAGCGCGGCGTCGGTGACGCGACCGGTGATGACGACGTCGGCGCCTGCCGCGAGCGCCGCGGTGATGCCGCGGCCGCCGAGGTAGGCGTTCGCGGTCAGCGGCGGCATGCCGAACGACTCGAGGGTCTCGCCGGTGTCGAGGTTGGTGAACGTCTCGCCCGCGGCCTTCAGCTCGTCGAGGCGCGGCATGAGGTCGTCGCCCTCGACGTACGCGATGCGCACGTGCCCCAGGCCGAGCTCGTCGGCCTTCTCGCGCAGCGCCGCCGCGGCGCCGGCTGGGTCGAGGCCACCGGCGTTCGACACGACCTTGATGCCGCGGTCGAGGCAGGTGCCGAGCACCTGCTCCATCTGCGTGAGGAACGTGCGGGCATAGCCGCTGCCCACGCCGTGCTTCATCCGCTGCCGGGCGAGGATCAGCATCGTGAGCTCGGCGAGCCAGTCGCCGGTGAGCACATCGATCGGGCCGCCCTCGACCATCTCGCGTGCCGCGTCGAGCCGGTCGCCGAAGAACCCCGAGCAGTTCGCGATCCGCACCGGTCGCTCGCTCATGACGTCGCCTCGACGGTGGCGACCACGGCGTGGGCGTCGACGCTCTGGCCCACGCTCACGTGGATCTCGGTCACCGTGCCCGCGACGTCGGCACGGATGGTGTGCTCCATCTTCATCGCCTCGAGCACCACCAGCGCCGCGCCCGCCTCGACCTCCTCGCCCACCGAGACCGCGACGTGCGTGACCGTGCCGGGCACGGGCGTGGTCGGGCCGGCACCGGCTCCGTCGTGCCCCGACGCCGCCCACGCCTCGACGACGTCGAGCTCGGTGGTCCATCCGTCCGACAGCACGCGCACCGACCGAGGCCCCTGCGGCGGCAAAGGCTGGGCGTCGTCCCAGAACGTCGGGCGCACGCTCTGGTCGGCCGTCACGCGCACGGACGAGCGGATGCCGTCGACCTCGAGACGGCACTCCGGCTCCCCGAGCACGAGCCCGTAGAACGACTCCGTCGACAGCCGCACCCCCTCGAGCTGCTCGAAGCGGTCGTCCCCGGTGATCATCTGCGCGCCCAGGCCGGCTGCGTCGACGTCGAGCCCCAGCCAGTACGTCGACCCCGCACGCCCCCAGGCACGCGCGACCGTGGCCGACCGGCTCCGCCCTGCGTGGACGAAGCCCAGCGCCAGCACCTCCGGCACGCCGGCGACGTTCCGCCACCCGGACGGCGGGGCGACGAGGCCGTCGCGCGGGCCGGCCTCCTCCACCTCGCCGAGCACGGTGAGGGCGGCTGCGAGCACGTGCCTCCGGACCACGTCCTCCGGCGCAGCCGGTGCCAGCACCTCCGGGTGCTGGTCGAGGAAGGCGGTCGTGGTGTCGCCGGCCAGGAACGAGGGCGACTCCAGCACAGCCGCGAGCATCGCGGAATTGGTGCGCACACCCGCGATGTCCGAGCCGCGGAGCAGGTCGGCCAGCGCACGGGCCGCGTCGTCGCGTGTGTCGGCATGCGCGATCACCTTGGCGAGCATCGGGTCGTAGAACGAGGAGACGACCGAGTCCTCCTCGACCGCGCTGTCGATGCGCAGCCCGGGCAGCCAGGAGCCGAGGTCCCAGCTGCTGATGGTGCCGGTGCTGGGGAGGTATCCGTTCGCGGGGTCCTCGGCGTAGAGGCGCACCTCGATGGCGTGGCCCTCGCGCTCGATGTCGTCCTGTGCCAACGGAAGCGGCTCGCCCTGCGCGACCGCGATCTGCCACTCCACGAGGTCGAGCCCGGTGACCATCTCGGTGACGGGGTGCTCGACCTGGAGGCGGGTGTTCATCTCCAGGAAGAAGAACTCCTGCGCCTCGTCGTCGCCGCTGACGAGGAACTCGACCGTGCCGGCGCCCACGTATCCGATCGCAGAGGCGAGGGAGACCGCGGCTGCGTACATCCGCTCGAGGGTGGCGGGTGTCGCGCCCGGCGACGGCGACTCCTCGACCACCTTCTGGTGGCGGCGCTGGATCGAGCATTCGCGCTCGAAGAGGTGCACGACACTGCCGTGGGTGTCGCCGAAGACCTGCACCTCGACGTGCCGCGACCGCTCGAGGTAGCGCTCGAGGAAGACCGTCGCGTCACCGAAGGACGACGCCGCCTCGCGGCGAGCCCCCTGCACGGCCTCGACGAGGTTGCCGGCATCGTGCACGATGCGCATGCCCTTGCCGCCGCCGCCCGCAGATGCTTTGACCAGCAACGGATATCCGACCTGCTCCCCCGTGCGGAGCAGATCGGCATCCGTCACGTCGGCGATGAGCTCGGCGCCCGGCACGAGCGGCACACCGGCGTCGGCGGCGATGCGCTTGGCCTCGACCTTGAGCGCCATGGCCCGCATGGACGACGGCGTCGGGCCGACCCACACGAGGCCCGCGTCGGCCACCGACTGCGCGAACTCGGCGTTCTCGGAGAGGAAGCCGTATCCCGGGTGGATGGCGTCGGCGCCGGTGCGGCGCGCGGCATCGAGCACCTTGGCCGCGTCGAGGTACGACTCCACGGACGCCGTGCCGCCGAGGGCGACGGCGTACGTCGCCTCATCGACGAACGGCAGCGCGCGGTCGGGCTCGCTGAAGACGGCGACGGTCTCGATGCCGAGCTCCTCGGCCGTACGGATGACGCGACGGGCGATCTCGCCGCGGTTGGCGACGAGGAGGCGGGTGATCGGGCGGCTCATGCGGTCACATCCGGAAGACGCCGTAGGTGTTCGCGCCCTGCACCGGTGCTGAGTGCACGGCGGAGAGCGCGAGCGAGAGGACCGTGCGGGTGTCGCGCGGGTCGATGATGCCGTCGTCCCACAGCCGGCCGGTCGCGAAGAGCGCCGTCGACTGCGCCTCGACCTGCTGCTCGAACGCCTCGCGCATCGGCGCGAAAGCGTTGGCGTCGAAGGGCTGCCCGGCCGCCTCGGTGCGCTGCTTGGCCACGATCTCGAGCACGCCGCCGAGCTGCTTCGGCCCCATGACCGCGATGCGGTGGTTGGGCCAGGTGAAGACGAAGCGCGGGTCGTAGGCGCGACCGCTCATGCCGTAGTTTCCGGCGCCGTACGACGCACCCACCATCAGCGTGAGGTGCGGGACGGTGGAGTTCGACACCGCGTTGATGAGCTTGGCGCCGTCCTTGATGATGCCGCCCTGCTCGTAGCGCGTGCCCACCATGAAGCCGGTGATGTTCTGGATGAACAGGATCGGCACGTCATGGCGCTCGCAGAGCTGGATGAACTGCGCCCCCTTCTCGGCCTCCTCGCTGAAGAGGATTCCGTTGTTGGCGAGGATGCCGATCGGGAAGCCGTCGAGGTGCGCCCAGCCGGTCACGAGGGTCGAGCCGTAGAGCGGCTTGAACTCCTCGAGCTCGCTGCCGTCGACGACGCGCGCGATCACCTCGCGCACCTCGAACGGCACACGCACGTCGGCGCTCGCGATGCCGAGGAGCTCGTCGGCGTCGTACGCCGGTGCGACGGGTGCCTTCGAGCGCCCGGGCCCGAGCGTGCGCCAGTTGAGGTGGCCGACGATGTCGCGCCCGATGCGCAGGGCGTCGGGCTCGTCGGCGGCGAGGTAGTCGGCGAGACCGCTCGTGCGCGCGTGCATCTCCGCGCCGCCGAGCTGCTCCTCGTCGGCATCCTCGTCGATCGCCATCTTCACCAGCGGCGGCCCGCCGAGGTAGACCTTCGCGGCGTCCTTCTGCAGCACGACGTAGTCGCTCATGCCGGGCACGTAGGCG
The DNA here is from genome assembly GCF_042660085.1 of Longivirga aurantiaca. Classification (NCBI taxonomy): domain Bacteria; kingdom Bacillati; phylum Actinomycetota; class Actinomycetes; order Sporichthyales; family Sporichthyaceae; genus Longivirga; species Longivirga aurantiaca. The sequence continues at coordinate 17,256 of NZ_JBHSTI010000018.1, read as the reverse complement.
CCGCCGGCGGTGGACGAGCCGAAGACCAGCGTGATGGTCGGGATGCCCGCAGCCGAGAGCCGCGTGAGGTTCTTGAAGCTCGCGCCGCCCGGCACGAAGATCTCGGCCTGCTTGGGGAGGTCGGCGCCGGCCGACTCGGTGAGGCTCACGAGCGGCAGCCGGTTGACGCGCGCGATCTCCATCGCGCGCAGGCCCTTGGCGACACTGGTCGGGCCCTGGGCGCCGCCCTTCACGGTCGGGTCGTTCGCACTGATCACGCACTCGACGCCGTTGATGCGGCCGATACCGCTGACCATGCCGCCGCCGAGCGGGTCGTCGGTGCCGTGGCCGGCGAGCGGCGAGAGCTCGAGGAACGGCGACCCACGGTCGATCAGCAGGCCGATGCGCTCGCGCGGCAGCAGCTTGCCTCGCCCGCGCAGCTTGGCGACGGCCGTGGCCGCCTTCGCGTCGTCGCTCGTCCCGCCGCCGCGCACGACCTGGGCGGTGAGCGCGTCGATCTCGCCGAGCGCCTCGAGCATGGCCGCGCGGTTGTCGGCGTACGCCGGCGAGCGCAGGTCGACCCTGCTCGCGATCCGTGCCACGTCACCCTCCGACCTGCGACGACGCCAGCACCTGACACCGGCGTCATCTGACACTGACATCAACTTGATGCGGCCGTCAAGCGTTCTGGGTGTCGGAGGCGTACGGCGCGCGTCGCGCACGTGCGGCGTACGGCGCACGCGGGAGGATCAGGGCATGACCGACGGGCTGGTGAGCTGGAGCGTCGCGCGGCGTGCTGCGCGCGAGGCGGCCGACTCGCTGCCCGTCGTCTCGGTGCCGCTCGCGGCCGCGGTCGGCGCCGTGCTCGCAGAGCCGCTGGTCGCCACGACCGCGCTCCCCCCGGCCGACGCCGCCCACGTCGACGGCTGGGCTGTGAGCGGCCCGGGCCCGTGGGACGTCGTACCCGGCCCGGTCGACCACCTCGGGGACGGCTGCGCGGTCGAGGTGTCGGCGGGCGGCGTGCTGCCCTTCGGTGCCGACTCCGTGCTGCGCGCCGACCACGCGCTCGTGCTCGACGAGGGCCGCACCGGCCGCCTGCACGTGGGCGACCCGGCGTCTGGACGGCTCGCGCCGCATGCGGGCTACGTCGAGCCCGGCAGCGACGTGCGGCCGCGCGGCGAGGAGGCTGCGGCGGGCGAGATGCTGCTGCAGGCCGGCGGGGTCGTGACACCCGCGGTCACGGCTCTCGCTGCGGCGGCCGGCCTCGACACGCTGCCCGTCGTACGACCGCCCGACGTCGCCATCGTCGTACCGGAGAAGGGCCGCGACGCGCTCGGGCCGATGCTGCCCGGCTGGATCGCCTGGGCCGGTGGGCGCGCCTTCCCGCCGGTGCGCGTGCTCGGCGGCCTCGACGAGCTGGTCGACACGATCGACGACGCCAACAGCGACGTGATCGTGGTGACGGGCGCGACCTCGACGTCCGACGACGTCCACCGCGCCGTGGCCCGGCTCTCCGGCCGGTGGGTGGTCGACGGGGTCGCCGTACGACCGGGAACCGCGAGCAGCCTCGCGGTGCTGCCGGACGGGCGGCGCGTGGTGTCGCTGCCCGAGGCGCCGCTAGGAGCGGTGGCCGGTGTGCTGACGCTGCTGGTGCCGCTGCTGGCGGTGCTGCGCGGCGAGCTCGGCGCGGACGAGTCGCGCACCGAGGAGTGCGTGCTCGCGGCCGACGTGCCGCCCGGTCTCGTGGATTCCGAGGGCTGGGTGCGGCTGGTGCCGGTGCAGCGTCGGCGTACGTCGCTGGTGCCGTCGGCCACTCCGCTGCCGCACGACGGCCCGGCCGCGCTGCGGGGGATCGCGCTCGCGGACGGCCTCGCGGTGGTGGCGCACGGCGCGGGCGCGCGCGGCACCGGCGTACTCGTGCTGCCCCTGCCGTGACGGGTTCAGTCCGTCGCCCGACGTCGCCTGGGGAGAGCTCCCGGGATGATGGGCCGGTTCGTACGGCTCTATGGGATGAAGGTCGCCTTCATCTGGAAAGGTTCGGCGCGTGACGTCGGTGCTGCGGCTGCCTGCGCGGAGGCTGAGCCCGCTCGCGTCCATCCTCGCCCGCGTCGGCATCGCGGCGGCGTGCCTCGTGATCACCGCGGTCATCGTCTACCTCGAGCGCGACGGCTACCGGGACGTCACCGAGGAGCCGATCGGCTGGCTCGACGCGTTCTACTACGCGACCGTGTCGCTCTCCACGACCGGGTACGGCGACATCACGCCGTACTCCGACGTCGCCCGGCTCACCAACACCCTCGTCATCACGCCGCTGCGCTTCCTCTTCCTCATCGTGCTCGTGGGCACGACCGTCGAGGTGCTCACCCAGCGCAGCCGTGACGACTTCCGTGCCAACCGCTGGAGGCAGCGCGTGAACGCACACACCGTCGTGGTCGGGTTCGGCGTCACCGGACGCAGCGCAGTGCAGGCGGTGCTCGACCAGGGGACGCCGGCCGCAGAGATCGTGGTCGTCGACCGGACGCGCCAGGCCGTCGACGAGGCCACCGCGCTCGGCTGCGTGGGGGTCGTCGGCGACGCCACCCGCGAGGAGGTGCTCGCCGCGGCCGAGGTCGCGAAGGCCGCGCGGGTCGTCGTCGCGACCGACCGCGACGACACCTCCGTTCTCGTCGTGCTGACGGCACGGCGCCTGACCCCCGCCGCCACGATCGTCGCCTCGGCCCGCGAGAGCCAGAACATCACCGTGCTCCGGCAGAGCGGCGCGAGCATCGTCATCCCGACGGCGGAGTCGGCGGGGCGCCTGCTCGGCCTGTCGCTCGCGTCGCCGGTGGCCGGTCAGATCGTGGAGGACCTGCTCGAGCCTGTGCGCGGCCTCGAGATCATCGAGCGCGCCATCACGCCGGCCGAGCTCGGCGTGCCACCGCAGTCGCTGCTGGCACATGGCGTGGTGGTGCTCGCCGTCGTACGCGACGGTGCAGTGCACCGGTTCGACGAGGGCGTGGTGACCCTTCTGCAGAAGGGCGACCGCGTCGTCGTCATCCGATCGTCGGGCACCGACTCGCACCCCACCCACGGCACGGCCTACTGACATGCACGCCGTCGTGATCACCGAGCCAGGTGGGCCGGACGTGCTGCGCTGGCAGGAGGTGCCGGACGCCGTCGCCGGGCCCGGGGAGGTGCTCGTGCGCGTCACCGCCTCGGCCGTCAACCGGGCGGATCTGCTTCAGCGCCAAGGCTTCTACCCGCCTCCACGTGGCGCATCGGCGTACCCGGGGCTCGAGTGCAGCGGCGTGATCGCTGCCCTCGGCGACGGGGTCGGCGGCTGGTCGGTGGGCGACGAGGTGACGGCGCTGCTCGCGGGCGGGGGCTATGCCGAGCTCGTCGCCGTACCGGCCGGTCAGCTGATGCCCGTGCCGCGCGGGGTCCCGCTGCTCGATGCCGCCGGGCTCGCCGAGGTGGCGTGCACGGTGTGGTCGAACGTCGTGATGGACGCCGGTCTCAGCGCCGGCGACGTGCTGCTCGTGCACGGCGGCGCCGGCGGCATCGGCACGTTCGCGATCCAGGCGGCCGCGGCGCTCGGCGCGCGCGTGGCGGTGACGGCCGGGTCGGCCGACAAGCTCGAGCGCTGCCGCGAGCTCGGCGCCGACATCCTGGTGAACTACCGCGAGCAGGACTTCGTGGAAGCGGTGAAGGCCGCGACCGAAGGCCGTGGTGCGGACGTCGTGCTCGACGTCATGGGGGCGGCGTACCTCCAGCGCAACGTCGACGTGCTCGCGACCGGCGGCCGCATCCAGGTGATCGGCATGCAGGGCGGCACGACGGGGGAGATCAACCTCGGCGTGCTCATGGGCAAGCGGGGGCAGCTGCGCGCGACGACGCTGCGGGCGCGTCCGGCGTCGGAGAAGGCTGCGATCTGCGCCCGCGTGGCTGCCGAGGCCTGGCCGCTCGTGGAGAGCGGCGCGATCTCGACCGTGACCGACCGCGTGATTCCCCTGCGCGACGCCGCCGAGGCGCACCGCGTGGTCGAGGCGAGCGAGCACGTCGGCAAGGTCCTGCTCGCTGTCTGAGGCCCACCCGTCTCGACCGCTCAAGATCACGACTAGGGGTCAGGAAGTGCAGTTCAACTGCCGTGATCGACCCTCAGGGCGGAGAGGTGCAGCTGGGCTAGAGCGGGTGGGACCAGGCGTCGATCTCGCGGGTGACGGTCATGCCGACCCTGCGGTAGAGCTTGTCGGCACCGGTCGGGCTCGTGCTGTCGACGCCGAGCTGCACGCCGGACCGGCCCCGGTCGCGGTAGTGGAGGAACGCGCGGATGAGCAGCAGCTGCGCGAGGCCGCGCCCGCGGAAGTCGCGGCCGACCCCGAGGGTGCGCACGTAGCCGTCGCCGAGGTCGGCGCGGCTCTCGTCGAGGAGGCAGACCGCCGCGGGGACGCCGTCGACCTCGAGCAGCCACCAGCCGTCCGGGTCGTCGCTGGAGTTGTCGTCGAGGCGCTCGAGGTACTCCTCGTAGGACCGCGCGGTGTGGTTCCAGTGGTCGGCGAACGACTCCTGCTGCACGGCGTACAGGCGTCGTCGCTCGACGTCGGTGCGCGCGTTCACCAGCACCGCGCCGTCGGGCAGCGGCGGTGCGACGTCGGGCAGCGACGCCGTCGCGAGGTCGATGCGCATCCGGTAGAAGCGCCGTACGCACTCGAAGCCCGCGGCCTGCAACCCCTCCACGAGGACGGTGTCGGTGCCGAAGCAGCCGCTGCGCACGGTCCAGGCACGGTCGGGCGCGGTGGCCGCGTGCGTCGCGCGCCCCACGCGGAGCCCGTGACTCAGGCCGGCCGTGACGATCCCGCGGGTGCAGCGCTCGGGGTCGGCGTACACGTCGACCCACGTCTCGGCGGCGGTCGGGTCCTGCTCGATCCAGAGGTAGCCGACGAGGTCGTCGCCGTCGAGCACGAACGCAGAGTGCTCGCGGTCGGTGGACGCCGAGGAGAACATCCCGGCCACCTCCTCGCGACCGGAGTCGCGCTCGCCGACGGCCGCGACGTCGCAGCGGGCGATGAGCGCCTCGGCGGCGTCGAGATCGTCCGGGTCGACGACGCCGTCGACATACCTCGGCAGCCGCACGGTCAGGTGCGCCGGGAGGTCCGCGCGCAGAAGGTCGAGGGCGTCGGTCGGGTCGGTCACGGTCGGGTCGTCCACGGTCGGGTCGTCCACGGTCGGGTCGTCCACGGTCGGGTCGGTCACGGTCGGGTCGTCCACGGTCGGGTCGGTCACGGTCGGGTCGTCCACACAGGGAGCCTGCCCGCGGGGCACCCGTCGTGTCGCCCGCGTTTCGGCCCGCCGGGTCGGCCGATGTGTCACGACAGCTCGAGGGCCCAGCCGTTCCGCACGTGCTCGACCCGCATGCCGACCCGCTCGTACACGCCCACAGCACTGGTGAGGCTCTGGGCGTCGACCGACAGGAGCGTCGAGGTGCGGCCCATGTCCCGGTATCGCACGAACGCGCGCTGCAGCAGGAGCGAGGCGAGCCCGCGCCGTCGGTACTCGCGGCGCACGCCCAGGATGCCGACGTACCCCTCGTTCATCTCGGCCCGACGCTCGTCCAGCAGGCAGATCGCCGCGGGCTCGCCGTCGACGGTCAGCAGCCACCAGCCGTCGCGGTCGCGTGAATCGCCGGTGCCCAGGTCGTCCCACCACTCGTCGTACGGCACAGGGGCGAAGTTCCAGTGGTCGAGGAACGCGTCGTTGTCGACCTTCCAGATCGCCCGCCGGGTGGGCTCGTCGTCGCGCACGACGATCTCCACACCGGGCGGCAGCTCCGGTGCGACAGAGGGGATCGAGGGGGACGACGAATCGATCCGCATGCGGTAGAAGCTGCGCACGTGCACGAGGCCCGCCGCGGCGAGCAGCGACGAGAGGGCGGAGTCCGGGCTCCAGCACGCCACCCTCAGGGTCCACCCAGGCTCGCCCGCCCGGGCGACGATCCGGCGCGACGCGGTGAGCGCGTGCGCGAGCGCGGCCGCGAGTGCATCGGGCTCGTGCGGCCCTGGGACGACCGCGATGTCGGCGTACACGTCCCGGACCGACGGGTCGACCTTGACGTACACCGACCCCACCGGCAGGCCGGAGACGTCGAGCAGGCATGTCTCCTCCCGGTCGACGTGGGCGAGCTCGAAGTAGTAGCGGGTGTCAGCCTCCGACGCGTCGACCGTCCCGATGCGGGAGCGCTCGTAGCGCGTGTAGACGTCGTGGACGGCGGCGATGTCGGCCGGGTGCGGCGTACGACCGTCCCACCGCAGCGGCCGGATCACCGGCGCGGCCGCGGAGCGCCCGTCGTGCTGGCCCGTGTCCACGTCCACGAGCCTGCCCGGAGCACTGCGCCGCTGTCGCGCGCGATTCGGTCGAGGGGTACGGCGCAGGGAAGGACAGCGGCGCCCCTCAGGGGCGGTATCCGTCCTGAGCGGGAGACGTCAGCCCTAGCGGGTGGAGGCGGGGAGGGCGGCGATGCGGCGTGCGAGGTAGGGGGAGAACCAGCCGTCGTACTTGGCCTGCAGCTCGGGCTTGGTCCAGTCGAGGCCCGTGACGACCCCCCGGCAGGTGGGCTCGCCGCACAGGCACTCGAACTCGTCGTAGTCGCTGGAGTCGCAGGTCGCGTAGTCGAAGGTGAGCTCGTCGCCGACCTCGATGTCGCGCATGGCCACGAGCACGGTCGCGCCGACGAGGCCGCACGACGGCTCGCACGAGTGGTTGAGCATGTCTCCGGGCTCGGGGGTGTCGTCCGAGACGAGGTAGAGGTCCTCGTCGATCTGGATCGAGCGGCCCTGCCGGTCCTCGCTGAACGTCGCGAGCGTCTCGCGCGTCACGACCCACCCGCCGAAACCGGCAACCGTCGTGCCCGCGGGGATCCGCGTGGTCGCGAACGATCCCCAACCCTTGGCACCGACAGGACGGGCTTCCGCCCCGGGGGACAGCCAGTTGTAGTCCACGTGTCGTCTCCTTCTGGACGATCGCGCAGCCCGGTGCCCTGGGGGGTCCGGTGCTCTCACCCCTCACGGTGAAACGCCGGTGCGCGCCCTGCTGGCGCGCCGTGCGCAGATATGGAACCACGCGAAGGTGAACTGATCGAAATCGTGCGCCACCACATGCCTGACGCTGCACGCTCATTCAGGTGCCGCCCCATGACCGGGACGCAGGTCGTCGGGCTCGCCTCGTGTGCCGCGGTGGGCGGTGGTTGTATGGCTGCATGACCGAGCAGAACCCAGGGCAGGACGCGGGCTCCGAGCAGCGCATCGTCATCGTGGGGCCGGACGGCCAGCCCATCGGCGTCCTCGACCAGGACGCGGCGGACGACACCGAGGCGGCGGAGAGCGGCACCTCGGTGGCCGACCTCGTCGAGCAGCCCGCGAAGGTCATGCGGATCGGCAGCATGATCAAGCAGCTCCTCGAGGAGGTGCGCGGTGCGCCGCTCGACGAGGCCTCCCGGGCCCGCCTGCGCGACATCCACCGCCGTTCGATCACCGAGCTCGAGTCGGGTCTCGCCCCCGAGCTGGTCGAGGAGCTCGAGCGCCTCTCGCTCCCCTTCACCGACGACTCCGTCCCCAGCGAGTCCGAGCTGCGCATCGCCCAGGCCCAGCTCGTCGGCTGGCTCGAGGGCCTGTTCCACGGGATCCAGACCGCGCTGTTCGCCCAGCAGATGGCCGCGCAGGCGCAGATCGAGCACATGCGGCGCCGGGCCATCGGCGCAGGACCGGGCGGCCCCGGCGGGCCGGAGGGCCCGGGCGACGGCCGCGGCGACTCGAGCGGCCTCTACCTCTGACCCCCTGCGCTGAGACTGATCAATCCGTCGCTCCCGGGCCTGGGAAGCGACGGATCGACCCGCGTCACGGGTGTGGGTGGGAGCGGCCGGGCGGGATTCGGCGTGGCGGTCCCCCGTAGGCTTCCCCCGTGATCGACCTCAAGCTCCTCCGAGACGACCCAGACCGTGTGCGCGAGAGCCAGCGCCGACGTGGCGAGGACCCGGGCATCGTCGACCAGCTCCTCGACGCCGACGAGCTGCGCCGTGCCGCCGAGGCGACGTTCAGCGCGCTGCGCAGCGAGCAGAACCTGCTGTCCAAGCAGATCGGGCACATCCAGGGCCGGCTGAAGAAGGCCGCGGACGACGACCGCGCCGGCATCCAGGGCGAGCTCGAGGCCGCCATGGCCGGCACCGCCGACCTCGCCGAGCGGGTGAAGGCGGCCGACTCGCGCCGTGTCTCCGCAGACGCGGAGGCCGCCACGCTGCTCGGCCAGCTCTCCAACCTCATCGACTCCGACGCGCCGGTCGGCGGCGAGGACGACTTCACCGTCGTCGAGGAGGTCGGCGCACGCCGCGACTTCGCGGCCGAGGGCATCACGGTCCGCGACCATGTCGACATCGGCGAGGCGCTCGGCGCGATCGACATCGAGCGCGGCGCCAAGGTCAGCGGCTCGCGCTTCTACTACCTCACCGGCGTCGGCGCGCTCCTCGAGCTCGCGCTGGTCAACCACGCGATCGCGCTCGCGTGCGGCAACGGCTTCACCCCGATGATCCCGCCGGCGCTCGTGAAGCCCGCGGCCATGGAGGGCACCGGCTTCCTCGGCCAGGCGGCGGAGAACGTCTACCGCCTCGAGCAGGACGACATGTACCTCGTCGGCACGGCCGAGGTGCCGCTGGCGGCGTACCACTCGGACGAGATCCTCGACGCCGACACCCTTCCGCGCCGGTACGTCGGCTACTCGCCCTGCTTCCGCCGCGAGGCCGGCTCCGGCGGGCGCGACACCCGCGGCATCTTCCGGGTGCACTGGTTCGACAAGGTCGAGATGTTCACCTACTGCGCGCCCGAGGACGCCGTCGAGGAGCACAAGCGCCTCCTCGGCTGGGAGCGCCAGTTCATGGACAGCCTCGAGATCCCGTACCGCGTCATCGACGTCGCGTCCGGCGACCTCGGAGCGAGCGCTGCGCGCAAGTTCGACATCGAGGCGTGGGTGCCGAGCCAGGAGCGCTACCGCGAGGTCACGTCGACGTCGAACTGCACGGAGTTCCAGGCCCGTCGACTGCGCATCCGCATGCGCGACGAGGAGGGCGTACGCCCCCTCGCCACGCTCAACGGCACGCTCGTCGCGATCACGCGCACGATCGTCGCGCTGCTGGAGAACCACCAGCAGGCCGACGGGTCGGTGCGCGTGCCGGAGGCGCTGCGCCCGTACCTCGGCGGCCGCGAGCTCCTGACGCCCCTCGCCTGACCGACCGCCGCTAGCTGGGTGGCGGATCCGTCGCAGAGCGCACGCTCGCTACCCGGGTAACGCAGCGCTCGGGAGCCTGAGTGGCGGATCCGTCGCAGAGCGCACGCTCGCTACCCGGGTAGGACGGCGTACGGCGAACCCGCTGGACCACCGGGTGAGGATGGACGCATGACCGATCCCGAGGCCGAGCAGCCGGCGCTCCCCGACGTGCTCGTGGGGCCGCGGCTCGACCTCGTGCTCGTGACGGTCGAGCAGTTGCTCACGCGTGCCGACGACCACGACGGCGAGCCGGCGCCGCTCGCGTACGACGACCCCACGGACATCCTGTCGCCGCACGACTCGCCCATCCGCTGGCGCATCCCGATGGTCCGCGAGGACCCGAGGTCGAACCCGTGGCTGATCCGCCTCGCGGTCGAGCGCAGCACCGGCACGATCGTCGGCCTCGGCAACTTCCACGCGCCGCCCGACTCCCGGGGCATGGTCGAGATCGGCTACCGCGTGGTGCCGGCGTACCGCCGCCGCGGCTACGGCCGCGAGATCGCGCAGACGATGTGGCGGTATGCGGCCGCGCACCCGGACGTGCGCGTGCTGCGCGCCAGCGTCTCGCCCGACAACACGGGCTCGCTCGCCATCGTGCTCGCGGCGGGCCTCGTGCAGGTCGGCGAGGAGTGGGACGACGAGGACGGCCTCGAGCACGTCTTCGAGGTCGCGGCCCCGGACGTGGTGCTCGACTGAGGACGGCGTACGGGGCACGATCACGGCATGGGCGACGACCGGCTCCGCGCCGCGCTGCAGGCGTCTCGCCACGAGGTCGGCACCTGGCTCGGGCGCGATGACGTCGAGCACGCCGTCCCCGGCACCGTCGGCCCGCCGGGCTTGCGCCGCAACGTGATCCTCGTGTGGCTGCCCGACGGGTTCACCCTGCTCATGGCCGGCGCGAGCAAGCAGCCGGCCGGAGTGCTCGACGAGCTGCCGCGCCCGCAGCTGCCCGAGGTGCGCGAGGGGTTCGGCCACGACCGCTGGAAGGTCGCGCACCGCAGCGTGCGCGTGCACAGGGGCTGGCGCGCCGTCGCCGGCTGGGTCGAGGCCTGACCTCAATCGAGGCGCTTGGACATCTGGATGCCGGTGATCTCGAAGCCCATCTGCTCGTAGAGCGCCTGCGCCCCGCGGTTGTGGCCGAACACGTTGAGCCCGACCGACACGACGCCGAGGGCACGGCACTCGGCCTCGGCGGCCAGCATGATCGCGCGGCCGTAGCCCGAGCGGCGCAGGTCCTCGCGCACCGCGAAGTCGTAGCCGAATGCCGTCAGCCCCTCCGACGTCGGACGCAGGTGCAGCCACAGCATCCCCACCGCGCCGTCGTCGCCCGAGGCGTTATACGCCGTCCAGAACAGGTGGCCCTCGGTGTCGAAGCCGTCGGGGAGGATCCGCGCGTAGTCCTCGGCCGCCCGCTCCACCGCCTCGGCCTCGGGCAGCGACCCGGAGTCGCGGAAGCTGTCGGCGTACTCGCGCTCGGCCGTGACCCGGTAGGCGTCGTACTCGTCACGGGACATCGGCTCGAGCCGCACGCTGACCATGCCCGCGACGCTAGCCGCGCCCACCGACGCCGCGCGACAGCGTTCGCCGTACGCCGTCGGCGCCCACGACGTGCCGACAACGGCGCAAGCGTGACCCGTCAGACACCGTGCGCCCCCGAGCACGCGCGGTGGTGGACACCGGGTGGACGATCGAGGTGAGCCCCTGGAGGCGACTGATGAAGCTCGACACCACGCTGCGCACTCTGCGCGACCACATCCTCGACGATGCGTCCGCAGAGCTGGCACAGCTCCAGCTCCACCACTACGAGACCGCCGGCCCCGAGTTCACCCGGGCCCGGCTCGAGAGCCTGTACGACCTCGTGCAGGCAGCGATCGGCCACCGCGACGTGGCCGCGATCATCGCGTACGCCGACGCCGTCGCCGAGGAGCGGTTCGCCGCCGGCTTCGACGTCTCGGAGGTCCAGCACGCCTTCAACGTCCTGGAGTCCGCGATGTGGCGCCAGGTCGTCCCGGCCGAGGAGCCCGAGGACCTCGCGGAGTCCGTCGGCCTGCTCAGCACGGTGTTCGGCATCGCCAAGGACGCGCTCGCGCGGCGCTACGTGACCCTCGCGTCCAAGCACCGCGTGACCTCGCTCGACCTCTCGGCGCTCTTCGCCGGCACCAACTCCCTCGCCGGCGCCACCGAGCAGCTCGACGGCTGACGGAGGCTGGATGTGGCAATCCGGCATGTCCCGGGGCCTTCACGGCACGGGAGGGGACGGATCCACAGCTGGAGGCCGGGGTGTGCGATGAAGGCCCCCTTCATCGCACACGGACCCGATCGACGTGCTGCGGTCAGCCGCCGACCGGGCGCCACATCGTCGTGACGACGGCGCCGGTGCTCGGGTGCTCGAACCTGCCCACGGGCCGGTAGCCGACCGCGGCGTACCGGGCGTCATTGCCCGGGTTCGACGACTCGAGGTACGTCGGCACGCCCTCGGCGTCGAACGCTGCAACATCCGTGCGCAGCAGGTCCATGCCGATGCCCCGCCCGCGGCTCTCGGGCTTCGTCGCGAACAGCGACAGGTAGTAGTGCGGCTCGTCGTGCGGGTGCACCGTCTCGAACCGGTCGAACAGCTCGACGAGGTCGTCCACCGAGCCAGGCAGCTCGGCGCGCAGCAGCGCCAGCACGGCCTCGAACTGGTCAGGGCTCAGCTCGTCCTCGCCCGGCGGGATCCACACGGTGACCGCGTCGACCTCACCGGCGATCCCCGTGCAGTCGAACCGCAGCGCCCCGGCGACGAAGAGGTCCCAGTAGGCGCGCAGGTGGTGGGTGCGGCCGTCCGGCCGCGCGAGGGCGGGCCCCCAGAGCGGGTCGGCTGCGAAGACTCGGGTGATGACGTCGCCGATGGGGTCGGCGTCCGCGGTCGTGGCACGTCGCTGGTCCACGGGCATCTCCTCCGCCGCCGATCCTCCCCGGGCCACGCCTCCGGCGTCCACAGCGTTCCCGTCGTACGCCGGGCAGCGCCGAGGAGTGCCCGCGGACTCCCGCCTGCGACGAAGGCCACCGTCATCGCGACCGCCGCGCACAGCTCCGGCCCGTGGCATCTCCTGCGACGCCGAGCCCGGCGTGGCAGGCTCCGCGCGTGACCAGCCCCCACGCCTCGCTCGACCCGCACGCCGCCAGCGCCGATCTCGGCTTCTCCGACGCGAGCGCCCTGGCCGACGAGCTCGCCGCCGGACGCACGACCTCGGTCGCGATCGTCCGCACGCTGCTCGGGCGGATCGAGGCCGTCGACGGCCCGGGCGCGGTGCACCTGCGCTCGATCCTCGCGGTGTGCCCCGATGCGCTCGAGCAGGCCGACCGGCTCGACGCCGAGCGCGCGGCAGGCACGGTGCGCAGCGCGCTGCACGGCGTACCGGTCGTGGTGAAGGACAACGTCGAGGTGCTCGGCATGCCGGCGTCGGCCGGGTCGCTGTTCTTCGACGGCCGGCCGGCGACCCGCGACGCCCCGATCGTCGCCTCGATGCGCGCGGCCGGGCTGATCGTGCTCGGCGTCACCAACCTCTCGGAGTGGGCCAACCTCCGCTCGAACCGATCCACCTCCGGCTGGTCCGCCCTCGGCGGGCTCACCGGCAACCCGTGGGCGCTCGACCGCAGCGCAGGCGGCTCGTCGTCCGGCAGCGGCGCCGCCGTCGCAGCCGGCCTCGCCCCGCTCGCGATCGGCACCGAGACCGACGGCTCGATCACATGCCCGAGCTCGCTCAACGGGATCACCGGCCTCAAGCCCACCCTCGGGCTCGTGCCGACCGCGGGCATCGTGCCGATCAGCGCGAGCCAGGACATGCCCGGCCCGATGGCGCGCTCGGTGCGCGACGTCGCTCTGCTGCTCGACGTGCTGACCGGCTCGGCGGCGTACGCGACCGCGATCGGCAGCCTGGCCGCCGACGACATCACCCTCGGCGTCGCGAACTCCTGGCTCTCGGGCCACATCGCGACCGACGACGTGTTCCTCGGAGTCACGCAGGCGCTCTTCGACGGCGGCATCACGCTCGTGACGTCGGAGGTCACGCACACCGGCGAGTACGAGGACAACGAGCTCGTGGTGCTCGTCGGCGAGATGCTCGACGACATGAACGCCTACCTGCTCGACAGGTTCGGCGCAGGTGCGCCGACCATGGCCGACATCGTGGAGTTCAACCGCGAGAACGCCGACACCGAGCTCGCGTTCTTCGACCAGAGCCTGCTCGAGATGGCGCTCGCATCGGGCGGCCGGGCCGGCCAGAGGTACGACGAGGCGCGGCAGATCTGCCTCGACTGGGCGGTGACGAAGAACCTGCAGGCCGCGTTCGACGCCGACGACGACATCGACCTGCTCATCGCCCCGGCGTACTGCCCGGCCTGGAAGAGCGACCTCACCAACGGCGACCACTTCGCCGGCGGCGGCCTCGCGAGCCCGGCACCGTCCATCGCGGGCTGGCCGGTGCTGTGCCTGCCCATGGGGTTCGTCGACGGCCTGCCGGTGGGCCTCACGCTCATCGGACGGCCGCACACCGAGGCGACGCTGGTCGCGGTAGGTCACGTGGTCGAGGAGATCCTCGGGCTGCGCGCCGATGGCGCCCTGCGCCCGACGTTCACCCCCGCCACCCGCGGCTGACCGGGGCGGTTCGCCTGCCGGCTCGGGGGCACGGCAGGGTGGGGCCGTGACGGACCGAGGGTGGCGCGAGCTGGTGGCGGCAGTTCCCGGCGGGGTGCAGATGGTCGCCACCGACCTCGACGGCACGCTGCTGCGGCCCGACAACACGGTGTCGTCCCGGACGATCGACGCGTTCGCCGCGGCCCGGGCGGCCGGTCTGCCGGTGGTGTTCGTGACCGGTCGGCCGCCGCGCTGGCTGCCCCCGGTGGTCGAGGCCACCGGGCACGCCGGGATCGGCGTCTGCGCGAACGGTGCGCTCGTCATAGACCTCGACACCCATGCGGTGCTCGAGACGCACCCCATCGCGTACGACGTCGTCGCCGAGACGGTCGCAGCGCTGCGCTCGGAGATCGAGGGCGTCGCGTTCGCGCTCGAGTGGGACAGCCCTGCGGACGCCGACGACTTCGCGCACGAGCCGTCGTACCGCGCGCGCTACCGGGTCGCCGGCGTCGAGCACGGCGACATCCTCACGCTCGCCGCACGGCACCCGGTCATCAAGCTGCTCGCGCGCATCGACGGCGGCGACCATCCGGCGCGGCACGACGTCGACGCCCTGCTCGACGTCACGCTCGGGCACGTCAGCCACCTCGTCACCGCGACGCACTCGGCATCGGACGACGTGCTCATCGAGATGAGCGCCCTGGGCGTCAGCAAGGGCGCCGCGCTCGCGCACCAGGCCGCCCGGCTCGGGGTGCCGCTGTCATCGGTGGCCGCGGTGGGGGACATGCCCAACGACGTCCCCATGCTCGTCGAGGCGGGAGTCGGCCTCGCGGTGGAGACCGGCCACCCCGCCGCGCGCGCCGCGGCCGCGGCGCTGCTGCCGGGCCCGGAGGACGACGGCCTCGCCCAGCTCGTCGAGGCCGTCCTCGCTGCCCGCTGACCGCCCGATGGTCACCGAGCGCTGAGACCCTCGTCACACGACGTAGCCGTAACGACCGCTCGAGAGCCGTTGCGACCTGGGCTGTTGTCCGTTTCCTCCTTTCCGTTACCGTCCCGTGACCGGACACCGGGTTTGGACCCTCTCGGGGGGCGTTGCTTACTTTCTGTCAGTCACCTGCACCTGTCCGGGTTCGCCGGGCACGGGTGACGCGCTCAATCGCCGGCGGCTCTCACCGCCGGCGAGCCGGGGACCCAAGCACTCCGGGGCGAATCACGGACGGCCTCACGGCCCCCGCGTAGGGCACCTCTTAGCCCGAGCCCGTCAGCTAACCCGGTCGGCGTCGAGAGGATCGGACACCTGTGCTCCCCGTGCTCACCGCTGCGCGTCGCCGTGCCCTGCCGGCCACGCTGCTCGTCTCCGCCGCCCTGACCATCGGCCTCGCCGGCGCCGGATCCGCCTCGGCGGCCACGTCTACGCCGATCGAACCGACCACCACCGCGGTCACCACGACCACGCTGACCCCGACGGCGACGACCACCGCCACCCGTACCGCGACCGCCACGGCGACGACGACCACGGCCACCACCCTGACCGCGGCGCAGATCGCCGCGCGCGTGAAGGCGATCAAGCGCTGGCGCGCGGTCGAGCTCGCGAAGACCAAGCTCGGTGCTGCGTATGTCGCGGGCTGGTCCGGTCCGACGAAGTTCGACTGCTCCGGCCTCACGCGCTACATCGCGAAGTACGCGTACGGCAAGACGCTGCCGCACTACTCGAAGGCGCAGTTCTACGCCGGCATCCGCGTCCAGAAGAGGTACCTCAAGCCCGGCGACCTCGTCTTCTTCTTCAAGTACGGCGCGCACCACGTGGGCCTGTACGTCGGCAACGGCAAGATGATCAGCGCGACCAACCCGCGCACGGACGTCAAGGTCGACTACGTCTTCAGCGGCTGGTACGGCCAGCGCTACAGCGGCGCCGTCCGCCTCGTCTGAGGCGCGGAACCCCAGCACCTCTCTCTCCGAAGGCCCGATCCCCGCAGGGGGATCGGGCCTTCGCCCTGTCCGGACGTGAGGGAGACCACGTCGGACTGGCCTGGTGGAAATACCCTGGGGGGGTACCCTGGTTGAAGCAGACCAGGAGGTACGGCGATGACCGACGAGCACCCGCACGACACGGGACACGTGACGCACCAGCACGGCTACGCGGGCGACAAGGACGCGATCCTCACGCGGCTGCGCCGCGTGGAGGGCCAGGTGCGCGGCATCGCGCGCATGGTCGACCAGGACACCTACTGCATCGACGTGCTGACCCAGGTGTCCGCGGCCACCCGCGCGCTCGAGAACGTCGCGCTCCTGCTGCTCGAGGACCACCTCGACCACTGCGTCCGCGACGCCGCGGTCAAGGGCGGGGCCGAGGCCGACGCCAAGATCGCCGAGGCGTCCGCGGCCATCGCCCGGCTCGTCCGGTCCTGACCCGGCGGCACCACCCCGCAGCTGCACATAACCCCGCAACGCACCCGAAGGAGCACGACGTGAGCACCACCGTCTGGACCGTCCAGGGCATGACCTGCCAGCACTGCGTGACCGCGGTGACCGAGGAGGTCTCGCTGATCCCCGGCGTCACCGCCGTCGCCGTCGAGCTCGAGAGCGGCCAGGTCACCGTGACCGCCGAGGCCGACCCCAGCACCGAGGCCGTCGCCGCCGCGATCGACGAGGCCGGCTACACCCTCGTCACCAGCTGATCCGCCCCCACGCCCGACCCACACCAGGAGACGTCATGAGCACCCCCTCGGCCAGCACCCCCACCGCGCGCTCCGGCGCTGCGGGGCTCGGTGTGGACGACGCGCTCCTGGACCTGCACCTCACGGGCATGACCTGCGCGTCGTGCGCCAACCGCATCGAGAAGAAGCTCAACAAGGTGCCGGGCGTGGTCGCGAGCGTGAACTACGCGACCGAGACGGCCACCGTGCGTGCCCCGGCCGGGGTCACGTTCGACGACCTGGTCGCGGTCGTGGAGAACACCGGGTACGGCGTACGCCTCCCGGACACCGCCGTCGTCGACGACCCCGACGAGCTCGGGCGCCGCTGGCGCGTCAGCGCCGTCCTCAGCGTCCCCGTGGTGCTCACCTCGATGGTGATGCCGCTGCAGTTCGTCGGCTGGCAGTGGATGGCCTTCCTGCTCACCACCGTCGTCGTCACGTGGGGCGCCGCACCCTTCCACCGGTCGGCGTGGGTCAACGCCCGGCACGGCACCACCAGCATGGACACGCTCGTGTCGATCGGCGTGCTGGCGGCGTACCTCTGGTCGTCGATCGCGGTGCTGTTCACGAGCGCGGGCGAGCTCGGCATGACCATGGAGATGTCGTGGCTGCCGATGGCCGACGAGGCCGGCATGCATCCCGATCTCTACTTCGAGTCGGCCGCGGTCGTCACCACGT
>NZ_JBHSTI010000017.1:0-4610 GCF_042660085.1 Longivirga aurantiaca | reverse complement strand
CCGGTGCGATCAGGAGCGGGACGCCGAGTGCCACCAGCGCGCCGACCAGCAGGGCAATACGCGTGTTCGCCATGGCACCCCCCTCGGCCTGTCCCAAACCATTCGGATCATGGCCGGAGGATGGTGGCCGGTCAACGGCTTGGTCGAATCGCTGGTCCGTAGGGCGTGCTCAGGGGTACGAGGCGTCTGTAGTCAATGAGACCCGAGTCGCCCCCTCGAGCGACTTACGCGTCAGCCGTTGTCGCTCCCCGGCCGGCCCTGGTAGAGGAAGCGGCCAAGCACGGAGTCGTAGCCGCGGTGCTCGATCTCGTCAATGAAGCTCACCATCGCGGCGAGCAGGTCCGGCGTCAGGGGCAGGTTGATCTTGGGTCCATCATTTCGAACCTCCGGCATCGGATTCTGTGGGTCCCTTGGGCGGGGATCGGCAATCTCAGGCACGTCCTCAGGCTTCACGCGGGCTTCACGGACTCAGTGAGCCCAGCTCGGGCAGGACGGCACGCGAAGGGACTGCGGCGACGTCGGCGACACTCAATTCGACGCTCAACGGGATGGTTCCGGACCCAGAGGCACGGTTCCTGGGGAACCTGAGAACCGCTGTCAGGTGATCCCTGACCGAGGGTTCGAATCCCTCGCCCTCCGCCGGGCCCGTAGGGCCCCAGCTTGAGGGCGAGGAATTCGGGAGGAACCCCCGCAGCCCTTCGACCCACCGCGGCGAAGCCGCCCCACCGGTCGCGGCTCTGCCCGCCCGAGACGGATCCCTCGCCCTCCGCCGGGCCCGTAGGGCCCCCGCTTGAGGGCGAGGGATTCGGGAGGAACCCCCGCGTCACCTCGGGTCTGCGCGCCGAAGGCGCCAGACTGCCCGCGACTACGCCGCTCCGAGACGGATCCCCCGCCCTCCGCGGCGGATTCGGTAGTGAGAAGTCGTGACAGAACGCGAGATCCCACTACCGAATCGGGCTGAGGCTCGGGGCCTAGCGGCCCACCTGGACCTGCGAATGGTCCGGCGCGATGACGTCGGGCATCGACGGCGCCGTCGTGCGGGGCCAGGTCCAGGAGGATCGCAGGATGAAGGCGAGGATCAGCACCTCGAGCGCGATCGAGAGGCCGTAGAAGTAGGCGTAGCTCAGGGACTCGCCCGACGCGTTGTAGATCGTGACGGGGAGGTAGAGCGCCGCGATGACGAGGTTGACCGGGCGGTTGATGCGGGCCGGCAGCGTCGCGGAGAGCGCGATCATCAGCGCCGGGATCCCGACCAGGGTGAGCGAGGCCCCGACGAAGAGCGGGCCCGTCTCGAAGTCGTGGACGGTGCCCCCACGGATCTCGTCGAGGAAGCCTGGCTTGTACAGCGCGAGGTAGTCGACGTAGATGTAGAAGAACATGAAGCTCGCCCAAGCTGCGGCGAGCTTCGCCTGGACCGGGAGTCGCCGGTCCTCCAGCGCGGTCAGTTCTGATGTCCGGGATCTCATGTCATGTCTCCTCTGGTCCGGGGTGGACCTCGTCGGTTCGTACGCTGTACGTCGTACACTGTACGATCACTCGTACGCTGTACGGTTGTCAAGCCGTCCGAGCGAGCGAGGAGACCCGTGGCAGCGAAGAAGCAGGGCCCGATCGCGTCGGACGCGGGGCTGAGCAAGCAGCGGGTGGTGGTCGAGGCGATCCGCCTCGCCGACCTCGAGGGGGTCGACGGGCTGAGCATGCGCCGGCTCGCCGGCGCGCTCGGCGCGGGCGCGATGTCGCTGTACTACTACGTCGCGAACAAGGACGAGCTGCTCGACGCCATGATCGACGTGGTGTTCGAGGAGATCGAGCTTCCGCCCGCGGACACCGACTGGCAGTCCGCCATGCGACAGCGGGCGGTATCCGCCCGACAGGTGCTCGCCCGCCACCGGTGGGCGATCGGCCTCATGGAGTCGCGGACGTCGCCGGGGCCGGCGAACCTCCGCCACCGTGAAGCGGTCACCGCCTGCCTGCGCAGGGCCGGCTTCTCGGTCGTGATGGCGACGCACGCCAACTGGCTGCTCGACTGCTACGTCTACGGGTTCGCGCTGCAGGAGGCCAGCCTGCCGTTCGACACCGCCGCCGAGCTCGCGGACATGGCCGAGGACGTCTACCTGCCCCTGCTTCCTCCCGAGCAGTTCCCCTACCTCAGCGAGTCCGCGGCGGTGCTCTTCGCTGCCGGCTACGACCCGGCCGAGGAATTCCTCTTCGGACTCGACCTCGTCCTCGCCGCCCTCGAGCCCCTCAGAACCTCCGCGTAACGACGCTCACGGCCGCCAGCGCGAGTCGGCAGCGCGGTGCCGCTACCGTCGAGCACGCAGACGGGTGGAACGGGGAGATAGTGAGCGCGAGGCAGGCACCGCCTGGGTGGTACACGCCCGACGGCACAGATCCGACGACGCTGCGCTACTGGGACGGCACCGCCTGGACCCAGCACTACAGCACCGTCGCAGCGCTCCCCCCGCCCGTGGCCCGGACGCCTGTCGCGCCGCCCCTGCCCGCCGCACGGCCCCTGCCCACCCCAAAGCCCCTGCCCGCCGTACGGCCCCTGCCCGTGGCGCCTGGCGCTGCGTCGTCCGGTATCCCGTCGTGGCTGGTGTCGTGGCCCGCGATCCTGATCGGGTTCGTGCTCTGCTTCGTCCCGGGCCTGGTCCTGCTGTGGCTGCGCCCGACCAGCTCCACCAAGGTGAAGGCGCTCTGCAGCGCCGCCGCCTTCTCGGCGATGGTGCTCGGCTTCGCCGCGCCGTCGTCCCTGGCCCAGCGCGGATCCGACGTGGCCGCACCTCCGGCGGCGCTCGTGCCGCCGTCGGCGCAGCCGTCGGCATCGCCCACGTCCACGCCGTCGCCCACGCTGACCAGCCAGACGCCCGCCGCCACACCGACTCCGAGCGCCACGCCGACCCCGACGGTCAGCGCCTCACGCCCGGCCGCGAGGAGCGCCGCGGTCGTCGCGCTGGCCAGCCTGAGGGTGAAGGGCCGCGCGCCGAAGACCGGCTACTCGCGCGAGATGTTCGGCCCGGCGTGGGTCGACGTCGACCGCAACGGGTGCGACACCCGCAACGACATGCTCATCGCGACCCTCACCGACCGGACGATGTCCGGCTCGTGCAAGGTGATGGCCGGCACCCTCGCCGACCCGTACACAGCCAGCACGATCCTGTTCGTCCGGGGCGGCGCGAGCGAGGTGGACGTCGACCATCTCGTGTCGCTGTCCGATGCGTGGCAGAAGGGCGCCACGACCTGGACGTACGCCAAGCGGGTCGCGTTCGGCAACGACCCGCTCAACCTCCAGCCCACGGACGCCTCGGCCAACCGGCAGAAGGGCGACGGCGACGCGGCGACCTGGCTGCCGCCCAACAAGCCCTACCGCTGCACCTACGTGGCTCGGCAGATCGCGGTGAAGAAGAAGTACCAGCTCTGGGTCACGGGCGCCGAGCGAGACGCGATGATCCGGGTGCTCAGGGCGTGCCCCGACCAGGCCCTTCCGGCGCCCGGCCCGCAGCCGACGATCGCGTCCAACACGGGAGGGCCACCTCCCGCAGCGACACCGAAGCCGACTCCCACGCCTACCAAGCCCTCCTCGGGCGGGTCGCTGGATCCGAGGTTCGGCACCTGCCGCGAGGCGATCGCTGCGGGCTTCGGCCCCTACTTCAGCGGCGTCGATCCGGAGTACGACTGGTACACCGACAGGGACAGCGACGGCAAGGTCTGCGAGTAGTCAGGGCTGTCCGTCGGCGTCAGTCCTCGATGCGCAGGGCCTGCTCGGGGCAGGAGTCGACGGCGTCCTCGCAGGCGCTGCGCATCGAGTCGTCGACGGTCTCGAGCAGGATGTACATGTAGCCGTCGGCCCGGACCTCGAACACCTCGGGCGCGACCGCCTGGCAGAGTCCGTGGGACTTGCACCGGTCGTAGTCGGCGATCACGCGGAAGCTCATGCCTGCTCCAATGGTGGTGGGTGGGGCCAGTCTGCTGGACGTTCAGCGCCCGGCAAGCGGGACCGTCGATCTCCGCGCGACGGATCCGCGAGCGCTACTGGGGCCGTCGCTGCGCGATGAGGGCGATGTCGTCGTTCGACCCCTGGGGCACGAGCAGCCTGAGGATGCCGTCGACGAGGTCCTCGAGGTCGAGCGCACGGAGGTCCTGGTCGTCCAGCACCGCGGTCACCGCGCGCGCCAGCCGGTCGAGCCCGACGTCGAGGCTCTCGCCGCGCCGTTCCACCAGCCCGTCGGTGAAGACCAGCAGCACCTCGTCGCGCTCCAGGACGTCGGCGGCGTCGTCGCGCGCCGAGGTGCGGAGCACGGCCAGCGGGATCCCGCGCCCGCCCTCGAGCCAGCGGTGCCCCCGAGGTCCGACGACGAGTGCCGGCAGGTGACCGGCCGATGCGTAGACGAGCTCCCCCGTCACGAGGTCCAGCGTGCTGCAGACCACCGTCGCGCACTCCGCGCCCGGGACCTCGCCGGCGAACTTGTCGAGCGCGGTCAGCATCTGCGCGGGCCCGTGACCCTCGATGAGCAGCGTGCGCGACGCCGTCCGCAGCTGGGCCATCACCGCAGCGGCGGCGAGGCCGTGGCCCACGCAGTCGCCGACCACCAGGGCGACGCGCCCCGCGTCCT
>NZ_JBHSTI010000016.1:0-2407 GCF_042660085.1 Longivirga aurantiaca | reverse complement strand
ACCTGTCGGGGCTCGGTCCGCGTTCGGACCTTCGCGCCCCCCGCTCGACCGGGCATGGCCCCCACCCGCCCGCTTCCCCAGCATCGAGGATGAACCACGTGAGGATCGACTACCCGCGCCGCGGCAAGACCGGTGTGCGTCACTGGCTGCCCTCGTGGAAGCAGGTCGTGTCGGTCCTGCTGCTCGGCTTCGCCTCGGCCGTGGCGCTGTTCTTCTTCCTCCTGTGGCGCACCGAGGTGCCGGAGCCGAACGAGGTCGCCACCGCGCAGACCTCGATCGTCTACTGGAACGACGGCACCACCGAGCTCGGCCGCATCGGCGACGCCAACCGCATCAGCGTGCCGCTCTCCGACGTCCCCCTCGACACCCAGCACGCCGTCCTCGCCGCCGAGGACCGCGAGTTCTACGAGCACGGCGGCTTCTCGCCGGCGGGCATCGGCCGCGCGATCTGGAACAACGTCTCCGGCGGCAGCCTCCAGGGCGGCTCGACCATCACCCAGCAGTACGCCAAGAACGCGTTCCTCACCCAGGAGCGCTCGTTCTCGCGCAAGGCGCAGGAGCTGCTGCTCGCGGTGAAGCTCGAGACGTCGGTGAGCAAGGACCAGATCCTCGAGGACTACCTCAACACCATCTACTTCGGCCGCGGCGCGTACGGCATCCAGGTCGCCTCGCAGCAGTACTTCGGCAAGGACGTCACCGAGTTGACGCTCGGCGAGTCGGCGGCCCTCGCCTCGATCATCCGCTCGCCCGGCAACTACGACCCGGCCGACAAGGACAACGTCGAGCGGCTGAAGGGCCGTATCCAGTACGTGCTCGACGGCATGGTCGAGAAGGGCTGGATCACCCAGGCCCAGGCCGACGACGCGTCGTTCCCGAAGTTCAAGAAGCCCAAGCCTGCCAACAAGTTCCAGGGCACCAACGGCTACCTGCTCGACGCCGTCGTGCGCGAGCTCGCCACCAGGGACATCACCGAGGACGAGCTCAACCGCGGTGGTCTGCGCGTGGTCACGACCTTCGACAAGAAGGCGCAGGGGGCAGCGGTCGAGGCCGTGCGCGCCGAGGGACCGAAGAGCGGCACCGAGGGCCTGCGCATCGGCCTCGCGGCGGTGCGTCCCGGCACGGGCGAGGTCGTCGCGATGTACGGCGGCGCCAACTTCCTCAACAACCAGGTCAACAACGCCACCATGGCGATCGGCCAGGCAGGGTCCACGTTCAAGCCGTTCGCCCTCGCCGCCGCCATCGAGCAGGGCATCTCGCTCGACTCGGTCTGGAACGGCAACACCGGCGTCACCATCGACGACTACGTCGTGAACAACTACGGCGACAACAACTACGGCGACATCACGCTGCTGAAGGGCACCGAGCAGTCGGTGAACTCCGTCTACGTCGCGGTCTCGAAGGAGACCGGGTACGACGCCGTCGTCGATGCTGCGCGTCGCGCAGGCATCACCACCGACACGCTCACCCCGGTGCGCTCGGTCGCGCTCGGCGTCGCCTCGCCGCACGTCATCGAGATCGCCGACGCCTACGCCACCTTCGCCGCTCGCGGCCAGCACGTCGACTACACGGTCATCAAGGAGGTGCGCGGCGGGAACGGCGGCGTGCTCATCGTGGCCGATCCCTCGCCCGAGCAGCGGTTCGACTCGAACACCGCCGATGTCGTGAACTACGCGCTGCGCAAGGTCGTCACCGACGGCACCGGTCGCACCGCGCTCGGCGTCGGCCGTCCGATCGCCGGCAAGACCGGGACGACGAACGAGAACAAGTCGGCGCTCTTCGCCGGGTACACGCCCGACCTCGCAGCCGCCGTCATGCTCACCAAGGACGGTGCAGACGGCCTGCCCGTGTCGCTGTCCGGGGTCGGCGGCCTCTCGACCGTGACGGGTGGCTCGTTCCCCGCGGCGATCTTCACGGCCTTCATGAAGGGCGCGCTCGAGGGCCAGCCGGTGCAGCAGTTCACCGAGCCCGCGAGCCTGCCGACGGCCAGCCCCACGCCCACCGTGAGCCCCACCGAGTCGGTCAGCCCCACCGAGACTCCCACCGTGGAGCCGACGCCCACGGTCACCCCGACCGTGGAGCCGACGCCCACCGTGGAGCCGACGCCCACGGTCACCCCGACCCCGACCGACCCCCCGACGCCGACCGTCGCGCCCAGCGGCGGCGGCGGCTCGCCCGGCGCCACCCCGGCTGCCTCGCCCTAGCGACCTCCGGGAGGCGGACGGTGTCGAGAGGGAACGGTCGCGGACTCCCGCGACGTCGTAGGGCACGATGACGACCGTGCCCGAGAACGACGCCACCGACCCCGGCCTGCCGCCCGTGACCCCGGACGCCGGTCCTGCCGGCGAGCCGGCGTACGGCGCCCAGCTCGACGGCGCCCTGCACCGGAGCCACGCCGCCACCGCGGTGA
>NZ_JBHSTI010000015.1:0-24414 GCF_042660085.1 Longivirga aurantiaca | reverse complement strand
GGTCGACGGCGACCGCGCGGCAGCCCTGCTGGAGTCGGCGGTGGCGGAGAGCATGGCGCTCGGACTGACCGCCGCGGAGGTGCACTCGCTCGCGGTGTCCTTCGCTGCCCGGGAGCAGGCGGGCAACCTGGAGCTCGTCTTCGTCGAGTGCAACAGCGACCGGGCCAAGTGCACTCGGCTCATAGGTTGAGATGTACAGTTTGACTCCTGCGTTGTACATTTGACGTATGGCCACCGACATGCCCGTCACCGAGGCGCGCGAGCGCTTCAGCGAGCTCGTGGAGACATCGGCGCACGAGCCGGTGTTCCTGACCAAGCGCGGCCACCGCCAGGCCGTCGTGATCAGCACAGCCGAGTACGAGCGCCTGCTGGACGCCGACGAGGACGCCCAGGACCTCGCTGCGTCGGACGCCGTGATGGCCGTCATCATGGCCGGCGCCCCGACGATCCCCTGGGCCCAGGTCAAGGCCGACCTCGGCCTCGCATGACCTACACGATCGAGATCTCCACGTCCGCTGCCAAGGCCCTCGCCAAGCTGGAGAAGGCGAACCGGCTACGCATCGCAGGCGCGATCGAACTGCTCAGCGTCGATCCCCGACCTCCGGGGGCGAAGATGCTCCGCGGTGGCCAGCAGGGACGGTGGCGCGTTCGGGTCGGCGACTACCGCATCGTCTACGCGATCGAGGACGACCGACTCCTGGTCCTCGTCCTGCGAGTCGCACATCGCCGCGAGGTCTACGACCGCTGAGTCCCTACGCACCTGAGCAACCCCGTCACGTGACGAGGCGCGTTAGCGGGCTCGGCCGGCAGTGACGAGAAGGAAGCGACGGACCAGCCATCCGCGTCAACGGGGACACCCCCGCGCCGCATCCGGCCTGGCTGGCTCGGCCTCGATGACCCCCCGCGGCCCCATCGAAACGTGTCTCTGGTGTCCCTATCGTGTCCGTAGCCACGGAAACGTAGGGACAGTCGCGAGTTGTCACGGTCAAGATCACATTGCATAACCGCAGGTCAGAGGCACTATTGGGTACTTGCGGATAGTCCGATTCCAGGCCTTCCAAGCTGGACTCGCGTCTTCAGGCCTACGCCGATGTGGACGAGGCCAACAGCCACATCGGGCTTGCGATCTCCCTGGGGGGCTTCGGCGGCATCGAACCGGACGTCGCCGATGTGCTGCGCCAGATTCAGAACGAGCTGTTCGATGTCGGGGCGGACCTGTGCCGGCCCGTCGACGAGGCGGACACGACGTCGCACCTCAGGATCGAGCCCGCCTGCATCCAGCGGCTCGAACGGTTGTGCGACACGTTCAACGCGCCCTTGCCGGAGCTGAGCTCCTTCGTCCTGCGAGGCGGCACGCCGGCCGGAGCCGCGATCCACGTCGCCTGCACCGTGACCCGGCGAGCCGAACGCTCGACATGGGCGGCGATCGACGAGCACGGATCAGGTGTGAACGTGCTTGCCGCGAACTACCTGAACCGCGTCAGCGATCTGGTGTTCGTCCTGGCCCGGTACACGAACCGGCACCTCGGAGATGTGCTGTGGGAACCGGGACGAGCCCTGGACCTGTGAGCCGCGGGGCCCGGTCGGCTCGGAGGCGCACCCGACCCGGTTCTCGCCCACAGCCCCGATCGCGCGCTTCATCGTGGGTGTGCTGTTGATCCCCTTCGGTGGACACCCTGAACTTGCGTGATGCACCCGAGGAAGGGGTCATGATGGGCCGTCAAGTAACGGGGCAGGCCGCGCATGGCACGGGTGGCGGTGATGACGGACTCAGGACTTTCTTGCCGAACAGTCGCATGACCCCCAGGAACCGCACGCGCTCAGGCTGTCCGTCGGCCGTCGTCTGTTCCGTCGCGGTGACTGTCCTGTCGACTGCGTCGCGCTTCGGCGACAAGTGCCTCGAACAGCGGAAGATCCGCTGATGTCTTCCGCCACGGCCGTTCAGGGTGCCACTGTACGCCTACAAGCCAGCTGTCGACGTTGGTCGCCTCGAGAGCTTCGATAGTGCCATCGGTTGAGACAGCGGTAACGCAGAGTCGCTCACCCAGAGTCTGGGCCGCCTGGTGGTGGAACGAGTTCACGAGTCGTTCACCAGCGCCATAGATCTCGCCCAAGCGAGACCCTTCGGCAATTGTCACCGCATGGGCGGGGGCAAAACCAGGTTGCCAGTGTTCGATCTGGTCGGTCGAGACGTGCCGGTCGAGAGTACCGCCGTGTGCGACGTTGAGCAGCTGCAGCCCACGGCAGATGCCCAGGGCTGGTCGTTGTAGACGGACGACCGCGCGCACCAGTGCGATCTCGAATGCGTCTCGCTCACCCACTACTCCGTAGGTCGCGTCGTGCCACTGTTCGCCGTAGATGCCTGGCTCAACGTCGCCGCCGCCTGTCAAGAGCAATCCATCGAGCTCAGCCACGATCTCATCCGCGTCGTCGGGCGTGAGAACAGGGAGAATGACGGGCATACCGCCCGCGTCCCACACCGCGTGTGCGTACTGCTGCGCAACGACGACACAATCTTCGACCAGTACGCTTAGATCGACCCGCCGCTCCTCGGCGGTGATGCCGACTCGCGGCCGACGCGGGGGCGCCAACCTCATGCCAACTCCTCAAGTCCGTTACTCGCCGTCGGGTGGGAACTCCCAAACTGGCGTGATACCCGGCGCGGTGACTTCATCTCGGCCACGGGGCTTACTGTGCGGTCCATCCCCCATCGACGAAGATCGTCGTACCAGTGACGTAGGAGGCATCCTCCGAGGCAAGGTAGGCGACCGCTGCAGCTACGTCCTGGGGCTTCGCCACGCGGCCTAGCGGGATTCGTTCGAGATACCAGTTCAGCAGCTTCTCGTTCTGCATCGCTCGAGCCGTGAAAGGCGTCTCGACGATGCCTGGTGCAACAGCGTTCACGCGAATTCGGTCTGAGCCCAGTTCAATGGCGAGCCCTTGGTTGAGCATGTGTAGGGCACCCTTGGAGGCGTTGTAGTGAACCTGAGGGTGGCCGGAGCTTGCGAGAACTACATGGGCTTCCGTTGACGTGATGTTCACGATCGCGCCGGTGCCGGCACGGCTGGCGAGGGACTTCTTCATCGCCGGGACGGCGGCCTTCGCCGCCAGGAATGCTCCGGTTGAATTCACCCGAAATACCTCTTCCCACTCAGCGAGACCGAGGTCGTCGAAGTCGGAGAAGCGCACGATGCCGGCGTTGTTGACGAGAACGTCCAGAGACCCAAACGCCTCGATCACGGACTCGACCATGTCGTGAAGGCTGTCGGCATCGGTGACGTCAGCGACGACAGCCAGTGCCTTCTGATCTCCGTTCGGGACAACCTCGCTGAGCGTCGCGGCGTCACGATCGACGAAGACGACCGACGCACCTTCCGCGAGGAGCCTCTGAGCGATCCCGAGACCGTTACCGGAAGCGGCTCCCGTCACTACGGCAGTGCGGTCTGCGAGACGCGACGTGAGTGCGAGGGCTGGCATGAGACTCCTTGGTCCGAATCGTCCTGAGCGTGTTCATATCGCTTGCGCGCGGACTGCTGCATTGCCTTCGTAGTTCGACAGCGTGGCTGTGGCTCCGTGACACTGGGAAGGACTCCTTCGCGTGACGCTTCCCAGACCGCGTTCGCCAACCGGCGGCACCCAGCACGTGGCTGCCCTCAGATCATTCGCGAGCCTGGACCGCGGATCAATGGACAACTGTGCCTGCCTACACGACGCGAACAGGTGCAGTCGTGCACAATCAGCCAGGTATTCAGGGTGGATTCAACTCGTCGTCGCAACACCTCGATGGAGCGGTGGGGCGATGGGAACAACCCCGCGTCAGAAGCGGGTGCGTGCCTATCGAGGGCAGATCGCGTCACCGGGCCGCCCGTCGGTGGCGTGGCGGGAGGATCGGGTCAGGTTCTGGGCGGCTGTTGCTCGCGGCGTGAAGACCGACGTGGCTGCGAGTGAGGCTGGCGTGTCCGAGCCGGTCGGCTATCGCTGGTTTCGTCACGCTGGCGGGGTGAATCCTTGTCTGCCTGTCGAGGTGTCGGGCCGTTACCTGTCGTTCGCTGAGCGGGAGGACATCGCGATCTGGCATGCCCAGAAGGTCAGCGCTCGCGAGTCGCTCGGCGTCTGGGTCGTGATCCGTCGACGATCTCGCGAGAGCTGCGTCGGGGCGCGTCGAGCCGCTCGTCGCAGGCGGAGTATCGGGCGACGGTGGCGCAGTGGCACGCCGAGCGTCGAGCGCGCCGTCCTAAGGTCGCGAAGATGGTCGCCAACAGCAAGCTGTGTCGACGACGGGTGAAAACTGACCCCCTGGCGTCGTCCGAAAACTGACCCCCTCCGAGATCGTGTGGAGTGTGAAGAGCATGGAGGACTGGGCCGAGATTCGTCGGTTGCACCGCAGCGAGGGGATGCCGATCAAGGTGATCGCTTCGAGGTTGGGGTGCTCGAAGAACACGGTGAGGGCGGCGTTGCGGCGGGACGCGCCGCCGAAGTACGAACGTCCTCCGCGGGGGTCGCTGGTCGATGCGGTCGAGCCGCGGATCCGGGAGCTGCTGGCGGCGACTCCGACGATGCCGGCGACGGTGATCGCGGAGCGGATCGGCTGGTCGCACTCGATCACGATCCTCAAGGACCGGGTCTGGGTGCTGCGCCCGTTCTATCTGCCGCCGGACCCGGCGTCGCGGACCTCGTATGAGCCCGGGCATCGGATGCAGTGCGACCTGTGGTTCCCGCCGGTGGACATCCCGCTCGGGCATGGCCAGGTCGGTCGTCTGCCGGTGCTGGTGACAGTCGCGGGTTACTCGCGGATGTCGCACGGGTTGATGATCCCCGCGCGGCAGGCCCCGGACCTGATCGCGGGGCACTGGGAGCTGCTCGAGCGGATCGGCGCTGTCCCGCGCGAGCTGGTCTGGGACAACGAGGGCGCGGTCGGGTCGTGGCGCTCGGGGAAGCCCAAGCTCGCGGAGGACATCGAGGTGTTCCGCGGGGTGCTGGGCATCGCGGTGCACCAGTGCAAGCCGAACGACCCCGAGGCCAAGGGCCTGGTCGAACGGGGCAACGGCTACTACGAGACGTCGTTCCTGCCCGGGCGGTCGTTCACCTCGCCACAGGACTTCAACGAGCAGTTCAGCTCCTGGCTGACCACCCGCGCCAACCAGCGCCGGCATCGGGCTCTGGGCTGCCGCCCGGTGCAACGGTGGGAAGCGGACCGTGCCGCGATGCTCGCCCTGCCACCGGTGGCGCCGGTGATCGGGTGGTGGGCTTCGGTGCGGCTGCCGCGCGACCACTACGTCCGCATCGACTCCAACGACTACTCCGTGCACCCCTCGGTGATCGGTCGCCGCGTCGAGGTCATCGCTGACCTGGACCGGGTGGTGGTGACCTGCGGTGGGAAGGTCGTCGCGGACCATGCCCGCGCTTGGGCGGACCACCAGTCCATCACCGACCCCGAGCACGCCGCCGCGGCGGCCGTGATGCGCCAGACCCGGTCCCGGGTCGCTGTCCCGTAGGTCACCGGTGAGGTCGAGCAGCGGCCCCTGTCCGGCTACGACACCGTGTTCGGGCTGACCGAGGCGGTCGCGTGATGGCCGCGCGAACCGCCACCGCGGCGACACCTCGGACCGGGCGTGATGTCAGCGCTGAGCTGGTGTTCCTGACCCGCGCGCTCAAGGCCCCGTCGCTGCGTGAAGCAGTCGACCGGCTCGCCGAGCGGGCACGGGCGGAGTCCTGGACCCATGAGGAGTTCCTCGCCGCCTGCCTGCAACGCGAGGTCTCCGCCCGGGAATCCCACGGCGGCGAAGGCAGGGTGAGAGCTGCGAGGTTCCCGTCACGGAAGGCCCTCGAGGAGTTCGACTTCGACCATGCCCGGTCCCCCAAACGCGACCAGATCGCCCACCTCGGGACCCTGGACTTCGTCGCCGCACGGGAGAACGTCGTGTTCCTCGGACCGCCCGGGACCGGGAAGACCCACCTCGCGATCGGCCTCGGGATCCGGGCCTGCCAGGCCGGGCACCGGGTCCTGTTCGCGACCGCCGCGGAAAGGGTCGCCCGCCTCGCCGACGCCCACCACGCCGGCCGCCTGCAGGACGAACTGCGACGCCTGGGCCGCTACCCGCTGCTGATCGTCGACGAGGTCGGCTACATCCCGTTCGAGCCCGAAGCTGCGAACCTGTTTTCTTCCAGCTCGTCTCGTCCCGCTACGAACGAGCCTCGCTGATCGGTGACCAGCGACAAGCCCTTCGGACGGTGGGGCGAGGTGTTCGGCGAATGACGTCGTCGCCGCAGCCATGATCGACCGCCTCGTCCACCACGCCGACGTCCTGACCCTCAAAGGCGCCAGCTACCGCGTGCGCGGACGAGACCTCGACAGCCTCCCCAGCACCCGCATCACCACCGACGACAACCCGACCTAGACTGCCCCGCACCTGTTCACTTTTCGAGCGTCGATAGTGACCAGCTTTCGCCCGTCGCCGACAATGAGAACACCAACGGGCTGCTGCGCCAGTACTTCCCCAAGGGCACCGACCTATCGCGCTGGAGCAACGAGGAGATCCAGGCTGTCGCCGCCGCCATCAACGGCAAGCCTCGCAAGATCCTCGGATGGAAGACACCCGCCGAGGCCTTCGAAGAACTTCTACAGTCGCTGCAAGAAGCCGGTGGTGCGACGATCGGTTGAATCCGGTCAGTACCGTGGGCTGATCTGGATGGCGCTGATTTCGGTGCCGCGACCCCTGCGCACGGCGACGGACCCAGGTGGCGGAATTGGGGAGTCCCCGGCGGTTGCTGGGGTCGCGGTCGCTGTGCGCGGCGTGTTTGTGAAGCCAGACGTGGGACCGCGCCCCTAGCCTTCGGCACCGCGATTACCGAAGCGATCGGCGGCCGCCGGTTGGATCCGGGGGCAGACCGCGGTGTTGATCGCGCTGTTCGCGAACCGGGCGGTCGTGCACGGTGCTCCAAGTGACCTCGTAACCGCTGTCGAAGTCAGGTTCGGGTCGGCGACACTCCTACGACACGGACGTGGGTTCCTCACTTGAAGGCTTGGCGGCGATCAAGGCGAAGCTACGCCCCCCGTCGTGGTCGCTTACACCGAGGCTGGGATGCAGCCCTGCGCGCGACAAGCGTGGGTGAGGCTTCAACCCATCGCCCCAAGCCGCTTACCGCAGCGGTGCAACCGGCGCAACCTGGCTGGACGGGACGACGAACACCGGGGGCAACTCATCAGCATTGACCACGCCATTGCTCGCCGGACATCGCGGATAGAAGAGCTCTTGGTCACCACGACAGTAGAGCGCCTCGACCCATCGCCATGAGCGTGTATTCAATCTCGTCGGCCCGGTCAGCGATGCTCAGGGTCAAGTGTCGGTTCACCATCGTCTTCGGTCTACGCCGGCATCGTTGTCGAGACTGCTACCGAGGATCACTCCGAGGTCGAAGGAGCCGAGAACTTCCCCTTCGAACTCACTCGAGCGCGCCCAGTTGGCTAAGGCTCTGGGTAGGCATAGAAGCCGCGACCAACCTTCCGTCCGACCAGACCGGCAGAAACCATGCGCTGAAGCAGAGGCGGCGACGAGTACAACGGCTCCTTGTGCTCCAGGTACATCGCATGCGCAATGGCGCTTACGGTGTCGAGGCCGATGAGATCCGCCAGCCGAAGCGGGCCCATCGGATGACCGCAACCCAACACCATTCCGCGGTCAACATCCTCTGCTGCGGCGAAGCCCGATTCGTACATGCGTATGGCTGCAAGCAGGTAGGGGACGATAAGGAAGTTCACAATGAACCCAGCGCGATCCGGCGCCCGGATGACGGTCTTGCTCAGGGCAGCAGTCACGAAAATGCTCGCTCGGTCGATCACCTTTGGAGCCGTGAGGAGTGAGGGCACGATCTCAACCAGATCGAGAATCGTCGCCGGATTGAAGAAGTGAACTCCGATAACGTGCTCAGGACGGCTTGTCGCCATGGCGATGTTCATGATCGGAATCGAGGACGTGTTGCTGGCGAGAATGGCATCGGTGGACGTGACGACCTCGTCTAGCTTCCGAAAAATCTCCAGCTTCAGCTGCTCGTTCTCGGTCGCCGCCTCGATGACAAGGTCACTGCCCTCGAGGCGCCATAGGTCCGTATGCACATTGATCCGGCCCAGAGCTGACATCCGAGCTTCGGTGGTGACCTTTCCTGCTCTCTCGGCCCGGAGGAGCGACCGCTGGATTCGCTCGAGACCAGCCTCGGCGGACTCGGGCGTGAGGTCGTACACGCTGACCTTGTATCCGGCACGGGCGCAGACCTCAGCGATGCCGGATCCCATCATTCCGCTGCCGACGACGCCGACGCGTCGGATGCCCTCCGCCCCGTCAAGCACGAAAGCCACCTGGGTGGCGGCCCGAAGGAGAATGCCTCGTCCAGGCAGCGGTAGCGGTACACCTGACCATCTCGCCGACCTGGCTGTGGCTCTCAGAGGCCAACCCATTCAACGCCCCGTTGCCCGGCGAGCCACAGACAAGCGGGACGTCGAAGGACCCGCGACCGGCCTTCACGTAGATCGCTCTCCCCCCGGCTCCCAGAGGACATCCCCTAGGTCTCGGTTGGCATACCGCGCCAGGACGAAAAGTAGATCACTGAGGCGGTTCAGGTACTTCGCAGTCAGAACATTCATCGTGGGGCCGTGATCCTGGATGGCCGCCCACGCCGAGCGCTCTGCGCGTCGCGTCACGGTACAGGCGATGTGCACGGCGGCGGCAGAAGGAGCTCCCCCCCTCAAGATGAAGGAGCGTAGATCTGGCAGCTGGGCGTTGTAGTGATCGCACCAGCGCTCCAGTCTGCGGATGTAGTCAGGTTCGATTCTCAATGGCGGATGAGCCGGGTCTTTTGCGACGGGGCAGCAAAGGTCAGCCCCGACGTCGAACATCTCGTTCTGGACCTGTCGCAGTACATCCACGACGTCCGCGTCGAGCCCGCCCAACGCGATCGCAAATCCGATTTGGCTGTTCGCCTCGTCAACGTCAGCGTATGCAAGGAGTCGGGTATCCAACTTGCTGGTCTTGCTCATGTCACCGAGGCTGGTTTGCCCGCCATCCCCAGTGCGCGTGTATATGCGCGTCAAGTGGACCACTTTACTGCTCCGTCTCCAACCTGCCGCGCAGGTGAACTCATTGGACGACTTGGCTTCGCTTGAATACGCGTCGAATCTGGCGATTACATCCGCACAATGAGAGCGCCCGGCGAGGATCGTGTGTAGGCCTGCGAGAACTGGGGTGCTACTGAACTGGGATGGCAGACACATTCCTTGCGTAAGTGGTGACGTACTCGACCAGAACAGTCGTCGGCGTTCCGGGGCCGAAGACCTCGTGCACTCCGTACTCCTTCAACTTGACTGCATCCTCTGGAGGAATGGTTCCGCCCGCAACGAACAGCACGTCAGCTCTGTCGTTGGCCCGCAGTAGCTGACCGAGCTCCTCCGCATAATCCAGATGGGCACCGGAGAGGCTGGACAGACCAAGGACGTCGGCGTCCTCCTGGATGACGGCGCGCATGATCGACTCCGGGGTCTGGTAGATGCCCGTGTAGACGACTTCCATGCCTGAGTCACGCAGCGCGCGTGCCACGACCTTGGCCCCACGGTCGTGACCATCGAGCCCAGGTTTGGCCACCACGACCTTGAGGGGTGCAGAGTTCGTTGCGGGGGAATTAGCCATGACTGTGATCTCCTCGTTCCATTCTAGAAGACGGTGGAGGGCTGGTACTGGCCCCAGGTGCCACGCAGGACGTCAGAGATCTCACCCACCGAGGCGCGCGCGCGCACCGCGTCCTCGATGAGGGGCATCAGGTTGTTGTGCAGGTTCGGCGCGGCAGTCTCGATAGCGCGGAGTGTCTCCGATACGCGCCTCTGCTCACGTGTGCGCTTCACGTCCGAGAGCCGCTGCATCTGACGTTCCATGACGCCGGGGACAGGGCGGTCAATCTCGATCTGCTGACCCTCCGTCTCGTCGACGAAGTCGTTCACCCCGACCTGAATCGAATCGTTGCTCTCCAACTTGACCTGCTGCTCCCAGGCGGAGTCGGCGATCAGCTGGCCGGCATACCCGGACTCGACAGCGTTGATCATGCCTCCCATGGCATCGATCCGCTCGATCAGCGCCATGGCGTCCTGTTCGATCTGAGTGGTCAGGGCCTCCACGTAGTAGGAGCCGCCCAAGGGATCCACCACGTCTGCCACACCCGTCTCGTGCAGGATGATCTGCTGCGTCCTCACCGCAATCTTGATGGCACTCTCCGAAGGGATCGACAGAGCCTCGTCGAGTGAGTTGGTGTGCAGAGACTGTGTGCCTCCGAGTACGGCTGCCATGGCCTGCAAAGCTGTGCGTGCCACGTTGTTGTACGGCTGCTGCGCCGTCAACGACACCCCCGCGGTCTGACAATGGGCCCGCATGAGCCACGACTTGGGATTCTTGCAATTCAGCCGCTCGCGCATGAGCCGTGCCCAAAGCCGACGGGCTGCGCGCAGCTTGGCCGCCTCCTCGAAGAAGTTGTTGTGGACGTCCCAGAAGAACGACACGCGCGGTGCAAGCCGATCAACGTCGATGCCGCGCGCCACTGCGTGCTCCAGGTAGCACAGCGCCGCGCTGATTGTCAGCCCAACCTCTTCCACCGCGGTCGCGCCCGCTTCTCTGATGTGGTATCCGCAGGCATTGAGAGGATTGAAGCGAGGCATCACTTGGGCGCCGTACTCCATCGTGTCCACAACTAGCTCAACCGCCGGAAGAGGGGGGAAGATGAACTCGTTCTGCGCCGTGTACTCCTTGAGGATGTCGTTCTGCGTCGTCCCAGTGAGTGCGTCCCCGGAGAAGCCGCGTTCGTCGCCGACAACGCGATACATCGCTAGCAAGATCGCCGCGGTCGGGTTGATGGTCATGGACGTCGAGATCTGGTCCAGAGGGATCTCATCGAACAGAGCGTGCATGTCCACAACCGTGTCAATCGCGACACCGATCTTCCCGACCTCACGACGGAAGACCTCGTGATCCGAGTCGTAGCCCAACAGGGTCGGCAGGTCGAAGTCCGTAGACAAGCCCGTCTGTCCTGTCTTGAGCAGATACTTGTATCGGTTGTTGGTGTCTTCGGCCTGACCGAAGCCTGCAACCTGACGAATTGTCCAGGGCCGGCCGCGGAACATGCTTGCGTGGACGCCTCGCGTGTACGGGTACTGGCCCGGAAGGCCTAGGTCACGGTCGTGGTCAAAGCCACCAAGGTCTCCAGGGGTGTAGACGTCATTGATCGCCGCTCCAGACAGCGTCTGGTACTGATCCCGACGCGGGCGCACGCGCTCGTAGTCAGCGGCTAGGGTTTCCCTTTTCCACGCCTCGACGCTTGCATCGCTGGCGGATGTGGTGTCACTCATTTCGGTGCTCCTGCCGTTGTAACTGCCAACGCTTTGACGCGTCGATCAAGATCTCTTCGACGGCTCCTACCATCGTCTCGCGGATAGCGACCGGCATCTCCCGAGCGCAGGCACCTACCCAGGCCTCGGCGATCAACGCCGCGTCCGAGCCCCACTTGTGGGCCCTCAGTTCGTCCAACCGCCCCTCGTTCGCCAGCTCCGCCCATCGGTTCTGTAGGGCTGTGCGAACTTCATCTACACCGATCCCATCACGGGCCGTGGTTTGGAGGACGAGTCCTGCTCGGCCAGCCGCTAGACGGAGGTGGCGAGCAGTTTCGGCTGCCCCCGGTCGGTCAGCCATGTTCACAATGAACATGTCAGCGACCTCCATCAGGCCTGCCTTGATCGTTTGCACTGCGTCACCCAAGCCCGGCACTGTCACTAACACGACGGTGTCGGCCACCTCTACGATCGCGACCTCGGTCTGTCCAGCACCCACCGTCTCGATCAAGATGACGTCGAACAGACCTGACAATTCTAGGAGTCGCGCGATGTTTCGGGTCGCACCGGCCACCGCGCCATGTGACCCTCGGCTCGCGAGACTGCGCACGAAGACGTTGGGTCGCCCATTGAGGTGCGTCTCCATCCGCAGGCGATCCCCCAGTACGGCTCCACCGCTCAGGGGGCTTGATGGGTCGATCGCGAGAACCGCGACGCGCTGGCCCGCGTCTGCATAGGCCGCGATGAGCCGACCGGTCAGGGTGGACTTGCCGGCACCGGGCGGGCCAGTGATGCCGACGATGTGCGTCGGAGTAGGCCCTCGGGAGATCGAAACCTCCCAGGGCGGAGTGTTTTCGACACGAGTGATCGCCCGGGCGAGCGGCCCCCACAGTCCTGCTCGACCATCCGACAGTACGGTCTCGAGGCTCTCACGCGTGAACAAGCAGGATCACCCCGTCCATGATCATCTGCTTGACTGATTCCTTTGCAGCCTTGCCAATGCCGGTCGTCGGGAGGCTCGTTACGACAGCGGCTCCGGACGGGCGCTTGTAACTAGCGAGATTGCTCCGGCAGTATCGGAGAAGTTCATCCGCTGAGAGGTCACGGCCAGGCTTCGCCACGGCAACGACGACGGGCGTTTCGCCCCACCGCTGACTCTGGAGCCCGACAACGATCGCTGAGAGAACGTCCGGGTGGTGGCAAGCGACGTGCTCGATCTCGCCGGGCGAGACATTGATGCCGCCCGTGATGATGATGTCCTTCAGGCGTCCCGTGAGATACACGAACCCGTTCTCGTCGATACGTCCGATGTCGCCTGTGTGCATTCCCCCAGTGGTTGATACCGCGCGAGCAGTCGCTGGATCGTCGTTGTAGTAGCCCAGCATTCGGGCGGGGCTCATCCCGACCAATTCACCGCTGCCATCGAGAGACTCGAAGCCGTCAGTCGCTTGAACTCGGATCGAGGTGGTCGGGAAAGCCCGACCCACGGTCGTCGGTTCGGCACGAAGCATTCGATGACTTGCGGCCGTGAGCGGGAGGATCTCGGTCATCCCATAGAACTGATGTGTCTCCACGTTGGGGAGTTCCTCCCACCACCGGTTGATCAAGGCGGTCGGCATCGCTTCAGATGCGAACAGAACCCATTCGAGGTGAGCGAGCTTGTCCAAGGGAGCGTGCTCGATGAGCCGGCCCATCACGGTGGGAACGGCATCAAACGTCGTCGCCTGGAGGCAGGCGTCCGCGATTCTCTCGATGTCGAATCGCGGCAGGATCTCCAACGCGCCGCCCATGCACAGCATCGGCAAGACCTGCTCCGGGATACAGGCGTACAGCGGGAGAAAGACCACACCTCGCTGACCAGGGCCGAATGGGAACATGGAGCCCAGTTGAAGCGCAGCGTGCAGCATCGTTCCTTGCGTGTGGACAGCTCCCTTGGGCTTCCCGGTGGAGCCGCTCGTGAGCATGATCGAACACGGAGTGTTCGTTCTAACGGCCGGTAGCTGGGAACGGCTGACAGCGGCGCCTGAGCCATGCATGGGGAGAACTCGAAAGGACTCAGCGAGCTCGTCTCGAACACCCTCGGCGACGTGACCGACGAAGACGCTGGTGGCTTCGACGAGCTCAAGTTGTTCGCGGAGCGACTTGACGTCGAGCATGGCGTTCAGGGGAACCGCCGTTGCGCCGGCACGCATGATCCCGAAGTAGGTCGCGACGTACACCGCTTCGTTTGCTCCGACGAGCCCAACGGATTCTCCGCGGCGAAGGCCTTTCGCCAATAGCTCGCGGGAGATCGAGGCTGAACGATGCCAGAGGTCCTTGTATGTCCACGTGTCACCTTCGAAGATCAAGGCCGGATCGTTCGGGTGTGCCCGCGCAACCGCCCCGATCCACGAAACGAGGGTGCTCCCGAAAGTTGACACGTCAGGACTCCTGCGCAGCAGTTCCTCGGCCGACGACGATCGTCGCCACCGCGGAGACGGCCAACACCGGACCGTCCTGATCGATCAACAGGCCCTTCTCGTCCACGCTCAGCACTTTGTAGAGGCGAGCCTCGACCTTGCGGCTGGTGTTGCCGCGCTCCACGACCCTCGCGATGCCTTCGACGAAGTCCCCAACGCGCAGGGGGGCAGCGAAGTTGACCGAGCTGTATGAGACGCAAAGTCCCTCATCGCCGCCTTCGCGCAGTGACAACTCGGTCTCGAGATCGGCAAAGATCTCCAGCGCTTTGGAGCCGGCGACGAGGTTGCCCGCGTACCGAGCGTCGCTGGGTGCGAGCCGAAGACGGATCAAGGCCTCGTCACCTGTGGTCCTGACGTCAAACACGCTCGCTCCTCCTCAGCCGAACCTTGGATGCCTCGGGTCGGATCCAATGTGGATGGAACAGTAGGGCATATTATGGCCTGACTACAAGGGTCATTCATGGCCTAGTTTTGTAGGCTCACTCGGCACCGGCATTCATTGGGGCGACGCGGTGAACGCGGAACGCTGGCGTGCGTGGCGTTGTCCTGTCGCCCGATGTTGGTCACGAAGTGGACAACCCACTCCCCAAGGAACGGCGCCTGGTCATGGCTCCCTGGCTCGTCACGACCCGTCCAGTCCGAATGCCACTGGCATCGAGTCTCCAGACGATTCCCGACCAAGACGATGGGCACGGTGCCGCGTCTCGATCGCGGGACCTGTGCAGCTGCCGTGTGAGGCCGGTCTATGGTCGGGCTATTCGGGAGTTTGCGCCACGAGCGTGCGAAACTCATGCGAGACCGCCGACCATCGGCTTGCCGGACACGAAACCTACAAGCAATGCCAGGGACGCCACCACCGAACTCGTTCGGCACGCTGATTGAGCCTATTCAACCGCTCAGCCAACGCCGGTTCAGTGGGCGAGGTGGCGTCTGTCGGTCGTCGCAATGTGCAGTCCGAACATTGTTCCTGACCTCCGAGCCGTGGAGGGTATCCAGCGTCAACGCCAAGTCGCGGGGCGAACAGACGGTCTGCACGTGCGATCGCGAATGACAGGTTTGCTCTCGACACTGCCGAACGCCCCACTAGCGCCGAGGTTCCCCTATGAGTCTGATCGTCAACCCTTCCACCCTCGCCGTGATCGCTGAGCTTCGGGACACGCCGCTTGCGTTGGTTGACGATGTTGTCGAACGCGCCCAGCGTGCCCAGCGGACGTGGGCCCGACTGCCTCAACGCAGCCGCATCGATGGGCTGCGACGTATCGCCGAACTAGTGCGGGCAAACTCGGAAGAGCTTGCCCGCATTGAGACGTCGAATGTCGGCAAACCGATCGGAGCCAGTCGAGCCGAGGTGTCCATGGTGGCCGACACATTCGATTACTACGCCGGCGCCATCGACAAGTTCTTCGGCCAGACCATCCCAGTGGACGGCGGCATGGACTTCACTGTGCATGAGCCGATAGGAGTGGTAGCCGTCATCGCACCGTGGAACTTTCCGTTGGCGATTGCCGCCTGGAATGTGGCAGCCGCCATTGCCTGCGGCAATTCTGTGATTGTAAAGCCGGCAGAAATAACCCCGCTATCCATCTGCAAGTTCGGGGAACTGATCTCAAATGCTGACCTTCCCGACGGGTTATTCCAGGTTGTCCTCGGAAAGGGCCCCATCGTCGGCACTGCACTAACGGAGCACCCCGGGATAGGTAAGATCAGCTTCACTGGTTCAACCGAGACTGGTCAGACGATCATGCGCTCTGCGGCAGGTACCATGAAGCGCGTCACCCTCGAGCTGGGTGGGAAGTCCGCGGCGGTCATTTTCGAGGACGCCGACCTGGAAAGGGTGGCGGTCGAGAGCACAGGCGCAGTGTTCGGCAACTCGGGTCAAGACTGCTGTGCCCGAAGTCGAATTCTTGTCGAACGCGGGGCATACGACGAGTTCGTCAAACTGTTCACGTCGGCTACGGGATCCATGGTGGTGGGAGATCCGCTCGATGCGGCCACAACGATGGGCCCTTTGGTCTCGGGGAACCACCTTGACAAGGTCGAGTCATTTCTCGATATCGAGCTCGATGTGGTCGCGCCGACGGAGGCACCCACGGGGCCCGGCCATTGGATGTCACCCCACATCGTCCTGAATCCGCCTCGCGATCATCGAGTTGTGCGAGAAGAGATCTTTGGACCCATCGTGACCATCATCCCGTTCGATGACGAGGCCGATGCAATCACTCTCGCCAACGACACGATATTCGGCTTGTCGGGATCGGTCTGGACCCGTGACGTGGGCAGAGCGATCCGCGTCTCGCGCGGACTCGAGACTGGCTCGATTTCGGTGAATTCCAGTACCTCAGTCCGCCTACAGGCTCCATTCGGTGGGTTCAAGCAGTCGGGCATGGGACGGGAGCTCGGAATGACGGCCCTCGACGGATACACCGAACTAAAGAACATCTTCATCTCGACAGACGGCTGAAGCTGTTGGAACGCGTCACCCGCGGTGGCCGCGGCGGCTTGTGGGACGCGCGATTAGCGATGCCTAGTTTCAGTGGAAGCGCTACTGCCGGGCATCAGCAACGCGGGACAACAGTCGTCGACTTCCGGGACCATTGAGATCGCGATTAGGCGGTCAACTACTTTCTCGCGTCACCGTGCGAGTCGTCGAGCGCAACCGCAGATTGACTGAGCATTCGAGGCGAGCTTGCAATAGCTGGCGGCTCGTATAGGGACACTGCAGCAGTCGAGGCCAATCCGCGATCGATCGTGAAGTGAAGGACCGCACTGCGCGAATGGTCCCGGAGCGTGTGCCGCAGCCGGGTCCGATCACGAAGGCCGTGGTCATCGTCGCAACTGAAGGGCGGGGTCCATCGAGCGACGCTGACCGGCGAAGTGTTCACCTACGTCGGTCCGTTCTCGAATGCTAATGCCGGCGGAGGAGCCGAAACGGTTCAGAATCGGATAGACCCGGGGACCGCCGTGCGCCCATCAACTGTGGAACTCGGCACTCGTGTTGACTTCCATACTCCCGCGAGGACATGGTGCTGTCTCCCCGATGTTTGTGAGGTGGGTGCACTGAACTCTGATGTTGAAAGCGGTCAGGCCACGGAGCCCGTGGTCACCGACGTCGGTGACATTCGTCGGGCTCTAGATCGCGCGGAACGCCTGCGCGTCGCGTTGTCGCAGATCGTCTTTGCAGTGGGGATGAACCTGGAGCTCGCCGACTTCTTCGGACGTGTCGTGGAGATCGTTCGTGACGCAACCGATGCCGATGGGGCCTTCCTACATCTTTGGGATTCGCAACGGGAGACGCTGGTCCTGACGGCGGCTACCGAGGGGGTCGAGAAGAGTTACCTTCATCGAGTGGAAGTGCACCTCGGGCAAGGTCTCAGCGGGCTCGCCGCACTTCGGCAACGAGCGGTTGTCGTAAACAGGGCGCCAGCGAAGGACCCGCACTTCCAACTCTTTCCTGAACTGAACGAGGAGAACTACGAATCCACAGCCAAGATCCCGCTTCTTCGCGGCGGCCAAGTTCTCATTGGGGTTCTCTCTCTAAATGCGAGGACCCCGAACCGCTTCGAAGACTCTCATCTTGCGGTAGCAAAGGAGCTGGCTGCCCTCCTCGCTGGAGTAATCAGCAACGCGTCGAACGGTGGCGCAGTCGCCCGAAGGGCGCACATGCTCGATACGCTGTCCGAGTTGAGCACCACCTTGTGCTCCCTCCGACCGGCGTTCGAAGTCCTCGGCACGGTAGCCAACGCGGCTGTCGCAGTACTTGAGGCAGACCTATGCGTGTTGGTGCTTGCGGACCCCGAGACCGGGGAGCCGATCGTCAGGGCGATCGCGCCATTCCGTTCCGATGTGCTAGACGATGTCGCGACGCTGACGTCCGGGCAGGCGGGCACCGCCGTTGACGCAAGCCCTGCGTCAACGCGACTTCTGCGGTACTTGAACTCGGAACTACCCGAGCGGCTGGGCAACGTCGCGTCTGTTCCGCTCGTCGTCGGCGACGACAGCCTCGGTTTCTTGAGTTGCTACCGACGTCACCGATTCTCAGACGAAGACCATGACCTGATGTCCATCATCGGCCGTCAGCTCGGCCTTGCCCTCACAGATCCGTCCAGTCGTTGGGGCGGCACAGAGCAGTCGAGCCGGGTCGTATTCGAACGCCTCGGCCGGAACCTGGTCGATGATCAGACAGCGTCGATAGCCACTGCGCTAGGCGCGAACCTCACCAGACCACTGGTGCTGCTCCGCGCCCGCGTCGTTGTTTCTGCAAAGCAGGGCGACAAGACCCAGCCGTCGGACGTCAGCCGTGCGACGGCATCAGCGGTCACCATGATTCGAGGATTC
The DNA here is from genome assembly GCF_042660085.1 of Longivirga aurantiaca. Classification (NCBI taxonomy): domain Bacteria; kingdom Bacillati; phylum Actinomycetota; class Actinomycetes; order Sporichthyales; family Sporichthyaceae; genus Longivirga; species Longivirga aurantiaca. The sequence continues at coordinate 6,261 of NZ_JBHSTI010000015.1, read as the reverse complement.
AACCCGGGTTCGATCACTCACGTCACGCTGAATCAGATCTACGGGCTGGTCGAGGTAGCCAAGCCAGACGGCGATCGCAGGCTGCAGGGACACATCCAACAACTCGCAGACGATCTAGCGCAAAAGTGGGGCGTGCGGCTTGAAGCAGGGATAAGTCGAATGGTCCTGCGGGTCACGGATCTTCCGACAGCACTTCGCGAGGCAAGCGAAGCACTCGAGATCGGCGCAAAGGTGGGCGACTCTCCAGTGAATCACTACGACGACCTGGCCGGCGAGATGCACCTCTACCGAGTTGCGGTGGACCCCGCGTTCGATCACGACCCGACGGTCATGCGGCTCCACCAGCTGCTCGAATATGATCGGCGTCGCGGGTCCCAGCTCCTCAGCACCCTCGACGTGTATCTCTCATCCCGCGGCAACGGAAGCCACGCCGCCGACGAACTCGGCATTCACCGAAACACGCTGCGACAGCGCCTTGAGCGAATCACGGTCGTGACTGGGCTCGACCTGGACTCCGCGGAAGACTGGCTTCCTCTGCAGCTTGCAGTGCGAATCGTCACCATCCGTAACGCATCGCGCCCCTCGTAGACCGCGCCGGGAGCAGACTGGGCTGTTGGCTCATGGTTCTGGCGCCATGAAGCCGCCTTCCGTGCGAGTCAATGTCGAGCAGCGATCGGCTCTGCGGTCCTATCAACCTTGGCCGCCTGCAAGTCCCGGACCACCTCTGTGACCATGCGAATGGACGCCTCGTCAAGGATATTGCCGAACTCAATGACTCGTACTCGGCCCTCCAGCCGCTCCTTGAGCGCCGGAGTCTCGCTCGGGATTACGACGAGGTCGACTCCTTGCAGGTCCTCGTCCGTCGTACCACCGAGAACGGCGATGTTCGTGATGCCTGACTGCATGAGAGAGTCTCTTATGTTGGCAGCCTGGTCCTTGGTCGAATAGTAGATACCTACCGTCCTTCGCTTGGGCACCTGCGCAATCTGAACGAGCGTCTGTACGTGCGGGGCGACAACAATAGCTACTACTTCTGTCTTCGGCTGTCGCATCAGCTTCCTCACCTCGGCGAGGTGAAAGAACGTTGTGAGCACCAGGTCAGGATTCTCGCTCTTGGGATCGAAGTCACCCAGGACCAGGGGACGCACCGGCAGCCCGACGTGTGTCTCGATCTCGCCCGCGAAGTATTGGGAACGATCTGCGTTGCACTCGACGAACGCGATCTGAAGCCGCTCGGCCTGAGCACGCATAGCGAAGCTCATCACAAGGGAATGGACTTCGGAGGTGCTGAGGCCAAGACCGATGCTCTCGCGGACTGCTTCCTCTAGCAGCGCACGGGCACGAACGCGTGTCGCCGAGGAGGATCTCGCCCGTTCGCCCCCGACGACCACCATCCCGTTGCGCCTCCTCGACTCAACCAAACCTTGATCTCGGAGTTCGGCGTAGGCATGCGCAACCGTGTTGCGGTTGATGTGCAGATTATCGGCGAGCAGCCGCATACTTGGCAGTCGCTCTCCGTCCTTGAGTTGCCCCATCTCGATCATGAACGTCAGCTGTGTCACTATCTGCCGATAGATCGGAAGATCTGAGTGTTGACTCACCTGGATACCCGTGACGTGTGGAATGCCAGCCTCCGAGTTTGACCCAGTGTTTCCATGCCTGATTAGGACATACAATGACTTAGATCAGATGATCGAGTCAAGATCGAACGATCATGTCCTGGACGGACCGAGGCACCGACGACTGATCCGCCTGCCAGATCCCTTTAGCCGAACTGCCACCTAGCCTCGAGGTTTCATGATTGGAGCTCGACACGGGGTGTGAAAGTACGGAAGTGCCTGTCCTGCTTGGGAAACTTGGGCTTGCGAAGGTCCAAAGTTTGCCGAGCGGAAGGCACTCCGTAGGTGAAGTCTAACCAGGTCCCGTCGTTGGTTCTGGACTCCGGCCGCGAGTCGCTGGTGTCGTCCTCGGGGGCGTTGCTGCTGCGGGAGACGATCGCTGCCGCTGGCCTGGACCGCGGCCTGTCGGCCGGGTTGTCGCCGTGGCGGCGCGATCGTGGCATGCACGACCCCGGCAAGGTGCTCCTCGATGTCGCGACCGCGATCGCGTTCGGTGGTGGCTGCCTGGCCGACCTTGCCGCGGTCCGGGCGCAACCGGCGGTGTTCGGGCCGGTCGCCTCCGACCCGACGGTCTCGCGGGTCTTCGCTGCGCTGGCCGCCGATCCCGATGCTGCGGTCGCGGCGATCCGGGCGGCCCGCGGCGCGGGCTGTGGTGTGGGCACGTCGTCGACCGCTGGCCGGCGCACCTGGGGACCGCAACGGCGGTCAGGTGATCGTGGACATCGACGCCACCTTGGTGACGGCGCACTCGGACAAGGAGGGCGCCGAGCCCACCTTCAAACGGGGTTATGGGTTCGCGCCGATGTGCGCGTTCGTCGACCACGGCGAGCACGGCACCGGAGAGACCCTGGTGGTGGAGTTGCGGCCGGGGAAGGCCTCCCCGTGGAACAGTGCCGACCACCTCACGACCTTGGACACCGCGCTGGCCCAGCTCCCCGAGCACGAACGCGCCCAGGTCCTGGTCCGAGCCGATACCGGTGCCTGCTCGAAGGTGTTCCTGCACAAGATCACCGACGCCGGGTTGGAGTACTCGATCGGGTTTCAGGCCCAGGACACCGTCAAAGCAGCGGTCGAGGCGATCCCCGAACAGGCTTGGCGCGCCGCGCTCGATGGTGATGGCGAACCCCGCGAGGGCGCGCAGGTCGCGGGGCTCACCGGGTGGATGCCGATCCCGGTCACCCAGCAGCGGGCGTCACGGCCCGGGCCGAAGGACTGGCCCGAGGGGATGCGGGTCATCGCCCGTCGCGAACGTCCCCATCCCGGCGCGCAGCTGCGCCTGACCGACCACCAGGGGTAGCGGATCACCTGCTTCGCGACCAACACCGCGGGCCCGTGCTGGACGCTGCCCGCGCTCGAGGTCCGGCACCGCCAACGCGCCCGCTGCGAGGACCGCATCCGCGCCCTGAAGGACACCGGACTGCGGAACCTGCCCTTCCACGGCTATGACCAGAACAGGATCTGGGTCGAAGTCGTCGCACTGGCCGCAGACCTGATCGCCTGGATGCAGACCCTCGCCTTCGACGCCCACGAACCAGCCCGCAGGTGGGAACCCAAACGCATCCGCTTCCGCTTGCTCGCCGTCGCAGGCCGCATCGTGCGAACCGGTCGCCGCCGACGACTCCGACTACCCAGAGACTGGCCCTGGAACCACCTCATCGACACCGGCTGGCGCGCACTCCGAAGCCCTTGAACCAGCGCAACGCGACACCCAGAGCGCCGCCCGGAGAACCGGCGAGAAGAACGCCGGCGACCACGCACGACCACCCGCCAACACCGCACCCGACGACCCCGCGAGCACCTCGGCCGACAGCCACTCGAAACATCGAGGCTAGACGAGCCAGCCCGTCAACCAACCCCGAGACTAACGACCACACTCCGGGCCAGCGCTTCCTCAAGAAGTTCTGTCACGTTTGCATCTTGACCCACGGGTCGATGTCCCTGCATCTTTGACCCAATATCCCTACACCTTTGACGCAAACCAGTAGCGGGCGCGACATCTGGCCGGGCGCCGCCTTCCGTACGGTGAGTTGTGGAAGTCTGAGGTCCGTTTGCGGCGCGCATTCGACCTCCCCGTTCGGCCTAGGCTGCTACGCCACTCAGAACCGTGCGACGCGCGCAACTTGCCCGGCAACGGGAGATGGGACCGGCTATGAAGTGGAGCACGACACCGGTCATCGGTATCTGCGCCGCGAGGGGCCGCTTCCAGGGGACTGAGGGTGATCCGCCGGTCGACTTCCTCCCTGCGGCCTACACAAGCGCGGTAGATGCGGCCGACGGAATCTGTGTCTTGCTCCCCCAAAGCACGAGCACGCCGATTCGCGTTAACGAAGTCTTGGACATCGTTAACGGGGTCATCGTGACGGGTGGACCCGACCTTCACCCGACGACCTACGGGGAGACCTCAGGCAGTCTTGCCGGAGGGTTCGACGTTCCAGTCCAGGAGTACGAACTTGCTCTCGTCCGTGCGGCGCTGGATCGCAACATTCCTCTCCTTGGGATAGGTCGGGGGATGCAAGTCCTGAACGTTGCGCTCGGTGGAACGGTAGGTCAGGCGCATCGCGGAGCAGTCAGTGCCGAACACCGGATACGTCTCGAGGCGGGTTCACGGTTGGCGGCGAGCACCGGAGAGCTCCATCTCGTGGTGAATTATCATGCTGATCAGGAAGTAGGAGTCCTTGCCGACGGGCTCAGGGTCTCCGGAGTTTCGGTACGCGATGGAATCGCCAGGGCTATCGAGCACTCACAGCTTGAATTCGTTGTTGGGGTTCAGTGGCACCCGGAACCGGATCAAAGCAGCACGATCGTTGCCGCGCTGGTCATGGCGGCCCGCCGCGCGACAACGACCTCGTTCGAGTGGTGTTGACCCCGCTGCCGGCGCCCGCTTGCGGATATGGGACGGGCACTGTTCGGGTGGCCGGATCCGCGTCGCCCGCTCGTGACCGGTATCCCAACGAGGCTCCCACAACATTTGGTGAATGAGCGGGCGAGCCACGAAACGCGATCGGAATACGCGCATGGTCGTCACGCCGCAGACAAGTGAACTCCATGATGACCGGCCCGTAGACCACGATGAGCTCGGTAGCGACGGTTCCAGGTTCACAAAGTCCCCGCTTATCCGTATTCGCTCCCTCACTGGCCGGGCGTCGACCCCGGCGTCAACACCCCCGTCTTGGGCCAAGCCCGGTCACCGCGCAGACAGCCCTCGGGATCGGGATCGCCGCGAGCTGGGGCGGAGCCCGGCCAAGCTGTCGCCCGTCATGGTTGGACACCACGGCCGCTCGGCACCGAGAGCCCCTACCCCACGGGCGTCCTTGACACTCGAGATTGTCTGACCAGGGTGGCCAATACTTGCGTGCGAAGAAACACCATGTGGTCGAGAGACCAAGCCCTCCGCTCCCGGTGCGTCGACGGCCGCCACCACATCGGCACCGTTGGCCGCGGACCTCGAGCACGGGCTACGCCGCCTCAAGCTCGCCAGCATGCCCGCGGTCGCCCCCGAACTGCTGGTCACCGCCAAGACGCAACGATGGACCCCCGAGGAACTCCTCCGCGCACTGGTCGAGGTCGAGATCACCGCCCGCGACGCCAGCAACACCCAGCTGCGCGGCAAACAGGCATGCTTCCCAACGATCAAGACCATCGAGGGGTTCGACCTCGCGGCCTCCAGCATCAGCGCCCCGACCTGGGCCTACCTCACCTCGCTCGAGTGGATCAGCGCGCGGGAGAACCTGACCCTGATCGGACCAGCCGGCACCGGGAAGAGTCACACCCTGATCGCCCTCGGACACGCCGCCGTCGAACAGGGCCAGCGGGTCCGCTACTTCACCGCCGCCGAACTCGTCGAGAACCTCTACCGCGGCCTCGCGGACAACAGCGTCGGCAAAGTCATCGAGACCCTGCTCCGCAACGACCTCATCATCTGCGACGAGGTCGGGTTCGCACCCCTGGACGCGACCGGGAGCCAACTTCTGTTCCGGTTCGTCGCCGCCGCCTACGAACGCCGCAGCCTCGCCCTCGCCAGCCACTGGCCCTTCGAGGAATGGGGCCGATTCCTACCCGACCACTCCACCGCCGTCAGCCTCCTCGACCGGCCCCTGCACCACAACAACATCGTCGCCACCGACGGCGAGAGCTACCGCATGCGCGAAGCGAGAACCCACACAGGAGGCCGCCCCACGAGCCGCTAACCCATGACGCGAGGTGGGGACTTTCACTGGCCACCAGCGGGGACCATGAGATGGCCATTGACACCCCCCGCCGACGGGGTCCGACGCGACACTCCCCCGCGCTCCGAAAGGCGGTGCGACAGGCTCCACTCTTCCGGCAGGCGACCGAGGCGACGATGGGCAGGATGTCGACTCTCGGCACGGGTACCAGTGCAGAATCACCTGCGCGGGGCCCCCGGACCGGGACGTGCCCCCGCCCGTCCCGACGACAGCCGGGGACGTCGGCGACAAGCGATCCGGTGGCGGGCTCAGGGCGTGCGGGAGCGAAGCACGCGGATCGCGAGCGCCACCGGGACCCAGTCCTCCACCCGCTCGATCGGCTGCTCCATGAGCGTCGAGATCTTGGTGAGGCGCTGCCGCAAGGTGTTGCGGTGGATGAATAGCTGCTCGGATGTCTGGTGGATGGATCCGCGCGT
>NZ_JBHSTI010000014.1:0-2804 GCF_042660085.1 Longivirga aurantiaca | reverse complement strand
GCCGATGCAGCCGCTGTGCGGCGACGTCACGACCGAGCCGGGGGCAGATGCACGGTGTACGGCGCTCAGGCGTCGTCGAGGTCGCCGTCGGCAGTCTCGCCGCGGCGCAGGTAGTCCAGGAGGCTGGGTGTGGTCGCCGGGCCGGGCAAGGCGGGTGGTGAACCCGGGGTGAGGACGACGCCGTCGGGTCCACGCAACCAGCGGGCGACAGGGTCCTCGCCCTCGACGATGCACGGGCCGACCGCCGCCGCGGCGACCAGCAGGAAGCCGAAGCCGACGAACCAGGTCACGAACGACATGCCGACACCCACGAAGCCGAACTGCTCGACGTTCCCCTCGAGCACCGTCGGCATCCAGAACGAGGCCGAGGCGGTGTAGAGGGCAGAACCCACGCCGGTGACGAGGGCGGTCGGCAGCAGCGGGCGCCAGCGCACGTGCCCGCGCAGGAACGTGTGCGCCGACCACCACCAGATCCCCACCGAGCCGGCTGTCGCGACTGCCGCCGTGAGCAGCGTGCCGGGCATTCCGACGAGGGCGCGACCGACCGATCCGACGGTGGCCAGGAAGGCGACCGTGCCGGCGAGCCACACGAGCGCACGCCGCTTGTCGTCCAGAGCCCCCGCGGCCGGCCGTCGCCAGGCCCGGAGGTAGACGCGCTGCACGGCGGTGGTGAACGACACCGCGAACAGCAGGGTGAGCAGCAGCCCGACGAACGAGGTCGAGGCCTTGATCGCCTCGGGGCTCGCGAAGGCGTTCTGCACGTACTCGTACGACTCCCCCGAGAGCCCGAACCGCGTCACGAGCGCGGAGAGGACTCCATCACGCAGGCGGGGCGGGAGGAACGCGGCGATCACGATCACGAGCGGCAGGAGCGACACGAACGCCTTGGCCGCCAGCGCGATCGAGCGCTCGACGAACTCGATCTCGAGCAGGCGTCGCCAGAGCCTGCCCAGGACCGTGTCGTCGGCCCAGGCGAGCAGGGGCGCGGCACGGTCACGACCTGCGGCGACCGCCCCCGACACCCTCCCCGACGCCGTCATGGTCTAGCTCGACGTGGCCGCAACCTCGGCGGGAGCGTCGTCGTGCTCAGCGCTCGCGCGACCGGCGGCCGCCAGGAACTCCACGACCACCAGGGCGATCACGGCGAACAGCGTGGTCCAGAGCAGCAGCGAGCCCGTCACGCTGTCGGCCAGGAGCACCGAGCCGACCGCCAGGGCCACGATCACCGTGCGCCACACACCGGTCGTGCGCGCGACGTAGCGTCCGACCTCGCCGAGGGCACCCGACGACGCCTTGCCGCCGGCCCCCGACAGCACTCCGGAGAGTGCGGTGCGGGTAGCGACCGACGCCTTGGTACCCGACAGGAACCAACCCACGACGATGAGGATGAGACCGAGCACGAACAACGCCCGACCCCCGTCGATCAGGAAGACGGTGAGGATCGAGAAGAAGGCCCGCTCGGCCAGTGCGAAGGGCGTGTCCTGCAGGCTGTACGAGACCTGGTTCTGCCCCAGCGTGAGCGCCAGGCGGATCACGAGGGCGCCGATCACCATCGAGACACCGACCGCGATGGTCATCTTCGGGCGGTTGCGGGAGAGAAGGATCGCGCCGAGGAACATCAGCATCACGACGTAGATCAGCCACTGCGCGACGGGCTGCCCGATCGACCAGAAGAACTGAGCCCGGGCGAGCTCGGGCGAATCGAGCAGCACGATGGTGCGGTCGGCGGCGGGCGGCACCGGGATGTTGGCCGCGAACGACAGACCGCGGTCGACGAGTCGCTGCTTGACGATCGCGATGAGGTCGCCGGTGTCGAGGACGAGCTGACCGTTCACGAGCGTGACGGCGCCGTCGTCCTTGCCCTCGAGCACACCGATGAGCGCCTTCTGGGCGCGCTCGTTGATCGCCACCCACAGCTCCGCGAACTGGTCCGAGGCCAGCACCTCGTCCACCGTGCGCTCGACGAGGCTGTTGACACCTGATGCGATCGGCCCGGCCAGCACCGACAGCTTGGGGTTGTCCGCGAGCAGCTCGCTGACGCGTGTCTGCGCATCGAGCTGCTTGATCAGCGCCGCGCTCACCGTGTCACCGACTGCCTGCTGGATCGTCGGGTCCTCGGCGAGCGGCGCGACCGTCGCGACGTAGCGCTCGGTGTCGGTGAGCGTGCGCTGCGCCCAGAAGGCCGTCAGCGCGATCGGAAGCAGCAGCGCTGCGACGACCACGACGACCCAGGCTCCGAACGACCGACCGTCGAAGCGGCGGCGGCGGGTGGAGAGCTGGGCGTTCTCCTCCTCCAGCGCGGCCAGTCGGGCCTTCAGCTCGGTGACGTCCTCGTCGGACATGCGGACCTCCGGTGATCGGTGACGCTCTGAGCGTAGGCCCGCCGAACCCGTGCTGTCCGCGTGAGCCAGGCTTCCGGCGACGCCTCGCAGGCACGTCGGCCCGGCATCTTCCGGGCTTCCCGACGACCGCCCGATGTCCGGTGGCGCGCGGTGCAGCCCGCTGCGAACGCCGACGCTGCGGGCTACTCGCCGTCGGAGATGGCGGCGGGATCGGCGGCGTACGACCGGGCCGGGTCGCGCCGCTCGGCCGTGAGCGCCCACCAGGAGCCGACGACGGCGAGCGCGACGATCCACGCGCAGACCATGAGCGACTGGCCGCTGGCGGGTGCGACGAACGCCGCGGCGGTGAGCCCGACGACGATCGCGACGTTGACGCCGACGTCGTACAGCGCGAAGACGCGGCCGCGGTGGTCGTCCTCGACGTCCTCCTGCACGATCGTGTCGGCGCAGACCTTGACGCAC
>NZ_JBHSTI010000013.1:0-614 GCF_042660085.1 Longivirga aurantiaca | reverse complement strand
GTCGGAGCCCGTGACGGCGACCGAGTGCACCCGGGCGATCGGGGTGAGACCGAGCTCGGCGGCCTTCTGCGAGGTCGTGAGCATGAGCGCGGCCGAGCCGTCGGAGATCTGCGAGGCGTTGCCTGCCGTGACGACGCCGTCCTCCTTGAACACCGTGCGCAGGCCGGCGAGCGACTCGAGCGTGGTGCCGCGACGGATGCCCTCGTCGGTGGCGAAGCCGCCGACGCCCACGATCTGGTCGGCGAAGTGGCCGGCGTCGGTGGCTGCGGCAGCGCGCTCGTGCGAGGCGACGGCGAGCTCGTCGAGCTGGGTGCGGGACAGGCCCCACCTCTCGGCGATCATCTCGGCCGAGATGCCCTGGGGGACGAGGCCGTTGTTGTAGCGCTCGAGCATGCGGCTCGGGAACGGGCCGTCGCCGCCGTTGGCGTTGGAGAACATCGGCACGCGCGACATCGACTCGGTGCCGCCCGCGATCACGACGTCGTAGTGGCCGGCGACCAGGCCGGCCGCGGCGAAGTGCACGGCCTGCTGGCTCGAGCCGCACTGGCGGTCGATCGTGGTGCCGGGCACCGACTCGGGGAAGCCGGCCGCGAGCAGGGTGTTGCGGGCGGCGT
>NZ_JBHSTI010000012.1:0-12066 GCF_042660085.1 Longivirga aurantiaca | reverse complement strand
CCGCGCCAGCCCCTCTCGGCCGAAGGCCGCGCCCGCTGCCCAGCGGCGCCGGCGCCCGCCGCGGTCCCGCGGGACGGCTCCTGTCACCCCGAGACCGAGTACGACCGCAGGGACCGCGGCCGAAGGCCGCCGTACGACCGATGACTGCGCCGCACGCCGACACGCCGCGGACGCCGCACCTGACGACTTCGTCGTCGTCCGTCACCGGAGGCCCGACACAGACCCCGATTCACCGAAACGCGGCGTAGCGGACGGGTGACGGTGACATGCTCCCCGCCGGGGAACCGGGGAGAGGGCGATACACGTGCACGTGACCGCTGCTGGCGCTGCTGCGCTGCCCGAGACGAGGGTGCGCCCACGCGTCTCCTCGCGCACGGTGCTGCTCGTCGCCTCGTTCGGGGCGTTCCTCGCGTTCCTCGACGCGACCATCGTCAACGTCGCGTTTCCCAACATCCGGGAGTCGTTCCCCGACTCCACGATCTCGACGCTGTCGTGGATCCTCAACGCCTACAGCATCGTGTTCGCGGCGTTCCTCGTCGTGTCGGGTCGGCTGGCCGACCTGCTCGGCCGCAAGCGCGCGTTCATCAACGGCGTCACGATCTTCACCTTCGCCTCGGTGCTGTGCGCGGTGGCACCGAGCGTCGAGGTGCTCGTCGCGTTCCGCGTCCTGCAGGCCCTCGGCGCCGCGGTGCTCGTCCCTGCGTCCCTGGCCCTCGTGGTCGAGGCCTTCCCCGCGGAGAAGCGGGCGCACGCGATCGGCCTCTGGGGCGCGTCCGCGGCCCTCGCCTCGGGTCTCGGGCCGCCGATCGGCGGTGCCCTCGTCGAGCTCGGCAACTGGCGCCTCGCCTTCCTCGTCAACCTGCCGTTCGGGATCGCGGCGGTCATCGCTGCGAAGCGGGCCCTGGTCGAGAGCCGGGCGCCGGGGCGCCGACGCGTCCCCGACCTGCTGGGCGCCACGATCTCGGCGCTCATGCTCGGCGTCCTCACCCTCGGCATCGTCAAGGGCGAGGACTGGGGGTGGACCAGCCCAGCGGTGATCGGCTGCTTCCTCGGCTCGGTCCTGCTCGGCGCGGCCTTCGTCGTGAGCTCGAAGCGGCACCGCTCGCCCCTGCTCGACCCGGCGCTGCTGCGCATCCGCCCCTTCGTGGTGGGCAACCTCGCCACGATCGTCGCGGGCGTCGGCTTCTACGCCTACCTGCTCACGAACATCCTGTGGCTGCAGTACGTCTGGGGCTACAGCATCGTCGTGTCCGGCCTCGCCGTCGTCCCCGGTGCGCTCGTCGCGGCGATCCTCGCCTCGCGACTCGGGCCGATCGCGCAGACCCGCGGCTACCGGCTGGTGATCATCCCCGGCGCGATCGTCTGGGCGCTCGCCTACGTCTGGTACGTCGCGCGGGTGGAGGTCACACCGGACTTCTGGGGCGCGTGGCTGCCGGGCCAGATCCTCTCGGGAATCGGCGTCGGCGCCACCCTGCCCGTCCTCGGAAGTGCAGCGCTCGCGGCGGTTCCCGGCGGTCGGTTCGCAACGGCGTCCGCGGTGAACTCGAGCGCGCGCCAGATCGGGGCGGTGCTCGGCATCGCGATCCTCGTGGTCATCGTGGGAACGCCGTCGCCCACCTCGACTGTCGACAGCCTGCGCCACGGCTGGGTGTTCTCCGCCATCTGCTTCGTCGCCACAGCCCTCATCGCGCTCTTCATCGGGAAGGTCGCGCCTCACACCCAGGACGACGCCGACGACGACTCCGTGCGTCCGCCCGCCATCTCGGTGCCCGACCCCCCCGCACCCTCGGCTGCCCCGGCGAGCGCGCTGTCGGCCGCACCGCTCCTCTCCCGGCTTCCCGACGACGTCCGGGGCCGCCTCGAGGCCGGGGCCGAGAAGCTCGACCTCGCCGCGGGCACGCTGCTGTTCACCGCAGGAGACCCCGCCGACGACGTGTACGTCGTCACCGCGGGCCTTCTCGACGTCGAGCAGGACGGCAACGTCGTCCGCCAGGTCGGCGCCGGGGCTGTCATCGGCGAGCTGGCGCTGCTGACCGGCGGCACGCGGTCGGCGTCCATCCGCGCGCGCCGCGACAGCCACCTGCTGCGCGTCTCTCAGTCGACCTTCGACGAGGTCGTCGGCAGCGACCCGCGCGCGCTGCGTGCCCTCACCGGGGTGCTCGCCTCGCAGCTTCAGGACGCCGCCCCGGCACCTGCCGGCCGGCCGCCCCAGCCGCGGCTCATCGCCGTCGCGGCGCTGCACCGCGGCGCACCGGCCTCCGCAGTGGCGGACGCGATCGACGGCCACCTGTCGGCCACGTCGCTGCGCGTCGCCCGGCCCGGCCAGGTCGAGCCGGCCGCGCTCGAGCGGGCCGAGCGGGAGAACGACCGTGTCCTGATCGTGGCGGAGGACCCGGACGCCGCCTGGTGGGCGATGGCCGTGCGCCAGGCCGACCTGCTCGTGCTCGTGGCCGCGCACGACGCCCCCGTGCCGGTCGAGGCACCGCTCGGACGCACCGACGTCGACCTCGTGCTCGTCGGTGCCCCTGTGCCCGGCGAGCGAATCCGCGCCTGGCAGGAAGTGCTTGCGCCGTACCGGATCACGCAGACCAAGGCGCCGTTCTCGGTGGGCACGCGCGCGCTCGCCGGGCGCATCGCCGGACGGTCGGTCGGCATCGTCATGGCCGGCGGCGGTGCACGCGCGTTCGCGCACCTCGGCATCCTGCTCGAGCTCGAGGACGCCGGCATCCACGTCGACCGCGTCGTCGGCGCGAGCCAGGGGTCGATCATGGCCGCGGTGCATGCGCGCGGCATCGACGCCCGCACGGCGATCGAGATGTGCCACGAGGAGTTCGTGCGCAACAACCCGTTCGACGACTACACGCTCCCCACCGCGGCGCTCGTGAAGGGCCGCAAGACCGAGAAGGCGCTGCGCCGCCGTCTCACGGGCATCGGCATCGAGGAGCTGCCGATCCTGTTCCGCTGCGTGAGCACCGACCTGCAATCGCGCACGCCGTACGTGCACCGCACGGGAGACCTCACCTCAGCGGTGATGGCGTCGCTCAGCATCCCGGGCATGTTCCCGCCCCGGCCGGACGGACAGCGCCTGCTCGCCGACGGCGGTGTGCTCGACAACCTGCCCGTGCACGTCCTGACCGAGCGCGACGAGGGCCCGATCATCGCAGTCAACATCGGCATGGGCGGCGACGCGCGGCCGCACGTGGCGGGCACGGTGCCGGCGGAACCCAAGCGCATCCGCGTGCCGGCGATCGGCGAGACGCTCATGCGCTCGCTGTTCATCGGCAGCGGCGGCGCCGTCGCGCACGCCCGGGCGGCCGGTGCGATCGTGGTGACGCCGTCGTCGATGGGCGTCGGCCTGCTCGAGTTCCACCAGCTCGACCGGATGGTGGAGTCCGGCCGCCAGGCGGGCCGGGCCCTCCTCGACGAGGCCGGCGACCTGCTCGCCTGACAGCGGCCGACCCCCGGCGCGGACTAGGCGGGACGGCCGACGACGACGACGTCGCCCTGACGGGCGAACGACACCCAGGGCTCGTCGGCGTGGTTGACCACGAGCGCGTCGAGCGCGTCGTCGGTGCGAGCTGGTCCGTGGTGGAACGCCACCAACCGACGCGCACCGCACTCGCGGGCGAGGGCAATGGCGTCATCGACCGTCGAGTGCCCGTAGGCGTCGGACAGCGCCCGCTCCTTCTCCACGAACTGCGCGTCGTGCAGCAGCACGTCGACGTCGTGAATCAGGTCCTTCACCTCGTTACTGACGCCGGTGGAGGTGATGTGGTCGGGCAGGTAGGCGATCGAGCCCGTGTCGTCGCTCACGCGGTAGCCGAACGTGCGACCGCCCTTGTGCTTCACCTCGGTCGCGCGCACCCGGAAGCCGGCGACCTGGTGGTAGCCGGCCTCGAGCGCCGTGAAGGTCCACTTCCCCTGCAGGCCCTCGGGCGTGATCGGGAAGTTCGGCGGCGCCATCGCGGCGGCCAGCAGATCGCGGCCTGTCCGCGCGTTCTGTGCGGGCACGTAGAAGTCGACCTCGGCGTCCGGCCGGTCGCCCGCGACGAAGAACGGCAGGCCCTGCACGTGGTCCCAGTGCAGGTGGCTCACCAGGATCGATCCGCGGTACGGCGCCCCCGCGAGCACCTTGGTGAGGTCGCGCAGCCCCGTGCCGGCATCGAGCACGAGGGCGGGGACGTCGCTGCCGTCATGGAACACGGCCACGCACGAGGTGTGACCGCCGTAGCGGGTGAAGTCCTCGCCCGGCGCGGGGGTGGACCCTCGGACTCCCAGCAGCATCAGTCGCACCGGCGCAGACTACCCACGAGCCCACCGGTGTGCGGCCGATCATCGGGATGTTCCCCGGACGAGTGGTCGCCGCACGCTCGGTAGGGTCGACGCCGTGACGCGTTGGACGGGCCGCTGCGCGAGCCGGGGGCTCGCCCTCCTCAGCCTCGGCATCGTGCTCGTGATCGGCGGGGTCGGCGGGGCGCTCCTCCTCGCGACCCGCGGAACGGGCGCACCCGCCTGGATCGGCTGGCTCCTCGTGGTCGTCGCGGTCGTCGTCGGCGTCGCCGGTTACCTGCTCAGCTCTCTCGTCATGCGCGTCGAGGACGACCGCGTCGTCGTCGCCTACGGCCCCTTCGGCTGGCCGCGACGCACTCTTGCGCTCGCCGACATCCGCGAGGTCAGCGCCGGGCAGATCGATCCGATGGAGTGGGGCGGCTGGGGCTACCGCTGGATCCCGTGGGCGCGCGCGTCGGCAGCGGTGATCCGGCGCGGGCCCGGCATCGTGCTCGGGCTCGAGGGCGGCCGCCGGTTCGCCGTGACCGTCGACGAATCGCGCGCCGGTGCGGTGGCCATCGGTGAGGCCCTCGAGGCGGCTCGCCGCCGGTAGGCCGAGCAACTCCCGGCTTTCCCGGCGCAGCGCCGAGCCGAGGCGGCAGCATCGACGGCGCAGCCAGCAGCACCTCCGCGGGAGGTCCTGGCACCAGTCCCGAGGTGGTCGCCATGAACGTGATCAACACCGACGGCGCGTCCCTGCTCGGCCCGGGCTCGGAGTGGTTCTGGACGGCCCTCACGGGCCTCGTCACCGCCGTGACCTTCATCGCCATCTGGAAGCAGCTGAGGCTGCAGGCGAGCACCGTGGCGAGGGAGCAGCTGCTGGAGATCGTCCGCGAATGGGGCAGCGAGCAGATGCTGCGCATGAGGAGGACGGCGTACGAACAGATCCGCGACGGCCGGATCCCGCGGGAATCCGTGGCGTGGGAGACGTGCAACTACTGGGAGTACGTCGGCACGCTCGCCCAGGGCGGACACATGAACCTGCGCGTCATGAAGATGACGCTGGGCGCGCACGTGTGCGGGTGGTGGGCCGCCATGGCACCCGAGGTGCTGGCGTGCCGTGAGGAGTACGGATCACCCGACCTCTGGGACCACTTCGAGTGGCTGGCGAAGGCCCTCGGCGACGTCGACAGCGGCACCGTGGCGGATGCCGTCAGGCCCATGACGACCGACCGGATCGAGCAGGGGATCGCCCAGCTGACTGGGCACATCCGGCTGGCGGAGCAGCTCCGCACGCCGCCGGGCGGCTGAGCCGCCGGCCGAGGCGGGGGCTGAGGCTCCGAAGCGCGTTCCTCGTGCCGAGCAGCGTCAGCCGCGGGCGACCAGGAGCTCGGCGATCTGCACGGCGTTGAGCGCCGCGCCCTTGCGGAGGTTGTCGTTGCTGAGGAACAGCACGAGGCCCTTGCCGTCGGCGACCGACTGGTCCTGGCGCACGCGGCCTACGAACGACGGGTCCTTGCCCGCAGCCTCGAGCGGGGTGGGCACGTCGGTGACGACGACGCCCGGTGCCGCACCGAGCAGCTCCAACGCGCGCTCGACCGACAGTGCGCTGTCGAACTCGGCGTTGATCGAGAGCGAGTGGCCGGTGAAGACCGGCACGCGCACGCAGGTGCCGCTGACGAGCAGCTCGGGGATGCCGAGGATCTTGCGGCTCTCGTTGCGCAGCTTCTGCTCCTCGTCCGTCTCGAACGAGCCGTCGTCGACGATCGAGCCCGCCAGCGGGATCACGTCGAACGCGATGGGGCGCACGTACTTCTTCGGCTCGGGCAGGATCACCGAGCTGCCGTCGTGCACCAGCCCGGCGGTGTCCTGCTCGACCGCGGCGCGGATCTGGGTGTCGAGCTCCTCGACGCCGGCGAGGCCCGAGCCCGAGACCGCCTGGTACGACGACACCACGAGGCGGCGCAGGCCGGCCTCGTCGTGCAGCGGGCGCAGCACCGGCATCGCGGCCATGGTGGTGCAGTTCGGGTTGGCGATGATGCCCTTGCGCGCATCGGCCACGGCGTCAGGGTTGACCTCGCTGACCACCAGCGGCACGTCGGGATCCATGCGCCAGGCCGAGCTGTTGTCGATCACGATCGCGCCGGCCTCGGCGTACTTCGGGGCGAGGGCCTTGGAGGTCGAGCCGCCCGCGGAGAACAGGGCGATGTCGATGCCGGTGAGGTCGGCGGTGGCGGCGTCCTCGACCACGATGTCGCGGCCCTTCCACGGCAGCGTCGTGCCGGCCGAGCGCGCCGAGGCGAGGAAGCGGATCTCGCCGAGGGGGAAGTCGCGCTCCTCGAGCAGACGGCGCATGACCGCGCCGACCTGGCCGGTGGCGCCGACGACGGCGACGGTGGGGTTGCTGCGCATCAGGTTCTCCTCGTGCGGACTGGCGTCCACGCTACGTCGTACGGGTCGATGGGGTCCGCCCGGTTTCCTGCCGGAGACCGCCCGGATCCTGCGTCGTGGTGCCGCTAGCGGCCGGTGCCGCCGTAGACGACGGCCTCGCCGCTGCCGTCGAGGCCGAACGCCGTGTGCACGGCGCGCACGGCCTCGCCCGCGGAGTCGGCGCGCGTCACGACCGAGATGCGGATCTCCGACGTCGAGATCATCTCGACGTTGATGCCCGACTCGGCGAGGGCGTTGAAGAAGGTCGCGGAGACGCCGGGGTGCGAGCGCATGCCGGCGCCCACGAGCGAGATCTTCGCGATGCCGTCGTCGTACGTGAGGTCGTCGAAGCCGATGTCCGACTTCACCTTCTCCAGCACCGACAGCGCCCTCTGGCCGTCGGCCATCGGGCAGGTGAACGTGACGTCCGTGCGTCGGCTCGAGCCGGACACGTTCTGCACGATCATGTCGATGTTGACGCCCGCCTCGGCGACGGCGCTGAAGATCTCGGCCGCCTTGCCGGGAAGGTCGGGTACGCCGACGACGGTGACCTTGGCGTCGCCGAGGTCGTGCGCGACTCCGGCGATGATCGGCTGCTCCACTGCTTCCCCTTCGGGTGCGGACGTGTCGGAGACCACCAACGTGCCCGTCTTGTTCGAGAACGACGAGCGGACGTGGATGGGGAGGTCGAAGCGGCGCGCGTACTCCACGCACCGCAGGTGCAGCACCTTCGCACCGTTGGCCGCGAGCTCGAGCATCTCCTCGTAGGTGATGCGCGGCACCTGGCGGGCGGCGGGGGCGATGCGCGGGTCGGCGGTGAAGATGCCGTCGACGTCGGTGTAGATCTCGCAGACGTCGGCGTTCAGCGCGGCCGCGAGCGCCACGGCCGTGGTGTCCGAGCCTCCGCGGCCGAGCGTGGTGATGTCCTTGGTGTCCTGCGCGACGCCCTGGAACCCGGCCACGATCGCGATCGCGCCGTCGGCGATCGCCGACTGGATGCGGCCGGGCGTGACGTCGATGATCCGCGCCTTGCCGTGCGTCGAGTCGGTGATGAGGCCAGCCTGCGACCCGGTGTAGGACCGCGCCTCGAAGCCGAGGTCGTTGATCGCCATGGCCAGCACGGCCATGGAGATGCGCTCACCCGCGGTGAGGAGCATGTCGAGCTCGCGTGGCGCGGGGTTGGGGCTGACCTGCTCGGCGAGGTCGATCAGCTCGTCGGTCGTGTCGCCCATCGCGGACACGATGACCACGACGTCGTCGCCGGCCCTCTTGGTCTCGACGATGCGCCGTGCGACGCGCTTGACGCTCTCCGCGTCGGCGACCGAGGAGCCGCCGTACTTCTGGACCACGAGTCCCACGGTGGGGGTCCGCCTCACGTGCTGGTGCCGACAGGGTCAGGAATCGCGCTCATCGTACCGGCGGGATAAATCGCACAGCCCTCGCGTCCGAATGGTGGGATCTCCGTTTCGGATCCCGGTACGGCGGACGAACGGCCCTCGCAGACGCGGTCTCCGGGGGTCCCGGGCGAAGGATTCACGGTCGCGCACAGGTCCGCTGGGACGGTCAGAGCGCGGGGAGCGAGGCCAGCACCTGCGACCACGGGCGCGCGGGCGTGGACTTCCCCTCGACGGCGACGAGCCGCACCACCGCGCCGGTCCGCACGACGAGCTCGCGCCAGGTGGTGCCGAACGCCCCGTCGGTCTGCACGCTCGCGAACGCCCCAGGGGGCGCAGGCGCGACGGTCACGACCATCGATCCGCCCTCGCCGGGCGTGCAGCGCTTCAGGGCGCCGGTGTAGACCGAGACGAACCGCTGCGCCGTGGCCTCGTCACCGAAGTCGAGCGCGAGCGCGATGCCGTGCGCGCCGGTCGCGCGGTAGGCGTAGTCGACCTCGAGCGCGTGCTCGGCGACGGGAGGCGCGACGCCGTACACCGAGGCGTCCGCGCAGCCGATGGGCAGGATCGCCTGCGCGAGATCCTTCGGGTCGCGGGCGATCACGGGCGTGCCGTTGCCGGTGTAGCCGTCCTCCGCGCTGCCGGGGTCGACGCGCGCCACCCAGCCGGACCCCAGAACCTGCGGGTCGGGGAGCGCGCTGCCCGACAGCGGGCCGCTGCTGGTCGCGGGCGTCGCGGTGCGGTCGAAGCCGGACGGCGACGCGGTCGGCGTCCCGGAGGTCGCCGAGGCCGACGGGCTCGCGTCGCTCGCGCTCGGAGACGGCGACGGGGACGGCGTGGCCGACGATACCGAGGGCGTCGGCTCGGGAGCCTGCTGCTCCGGGGAGCCCCCGCACCCGCCCACGGCGAGCACGACGCCGGCGGTCAGGACCGAGACGGCGCCGCGTCGCAGGAGGCGTGCGTCAGCCGCCATTGCTGCTGAAGTGCTGGTAGTCCGGCGGCGACCAGCGACCGCCCCACACCCACCCGAACGCCTTGAAGGTCTGGGCCACGACGGAGTACGTCGAGATGACGCCGTGGTCGTCGAGGTTGTACTTGCGGAAGCGGTGGTAGGGGTACTCAGCAGCCGCCGGGTACACGCGCGACCAGGTGACGTAGGGGTTCTCGAAGGTGTTGATGTCGAGGGCGTTGCCGTACGAGTGCTGGCTGATGCGGTAGCGGTTGCCCGTGACCGGACGGCAGTTGAAGGCCGAGGTGTTGCCCGCGTTCATCGCCGCGATGTCCGAGCCGCTCGGGCTGCGCGTGCCGCCGGCGTAGAAGTAGTCGACCGGTCGGATGGTCTTGAAGCGGAACTTCACGTCGAACGACTTCTTGAACACCGCGCGGATGGTGTCGACGGCCCAGTAGCGCACGATGATGTCGCCGCGCTTCACCGTGCCGTCGTACGCCCAGTAGTTCACCGAGATCCGGCGCAGCTGCGACGGACCGACGGGGCAGCCGTTGCGGTACGAGTACGGGACGGACGAGCGGGTGAGCGGACCCGAGACCACCGCGTCGGCCGAGGCCGTCACGGTGCTCTGCGTCTCCGCGACGGACGACGACCCGTCGGCCCAGACCGCACGCGCGCGCCAGGAGATCGTGCCCACGACGTCCGGCTTGATGAGGACGTACCACGACCCGTTCGACCTGGCCGTCGTGGTCGTGACGGTCTTCCACCCGGCACTGGTCCTGCGCTGCACGGTGACGGTGACGGGGCCGCCGTCCAGCGGGTCGACGGCGCCCTTGAAGCCCAGGTAGCGCTGGACGATGACGGTCGGCGTGGCCGACACCGTGATGGAGTGGCCGGGCGTGGAGGCGAGCGTGGTCACCGTGATGGGTCCGACCGCGGTCGCGCCCGTCGCCGACGTGATGCGGTAGTTGAAGGTCTCCGTGCCGCTCCACCCGTCGTCCGGCGTGTAGAGCACATCGCTGCCGTCGATGACGGCCGTGCCGCGCGCGGGGTTGGCGACGGAGGTGACGGTCAGGCTCTCGTCGTAGGAGTCGCTGTCGTTGCCGAGCACCGGGATCCGCACCTCGGCCCCGGGCGGAGTGGTCGCGGCGTCGGGCCCGGCGGTCGGGGGCACCGGGGTCGTCGTGGCCGTGACCGTCGCGACCGCGTCCCGGCCCGAGCCGTCGGTGAGCGTGTAGGTGAAGGTGTCGACGCCGTACCAGCTGTTGTCGGGGTCGTACGACACCGCGGGCCGCTCGACGCCGTCGACGGTCGTGGTCGTGACGGTGGCGCTGCCGTGCTCCGGGCCGCCGGTCTGGTTGCGACGGGGGACGACGAGGTCGGGCGTGCCGGTCCACGTGTCGTTGCCGAGGACGTCCACCACGACCACGGTGCGACCGGGGAGGGTGACGGAGTCGTCGACCGCTGAGGGCGGGACGGCGACGGCGCTTGCCGGCACGACGAGCAGCGCAGCCGACAGCGCGATCACTGCCGTGGCCGCTGCCGACCGGGCCAGTCCGCGCACAGGCTTCCCCGCTCCCGGGCCGCCCTCGTCACCGGCGGTGACGAGCGAGGACGGTCCCCTCCTGAGGATCGACTATGCCACGGCCCCGCTTGAGCGCCGGGAGGCTGTCCGATGCGCGAACCGCGCATACGGAGCGTGATCTCTCGGCGTCGTCAGAGCGCGGCGTCGGCGTCGACGTCGGCGTCGATCGGCACCTCGAGCCGCACGTGCGCGACGAGCGACTGCAGCGCGCGCAGTGCTGCCGAGGCCGCCGGGCCCCACGTCGACAGGTAGGAGAACTGCCACCACCACAGTGCCTCGAGCGGGCGGCCGGCCGCGTGGTGGGCCAGGCCGTGCAGCAGGTCGGAGGTGATCTGCGACAGGTCGTCGGACAGCCGCGCGGCCATCACCTCGGGGCCGGCGTACGGGTCGAAGACCTCGACGTAGTCGTCGACCGGGCCGAGGAGCTCGTGCAGCGTGTTGCGCAGGCGGTCGACGTCGGGCTCGGCACCGGCGTCGGGCTCGAACCGCTCGTCGGGGACGACGTCCTCGATCGCGCCGAGCGGGGCACCGGCCGCGAGGAGCGAGGACAGTTCGAGCAGCAGGATCGACACCGCTTCGTCCGGCACGCCCGCACCGGCGACCGCCTCGACGCTGCGCACGAACTGCGCGGCGGCGCCCGCCATGTGGTCGGAGAGGTCCGCGAGGTCGGCGGGTGCCGCATCCTCGTCGAGGTCGTGGTCGTGCACCTGGTCGCTCATGGGGACAGCGTGTCAGAACTCGACGCGTCGACGTCCCTCGAACGCGCGGCCGAGCGTCACCTCGTCGGCGTACTCGAGGTCGCCGCCCACGGGGAGGCCGCTCGCAAGGCGGGTGACGATGAGCCCGAGCGGCTTGGTCAGCCGCGCGAGGTAGGTCGCCGTCGCCTCGCCCTCGAGGTTGGGGTCGGTGGCGAGGATGAGCTCGGTGATGCTGCCGTCGGCCAGGCGCATCATGAGCTCGCGCACCCGGAGGTCGTCGGGCCCGATCCCCTCGATCGGGCTGATCGCGCCGCCGAGCACGTGGTAGCGACCGCGGAACTCCCGCGTTCGCTCGATCGCCACGACGTCCTTGGGCTCCTCGACGACGCACAGCACCGACGGGTCGCGACGAGGGTCCTTGCAGATGCGGCACTCGACGTCCTCGGCGACGTTGCCGCAGACCGCGCAGAACCGGACCTTGTCCTTCACCTCGATGAGCGCGTGCGCGAGCCGGCGGACGTCGGTGGGCTCGGCCTGCAGCACGTGGAACGCGATGCGCTGAGCGCTCTTCGGCCCGACGCCGGGAAGTCGGCCGAGCTCGTCGATCAGGTCCTGGACAACGCCCTCGTACACAGTGATCCCGTCCGGCTCAGCCGTTGTCGTACTCGGTCATGACCGTGCCGCCGAGCTCGCGCTGCACGAGCGCGAGTCCGGACAGGCCCGTGTCGTCGACGTCGTCGT
>NZ_JBHSTI010000011.1:0-510 GCF_042660085.1 Longivirga aurantiaca | reverse complement strand
TGAGGTGGTCGAGCGGGCGACGCGCGCACAGCGGCAGTGGGCAGGACTCCCTCAGCGCCGTCGGATCCCGGCGCTCCGCCACCTCGCCGAGCTCATCCGTGCCGAGTCGGAGACCCTTGCGCAGGTGGAGACCGCCAACGTCGGCAAGCCCATCGGCGACAGCCGTGGCGAAGTGGCCATGGTGGCCGACACCTTCGACTACTACGCGGGAGCCATCGACAAGAGCTTCGGCGACACGATCCCGGTGGACGGCGGACTCGACTTCACGGTCCGCGAGCCGATCGGCGTCGTCACCGTGATCGCACCGTGGAACTTCCCCCTCGTCATCGCCGCGTGGAACATCGCACCGGCACTCGCCTGCGGGAACGCGGTCATCGTGAAGCCGGCGGAGCTGACTCCGCTCTCCGTGCTCGAGCTGGAGCGGATCTTCGCCCAGGTCGATCTTCCCGACGGGCTCTTCCAGGTGGTCCTCGGCCCCGGGTCGACCGTGGGCGCCGCCCTGACGGAGCA
>NZ_JBHSTI010000010.1:0-611 GCF_042660085.1 Longivirga aurantiaca | reverse complement strand
TGCGGACGAATACCGCGAGCGTCTCGAGCAGGTCCGTACCGTGGCGCATGTCGTGGGACTGGACCCGCCCGATCCGGTCGATCTGCTCGGCGACAGCGGGCGCCAACCCGACCTCCAGCGTGAACAGCTGCCGCGTCGTGCGCTGGTCGCCACCGGGGGCGATCCTGACCCCGTCCTCGCTCAGGGCGGCCCAGGTCGCCGCCCAGGCGGCTGATCGGAACTCCTGCGCGACCTCCAGCCCGCTGGTGGCCGGTCGCCCCACGCCGATCGCCGCGCCGGCGGCCTGCCCCCTGTCCCTCAACGCGCCGGCGATGTCGTGCCGCAGCTCGGATGCGAGGGCCGCGGGATCGACGTGACCGGCGGGGGCCGTCAGCAGGGCCCCGACGACTCCTGCGGTCGCCGGGATCGCGCGTCCGCGCGTCCCGGTGAACACCGACTCCACGGTCTGGGTCACGCTGTCGAGGCTGCGTTGACTGGTCAGGGCGAGCTCGGGGTCGCACCGGATCACCACGGGGACCACGACCGTCCCGGAAGCCCAGCCGAGGCGCTCGAGGATCTCGACGGCATCGCGCTCGGACGTGGCCGAGATGAGTCGACCCAGCACCGACTCC
>NZ_JBHSTI010000009.1:0-49409 GCF_042660085.1 Longivirga aurantiaca | reverse complement strand
TAACCCTTCTCCGCGAACAGCCGCGACCCCTCACGGCACGCCCGCGCGATCGCCTTGCGCGTACGCATGGACTTCACGGACTCGGCCGCGTCCGACTCGGCGGGCTTGCGGGCCTTGCTGGGCTTCGCGCTCACGGCCATGGGTCCTCCGCCTGGATCCGGGGCCACGACGTACGGCCCCTGCTGGTCGCCCGGACGCGGCTCACGACGTGCACGACGCGTCTCGACCGGGCGCCCGGCAGCATATCCCGTCAGGCGCCCTTGTCGAAGAACCGCTGCAGGGCCTCTTTGCGCTCGGGTCGATCCGCGAGCTCCAGGGTACGGCTCTGCTCACGCTCGTACCCGACGCGGAGGTCCATCTCCTCGACCTCGTTCATGGCCAACTTGGCGGTGCGCAGCACGAGCGGATCATGGCGGGCCATCAGGGCAGCGATCTCGTGCGCCCGCTCCCTCAGCTTGTCCGCCGGCACCGCCTCGAGGATGCCGCCGAGCCGAGCCATCTCGGGTGCGGCCATGAGCTCGCCCGTGAGGAACATGTAGCGAACGATGTGCTGAGGCAGCATCCTCGCCAGGTGGCGCGGGCCACCCATCACCCCGACCTTGACCTCGGTGAGCCCCAAGCGGGCGTCGTCTGCCGCGATCACGACGTCGCACGACGAGGCGATGCCGATCCCGGTGCCGGTTGCCACCCCCTGGACCGCGGCCACCGTCGGGAGAGGGCAGTCCATGATCGCGTAGAAGGCCTCGCGCGCGTGGTACATGCGCTCCCGGGCATTGTCGGAGGTCATGGTGGCGAACTCGCCCAGATCGTTGCCTCCGCAGAAGTGCTTTCCGTCCGCGAGGAGGACGACGACCGAGGAGCCGACCAGGAAGCGGTCCACCTGCGTGAAGAGCCGGTGCAGCTCCCGGTACATGCGCTGGTTGACCGCGTTGACCGGTGGCCGGCTCATCACGACCGTGGCGATCCGGTCCTGGACGGTCCAGGTGAGGAACGCGAAGTCGGACGGCTCGTCGAGTCTCGTCTCGTCCGCCTCACGGATCGCCGGGTCGAACTCAGCCATGCGCGTCACCCTCCGCCGAGCAGATCGAGCGCCCGGGCGGCCACGCCGTCCATGCGGTCCGCCCGTGTGCCCATCCGCTCGTCGGACGTCTCACCCCGGGCGTACCGAGCGTAGAGCTGCTGCATGATCACGGCCGTCTTCCAGATGCCGTAGGCCTCGTACCAGTGGATCGACCCGACGTCCGTGCCGGTGCGGGCCGCGTAGCGCTCCACGATCGTCTGCCGCGAGGGAAGGCCGAGGGATTCCAGCCCGGGGATCGCGACGCGCTCGAGCTCCTGGCCGTCGGGGTCAGGGAGGTAGTTCAGGAGCGTCCCCAGATCTACGAGCGGATCGCCCACCGTGGCCATGTCCCAGTCGAACACGGAGATCACGCGATCGGGGCTCTCCGAGGAGAACTGGCAGTTGTCGAGCTTGAAGTCGTTGTGCAGGACGGTCGGCGGCGGCGAGACGGGGACGCGTTCGAACAGCCGGTCGGCGAGCCCCTCCATCAGCGGGTGGTCGGGGCCGACGTCCGAGACGGCGTCCCAACGCCGGCGCCACCCACGGAGCTGTCGCTCGAGGAACCCCTCGGGCTTGCCGAGGTTGATCAGCCCCGTGTGGTGGATGTCGACCAGGTGCAGGTCGATCAGCGCGTCGATGAGCGACATGCCGATGCGATGGCCGTGGTCCGGCATGGCCCTGATCACCGGCGGCACCGTGTCGCTTCCCCAGATGACGACGCCCGAGCGGTACTCGATGACGAGGAACTCGGCGCCGACAATGCTCACATCGTCGGTGTACGCCAACGGCTTCGGTGCACGGTCGTAGGCCACCCACAGCCCCGACAGGGCTCGGTGCTCACGCTTCATGTCGTGCGAACCGATGGCCAGCTGGCCCAGCGGCGGACGACGGACGACCAGCTGTCGGTCGCCGAAGGCGACCCGATAGGTGAGGTTGGCCGATCCGTTGGGGAACTGAAGCACCGAGAACTCGCCCACGAGCCCCGGGATGGTGTCCCGGAGGTAGCGCTCGAGCGCGACCCAGTCGAGGTCCTCACCCGGACGGACGGGCGCGACCTCGGTGAATCCCGGAACTTCAGACGTCGTCATCCGAAGGAACCTCCGGGCGAGGGAAGGTCGACGTCCGGGCCGAGCACGTCGCCGTACTTCTCGACGGCGGCGGCTCGCAGACGGAGCAGGTGCTGACTCGGGAAGACGTCCGGCGCGGGTACGGCGCCCTTGAGCAGCTCGCGCGCGAGGTTGAGCTTGTGGATCTCCGTGGCACCGTCGGCTAGGCCGAGCCCGTAGCTCTCGATGAGCCACTTGCCGAGGCTCATCTCGGTCGAGATGCCGATCGAGCCATGGACCTGGATCGACCGCGAGACCACGCTGCGCAGCATGATCGGCATGACCGCCTTGACCGCCGCGATGTCCTTGCGGACCTTGAGGTAGTCCTTGTACTTGTCGATGCGCCAGGCGGTGCGCATGACGAGAAGGCGGTACTGCTCGATCTCGATCCACGAGTCCGCGATCATCTCCTGGATGAGCTGCCGGCTGGAGAGCGAGCCGTTCTTCGTCGACCGGCTCACCGAGCGCTCGACCATCATGTCGTAGGCCTTCTGGGCCACGCCGACCGCACGCATGGCGTGATGGACGCGACCACCGCCCAGACGCGTCTGCGCGACGGCGAACCCGGCGCCGCGCGGGCCCAGGATGTTGCTGGCCGGGATCCGCACATCGTTGTAGCGGACATAGCAGTGCGTGGCGTCCGAGTCGGGGTGGCCCCACGGCGCAATGCCGCGGATGATCTCGACGCCGGGGGTGTCACGCGCAAGGACGAACATCGACGAGTTCTTGTGCGGCTCGGCGTCGGGGTCGGTGACGGCGAGCACGATGATGAAGTCAGCCAGGTTGGCGTGCGAGCTGAACCACTTCTCGCCCGTGATCACCCACTCGTCTCCGTCGAGGACCGCCTTGGTCTTGAAGTTCGTCGGGTCCGAACCGCCCGTGGGCTCGGTCATCGAGTAGGCGGAGACGATCTCGTTGCGCAGGAGCGGCTCGAGGTAGCGCTCCTTCAGCTCCGGGGTTCCGTAGTGCGCGAGGATCTCCGCGTTGCCGGAGTCCGGCGCCTGGCTGCCGAAGACCACGGGCCCGGCGACGGTGCGGCCGAGAATCTCATTCATCAGCGCGAGCTTGAGCTGGCCGTAGCCTGCACCTCCCAGCTCGGGGCCGAGATTGCACGCCCACAGCCCCTTCGCCCGAACGACGTCCTGAAGCGGCTTGATGAGCTCGTTGCGGATCGGGTCGGCCACGTTCCAGACGTTGCGGATGACCAGGTCCAGCGGCTCGACCTCGTTGCGGACGAACTCGTTCATCCAGTCGAGCTTCTCCTGGAACTCAGGCTCGGTCTCGAAATCCCACGCCACGCGTGACTCCCATGTCATGACCCGCCGGGGCGGGTCGGATCGGACTTACGGATGAAGGTGCTCGCCCACCACGGCCGCGAGCGTGTCGAGCTCGCGATCCAGAGTGGCCGGGGTGAACTGGGTCATGACCTTGGACACGATGAGGCGCTCGGCGCCGTTCTCGGCGTAGAAGGCCATCCGCTCTGAATCGGGATGCCGATCCGTGACGGTGATGCGCACCGTGCTGATGTCGCGGCCCGCCGCCTCGCAGGCCTGCCGGAGCAGCGGGAGCCCACGGACGAAGTTGTCGTAACCCGTCGGCATCCAGCCGTCGAAGTAGGCGACGGCGGCTGCCAGCCCCTTCGGCCCGGTGGCTCCCAGCAGGGCAGGCGGCCGTGGTGACTGGAGCGGCTTGGGCCAGCACAGGATCTGGTCGAACGAGACGTGCTGACCGGAGTAGCTCGCGACGTCCTGGGTCCAGATCGCCGTCATGGCCTCGAGGTTCTCGTGGAGAACATCGCGACGATCGGCGAACGCGACCCCGTGGTTCTCGATCTCCGGCACGTTCCAGCCGTAGCCGAGGCCCAGGACCAGTCGGCCGCCCGACAGCCGGTCGACCGACGCGATCACCTTCGCCAGCAGGATCGGGTCGTAGACGGCCAGCTCGCAGATGCTGGTGCCGAGCCTCAGGCGGCTGGTGGCCGTCGCTGCTGCCATGAGTGCGGTCCACGGGTCGTACGTGCGATTGACCCCCGGGGGCAGCTCCCCGCGCTCGCCCGGGTACTCCGTGGCCGGGACGTGCGGCATGTGCGTGTGCTCGCCGATGAACAGGGACTCGAAGCCGCGGACCTCGAGAGCTCGGGCGACCTCGTACGGCGACGAGCTCTCGTCGGTGAGCAGCGTCATCACGCCGATGTCCACCGAGCACCTCCCGCCTACGTGTACGCACTGCGACGTCAGGTCGTGACCGGACGCTCGGACGCTAGTGGCCGCCGAAGCGCATTGTCAACCGGGCGCTTGATTAATTCCCGTTGCGTGTGCCAGGGTGGTGGCGGTTCACGACGAGGGCAGACGCCCGTGCGTCAGGGGCCTCGCGGCCTCGGTCGCAGCCGGCGCCCGCGGTCCGGAGCGCGCGCTCAAGCTCGCCCACAGCGGGCCGGCCAGACCACCAGTGCACCGCTCGGCGGTGGAGGGAGACCAGACGTGCAGGACACCCTCGGCGGGATGCTCGTGCGAAGCTGCGAGCGTCACAGCGAGCTGACCGCGGTCCGGTCCGTGAACGGCGATCGCACGTACGCCGACGTCCTGCTCAACGCCGCGCGCGTCGCCAACGTGCTGCGGTCGCGCGGCCTCCAGCCGGGCGACCGCGTGCTCTTGATGCTGGAGAACTGCGCCGAAGCGGTCGAAGTCCTCATGGGGATCACGATCGCCGGTCTGGTCATCGTGCCCGTCAACGCTGGGTTCAAGGCCTCCGAGCTCGACCACGTCCTGCGTGATTCCGGGGCGCGCGGGCTGGTGCACACCGATGGAGTCCGAGCCTCCGTCGCCGGAGCACCCACAGCTGCGACCATCGACGTCGTCCTGCACCTAGCACCGTCCGAGTCGCCGTCGGGCAACAGGCTCGACTACGCCGCGGCCCTCGAGGCCGCCGAACCGGCTCTCGCCCTCCACGAGTCGCTGCCCGATGACCTTGCGATCATCGGGTACACGAGCGGAACCACCGGATTCCCCAAGGGCGCCATGGTCACGCAGTCGACGCTGGTCCTCTGCGTCCGCTCGAGCGTCGGGGTTCTGCGCGTCCCGCACTACAGCAGGCTCGCCTACATCGGCGGGCTCGGGTACGCCGCCCCCTGGTGGACCATCATCCTCCCGCACCTGTACGTCGGCGGGATGGTCAACCTCATCCGCGACTACACGGTCGACTCGTGGTTCGAGACCATGCGGCAGGACCGCACGACGTTCACGTACTGCCCGAGCCCTCTGATCGACCGGTTCGTCGAGAAGGCGCGGGACTACCCCGACGTCATCGCACACCTCGAGACGCTGAACCACAGCGCATCGGCAGCCACTCCCGCCGAGATCCGGAAGATCGTCGACCTCGTCGGCGACAAGTACTTCCACGGCTGGGGGGCGACGGAGATCGTCGGCGCGCTCACCTGCCTGACGCGCAACGATGCGATCGGCCTCGGGACGGCAGAGGACCGTTGGGCGACGGTGGGGCGCCCGGCACCTACCACACGGCTGTTCGTCCTCGATGACGACGGCAACGTCCTCCCACGCGGACGCGAGCACGTCGGGGAGTTCGCCGTCGAGCAGGACACCATCTTCGCCGGCTACTGGAACAACCCCGAGCAGACGGCAGCGGCATTCAAGGACGGCCGCTATCTGACGGGTGACGTCGGGTGGGTCGACCACCAGGGATACGCCTACATCGTGGACCGCAAGCGCGACATGATCGTCAGCGGCGGCGCCAACGTGTACCCGGCGGAGGTCGAGCGGGTACTCCGGGAGCTGGACGGCATCGCGGAGATCGCGGTGTTCGGCGTCCCGCACGACAAGTGGGGTGAGACCGTGGCGGCCGCGGTCGTCCGGCGCCCGGGATCTGCCATCACGGAGGAGGACGTCGTGGCCTTCGCCAAGGAGCACATGGCGAGCTTCAAGAAGCCGACCTCGGTCCGCTTCCTCGACGAGCTCCCCCGGAACGCCTCCCAGAAGGTGAAGAAGGACGCTCTGCGCGAGCTGTGGAGCACCACATGAGCACCACAGCCGGCGCGCTGCTGCTGACGGAGCCGACGGACGAGCTGCGCTCGATGGCCGAAGCCGTGCGATCGGTGCTGGCTGCCGAGTCCCCCATCGAGCGCGTGGCCGCGGTGGCCGACGGCCTCGACGGCCTCGACGCCCCGCTGTGGCGCACGCTGGCACAGGACCTCGGCGTCACCGGCGTGCTGGTTCCCGAGGCGCACGGCGGGCTCGGCCTCGGGTGGGCGGAGGCGCGTGTCGTGCTGGAGGCGCTCGGCAGCAGTCTGGCGTGCGTGCCGTTCGCCCCGAGCTGCGTCGTGGCGGTGACGCTGGTCCTCGCCGCCGGGGACGAAGGCGCTGCCGGCGACATCCTGCCCGGGATCGTCGACGGCAGCACGGTCGTCGCTGTCGCGCTGGGCGACGACTCCGTTCTCGCGCCGGTGAGCCGGTCGGCCGTCGCCGCCGAGCTCGGCGTCGACGGCGCCTGGGTCCTGACCGGCGACCAGCCCTTCGTCCCCTACGGCACAGTGGCCGACGCGATCCTTCTGCTGGCCCGAACCTCCGACGACGAGCACGGCTGGTTCCTGGTGGCGTCGGACGCCCGCGGCCTCTCCCGCTCTGCCATGTCCGTCGTGGACACCACCAGGCCGCAGGCACTGCTGAGGTTGGAGTCCACACCGGCGCGACTGGTCGGTGCTGTCGGCCGCTGCGACGACCTCCTCGCTCCGGTGCTCGATGCGGCGGTGGCGGCCGCGGCGTGCGAGCAGCTGGGGGCGAGTCGTCACCTCCTCGACCTCACCGTCGCCTACGCCTCGACCCGCTTCCAGTTCGGCCAGCCCATCGGGTCGTTCCAGGCGCTGCAGCACAGGCTGGCCGATCTGGCGATCTCCATCGACACCGCCGCCTCCGCGGTCGAGTACGCCGTCTCTGCCGCGCCGGCGGATCCGCGACAGCGCGCCGAAGCCGCCTCGATCTCCGGTGTCGTGTGCTCCGAGACGTTCTACCTGGCGGCGCTGGAGACGATCCAGATCCACGGCGGCATCGGGTTCACGTGGGAGCACCAGGCGCACCGCTACTACCGCCGCGCCCTCGCGTCCCGAGTCGCGCTCGGCTCCCCCGCCTTCCACCGCGAGCGGCTGCTGCAGTCGCTCGCCCTCTGAGCCAGGAGCCGACGTGGAGACTGTCGAGGAGACCGCCCACCGCGCGCGCGCGTGGTTCGACGACCGAGTCCCGAAGCGGCTCGACACCGAGTCGCGGTCGGGCAAGCCGTGGAGCGTCGCGATCTTCACCGACACCTCGCACGACGACGAGGTGCGGCTGTTGGACGAGGCCCGGGCCTGGCTGCAGGCGAAGTGGGACAACCGCCTCGCCGGGCTCGACTGGTCCGAGGAGTTCGGTGGTCACGGACTGACGCGGGCCCACGCCGACGCCGTCTCGGCTGTCGAGGCGGAGTACGACGTACCCCACCACGACCTGCTGCCGATCACGACGCGTCTCGTTGCTCCGATGCTGCGGCTGCTCGGGACCGACGAGCAGAGAGCGACGTTCGTCGGACCGCTCGCCCGGTCCGAGCTCGTCTGCGCGCAGCTGTTCTCCGAGCCGGCTGCGGGGAGCGACCTCGCCGGTCTGACGACTCGTGCCACCCGGCTCGACGACGGCGGCTGGTCCATCTCGGGGCAGAAGGTGTGGTCCAGCGGAGCGCAGTTCGCCGGCTACGGCCTGCTGCTCGCCCGTTCGGACGTCGACGTCGTCAAGCACGCCGGAATCACGGCGTTCCTGCTCCCGCTCGAGACTCCGGGCGTGGACGTCCGGCCGCTCCGTCAGATGACCGGTGGCTCCTGCTTCAACGAGGTGTTCCTCGACGACGTGCGACTGTCGGACGAGTACCGCGTGGGCGAGGTGGGGGGCGGCTGGAAGGTCGCCACGACCATGCTCGGCTTCGAGCGTGACGCGTCCGGGGACGACACCACGCTGGGCGGGTCCTGGATCCAGGTGCTCGCACTCGCCGAGGCCATGGGCCGCACGGGCGACCCGAGCGTGCGTCCCATGCTCGCCGACGCGTACACACGTCACGTCCTTGCCAAGGTGGATGTCGCCCGCGACCTCAGCGCGCGGCTACGGGGCACGCCGCGTGGCCCCGAGGGCTCGATGCGCAAGCTCCAGTGGGTCGAGGGCATGGTGCAGATCAGTGAGACGGTCGCCCAGATCCTGGGACCGCGCCTGGTCGCCGACACCGGCGAACCCGAGACCTATCTCTGGCACGAGCACGTTCTCGGCGCGCTGGGCTACCGCATCGCCGGCGGTTCCAACGAGATCCAGCGCGGCATCATCGCCGAGCGCATCCTCGGCCTGCCCTCCGGTCCACGCGCCGACCGAGGAATCCCCTTCAAGGACATCCCGACCGCGTAACCGCGACCCGATCCACCACTCGAAGCACGGGAGGCTGCCATGACCGCACGCCATCAGGGGCGCGTCGTGCTCATCACGGGTGGCGGCAACGGCATCGGTGCCGCCACCGCCGCAGCGATCGTGCGCGAGGGTGGGAGCGTCGTCCTCGGCGACATCGTCCTGGACGCGGCTGACGCACGGGCCGCGGAGCTCGGGGCTGCGGCGCTCGCGGTGCACCTGGACGTCGCAGATGCAGCATCGTGGGACAGCTACGTCGCCGAAGCGGTGAAGCGCTACGGCCGCATCGACGGGCTGGTCAACAACGCCGGCATCGCCACGGGGCACGGCCTGCTGGACACGGACGGCGCCGAGATGACCAGGATCCTGGCAGTCAACACGGTCGGCCCGTTCCTCGGCATCAAGGCCGCGTTGCCGCACCTGCGCGAATCAGGATCCGGGTCCATCGTGAACATCTCGTCCTGCGCCGGTCTCGCCGGCCTTCGCAGCAACGTCGCCTACTCCACGAGCAAGTACGCGATCCGTGGACTGACCAAGACCCTGGTGCATGAGCTCGGCGTCATGGGCGTCCGGATCAACAGCGTGTTCCCGGGCTACGTCGACACCCCGCTCAGTCGTCCCGACTGGGACAACCAGGCAGCAGCCGGACAGCAGCCGGCGAACGTCGCGCTCGGACGCACCGGCCACCCTCGTGAGCTCGCCGAGGTGGTGGCCTTCCTCCTCTCGGACGAGGCGTCCTACTGCACCGGCTCCGAGTTCGTCGCTGACGGCGGCCTGATGTCGGTCGTGCCGCCCCGCGAGCTGGGCTGATGTCATGACGGACCACGAGGCAAGGCTCGAGGAGCTCGCGGCCCGCGTGGAGATCGCGCAGGTCATCCTGCGACTTGCCCGCGGTACCGACCGACGCGACCGCGAGCTCATGCTGGCGTGCTACCACCCTGATGCAACCGACGACCACAACATGTTCCGGGGATCTGCCCGCGACTTCGCCGAGCTCGTGTCGACGTCCGACCCGGCGATGTGGGTTGCGACCAGTCACACCACCTCCCCACCCCTGGTAGAGCTGCGCGGCGACGTCGCCTGGGCGGAGACCACGGCAGTCGGCTTCCATGTTGGCCACGCGGACACGGGCGGAAGCCAGGCCGTCCTGCTCATCGGCTGCCGATACGAGGATCGCTTCGAATGTCGTTCAGGCGAATGGCGAATCGCGCACCGGACCGTGATCTACGACTGGGCGGGCCAGTCTGCTCTGGTCCCCGGTGATCGCCCCAGCCGGCGGATGCCCTTTCCCGACGACTTCGTGGTCGGGACGCGCGACGCCTCCGACCCGAGCTACGTCCTGCGCCTCGAGGCCTTGCGATGACCGGACGCGGCGATCCAGGGTCCGGGGCGCGCGAGCGTCCGACGCTGCTGGAGCGCCTCGACCGGGTCGAGAGCCGCCAGGCCATCGACGATCTCCTGCTCCGCTACTGCATGGCCTGCGACGACCGTGACATCGACGCGCTGGTGGGCTGCTACGCGGAGGACGGGTACTTCCTGTCGAGCGGCCGCCGCACCGAGGGCCACGAGGCGATGGCTCGGCAGTTCGCCTCGCGGCTCGCGGACTTCGGGCCCACGTACCACGTGATCCACGGGGCCATCATCGAGTTCGACACTCCCGACACGGCACGCGGCACCGTGCTCGCCCATGCGGAGCACATGGTGGACCGCGGGATCGTGCTTGCCGCGCACCGCTACCTGGACACCTACACGCGTGCCTCGGGGGCATGGCTCCTCGGCTCGCGAGAAGCACGCTTCTACTACGTCATGCCGCTGGCCGACCTGCCGACGATGGACCCGCGTCTTCCCCGGCGCCGCTGGCCAGGGAGCGAGCCTCAGCCCGCCGACCTCCCGGAGTCGCTGGCGAGCTACCAGGCCTTCCTCGGCCGCCACCGGCTCTAGCCGCGCCGGAACAACCGATAGCTGGGATCATCCTCCCCCGCCGTTCCCATCGCCGTCGCCTTCACGGCGTCGACCGGGATCGACTCCCCGCCCCAGACACCCTTGGGTACCGCGGGATCCGGGCCGGGCCAGTTGGCGAGCACCGGCTCTGTGTGGACCTCGCCGTCGTAGACCACGGTGCGCTCGGAGATGCGGAACTGGCCGTCACGTCGCGTCCACCGATCCAGATAGCGGCCCGAGCACGTGATCCGCCACTCGCGGCCCTCCGGGTCGCGCAGGCGGGACACCGACTCGAAATAGACCTCGCTCACGGCTCGGTCGCCGTCGACCTCGATGTGGTGCTGACCGAGCATGTGCGTCGTGCTGTACCACTCCACGGGGAAACCGGTGCCGTCGGTGCGGACCTTGGCGGCCAGACCCCACCCGCTGGAGTCGTTGCCGTACCCATGGTTGTCGATCGAATCCTCGTGGTACGCCGAGCGCACGAGCGCCTCGTCGCGACGATCGATGCCCCGCGCGTAGCGCGCCATGGCATCGACGATCTGCTGCTTGGCCAGAAGCTCTGCTATCGCCTGCCGGTCGTCCATGCTGGCTCCTCCGGGAAAGCGCTGATGGGGCCCGTCGTCTCCGACGGACCCCACCAGCGTTGGTTGCGAACTAGCCGTGCACGATCAGCTGGCGCCCCAGAGGGTCTTGTATGCGGTCTTCCAGTCGGTCGTGCCGTTGAAGAGCTCGCCCTCGGCGGGCAGGTTGTGGTTCGCGTCGATGAGCGTCGGGCCGACGCCCTGGGCCACGGGCTGCTCGCCGGCGAAGTACCGGTTCACGTTGTCCATGACGCCGAACGAGAGCCACGGGAAGCTCTGAGCGTTCGTGAGGCCCAGCTTGGCGCCGTCACGCACGGCCTGCAGGAGCTCGGGCTGGTTGCCCGAGCCGCCGGCGAGGGTGATGTCCAGGCCGCTGTCCTTGATGGCCTGGTTGCCGCCGCTGCCGGTGATGAGCGAGTCGAACGGGATGAAGACGCCGGTCGCTGTCGGGTTCTTGGCCAGGGCGACGGTGAACGCCTGGATCCACGGGCCGTTCGGCACGGTGTCGGCGTCGGCCCAGCGGACCTCCTGCAGGATCTTGCAGCCCGAGCAGGTGGCCATCTCGTCGCGGAAGCCCTTGTTCATGTACTCGTAGAAGCCGCCCTTGCCCAGGTTCGCGATGACCTGCGCGGTGCCGCCGGACGAGCCGATGAGGTACGCCGCAGCGTTCTTGCCGGCCGCCATGTAGTAGTCCTGCACGGTCGGCGCGGCCTCGCTGTAGACCATCTTCCAGGGGATGAGCGACGGCTGCGACGGGTCGATCTCGTTGCAGTCGAGCGACTGGAGACCGAAGACCGGCACGTTCTGGTCCTTGGCCTCCTGCAGCGCCTGCTGGACCACCGAGCAGTCCATGCCCTGGATGACAAGCGCGTCGGGCTTGGCAGCCAGCGCGGTGCGGATCGCGGCGGCGTAGCCACCACCCTGGTTCACCTTGCCGTCAGCGACGTGGAAGTCCCAGCCCAGCAGCTTCGCTGCCTCGCCACCGGCGTCGGAGAGGGTCTTGCAGTCAGGGACGGCGTTGCCGCACCCCATCCACCAGACGTTCTTGCCCTTGACGGGCGCCGGGCCCGTCGACGGCGGGTTGCCCACGAACTGGGTCGCGATCGCGTCGGCCCAGGCCGTGTCGGACGAGGGGGTCGCCGACTCGGAGGTGCCGGACGTGGCCGAGGTCGATGCCGCGCTGCTGCTCGGGGGGGCATCCGACGAGCTGCCGCATGCTGCGAGAACGGAGGAGAGCAGCACGATCGCTGCACCCATCCCCAGCAGGCGCTTGGAACTCCTGTGGACGGTCAACGTTGCTCCTAGGGAAACAGGACTTGCTCCGGACGGATGGGACTTCCTCAGGGCGAGCGCACCCGATCGAGCCGGGCGCGGATGCGCAGGTCCCGTAGAGCAGGCACGCGGCGTCGTGCCGTCTGGGGGCGGGCTACGTCACGGAGGACGTCGCTTCCGCGGGTTGTCCGCCTGACCCCGCGGTTGCGGGACTCGGCGGCGGGTCGTCGTCCGACTGCTGCAGGAGGCGCTTTGCCTTGCGCTCCCGCTGGCGGCCCATCAGCGTCGAGATGGCCACGGAGAAGACCAGGGCCGCACCGTTGAACACGTTGGTGACCCAGGCCTCGGCGCCGAGGAACGTGAAACCGTTGATGGCCACGGCAAGCGTGAAGATGCCGATGATGGTCCCCCACACGTTGTAGCGACCCGGGCGGATCGTCGTGGCACCCAGGAACACGGCAGCGAGTGCGGGGAAGAGGTAGTTGGAGGCGACGGTGGGGTCAGCACCGCCCTGTCGCGAGGTGAGGAGGGCTCCTGCCACCGAGGCCACCAGTGCGGAGCCCAGGAAGCTGAGCGCCACGAGCCGATCCACCGAGATGCCCACCAGACGAGCGGCGCTCTCGTTGGATCCGATGGCCTCCAGCTGGCGGCCGTTCGGCGTGTGCATGAGCGCGTACCAGACGATCAGCGCGACGACGATGAGCAGGTAGAACGGTCGAGGGATTCCGAACCAGGCGAGCGAGCCCCAGTTGGCGAAGTCCTTCGGCACCCCGAAGATGCTGGTGCCGTTGGTGTACCACTGCAGCAGCCCGGTCAGCAGGGTGAAGGTGCCCAGGGTCGCGATGAAGCCGTTCAGCCGGAGCTTCGCGACGAGGAACGCGTTGACTCCTCCGGCGAGCAGACCGATCAGGAGCCCGACAAGGATCGCGAGCGCAGGGGCCAGCTTGTAGTCGACCATGGCCGACGCGATGGCAACGTTCGCGAGCCCCGCGATGGCAGCCACCGACAGGTCGAAATACCCGGACACCAGCGGGATCACCATGGCCAGGGCGATCAGACCTGTCACGGACTGGTTGCCCAGGATGTTGATCAGGTTCGGCTTCGCCGCGAACAGGTCCTTGGTCTCCGGGTTGATCATGAAGAACGTGACCAGGAGGACGAGGAAGATGGGCAGACCAGCCACCTCGATGACCTCGCCGACTGTGCGGCGGGGCCGAGGGGTCAAGGTCGTGTGCGTGGTGTCCGACACGGTGCCGGTCATCCCTTCTCGGCAGATGCGACGGATGAGTCACTGTCAGGGGTGGGCATGGCCGCCGCGGGGGCTTCATCCGCGTGGCTGAGGCGCGCCAGGCGATGGGCGGTGATCTCGTCGCCCCGGAGCTCGGCGACGACTCGGCCGTTGCGGAGCACGATCGCCCGGTCGACCACCTGAGCGAGCTCCTGGAAGTCGGAGGCCACCAGGACTGCTGCGGCACCGTCCTGGGTGGCCCGCCTCAGGATGTTGTAGATCTCGGCTCGCGCACCGACGTCCACGCCCTGGGTCGGCTCGTCGAGCAGGATCAGCCGAGGCTTGCGACGGAGCCAGCGCGCGACGACGACCTTCTGCTGGTTGCCGCCGGACAGCGAGCTCATCAGGGATCGACCGGTCGGCACCTTGACGCGGTACTCCGAGATCAGCTGGTCTGCGTCCTGACGCAGGGCCTTGTCCGCCAGGACCAGCTTGCGCCAGTACTTCCCGATGACGCTGATGGAGATGTTCATGTCCACCGGCTCGTTGCCGAATGCTGCGTCGCGCAAGCGATGCTCGGGCACCATCGCGATCCCTGCGCCCATCGCAGACTTCGGACTGTCGGCCGCCATCGTCTGCCCGTCGAGGACGAAGCGTCCTGCGCGCGGCTGCGCGACGCCAAAGATCGACTTGAGGAGCGTGCTGCGACCTGAACCCATGACACCGGCGATCCCCAGCATCTCGCCGGCGTGGACCTCGAGCGAGACACTCTTGAGCGGCCCGACCGACAGGTTCTCGACCTTGAAGACGGCGTCTCCGTCGGGAACGACCGGCACATGCTCGAGCGCCTTGTGGACCGCTCGTCCGAGCATGAGGTCCACGAGCTGGGCCTCGTCGAGCTCGGAGGTGGGGAACGTACCGACCAGCTCGCCGTCGCGGAGGACCGACACGTAGTCGGCGAGCGCCAGAACCTCGTCCAGCCGGTGGCTGACGTAGAGGATCGATTGGCCGCTGTCGGCGAGGTCGCGCAACGACGCCAGGAGCGCGTCGACCTCCTTGACCGGCAGCGCCGCGGTGGGCTCGTCGAGGATCAGGAGGCCCTTGCCGCGGTCGTCCATGTCGCGCAACGACCGTGCGATCGCCACCTCGGTGCGTGCAGCCAGGGACAGTTCGGCGAGCGTGCTCTTGGGCCGGGCGGGAATCTTGAAGTCGCGGATCAGCTGCTCGGCCGACTTGTGCTGCTTGCGCCAGCGGATCCGGCCGAGCTTGCTGGTGTGGAACCCGCCGTCGATCGCGAGGTTCTCCTCAACCGTCAGCTCCGGGAAGACCGCGAGGTCCTGGTGCACCACACGGACGCCCTGGCGGTTGGCCACGGTCGGCGTGACGCGGTCGGCGTCGTACTCCTCACCGTTCAGCGACACCGTCCCACCGGGGTCGCCCTGGTAGACCCCCGACAGGATCTTGATCATCGTCGACTTGCCGGAGCCGTTCTCGCCGCACACGGCGTGGATCTCCCCGGGGAAGAAGTCCAGGTCGACCCGGCGCAGCGCCCGCGTGCCGGCAAACGTCTTCGTGACGCCGCGCAGCGAGACGACCGGGACGGCGGAGTCGTCCCGGACCGGCCGGGCCGACCGCGAAGCCGTGGAGGAGGTCACGAGGCTCCTTTCGCACGCGGGTCAGGAGTGTCGACGGTCGGCAGACGGGTCCACCGACTTCTGGGTGGTGCAGACAGTGGCATGCGCCGGTTCGTATATCAAGCGCTTGGTCGAATTGTTACGAGCGCGTTCCCGAACGAGGTCGCCGGCCCTCGTCCCCGAGCGCCCAGACCACCACGGTCACCTCAACGTCCGCTCTTCCCGGGCTGGCGGTACGTCGGCATTCCTTGCGTCACACCGGGTTGCCCGTGCACCTCTGAGGCCGCATCCACGCGCCACGGTGGTAGGCCGACAGCCGCCACGCCTGCCTTCCGCCCGGACAGGACTGATCGGGCGCTTGGTAGACACATTCGGCCTACAGTGGCCACGATCCGATCAGAAGGAGCACACGATGCGCGCCGTCCAGATCACCACGCACGACGGCCCGGGTGCTGTGCGCCTCGCGGACGTCCCCGATCCCGTGCCCGCGGCCGGCGAGGCCCTCATCGCCGTCAGGGCAGCCGGCGTGTCGTTCCCCGAGGTCCTCCAGACGCGGGGCCGTTACCAGCTGTCCCCCACCCTTCCGTTCGTCCCCGGTTCGGAGGTCGCGGGCGAGGTGGTCATGGCGCCCGCCGGCTCAGGGCTGGCGCCGGGCGACCGGGTGGCGGCCTTCACCATGCTGGGCGGCTTCGCGGAGCTCGCCGCCGCGCCTGTCACTCGCGTCCTGCCGCTCCCGGACGGCACGTCGTTCGATCAGGGAGCAGCGCTCCCCCTCAACTACCTGACCGCCTGGTTCGCCCTGGTGCAGCGGGGCCGGATGCGGGCGGGGGAGTCGGTCCTCGTCCAGGGCGCCGCGGGTGGTGTCGGCACAGCAGCCATCCAGGTGGCCCGGGCTTTCGGTGCGGGGACGGTGATCGCCGTGACCTCGACCCACGAGAAGGGAGCGGTCGCCCTGGGCGCCGGCGCCGACACCTACGTCCTGGCGGAGTCGTTCAAGGACGACACGCTCGCGGCGCATCCGGGAGGGGTCGACCTCGTCGTCGACACCGTGGGGGACGACCGGTTCACCGACTCCCTCCGCTGCCTGCGCGACGACGGCCGGCTTCTGGTCGTCGGCTTCACCGGTGGCGACATCCCCTCGGTGAAGGTCAACCGGTTGCTGCTCAACAACATCTCGGTCGTGGGCGTCGGGCTCGGGGCCTATGGGGTCACGCGACCCACGCACGTGCGCGAGGGATGGAACGCGCTCCTGCCCTTCGTCGAGAACGGCGCCCTTGCTCCAGTGATCGGCGAGGTCTTCACCCTCGACCAGGCGGACCAGGCTCTGAGGCTGATCGACGACAGGAGAGCGGTGGGCAAGGTGCTGCTCCGACCCTGAGCTCGACGACCGCCCTGAGGCTCCGCTCGCACTCCGAACGGGTCAGGCCCCCGTCCACTGCGGGGGGCGCTTCTCGGCGAACGCGCGGGGGCCCTCCTGGGCGTCGGCCGACGCCACGATGGCGGCCTCGTACGGTTCCTGGAGCTGCCAGAACTCCGCCTCGGTGGTGCCCTGGGTGGCACGGATCAGCTGCTTGGACGTCGCCACGCTCAACGGCGCGTTCCTCGCCACCCGCTGGGCGAGCTCGAGCGCGGCAGCGACGGCATCGCCCGGTTCGCAGACACGCGCCACCAGCCCGCGCTCGTAGGCCTCCTCGGCGAGGATCGGATCTCCGGTCAGCGCCATCTCCATGGCGGTGCTGTAGCCCACCCTGCTCGGAAGCCGCATGACCCCCCCTGCGGAGGCGAACAGCCCCACCTTGGCCTCGGGGATCCCCAGCCTGGCCCCCTTCGCCGCGACGAGGAGGTCGCAGGT
Organism: Longivirga aurantiaca; assembly: GCF_042660085.1. Lineage (NCBI taxonomy): Bacteria > Bacillati > Actinomycetota > Actinomycetes > Sporichthyales > Sporichthyaceae > Longivirga > Longivirga aurantiaca. Next base: position 32,310 of record NZ_JBHSTI010000009.1, on the reverse strand, counting down.
GAGCGCCATCTCGAGGCCTCCGGCGAGTGCCAGCCCCTCGATCGCTCCGAGCAGGGGCTTGCGCGACCCGTTCCTGATGAACTCGTAGATGCCGCGCATGTTCTCGCCACGGCTGAACGCCTTGAGATCCATGCCGGCGGAGAACGCTCGCGTGCCGGCGCCGGTCAGGACGCCCACGGTGAGACCAGGGTCGTCGTCGAGGCGTCGCACCGCGGCGAGCAGACCCGCGACCAACGCCTCGTTGATGGCGTTCATGGCCTCGGGACGGTTGAGCGTGATGAGCAGGGTTCGATCCTGCTGCTCGGTGAGCACCTCGTCGGTCACGGGACACCTCTCGCGGGGACGGGACCGCGTGCGGTCCGAGAATCTCTCTACCAAGCGCTTGACAGTCTCAGCAGGCGGGTCCTACCGTCAACCCCGCCCGCACCAGAGGTGGCCGGGAAGGGGTCCGCGGCGATCGGACCCCGCCCCAGTCTCCCGCGAGAGCAGCCCGGTCGGTCCGCGACCGGCTGACACCAGTGACACGCCCCGCCCGTACGCGGGCGGGTGCGTGCTGTCCTTGGAGGTCGGCACGATGGGTGAGCTTCGACTCGACGGGCACGTGGCCGTCGTCACCGGCGCCGGTCGCGGCCTCGGTCGCGAGCACGCGCTGCTCCTCGCCGCGCGCGGGGCCCGCGTCCTCGTCAACGACCCGGGCGTCGAGCTCGACGGCAGTGGCGGGGACCTCGCGCCTGCGCAGGAAGTCGTGGACCTCATCGTGTCGCGCGGCGGCGAGGCGATCGCCAACTTCGACCCGGTCGGCACCGTCGAGGCGGGCGAGTCGATCATCGGTCAGGCCCTCGACACCTGGGGCCAGATCGACATCCTGGTCAACAACGCCGGGATCTTCACCGACCGCTACACGTTCCTGGACACCACGCAGGAGAGCTTCGAGCGCGTCCTCATGGTGCACCTGTACGGGACCATCAACTGCACCCGTGCCGCGTGGCCGCACATGCAGGCACGCGGCTACGGGAAGATCGTGAACACCACCTCGGCCGTCGGCTTCGTCGGCAGCACGGGACGCCTGGAGTACGGCGTCGCCAAGGCGGGCATCCACGGCTTCACGAGGACGCTCTCCCTGGACTCCCTCGACCACGGCATCTACATCAACGAGATCTCACCCGGCGCCGGCACGCGCCCCGTGAGCGCGAGCAGCAAGTTCTTCACCGACGAGCTGCTCGCCAAGTTCTCCCCCCATCTCGTGTCGCCCACCGTGCTCTGGCTGTCGCACCCCGAGACGAAGGTCAACGGAGAGACGTTCACGGCCATCGCGGGCACTACCGCGCAGGTGGTGATCGGCGAGGCGTACGGCTTCGGCTCCGACGACCCGTCCCCCGAGGACATCCGCGACAACGTCGAGCAGCTGTTCCTCGCCGACTCCGTGTACGACGCGGGGCTCGTGCGGCACACCGAGGCGGACGGCCAGGGCCAGGCGCTGATCGCGAGGTTCGGCAACCGCACCTGACGGGTCACGGGCACCCGTCTCACGACGGTGCCGCGAATCAGGCGTCGATCGTGCTCATGTCTGCATAGCGATCGCCACGAGGAGCGCCGAACGGTGCGACGGCGTCCAGGGCCGCACGATCGGCCTCGGAGAGCTCCAGGGCGACAGCAGCGGCATTCTCATCGAGATGCGCGATCCGCGTCGTCCCCGGGATGGGGACGACCCACGGCGCCTGGGCAAGCACCCAGGCCAGCGCGAGCTGGCCGGGCGTCACGCCGAGACGTCCCGCGATCAGCGCCACCTCGTCGACAAGAGCCAGGTTCGCCGCGAAGTTCTCGCGGGAGAAGCGAGGAAGTCCCCGTCGGTAGTCACCCGGGTCCAGGTCGTCCACAGATCGGATGCGCGCGGACAGCATGCCGCGTCCCATGGGCGAGTACGGCACGAAGCCGGCACCGATCTCGCGAACAGCGTCCAGGACGCCGTTGACCTCCGGGTCGCGGGTCCACAGCGACCACTCCGTCTCGACGGCCGTCACGGGGTGGACGGCGTGGGCACGCCGGATGGTCTCCGCCGACGCCTCCGAGATGCCGAGGTGGCGCACCTTTCCCGCAACCACGAGCTCCGCGAGGGCGCCCCAGGTCTCCTCTACGTCGACAGCCCTGTCGACGCGGTGCTGGTAGTACAGGTCGATGTGGTCGACACCGAGACGGCGCAGCGACGCGTCGCACGACGCACGCACGTGCTCGGGGCTGCCGTCGACGCCGACCACGGCGCCGTCGGGGCCACGCACGAAGCCGAACTTCGTCGCGAGCACCACCTCGTCCCGCCGGCCGGAGATGGCCCTGCCGACGATCTCCTCGTTCAGGTGGTCGCCGTACATGTCGGCCGTGTCCAGGAAGGTGACGCCGCGATCGAGAGCGTGCCTGATCGTGGCCCGCGCACGGGCGTCGTCGACCACCAGCCCCGGAAGCGTGAAGCCCATGCATCCCAGACCCACGGCGCTGACCACGAGCCCCTGGCCGAGCACCCTCTGCTGCACTGTTCCTCCGGTTGCCGTGGCTGCTCAGGCCAGGGAGTCGACGAGCGTCGTCAGCAGGAGTCCGCCGTCGATCGCGAGTGTCTGGCCGGTGATCCACGACGCGTCGTCACTGGCCAGGAAGGCGATCGCCTCGGCCACGTCCTCAGGCTCCCCTGCCCTGCCCAGCGGATACGCGGCCGCGGCGGCCTCCTCGTTGCCTTCCCAGAACTGCGCCGCGAACTTCGTCCGCACCGTGCCGGGGGCGACTGCGTTGACCCGTATCCGTCGGGGCGCCTTCTCGAGGGCCAGCTGCTCCGTCAACCGGATCATCGCGGCCTTCGTGATGCCGTACGAGCCGAGGAGCGGACCGCCTCGATAGGCGCCGGCCGAGGACAGGTTGACGACGCTCCCGCCATGCTCACCCATCCAGGCCTGCTCGCAGCGGGTGAACCAGGCAAGAGCCGCCAACACGTTGGTGCGGAACATCTTGATCGCTACATCCTCGGGCAGGTCGCTGGTCGACCCGTAGTACGGGTTGATGCCCACCCCGTTGACCAGGACGTCGACGGATCCGAACTCCGCCATGACGCGCGCGACCGTGGCGTCCTGGTGCGCAGCCTCGGCCGCGTGGCCGGCGACGCCGATTGCTCGTTCACCCGCATCCAGCTGGGTGAGTGCATCGGCCAGCTGCTCGGTACTGCGTCCGGTGATGCACACGGTCGCCCCGCGATCCAGCAAGGACCGCGCCGTGGCCAGGCCGATACCGCGTGTCCCGCCCGTCACGATCGCGACCCGGTCCTTCATCGACGCCGGCATAGGACTGCCCCCTTCACGCGAGCGAGTCGACCGACGTCGTGAGCAACAGCCCGCCGTCGATGGCGAGGGTCTGTCCGGTGATCCACGACGAGTCGTTGCTCGCGAAGAAGGCGATGGCCTCGCCGACATCCTCGGGCTCCCCGGCACGCCCGATCGGGTACGCCGCTGCGACCGCCTCCTCGTTGCCCTCCCAGAACTTGGCGGCGAACTTCGTGCGCACCGTGGCGGGGGCGACGGCGTTGAACCGGATCCGGAGCGGAGCCTTCTCCAGCGCAAGCTGCTCGGTGAGCCGCACGAGCGCGGCCTTGGTGACGCAGTACGCGCCGAGCAGTGGGCCTCCGCGGTAGACGCCGGCCGCGGCGAGGTTGACCACGCTCCCGCCGTGCTCGGCCATCCATGCCTTCTCGCACAGCTTGAACCACTCCAGGGCGGCGAGCACGTTGGTGCGGTACATCTTGATCGCGACGTCCTCCGGCAGGTCCGAGAGCGACCCGTAGTACGGGTTGATGCCCACCCCGTTGACCAGGACGTCGATCGATCCGAACGTCGCCATCACCGTCGCGACCGTCTCCTCACGGTGCGCGGCCTCTGCCGCGTGCCCGGCAACCGCGATAGCGCGATTACCAGCGGCCAGATGCGCCAGCGCCTCGGCCAGCTGCTCCTCGTGCCGCCCGGTGATGCACACGTTGGCGCCACGATCGAGCATCGCTTTGGCGGCAGCGAGGCAGATCCCCCGGCTCCCTCCGGTCACGATGGCCGTCTGTCCCGTCATCGAAGCAGGCATGTCAGACCTTCCCCCAGCCGCCGGCGGCGAGCTCCACGAACTCGAGGACGGTGCCGTCCGGATCCTCGAAGAACACGATCTTGATGGCCGTGGCGCCGAGCGTGATGAGGACGGGCTCGCTGTAGAACTCGACGCCCCGCTCGGTCATGCGCGCGTACTCGGCCTCGATGTCGTCCACCTGCATGGCGAGGCGCGCGAAGCCGGTGCCCTTCACCGTCCGCTCGACGTCGTAGCCGCCCTCGGTCCACTCGAGCAGGTCGATGTACGGACCCTGGGGCATCTCGGGCCAGTAGAGCAGAACGCCTCGGCTACCCATATCACCGGACATCGCCAGCGCGCGCCGGGAAGCATCCTGATCCTCGTCCTTGGTGCGGGCCTCCCCCGGCAGCCGTCCGTCCGGCAGACGCGTGAGCGGTCCCGTCGGAGCGCCGTCCCCGGAGGAAGCGGTACGCCGGGTGAGCGGCACCATGCCGAGCGTCTCGGTGTAGAAGGCGTAGGACTTCTCGAAGTCCATGCACACCACGTTGATGTGGAAGAGCTTCATTCACGGATCCTTCCTCGGCCGGGTGGCGGAGCGTCGTGCCGAGCAGCTGGGCCGGCTCGATCAGAGAGCGGCGTGCGTGCCGAACGTCCGGCGGTGGTACGTGAGCGGCTGGAAGCCTTCGAGGGCCTCGGCCGCGACGACCTCTCCGAGGATCACGCGGTGGTCGCCCCCCGCGATGATCTCGCGCACGTCGAGGCAGACCCACGCGTGGACCGAGTCGAACCGGGGCGCGTCGGCGTCCAGGAACCAGTCGACGCCGTCGAACTTGTCATCGATCTTGCTCGCGAACCTGCTCGCGAGCGCCTGCTGGTCCGTGGCGAGGATGTTCACACCCAGTCGCGAGCCGAACGAGATCCGGCTGAGCAGCCGGGATGTGTTGTCGAGGGACAGCAGCAGCATGGGCGGTGCCATCGACAGCGACATGAAGGCACTCACCGTGGTGCCGTACGGGTGGGCGTCGTCGAGGATCGTGACCACGCATACCGGTGCGGCCACCTGTCCCATCGCGTCCCGGAAGCGGACAGTGACGCTGTCGCCGCCGGCATCGGTCTCGACGGGGGTCGCCGCCATCATGCCCCGTCCCCGTGCTTCTGAGTGAGCTTGCGAGCGCGGTCGTGACCGCGCGCGCTCATGAGCGATGCAGCTCCGTCGACGGCCACCACCTGCCCGGTGACCCAGTCGGACCGCAGCAGGTTGAGCACCGCTTCCGCGATGTCCTCCGGCGCGCCGATACGGCCGAGGGGCGTGGTGTCCGCGATCTGTTGCCTGTAGCCCTCAATGGCGAGAACGCCGCTCATCATCGGGGTCTCCACAGGTCCCGGTGCTACCGCGTTCACCCTGATCCCCTCGGGGCCGAGCTCGACCGCGGCGCATCGGGCCAGATGGTTCACGGCCGCCTTGCTCGTGGAGTACATCGAGTGCGCAGCATCGGCCACCGTTCCGTTGACGCTGCTGATGAGGATGCAGCTGCCTGGCAGGCCCGCCGCGATCATCTCGCGTGCGACGACGCGCAGAGCGAGCATGACGCCGCGGATGTTCACCGCGTACGTCAGATCCCAGTCGGAGAGATCCAGGTCGACGATGCGTCCGGTCCGCCCGACCCCGGCGGCGGCCACCAGGATCGACGGAACCCCGTAGCCAGCCACCGTCGCGGCGATCGCCGCCTCGACCGACTCCTCGCTGGAGACGTCGCAGCGGATGTCGGCCCCCGCGAGGTCCCACGTCACTGGTCGGGCACCCGCCGCCTCCAACAGGTCGCGGGTGGCCTTCCCGATGCCGGAAGCACCGCCCGTAACGACGGCGATCGCACCCTTGAGCTCCATGGACATCCTCCGCTATCAGGCTGACGCAGCGTCGATGGGCGCCCAGGCATAGCCGGTTCCGCCGCGAACGACGCGACCCCACTGGAAGTCCTGGAAGTGTGCGCCCGCGACGGGCATCCCGGTCTGCTCGAGCTGGACCAGGAGCGAGCTCTGCGACGCTGCGGACTCCTCCGGCGACATGTCCACGATGAAGTGGAAGTCGGGCTCGACCAGCTCGGCCTGGTGATGGGCGATGTCACCGATGAGCATGGCGGACTCGCCCTGAGCAGTGACTTTGATGGCTGTGGTGCCGGGCGTGTGACCGGGGTACTCGATGACGCTGATGCCGTGGGCGAGCTCCGCCGTGCCGTCCCAGCGCTCGAGCAGGTGCTCGATGGCACCTAGCTTGTCCCGCGTCAGCATGTCCTGGGGCCACTGGTCGAGGCCTGCTTCCGGCCCGAACATCATCGGGTTGTCCTCGAAGTCGGGCCCCGTGAAGTACTCCCAGTCCCGGGCGTGGCAGCGGTGCGTCGCATTGGGGAACACCGGGTCGCCGTTGACCGCGGCCCACCCGATGTGGTCGAAGTGCAGGTGGGTCAGGAAGACCTCGGTGACGTCCTCGGGCTTGACTCCGAGCGCTGCCAGCGAGTCCAGGAACTTGCCCGAGGTCCAGGTGGGCACCTGCGTGGGGCCGAAGCCGAGATCGACGAGAGCAATGTGGTCGTCGGTGCGGACGAGGTAGCCGCCGAGCTGGTTGACGACCTGCGTCCCGTCGCGCAGCAACGACTCGTACCCGGTCCAGCGATCGGGATCGATGCCGGGGTAGGGGATCGATCGGTCGAGCGCGAACTCGCCGTCGAGGACGGCGTCGATGCTGGCGTTGCCGATCTTCATGTGATGCCCTCTCGCCCGGAAGATGCCCGAGGCGGCCGCACGTCTGCGTGAGCCGCGCGACCGCCTCGCTGCCTTGATGAGGTACGACGACGTGGGACGTCGACGGCCGGGTGCTAGTCGAAGTCGTGCGCGCCCTCGCCCAGGAGGGGCATCACGCTGTCCGCGGCGACGACGTAGTTGTTGCGGTCCACGGCGATGTGCACGTCCATGGCGTGGACGTTGCGGAAGCAGCGGCCGACCACGCCCTCCGAGCGAAGACCGACCGTGCCCGACCAGTGGTAGGCGAAGTCGACGCACTTGAGAGCGGTGTCGTGGATGTGCCGGGCGACGTACTTGGCCCGGTCGACCAGCTCGCGCGGAGGCTGCGCGTCGTTGTTGGCGGTCCAGTCGTCGAGGCGCACGAGCAGGTCGTCCCACAGGAGGTGGGTGGCCTGCCAGTCCGCCCAGCGGGCGACCAGGTCGTGACGGAACAGCGGCTGGTCGCCGACCGTCGGGAAGGCCGCGTCCACGCGCTTGCGCGTGGGAGCCAGGGCGGCCACCTCCTGGAGCGCTCGCTTGGAGACGCCGAGCGCGGGCGCGCAGTGGCCCAATGGGCCGAGGATCTCAACTCCCAGCGCCCAGAACGAGGTACCGCGGTAGACGGTGGTCGGCCACGGGTTGACGTGGACGACCTTGTCCTCCTCGACGAAGATCGGTCCGATCTCGAAGTCGATGCTGGCCGTGCCCTCGAGGCCGGTGACGTTCCAGTTGCCCATGAGACGAACCTTGTCGCGAGGGATGATCACCGCGACCATCTCCGGGACGCCGTTGTCGGCCATGATCGGCTCGCCGTCCGCGCCGAACACGACGCCGCCGCCGACGAAGTGGTCGGCGAGGGCGGATCCGGAGGCGAACTGGTGCTTGCCCGTGAACATGTAGCCGCCCTCGACCCGCTCGGCGCGTCCGCGGGGCGCGGGCATGCCGGCGATCACGGGCGGGCGACCGCCTGCGTAGTAGCTCTGCACCCCGGCGTCCGGGAGCACGGAGCTGAAGGCCGCAGCGTGGCTGCTGGTGGCCATGAAGCTCCACCCGGCCGACCCGTCGGCGCGGGAGAGCTCCTCCAGCACAGCGGCCCACTCGGCGTACGAGCACTGCTCGCCACCGACAGCCTGGGCGACGCCGATGCTCAGCAGCCCGGAGCTGAGGATCGCCTGCACGACCGCGTCAGTGATCTGACCGGCCTCCGTGCCCGCCTCGGCCTCACGGTTGAGCACGTGTCCGATCTCGCGGGCAGTCTCGAGACGCTTGGTCTGCTGGTCCTCGCCGGCGTACGTCGTCACCACAGTCTCCTCGTTCGATGGGGCCGCAGTGCAGCGCACGGCGGCCGGGACAGCTTCGCGAGCCCGGACTCGACCTTGGCCCGGACGTTAGTGCGACGCGAATCACTCTGTCAAGCGCTTGGTAGAACAAGTGACCGAGGGCCCTGGGCGGCCGTGCGTCGAGGTTCTCAGACGTTGAGGAGCAGCGCGACGGCGTCGGCGACCAGCGCCGGCTTGCCCTCGCCCTCGATCTCCACGACGTGGCGCACGACGACCTGGCGGCCGGCGGGAAGCTCGGTGACCTCGAGCAACGTGCACGTGTCGCGCACGCGTCGCCCCACGAGCAGCGGGGCCGGGAAGCGCAGCTTGTTCACGCCGTAGTTGAGCTTCGGCCCGGGGGTCTCGAGCACGAAGACCTCGGCCTGCAGCGCCGGGATCAGCGAGAGGGTCAGGAAGCCGTGCGCGATGGTGCCTCCGAACGGGCCGGCCTCGCTCCGCGCGACATCGACGTGGATCCACTGGTGGTCGCCGGTGCACTCGGCGAATGCATCGACGCGCGCCTGGTCCACCAGGAGCCAGGAGCTGCTGCCGAGCACCTCGCCCACCGAGGCGGAGAGCTCGTCGAACGTACGGAACACGCGCATGGGGAACTCCTCGTGGAAAGGGGCGGCGCCGGGTCAGGTCTTCGGGCCTCCGGCGGCGTAGATGACCTGTCCGGAGACGAAGCCGGCACCCTCGCTGACGAGATAGGACACCAGGTGCGCGATGTCCTCGGGCTGGCCGACCCGACCTACGGGGATCTGCTCCGCACCGAGGCGCTTGGCCTCCTCGAAGTCCATCCCCATGCGCGCCGCGGTCGCGGCCGTCATCTCCGTCTCGATGAATCCGGGCGCGATCGCGTTCGCCGTCACGCCGTACCGGCCGAGCTCGATGGCGAGCGTCTTGGTGATGCCCTGGATCCCGGCCTTGGCCGCCGCGTAGTTGGCCTGGCCGCGGTTGCCGAGGGCCGACACGCTCGACAGGTTCACGATGCGACCGAAGCCCGCCGCGACCATGTGCTTCTGCGCGGCGCGGGACATGAGGAAGGTGCCCCGCAGGTGCACGGCCATCACGCTGTCCCAGTCGTCCACGGTCATCTTGAAGAGCAGGTTGTCCCGCGTGATGCCGGCGTTGTTGACCAGCACGGACGGCGCGCCGAGCTCGTCGGCCACCGTCGCGACGGCCGCCTCGACGCTCGCCTCGTCGGCGACGTCCGCGCCGACGGCGAGAGCCGTGCCACCGTCCGCGCGGATCGCCTCCAGCGTGGTCGTGCAGCTGCTCTCATCCAGATCGACCACGGCCACGGCGAGGCCGTCGGCCGCGAGCCGGCGCGAGATGGCCGCACCGATCCCTCGGGCACCCCCGGTCACGATCGCTGTGCGGGTCGCAGGGCTGGCAGCGGCGGTCACGTGCTCTCCTCGGTGAGGTCGACGGTCAGTGCAGGGATGAGTTCCTCGAGCTCGGCACGTGTCGACGCGGCGTCGACATGGTGGATGGCGCGCATGCCCACCCTGCGGGCACCGAGGACGTTGGGCTCGGCGTCGTCGACGAAGACAGTGACGTCGGCGCCGAGACCCATCCTGTCGAGCACCAGTGCGAAGGACTCGCGATCCGGCTTGCGCACGCCGTCGCGGCCGGAGATGACGGTCGTGCGGAAGAGCCGGTCGACGACGTCCCAGGGGTAGTCGTCGCTCCCCCAGCTGTTCGACAGAAGCGCCACCTCGACGCCGTTCGCCGACAGTCGCTCGACCAGGCCGATCATGGCCGGGTCGGGACGCACGTCGGCGAACAGGCCCTTCAGCAGCCCGTCGGGCTCCACGGGGCTACCGTCCAGACGGACCAGGCGCTCGGCGAGCAGGACGTTGAACTCGTCCACGCTGAGCGCGCCGGTCTCGAGCCTGTGCACCGGGGTCCCTGACGGCGCATCCCTCGACAGCCACTCCTTCAGCGTCCGGGAGAAGCTGGACGGCTCGATCGCCGCCCGCGCGAGCCAGGCACGGATGGAGTCGCCGACCGGTGTGGTGAGGACGCCGCCGTAGTCGAAGACCACGCCGCGCACTCCGACCGACGGCACCGATCGGCTCGCGCTCACCTCGCCGTCCTCCGGTTCCGCTCGTGGTTGCTGCCGGTCGACATCGCGGGTCAGGCCACCTCGAACAGGCCGGCAGCACCCATGCCGCCGCCGACGCACATCGAGATGACGACGTAGCGGGCGCCGCGGCGCTTCCCCTCCAGGAGCGCGTGCCCGACCAGCCGGGCGCCGGTCATGCCATAGGGGTGGCCGACGGCGATCCCGCCGCCGTTGGGGTTGAACAGCTCGGGGTCGATGCCCAGGAAGTCGCGGCAGTAGAGGGCCTGCGACGCGAACGCCTCGTTGAGCTCCCAGACCCCGATGTCCTCGATCTTCAGGCTGTGCTGCGCCAGGAGCTTGGGGATGGCCGTCACGGGCCCGATCCCCATCTCGTCGGGTGCGCAGCCCGTGACGGCGATGCCCCGGTAGAAGCCGAGCGGGGTGATGCCCCGGCTGGACGCCTCCTGCGCCTCCATGAGGACCACCGCCGCCGCCCCGTCCGAGAGCTGCGAGGCGTTGCCGGCCGTCACGGTCGACACCTGCGACGCCGCACCGTCGGGGAGCACCGGCCGCAGCGCCGACAGGGTCTCGACGGTGGTCTCGCCGCGGATGCCCTCGTCCTGCGACAGGGTCACCTCGACCGCGCTCGTCTCTCCGGTGGCCTTGTCGCGCACGAGCTTGGTCACGGTGATCGGCACGATCTCGTCGTCGAACACTCCGCGGGCCGCGGCGGCAGCCGCCCGCTGCTGTGACTGCGCGCTGAACTCGTCCTGCATCTCACGGGTGACGCCGTACCGCTCGGCCACGATCTCCGCGGTGTACAGCATCGGCATGTAGATGTCGGGTCGGTGCTCGTCCAGCCAGGGGTCCTGCATGCGGAACTTGTTCTGGTGCTCGTTCTGGACGAGGGAGACCGACTCGACACCGCCGCCGACGGCCACACGCACGCCGTCCACCACGATCTGCTTGGCCGCCGTCGCGATGGCCATGAGGCCCGACGAGCACTGCCGGTCCATCGTCATCCCCGACACGGTCACCGGCAGGCCCGCGCGGATGGCTCCCTGCCGCGCGACGTTGAGCCCCGTGGAACCCTCCGGAAGTGCGCAGCCGAGAACCACATCCTCGATCTCAGCCGGGTCGATGCCGGCTCGCGCCACCGCGTGCGCGATGGCATGCGCCGCCAGCGCCTGGCCCTGCGTGTCGTTGAAGGCACCGCGATACGCCTTGCCGATGGGCGTGCGGGCGGTGGAGATGACTGCTGCTTCGCGCATGGGTGAGGGCTCCAGGTGAGGTACGACGGTGACGCGCGGCGGCGCCGGCCACCGGATCAGGCGTGGGTGAGGGCCGGTTCGAAGTCGACGACGAGGCCGTGCGGGCCCCGCTGGGAGATGTTGGGGATGAACTCCAGCGCCTGATCCTCGACCAGCCGCATCCCGGGAGCCTTCTCGATCAGGTTCTCGAGCAGGATCTTCATCTCCATGCGGGCCATCGGCGCGCCGGCGCAGAAGTGGGTGCCCTTGCCGAACGTCAGGTGGTAACGGGCCTCGGGGCGGCGGATGTCGAAGCTGCCGGCGTCGTCGAAGCGGCGCGGGTCGTGGTTCGCCGAGTAGAGCAGCATCAGGACGACCGAGTCCTTGGGGATGACCGTCCCTGAGACGTCGACGTCGGCCGTCGCGCGCCGCCGCCACGCGATGACGGGCCCGTCGAATCGGAGGCACTCCTCGATCGTGTTGGGGATCAGCGTCGGGTCGGCGACCAGCGCCTCCCACTGCTCGCGGTGCGCGAGCAGCTGACGGACGCCGTTGGTCATCAGGTTGGTGGTGGTCTCGTGCGCCGCGATCGACAGCCCGAACAGGACGGCCGACACATCGCGCAGCGAGAACTCCTCGGGGTCGGCGAGGTGGTGCTTGATGATGTCGCTCGTGAGGTCGTCGCGGGGATCGTCGATCCGCGACTGGGCGAACTCGTTCGTGTAGCGCCAGAAGGCGGCCACGTTCTCAGCAACCTCGACCTGCTCGGCGCCCGTCGCGCGTCCGTATGTGAGCACGACCCGCCGGTCGCACCAGGACTTGAGCTGCTCGACGTCCTCCGGCGGGAACCCGAGGAGGGTGAAGCCGGTGATGGCCGGGAGCGGGAAGCAGAGCTCGGCGTAGATGTCGGCGCGGCCCTTGGCCACCATCTCGTCCACCTTGGTGGACGCCCAGGCGCGCACGCCCGGCTCGAGGGCGCGGATCCGCCGAGGGCTCATCGCGTCGGCCACCCAGCGCCGGACCATCGTGTGCCGCGGCGCGTCCGCGTTGGTGAGGTTGGGCCGGAACCACACCTCGCTCTCGTCGAGAACCCGCTGCGCCTCCTCGTTGATGGGGGTCACCGGCACATTGGTCGCCGCGTTCGAGAACAGCTCGTGGTCGGACAGCACCCGCTGCACGTCGTCGTAGCGCGTCACCACGTAGCAGCCGAGGTCGGAGGACCAGAAGACCGGCGACTCCTGGACGGCGGGGCAGGTCGCGTACGGGTCCTTCACGAACGACTGCTCGAGCATCTGGAAGTCGTGCCGGACTGGGCATTCGCCAGACATGTCGCTCCTCGTCGAGGCCGGGCCCCCACGCATGCGACGCGGCGGTCGACGTCAGGCCGCCCGGGCGGAGCGTCAGGGCGCCCTCGCCGGGATACCCCGGTCGCGAGCAAACTAGGCGGGCCCGCCATTGTCTGTCAAGCGCTTGGTTGGCTACACTGACCGCAGTGAACCACATCCTTGGGAGCCCTCGTGCGTGCCACCGTGAACCAGGAGTTCTGCGAGTCCGCCGGGGTCTGCCGTGGACTGGTCCCCGACGTCTTCGTGCTGGCGGGCGACGGCACGACCCAGGCAGTGGCGGCCGACGTCCCCCTCGAGCTCGAGGAGGACGTCACGCTCGCGATCGACTCCTGCCCACGGCTCGCCATCAGCCTGCTCTCCTGACCGCCGCTCCGAGCCACCGACTCATGCCCACGCCGTACACACTCGTCATCCTCGACTGCGACGGAGTCCTCGTGGACAGCGAGCGGCTGGCCGCCGAGGTCAGCGCCGAGATGTTCCGGGCCCTCGGCTGGGAGGTCGAGGCCGACGAGCTGCGCCGCCGGTTCTCCGGTTGCACCCCGACCCAGTGGCAGGCGGGTGTGCGGGACGAGCTAGGCGATCGGCTCGAGCAGGGGTGGGCGGAGGAGCTCCGTTCCCGCTGCGAGGCGGCATTCGACTCCCGCCTCCATGCAGTGGACGGCGTGAGCGAGGCGCTCGCACGAATCGGGGTCCCGATGTGCGTCGCAACCAACGGGGATCGCGCAACGACCCGTCGAAACCTCCGACGTGTGAACCTTCTCGAGCGGTTCGAGAACGCCGTGTTCGTCGCGAGCGATGTCGCACAGCCCAAGCCCGCGCCCGATCTGTTCCTCCACGCGGCGAGGTCGCTCGGCGCGCTGCCGAGCTCGTGCGCCGTGGTCGAAGACAGCATCACGGGTGTCCGCGCTGCACGGGCAGCTGCGATGGACTGCTTCGCCTACACCGGGGCCACCCAGGAGGACGACGCCCTCTCCAGCCTCGGTGCCATCGTGTTCCGGGACATGCGGGAGCTTCCCCTGCTCCTTGATCGCGGGGGAACATGACATCGCCCTCGGTCGCACCTCTGCTGGCGGTCCTCGACCTCGAGCAGTTGGACCCCGATCACTTCCGCAGCCGTGCAGTCAACGAATCCGACCACCGCATGTTCGGCGGGCTCGTCGTCGCGCAGGCTCTGATGGCCGCCGGCCGCACTGTGGGCCCAACCCGTCGGGTGCACTCGTTGCACGCGAACTTCCTGCACGGCGGCGACCCGGCTGTGCCGGTGGTCCTCCGGGTCGAGAACCTCCGGGAGAGCAGGGCGTTCAGCACCCGTCGCACGACCGTCATCCAGGGTGGGACAGCTCTCTGCACGATGACGTCGTCGTTCCAGGACCAGGAGGAGGGGCTCGAGCACCAGGCTCCGATGCCGATCGCCGCACCGCCGGAGTCCCTGCCGAACTGGCACAGCAGGCTCGCCTCACGAGCCCGGTACGGAACGCTCGCCCACGTCGAGTGGTCCGCGCTGGAGATGCGCTGCGACGACGATGCCGTGACCGAGGAGAACCCCTCCCTGCAGGTGTGGGTCAGGGCGGCGGCGCAGCTCCCCGACGACCCTCTGCTGCACGCGGCTGTCCTCGCCTACGTCAGCGACCTCAGCATGCTCGCGGCAGTGCCCCTCCCCGACGAGGACGCACAGCCCCACGGCTTCGTCATCGCGACACTGGACCACTCGATGTGGTTCCTCCACGACTTGCGCGTGGACGACTGGCTCCTGCACGACCAGGTGTCGCCGGGCGCCGCAGGCGGGCGGGGGATTGCCTGGGGTCGGGTCTACCGCCAGGACGGCAGGCTCGTCGCGACGACCGCCCAGGAAGGCCTCCTCCGAGCCCGGAGACCACCGCCACCGACCGGCTGAACAGCCGCCCGCGAGCTCGCCCAACCCCGAGTAGAGGCAGGACCCATGACGTTCGCCACCATCCCCGACGCGGTCGATGCACTGCGACGCGGACAGATGCTCGTCGTCGTCGACGACGAGGACCGTGAGAACGAGGGCGACATCGTCATCGCCGCGGAGCACGTCGCGCCGGAGCTGATGCGCTTCATCGTGCGGGAGGCCTCGGGGCTGGTGTGCACCGCCGTCACGTCAGAGCGGGCGGACGCGCTCGGCCTCCCGCTCATGGTCGAGAACAACAACGAGAGCGAGCGGACCGCCTTCACCGTCACGGTGGACGCGCGCGACCTCACCACCACAGGGATCTCGGCGGCGGACCGTGCCGCCACGGCGCGCGTGCTCGCGGCACCAGGCACGACGCCGGACGACCTCCTGAGGCCAGGGCACATGAACGTGCTGCGGGCCCGTCCGGGCGGCGTTCTGCAGCGCGCGGGCCACACCGAGGCGGCGGTCGACCTCGCACGGATGGCCGGCCTCGAGCCGGTCGGAGTCATCTGCGAGATCCTGAGCCGCGAGGGCACGGGCATGGCACGCAGGCCGGAGCTCGAGCAGTTCGCCTCCGAGCACGGGCTGCTGATGATCACCATCGCGGACCTGATCCGGCACCGGCGCTCGTCCGAGCAGCTCGTCCGCCACACCGCGCAGGGACGGATCCCGACGCCGTGGGGCGAGTTCACGTGCCACTCGTACGAGAGCAAGGTCGACGGCCTCACGCATCTGGCATTCGTGATGGGCGACCCCGCCGGTCAAGCGTCCCCGCTGGTCCGCGTGCACAGCGAGTGCCTCACCGGCGACATCTTCAGCTCCGAGCGCTGCGACTGCGGCCACCAGTTGCGCACGGCCATGCAGAAGGTCGCCGAGGAGGGTCACGGGGTCGTGGTCTACCTGCGCGGCCACGAGGGCCGCGGGATCGGCATCGCCGCCAAGCTGCACGCCTACGAGCTCCAGGACGCCGGCGCCGACACGATCGACGCGAATCTCGCGCTCGGCCTCCCGGTGGACTCGCGGGAGTACGGCGTAGGTGCGCAGATCCTGGTGGACCTCGGCCTCACGTCGATCCGGCTGCTGTCGAACAACCCGCTCAAGCGCGGCGGCCTCGAGGGCTATGGGCTCACCATCTCCGAGCAGGTGCCGATCTCGTCGGCCCCGGGGCCGGAGAACCTGCGCTACCTCAGGACCAAGCGCGACCGCATGGGGCACTCGATCCAGGGACTCGACCTCGACCTGCCCGGCAGCGCCAGGGTGTGACGCCGTTCAGGCCAGCCCGTCGTACTCGATGACCTTGTACGGCGTGATGCGCACGACGACACGGACGTTGTCTGTGCCGTCGTCGAAGGAGTAGCGATCGTCCTGGGTGTACTTGCGCGACAGAGTCTCGATCAGCTCGCGTCCTCCCTCTCGGGTCATGGTCACGTGGCCTCGGACCTCGAGGTAGATCCAGGGCCGTCCGTGCGGCATGAGGAGGACGGTCGCGCGGGGGTCGCGCACGAGGTTGACGTGCTTGCGCCGTCCCTCGACCGTCGACACGAGGATGTCGTCGCCGTCGAGAGTCGCCCACACGACCGACAGGTGCGGCTGCCCGTCGGCCTCGATCGTCGCCAGGGTCACGTACTCGCGGTGGGCGAAGAGCTCTCGCGCGGCATCCGACATGGTCGCGGTCATACGGCGTCACGCTCCGGTTGTGCTGCGAGGGACGTCGGCAGCGCGGCGCGCCGCCTGAGTGCTGCGAGCTCGAACGCGATGACGGTGGCTGCGACGGCCGTCCCGACCGCGGCCGACAGCGTGACGAACGGATCGCCGCGCATGACGCCGTGGAGGGTCCAGCTGCAGTTGCCCGCGAAGCCGATCCACAGGCTCGTGCGCGAGACCTCCGACGGGCTGGCGGCCTGCCAGGTCTGGCACGACCGCACCACCTGGGGGATCCGAACGAGCGACGACGCGACTCCGGCTACCACCACCAGGCCCAGCGGCGCCGCGAGGCCGGTCAGGAAAGCGATCGAGTCGCCGGCGAGGACGAGGACGACCATCAGCGGGGTCCGGGGCGTCGGGTAGCCGTCGGCGCGCAGGGTAGCGACCAGGACCCACCAACATGCGAGCAGGAACGTGGTGTTGCCGACGCCCAGCGCCACGTTCTCCGTCCGCAGCGCGAAGCCGGCCCAGGTGGACGCTGTCAGCGTGAGCAGGAGCCACGAACCGAGCGAGACGCCGACGTACGACCGGTCGCGCCAGATGGTGAGTGCCTGCGGCAGGACCATAGACAGCGAGAACATCGCCCCTGCCGCGCCGAGGAGGACGGCGAGCTGCTCGGCGTGCATGCTCGTCGTGCTCCTTCCTCGTGGTCACATCGGACAGGCGTCGGTCGATCGGGCGGTGGCGCTGGGATCAGTCGACGGCGCCTGGCGCTGCGGTGTTCAGGCCGCCGTCGGCCACCAGAGTCGTTCCGGTGATGTAGTCGCCCGCCACGGACGCGACGAACGCGATCAGGGCCGCGACCTCGTCGGCCGACTCGACCCGGCGGAGCGGAGCGGTCCGAGCCAGGCCGGCGATGTCCACGCCGTACCGGGTCAACGCCTCGGTGTGCACGAAGCCCGGCGCGATCGCCACGGTCCGGACGCCGCGTGGCCCCCACTCGACCGCCAGCGTTCGCATGAGCGACTCGATCGCCGACCGTGCGGCCGACGAGTGCGCCATACCGGGGATGCCCCGCTGGGGCGACATGACGATGCTGATGACCTTCCCGTAGCCAGCCGGGAGCATGAAGCGCTCGGCCGCGCGCACGGTGAGGTACCAGGTGGCGTCGAGGTTGAGCCGCGTCACGGCCCGGAACCCCTTGTACGACAGCGACTCCGCAGCCGACACGAACTGGCCGCCGGCATTGTTGACGAGGATGTCGAGGCGACCGAGGTCGGCCGCCACGGCGTCCAGGACCGCATCGACGTTCTCCGGCTCGCGGATGTCGCTGGCCATGAGCGACACGGCTCCGGTGTAACCGGCGACGGACGCCCTGCGCGCCGTTTCCTCGAGTGACTCCGCGTTGCGCCCGACGACCAGGACCCGCGCACCGAGCCTCGCCATGAGCAGCGCGCTCGCCCGTCCGATCCCGCTTCCTCCTCCGGTCACCAGCGCGGTCCGACCAGACAGGGAGCCGTCGGCGAGGACCGCGAGCGACTGGGGGCTCGTCGGCTCGACCGGCGTGGCCGCGGTCTCCTCGGAACTGCTGGGCTTCGTGGCTGTCATAGTCGTCCCTCGGATTCTGCTCGAATGAGCACTCGTTCTGCCTGCTTGATGATCGGGCCGTCGACCATGCGTCCGTCGAACGTGGTCACTCCGCCGCCGGCCGAGGCCTCGAGCAGGCGACGCGCCTGCTCGATCTCCTGCGGAGTCGGCGCGAAGGCAGCGCGGATGACCGGCACCTGCGAGGGGTGGATGGCGACGGTGACGTCGAATCCCACCGCCACGGCGTCCTCGCACTGGCTGCGGAGGCCGTCGAGATCCGGGATGTCCATGAACACCGCATCGATCGCGAGGTGTCCGGCCGCCTTCGCGGCGAGGAGCGAGACGCTGCGCGCATGGCGGGCGACGTCGCGATAGCCGCCGTCGCCATGCCGACTGGACGAGCCGCCCAGGTCGGCGACGAGGTCGTCCGCCCCCCACATGACGGCGGCAACGCCGGCGGCCGAGGCGATCTCCCCCGCCCGCGTGATGCCGTGGACGGACTCGAGCAGTGGGATGAGCTTCAGGTCCCTGAGCGCCGACAGGTCGCCGGGACCCTCGCACTTCGCCACCATCACGACGCGGACACCAGCCGCGCGCAGCACCTCGACGTCGCGCGGGTGGTCGGGAGTCGAGGC
Source organism: Longivirga aurantiaca (assembly GCF_042660085.1). Taxonomy (NCBI): domain Bacteria; kingdom Bacillati; phylum Actinomycetota; class Actinomycetes; order Sporichthyales; family Sporichthyaceae; genus Longivirga; species Longivirga aurantiaca. The sequence goes on along the minus strand of NZ_JBHSTI010000009.1, from coordinate 13,682 downwards.
GCCGTTCACGCGCACGACCGTGCGCTCGAGATCGAGTGTCCCGGCCTCTGCCAGGGACTTCACCGTGTGGCGGGCGGCCGGCTTGTGGGTGGGGGCGACGGCGTCCTCAAGGTCGAGGATGACGACGTCGGCTACGGCCAGGGCCTTGAGGTAGCGGTCGGGTCGGTCGGCGGGGCAGAACAGCCACGCGGGCCCGGGGTTCCAGCTCATGCCGGCGCCATCCTGACGAGGGTCTTGCGGGTCGCGGTGGCCACGACGTCGCCGTGCTGGTTGCGGGCGGTGTGCTCGAAGGTCACCACCCCCTCACCCGGCCGGCTGGAGGACTCACGCTTGTCGAGCACGAGGGTCTCGGCGTAGATCGTGTCGCCGTGACGCACCGGGTGCGGGAACGCGATGTCGGAGAACCCGAGGTTGGCCACGATCGTCCCCTGCGTCAGCTGGGCGACCGACAGGCCGACCAGCGTGGAGAGCGTGAACATCGAGTTGACCAGCCGGTCGTGGAAGGGGGGCAGCTGCTCGCTGGCGGCCTGGTCCAGGTGCAGCGGCTGCGTGTTCATCGTCAACGTCGTGAACAGCACGTTGTCGGCCTCGGTCACCGTCCGCCCCGGCCGATGGTCGTAGATGGTGCCGACCTCCATCTCCTCGAACCACAGCCCCCGCTGCAGCACCCGACGCGGCTCGTCGGAGGTCACGACGCCACCCCGCTCAGCGCCACGATCAGCGTCGGCCCGGTCGCGGCGTGGACCTCGTCGCCGCTGACGCCGGGTGCGGTCTCGACCAGCACGAGGCCGTCGGGGGTCACGTCGATGACGGCGAGGTCGGTGATGATCCGGTCCACCACACCCTTGCCGGTCAGCGGCAGGGTGCATTCGTCGACGATCTTGTGGGTGCCGTCCTTGGCGACGTGCTCCATCATCACGATCACCCGCTTGGCGCCGTGGACCAGGTCCATCGCGCCACCCATGCCCTTGACCATCTTCCCCGGGATCATCCAGTTCGCGATGTCGCCGGCCGCGGAGACCTGCATCGCGCCGAGGATCGCGGCGTCGATGTGGCCGCCGCGGATCATCCCGAAGCTGGTGGCGGAATCGAAGAACGACGCGCCCGGCAAGACCGTGACGGTCTCCTTGCCCGCGTTGATCAGATCGGCGTCGACCTGGTCGTCGCTCGGGTACGGACCGGTGCCGAGGATGCCGTTCTCGGACTGCAGGACCACCGTCACCCCCGCCGGCATGTGCTGGGGCACCAGGGTCGGCAGGCCGATGCCCAGGTTCACGTACTGGCCGTCGCGCAGCTCCGTCGCCACGCGGGCGGCGAGCTCGTCACGGGTCAGAGCCATGGCTCAGGCCTCCTTCGTGTCGGCTTCGACCAAGGCGTATCGCCACTGCTGAACTCTGTGGATCCACTCGGCGATCTCGATCTCCTCCACGTCGACCGGTGATTCCGGTTCGTGCAATCGGCTGCGGTTCATAGCGCCCCGTCGCTGACTGTGCGGCGCTCGATGCGCTTGTCGGCGGCCTGCTCCGGGGTGAGGGCGACGACGCGCTGCACGAACACCCCCGGCAGGTGCACCTGCGCCGGGTCGATCTCGCCCGGCTCGACGAGGCGCTCGACCTCCGCGATCGTGACCCGCCCGGCCATCGCCGCCAACGGGTTGAAGTTGCGGGTCGCCTTGTCGAACACCAGGTTCCCCTGCCGATCCCCCACCGACGCCCGCACCAGCGCGAAGTCCGTCACGATCCCCCGCTCCAGCACGTACTCGCGGCCGTCGAACACCCGCGTCTCCTTCGCCGGCGACGGCACCGCGATGGACCCGTCCGCGGCGTACCGCCACGGCATCCCACCCTCGGCCACCTGCGTGCCCACACCAGCCGGGGTGAAGAACGCCGGGATCCCCGACCCACCCGCACGAAGCCGCTCGGCGAGCGTGCCCTGCGGGATCAGCTCGACCTCGAGCTCGCCGTGCAGGTACTGCCGCTCGAACTCCTTGTTCTCCCCCACATAGGACGACGTGGTGCGGCTGATCCGCCTGGCGGTCAGGAGGAGTCCGAGCCCCCAGTCGTCCACCCCGCAGTTGTTCGACACCACCCGCAGGTCCGACGCCCCACCGGCGAGCAGTGCACCGATGAGCACCGACGGGATCCCGTTCAGACCGAAGCCACCGACCGCGAGCGTCGCACCGCTCGGGATGTCCGCGACGGCGTCGGCAGCCGAGCCGACGACCTTGTCGAGCGTCACGTGTGCGCCTCTCATCCCGAGTCTGTCGGTCGCCCGGTAGACAATACCCGTTGCGCGCCCCGGTGACCACGGCGCCTGCCATTCAGGCCAGGTCGAGGACGAGGCGTCCGCGCACCCCGCCTGCCTCGAGCCGGCGGTGCGCCGCGGCGGCCGACACGAGCGGCAGGACGTCCGCGACGCGCAGTGAGAGGACCCCGGCGTCGGCGAGGTCGACGAGCGAGGTCAGCAGCGCCGTGTCCTCCGACGATGGGGTCGCCGAGACGGGCCGGACCTCGATGCCCCGCGGAGCCGGTCCCGTCCAGCCACGGGACGAGACCACGCGTCCCTCGTCGACGACCGCCCCGAGCACGAGCTCGTTCTGCAGGGCGGCGTCCACGAGCCCGTCGACGCCGTCGGGCGCTACCGCTCTCATTGCCCCGGACACCGCGGGTCCACGGGCTACCACATGGTGGGCGCCCAGGCGCCGAACCAGCTCGACATCGCCCGGTGCTGCATCGGCGACGACCACGAGCCCACGATGCGCCGCGAGCTGGACGACGAAGCCGCCGAACGCTCCCGCTGCACCAGTCACCCCCAGCGTCTGACCGGGCTCGAGCGCGAGCAGACCGAGCGCGAGGTGGGCGGTCACGCCGTTCACGATCAGCGTCGATGCCTCGTGGGCCGATCCGGACGGGGCCCTGACCACCGATGCTGCCGGACGAACGATCAGGTCGGCGTACGAGCCCTTGCAGGGATGGATCGGACGAACGAACGCAACGACTGCGTCCCCTACCGAGAGCCGGCCGTCCCCGCCTGGCCCGACGGCGTCCACAACCCCCGCCGCATCCCAGCCGGGGATGTACGGAGGCTCGACGCCCTCGTCCGCGAGCCGATGTGCCAGCAGCCCTGCCCGGATGAGCGTGTCGCTGGGCGTCACCGCCGCCGCCTGGACTCGGATGCGCACCTCCCCGGGGCCGGGCACGGGCTCCGGGAGGTCGAGCAGTCGCAGCACGTCTGGGCCACCGAACGTCGTCAGGCCGACCGCGCGCACGGACCGAGGCTAGCGGCGACCGGTCCCAGCCTGCATCGGTGCACTCTCCCGAACTGCTCCGGCTACGGTGACGCGCGTGGACGACGACGTCGCCGGAACGACGCCAACAGCGGACGAGGGAGGTCGCGCATGAACGCGCAGTCGTTGGTGGAGCGTGCCCGAGCGCAGCTGGCCGACGGCAAGACCTCCGCGGCCCTCCGCACTGCATGGCAGGCTGTCAACCAGGCGCTGCTTGAAAGCAACGAGCGCCCCATCCGTGACCTGCTTCCGGTGGCAGAAGCGCTCGCTGCAGCCACGGAAGGGCGCGAGCAGGGCGAGGCCGACAGGCTGGCGCGCTACTGCCGGGCCGTGCTCGACGGGGTCGGCGGGGGCGTCGAATCCCCCGGAGTCTTGGACCGGCTCTTCGGCCGGGGTAAGGCGTGATCGTAGGTCCGAGCGGACGCGATGCCCGGAGTGCGTCGAGTCCATCGATGTCGAGTCGACGCTGTGCTGAGATTGTCGCTACCGCTCGCCAGCGCACTGAGTGGTCCGGCGACGCTGCAGGCGAAAGCCCGATCAGCGCCCGCCGGTTCATGACGCCGCTTACCGCCGGCTAGGTCTCGAGGAACTCGCGCAGGTTGGGCGTGATGCCGAGCGTGAGCGAATGCCCACCGTGCGAGAGTCGCAGCCCGCGACCTCCCTCATCCCAGGCCGGTTCCCAGTCGTGCAACTCGAGCAGGTGCGTGACGGTCAGGAGAAGTCCCCGGCGCCGTTCCTCGGTGCTGACCGGCTCACGGTCGGTGCTCAGGGACACCTGGACGAACAGCTCCGCCTGGGACAGCCGTGCGAGTTCGGCCAGGCGCTCGTCCACGCCCAACGCCACCGGGGCCAGGTAGAGGTCGACTATGTCGTGCGGGCGGGCTGCCATCAGGTCCTCCGGGGGGTCAGGCTCGAGTGATGCCGTGCTCGTCTGCGAACGAGCCGGCCGCAGCCGCCAGGCTCGGGATGAGGGTGCTCTGGGTGACGGCGACCATGCCGCCGTCAACGGGGATCACAGTCCCCGTCATGAAGGCGGATGAGTCACTCGCGAGGAACAGCGCGGCCTGGGCGATATCCCTGGGCCGACCCACGCGGCCCAGCGGCTGCTGGTCCTTCAGCGCGTCGGCGACGTAGTCAATGAACTCCGGTGCGAGCTCGTCCGGGAGGCCGAAGTACTTCACCATGATCGGCGTCATGGTCATGCCGGGTGCGACAGCGTTGCTGCGGATGCCGTACTGCCCCAGCTCGTACGCCGCCTGCCGGACGACTCCGACCACCGCATGCTTGCCGATCGTGTACGCCGCAGCGGACCACCCTCCCGCGAAGGACGCACCGCTGGCGGTGGTGATGATCGACCCCGGCGTGCCCTGCGCGATGAACTGCTTCGCTGCGAAGCGGTGCCCGTACACGACCGAGGCCACCACGAGACGCAGCGTGGAGTCCAGACCTTCGGGCGACAGGTCGAGGAGCGACGACGTGTCGCCCCCCGACGCCGCGTTGTTGTACATCACGTCGAGTCGACCGAACCGCTCGACCGCGGCCGCGACCGCAGCCTCGACCTGGTCGGACTCCGTCACGTCGGTCCGGACGAAGTGAGCCGCGTCGCCGAGGCGGGCGGCCAGGGCCTTGCCCGCATCGGCGGAGACGTCGGCGATCACCACCTGGGCACCATGCTCGACGAACAGCTCTACGGTGCCCTCGCCGATGCCGCTCGCGCCGCCGGTGACGATCGCCACCTTGCCGTCGAGCTGACCGCTCATGATCGTGACCTCCCCCGAGCCTGGCGGCTCATCCCTGCGGGAAGACGCGGTAGCTGGGGTCGTCCGGGCCACCGGTGCCGAAGGCCGTGGCCGAGCCGTCGATCGTGGGACCTCCCCAGAACATCTTCGGTACCTGCGGGTCCGGGCCGGGCCACGGCGTCGACACGGTGTCGGTGCGTCCGTAGTCGTAGATCACCTGACGCTTGGCGATGCGGAAGATGCCGTCGTTGCGGCGCTCCCACTCGTCGATGTAGCGCCCAGCGGCGTACAGGAAGATCTGCTCACCCTCGTGCTCGGAGATCTGCACAGAGTTGAAGTACACCTCGCTCCTGGCGCTATCCCCGTCAACCTCGATGAGGTGCTGCCCCAGCACGTGCCCGGTCTGGGTCCACTCGTTCGGGAATCCGTTGCCATCGCGGCGGACGAGGGTGGCGAAGACGTGGCCTGAGGCCTGGAGCCCGTAGCCGTGATCGTCGAACGAGTCCTCGTGGTACACCTGCTTGAGGAGCTCCTCGTCACGGCGGTCGATGCCGCGGGCGTACACCGCCATCTGGTAGCGAATCTGCTCCTTGGCGAGCAGCTCGTCGATTGCGCTGTCGTTGCTCATGTGCCGCGCTCCTTGTTGGGGTTCAGATCGTCGGGGGTTCGGATCAGCCGATCGCGATGGGATTGACCGGGCTCCCGGTCGCACCCTTGACGAGCAGCGGTGACACGCAAAAGAGGAAGTCGTAGCGCCGATCCTGTGACAGCTCCTGCAACCACAGGTGCTCCATCAGGTAGATGCCGTGGCGGACAAGCAGCTCGAGGTGTGTGCCCAGGAACTCGTCGCCGTCCCACGGCATCACCTCGACACTGCTGTTGTCCGCCCCTACCGCGGTCACGTCGTGCTCGGCCAGCCACCGGGCCACGTCCAGACCGATTCCCGGCTGCTCGAACTCGAGCTCGCCGCCGCTGGCGAGGCAGTGCTCGAGCCAACCGGTGCGCACGGCTACGACGTCACCGGGTCTGACATCGCTGCCCTGCGCCTCGAGCGTCTCGAGGAAGTCCTCGAGCGTGATGGCGACGGGCGGCAGGAGCGGCACGCCCTTGTGGGCTGCGACGTCCACGAGGACTCCCCGCGCGGCGAACGCTCCGGTCTTCTCGATCCCGCACTTGGCTGCGCCGTCGAGGGAGGTGAAGCCCTCCTTGGGGTAGCCGTTGTACATCTCGCCGCCATGGTCGACGTGGCACAGCGCGTCCAGATGCGTCCCCGAGTGGGTCGCCAGCATGATCACGTCTTCGGACCAGCCGAGCTCAGGGGGCGCCCCGATGCCCTCGAACCACCCGCGGTCCGAGTGGTTCAGGAGAGTGAAACGGCGAGGGACACCGCGATGCGCGAGGGTCGGCAGTCCCTCGCGATGGAGGACAGTGCCGAGCTGGTAGACGCGGCCAGTACGGATGCTTTGGGCCGCGGCGAGCACTGTCTCGGCACTGAGATGGTTGAGGGCGCCCCGCTCGTCGTCGGCGCCCCAGCGTCCCCAGTTTCCTGTGGTCGAGGTAGTCATGACTGCTCCTGCTCTCGGTTGATGGACGGCTGCGAACGCACGGGAATCAGGGTCGGCCGGCTCATCGTCGGACCTCGAACCCGGCTGCCTCGCGGTCCCAGGTGGCCGGCGTCAGGCCCCGCTCCTTGAGCACGCCGTACATCGGCCTCTGGGTCGGGGTCTTCGGGACCTCCTCGACGAACTCCACGTACCGGGGGATGGCCTGGTACGCCATTCGCCCTTCGCAGAAGCGGAGCACGTCCTCGGGCGTGAGGGTCGAGGCGTCGACGGGACGGATGACCACCTTGATGTCGTCCTCACCCAGCGGTGAGGGGACCGCGTGGGCGGCCACCTCAAGAACGTCCGGGTGGCTGATGAGGACGGACTCGATCTCCCATGCCGAGACGTTGACCCCCCGTCGACGCATCGACTCCTTCTTGCGGCCTCGGTAGTAGTAGAAGCCGTCCTCGTCGTACTCACCCAGATCACCCGAGTGAAACCAGCCGCCGCGATAGGCGTGCGCCGTCTCCTCAGGCCTGTTCTCGTAGTCGGTCATCTGACCCTTGGCGTGTCTGAAGGTGATCTCGCCGACCTCGCCCGGACCCAGGGCCCGGTCCTCGTCATCGACGATGCGGTACTCGACGCCCGGAACCGGCTTGCCCACCGAGCCGACCTTCCCGACGTCGTTGAGGAGGCTGCCGACCGCGTCCACCATGCCGTAGGTCTCGATGATGCGGACCCCGAAGCGACGCTCGAACTCTCGCCACGAATCGGCAGGGCAGGCCATGGACAGCAGGGCCCTCACCGGGTTGTCCGCATCGTCGGATCGCGCAGGCTGCTTAAGGAGGATGGGGATCATCGCACCTACCGCGTTGAACTCGACCGCGTCGTAGCGCCTGATCTCGTCCCACCACCGCGAGGCGCTGAAGCGCTCCCCGAGGGCGAACTTCGCTCCCACCGTGATCGAGCCCATGGCCTGCACCAGGAGCGCGTTGCCGTGGTACAGAGGCGTAGCGGCGTACATGGTCTCGCCCGGCTGCACGCCCGAGGCGCGCAGCACCAACTCCATCGGCCCGAAGTCGTACGCGGTCGCGACGACTCCCTTCGGCGGGCCCGTCGTCCCGGACGTGTAGATCAAGCCACTGCCGCCCGGCGCGTCGGAAAGGTCTACGTCGGGCTCGGTGTCGGGAGAGGCGAAGAGTCGCTCAAAGGTCACGGGCGCGGCATGGCTCGGAGCCGTGCCCAGTCCGACGATGTGCTGAAGCGTCTCGACACCTTGAGAGGCTGCGAGCACATGGGGGAGGTAGTCCCCCTCGACGAGGATCGCTTTCGCCCTGGAGTCGACGATCATGTGCCGGAGGGTCTCGCCCCGCTGCTGCGTGCTGACCGGGACCGAATGGGCCCCGATCATGATGATCCCGAGGTGCGACCAGAGAAACTCCGGTCGGTTGCTCATCACGATCATGACGCGGTCCCCGGGCCGGACGCCCAACTCGAGCAGGCCGTTGGCGACTCGGGACATCGCGGAAAGGACGTCGCTCCACGAGTAGGTCTCGTCACGGAACTTGAGCCACACGTCGTGGGCATCAGTCGCCGCCCGTTCCCGGATCAGCGCCTCGTACTTGCCCTGCACTCGAATGGCCATGTCCCTCGTCTTCCGAATCGCGTGCTGGTTGTGGCTGGATGCGGAGTCGACGTACCTCTAGCTCGGCGGGGGAAGCACCGCTGCCGGGACGGACACACCGCCGTCGACCATCAGCTCGGTGCCGGTGACAAAGCTGGCACCCTCGGACAGGAGGAAGAGCACCACCTCGGCGACCTCCGCGGGGTCTCCCATCCGTCGAAGCGGTGCCCCGGCGAACATGCGCTCGTCGTAGTGAGCTGTCATCGCGGTCCTGATCGGCCCCGGGTTGACGCAGTTGACACGGATGCCCAACGGGCCGAGCTCATTCGCTGCCGCGAACGTCATGCCGCGGACCGCCCACTTGGAGGCGCCGTAGGCGAAGGAGCCCGCAAGCCCTTTGACCGCCGCGATCGAGCCGATGTTCACGATGGAGCCGCCCCCGGAAGCACCCATCTTGCGCCCTGCCACCTTGAGCCCGAGGAACGTCCCCAGCTGGTTGACCGATGTGACGGCCATGAACTCCTCAGCGCTGACCTCGAGCATCGGGCCGCGTCGGATGATGCCCGCTGCGTTGACGAGCATCGTGGGCGCTCCGAACGCCTCGCGCGCCGCAGACCACACCTCTTCCCAGCCGGACTCGGATGAGACGTCGAGGGGCATGAAGAGCGCCGCCTCCCCGTACTCGGCCGCGACGGCCCGCCCGGCGGCCTCGGTGACGTCGGCCAGCATGACTCTGGCCCCGCTCCGCAGCAGCGCCCTCGCGCATGCTTCACCGATGCCACCGCTCGCACCCGAGACGATCGCCACCTTGTCCGTCATGATGTGCCCACCTTCCGCTCGAAGCCCGTCAGGGCGACACGTGCGTGAGTAGTTCCTGCAGCTGGTCCATCGCCCGCTCAGCGTCGTCGCGGCTCACGGTGTCGATGGTCTTGCCTCGCTCCAGGATCGGGAGCGGGAAGATGACCCGCTGCACCCCGAGGGATGCGTACCTGTCGAGTGCCTTCGGCACCGGCGGGCAGCCGAGGACGCAGACCTCCAACGAGTCCGGATCACGGCCGGCGTCCTCGAACGCCCGGCGCAGGAGCGGGAGCTGGCGGGGGAGGTCGGAGCCCGCAACGGGCATCCAGCCGTCGCAGTACTCAGCGATGTGCTGGTAGGTGTTGGGGCCAGGGGCGGCACCCATCAGGACCGTCGGTCGTTCGCGCATCCAGGGCTTCGGCCACTGCCAGGCCTCGCTGAACGAGACGCGCTCGCCCTCAGCAGCGGCGGACTCCTCCCGCCACAACGCCTCCATCGCCAGCATGTGCTCGCGCAGGGCCGCCCGCCGGCGCTTGGGATTGACGCCGTGATTCATCATCTCTTCGTCGTTCCAGCCGAAGCCGACGCCGAGGACGACGCGACCCCGGGAGATGAAGTCCAGGGTGGCGACCTGCTTGGCGCACACGAGCGCATCGTGCTGGGCGGGAAGCATTACGGCAGTCCCCAGCTCGATCGTCGTGGTGACTGTCGCAGCGGCCGCCAAGGCGATGAGCGGGTCGACCATCCGCCGCATGCCCGTCGGCGGCGTCCCCATGGGGTACTGGGAGGCCATCGCCACCGGCTGGTGAGTGTGCTCACCCAGATACAGGGAGTGGAACCCCCGGCTTTCCGCACTGGTCGCAAGCTCGGGGACCGACACCGACTCGTCGGTGCACAGGGCCATCACACCGATCTTCATGGGCGGATCGCCGTACCGCGTGCCGCCCGATGAGGCCGGCTCACGAGGGGTCCGTCAGAACGAAGTTGGGTCCGACCATGCCTCCGCCGATGTCCTCGAACACAACCTGGACCCGAGCGCCGATCTTCAGCCGCGGAAGGTCGACGGTGTCGAAGTCGGAGTACATCCGAGGACCGCTGTCGAGCTCGATGACAGCGACGGCGTAGGGAAAGCCGTGCTCCCCCGGGAGGATGGCGCCGGCGGCGCCCTGGCCGGTGTTGATGCTGAACGTGTACACCGTCCCCGTCCCGGCGACGGGCACCCACTGACGCCTCCGGGACTGGCACGCGGGGCAGAGCGGTTGCGGTGGGAATCGCACCTCCTGGCAGTCCGTGCACTGCTGGACGCGGAGTTCGCCGACCCGGCAGCCCTCCCAGAACCCCTCGAACTCGGGATGGACGCGCGGCGTCAGGCTGGTTCGCATCATGAGTCCTTCGACAGCAGCATGGCGCTCGAGGCGAAGCCCGGGCCGCCGGTAACCAGCGCGATCTCGGCATCCTCGACCTGGTTGTACGAGGTGCCACGAATCTGACGCACGGCTTCCACGATGTGGTTGTAGCCGTGGATGTATGCCTCTGCCAGGTGCCCGCCGTGAGTGTTCACCGGGATCGCACCGTCGATGGCGATGTTGCCCGCCTCGATGAACGCACCACTGCCGCCGTACTCACAGAAGCCATAGGCCTCGAGCGCCATCATGACCGTGAAGCTGAAGCAGTCGTACAGCTCGGCGACGTCCACGTCTGCGGGCGATATCCCTGCCCGGCCGTACAGTTTCGGGGCGATTGTCAGAGGCGCTCCGTTGGTGATGTCGCCGCGGCGCAGCGGCCACAGCTCCCAGTAGGGAGGCACCTTGTCCGCGGACCCGGAAACGGCCTCAAGGATGCGCACCGGCTTCTGCCGGAGATCACGCGCACGCTCCTGAGTGCTCACGATGACGGCACAGGCACCGGAACTCGGCTGGAAGATGTCGAGGTCGCGGAGCGGCGACGTCACGAACGGCGTCTGGAGGTACTCGTCGACCGTGATGCGCTTCTTGCGCAGGGCGTTCGGATTGTTCGCCGAGTACGTCGTGGCCGACTGGATGAGCGAGCCGAACTGCGCCTCCGTCGTCCCGAACTCGTACATGTGCCTCGTCGCCTGAAGGGCGAAGCTCTGCGAGATCGCACCGAACCCGTGGATACGGGCGACCTCCTTCACTCCGACCTCGCTCGCCCAGAGCCATGCGGGGTTGCGACGAAGACCCTCGCCGTAGTCGACGGAGGTGAAGGCACGGAAACCGACCACGTACTGGGCGTATCCCGCCTCGACCGCCATTGCCGCGAGCTGCATCGTGGTGCAGTTGGCCCCGCCACCGATCGGCGTCTCCGCGAAGAAGCTCATCTCCTTCAGGCCGAGGTTCGCAGAAAGCATCTCCAGGGAGGCCGAGGGGTCCAGCGTGTACTTCACGATCCCGTCGATGTCGGAGACGGGGATCCCGGCGTCGTCCGCCGCCGCGATGATCGCCTCGGCCGCGAGCTCGAGGCCCGAGCGCGGGTCGCTGCCGTCGGTGAACTCCGTCTGTCCGATCCCGACTATGGCTGCCCGGGTCACGTCCTACTGCCTTCCGGGAGGTATGCGGTCGACTGGTTGGTGGCGATCTCACTCATGTCAGGACGGAGCATCTGCAGAGGCCTGGCGGTCGAACCCCTCGTACCCGTTCGCACGGACGCTCGCGAGCTTGTCCTTGTACATGAACATGGGCATGAGGTACGCGGTGAAGTTCGTCTTCACCTTGCCCGGGATGTTGTGACCGGTGATCCACGACTGCGCATCCTTGAGAACGGTGATCTGCAGCGTGGCGTTGATCATGTCGACCCACTCCTGCTCCGCCGAGTGGGTGGCCTCGATTCGCGCGACACCGTCGCTCTCGGCGTCCGCGATCGTCTGGGTGATCCAGTCGACGGGGCCCTTCGCGCTTGCGGGGAAGTTCCCGCCCACTCCCTGCGGGCCCACCATGAACAGGTTCGGGAAGTGGTGGACAGTCAGCCCGAGGTAGGTGCGCGGCCCGTCGCTCCACCAGTCCTCCAGCGCGACGCCGCCTGAACCGACGATGCCCAGCTTGTTGAACGATCCCGCCAGGGCATCGAAACCGGTGGCGAGAATGATGTCGTCGAACTCGAGGTGGCGCTCGGTGGTCTGGATACCGGTCGCGGTGACGCGCAAGATCGCCTCTTCACCCAGGTTCACGAGCTCGACGTTGTCCTGGTTGAACACCTCGTAGTAGCCCACCTCGAGGGGCGGACGCTTCTGACCGAAACGGTGGTCCGGGATGAGCTTGCGTGCGACCTCAGGGTCGTTCACGCGCTGCTTGATCTTCTCGGTGAGGTAGGCGACGACGGTGTCGTTGGCCTCTTCGTTGATCATGACGTCCGCGAAGTTGTGCGTCAGGAAGACCAATCCAGGCATGTTCCAGAGCTTCTCGAAGTGAGCCCGTCGCTCCTCCTCCGAGACGTCGAGCGCGCCTTCTGTCAAGCTCTCGATGTTGAAGCACTGCGAGGTCGACTGCGTACGGTCGCGGATATCCGGGTAGGCGGCACGGAGCTCGGCCATCCGCTCGGCACTGATCGGGGAGTTGTTCAGGGGCGTCGCCCAGTTCGCTGATCGCTGGAAGACGGTCAACTCGCCCACGACGGGCCCCAGCGCCTGGATGATCTGGATCCCGGTTGATCCCGTTCCGATGACAGCGACGCGCCGGCCGTCGAACGATTGCGGCTCGTGCGGCCAGACTGCGGTGTGCAGCATCCGACCCTGGAAGCTGTCGAGCCCCTCGATCGCCGGGGTGTAGGGGACCGAGAGGATTCCGGTGGCTGCGACAACGTATTTGGCGGTGTAGGCACGCCCGTCCTCGGTTGCGAGGGTCCACCGGTGGGTAGATTCGTCGAACACCGTGGACACGACACGGGTGTCGAAGTCGATCGAGGGCCGCAGGTCCAGCTTGTCGGCCACGAAGTTGTAGTAGCGCTCGAGCTCGGGCTGAGTGACGAACTCCTCGCTCCAGCTCCACTCGTCGAGCAGCTCCTGATTGAAGAAGTACTGATAGGTGTAGCTCTCCGAGTCCAACCGCGCTCCGGGATAACGGTTCCAGTACCAGGCTCCGCCCACACCGCTGCCTGCCTCCAGGGTTCTGACTGAGAGTCCTCGTTCCCTCAGCAGGTGGAGCTGGTAGAGACCGACGGGACCGGCACCGATGACGATGGCGTCGTAGTCGGTGGACTGCGTGGGCTGTGTCGTCATGGCGGATCCTTCGGGTGCGGGCCGGTGCCGGGGCCGTTGGTGCGGGGATAGAGGTGTGTCGCGGATCTTGGGGTCGGGAGAGCCTGGCTCAGTGCCGTCGGCACGCCTCGACCGTGCCGCCGTCCCGATCGTCGGAGATCAGGGCGCCGGACGAGCGCGGGTGGGGCCGCCTTACTGCCGGAACGTATTGGCCGCTACGGCTCTTGTCAACCAAGCGCCCGACCGACCGCACCGGTCGGCTGGCGGATCCGCGGGGTCCCCGGGCGCGGGAACGGTTCCAGCGCAACCGAAGTGCGTGTGCCAGTGCCACAACTGGGCTGCTGGTCATTCCGGTGCTGCCGCGCCGTTGAGGAACAGGTCGACCATCCGGTCGGCGATCTGGTCGCCCGACAACGACATCTCCGGCCGGTACCAGAAGATCGTCCAGTTGAGCAGGTTCAACAGCAGCAGCGTCAACGGC
>NZ_JBHSTI010000008.1:2025603-2364542 GCF_042660085.1 Longivirga aurantiaca | reverse complement strand
GGGGGTAGCAGGCTCGACCGGGGGGGGGGGGTGATCGAGGCTGCCGGGTGGGGCCGCACGCATGAAGTTGTGGAGTGATCATCGGCCTCGGGGCTCTCACCACGCTCAAGCGCGGCTGCCGTGCCGCTCAATCCTGGGCGCGCCTACAGGTCGGGGTGCGGGGGCTCGACCGGGCTGCGCTGGCCGGTCTGGGTCTCCCACGTGGAGAGCTGGCGCTCGAGCGCCTTCATGAGCTCGATGACATGGGTCGGGGGCATGCGCACGCGCGCGCTCACCACGAGGTCCTGGCTCAGGACCGGGCCGCCCTGGTCGTCGACGATCTGCGCCGGGCCGCGCGCGGACAGGAAGTCGATGACGAACGACTCGGGGGTGTGCCACACCGAGGCGAAGTCCGCGGGCACGCCCACGACGAGCTCGGTCGGCACCTCGATCTGGTGGCGGCGGGGAAGGCTCTCGGGGCTCTCGCTCATGCCGCGACGCTACCTGCCAGGCCCGGTGCCCGCCGCGTCCGTTAGTCGGAACGCAGGGCCCGAGCGGCCCGTGGGGCCCACGGGGCGCCGTGCTGAGCACGAATCCGGGCCCAGCGTGCTCAGGGCGCCCGGTCACCGTGAGGTCACGACACATCCCCCGAGCGGCGCAGGCATGGTGTCGTGCGCGGGGATCTGGGTATGCTTCCGGCGGTTGCAGCACTTCGTTCGTCCTGGGAACCCTCCGGCTCGCCGGAATCGGTGCCTCGCAAGACACGTCCCCTTGGGCAGGTCTGACACAACGGCGGAAGCAACCCGGGTCCGCGCACAAGGTGCGGCCTGAACCGTCCCCATGAGGAGACATGTAATGGCGCAGGGCACTGTCAAGTGGTTCAACGCGGAGAAGGGCTTCGGCTTCATCTCGCCGGACGGCTCGGACACCGACGTGTTCGTTCACTTCTCGGCGATCGTGGGCAGCGGCTACCGCTCCCTCGAGGAGAACCAGCGCGTGGAGTTCGAGATCGGTACGGGCCAGAAGGGCCCGCAGGCCGAGAACGTCCGCGCGGTCTGAGACCACGCTCGCACCGAGCCCCCCTCGCCTTCGGGCGAGGGGGGCTCGGTCGTTCCCGGGCCGGGCCCGGGAACGGGCTCAGGCGTGCGACGCGCTCAGGCCCTCGAACCCACGGCGTACGCCGCGGCGCCGAGCAGCAGCAGGACCAGGCCGGCCAGCGCGTACGCCGGCGTCGCCGACGAGGCACCGCTGGGCGCGAGGGCGTCGTACGCGTTGAGGACGTCGACGCTCGAGAGCTCACCGCTGCCGACCGCGACCGACGCGCTGGTCGTGCGGACGCCGTCCGCATCGTTCACCGACATCGTGGTGGTCACCGCGGGGGCCTCGCTGCGTACGCCGCTCGCGGTCTCGGCCACCGTGCAGGTGGTCGGGTCGCGCAGCGCCACCGTGTCGGGCAGGGCCGTCGTCCCCGCGGACCCGGCCGCCAGCTGCTTGCGCACCACGATCGTGCCGGCGTCCGGCGGCGGCGTCACTGCGTTGTAGTAGCAGAAGACGTGCCGGCTGCCCTGCGGGAAGCCGATCCGCTCGACGTTGTCGCCGTTGAGGTTGTCGATCGCGCAGCGCAGCGCGCCGAAGCATGCGGGAACGCTGGCCGCGCCGTTCGCGCATCTCGCGGGTTTGACGCGGTCGCGCGCGTCGCAGGTCGCCCGGCCGGACGCGTCCACCTCACGCGGCTTCACCGTGACGCGGTGCGGTGCCCGCGCGGGCGCGCGATCGCGTCGTCGGCGGTAGCGTCCGACGCCATGAGCACCCCTCGGTCGGCGACCGGAACGCGGCGGCTCTCCTCGTGGGTGCTCGGGCTCGTCGCCCTCCTGCTGACGCTGCCCGCCACTCTCGTGCTCGCGGGCCAGAGCGCCGGGCTCGAGCGCGGTACCGCGCTCGTGCAGCGCTCGGTCGCCCCCGGCTTCGCCGACGCCGGGGTGCCGGACACCGCTGTGCCGGTGACGACGCTCGTAGAGGACGGCGACGCGCCGCATCCGGTGGTCGTCGTGGTGCACGGCTTCGCCGGCTCGGCACAGCTCATGGACGACCTCGGTGTCTCCCTCGCCCGGGCCGGGTACGCCGTCGTCCTGCCCGATCTCACCGGGCACGGACGCAACCCGGTGCCGCTGCCCGTGAGCGACGGCGTGGTCGCGACCGACGCGATCGACGCGGATCTTGCCGCCGTCGCACGGTGGGCGTCGCAGCAGCCGTTCGCCGAGCCGTCGCGACCGATCGCGCTCGTCGGCCACTCCATGGGTGCGGGGGCCGTCACGCGGTACGCCGTCGCGGCGTCGCAGGGCGAGGGCCAGGTGCCGCTCGGCGCCACGGTGGCCCTGTCGCTGCCCTCGGCCGACGACCTGCCTGCAGGTTCCGCGCTGGTGCCGCGCAACCTCCTGCTGCTGTACGGCGGCAACGAGCAGCAGCGGTTCGTCGATGCTGCGCTCGAGGGGCTGCGGGCGGCGTACCCGGACGGGGTCGTCGGCCCGGGGTACGGCTCGCCGGTCGACGGCACGGCGCGCGCGGCCGACGTCGTGCCGCGTGCGGACCACATCACGATCCTGTTCTCGGCGGACACGCGCCAGCAGACGCTCGACTGGCTCGACACCACCGTGGGCGCGCCGTCGTCCGGTCACGACGCCGGAGGCTCGCGCATCCTGTGGCTGCTGCTGCTCATGGTCGGTGCGGCCGTGGGGTTCGTGCCGTTGGCGCGGCTGCTGCTCCCCGCGCGGACCCCAGGAGAGGGCGGGCCGGCGGAGGCGCCCCGCCCGCGCGCGCTCGTCGCCCTCGGCGTCGCGGTGGTGGCCTCGGCCGTCGGCTCGCTCGCCGCGGCGGCGCTCGCCGGGGTGGCCGCACGCGTGCCGCTCGCCGTCGGCGGCTACGTCATCGTGTGGTTCGTCTGCGCCGGCGCGGTGGTGGCGCTCCTGACCACGCTCGTGCGCCGTCGTGCGTCCTGGCTGCCTCCCGCGCGCGCGGTCGACGCCGACGTCGTCGCGCCGTCCGGGTACGTGCTGCGCGAGGTGCTCGCGGTGATGGCGCTGACGGCGTACGGCGTGGTGGCGCTCGGGCTCGTCGGCCGCATGACGTGGTCGGCGTTCGACCTCGCGGGCGACAGGCGGTCGTGGCTGCTCGTGGTCGAGCTCGCGTTCATCGCGTGGTTCTGGGCCGACGACCGGCTCGTGGGTGCGCGGTGGTGGCTCGCCCTGGTGACGCGCGTGGTCGCCGTCGTCGTCCTGCTCGCGTCGGTGGTGGTGCTCGGCGCGCCAGGGTTCCTGACGCTGCTCGTGCCGCTCATGGCGATCGTGCTCGGGCTGCTGCTCGTGTACGGCCAGACCGTGACGCGTCGGGCGCGTCTGCCGTGGTCCGTCGCGGTGGTGCAGGGTGTGCCGCTCGCGTACCTCGTGACGACGACGTTCCCGCTCGTGTCGTAGCCCTGCGCGACGTGTGAGGTCGGTGACACCGCACCCGTTCGGCTGCGCTCGCGTTCGTTCATGACAACGCTTACTTACGTGGGGCACAACGGAATCGCGGTTCACGGAACGGTCACGGCACCCTGTGCCGCCGGTCACAACCCGCGAGTACGGCGTACTTCACACGGGGTTCCTCTTCGCACCGGTACACGCTTAGGGCACCCTGAGATGGAACGACGATCCGCCCCTCTGCGATAGGACAACGAAGTCATGTCGACCATCCCCGGCCTCCAGAACGCGCCGACCCGCAACAAGAAGCTGCTCGAGTGGGTCGAGCAGGTCGCCGAGCTCACGCAGCCCGACCGCATCGAGTGGTCCGACGGCTCGCAGGAGGAGTGGGACCGACTCACCCAGCTGCTCGTCGATGGCGGCACGTTCATGCGCCTCAACGAGGCCAAGCGCCCCAACTCCTTCCTCGCCCGATCCAACCCGAGCGACGTCGCCCGCGTCGAGGACCGCACCTTCATCTGCTCGCTGCACGAGGAGGACGCCGGCCCCACGAACAACTGGGCCGATCCCGTCGCGATGCGCGAGACGCTGAAGGGCAAGTTCGCCGGCTCGATGAAGGGCCGCACGATGTACGTCGTGCCGTTCTCGATGGGCCCGCTCGGCTCGCGCATCTCGCAGATCGGCGTCGAGCTCACGGACTCGCCGTACGTCGTGGTCAACATGCGGATCATGACGCGCATGGGCCAGGCCGCCCTCGACCTCATCGGTGACGACGGCGACTTCGTCCCGGCGCTGCACTCGGTCGGGCACCCGCTCGCCGAGGGCGAGGCCGACGTCGCGTGGCCCTGCAACGACGACAAGTACATCGTCCACTTCCCCGAGACCCGCGAGATCTGGTCGTACGGCTCGGGTTACGGCGGCAACGCGCTCCTCGGCAAGAAGTGCTTCGCACTGCGCATCGCCTCGGTGATGGCGCGCGACGAGGGCTGGCTCGCCGAGCACATGCTGATCCTCAAGCTCACGCACCCGAACGGCGACGTGAAGTACGTGTCCGCGGCGTTCCCGTCGATGTGCGGCAAGACCAACCTCGCGATGCTCGAGCCGTCGCTGCCGGGCTGGAAGGTCGAGACCGTCGGCGACGACATCTGCTGGATGCGCTTCGGCGAGGACGGCCGCCTCTACGCGATCAACCCCGAGGCCGGCTTCTTCGGCGTCGCCCCGGGCACCTCGCTCGAGACCAACGCCAACGCGATCCGCTCGCTCGACGCGAACTGCATCTACACCAATGTCGCGCTGACCGACGACGGCGACGTCTGGTGGGAGGGCCTGTCCGACGCGCCCGCGCACCTCGTCGATTGGAAGGGCAACGACTGGACCCCCGAGTCCGGCGCCGCTGCCGCCCACCCGAACGCGCGCTTCACCGCGCCGGCGGGCCAGTGCCCGTCGATCGCCCCCAACTGGGAGGACCCGGCCGGCGTGCCGATCTCGGCGATCCTGTTCGGCGGTCGCCGCGCGACGAACGTGCCGCTGGTCAACGAGGCGCTGTCGTGGGAGCACGGTGTCTTCATGGGCGCGACCATCGCGTCGGAGAAGACCGCCGCTGCTGAGGGCACTGTCGGCGAGCTGCGCCGCGACCCGTTCGCGATGCTGCCGTTCTGCGGCTACAACATGGCCGACTACTGGGGCCACTGGCTCTCGGTCGGTGCGGCAACCGACGTCGACAAGCTGCCGAAGATCTACTCGGTCAACTGGTTCCGCAAGGACGCCGACGGCGGCTACATGTGGCCCGGCTACGGCGAGAACAGCCGCGTGCTCGCGTGGATCGTGGACCGCCTCGAGGGCCTCGTCGGCGCCGAGGAGACCGCGATCGGTCGCTTCCCGCTCGCGGGCGAGCTCGACGTCACGGGCCTGGACATCTCCGAGGAGACGATGGCCGAGCTCTTCCACGTCGACCCGGCGTCCTGGCTGGCCGAGGCCGACCTGACCGCGGAGTACTTCACCAAGTTCGGCGACAAGGTCCCCGCCGAGCTCCACGCCCAGCTCGCCACCCTCAAGACCAGGCTCCAGCAGGCCTGATCCCACCCGCTCCACCAGCAGCCGAGCCCGCCCCGCACCCCGGGGCGGGCTCGCTGTGTGTGCCCTGAGGGTCGATCACGGCAGGTGAACTGAACTAGTTGACCCCTACTCGTGATCTTGGTCGCGAGCGTCGCGTGCTGGTCGCGATCCACAGGCAACGGTCGCGGCCCGGGCATCCACAGGTGCCGCTTCCGTGTCGCACCGTGCTGTCGGCGGACCGGTCACCGTCCCACCATGCGAGGCATCAGTACGTCGCCGGCCGTCGCGGCTGAGCAAGCAGGGGTCTTCACCCGGGCGCGGGCGGTCGAGGCCGGGTACACGAACTTCCGCATCCGCCATCTCCTCGCGCAGCGGCGCTGGAGCGTCGTGCTCGGATCCGTGTACGTCGAGACAGCGTCGAGGCTGACGCCGACCTCGTTGGCCCACGCGGCGCGTCTTGCTGGAGGCCTCGGTGTGATCGTCAGCCATACGACCGCGGGGAGCTTCCACCAGCTGCGCGTTCCCGCTGATCCGGGGCTGCACGTCATCGTCGAGCGCAACCGTCGCGTTCGTATCCCCGGGCTGCGCGCGCATCGCATCGAGGTGCGTGACCGGGAGCTCGTTCGCGTGGGAGGAGTGGTTGCGACGGATCTCGTCCGCACGGTCGCCGACCTGCTCCTCGAGGGGTCCCGGGTGGTCGTCGAGTTCGACGGCCGGGCGTTCCGTTCCGATGACGTCGCGTTCCAGCGGGACCGCACCCGGCAGAACCGCCTGATCCTGGCGGGGTACATCCCCCTGAGGTTCACGTGGGACGACGTCGTCCATCGGCCGCAGCATGTCGTGGCCGAGATCAGGGCTGCGCTGCGCGCTGCAGCCTGAGACGCACATCGACATCGCCGTACACGAGCACGAGCACGGGTCAGATGGTGCAGTCGAACTGCCGTGATCGACCCTCAGGGCGAGAAGTGGGGCTAGAGGAGGTCGACGGCGGCGCGGAGGCCGGCGCCCTTCTCGCGGCCGTAGGTCGTGAGCGCGGCCTTCACGTAGATGCGCTCGCGCTCCTCCTCGGTCAGGCCGCCCCAGACGCCGTACGGCTCCCGGGCGCGGATCGCGTAGTCGGCGCACTCGAGGCGCACCTCGCAGCGGGCGCAGACCGACTTGGCGGCCCGGTCGCGACGGATGCGGGACAGCCCTCGCTCGTTCTGCGGATGGAAGAACAGCGCGGTGTCGGCCTCGCGGCAGGCGCCGTGCTCCTGCCACTCCCACGTGGCGTCGACAGGGACCTGGGCCAGCGGCTGCTGGGGCATGGGATCCGCCTCCTTGCACTCACCGACCGGGATGAACACTTCACCCGGGCGGCCGAACCACCCTCACTACTTGTGCTAAATCCCTCACGCACAGTCAGGCTACGCCTCTCTCTGCGCCGCGAGCCTCCGTTCGAGAACTGAGACAGTGACGTGTATCACCGGTCACCCGGAGGCGGGACGTTTGGCATGCTGGGCGGGTGACGCTCGAGCCCCTGGACGTGCCCCCGGCGCTGCCCCACGCGGGCCGCCTGCTCGTCGCCGCCCCGGCGATGACCGACCCCAACTTCGCGCGCACCGTCGTGTTCCTGCTCGACCACGACGAGGACGGCACCCTCGGCGTCGTGCTCAACCGCCCCTCGCATGTGCCCGTCGGCGCGGTGCTGCCGAGCTGGGACGGACGCACCACCGGGGCCGACGTCGTCTTCGACGGCGGACCGGTCGCCGAGGACAGCGCCCTCGGCCTCGCGCTCCTGCCCGGCCCGGTCGACGGCCCGGAGCCGGACGGCTTCCGCCGCGTCGCGGGGCCCTACGGGCTCGTCGACCTCGACATCGACCCGGACGGCGCGGCGTCCACGCTCTCGGCCGTCCGCATCTTCGCGGGGTACGCCGGGTGGGCCGAGGGCCAGCTCGCCGACGAGATCGCGCGCGGCGACTGGTACGTCGTGGACGGCGGCTCGGACGACGTCTTCGCCAGCGATACTGCCGACCTCTGGCACCGTGTGCTGCGCCGCCAGCCCGGCGATCTCGCCTTCCTCGCCACGCCCTCGGTCGACCCGTCGCTGAACTGACCGTCGTACGCCGATCGCGCCGGCGTACCGCGCCGCGCGTCAGCGGCGCCCGACCAGATGCGGCGAGAACGGACAGAACACGCCCGTGAAGGGCGGATCCTGTCCTCTGCGGGTGAATGCAGGCCGGTGAATGCAGGCCGGTGAATGCAGGCGGGGGATCGGCGGGGACGGGCGCGGTGCGGCGGTCGTACGATGACCGGCATGTCGACGATGCCTCCGGACCTCGAGCCCCTGCCTCTCGCCGAGCCCGACACCGGTCTCGGCACGCTCGTCGAGGACCGGCCCGACACGCAGTTCAGCGACGGCGACCACGAGCGCTTCGCGCACTACGTGAAGAAGGACAAGATCGTCGAGTCCGCCGTCACCGGCGCACCCGTGATCGCACTGTGCGGCAAGGTCTGGGTGCCGGGCCGCGACCCGAACAAGTTCCCCGTCTGCCCCGACTGCAAGCGCATCTACGAGGGCATCCCTGACAAGAAGAAGGACAAGGGCGACGGCAAGGACGGGTCCTGACCTCCGTCCGGGGGGACGACGCCGACCGCGACACCCCGGGCGAGTACGTCGAGGACGTCTCGGCCACCTCGACGCCGTACGAGCCGCCGCACGCCCCTGCGCACGCACCTCGTCCGAGCCACGCCGCGCCCCTGCCTGAGCCGGAGCAGCCGGCAGACGCCCCAGCGACCGCGAGCGACGGGCTGTTCAGCGCCCAGCACCGGGCCTTCACCGTCGGCATCGTCACCGTGATGACGATGTTCGCGTTCGAGGGCATCGGCGTCGCCACGGCCATGCCTGTCGTCGCGCGAGCGCTCGACGGGCTCGGCGCCTACTCGTGGGCGTTCAACGGGTACGTCGTGGCCAGCCTCGTCGCGATGGTGGCGGCGGGGGAGTGGTGCGACCGGTCGGGCCCGCGCCCCGCGCTGCTGATCGGCGTCTCCCTCTTCGGCCTCGGCGCGGTCGTCGCGGGCCTGGCCTGGGCGATGCCCGTGCTCGTGGCCGGACGGCTCGTGCAGGGCCTCGGCGGCGGCATGGCCATCGTGGCGGTGTACGTCGTCATCGGGCGCCAGTACCCGGACGACCTGCGCCCCAAGGCGTTCGCGCTGCTCGCTGCCGCCTGGGTGCTGCCGGCGATCATCGGGCCGGTCATCGCCGGCTTCCTCACCGACCAGGTGTCGTGGCGCGCGGTGTTCCTCGTCGTCCCGGTGCTCGTGCTGCCGCCCATGCTGGTGATGGCCCCGCGGCTCGGCCGGCTGGGCGGCTCGCTCGGTGAGAGCGGTGCGCCGCCGCGCCGCGGACGGCTGCGGCTCGCGCTCGTCGCAGCCGCCGGCCTCGCGATGCTCCAGGAGGCCGGCACCCGCCTCGGCGTCGCCGGCCTGGTGCTCGCCGTGGTCGGGCTCGCCCTGGTGCTCCCCGCCCTCGACCGCCTCCTGCCGCGCGGCGCCCTCCGGTTCGCGCGCGGTCTCCCGACCGTGGTCATGATGCGCGGCCTGCTCGCCGGCACCTTCTTCGCGGGTGAGGCGTTCGTCCCGCTCGCGCTGCAGACGGTGCGCGGCGTCTCGACGGCCCAGGCCGGCCTCGTGCTCACGGTCGGCGCGATCGGCTGGGCGCTCGGCTCGCAGGCGCAGGGCCGGCTCTACGGCCGCGTGCCGCGCTCGGCCCTCGTGCAGGCCGGGGCGGTGCTCGTCGCGCTCTGCATGCTGTCGATGCCGCTGTCGATGGTGGAGTCGGTGCCGTGGTGGGTGGGCGGCATCTCCTGGCTCGTCGGCGCCTCGGGCATGGGCCTGTGCTTCGGCGCGATCGCCACCCTCACCCTCGAGCTGTCCGAGCCGCAGGACCAGGGCGTCAACTCCGCGGCCCTGCAGGTGTGCGACTCGGTCGGCTCCGTCATGCTCATCGGAGCGGCCGGTGCCATCTACGCCGCGGCCGTGGCCGCCGACGCGGTCACCGGGTGGACCTTCGCCGAGATCTGGCTGCTCATGGGTGGCGTCGCGGCGGTCGGCGCGGTCCTGGCGACCCGGATCGGCCGCCCCACGCTGGCGCCCGCGGGCGGCTGACGGCCGACTCGCGCGGGGTCCGTTAGCACGTCGCGGGGGTGACACGCCCACCACCCGGGGCGGCATGTCGGGCGCCGGACTCGCCTAGGCTCACCGCCCTATGCCCCTCGCGTCGAACCTCTCCCCGGCCTACCCGGCGCGTGCCCCGCGAGGCGCGGCCGAGAAGCTGCGCGCGTGGCAGCAGGCCGCGGTCGACGAGTACCTCGCGCGCCAGCCGCGCGACTTCCTCACCGTCGCGACCCCCGGTGCCGGGAAGACGACGTACGCCCTGCGCCTCGCCTCGGAGCTGCTCGACCGGCGCGTGGTCGAGCGCATCGTCGTGGTCGCCCCCACCGAGCACCTGAAGACGCAGTGGGCGGAGGCGGCGAAGAAGGTCGGCATCCCGCTCGACCCCGAGTTCTCCGGCGCGCGCGGCACCACGAGCAGCGACTTCCTCGGGATCGCGGTCACGTACGCCGGCGTCGCGGCCAACACGCTGCTCTACCGACGTCGCGTCGAGGACCGCAAGACCCTCGTGATCCTCGACGAGGTGCACCACGCCGGCGACTCGATGTCGTGGGGCGAGTCGGTCCGCGAGGCGTTCGAGCCGGCGGCACGCCGCCTCGCGCTCACGGGCACGCCGTTCCGCAGCGACGTCAACCCGATCCCGTTCGTCACCTACGCCCCCGGCCGCGACGGCATCTCGCGCAGCTTCGCCGACACCACCTACGGGTACGGCGACGCGCTGCGCGACCACGTCGTGCGCCCGGTCATGTTCCTGGCGTACAGCGGCCGCATGCGCTGGCGCACGAAGGCTGGCGACGAGGTCGCCGCGGTCCTCGGCGCAGACCAGGCCAAGGACGTCACCCAGCAGGCCTGGCGCACCGCCCTCGACCCGCAGGGCGAGTGGATCCCGCAGGTGCTGCGCGCCGCCGACCGACGCCTCACCGAGGTGCGCAAGCACGTGCCCGACGCCGGCGGCCTCGTGATCGCCAGCGACCAGACCAAGGCCCGCGCGTACTCCAAGCTGCTGCACGGCATCACCGGTCACAAGCCGACCGTCGTGCTGTCGGACGACCCGAAGGCCGGCGAGAAGATCACGGCCTTCGGCGAGAGCAACGACCGGTGGATGGTCGCCGTCCGCATGGTCAGCGAGGGCGTCGACGTCCCGCGCCTCATGGTGGGCGTCTACGCGACGTCCACCTCCACTCCGCTGTTCTTCGCGCAGGCGGTCGGCCGGTTCGTGCGGGCCCGCAAGCGGGGGGAGACCGCGAGCGTCTTCCTGCCGAGCGTGCCGCTGCTGCTGCGCCTCGCCGGAGAGCTCGAGGAGGAGCGCGACCACGCCCTCGGCAAGCGCCTCGACGGCACCTGGAGCGAGGAGGACATCCTCGTCGCCCAGGCCCTCGCCGAGCGGAGCACCGCCGACCTCCTCGTCGACGACCAGCTGAGCTTCGAGGCCCTCGAGAGCGAGGCCACTTTCGACCGCGTCCTGTTCGACGGCGGCGAGTTCGGCACCGGCGTCACGCCGGGCACAGCCGAGGAGGAGGAGTTCCTCGGGATCCCCGGCCTGCTCGACGCCGACCAGGTGCACGACCTGCTCCGCTCCGCCCGCGGCACGAAGAAGCCGGCCAAGGACGAGCCGAAGGCGGCCGCCCCCGTCGACGTCAAGGCGCTCAAGAAGGAGCTCGCCTCCTGCGTGAGCGCCTACGCCCGGCAGACCGGCACCTCGCAGGCCTCGGTGCACGCCGACCTGCGCCGGATGTGCGGCGGGCCCGAGGTGCCCCGGGCGAGCGCGGCCGAGCTCCAGGCCCGGCTCGACCGCATCCGGGCCTGGGCCGTCGGCAGGCGCTAGGTATCGGTTCTGTCTCGGTCTGCGGTCGCGGGCCGTCCAGGCAGGTCCTGCGGTCGGCAGCCCTTCCCCCGTTTGGCACAATGCCCGCCAGGCCGAGGGACCGCCCTTCGGCACCCCCGCGGAGGTCTCACCGTGCGTCGTACCCGTCTCGTGCTCGTCCCGGTCGCTGCAGCCCTGCTGCTCTCGGCCTGCGGCAGCTCGTCCTCGGGCGGCACCACGAGCTCGTCCGCAGCGGCCACGGCCTCGGAGTCCGCCTCCGAGTCCGCCTCGCCGTCTGCGACCTGCTCACCGGAGTCGCTCGAGACCCTGAACGCCGGCAAGCTCACGATCGCCACGGGCGAGCCCGTGTTCCCGCCGTGGATGCTCGACGACGACCCCACCAGCGGCAAGGGCTTCGAGTCCGCCGTTGCCTACGCCGTCGCCAAGCAGCTCGGCTACGACAACGCCGACGTCACGTGGGTGCGCACCACGTTCGACTCGGCCATCGCCCCCGGCCCGAAGACGTTCGACTTCAACATCCAGCAGTACTCCATCACCGACGAGCGCAAGAAGGTCGTCGACTTCTCGTCCGGCTACTACGCCCTCTCGCAGGTCGTCATCTCCAACGAGTCGAGCCCGATCGCCAAGGCCACGACCGTGGCCGAGCTCAAGGGTGCCCGCCTCGGCGCGGCGATCGGCACCACGTCGCTCAAGGCGATCGAGGAGCAGATCCAGCCGACCGAGAAGGCGCAGGTCTTCAACGACAACGCGGCTGCGGTCACGGCGCTGAAGAACAAGCAGATCGATGGCATCGTCGTCGACCTCCCGACGGCCTTCTACCTGGCCTTCGTCGAGATCGACAAGGGCGTCATCGTCGGTCAGCTGCCCGACTCCGCCGCTGCGAACGAGCAGCTCGGTCTCCTGCTCGCCAAGGACAGCCCGATCACGCAGTGCGTGTCGGGCGCCGTCGACGCCCTGCGCGAGGACGGCACCCTGGCAGCGCTCGAGAAGGAGTGGCTCGCCGACCAGGGCGCCCCTGTCCTGGCTCCGTGACGCACGACCAGCAGACGGGCCCGGCCGGCACGGCCGGGCCCGTCTGGGCGCCCAGCGAGCACGAGCTCGCGCGCCGGGCCGTCCGCCGGGCGCAGGACCGCCGCCGCACGCTCGTCGCGGTCCTGTCCTCCGTCGTCGTCATCGGCGGGCTCATGGTCGTCGTGGGCACCTCCAAGGGGTGGCCGGTCGTCCAGGAGACGTTCTTCGACCTCTCCTACGGCCTCGAGGTGCTCCCGGACATCTGGGACGGCTTCCTGCTCAACCTGAGGCTCGCCGCGATCGCCGTGGTGTGCATCGCGGTGCTGTCCATGGTCATCGCGCTGGTGCGCACCTCGACCGCGCCGGCCCTGGCGCCGCTGCGCATCCTCGCCACGGTCTACGTCGACCTGTTCCGCGGCATCCCGCTCCTGCTGGTGCTGCTGCTCATCGGCTTCGGCGTCCCGGCCCTGCAGCTCACCGACACCCCGCCCAGCGTCAACGTGCTCGGCACCGCGGCGGTGGTGCTCACCTACTCCGCGTACGTCGCCGAGGTGATCCGGTCCGGCATCCTCTCGGTGCATCCCAGCCAGCGCGCCGCCGCCCGCAGCCTCGGCCTCTCGCAGGCGCAGACCATGCGCCACGTCGTGCTGCCGCAGGCGATCCGCCGGGTCGTGCCGCCGCTGCTCAACGACCTCGTCGCGCTGCTCAAGGACATCGGCCTCGTCTCGATCCTCGGAGCGCGCGACGCGATCCGCAACGCGCAGATCGAGACGTCGACGACCTTCAACTACACGCCCTACATCGTGGCCTCGATCCTGTTCCTGCTCGTGACGATCCCGCTCACCCGTCTCACCGACCGCGTGCTGGAGAAGTCGATCGCCCGGCAGAACGCGAGCGGCACGGCATGAGCGGGCAGAGCAGCACGCCGGTCCTCCAGCTGGTCAACGTGCGCAAGAGCTTCGGCGACGAACTGGTCCTGCGCGACGTCTCCCTCACCGTCCCGGAGCACTCGGTCACCGTCCTCATCGGCGCGTCCGGCTCGGGAAAGTCCACGCTGCTGCGCTGCGTCAACCAGCTCGAGCGCGTCGACGACGGCCTCGTGCTGTTCGACGGCGAGGACATCTGCGACCCGCGGGTCGACCACGACGACGTCCGCACGCGCATCGGCATCGTGTTCCAGGCGTTCAACCTGTTCCCGCACATGACCGTGCTCGACAACATCACCCTCGCTCTGCGCAAGGTGCACGGTGTGGCGCGCGACGAGGCCGAGCAGCAGGCGCGCGACCTGCTCGACCGGTTCTCGTTGGGCGACAAGGCATCGCAGTATCCCGACCGTCTCTCGGGCGGTCAGCAGCAGCGGGTGGCGATCGTGCGCGCGCTCGCGGTGAAGCCGCGCCTCATGCTGTTCGACGAGGTCACCTCGGCGCTCGACCCCGTGCTCGTCAACGAGGTGCTCTCCGTGGTGCGCGACCTGCGCGCCGAGGGCATGACGATGGTCATCGCCACCCACGAGATGGGCTTCGCCACGCAGGTGGCCGACGAGGTCTGCTTCCTGCGCGGCGGCGAGATCCTCGAGCGCGGCACGCCGGACCAGGTCATCCACGCGCCGCAGGAGCCGGACACCCAGGAGTTCCTGCGCCGGGTGCACGAGGCCGGACGCCTGTAGCCGCAGGGGCTCGCAGCCCGAGGCGAGGCACGACACGGTGGGCCACGGACCTCCGTGGGTGCGTGATCGGGCCGGCGCGCGCCCGTACTGTGGACGCGACGTACGGCCCGCCGGTCGTGCGCACCCACCGTGCACAGCACCGGGCACCACAAGGAGGCGGCATGTCCGCGACCACCGAGACCTACGACGACAAGGACATCCTCGCCGCGCTCGGCCGGAGCTGGGGGCTCCTGCTGTTCCTCGGCGTCCTCACGCTGCTGCTCGGGCTCGGCATGGTGATCTTCACCAAGCAGAGCCTCGTCGTCCTCGCCGTGCTGTTCGGCGTCTACCTGCTGATCAGCGGCATCTTCCAGATCGTGCAGTCGTTCTCGCAGAAGGACCACCGGGCGCTGCTCGCGATCTCCGGCATCCTGTCGATCGTCCTCGCGATCTTCGCGTTCAAGAGCTTCCTCAACTCGGTGACGCTGCTCGCGATCTTCATCGGTATCGCCTGGCTCTTCCGCGGCATCACCGAGCTGATCGTCGGTCTGCAGAGCAAGGGCATGGAGGGGCGCGGCTGGATGATCACCGGCGGCATCCTCGGGATCCTCGGCGCGATCGTCATCTTCGTGTGGCCGGCCACGATCGGCGTGATCGTGTGGATCACCGGAATCATGCTGATCGTCCTCGGCGTCAGCGAGATCGTCGGCGCCTTCCAGGTGAAGAAGGCCGCAGGCGTCTGACCTGCACCGCAGCACAGCTCTCAGCACGACCACCGGGCCTCACGGACCCCCGCCACGCCGGGGTCCGTGAGGTTCGCCACGTGCGCCGCGGAACTCCCGCACGACCGCTCCTCGTTGTGGCAGGAGTCGCAGATCGGACGCCGGGAATTGACCGAACCGGCCCGACCTGGGGCAGAGTGGTCAACAGACCGGTCGCCCGGCCGGACTGCCGAGGAGGGTGCGCCACGCGCCTTCCGGCACCGAGCACACGGGTCCTCACGAGGGACCACGAGCAGAGGGACCGAGGTGGATCGCGTGGTCGCAGAGACCAGCCAGACCCTCGATCGAGGGCTGTCAGTCCTGGAACTGCTGTCCGACGCGTCGGACGGCCTCACCGTCACCGAGATCGCCGCACGGCTCGGCGTCTCGCGCACCGTCGTCTACCGCCTGGTGGTCACGCTCGAGCAGCACGCGCTGCTGCGGCGCGGCACCGACGGCCGCTGCCGGCTCGGCATGGCCGTGCTGGCGCTCGCGCGGCAGGTGCAGCCCGTCCTGCGGGAGGCCGCCCTCCCGGCGCTGCGCCGGCTGTCGGACTCCGTGGGTGCCACCGCGCACCTCACGGTGGTCGACGGGTCCGACGCGCTCGCCGTGGCGGTCGTGGAGCCCACCCGCTCGGACTTCCACGTCGCCTACCGCGTCGGTGCGCGCCATGCGCTCGACCGCGGTGCCGGCGGGAAGGCCGTGCTCGCCGCACGGGCGACCGGTGGTCGCCCGTTCGAGCCCGGCTGGGTCGTGTCCACCGGCGAGCTCCAGCCGGGCGCCGTCGGTGTGGCGGCCCCGCTGCTCGGCGTCGCCGGCATCGAGGCGTCGGTCGGCGTGCTCGCGCTCGGAGACCTCGTGCTCGACGACGTCGGCCCCAAGGTGCTGCGCGCCGCCGGCGAGGTCGCGCGCGCGCTGCGCTGACCCGCTCGGGGTGCCGGAGAGGGACCGCGAGGTGCCTCTCCGGCACCCAGTCCGGGATCAGTAGCAGCCGGTCGCGGTCGCCGCGACGCGGTCGACGCTCTGCCGCACGGTGAGCTTGGGATACGTCTCCCCGGAACGGTGCACCAGCACGGCGAACGTCTTCAACCTGCCGTCGCTGCCCCGCGCGTAGCCGGCGAGGCCGATCGTGTCGAACAGCGTCCCCGTCTTGGCGAACACGTCGCCGCGCGCGCAGCTCGTCGGCGACGTCGTGAAGCGGCCGTTCGCCGCCTTGAGCGTGCCGCTGACGCCGCCGACGGGCAGCCAGCCCCGCAGCGGGGCGAGCTCGGGGTGCACGGGGGACTGCGCCACCCGCAGCAGCTGCACGAGGCCGCGCGCGGTGAGCCGGTCGGTGCGGGAGACCCCGCTGCCGTCGTCGAACACCCAGCCGGTGGTGTCGATCCCGAGACCGTTCAGCGTCGAGCGCGCGGTCGAGCGGGCCGCCGTCCACGAGCCGGCTCCGGTCGCCGCCACGGCGCTGTTGCGCAGCATCATCTCGGCGACGTCGTTGTCGGACACGAGCAGCATGAGCCTCAGCGCGGAGGCGCTGGTGTTGCCGGCGAACCGGGCGATCACGGGCGCGCCGTCGGCCGCCGCCATCTTCCCCGAGTACGCCGCCGACACGGCGAGATCGGGGCGCGCGGCCAGCGCGGCCTTCAGCTCCACCGCGAGCCGCGCGGCGAAGTACGTGCCGACGTCCTTGGCCGAGTCCCAGCTGTTGCGCAGGTCGCGGATCAGCGGCCGCACCGGGGCGACGACGTACGGGAGGTAGTGCGAGGGCCAGCCGACCGCGGGGGTGGGCACGGGGTAGAGCGTGTCGTCGACCTTGACCGTGACCCGGAACGTCGTCGCCGAGCCGGCCGCCGGCGCGCGCGGCACCAGTGCCCTCGCCGTGCTGCGGGCGAGGGCGGACACCTGCGCGCTGGTGAGCATCGGGTCGCCGCCGCCCTGCAGCACGACCTCGGTGGCGCGTCGTCCGTCGAGCACGGTCGTGGGGAAGCGGGTGGTCGTGCCGAGGGTCGCGAGCGAGGTGACGGCGGTCAGCAGCTTGGTGGTGGAGGCGCCGCGCATCGGGGTGGTGGAGTGCGCGGCGTACGCGACCTCTCCGGTGCCGGCGTCGCTCACGAGGATGCCGGGAGCGGGCCCGAGCGCCCGCGCCGCCGCGACCCTGGCCGGGAGCAGGGCGGCCATGCGGGTCTGCGCCGCGACGTAGGCGTCGTACCCGTCGAGCGGCACCGACGACGTCGGGGGGGTCGTGGCGCCGGAGTCCGGCGGCACCTCGGCGTTGGCGGGGAGCGCTCCGAGGAGGAGGGCCGCGAGTGCCGCAGCGCTCACCGCGACCGGGGCGACGAGTCGACGGGTCACGGGCGGGGCTCCTCGGTGCGGGACGGCGGCGGTACGGCGACCACCGTACGAGGGTGCAGCACGCCGACGGCGCACGACAGGCCCGACCGGCCCATCGTCGTCCGCTCAGCCGGGAGACGGGGTGCGGTCGCCCCCCGTTCCGGACGCGGTCAGCGGTCGACAGCTCCGGCGTGCTCGTCGCCCGCGGCTGCGAGCAGCAGGGGCAGGACGCGGTGCGGCACCTGGGTGGCGAGCGCGATGGCGGTCGACGTGCGGCCGATCCCGTCGGTGGCCACGACCTGGTCGATCACGCGCTGGAGGTCGGCGTTCGACCGGGCGACGACCCGGGCGAGGAGGTCGCCGCCGCCGGTGATCGTGTGCACCTCGATCACCTCGGGGATCGCGGCGAGACGCGCGCCGATCTCGTCGTGGCCGGTCTGGGCGATCTCGAGCGTGACGAAGGCGGTGACGGGGAAGCCGAGCGCGGCGGCGTCGAGGTCGGGCCCCCAGCCGGTGACGACGCCCCGCGAGGCGAGCTTGTCGAGCCGGGCCTGCACCGTGCCGCGGGCGATGCGCAGCCGCCTGCTGGCCTCGAGCACCCCCACCCGCGGCTCCGCGGCGAAGAGCGCGAGGATCGCGGCGTCGATCCTGTCGACCGCGGTCTCGGGCATTGCGACCACCCCCTGCCGTGCGCGCTGGACGATCTGACCACCGGAGCGCTGCTCACGGTAGCCGCGCAGAACAGGTTGTGACGCGCGGCTGGACGAGGCTGCCGGTGTGAACGCCGTCACGGAAGGCCAGGCTCACCGAACTCGGCCGGGCGGTCCGGTGCGCCGGCCGTGCTCGGGCAGCGCCTACGCTCACGCCATGGCGATGACGCCGGGCTGGTACCCCGACCCCTTCTCGAGCGCCGGCTACGTGCGCTGGTGGGACGGCGCCCGCTGGGGCGCCTCGGTGCTGCTGCCCGAGGGCACGCCCCCGCCGGTGCCGGGCCAGCCCGTCGCGCTGCCGCCGCCGGGCTCGGCCCCGGCTGCCGCCCCGCGGCAGCAGGCGGCACCCCCCGCACCGGTCCCGCCGCCGGGCGGCTACCCGCCCCCGCCCGCGGGCTGGGCCCCTCCGCCCGCCCCGCCGTACGGTGCTCCCGCACCGGGTCGCTACGGCGCACCCGCGGAGGCGCCGTACGAGATCGCGTCGTACGGCTCGCGCGTCATGGCGAAGATCATCGACTCGTTCATCGAGGGCATCGTGCTCGTGCCCGTGGCGCTCTGGCTCCTCTGGCCGGCGCTCACCCGCTACCTCGATGCGGTGGGCGCCGACGGCATGCCCACCGCCGAGGCCGTGCAGCAGTGGGTCACCGACGTCGCCGGGGTCTCGCTGGTCCTGAACGTGGTCACCCTGCTCGTGACGTTCGTCTACGAGGTGCCGCAGAACGTGCGCTGGGGGCGGACGCTCGGCAAGAGGGCGCTCGGCATCCGCGTCCGCCCGCGCGACCTCGACAGCGTCGGCCTCACCTGGGGCACGGCGAGCATCCGCTGGGCCGTGGAGAGCGGCGGCGCGGCGCTCGTCGGCGGCTTCTTCACGATCATCGACTACCTGTGGCCGCTCTGGGACAAGCCGTGGCGGCAGACCATCCACGACAAGGCCGCCAGGACCACGGTCGTGCCGCACCGTCGGCAGCCGTGAACGGCATCGGCTGACACCTCGCCGTAGAGCCCGCATCCGCGCGGCCGGCGTGGCAGGGTGCCGCCATGACGACGCTGTGGTCGCCGGGCGAGCCCGGCACGCTGTCGGACGGCCGGACCCGCGACCGTTTCGGAGCCGGCTTCCTCTGGGGGACGGCGACGGCGTCGTACCAGATCGAGGGGTCACCGGACGCGGACGGCAAGGGCCCGTCGATCTGGGACACGTTCGCGCACACGCCGGGCAAGATCCTCGACGGCAGCACCGGCGACGTCGCCTGCGACCACTACCGGCGCATGCCCGACGACGTCGCGCTCATGGCCGGTCTCGGCGTCAACGCGTACCGCTTCTCGATCTCCTGGCCGCGCATCGAGCCCGAGGACGGTGCGGTCGAGATGCGCGGCGTCGCGTTCTACGACCGGCTCGTCGACGAGCTGCTGGCGCACGGCATCGCGCCCGTCGTGACGCTGTACCACTGGGACCTGCCGCAGTGGGCCGAGGACCTCGGCGGCTGGCTCGAGCGCGACACCGCTCAGCGCTTCGCCGACCACGCGGAGTGGATGGTGGAGAACCTCGGCGATCGCGTGCACACGTGGATCACGCTGAACGAGCCCGTGGTGGCCTCGACCTTCGGCTACGGGTTCGGCACCCACGCGCCCGGCAAGGTGCTGATGTTCGACTCGTTCACGGCCACGCACCACCTGCTGCTCGGTCACGGCCTCGCCGTGCAGGCGATGCGGGCTGCCGCAGACGGCGATCTCCGCATCGGCATCACGCACAACCTGTCGCCGGTCCACCCTGAGACCGACTCGGACGCCGACCGCGCCGCTGCGGCGTCGCTCGACGCGATCCAGAACCGGATCTACATGGACTCCGTGCTGCTGGGGGAGTACCCCGATCCGGAGGTCGTCGGCATCCCGGTCGACCGCTCGTGCGTCTCGCACGGCGATCTCGCGGTCATCGCCGAGCCGATCGACGTCCTCGGCATCAACTACTACAACCCCACGCTCGTCTCGGCACCCGCCGAGGGCAACCCGCTGCCGTTCGAGCTCAAGCAGTTCCCGTCCGAGGACGTCACCGACATGGGCTGGCCGGTCGTCCCCGACGGCCTGCGCGAGGTGCTCGTGCAGCAGCAGGAGCGGTACGGCGACGCGCTGCCGCCGGTGATGGTGACCGAGAACGGCGTCGCCTACCCCGACACGCTCGAGGACGGCGACGTCCCGCGGGTGGACGACCCGCGCCGGGTGCAGTACCTCCGCGAGCACATCGCCGCGGTCGGGCGGGCGGCCGACGAGGGCGTGGACGTGCAGGGCTACTTCGTGTGGTCCTTCCTCGACAACTTCGAGTGGGCCGAGGGCTATCGCCCGAGGTTCGGTCTCGTGTACACCGACTACGCGACGCAGCGGCGGGTGCCGAAGACGTCGTACACCTGGTTCCAGTCGTTCCTGGGAGGTCGTTCGTGAGCGTGGAGGACAAGGCGCCGTCGGCGCTCGCGGAGCCGACGCGGCAGATCGGCACGCGCTACGTGCTGCCCGTCGTGCTCGCGAACCTCGGCATCATGCTGGCGTTCTACACGCCGATCCAGAACCTGCTGCCCCGTCTCGCGGAGGAGGTGGCGGGATCGGGTGGCAAGGAGAACGCGTTCGCCTGGATCGCCGGCGTCGGCGCGTTCATGTCGATCGTCGCCAACCCGGCGGCGGGCGCGCTCTCGGACCGCACGCTGTCGCGCTTCGGGCGGCGCAGGACCTGGGTGCTCTGGGGCTCGGTGCTGGGCGCGCTCGCCATCTGTGCGCTCGCCTTCCAGTCGACCGTGATCGGGCTGGCCGTCGTGTGGGGCGTGTGCCAGGCGACGATCAACTCGGCCTACGCCGGGCTCACCGCGACGATCCCCGACCAGGTGCCGGTGCGGCAGCGCGGGCTCGTGTCGGGCTGGGTCGGTCTGGCGCAGACCGTGGGCATCGTCCTCGGCGTCGCGCTCGTGTCGTTCATCGTGACGGGACTGGACGCCGGGATCTTCCTGACGGCCGGTCTCCTCGTGATCCTCGTGCTGCCGTTCGTGCTGCGCATCAAGGACACCCCGCTGCAGCCGCACGAGCGTCCGCCGTTCGAGCTCGGCCCGTTCCTGCGCGGCTTCTGGGTGAGCCCCCGCGAGTACCCCGACTTCGCCTGGGCGTGGATCACCCGCTTCCTCATGATGCTCGGCAACGCCATGGCCACGCTCTACCTGCTGTTCTGGCTGCAGGACGAGGTGAAGGTCGACGACGCCGCCGCGAGCCAGACCATCCTCATCGGGCTGTACGCGCTCGGGACGATCGTCACCGCCGTGATCGCCGGCCGGATCAGCGACCGCGACGGCAGGCGCAAGATCTACGTCATCCTCGCCACGATGGTGATGGCCGTCTCCGCCGTGCTGCTCGCGTTCTTCCCGGTGTTCAACGTCGCGATGGTCGCGGCGCTGATCCTGGGCCTCGGCTACGGCATGTACCTCGCGGTCGACCAGGCGCTCGTCACGCAGGTGCTGCCGGCCGCCGTCGACCGCGGCCGCGACCTCGGCGTCATCAACATCGCCAACGCAGCACCGCAGGTCGTGGCCCCCGTGATCGCGGCGCCGATCGTGACGAGCGGGCTCGGCTACACCGGCCTCTACGTGCTCACCGCCGTCGTCACGCTGCTCTCGGCCGTGCTCGTCACCCGCATCAAGTCGGTGCCGTAGGCGTCAGGCCGGCGGCCGCACCTCGGGGCGCGGGTCGGTGGCGAGGATCGCGTGCAGGTGCTCGTCGTGCCGCAGGCCGTCGCCGTACCGGTAGCTCTGCCTCGTCGTGCCCTCGAGCGCGTAGCCGCAGCGCAGCGCCATCCGGCACGACGCCTCGTTCTCGACAGCATGGAAGAGCTCGATGCGGAAGAGACCGAGCGTGTCCAGGGCGTACGTCGTCGCCGCGTCGAGGACGGCCGTGCCGATCCCGCGCCCGCGTCCGCGCGGCGTCAGCCAGTAGCCGACCTCGCCCGTGCCGCTTTCGTGGTCGAGGTGGTGCAGCGAGACCTGGCCGATCACCGTGCCGTCGTGGTCGCGCACGACCCAGGACGCGTGCTGCGACGTCCAGGTGGCGCGGTCCGCGATCCACAGCGGCGCGCGCTCCTCGGCCGTGATCTCGCCGCCGCCGGCCGGGTTCCAGGTGGCGACGTCGGGGTCGTGGAACGCCGCGACCACGTCCGCGGTGTCGGACGCCGCCGGCACGTCGAGGCGGTACGGCCCCACCTGGAGGGGGACCGGCGCGACGGCGTCGGTGAGATCGGGCTCGGTCATCTCAGGCCTCCGCCTCGGCGAGCAGCCCGAGCGACACGAGGTGCGCGAGGGTGCCGCCCGCGTCGCTGCTGCCGATCGACGTGAGGCGACGTCGGACCGCGCGGGGGTCGGCGTCCGCGAGCACCGCCAGGGCGACTGCGGGGTCGTCGGCGAGCAGCACCGCGGCGACATGCGCCGGCTCACGCCCGTCGAGTGCTGCGGCGGTCGCTGCCAGCAGCCCGGGGAACGCCGAGGCGGCCGCGCCCACCACGGCGAACGACACCCCGCGGCGGACGCACGCCACGACGAACTCCGCGACGTGCTCGGCGCTCGGACCGCGCGAGGTGAGGGCGAGCAGCGCCTGCTCGGCGCCGTCCTCGGCGAGCACGTCGAGCGCCTGCTCCCACCCGGGGGCGGCCGGCACGCCGACGGCGGCCGGCAGGGCGAAGTCGAGCGAGTCGAGGGTGAGCCGGGCGGAGTCGCCGAGCGGGCCGTCGGTGGGGAGCGTGAGGTGCAGACCGAGGAGCGCGACGCGGTCGTCGTCGAGCAGAACGGCGCGCGCCTCGGCCGCCTCGACGAGGCCCCGATCGGCCACCAGGACGAGGTCGACCGGCTCGGACGCGCGGTCGGCGTCGAGGGCGTCGAGCAGCCCCGCCATACGGCTGACCGGCACCACGAGCGGGCCGAGGGCGGCCGCGCGGCGCGACCGGTGCAGGGTGCGATGCGCCGAGACCGAGGCGGGCACGTCGGCGCCCGCGAGGTCGGCCACGAGGCCGTCCACGAGGGCCGCGGCACGGCCCGGGTCGAGGGCGGGAGTCGTCGTCATGCGCGGCACGCTAGTCGCCGCCGCCCCTCGCTGGCGCACGCGTACCCGGGGAGCGCGCCGGGCACCGTCGGACGGCGCCGGCCCGATGATTCCGGGTAGCGGACACCCGGGTGGGCCGGCACGACAGGGGCGGCGAGGGTGGAGCCGGAACGCGGACGGGTGCGTGACGCCTGAGAATCGGGACTCTTAGGGTCATTCCGGGCACCTGAGCGGCCCAGGACGTCAAGTCGCCAGCAGGTGGCGACGATGGACTCAGTAGGCAGCACGTCGCGGACCTCGCCGCACCACGACCAGGGAGACCACCACATGCGCCGTCGCAGCACCGGCACCCGCCGCCTCGCGACCCTGCTCGCGTCCGCCCTCGGGGTGGGCCTCCTCGGCCTCGCCGTGCCCGCCACCACCGCGACCGCCGCCGATGCGCCGCCGCGCCCGATCGTGACCGGCTGGGGCTACTTCGGCTCCGCCACGAGCGCCAGCACCCGCGCGGCCGTCGCCAACGCCGACCTGATGCCCGAGGTGTCGCCGTTCTGGTACGTCGCGCAGGACCTGGTGTCGCCCACCGTCAACGAGGCCAGGCCCTGCCCGGCCTGCTCGCCGTACGCCGCCAACAAGGCCGCTGTCCTGACGGCGTTGCGCGACGCCGGCGTGAAGGTGCTGCCCAGCATCACCGACGGCATGACGACGAAGACCACACCCCTGCAGATGGCCCAGGTGCTCGACGACCCCACCCGCCGCGCCGCCCTCGTCTCGAGCATCGTGGCGCTCGTCCAGGCCAACGACTACGACGGCATCGACCTCGACTTCGAGGGCTTCGCGTTCTACGACGCGGTGACGACCTGGGACACCACGCGCCCCGACTGGGTCACGTTCATCGGTCAGCTCTCCGCAGCGCTGCATGCGCGCGGCAAGCTGCTCTCGGTCACCACGCCGCCGATCTACACCGACAACCGCACCCAGACCTCGGGCACGAAATGGAACGACGGCTACTGGGTCTACGACTGGGCCGGCATCGCCGACAAGGTCGACCGCCTGCGCATCATGGCGTACGACTACTCGGTGTCCGGTGGTCCGATCGCGCCGCTGCCGTGGGTCGAGCGGATCGTGCAGCATGCCGTCTCCGTCGTGCCGTCGGGCAAGGTGCAGATCGGCGTCCCGGCGTACGGGCGCAACGCGACGGTGAAGGTGAACGGCGTCTCGAAGGTCGTGGGCACCTGCCCGACCAACACGCCGGCGAACTACCGGGACACGCTGTCGTTCACCGCGGCAGCCGCCGGCACCGCGATCCCGAGCGCGGACTACATCTCGGACACGATCAACCGGTCCGCGGCCGTGCGCACCTGGAGCGAGACCAACGCCGAGTGGCAGTTCACCTACCAGGTCCGCTACAAGGGCACGACCTCCGGCGGCGCCGCCACGAGCTGCCTGGTCTACCGCACCGGGTGGTACGACAACGCGGCGTCCGCGCTCGCCCGCGCGAAGCTCGTCGAGAAGTACCGCCTGCGCGGGATCGCGCAGTGGAACCTCGACGGCGCCGCTCCCGCGCAGTGGTCGTCGCTGCGGGACTACGCGCGCACCCTCGCGCCTTCGGCCACGAAGGTCGGGGTGTACGTGCCGTCCACGACGACGTACGGCACGACGGCCACGGTCGCGGCGCGGGCGACCTCTGACGGTGTCGCCGTGCAGGGCGCGCGGGCCGTGCTCTACGCCCGCACGGCCGGCACGTCGACCTGGAGCCTCGTGACGTCCGCGACCACAGGGTCCGACGGCCGCGTCGCGCTGCAGCACAAGGTGACGGCGTCCACGCAGTACAAGGTCAACGTCGCCGGCGCCTGGGACCGCAACACGGGGACGGCGTCGGACTCCACGAGCGTGCGCACCGCCATCACCCTCGACCTCAGCGCGCTCGGGGTGCAGTCCGGGAAGACCGTGACGGCGAACGTCGCGCTGAAGCCGTGGATCAAGGGCCAGACGGTCAAGCGCCAGGTGCTCGTCGGTTCGACCTGGACGACGGTCGCCACCGCCGCGGCCGACCGCTACGGCAAGGCGACGTTCCGCTGGGCGCCGACCACGAAGGGCAAGACCTACCAGTACCGCATCTACGCCGTCGGCAGCGGATCGGTGCGCGGCGCCTACGCGTACTTCGCCATCAAGGTCGGCTGACCGCCGGGATCCGCCAGGTCAGGTGAGGCACTCGGCGGGGAGCTCGAACCAGCGGAGGTGCTCGAAGTCCGGGCTCACGCGCGTGACGTCGACGTCCTCGCCCGGCTCGGGAAGCGACTCCATGAGGTCGTGCGCCTCGGCGAGGTAGCGGCGCAGGTCCGACTCGGGAGCGCGGTCGTCGTGCCGCGGGTAGGTCAGCTCGCCGTCGACGTAGGCGAGCTGCGAGAGGCGCAACGGCGGCTCGACGGTGCCGTCCTTGTGCCGCCAGCGACCGGACGCGACGTCGAAGCGGTACTGCGGCACGAGCTTCCAGCCGTGGTCGGCCACCATCGCGACCGCCTGCACGACGTACTGGAACACCTCGTCGCTCACGAAGTAGTTGAAGTTCACCCGCACCCAGCCGGGCTTGATGCCCTCGCACCCGTGGGTGATCTCGCGCTCGAACTCGTGGCTCTTCTCGAGGTCGATCCCGAGCAGCCGGTGGCCGTACGGCCCGGCGCACGAGCAGCCGCCGCGGCTCTGGATGCCGAACAGGTCGTTGAGCAGCGCCACGACGAAGTTGTGGTGGAGGTAGCGGCCGCCGGGGCGGCGCACGGTGAACGACACGATCGAGAGCCGCTCTGCGTCGAGGTTGCCGAGGATGTCGATGGTCGGGTGCGCGCTCCATGCGGCCACGGCGCGGCGCAGGAAGTCGTCCTCGTGCGCCCGGATGATGTCGGTGCCCACGTTGCGCTTGAGGTCGAAGACCAGGCCGGCACGGATCGACTCGACGATCGCCGGCGTTCCGGCCTCCTCCCGGTGCACGGCGTCCGCCAGGTACACGTGCTCGGCCGGGTTCACGTACGCCACGGTGCCGCCGCCGACGACTACGGGGACCGAGTTGGTGAGCAGGTCGCGCCGGATCGCGAGGACACCGGGGGTGCCGGGGCCGCCCACGAACTTGTGCGGCGACAGGACGAT
Organism: Longivirga aurantiaca; assembly: GCF_042660085.1. Taxonomy (NCBI): domain Bacteria; kingdom Bacillati; phylum Actinomycetota; class Actinomycetes; order Sporichthyales; family Sporichthyaceae; genus Longivirga; species Longivirga aurantiaca. The sequence continues at coordinate 2,338,422 of NZ_JBHSTI010000008.1, read as the reverse complement.
GGCGTCCTTGCGCGTGAGCGGGTCGACGTGGTCGCCCTGCATGTCGATGTCGAGGTACGGCCCGGCGGCGGCGTAGTCCCAGAACGACAGCGCCCCGTGCTCGTGCAGCAGTCGGGCGATGCCGTCGACGTCGGTCATGATCCCGGTGACGTTCGACGCCGCGCTGAACGAGCCGATCTTCAGCGGGCGGTCGGCGTACGCCGCGAGCTCGGCGCGCAGCCGCTCGACGTCGATGTGGCCGTCGGCGTCCTCGGGGATCGTGACGACGTCGGCGATCGACTCGCGCCACGGGAGCTCGTTGCTGTGGTGCTCGAACGGGCCGATGAACACGACCGGACGCTCGTCGCGCGGGATCTGCGCCGAGAAGCCGTGCTCGCGGTCGAGGTCGGCGGGGATGCGCAGGTTGAGGATGCCGACCAGCTTGTCGATCGCCCCGGTCGTGCCCGAGCCCGTGAAGATGACGACGGCGTCGTCGCCGCAGCCGAGCGCGTCGTGCACGATCGCGCGGGCGTCCTCGCGCAGCCGGGTGGTCTGCAGACCCGTGCCGCTGCTCTCGGTGTGCGTGTTGGCGTAGCGGGGGAGCACCTCGCAGCGGATGAAGTCCTCGAGGAAGTCCAGGGCGCGGCCGGACGCCGTGTAGTCGGCGTACGTGACACGGCGCGGACCGAACGGCCCCTGCATCACGGTGTCGTCGCCGATGACGCCCTGGCGGATGCGCGCCAGGAGCGGCGGCTCGGGGAGGGACGGGTCCCGCGGGGGGACGGGGAGCGGCTGTCCGGTCACGGGGCGAGCGTACGCGCGTGGTGCCGCGCACACCCGCCGCCGCGTGCCCGTGCGACGATGACGCCGTGGGAGTCGCACCGGTCGAGCTCGATCGGCCGGAGTCCGAGAGCATCACCGCTCCGGACCGGCCGTGGATCACGCTCGTCTGGAACGACCCGGTCAACCTCATGTCGTACGTGACGTACGTGTTCATGGAGTACTTCGGCTACTCCAAGGAGAAGGCGCAGAAGCTCATGTGGGACGTGCACCACGAGGGCCGCGCGGTGGTCTCGAACGGCACCCGCGAGGAGATGGAGATCGACGTCGCGGCGATGCACTCCTACGGGCTCTGGGCCACCCTGCAGAAGGACGACTGACGTGGCCGTGCACGGCTTCCGGCGTACTGCCACGGGCAAGCTGGTCCTGAAGGTCGACGACGTCGAGCGCGGGCTCCTGGCCACGCTCGTCAGCCAGGTCCTCGAGCTCGTCTCGCCCGAGGACGACCCCTGGGGCGCCGACGCCGACCCGCTCGCCCGGATGGTCGGCATCGACCCCGACGCCGAGCGCCCCGACGACCCCGCCCTCGCGCGGCTTCTGCCCGACGCCTACGCCGACGACGACGAGGCCAGCTCGGAGTTCCGACGCTTCACCGAGCGGTCGCTGCGCGAGACCAAGATGAACCATGCCGCGACGGTGCTGCGTGCTCTGGCCGAGGCCGACCGCAAGGTCGTCGTGCCGGACGACGAGATCGCGTCCTGGATGGGTGCGCTCAACGACCTGCGCCTCGCCCTCGGCGCACGGCTCGGGCTCACCGAGGACAACCACGAGGGCTTCTACGACCTCGACGAGGACGACCCCGGGTTCGTGCACGTGCACGTCTACGACTGGCTGACGTTCCTGCAGGAGACGCTCGTCCAGGCCGTCACGGGCCTCACGTCCGAGCCTCCGCCGGGCTGGGACGAGCAGGACTGACGCCTGCGCTGCGTCGTCGCCGGTCGAAGGCGCCGACCACCACCATGTGCGGCACGGTGAGCCCCCAGACCGCGGCGAGCGCGAACCACAGGACCCGGGTGGACGTCGTCGCCCCGGAGCCGACCGCGGCCCCGACCACCGCCAGCGTGCCCACGAGCGATGGCAGGCCGTCGCGGAGGACGGTGCGCAGGCGCACCCTGTCGATCCGCGACCGGTCGTCCAGCGCCAGCCGCAGCGTGTGCCGGGCGGCGTGCCAGGCCGAGAAGTAGACCGCGAAGGCGAGCAGCGGCGTCACGGTGAGAGCCAGCAGCACGAGCAGCGCTACCTCGCCTGCCGGGGCGACTCGGCGCCCCCGCAGCAGTACGGCGACCGCGGTGGCGGCCAGGACGAGCACGGCCACGCGTACGCCGAGCAGCAGGCCCGGCGCCGTGACGGCCGAGAGCCGGGGCTCCAGCCCCACCAGGGTGGCGGTCGCGGCGGGCGAGGTCAGCGGCAGCAGCACCGGCACCGACCCGGCGGCGAGCACGTGGACCAGTCGCGTCCCGCGGCCGCGCCGGGGCGAGCCCGCCAGCTCGTCCGCGAGAGCGACGTCACCCGTGCCGAAGTGCCACACCGACATCGCCAGCACGACGATGAACGCCGGCGCCGGGGCGAGGACGACGGCAGCCGCAGCCGTCGCGGCGAGGGCGAGTTAGACGGCGGCCAGCTCGAGGCGCCGCCGTCCTGACGGCGACCGGACGAGGGCGAGGTGGTCGACGGCGCCGTGCGGCACCCCGGCCACGAGGGCCGCGAGGGCGACGACCGGCGCCCAGCCGGGGACCGCGGGGTCCGAGCTCGCGAACGCGCCCGAGGACGCCACGGCGAGGGCGACCGCCACCGGTCCGGCGGCGAGCACGACGGCGACGAGGGGCGGTGCGGCCAGTTCCCGCGGGCGGGTCGTCACGACCGTGGCCATGGCTGCTCCTCGCTGCGGGATGGCCGGTGCGGCGTGGAAGGAGGGGTGGGCGGGTCCGTCGGTCTGTCGACCGACGGACCCGCCCTGACCGCACCCGTGCCGGGAGACGCAGGTGCGGAGAGTGGTGCGTCGTGCCGGTCAGGCAGCAGCCGTGGCCCGAGCCTCGGACGACGGCGCCTCCTCGAACTCCTGCTCGGCGAAGACCGGGTCGTCGGCTGCGCTCTTCATGCGCGCGATCTTGTAGATCACGAGGCCGTAGAGGCACTTGGCCAGGACGTCGGCCACCGAGTAGCCGACCTGGCGCAGGACGAACGCGTCCGCGCCGTCGAGCCCGAAGACCGGGAACAGGTAGGAGATCGGGTAGACGCCCCAGGTGGCGATCAGCAGGATGCGCAGGCGCTTCACGCTGGCAGCCACCTCGGCGGGCTGACGGCCGAGCGACTTGGTGAGCTCGACGAACAGCACGTAGAGGATGTAGAGGAACGGGATCGTCGAGGCCGCGCCCCACAGCATCTTGGGCAGGGTGTCGATGGCGACCTCGCCCGGGTATCCGAGCGCGATCATCAGGACCGACGCCGGGATCAGCTTGGTGAGCAGGGACGCGCGGGTGGCGCGGGGGAGCGCAAGGACCGCGATGGTCTCGAGCAGCAGGAGCGGCACCGTGAGGAGCCAGTCGACGTAGCGGTAGGCCTCGTTGAAGCCGAACGGCGTCAGCGTGTAGTCGCCGCCGATCGCCGTCGGGGCGAAGCCCTCGTTGAACGAGTTGATGATGCGGAAGTAGTGGTAGGCCGCGATGCCGCAGACGGTCGCGGAGACCACGAGCGCCTGGCGGTAGCGGGGGAGCACGCGGCCCTGGGACACCAGCAGGAACAGCGCGGTGAAGAGCATCGACGCGAGGGCGAAGGAGAAGACGTTGTAGACGGTCTGGAACTGTCCGTTCGAGAGCGTCTCTACGGCGGACGACATGGACAAGCCTCCACAGGCATGAGCCGAGGAATGCCGTCGTCTCCCGGAACGGCGGAGCCGCGCACTGGGTCGCGGCCTCGCCCAGGGTGGTCCCGGGACGCACACCGCGCAAGTTGAACAACCTATGGCGCGGTTTATGCGACGCACGTCACGCGACCTCGGGCCCCGCACGCAGGCCTCGTACTCTGGGCGCGTGCTCACGATCCGACAGGACCTGGTCGACTCGATGGTGGCCCACGCGCGCCAGGACCACCCCGACGAGGCGTGCGGGGTGATCGCCGGCCCGGCCGGCAGCGACCGCCCCGAGCGGTTCATCCCGATGGTCAACGCCGCGCGGTCTCCGACCTTCTACGAGTTCGACTCGCTCGACCTGCTGCGGCTCTACCGCGACATGGACGACAACGACGAGGTGCCGGTGGTCGTCTACCACTCGCACACCGCGACCGAGGCCTACCCGTCGCGCACCGACATCAGCTACGCGTCCGAGCCGGAGGCCCACTACGTGCTGGTCTCGACGCGGGAGACCGGCAGCGAGGACGGGCCGTACGAGCTGCGGTCGTACCGCATCGTGGACGGCGTCGTCACCGAGGAACCGGTCACCGTCGTCTGAGCGGCCTCTGACCTGCGGCGACGCCGTACGAGGCCCTGCTTCCAGTCGTCGACGGGAATAGGTGGCCCTAGGCTCACCCTTGTTGATCACGGGCCGCGGGGACGCGGTCGGCTGCCCTCCGGCAGCACCCCAGCACGCACGACGAGTGGAGAAAGCCCGCCATGGCCATCGAGGTCCGCATCCCGACCATCCTGCGCCCGTACACCGACGGCGCCCGGGCGGTCGAGGGGTCCGGCGACACCCTCCGCGCGGTGCTCGCCGACCTCGAGACGCGTCACCCGGGGATCCAGGAGCGGATCGTCGACGAGGCCGGTCTGCGCCGCTTCGTGAACGTCTACCTGAACGACGAGGACGTCCGCTTCCTCGACGGCATCGAGACCGCGGTCTCCGACGGCGACACCGTCACCGTTCTGCCCGCCGTCGCCGGCGGCTGATCAGCCCGTGCGGTACGACTCGCTGCTGGCCTCGGTCGGGAACACTCCGCTGGTCGGGCTCCCGCGCCTGTCGCCGTCCCCGGACGTCCGGGTGTGGGCCAAGCTCGAGGACCGCAACCCGACGGGCTCGATCAAGGACCGCGCCGCGCTCGCCATGGTCGAGGAGGCCGAGAAGAGCGGCCAGCTGCGCCCCGGCTGCACGATCCTCGAGCCGACGAGCGGCAACACCGGCATCTCGCTCGCGATGGCCGCGCGGCTCAAGGGCTACCGCCTCGTCTGCGTGATGCCCGAGAACACCTCGGTCGAGCGCAAGCAGCTGCTGCGCATGTGGGGTGCCGAGATCGTGTCGTCGCCCGCCGCCGGCGGCTCGAACGAGGCCGTCCGCGTGGCCAAGCTGATGGCCGAGGAGCACCCCGACTGGGTGATGCTCTACCAGTACGGCAACCCGGCCAACGCGCACGCGCACTACACCGGCACCGGCCCCGAGATCCTGGCCGACCTTCCCTCGATCACCCACTTCGTCGCGGGCCTCGGCACCACGGGCACGCTCATGGGCACCGGCCGCTTCCTCCGCGAGAGGGTGCCGGGCATCGAGATCGTCGCCGCCGAGCCGCGCTACGGCGAGCTCGTCTACGGGCTGCGCAACCTCGACGAGGGCTTCGTCCCCGAGCTGTACGACGCCAGCGTGCTCACCACGCGCTTCTCGGTCGGCCCCCGCGACGCGGTGCGCCGTACCCGCCAGCTCCTCGAGGAGGAGGGCATCTTCGCGGGCATCTCGACCGGCGCGATCCTGCACGCCGCGCTCGGGATCGCCGCCAAGGCCGTGAAGGACGGCCGCGAGGCCGACATCGCCTTCATCGTCTGCGACGGCGGCTGGAAGTACCTCTCCACCGGCGCCTACGAGGGCACCCTCGACGACGCGGAAGATGCCCTCGACGGCCAGCTCTGGGCCTGACGCACGGGTCGGGTTCCTTGCGGGGCGTCGATCAGATCGGGCGGCTGAACCAGGCCTTGGCCGAGGCGCCGCTCGCGATGACCAGGATCAGGATGTTGAGCACGAGGCCGAGCCAGCCGTAGGGCAGGCGGAACAGGCCGAAGATGATGTTGATGACGGCGAGCGCCTGGATGATCACCTGGGCCGAGGCCGCGCCGATCGAGGCCATCCGCGCGAGCCAGACGTACATGAACGCCAGCAGCAGCGAGAGCGCGCCGTTCATGAAGAGCCAGAAGCCGGGCAGCTCGACAGTGTTGCCCTGGATGTCGGTGATCGTCGGGTTCTGGCCGAACGGCGCCAGCATCATCCAGACGCCGATGAGGGCGTTGAACAGGGCCGCGACCCAGATGAGCACGATGACGAAGGTGACGCCGCCGGGGCGCTTGGTCTGGACATCGCTGGACATGGTCTGGCTCCTCGGGGCACGCCTGCGCCGGGAGGCCTCCCGGCAGTCCGAGGATGGCAGACGTGCAGTGCGACACAGAGGACGCTGGGACCGGCCGCAGAAGGCGTGTCGGGGGCCTAGTCTCGGCTCTCGTGACGGACGCGCCCATCGGCATCTTCGACTCCGGGGTCGGAGGGCTCACCGTCGCGCGCGCCGTCCTCGACCAGCTGCCGCACGAGCCGGTCCTCTACATCGGCGACACGGCCCGCGGCCCCTACGGCCCGCGGCCCATCCCCGAGGTGCGCTCCTTCGCCCTCGACGTCATGGACCACCTGGTCGACCAGGGCGTGAAGATGCTCGTCATCGCGTGCAACTCCGCCAGCGCTGCGGTGCTGCGCGACGCCCGCGAGCGGTACGCCGTCCCCGTCGTCGAGGTCATCCAGCCCGCCGTACGCCGTGCCGTGCGCGTCACCCGCACGGGCCGCGTCGGCGTCATCGGCACCCGGGCCACCGTCACGAGCGGTGCGTACGCCGACGCCTTCGCCGCAGCGCCCGACATCACGCTGGTGCAGCAGGCCTGCCCGCGCTTCGTCGAGTTCGTCGAGGCCGGCGTCACGGGTGGGGCCGAGCTGCAGTCCGTCGCGCACGAGTACCTCGACCCGGTCGTCGAGGCCGGCGTCGACACCCTCGTCCTCGGGTGCACGCACTACCCGCTGCTGGCCGGCGTCATCTCGTACGTCGTCGGCGACGATGTCACGCTCGTCAGCAGCGCGGACGAGACCGCGAAGGACGTCTACCGCACGCTCGTGGCGCACGGGCTCGAGCGCGACCCCGCCCTGCCGGCGCCCGTGCACCGGTTCCTCGCCACGGGCGACCCCGCCCCGTTCACCGCACTGGCCAAGCGATTCCTCGGTCCCGAGGTCGTCGCCGTCGAGCACGCTGTGGAGGTCGTGTCCTGATGCGCCTGACGATCGTCGGATGCTCGGGGTCGTACCCCGGGCCGGACTCCCCGGCCTCCTGCTACCTCGTCGAGCACGACGGGCACTCGATCGTGCTCGACCTCGGCAACGGCGCGTTCGGCGCGCTGCAGAAGCACACGGACGTCTACGACGTCGACGCGGTCGTGCTGTCGCACCTGCACGCCGACCACTGCATCGACCTCACGTCGTACTACGTCTTCCGCAGGTACCACCCGGACGGCCACGCGCCGGTGATCCCGGTGATCGGGCCCACGGGCTCCGCCGACCGGCTCGCCCGTGCGTACGACCTCCCGCCGGAGGAGGGCATGCACGGCGAGTTCGAGTTCCGCGACCACGTCGAGGTCACCGAGATCGGGCCGTTCCGCATCACGACGGCGCTCATGAACCACCCCGTGCCCTGCTACGCCTCGCGGGTCGAGGCCGGTGGCCGCTCGCTGGTCTTCAGCGGCGACACCGGCGAGAGCGACGCCCTCGTCGAGCTGTCGCGCGGCGCCGACCTGGCTCTGTACGAGGCGTCGTTCCTCAGCCGGTACGAGAACCTGCCGCCCAACCTGCACATGACCGCCACCCAGGCCGCCGAGCACGCCAACCGTGCGGGTGTCGGCCGGCTCGTGCTGACGCACCTCGTGCCGTGGACGCCGAGCGACGAGACGCTCGCCGAGGCGGCGCCGGTGTTCGAGGGCGACCTCGCCCTCGCCACCCAGGGCCTCGTCGTCGACCTCTGACCGATCTGGATGCCGGACAGTCCCCTCGAGGTGCCTCTGGGGCATCCAGGGCGGATCGGGGCTGGGCGTTAGGGTCGCGCCATGACCCGTTCCGACGGCCGCGCCGCCGACCAGCTCCGTCCCGTCTCGTTCGAGCGCGGGTGGCTCGACCACGCCGAGGGCTCGTGCCTCGTGTCGTTCGGGCGCACCCGTGTGCTCGTGGCCGCGTCCTTCACCGCGGGCGTGCCGCGGTGGCGCAAGGACTCCGGCCTCGGCTGGATCACGGGGGAGTACTCCATGCTCCCGCGCGCGACCAACACGCGTAACGACCGAGAGTCGGTGCGGGGCAAGGTCGGCGGGCGCACGCACGAGATCTCGCGCCTCGTCGGCCGGTCGCTGCGCGCGGCGATCGACCTGTCGGCGCTCGGCGAGAACTCGATCATGATCGACTGCGACGTGCTGCAGGCCGACGGCGGCACGCGTACCGCGGCCATCACCGGCGCGTACGTCGCCCTGGTCGACGCGATCGAGTGGGCGCGCGGCCAGGGGCACGTGAAGGCCACCGCGAAGCCCATCGTCAACTCGATCGCGGCGGTGTCGGTGGGCATCGTCGACGGCGAGGCCCGCCTCGACCTGCACTACGACGACGACGTCGCCGCGGACACCGACATGAACGTGGTGATGACCGGCGACGGACGGTACGTCGAGGTGCAGGGGACCGCGGAGGGCGAGCCGTTCGACCGCGCGCTGCTCGACCAGCTGCTCGCGCTCGCAGCGCAGGGCTGCGCCGACCTCACCGAGCTGCAGAAGGCCGCGCTCGCGTCATGACCTCGCGCGTGGTGCTCGCGTCCCGCAACGCGCACAAGATCGAGGAGATGGCCCGGATCCTCGACGAGGCAGGCCTGCACGTGGAGGTCGTCGGCATCGACGCGTTCCCGGACGGCTCGGTGCCCGAGGTGCCCGAGACCGAGTCGACCTTCGAGGGCAACGCGCTGCTCAAGGCGCGCGCGGTGTGCGAGGCCACCGGCGCACCTGCCGTCGCCGACGACAGCGGCCTCTGCGTCGACGCCCTGAACGGCCTGCCCGGGATCCTGTCGGCCCGCTGGAGCGGCGGCCTCGTGCCCGGGCGCAGCACCGACGTCGGCAACCTCGAGCTCGTGCTCGCCCAGCTCGGCGACACCCCTGACGACCGGCTCGGCGCGCAGTTCCGCTGCGCCGTCGCCCTCGTGCTGCCCGACGGGCGCGAGGCCACGGTCGACGGCGAGATGCGCGGGCACCTCGTGCGCGAGCCCCGCGGCAGCAACGGCTTCGGCTACGACCCGATCTTCGTGCCGGACGGCGAGACGCGGACGAGCGCCGAGCTGAGCAACGAGGAGAAGGACGCGATCAGCCACCGCGGCAACGCGTTGCGCGCCCTCGTCCCCGTCCTGCGCGACCTGCTGCCCCCCAGCTCGCACTGATCGTTCCGTCGTTCCCCGGCCCGGGGAACGACGGAACGATCAGGCTCAGCGAAGGGGCGCTGGTGCGGACGGCGGGGGTCGAACCCGCATGCTCGAGAGCACAGGAACCTAAATCCTGCGTGTCTGCCAATTCCACCACGTCCGCGTGGGGGCCAGCCTAGGCGAGCGGCTGCGGTACGCCGGTGACGCGATGGCGGCCGATCACGAGCACCGCGCCGGCCGCGAGGCCGACCGCACCCGACACGAGCAGCGGCAGCACGCCGTCGCCCGGCCCGACCGCCCAGAGCAGCCCCGCCCAGAGGCCGGCGAGGAACACCGCCGCGTTCGACAGCGACTGGAACACGCCCTGCGCGCGGCCGCGGTGCTCGTCGCCCACGAGGGTGGAGATCCACGCCTTGCCCACGCCGTCGGTCAGCGCGGGGAAGAGTCCGTACACGCAGATGAGCACCCACACCCACGGGCCGCGCTCGACGAGGGCGAGGCCGCCGTAGGCGACGCCGAAGGCCAGCAGCCCGACGCCGTACACCACCGGTCGCGGAAGCCGGTCCGACAGCGCGCCCGCGGGGTACGACCCGAGCGTGTAGACGACGTTGAAGACGACATAGGCCAGCACGACCTCGGTGGTCGAGTAGCCCAGGTCGGAGATCCGCAGCAGCAGCAGGGCGTCGGGGAAGTTGACCACCGCGATCGCCACGAGCACCCCGACCACCCGCCAGAAGCTGCGGGGGAGCGGGCTGCGCGGGATCGGCGACGGCTCGCTCGGCGCCGAGACCTGGGCCTCGACCTCGACCTCGGCCTCGGGTGCCGGCGTACGCCGCTTCTCGCGGACCAGGAAGGTGAGCAGCACCGAGAGCACGGCCGGCACGACGGCCCACCACAGCACTGCGCGCACGTCGCCGTCGAGCAGGGTGAGGCCGGCGAGCGCGATGAGCGGACCGATCACCGCGCCCAGGGTGTCGCCGGTGCGGTGGAAGCCGAACGCGCGGCCGAGGTGCTCGCGCGGCACCGACGCCGCGATGAGCGCGTCGCGCGGGGCCGATCGCACGCCCTTGCCGAGCCGGTCGACCACGCGCCCGACGAGCACCATCGGCCAGACCGCCGCGGCGGCCACCAGGATCTTGCCGGCCGCCGCGAGCGCGTAGCCCGTGGTCACGAAGGGGCGCCGCCGACGGCCGTCCGACCACCGCCCCGCGACGTACTTCGAGATGCCGGCGGCGGCCTCGGCCGCACCCTCGACGATGCCGAGGACGACGGGCGGAGCAGCGAGCACGCCGGTGACGAGCAGGGGGAGCAGCGGGTAGAGCAGCTCGCTCGCGGCGTCCTGGGTGAGCGACACCAGGGTCAGCACCACGAGGTTGCGGGTGAGCCAGGTGCGTCGCACGGTGCGAGCCTGCCACGCTCCGGGTGTGAGCGGTGTCTCACCAGGGCCGGGCGACTGCCCGTTATACCCCAGGGGGTATAACGTGGCGCGTGTACGGACCGCGAGACCGAGGAGCAGCGCGATGCGACGTGTGGTGGTGGTCGGCGGGGTCGCCGGCGGGATGAGCGCGGCGGCACGGCTGCGCCGGCTCGACGAGAGCGCCCAGATCGTCGTGCTCGAGCGCGGAGGCGAGGTCTCCTTCGCCAACTGCGGCCTGCCGTACCACGTGGGCGGCGAGATCCCGCACCGGGACGCCCTGCTGCTGCACACCCCCGACAGCCTCGAATCGTCCCTCGACCTCGACGTCCGCGTGCACCACGACGTGCGCTCGATCGACCGCGAGGGCAGGACGGTCACTGCTCGCGATCTCGTCCACGACGTCGACGTCGTGCTGCCGTACGACGCGCTCGTGCTCGCCACAGGCGCCGACCCGATCGTCCCCCCGCTGCCCGGGCTCGACCGCCCGCAGGTGCGCACGCTGCGCACCGTGCCGGACGCCGACGTCCTGCGCGCGATGCTCGCGGCCGGCGCGCAGAAGGCTGTCGTCATCGGCGCGGGCTTCATCGGCCTCGAGACCGTGGAGGCGTTCCGCCGCCGCGGCCTCGACGTCACCCTCGTCGAGATGGCGCCGCAGGTGCTGCCCGCGATCGATGCCGAGATGGCGGCGCTCGTCGAGGCCGAGCTCCGCCTGCACCACGTCGACGTCCGCGTCGGCACCGGCTTCGCAGCCGTCGAGGACTCGACCACCGACCACCCGGTCGACGTCGTCCTCGCCGACGGCTCCCGGCTCGCGGCCGACGTCGTGCTGCTCGGCGTCGGCGTGAAGCCGTCGACCGCCCTCGCCCGCGACGCCGGCCTCGAGCTGTCCGACCGCGGCGCCGTCGTGGTCACCGCTGACCAGCGCACGAGCGACCCGAGCATCTGGGCCGTCGGTGACGCGATCCAGGTGATCGACGCCGTCACCGGCGTGCCCGGCGTCGTGCCGCTCGCCGGCCCGGCCAACCGCCAGGGCCGCACCGCCGCCGACTCGATCCTCGGTCGGGCGCGCACCTCCCAGCCTGTGCTCGGCACCGCCGTCGTGAAGGTCTTCGGCCTCACTGCGGCTGTCACCGGTCCGACGTCGCGCCGGCTCACGGCGGCCGGTGTCGAGCACCACGTCGTCCACCTGCACCCCGGAAGCCATGCCGGCTACTACCCCGGGGCCAAGCCGGTGCACCTCGTGCTGCTGTTCACGCCGGAGGGTCGCGTGCTCGGCGCTCAGGCGGTGGGCAAGGACGGCGTCGACAAGCGCATCGACGTCATCGCCACCGCGCTGCGCGCGGGCATGACCGTCGACGACCTCGCCGAGCTCGAGCTCGCCTATGCGCCGCCGTTCGGCAGCGCGAAGGACCCGGTCAACATGGCCGGCTTCATGGCCCAGAACATCCTCGACGGCACGCTCCGGGCCTGGGGCCCGGACGACCTCGACGGCTTCGGGGACGACGTCCTGCTCCTCGACGTCCGGTCGGAGGTCGAGGTGGAGGGCGGGCACCTGCCCGGCTCGTACAACGTGCCGCACACCGAGCTGCGCGACCACCTCGACGACGTGCGCCAGGCCGCGGCCGGTCGACCCGTGCGCGTCCTGTGCGCCAGCGGCTTCCGGTCGTACCTCGCGCACCGCGTTCTGGCCCAGAACGGCTTCGACTCCGCGAGCCTGGACGGAGGGCTGATGACGCTCCGCGCGCAGCGGCCCGGCCTCGTCCTCCAGCGTGGCGCTGCGCGGATGCCGGGCCAGAAGGCGCCGGTGATGGCATCGTGACCGCCATGAGTCCTACGCCCACCGGAGCGAGCGCGTCGATGCACCCCGAGGCGGCCAAGGCCGTCATCGCCCGCCTCAAGCGGGCCCGCGGACAGCTCGACGGCGTCATCGCCATGATCGAGGCCGACCGCGACTGCTCCGACATCGTCACCCAGCTGTCCGCAGCCTCCAAGGCCGTCGACCGCGCGGCGTTCAGCGTCGTCGCCTGCGGCCTCGAGATGTGCCTCGAGGCCGAGAGCAAGGGCGAGACGCCCGCTCTCGACCGGGCGCGCCTCGAGAAGCTCTTCCTGTCGCTGGCCTGACCCGTATCTTGTCCGGCCGACGACCGGGGCTGTCCTAGGCTGCTCGCACCGCCCCGACGCCCCTGGAGTTCCCTGTGCCCGCCGACGTCTCCGTGGCCGAGCTCGCCGCGATCCTCGAGGCCGACCCGACCACCCCGGTGGTCGACGTCCGCAACCCCGACGAGTACGCCGCGGGCCGCGTGCCCGGCGCCGTCCTCGTGCCGATGCACACCGTCCCCGTGCGCCTGCAGGACATCCCGAAGGATCGGACGGTCTACCTCGTGTGCGCGGTCGGAGGCCGGTCGGGCCAGGTGGCCGCGTGGCTCGAGCCGCAGGGGTACGACGTCGTCAACGTGCTCGGCGGCACCCAGGCGTGGTTCATGTCGGGCTACCCCCTCGAGTCCTGACGCCCGGCAGGGTCAGACGCCCAGGTCCTTGCGCAGCTTGGCGACGTGGCCGGTGGCCTTGACGTTGTAGAACGCATGCTCGATCACGGCCTTGCCCCGGCCGTCCACCGTCACGACGAAGGTCGACCGGATCACGCCGACGACCGTCTTGCCGTAGAGCTTCTTCTCGCCGAACGCGCCGTACGCCGTGAGCACGTCCTTCGACGGGTCCGACAGCAGCGGGAACGTGAGGCTGTCGCGCTCGCGGAACTGCGCGAGCTTCTCGGGCTTGTCCGGCGAGAGGCCGAGCACGGTGATGCCGGCGGCGGCCAGGGAGTCGAGCGAGTCGCGGAAGTCGCAGGCCTGCTTCGTGCAGCCGGGGGTCATCGCCGCGGGGTAGACGTAGAGGACCACGCGCTCGCCCCTGTGGTCCTTCCAGTCGTGCACCACGCCGGTGTCGTCGGGCAGGCCGAGCGGGGGAGCGGCGTCGCCGGGCTCGAGTCGGACGGTCACGGGAGCTCCTGCGGTTCGACGGGCCTGATCGGGGTGCGCCGAGCCTAACGACGTCCCGACGTCACCGGATCGTCAGCCAATCCAGGATGCGGCGGGCTCCGAAGTGTCTGAGAGTGGCACCTGGCGGGGATGCACATCGCTGCCAGTTGCAAACAGTTCGCAATAAGGCCTCGACGACGTTAGGCTTCCCCGGTGATCTCCCGCTCCTCCCGCCCGCTGCTCGCAGTCCTCGGCCTCGGCAGCGCCCTCCTCCTCGCAGCCTGCGGCTCCAACGCCTCGGACGCGGAGTCGCCCGGCGGCGGCACAGGGATGGTGATCGTCACCACGGTGGCCCCGATCACGAGCATCGCCGCGAACATCGTGGGCGACCGCGCCCAGGTGGTCGGGATCGTGCCCGAGGGGACCAACAGCCACACCTTCGACCCCCCGCCGCAGGTCGCGGCCACGATGGAGAAGGCCGACATCGTCTTCGTCAACGGCCTGCAGCTCGAGGAGCCGACGTTCCAGCTCGCCGAGGAGAACGCCAGCAACGCCACGATCGTGAAGATCGGCGACACCGTGCTGCCGGAGTCGGAGTACATCTACGACTTCTCCTTCCCGAAGGAGGACGGCAAGCCCAACCCGCACCTGTGGACCGACCCGACGTACGCGATCAAGTACGCCGCGGTCATCAAGGACACGGTCGCGGCCAAGGACCCGGCCAACGCCGACTACTACACGACCAACTACGAGGCGTTCGTGGCCAAGGCCACCGCGCTGTCGGACGCGCTGAAGAAGGACCAGACCACCGTGCCCGAGGGCGGCCTCGAGCTGCTGACCTACCACGACGCCTACGCGTACTTCGCCAAGACGTACGGCTGGAAGGTGATCGGCGCCGTGCAGCCCTCGAACTTCGAGGACCCGCAGCCCAAGGAGATCGCCCGCCTGGTCGACCAGATCAAGGCCGAGAACGTGCCCGTCATCTTCGGCTCCGAGGTCTTCCCGTCCAAGGTGCTCGAGCAGATCGCAGCCGAGACCGGCGCCCGCTACGAGGACACACTGCGCGACGACGACCTGCCGGGCGCACCCGGGGACGCCGAGCACTCGTGGCTCGGCCTCATGCGCTACGACTACGTGACGATGATCCAGGGGCTCGGCGGCACGACCGACGCGCTCGACGCGCTCGACGTCTCCGATGTCGCACCCGACAAGGCGGACTACCCCCAGTGACCCAGTCTCCGATCTCCGCCACGACCCCCCTGGTCGACGTCTCGCACGCGAGCTTCGGCTACGGCCACCACGCCGTGCTCAGCGACGTCTCGTACGCCGTGATGCCCGGGCAGTTCACCGGCATCGTCGGACCGTCGGGCTCGGGCAAGACGACGCTGCTCAAGCTGCTGCTCGGCACCGAGAAGCCGCAGCGCGGCTCGGTCACCCGGGCGGCCGGCGTGTCCGTGAGCTACGTGCCGCAGCTCGAGACGGTCAACTGGAACTTCCCCGTCACGGTCAACGACTGCGTGCTCATGTCGCGGCCGGCCCGTCGTCCGATCCCTCGCGCCAGCAAGGCCGAGCGCGCCGAGGTCGCCGACGTCCTCGAGCGGCTGGGCATCGCCGACCTGGGCGCGCGCCACATCCGCGAGCTCTCCGGCGGCCAGCAGCAGCGGATGTTCCTCGCCCGCGCCCTCGTACGCCGTCCGCAGATGCTCCTGCTCGACGAGCCCACCAGCGGTGTCGACGTGCAGACGCGGCACGAGGTGCTGCACCTGCTCGACGACCTCAACCGTGAGGGCCTCGCGATCGTGCTCACCACGCACGACCTCAACGGCATGGCCGCGCACCTGCCGCACCTGCTCGCCCTGCGCACGCGCGTGATCGCGAGCGGCCCGCCGTCGGAGGTCATCGTGCCTGCGGTGGTCGAGGAGGTCTTCGGCGCACGGATGGAGATCCTGCAGCACCTCGGCATCCCGGTGGTCGTCGACTCGATGGACGACGTCACGATGAAGCCGGCCGCGTCATGACCTTCCTCGAGACGCTGCTCGACCCGTTCCAGTACCAGTTCTTCATCAAGGGCCTGGTCGCCGCCCTGCTCGCGGGCGGCCTCTGCGGGCTGATCGGCGTCTTCATCACCCTGCGCGGCATGAGCTACATCGGCCACGGCCTCTCGCACGCGATCTTCGGCGGGTACGCCGCGGCGCCCCTGCTCGGCATCCCGATCGTCCTGGGCGCCGGGCTCTGGGGGCTCGCCTCGGCCCTCGCGATCAACGCCGTCACGCGTCGGCACCGCATCGGCGCCGACGCCGCGATCGGCGTCGTCACGACCGCCTCGTTCGCGCTCGGTGTGGCGCTGCTGACGAAGTTCGGCAACAAGGGCCCGGCGTTCGACAGCCTCCTGTTCGGCAGCATCAACGGCGTCTCGATCGGCGACCTCCTGCTGCTCGGCGGCGTCTTCCTCGGCACCATCGCCATCTTCACCGTCCTCTACCGCCAGCTGCTGTTCTCGACCTTCGACCCCGAGGTGGCCAAGGTGTCCGGCGTCAACGTCGGCCTCATGGACACGATCCTCATGGTCGTGCTGTCGATGTCGATCCTCGCGACGCTCTCGATCATCGGCGTCACCCTCGTCGCGGCCACCCTGGTGATCCCGCCGGTCGTCGCCCGCATGCTGACCGACTCGTTCGGGCGCATGCTCTGGATCGCCACCGCGCTCGGCACCGCGGCCGGCGCGGTCGGCATGTACCTCTCGTACCAGCTCGAGATCCCGTCGGGCACGACCATCGTGCTCGTCAACGCCGCGGTCTTCCTCGTGGTCCTGCTCCTGAAGGGCGCGAAGGGTCTCGGGCGCACGGCCGGCCTCGACGACCACACCGATGCCTCGGCCACCGGCCTCGTCACGGCGTCAGCACCCACCCGCGCCTGATCCGCAGGTCGGGTGCCGCAGACGGCGCGGATCGGCGTAGGCTCGACGACGTGAGCGACTCCACCACCGCCGCTGTGCGCGACTCCGCAGACAAGGCCGCCGACTCCGTCAAGGACGCCGCGTCGTCCGCGAAGGACGACGTGAAGGACGCCGCCGCCACGGTCGAGAAGAAGGCCGCCACCGTCGAGAAGAAGGCCGCCTCCGCCGCCGACGCGCCTGCGGCGAAGGCGGACGACGCCAAGGCCAAGGCCAAGGGCGAGAAGCCCAAGCCTCCGCAGCGCAGCGTCTCGGAGATCCAGGCGGAGCTCGACGCCACCCGCGACCGTCTCGCCGGGCGCATCGACGACCTGCAGGAGTACGTCACCCCGAGGAACGTCATGAACCGCCAGGTCGACAAGGTCAAGGGCGTGTTCGTGGACGAGTTCGGCGGGATCAAGCCCGACCGCGTGCTCATCGCGGCCGGCGTCGTCGTCGGCCTCGTGGTCGTCCTCGGCGTCTCGCGCCGTCGCCGCTCCTCCTGACGCACGCAGCCCGGCGGACCTCCGCCCGGCCCGAGCACGTACGCTCCGACGCGTGAGCGCGCCCGACACCTCCCCGCTGCCCGACGGCTCCGTGCCGATCAAGCTGCTGCACGACCGCGTGCTCGTGAAGGTCGACGACGACGGCGAGCGCCGCTCCGGAGGCGGCATCCTCATCCCGGCCACCGCGCAGGTCGGCCGCCGGCTCAGCTGGGCGCGCGTGGTGGCCACCGGCCCCAACGTGCGCACGATCGAGGTCGGCGACCAGGTGCTGTTCGACCCCGAGAGCCACCCCGAGGTCGAGATCCAGGCCGCCGAGTACGTCCTGCTGCGCGAGCGCGACATTCATGCGCTCGCGGCCCACCGCGTCAGCGGCGACGGCGCACCCGGTCTCTACCTCTAGGACGGCGGTCCGCATGGGCAGGTTCGACGGACGGGTCGCGATCGTGACGGGTGCAGGCTCGCCCGACGGGATCGGCTTCGCCTGCGCGCGGGCGTTCGCGGCCGAGGGAGCCGCCGTGGTGCTCGGCGCCACCAGCGAGCGCGTGCACGAGCGCGCGGCCGAGCTCGGCCCGTCCGCGGTCGGCGTGGTCGCCGACCTCACCGTCGACGGCGCCGCCGACCTGCTGGTCGCCGCCGCCGTCAGCCGCTGGGGCCGCCTCGACATCCTCGTGAACAACGCGGGCATGACCTCGGTCGTCTCCGGCTGGGACGTCGACGGCGAGGTCGCCGACCTGCCGCTGCCCGCCTGGGACGCCGCGATCTCGCGCAACCTCTCCACGGCGTTCCTCGCGAGCAGGGCTGTGGTCCCCACGATGCGCGCCGCCGGCTACGGCCGCATCGTCACGGTCTCGTCCACCACCGGCCCGGTGAACGGCATGCCGCGGCAGGCGTCGTACGCCGCGTCCAAGGCCGCCCTCGTCGGGCTCTCGCGCAGCCTCGCCCTCGAGGTCGTGGCCGACGGCATCACGGTGAACGTCGTCGCCCCGGGGTACGTCGCCACCTCGTCGCAGCTCGACTTCGAGGCGGACGCCGCGCGCCACGGGCCGTTCGGACGCAGCGGCACTCCGGACGAGGTCGCGGCCGCCGTGCTCTTCCTCGCGCACGAGTCGGCGTCGTTCGTCACGGGTGCGACCCTCGTGGCCGACGGCGGCCACGGGATCCCCGAGACGTGGCCGGCACCGTGAGCCGCGTCGAGCGCGTGCGCCGCGGGGTGCGCCTGACAGTGGCGGGGCTGTTCGCGGCGTCCGGGGTGCTGCACGTGGTGCGGCCCTCGGCCTTCGACGACTTCATGCCGCCGTGGGTGCCGGCCCCGGTGGCGGTGAACCTGGCCGCGGGCGCCGTGGAGCTCGTGTGCGCCTACGGGCTGATGACCCGCCGCCGCTGGGCCGGGCCCGCCAGCGCGGTCGTCCTGCTCGCGGTGTGGCCGTCCAACCTGCAGTTCGCGCTCGGCGCCACGGCCGATGACGGGATCACCTCGACCACGGCGCTGATCGCCTGGGCCCGGATGCCGCTGCAGATCCCGATGATCTGGGCCGTGCTCGACCCGATGGACGATCCCGAGCCCGTCGACTGACCCCGGACAGGCGAGACCCCCGCGACGGGGGCGACGCGGGGGTCTCGGCTAGAGGATGCCTCAGGCGGCGGCGCTCGGGGTGGCTTCTCCCGACTTCAGGCCGCCCGGGCCTGTGCCGCCGTGGTCGCGCTCGCCCCCCGCGCCGAAGGCCGCGGTGTCGACGACGCGCTCGGCGGTGACCGTGCTGCCGTCCACGATGCCCATCACCATGACGTCGGCGTCGGCCGTGATGTCGGCGATCGCGCCGTCGCGGTTGATCTTCGTGCCGGCGTCCACGACGTACGTGGCGGTGAAGCCGTCCGCGCTCGTCACCGAGATCGAGGTCGCGGAGACTGCCGTGACGGTGCCGTGCTGCATCTGCATGGTCTGGTAGCCGGTGCCGTCCTGGTTCGGCACCACGAACGTGCCGTGCACGGCGCCCGGGAAGCCGCCGCGGGGGCCATGGCCGCCACGATCGGGGCCACCCTGGCCGTCGCCCCTGTGGCCGCCGTCGCCGTCCCTGTCGCCGTCGCCGTCGCCCGGGGCCGCCGGCGGGCCCTCGGACGAGCCCCTGCCCGACGCCGAGGGCGACGGGTCGGACGCTGCGGCGTACGTCGCACCGGCGACGCCGAGCGCGGCGATGCCCACGGCCGCGACGAGCACGCCGGTGCCGATCCGTCGGCCGCGCTGCGCGGACGCCAGCACCTCGGTCGTGCCGGTCTCGGGCTGCGCTGCCGGGAGGTCGCCGGGGGTGCTGCCGGCCGGCGGGGGAGTGAGGCCGGGGCGGTCCTGGTCCATGGTGGTCTCCTCGGTCCGAGCGTGCCGCGGCACGGAACTGGCGCACGTTACGCCGCCCAGGGTGGCGGGCGAACGTATGAGGATGCTGAGAGCCGGCACTCCGGACGCTGAGCGTGCGGTGGCCTCCACTCGTGGGGGGACGTGCGCCGTCGTGCCGACCCGGCAGCGCCAGGAGGCCTCTCGCCGTACGGTGGCGGGACCATCACCGTCGGAGGCCCTCCCATGACCGATCTCGCCACTGCGCTCGACTACGCCCGCGGCCACCGGCGCTGCGTGCTTATCACGCTGAAGAAGGACGGCCGCCCGCAGAGCTCGCACGTCTCGCAGTGGACCGACGCCGACGGCGTGATGCGCGTGTCGCTCACCGCCGACCGGGCCAAGACCAAGAACCTCGCCCGCGACCCGCGCGTCTCCCTGCACGTGCCAGCCGACGACTTCTGGTCGTACGTCGTGCTCGAGGGCGAGGCCGAGCTCTCGCCCGTGGCCGCCGACCCGGCCGACGCCACCGTCGACACGCTCGTGGACTACTACCGCGCGCTGTCCGGCGAGCACTCCGACTGGGACGACTACCGCCGTGCGATGGTGGCCGACCGCCGGCTCGTGCTGTCCGTGCGCCCGACGTACGCCTACGGGATGCTGCCGGGCTGAGGTCAGGCGGTGTCCAGCCAGGCCGCAGCGGGCGGCGCAGACGACGTCGGCGCTGCCCTGTGCAACCGCACGGGCACCACGGCCGTTGAGCGGCCGATCCGCGATCGGCTCCTGCGATGGCCGCGATCGGCGTCGCACGCGGGTGAAGCCGCAGGTCACAAGGAAGAGGCCCGGTCCGAAGACCGGGCCTCTCCACCAGTACGCCGCGTAGGACTTGAACCTACAACCCGCGGATTAAGAGTCCGCTGCTCTGCCAGTTGAGCTAGCGGCGCAAGGTGCGGGGAAAGGATACACCGGGTGTGAGCCGGGGATGAAATTGAGTTATGGGAGGCCCTCTTCCAGGGGCCGGTCCGACGGTTCACGGCCGTCGGGCCTCGGTGCCCGTGCCCGCGGCGTGGGGGACGGACGGAGTGGTGACCTCGCTAGGCGGCGTCCCTCTCCAGGAGCAGGAGCTCCAGGGATCGGGGACCGCGGGGATCGGCGAGGTCCAGCAGCAACGTCAGGGGCACTCCCTGACGCAACAGCTCCATCACGTCGCTTGCACCTGCTGTGCGTTCGAGCGTCGTCATGGTCATCACCTCCTCGGTCATATGCAGTCTCGTCAGTGCGGGTGGATTCATGGTGACCCGTTCGGGTGGTGACGCTCGGGCATTGCTCCGACCGGGGGCGTGTCGCGACCGAGGTCACTCTGCGTGCCTTGGACAGACCTTGGACAGATCTTGGAAATCCCAGTCAGGCCAAGCGAAATCGCAGCTGGTCACCAGGACGCAGCTGTGCGGCCCGGTCGAGGTCGGCGTCGACGACCACACCGATCACCGGATACCCACCGGTTGTCGGACGGTCGGGGCCGAGGAGCACCGGACGGCCGTCCGGAGGCACCTGCAGAGCGCCCGTCACGACGGGCTCGCTGGGCAGCTCGCCGCGCTCGGGCCGGCGCACGAGCAGCGGGCCGTCGAGGCGCACTCCGACGCGGTCGCTCTGCGGCGTCACGGTCCACGAGGCGGCCAGCAGCAGGCCGAGCGCGCCCTCGGCGAACCAGTCGTCGCGGGGTCCGGGGACGACGCGCAGCGGCCCGCCGGAGGGCCGGTGCGGGGCGTGGTCGACGTGCGGGTGGCGCACGCCGTCCGACCCCAGCGGGAGGCGGTCGCGAGCGGCCAGCGGTGCCGGGCCCAGGCCCGCCAGGGTGTCGGTCGACGCGCTGGCGAAGGTCCGGCGTACGGCGAGCCCCCCGCGGACGGCGACGTAGCTGCGCAGGCCCTGGCTGGGCTGCCCGAGGGCGAGGGTCGCCCCTGTCGCGAGGTGCACGGGGGCCCGCCTCCCGACCTCGTAGGCCCCTCCGTCGGACGCGGTGACGGTCACCGGGCCGTCGGCCCCGGTCACCGCGACGACCACGGGCACCAGGGCGCGGAGAGCGAGGCCGCCGCCGAGCGCCTCGACGGCGGCGGCCTCCTCGCGGTTGCCGACGAGCCGGTTGGCGAGGCGAAGGGCCCCCCGGTCGTACGCACCGGACGGGCCGACGCCGTACTGCGCCCATCCCGGGCGGCCGAGATCCTCCACCAGGGCGCGCGGCCCGGGTGCCACCACCTCGATCATGGCGAGACCTGGCGGAAACGGACCGGCGTCCCGGGCGCGAGCAGGGCGGGCGGGGTGCGGGTCTCGTCCCAGAGCGGGGCGTCGGTGGTGCCGAGCAGGCGCCACCCGCCGGGCGACTCGCGCGGGTAGATCGCCGACCACACGTCGGCCACCGCGACGGCGCCCGCCGGCACCGACGTGCGCGGCGTCGCCAGGCGCGGGACGACGAGCCGCGGGTCGAGGCCGGACAGGTACGCGAAGCCGGGGGAGAACCCGCAGAACGCCACCTCGAACTCCGACGCCTGGTGCCGGGCCACGACCTCCTCGCGGCTGAGCCCGACGAGGTCGGCCATGTCGTCGAGGTCGGCTCCGTCGTACCGCACGAGCACCACGACGACGGCCGAGGCGCCGTCCGACCGCGGAGCCGGCTCGAGCGCGGCGATGCGGCGGGCGAGGGCGGGGCGGTCCGCCGCGGCGGTGTGGCGCACGAGCACCGTGGCGGCGCCCGGGACGGCCTCCACCACCCCGGGGAGTTCTGCGGCGCGCACGGCGGCGGCGACCCCGGCGGGATCCTGGCAGTCCGCGAGCAGCGCGAGGTCGCCGCAGGGGGCGACGCGCGTGACGGCTGTCATCGGACGCCGGAGAACGGCACCAGCACCACGCCCGCCGCCCACAGCGCCTGGCGCACGCTGCGGGCGAGGTCGACCGCGCCGTCGGTGTCGGAGTGCAGGCACACCGACCGCGCGTCGATGGCGATGTCGTGGCCATCGGCCGACTCCAGCAGGCCGTCGCTCTCGAGCCGCAGGACGCGGGCGACGACCGCGTCGGGGTCCGTGATCACCGCACCGTCGTGCGACCTCGGGACGAGCCGACCGGCACGGGTGTAGGCGCGGTCGGCGAAGGCCTCGGCCACCACCTCGATCCCGGCCGCCCGCGCCCGCAGGGCCAGGGCGCTTCCGGGGAGGGTGAGGACCGGCAGCTGCCGGTGGCTGTCGGCGTCGGCCAGCACGGTCGAGACGACGGCGTCCGCCACCTCGGGGTCGTCCGCAGCGGTGTTGTAGAGGGCGCCGTGCGGCTTCACGTACGCCACGCGTCCGCCCGCGGCGCGGGCGTGGGTGCGCAGCTCGCCGAGCTGCTCGAGCAGCTGGGCCTGCAGCGTGCGTGCATCGACGTCGAGCCGCCGGCGGCCGAATCCTGCGCGGTCGACGTACGACACCTGGGCGCCGATCGCCACACCTCGCTCGACCGCGACGGCGCACACACGAGCCATCGACGACGCGTCGCCGGCGTGGCCGCCGCATGCGACGTTGGCGCTGGTGACGACAGCGAGGAGGGCGTCATCGACCTGGGTCGCGTCGAGGGCGGATGTCGCGACGCCCTCGCCCAGGTCGGCGTTGAGGTCGAGGGTGCGGGCGACCGAGGTGCGGTCGGTCATGCCAGGTCGGCCACCCAGTCGGCGGTCGAGCGCAGCTGGGCGAAGCCGTCGCCCAGCACGCCGAGCTCGACCCGGTGGACCAGCGCTGCGGGAAGGTCGTCGGCGATGTCGATCGTGCCGGTCGCGTCGACGAGCACGGTGACGTCGAACCCGCGATGCATCGCCTGGCGGGTGGTCGAGTCGACGCACATGTGCGTCATCCACCCGGCGATGACGACATGGTCGATCCCGCGCTCGGACAGCCACTCCTGCAACGGGGTGCCGGTGAACGAGCCGGGAAGCTGCTTGTCGATCACCATGTCGTGGTGCCGCGAGGCGACGACGTCGTGCAGCTCCCACGCCGGCGTGCCCGCCACGAAGATGCCGCCGCTCGGGTCGGGCTCGGTGTGCCGCACCGCGACCACGGGGAGGCCGGCCGCGATGGCGGCGTCGATCGCCTCGCCGATGCGGATGAGCGCCTCGTCGACCGGGGGGTGGACGATCGGCAGGGCACCGGTCACGTACTCGTTCTGGACGTCGATGACGACGAGGGCGCTGGTCACGGGCACAGCCTGCCAGCGGAGGGCCGCACCGCATGCGGGACCTGCGCGGCCGGGCTTGACAGAGGATTTAGATTTCCGGAAACTGTCCGCATCTGATCGGCGGGGAGTACCCCATCACCTTCGACTCGTCAGCACGGCCCCAGGGCCCGGGTCGAGGGGTCGCGGCACCAGCCGCGGCGGCGGGAGACCACCGGCGGAGCAGCCACGGCTGCCATCCGACCGAGCCCTGCCAGGAGGAACCATGAACCCCACGACCCGCCCCCGCCCGATCCAGGGGGCGCGCGTCCGCCCGTCCGCCGGCCCCCGGCGATCCGCGGAGCGCCCCCTGCTCACGGCCGACGGCCGCTTCCTCATGCAGCTGCGCGCGCAGCACCTGCTCGAGGTCGCCATCCCCGAGGCGCGGACGGGGCTCGACAAGCGGCGGCGCGACCCGCGCGACGTGACACGGCTCGAGCGGCTGTGCGTCGAGGCGGTCTGGCTCGAGCGGCTGCTCGCCCGCGCGGTGACCCTGCCGGCGCCCTCGGGCGACGTCGTCGAGCTCGGCAGCTACGTCCGGATCAGCCTCGTCGACGGCGAGGGCACCTGGGTGCGGCCGGTGCCGGCGATCGAGGCCATGCTCGACGACCACCGCGTCAGCGCCTCGTCGCCGCTCGGGGCCGCGCTGCTCGGCGCGCGCGCGGGCGACACCGTGGTCGTGGACGGTCCCGCCGGTCCGTGGGAGTGCACCATCCTCGAGATCGCACCGCGCGACCCCGAGACGCTGCACCTCGTCGCCTGAGGCTGCCGGCCCGCCCCGCCGCCCGTCCCGCGCCGCCGACCCCGCGCCTCGGAGTCCGCGAGTTACTGCCCAGAACGTCGTTGAAGACGGCCGCTCAACGGCCAATGGGGCAGTAACTCGCGGGGCTCAGAAGTGCCAGACGAGCGGGACGACGACGAGGGCGACGACGAGCCACCAGAGGAGGAGGGGCAGGCCGAGCCGCCAGTAGTCGTTGAAGCGGTAGCCGCCCGGCCCCATGACCATCATGTTGGCCGGGGTCGCCACGGGCGTGAGGAAGCTGCACGCGCCGGCGATGGCGAGCGTCATGAGCACCGGCTGCACGGACACCCCGAACTCCGTCGCGGCGGCCACCGCGACGGGGAGCAGGATCAGCACCGTCGCGGTGTTGCTGATGAACTGGCCGAGCGTCGCGGTCATCACGAAGAGCGCGAGCAGCAGCACGATCGGGCCGGCGTCGCCGACGACGGCGAGCAGCCACGAGGCGAGCAGGTCAGCCGCGCCGCTCGTGCGGATCGCGGTCGACAGCGGGATGAGGCCGCCGATGAGGACGACCGTCTGCCAGGAGATCGAGCGCAGCGCCTGCGGCCCGGAGATCACGCGCAGCAGGACCATGGCGACGGCGGCTCCGAGCCCCGCGATGGACGCCGGCACCAGCCCGAGCGCGAGCAGCAGGATCATCACGGCGAGGACGGCGACTGCTCGCCAGGCACGGCTGCCGAGCGGGGCGGCCTGACGGCGGACCAGGTCCGGGCTGTTCACGACGACGACGTCGCGGTGGTCGACGAGCGAGTCCACGGCCGACCAGGCGCCGTGCACGAGCAGGAGGTCGCCCTCGACGAGGTCGACCGGGCCGGCGCCGAGATCCTTGCCCCGACGCCGGATCGCGAGGATCACGACGTCAGAGCTGCGCAGCTGCCCGGCGAACACGGACTCGCCGACGAGCGGCGACCGCGGGGGCACCACGAGCTCGGCGACGCCCATCTCGTCGGTGATGAGCACGCCGGTCGAGTCGGTGACCGGACGCATCGCCACCGTGAGCACCAGGTCCATGGCGAGGCGCGACACGACGTCCGACGGCCCAGTGACGACGAGGACGTCGCCCGCCTCGAGCGCGCCCCTGCTCACCGTGCCATCGCTGGCCTGCACGGCCGTCACGGTGACACCGGCGTACGGCGCGAGGTCGAGCCGGTCCGCGGACGTACCCACGAGCGGGGAGTGCTCGCGGACGTGCAGGCGGTGGAACCCGTCGGTGAGGTCGTAGTGGTCCTGCACGGTGCTGGCGTAGCGGCTGAGGTCGGGCGGCAGCATGAGGGACTCGCGGACGGGCAGCACCTTCTCGGCGATCAGCGCGCAGATCGCAAGGGTGCCGAGCACCAGCGGGATGCCGACCACGGCGAACTCGAAGAAGCCGAAGCCGCCCGCTCCGGCGTCGGACGACGCGTCGGACACGAGCACGTTGATGGGGCTGGCCGTGAGGATGAGCAGCGAGCCGGAGCTCCCCGCGAAGGCCATGGGCAGCAGCATGTGCGCGGGCGCCACCTTGAGGCGCATCGCGATCACCACGACCATCGGCAGCAGGGCCGCGGCGGCGCCGTTGAGGGTGATGAGGGCGCTCATCACGGCGGCGAGAGCCATCACCGCGACGAGTGCGGCCCTCGGCCGGTCGCCGATGCGCGCGAGCAGGGTCTGGCCCGCCCAGTTCGTCACGCCCGCCGAGTCGATGGCCTCGGACACGACGAACAGCGAGGCGATGAACACCACGACCGGGTCGCCGAACCCCGCGAGCACCTGGTCGTAGTCGAGCAGCCCGGTCGCCCACAGCGTGAGGGCCGTGAGGACGGCGACCGCGGCGACGGGCAGCCGGTTCCAGATGAACAGGACGACGACGGCGGCGAGCACCAGCAGGCTGGTGGTGGCCGGATCCATGCGTCCTCCTCCTCGTTCGGCAGGCCCGACCCTAGGCCCGGCGGCGGCATCCGGCAGAGGTTCCCGCAGGGAGGCCGGGGGTCGAGTGCGCTGCCCCAGGATCTGCCCAGCGAGCGCGAGGAGACCGAGGCCCGGCTCAGCAGGGACGACTCGAGCACGCCGGTTTCCGCCACGGCAGGGGCGCCAGGAACCGGTGCGCCCGTCACCGGTGGCCGACGCCGAGGAGCGCGTGGCGCGGCGAGGATCAGAGCCAGAAGCTGAGCACGCCGCCGATGAGGGTGAGCCCGAGGATGTCGCCGCCGACCTCGATGGCCCAGACCTTGAGGCCCTGGCCGGAGAAGAGCCGGTGGCCGAGCGAGGCCGCGGCCGCGATGCCCGCTCCCACCAGCGCACCGACGAGGAGCCCCGTGCCGACCGTGACCTCCTGGTCGTAGAGCGCGGCGCAGGCCTGCAGGATCCACGACATCGTGAGCACCTGCACGAGCAGGCCGACCACGGTGAGGCCGAAGACCTTGGCCATGCCGTCGCCGTTCTCGAGCTGCTCGCCGTCCGTGTGGCCGAGCGCACGCCACCAGATCGGGAACATCGTCCTGGGGCCGAACCACAGGAAGTTCGCGACGAACGCGACGACGAACGCGACGAGGACCCCGAGCCAGGGGATGGTGACCGTCATGCGGGCGACGGTAGACCCGCGGAGAAGCCCGGGCCAGGACCCGGGCTTCTCCGTTCGTGCTGACTGACGCGGCGGGTTCAGTCGCCGATCGTGGCGACCATGATCGCCTTGATCGTGTGCAGGCGGTTCTCGGCCTGGTCGAACACGACCGACGCGGGGGACTCGAACACGTCGTGCGTGACCTCGAGGCCCTCGGTCATGCCGGTCTTCGCCGCGATGTCGCGGCCCACGACCGTGTTGGTGTCGTGGAACGCGGGGAGGCAGTGCAGGAACTTCGCGTGCGGGTTGCCGGTTGCCTTCATCGCGGCGGCGTTGACCTGGTACGGCGCGAGCAGGTGCACCCGCTGGTCCCAGACCTCCTTGGGCTCGCCCATGGAGACCCAGACGTCCGTGTGCACGTGATCGACGCCGGCGAGGCCCTCGGCGGGATCCTCGGTCAGCGTGATGCGCGCGCCCGACTGCTCTGCGCGCTGGCGGGCGATCTCCTGGACCTCGTCGGACGGCCACAGCTCCTTCGGGGCCGCGATGCGCACGTCCGAGCCCATGATGGCGCCCATGACCAGAAGCGAGTTGCCCATGTTGGAGCGGGCGTCCCCGAGGTAGCAGTAGGCGATGTCCGAGATCTGCTTGCCGCCCGAGTGCTCCGACATCGTGAGGAAGTCGGCGAGCATCTGGGTCGGGTGCCACTCGTCGGTGAGGCCGTTGTAGACCGGCACGTCGGAGTACGCCGCGAGCTCCTCGACGGTGGACTGCGCCGAGCCGCGGA
The DNA here is from genome assembly GCF_042660085.1 of Longivirga aurantiaca. Taxonomy (NCBI): domain Bacteria; kingdom Bacillati; phylum Actinomycetota; class Actinomycetes; order Sporichthyales; family Sporichthyaceae; genus Longivirga; species Longivirga aurantiaca. Next base: position 2,310,695 of record NZ_JBHSTI010000008.1, on the reverse strand, counting down.
ACTCGATCGCGTCGAACATGCGCGACAGCACGCGCGCGGTGTCGGCGGTCGACTCCTTGTGCCCCATCTGGGACCCGGACGGGTCGAGGTAGGTCACGTTCGCGCCCTGGTCGTAGGCGCCGACCTCGAACGCGCAGCGCGTGCGCGTCGAGGTCTTCTCGAAGATCAGCGCCACGTTCTTGCCGCGCATGCGCTGCACCTCGGTGCCCGAGTACTTCGCGCGCTTGAGGTCGCGCGCGAGGTCGAGCAGGAACTGCAGCTCCTGGGTGGTGAAGTCGACCTCCTTCAGGAAGTCGCGGTTGCGCAGGTTGAACGACATCTCGTCTTGTCTCCGTCTCTCACGTGTCTTCCGAGCCTAGAGGGCCTCAGCCCACGGGCTCGCGCTCGATGGGGCAGGTCATGCAGCGCGGGCCGCCGCGGCCGCGTCCGAGCTCCGAGCCGGCGATGGTGACGACCTCGATCCCGTTGCGGCGCAGGAACGTGTTGGTGGTGGTGTTGCGCTCGTACCCGAAGATGACTCCCGGTGCGACGGCAAGGAAGTTGTTGCCGTCGTCCCACTGCTCGCGCGCGGCGCCGTGCTCGTCGATCGGCGTCTTGAGCACCCGCAGCCGGTCGAGCCCGAGCGACTCGGCCACGACGGGGAAGAGCTCGTCGTGCTCGGCCACCTTGTAGTCGCCTTCACCGGACCCGATGGGCTCGAGGGTGAAGCAGCGCAGGTTCCCGGACAGGAACGGGTACACGCTGAAGGCGTCCCGGTCGATCATCGTCATGGCGGTGTCGAGGTGCATGAACGCCCGCTCCTTGGGCAGCTCGACGACGATCACGCGGGTGACCTTGCCGTGGGCGAACCACTGCCGGGCGAGGAACTCCACGCCCTGCGGGGTCGTCCGCTCTCCCATGCCGACCATGACCGCGCCGTTGCCGATCACGAGGATGTCGCCGCCCTCGACGTTCGCGGGGTCGTGGTACTCGTTGTCGTTGCCGTAGTAGAAGTGCAGCCCGGCGTCGCGGAACATCGGGTGGAAGTTCCACACCGCGCGGGAGTTGATCGTCTCCCGCTTGCGGGCGGGCTTCGACATCGGGTTAACCGACAGCCCGTCGTACACGAAGGCGGAGTTGTCGCGCTGGAAGAGGTGGTTCGGCAGCGGGCGGAGCAGGAAGTCCATCGGCTCGAGATAGGCCCACAGCAGGCTGGCGCCCTCGTCGAGATCGATGTCCTTGCGCAGCACGCCGCCGATGAGCACCTCGGCGAGCGTCTCGGCCGGCGCCCGGAGCACGAGCTCGTCGAGCTGTGCCTCGAGCGCGGGGCCGAAGCGGTTGGCGGTGGTGAGCTCGTCGGCGATGAAGTCCCGCGCCCCGGGTTGGTCGAGCGCGGTGACGAGGAGCTCGTGGAACAGGTGCACCGTGACGCCCTTGTCGCGCAGGCTGGCGGCGAACGCGTCGTGCTCCTCGCGCGCCCGTTCGGCCCACATGACGTCGTCGAACAGCAGGTCCTCGACGTTCTGCGGCGTCAGGCGTGAGAGCTCGAGGCCGGGCCGGTGCAGGATCGCCTGCTTGAGGACTCCCACCTCCGAGTCGACGTGGAACGTCATGAGGCCACCTCCGTGCGCGTTGTCGGGTAGTCGGGGACGGGCTCGGGCTCGGTCATCCGCTTGCGCTGGGACAGGTAGACCGGGATCCCGATGACGAAGGCGGCACCAGCCATGATGAACGGTGCGTACTCCTGGATGAGGGTGTTCTCGTCACCGGTGTTCCGCGAGTAGACGATGAAGAGCACGGAGAACACGATCGCGACCACGGCGACGACCAGGTCGCGGACGAGCCTCGGGGTGTGGACCTTCCTCGAGTCGGTGATGCGCCACTTCAGCTGCGCCAGCCCGGAGAAGATGTACGGGATCGCCGCGGTGATGCCGGACATGTAGACCAGGGTGTTGAACACCGTGTAGCCGCTGCTGCCCCAGTTGGCGAACACCACCGCCACCGTGGCGAGCACTGTGGAGGCGATGATCCCGAACGCGGGGACGCCGCGCGCGGACATGCGCCCGAAGCGCGTGGGGAAGAGGCCGTCGTTGGCTGCGGCGAGCGGCATCTCGGCGCAGATCATGGTCCAGCCGTTGAGCGCTCCGAAGCCGGAGATGATGACGCAGGCGGCGACGACCCAGCCGGCCCAGGTGCCACCGGTCATCGCGTCGGCCGCCGTGGAGTACGGCGCGGAGCTCTCGCCGAGCACCGTGCTCGGGACCGAGCCGAAGACCGCGATCAGCGACAGCAGGTAGACCGCTGCGGTCGCGAGCGTGCCGAAGATGGTGGAGCGGGGGACGTTCACGTCGGGGTTGCGCACCTTGGCCGCGGCGACCGACGCCGTCTCGACGCCGAGGTAGGAGAACAGGCACAGCGCCATCGCGCCCAGGATCGCCTGCGCGTCGCTGTCGCCGGAGAGGTTCATCGGGCTGAAGTTGTCGGTCGAGATGGCGAACAGGCCGACCGTCGACATCAGCGCCAGCGGCACGAACTTGATGACCGACGTCCAGAGCTGGACCGCGCCCATGTTCTTCACGCCGAGCAGGTTGACGCCGGCGGGCAGCCAGAGCCCGACGACCGCGAACAGGACCGGCCAGACGGCGAGGTCCTGGCCGAGGATCGGCACCGTCGTGCCCAGCCAGCCGGTGTCGAGGCCCTGGGCGTCGAGCCAGCCGCCGATGACGTACTGGACGTAGAACACCCAGCCGACCACGATCGCGGCGTTGCCCGCCCATGCGGTGATCCAGTAGGACCACGCGTTGGCGAAACCCGTCCCGTTGCCGAACGCCGTACGCGCGTAGGCGTACGGTCCGCCGTCGGCGGGAAGCCGCCGGGACATGCTGGCGAACATCAGGGCGAGGGCGAGGGCGCCCACGGTGGTGAGGACCATGGCCCAGATGCTGATGGGGCCGTACGAGGCGAGGGAGCCGGGCAGGTTGAAGATCCCGACCCCGATGATGCTGCCGACGATGAGCGCGGTGGCCTGGGGCAGGCCCAGCGCCCGTCCGGGCTTCTGCGGCGCCAGCGGTGCTGCTGATGGTGTTCTCGTGGTGCTCATACGGAGGACCCCTCCCGCCGACCGAGCGGCCGAGCAGGCCGCGCGGTACGGGACCGTGCCCCGCGTCCTGGTGCAGGCCCGCGTGGGTGTCCCGCAGATCCAACCTAGACCTGTGCGAGCGGTGTGTCGCCGCTCGTCCGGGCCCCGGGCCGATGGTCACGAACCGACCGACTTTCTGTGTCTGTCCGACCCCGGAGAGTCGGATGGGCCAGGATGTCTGCTGGGACGTTCGAGGGGGCCGGGAGGCACCCTGTGCGTCACGGCGGTGCGAACCGCACCGGCCGCCAATCCCGGCCGGACCGCGGCCCGGCCACGGGCCACTTCACTAAAGGAAAGGCTCAGCGATGAACCTCGTCGACTGGCTCTGGACGCTCCTCGTCTTCTTCTTCATGGTCATGTACTTCATCCTGCTGTTCCGCATCATCGTGGACATCTTCCGCAGCGATGACCTCAGCGGCTGGGCGAAGGCCGGCTGGCTGATCTTCCTGTTCGCGCTCACCCTCCTCGCGGCGCTGATCTACGTCATCGCCCGCGGCAAGGGCATGACCGAGCGCGACATGGCGCAGTACAGGGCCGCCGAGGCCGCCCAGGCCGACTACATCCGCTCGGTGGCGGCCCCCGCGGCCGACCCGACCGCGCAGATCAAGAACGCGCACGACCTGCTCAGCTCGGGTGCGATCTCCCAGGAGGAGTTCGACGCGATCAAGGCCAAGGCGCTCGCGTCCTGACGCACCGATCCACGGTCGAGAGCCCCGCAGCGCCTAGCGCTGCGGGGCTCTCGCACGTCCGGGTCAGTGCAGGCTGGACTTGAGGACGATCATGACGACGCCGAACAGCGCGGTGAGGCACGACGACGCGAGGAGCCGGGCGCCGCGCAGGCCGCCGGCGCGGCCCATGTTCCAGCCGACCAGGCCGAGGAGCAGGGTGTTGACCACCAGGGCCACCTTGACCGCCGTCGCCGTCTCGATCTGCAGCAGCGCCTCCACGAGCAGCACGACGACCGGGACGATGCTCGCCGCCATGAGCGGCCAGCCGTCCTTCACGATCCGCATGCGCTCGGGGCCGGTGAGGTCGCGCCTGTGGATGGTGCGGGTGGCGATCCAGTGCACGTACGTCTCGGCGATCCAGTAGACGGCGAGCGTCGCGACCAGCGCGGCGCAGACGCGGGCGAGCCGGTAGTCGTCCGGGGCGGTGGCGAGCACGGCGCCGCTCACGATGAGGCCGAGCAGATGCGCCGACCGCCGGCGGTGCGGGTCGCCGGCGTCGTACCTGCCCTCGTCCTCGTGCTCGGTCGCGGGGACGGGTGCGGTGGCCGGGTTCTCGGGCGGCGGTGCGGTCACGGCTCGAGTCTGCCAGCGCCGGCGGCAGGCGGACGACCGGGTGCCGTCACGTTGCGCGGTCGGAACGCCGGGGCGGCGGGAGGTCGTACGGCGTGGTCGCGCACGGTGCGTGACCGTCGATGACCGGTCATCGCGGGGATGTCGGCCGCGTCACACAACCCGGCGACCCGAACGGAGCAGTGGGCCGAAAGACCGGGGGAGCGGGTCGCCGAAGCAGTGGGCATGACGCGACGCCATGCCCCGGTCCTGGCAGCGACGGCCTGTGCCGTCGCCGTCGGCCTGGTGGTCGGCTTCGCCCCCGCGGCGTCGGCCGCGGCGTCCGGTCCCGATTCCGAGCTGGTCGTGACGGGCACTGTCGAGCGGTTCCTCGTCGACGACTTCGCCAGCCACGAGGCCGGCGAGGACGACGCATCGCTCACGTTCGTGAACACCGGCGACGCCGCCGTACAGGTGCCGGCCTCGGCGCTCGCACAGGTGGCGGACGGGGCCACGGTCCGTGTCTCGCTGGCCGACTCGGCAACCGCCGAGGTGTCGGCGTCCGGTGTCGAGCCCTTCGTGACCGACGGCACCGACACCGAGGCCGGGGCGGCCGTCACCGGGCTCGCCGTCGTCGCGCAGCCCGCGGCCGGGCTCACCGACACCGGCACAGGTGCGGCTCCCGCTGCGGTCACGGTGCAGGCCACCAGCAGCGCGAGCCACCACGTGCTCGTCGTGGTCGCCACGCCGTCGAACGGGACGGCCTCGAGCGTGTCGGCAGCCGACGTCGCCGCCACCGTCCGCGGCTCGGTCAGCAGCTACTGGTCGAGGATGACGGGCGGCTCGGTCACGTTCGACGCCACGGCGTACCCGTCGGTCGTGAAGACCGCGTCCACCCCGTGCGCCGCCAGCGGCGACGCGTCGACGTCGTTCGAGTTCTGGAACGAGATCAAGGCCACGACCGGGTGGAGCGAGGGACCGGGCAAGCACCTCGTCGTCTACTTCCGCACGTTGACCTCCTGCGGCGGCATCGCCGGGCTCGGCACGGTCGGATCGGACCGGGCCTCGGGCGGCATGCTCTGGAGCAACGGCTACAACACGACCGGCGTCCTCGGCCACGAGCTCGGTCACAACCTCAGCCTCGGCCACTCCTCGACCCTCGCCTGCACGAGCGGCGGGACTCGCGTCACCGACGCCGCAGGCGCCGCCTGCGTGAAGAAGTCGTACCTCGACACCAACGACATCATGGGCGTCTCGTGGCAGAACCAGGGCTTCCTCAACGGGTCGCACCTGCGCTACCTCGGCCTGCTCACGTCGTCGTCCGCCCAGGCCCGGCCAACCCGGTCCGGTCGCGCCGTGCTCGCCCCGCTCGAGAGCGGCGCCGGACTGCGGCTGCTCACGCTGGCGGACGGCACCACGTCGTACGTGCTCGAGTTCCGCGCCGCGACGGGGCAGGACGCCTGGATGGCCGGCGCCCCCGGGTGGGGCTCCACCGGTGTGACCGTGCGCCGGGAGACCGCGGGCAGCACGTCGTTCCCGCTGCGCGAGTCGCTCCTGCTCGACGGCGACCCCTCGACCGCTGACGCGTCGCTCGGCGCGCTCGACGCAGCGCTCCCGCGCAACTCCTGGGTCGAGCTGGCCGACGGCAGGCTCCGCGTGCGCCTCGTCTCGACCTCGTCCTCCGCGGCCGTCGTCGACTACGAGATCGGCGGAGTTCCGGCAGTCACGCAGCTCGCGGTCGCCGTCCTCGGCATGACCGACCCCGTCGCCTCGCTGCGCACAGGCACCATGACCCGTACGTCGAGCGGCCCGGTCGTCCCCGTCACCTGGTCGTGGGGCGTGACCACCGAGGCCGGCACCACCACCGCGCGAACGCTCACCACGGGGCTCGCGTCTAGCGCGTGGAACATGCTGCGCCGTACGACGACGGTGACCGACGGCGAGGGCACGATCTGGACGGCGACCGGTGCCACGAAGGCCAACTACCGCAGCGACCGGGTCGCGACGACGTACGTCGGACCCTGGACCCTGAGCACGACGTCGTCGGCCAACGGCGGCAGCCTCCACCGGACCTCGACGAAGTACGCCTCGGCCACCACGACCGTGACGGCGTCGAGCATCGCGGTGCTGCTGCAGCGCGGATCGCACCACGGAACGGTCGCGGTGCTCGTGGACGGCGTGAAGGTCGCCACGGTGGACATGAGCGCGACCGCCAGCAGCGTCCGCGTCGCCGTCGTGAAGTCCTTCGGCTCGACCAGCACCCACACCGTGAAGGTCGTCAACATGACCGGCGGCGCCACCGGCGCCCTGGGCTTCGACGGCGTCGCGATCCTCGCCTGACCCTCAGCCCACCTGGTCGGCCCGCCCCCTGGGCTCGACGACGCCATCCCTGCGGCCGAGGGCGGTGATCTGGTCGTGCTCCCCGGAGGGGTCCTGCTCCGGCAGGGACACGCTCCTCCCGCGGCTCGCGAGCGTCCGGACGCCGCCGACGTCGTCCTGCATCTCGTCGGCGGCCGCCTCACCTGAGCCGATTCGGTAGTGGAAACTCGCGCTCTGCGCCGATTTCGCACTACCGAATCGGTCGGGCCCGCGCTCGGGCTCGCGCTCGGGCTCGCTTCGGCGGGTTGGTGGCGCGTTCGTCGCGTGGCTCGGTGAGCCGCCGTCCACTGTTCCTGGGCGTGAGTGACGGGTCCGTCGACCGCCTCGCTGCGCTCCCGCACTCGACGGAGAGGGACTCACGCCTGACAGCACGAAGCGGGCCCCGGAAGAACTGGGGCCCGCTGCGTGCTGTGTGGGGTGAGTGACGGGACTTGAACCCGCGGCCACCTGGACCACAACCAGGTGCTCTACCAGCTGAGCTACACCCACCATCAGCCGTCGCGTACCCGGTGCAGGACCGGGCGGCGGGGCCGGGTAGGAAGCATACCGGCCCGGAGGCCGTGCTCCGAACGGGCGGTCGTCGACACCGACCGTGAGGCAGGCCCGGCGGCCAGGTACGGGCGTCAGGCCGGCGGGCCCTCGGAGGCCTCGGCGGGCACGAACGGCTCGAGCAGGTGGCGGCTCGCGACCTCCCGGGCCCCGTTGGTGTCCGGGCCCGGCTGGGGTACGAGCACGGTCTCGCGGTAGTAGCGCAGCTCGGCGATCGACTCGCGGGCGTCCGCCAGGGCACGGTGGTTTCCGCGCTTGGCCGGGGCGCTGAAGTAGACGCGGGGGTACCAGCGGCGGACGAGCTCCTTGATCGAGGAGACGTCGACGAGGCGGTAGTGCAGCCACGCGTCGAGCTCGGGCATGTCGCGGGCGAGGAAGCCGCGGTCGACGTACACGCTCGAGCCCGCGAGCGGGGCCTTGCGGGCCTCGGGCACGTGGCTCTTGATGTAGTCGAGCACGAGGGCCTCGGCGGCGGCGAGCGTCGTGCCCTCGGGGATCTCGGTGATGAGGCCGGACGCCGTGTGCATCTCGCGGACGACGTCGGGCATGTTCGCGAAGGGCTCGTCCGGCGGGCGGATGACCACGGCGACGCCGGCGTCGAGCTCGGTGAGCTCGCCGTCGGTGACGACGCAGGCCACCTCGACGAGGGCGTCGGAGCCCAGGTCGAGACCGGTCATCTCGCAGTCGACCCACACGATGCGGTCGAGGCCGCGGCCGTTCTCGGAGCTCGCCATGGCGCCAACCCTATGACTCCGTCCGGGCGATCACCCGTTCGGAGCAACGAGGCGGGGCCCATGTCGGGCGAAGACATGGGTATGGCAGTGCGTCCCTGGCTCGTCGCGGCTCCGGGCCGAGCCATGCCCGGACGCCGTGGCGCGCGCAGAGCGGTCCTCACGGCCGTCGCCGTGGCGGCGACCCTCTCGCTGGCCCTGCCGCCGGCCGACGCGCTGGCCGGGGGGACTCCGGGCGCGGAGCTGGTCGTGGTCGGCACGGTCGAGCGGTTCGAGATCGATGCGTTCGAGGCGCCGGAAGCCCACGCCGATGCCGTCACCTTCGTGAACACGGCCGAGGGCGCGGTGCAGGTGCCCGCGTCCGCGCTCGAGCATGTCGAGGACGGCGCCACGGTCCGCGTGGGTCTTGCCGACTCCCCGACGGTCGAGGTCTCCGAGAACGGCGTCGACGCCGTGGCACCGGACGACGCCGTCGTCACCGCGGAGTCGGCCGACGCCGAGGCCGGGGCCGACGTGACCGCCGTCCAGGTGCTCGCCGAGCCCGCGGCGAACGTGACCGACACCGGGGCAGGTGTCGCCGTCGCCGCAGCCGCCACCTCGGCGGCGGACTCGCCGCACCAGGTGCTGGTCGTCGTCGCGACGCCGTCCGGCGGATCAGCCTCGTCGGTGAGCGCTGCGGACGTCGCCGCCACCGTCAACGGCTCGGTCGACGCCTACTGGTCAGACGTGACGGACGGGGCAGTCGGCTTCGTGGCGACGGCGTACCCCAGCGTCGTCACGACCACCACGACCCCGTGCTCGAGCGGCAGCGTGGGCACGTCGTTCACCTTCTGGAACGAGGTGAAGGCCAAGACCGGCTTCACCGAGGGCGCGGGCAAGCACCTGCTCGTGTACTTCAAGGCCCTGCCCGCCTGTGGCGGCATCGCGGGCCTCGGCACGATCGGCGGCGACAGCACCAGCGGCGGCCTGGTGTGGTCCAACGGCTACAACACCACCGGCGTGATCGGGCACGAGCTCGGCCACAACCTGGGCCTCGGCCACTCGCAGCTGCTCGACTGCAGCGACGGCGGGGTCCGCGTCCTCGACGCCTTGGCGTCTGCGTGCACCGAGCGGTCGTACAGCGACACCAACGACATCATGGCCGTGTCGTGGCAGAACCAGGGGCACCTCAACGCCTCGCACCTGCGCGACCTCGGCATCCTCGACGCCGCCTCGAACCCCGAGCCGTCGGACGACGGCCAGGTGACGCTCGCGCCCATCGCTCTGGGCACGGGGACGCGGGCGCTCACGCTGACGCGCGGCGGCTCCCGCTACGTGCTGGAGTACCGCGCCGCCGTCGGCCGCGACGCGTGGATGACGGGCCTGCCCGGCTGGGGATCGCTCGGCGTCACCGTGCGCAAGGAGTTCGACCCGGCGTCGCTGCCCTCGGGTTCGACGTTCTCCGACCGCGAGTCCTTCCTGCTCGACGGCAGGCCCGCCACCCCCGACTCCTCGTTCGGCCAGCTCGACGCCGCGCTGCCCGTGGGCGTGTGGATCGACCTCGCCGACGGCTACCTCGGTGTGCGCGTCGTGTCGCAGGATGCCGACGGCGCCGTGGTCGAGTACCGCAACGGCCTCGCGGACTCCGACCCGCGCTACGTGCCGCCGCCCCGGCCCGAGCTGACCGTGCCGCAGCCCTGGCTGCGTGCCGGCGGCGTGACCGTCTCGCCGTACGGGCCTGTCGTCCCGATGCGCTGGAGCTGGAAGGTCACGACGCCTGCGACCGATCCGGCTGCCGCGGCGAGCGTCGCGGTCAAATGGTCGCAGAAGACCGGGCTCGCGAGCCGCACCGGCTCCGTGCGGGTCTTCACCGCGACGGCGACGGCGCTCGACGGCACGGTGGTGAGCGCTCGTGGCGCGACGACCGCGACCTACCGCAGCGACGCCTCGAACCCGACGATGAAGTACGGCGGCTCGTGGACGATGTCGTTCCCGAGCAGCTCGCTGGGCAAGGCGATCCACAAGACCACCCGGAAGGGCGCCTTCGCGACCGCCCTGGTGCGCGGCAGCAGCGTCGGCATCCTGCTGCAGCGCGGGGGTCGCAACGGCTGGGTGGCTGTGTACGTCGACGGCGTCAAGGTCGGCGGCGTGAACATGAAGGGCAGCGGCACGGCCACGCGGATGGCGTACGTGGTGAACTTCGGCTCGCCGGGCCTGCACCGCGTGACCGTGATGAACGCGTCCGGCGGCACATACGGGCGCATGGGCTTCGACGGCGTCGTCACCCTCTCCTAGCCGCACCCGGGTCGCCGCACCCTCGCGCCGCGCGGGAGGATGTGCCGGACCTGGAGGAGGACCATGACCGGCGCGAGCTTCGGCAGCGACAACCACGCAGGCGCGCACCCCGACGTGCTGGCAGCCATCACCGAGGCCAACACCGGCTGGGTGCCGGGGTACGGCGACGACCCGGTGACGCATGAGGCCGAGCGGCTGTTCCGCAGGCACTTCGGCGAGCAGGCGCAGATGTTCCCGGTGTTCAACGGCACCGGCGCGAACGTCGTGAGCCTGCAGGCGATGACGCGCTCGTTCGAGGCCGTCGTCTGCTCCGAGGGCGCGCACATCAACGTCGACGAGTGCGGCGCCCCGGAGAAGCTGCTCGGCTCCAAGCTGATCGACGTGCCGTCGGTGGCGGGCAAGCTCACGGTCGAAGCCGTCGACCGCGCGGTGTGGGGGATCGGCGACCAGCACCACGTGCAGGCCAGGGTCGTCTCGCTCACCGAGTCGACCGAGCTCGGCACCGTCTACACCGTCGCCGAGCTCCGCGCGCTGGCCGACTGGGCGCACGGGCGCGGGCTCCTCGTGCACGTCGACGGCGCGAGGTTCGCCAACGCCGCTGCGTCGCTCGGCGTGTCCCTGGGCGACCTCGCCGGTGACGCCGACATCGACGTGCTGTCGTTCGGCGCGACGAAGAACGGCGCCCTGGGCGCCGAGGCCGTCGTCGTCCTGAAGCCCGGTCTCGCGGACGTGCTGCCGTTCCTGCGCAAGCAGTCGATGCAGCTCGCGTCGAAGATGCGCTTCGTCTCCGCCCAGCTGGTCGCGCTGCTCGAGGGCGACCTCTGGCTGCGCAACGCGACCCACGCCAACGCGATGGCCACCCGACTCTCCGCGGCGCTGGACGGCCTCGACGGCGTACGGATCAGCCACCCCGTCCAGGTGAACGCCGTGTTCGCCGTGCTCGCCCGGGAGCACATCGAGTCGCTGCAGTCGCGGCACACGTTCTACGTCTGGGACGAGAACGCCGACCAGGTGCGCTGGATGACCGCGTGGTCGACCACCGAGGCGGACGTCGACGCCTTCGCCGCCGACGTCCGCGCCACCGTCAGCGTGTGATCGCTAGGAGCCGTTCACGGCCCCGGAGACGAGGCGGCCGGTGGGGAATCGGTCGACGCCCGGGGTGGGCGATGCAGGCGGCGCGGCCTCGGGCTCGACGTCGGCCGCGACCGGCAGCGGCCGCACGCGGTGCACTCGCCGACCCACGACGGCGGCGTCGCGGATGGCCGTGAGCACGTCCTCGAGGGCCCGCAGCGAGTGTCCGCTGACGAATGTGTCGACGTGCGGCAGTGCCGCGGCCATGCCGCCGACGAGCGGCTTGTAGCCGGCCGCGGCCTTGCGCGGGTTGACCCAGATGATGTGGAACGCCAGGCGCGAGAGCTGCTCCATCATCCGGCCGACGAGCTCGGGGTCGCCGAGCTCCCACCCGTCCGACACGATGACGACGACGGACCCGCGGGCGATGCCGCGTCGGCCGTGCTCGTCGATGAACGCCTTGAGCGCGTTGCCGATGCGGGTCCCGCCCGACCAGTCGGGCGCCGCGGCCGCCGCCCGCCGGTAGGCGACGTCGGGATTCGTGTGGTGCAGCACGCGGGTGAGCCGTGTGAGCCGGGTCGCGAAGACGAACGCCTCGGAGCCGAGCGCCTGGACCGCGCCGCGCATCAGGTGCAGGTAGACGCGGGCGTACGGCTCCATCGATCCCGACACGTCGGCGATCAGCACCACCCGGCGGGCGCGCTGCGTCGCCCGCTTGTGCACCCGGCGTACCGGGTCGCCGGAGGTCTTGTGCGACGCGCGCAGCGTGGCGCGCACGTCGAGGCGGTCGCCGGCCGCGTGCCGGCGCTGTCGGCGCGCGCGCCGCATCGGGGGGAGCAGCGGCAGCTGCGAGACCAGTGCCTGCAGCAGCGCGAGCTCGTCGTCGGTGCACTCGGCGAAGTTCTTGGCGCCCAGGCGTTCTTCGCTGCTGACGGCGGCCAGGAGGCTGGGCTCGTCGTCCTCGGGCTGCGCCTCGCCCTCGCCCGGGAGGCCTTCCGAGCCGGTCGGGCTCCCTTCGCCCTCGCCCTCGCGGGACGAGTCGGACTTCGGGGCGTCGTCCTTCGGCAGCGTCGACACCGGCGTGGGGGGAGCGGAGTCGCCGCGGAACTCGGCGAAGTCGACGAGGCCGCGGAAGACCTGTCCGAAGACGCGGTCGAAGACCTCCTCCTGGTCGTGGTGCGACAGCAGGGTCGCCTTGCCCAGGGCCGACAGCTCCTTGACGGTAGCGGGGTCGGCGAGCAGCACGGCACGGGTGAAGCGGGCGCTGCGCTCGGGGGTGACGGGCACGCCCGCCTGGTGGAGCAGGTGGCCGAAGGCCGCGATCACCGCGGGGAGGTCGGCCGTGGCCATCTCACCCCTCCGCGGCGGCGCGCAGGTCGTCGACCGACTGCTTCGCCGCGCGCACCGGGTCGGCTATCCAGCGCAGGCTCGCCGCGCGGGCGACGTCGTGGTCCTCGCGGTACTTGAGCACCGAGCCGAGCGTGAGCTCCACGGCCGCCTCGTCCAGCTCCTCGATGCCGAGCAGCTGGGCGGCGTGGACCCAGTCGATCGCCTCGGCGACGCCTGGCGGCTTCTGCACGTCCAGGCTCCTCAGCCGCTGGACCGCACCGGCCACCTGCGTCGCGAGCATCTCGCTGGCCTCCGGCACCCGCGCCCGCACGATGGCGATCGCCTGCGCCAGCGGGGGGTACTCGATCCAGTGGTACAGGCAGCGGCGCTTGAGGGCGTCGTGCAGGTCGCGGGTGCGGTTCGAGGTGAGGATCACGATCGGCGGATGGGTCGCGCGGATCGTGCCGAGCTCGGGGATCGTCACGGTCGACTCCGCGAGCAGCTCGAACAGGAACGCCTCGAACTCCTCGTCGGCGCGGTCGACCTCGTCGATCAGCAGGACGGCCGGACGGGGACCGGGGTGCTCGAGCGCCTGCATGAGGGGACGGCGGACGAGGTACTTCTCGCCGAACAGCGTCTCCTCGACGAGGTCCGCGCCCTGCGCCTCCGCGAGGCGGATGCCGAGGAGCTGCCGCGGGTAGTTCCACTCGTAGAGCGCCTCGGCGGCATCGATGCCCTCGAAGCACTGCAGCCGCAGCAGCGGGGTGTCGAGCAGCTCGGCGAGCGACTTCGCAGCCTGGGTCTTGCCGACGCCGGCCTCGCCCTCGAGCAGCAGCGGCTGGGGGAGCCGTACGGCGCAGAAGAGCGCGGCCGCGAGGCTGGGGTCGGAGAGGTAGCCCGCGTCGGCGAGGCGCGCGGTCAGCGTCCCGATGTCGGGGACGAGGTCGTCGACGGTCACGATCGAGGGTACTTCTCGGGGTGCTTCAGGAACTCGCGACGGCACCCGGGGCAGCAGAACCACACGCGCTCGCCGTCCGGGAGATCGGCGTGCAGGGCGTCCGGCGAGATCGTCACCGTCATGTCGCAGACCGGGTCGATCGCGGTCTCGGTCTCCAGCGAGATCACGCCGAGCCGCGTCACGGGCGGCTCCGTGACCGGCGGGTGGGTGCCGGCATGTGCGGTGCGCGGCACGCGCGGACGCTCGGAGACCATCTGGGCGAAGACCGAGAGCGCGATCTCCTGGGGTGTGCGCGCGCCGATGTCGAGCCCGGCGGGGTAGTGGATGCGTGCGCGCTGCTCGTCGGTGAGCTCGAGCGACTCGACGACCGCGGCGCCGCGCTTGGGGCTCGCGACGAGCCCGACGTACGGAACGCCCGCGAGCACGGCGTCCTGCAGCGTCTTCTCCTCGCGCTTGCCGTGGGTGGCGACGACCACGGCGTCGGTGGCCGAGAGGTCGGCGTCGTCGTACGTCGAGACCTCGTAGCCGAGCGCCTCGGCGACCCCGGTCATCGCACGGGCGATCGGGCTGTCGCCGAGCACGGCGACGAGCGGCAGCGGCAGGACGGGCTCGAGGAAGATCTCGAGCGTGCCTCCCGACAGGCAGGCGTTGTGCACCACGGTCTTGCCCGACTGCTCGCCCTCGGGGTTGGGCGTGATGCGCAGCAGCATGGAGTCGCCCGACGACAGCAGCGACAGGGCCTGCGTGCGCACCGTCCCTTCGGCGCACTGACCGCCGACGAAACCCTCGATGACGCCGTCAGGGGTGATCACCGCCTCGTCGCCGGGCTTCGCCGAGGTGGGTCGTTCGGCGAGGACCACGCGGGCATGGACGAACGGCACCCTGTGGGCGCGCAGGGACTCGGCCCTCTCGTCCAGTGCCCGCGTGGTCATCACGTGGTGCTCCTAGTCGACAGCCATGTCGGTACGGACAGGGCTGCCCTGGATCGCGCGCCAGACGTTCGCGGGCGTCAGCGGCATGTCCGCGTGGCGCACGCCGAACGGCGAGATGGCGTCGATGACGGCGTTGACGACCGCGGCGGGCGAGCCGACGGTGGCGGACTCGCCCACGCCCTTCGCGCCGATGGGGTGGTGCGGGGACGGGGTCACGGTCTCGCCGAGCTCCCAGTCCGGGCACTCCATCGCGGTCGGGAGCAGGTAGTCCATGAACGAGCCACCGAGGTTGTTGCCGTCGTCGTCGAACGCGATGAGCTCCATCAGGGCCATGCCGATGCCGTCGGCGAGACCGCCGTGCACCTGCCCCTCGACGATCATCGGGTTGATGCGAGGGCCGCAGTCGTCGACCGCGATGAACCGGCGCACCTTGACCTGGCCGGTGCCCGGGTCCACGTCGACGACGCAGATGTAGCAGCCGTACGGGTAGGTGAGGTTCGGCGGGTTGTAGACCACCTGCGCGTCGAGGTGCCCCTCGACGCCCTCGGGCAGCTCGAGCGCCCCGTGGGCGTCCATCGCGATCTCCTGGATCGTCCGGCCGCGCTCGGGGTCGCCCTTCACGTACCAGCGGCCGAGCTCCCACTCGAGGTCGTCGGGCGCGCACTCGAGCGCCGCGGCGGCGATGAGGCGCGCCTTGTCGCGCACCTTGCGCGCGACGAGGGCGGCGGCCGCACCCGACACCGGCGTCGAACGGGACCCGTACGTGCCGAGCCCGAACGGCGTGTTGTCGGTGTCGCCGTGGATGACCTCGATGTCCTCCGGCGGGATGCCGAGCTCGTGGGCGACGATCTGCGCGAACGTCGTCTCGTGGCCCTGGCCCTGCGACTGCACCGACAGGCGCACCTGGGCCTTGCCGGTCGGGTGCACCCGCAGGTCGCAGCCGTCCGCCATGCCCAGGCCGAGGATGTCCATGTGCTTGCGCGGGCCCGCGCCGACACCCTCGGTGAAGAACGAGATGCCGATGCCCATGTACTCGCCGCGGGCGCGCTTCTCGGCCTGCTCCGCGCGGAGCTGGTCGTAGCCGGCCATGTCCATCGCGACGCGCATGGTCTTCTCGTAGTCGCCCGAGTCGTACTCCCAGCCCGTGGGCGTGGTGTAGGGGAACTGCTCGGGGCGCAGCAGGTTCTTCAGGCGCAGCTCGGCCGAGTCCATCTTCAGCTCGGCCGCGAGGCAGTCGACGATGCGCTCGATCGCGTAGACGGCCTCGGTGATGCGGAACGAGCAGGCGTAGGCGACGCCGCCCGGCGCCTTGTTGGTGTAGACCGCCGTCACGTTGCAGTAGGCGGCGGGGTAGTCGTACGAGCCGGTGAAGATGTGGAAGAAGCCGGCGGGGTACTTCGTGGGCTGGGCCACGCCGTTGAACGCGCCGTGGTCGGCGAGGACGTCGACCTTGACGGCCTGGATCTTGCCCTCGCGGGTCGAGGCGATCGACACCTTCATGTGGTAGTCGCGGGCGAAACCGGTCGACATGAGGTTCTCGGCGCGGTCCTCCATCCACTTCACCGGCTTGCCGGTGACGATGGAGCCCACGATCGAGCACACGTAGCCGGGGTAGATCGGCACCTTGTTGCCGAAGCCGCCGCCGATGTCGGGGCTGATCACCTGGATGTTCTGCTCAGGAAGGCCGGCGACGAGCGCGTAGACCGTGCGGTGCGCGTGCGGCGCCTGCGTCGTCGTCCAGAGCTTGAGCTTGCCCGTGGTCGGGTCCATGTGCGCGACCGAGCCGCACGTCTCCATCGGGGCCGGGTGCACACGCGGGTAGAGGATGTCCTCGGTGACGACGACCTCCGCGTTGGCGAAGGCGGCGTCGGTCTCCTCCTTGTTGCCCGCCTCCCAGTCGTAGATGTGGTTGTCGGTCTTGCCCTCCTTGTCGTCGCGGATGACGGGGGCATCCGCGTCGAGGGCCTTCTTGGCGTCGGCGACCGCGGGCAGCGGCTCGTAGTCGACGTCGATGAGCTCGAGGGCGTCGCGGGCGATGTACTTCGACTCCGCGACGACGAACGCGACCTCCTGGCCCTGGAAGCGCACCTTGTCGGTGGCCAGCACGGCCTGGGTGTCGTACGACAGCGTCGGCATCCACGCGAGACCGAGGGTCTCGAGCACCGCGCCGGTGATGACGGCCTTCACGCCCGGCAGCGCCTCGGCGGCCGAGGTGTCGATGCCGTTGATCCTCGCGTGCGCGTAGGGGCTGCGCAGGATCGCGCCGTAGAGCATCCCGGGCAGCTGCACGTCGTCGACGTAGTTGCCCTCGCCGCGGAGGAAGCGGACGTCCTCCTTGCGGTGCATGCGGCCGAAGCCGATGGGGTTGCCGGCGGCGGACAGGGGGACGGGGGCGTCCTCGAGCGCGGTCATGCGGTCACCTCGGCGTCGGTCGTGGCGGGGTTCTCGGCGGCCCACTGGATCGCCGCGACGATGTTCTTGTAGCCGGTGCAGCGGCAGATGTTGCCGCTGATGCCCTCGCGGATCTCGGCCTCGGTCGGGTGCGGGTTCTCGTCGAGCAGCGCGCGCCCGACCATCATCATCCCGGGGGTGCAGTAGCCGCACTGGAGGCCGTGGCACTCCATGAAGCCCTTCTGGATCGGGTCGAGCTCGCCGCCCTTGGCGAGGCCCTCGACCGTGGTGATCGACTTGCCGTCGGCCATCACCGCGAGCTGCGTGCAGCTCTTGACGGGCTCGTCGTCGATCCACAGGGTGCAGGCGCCGCAGTTGGAGGTGTCGCAGCCCCAGTGGGTGCCGCGCATCTGCAGCTCGTCGCGGATGAAGTGCACGAGCAGCATGCGCGGCTCGATGTCACGCGTCTGCTCGACGCCGTTGACGGTGATCGTCACCTGCATGGTCATGCTCCCTGGGAGGCTCGGGCGGCGCGGCGCAGCGCGCGGAGGGTCAGCTCGGTGGCGAGGTGGCGCTTGTAGTCGACCGGTCCCCGCTGGTCGGCGTACGGCTCGCAGGTCTCGCCGACGACCTTGGCGGCGGCGGCGAAGCTCTCCTCCGTGGCCGGCTGACCGATGAGCGCAGCCTCGGCGGCGGGCGAGCAGTAGTGCTCGGCGCCCACGGCCGCGTTGCCGATGCCGCAGTCGGTCACGACGCCGTCGCGTACGACGACGAACACGCCCGCGGTGGCGACGCCCCAGTCGCCTGCGCGGCGCTCGACCTTCTCGTACGCGCTGCCCGCGCCCGGACGGATCGGGTAGCGGAGCTCGACGAGCACCTCGCCAGGCTGGATGACGGTGTCGTACGGGCCCTCGTGGAACTCGCGCAGCGGCACGGTGCGCCGGCCGCCGGAGCCCTGCACGACGGCGGTGCCGCGCAGCGCCGAGCCGACGGCCGACAGGTCCGCGGCCGGGTCGGCCTGGCACGCGGAGCCGCCGATGGTGCCGCGGTTGCGCACGACCGGGTCGGCGATGAGGTGCTCGGCCTCGCGGAAGATCGGGTAGTGCTCGGCGAGGATCGCCGAGGCGAGGATGTCGCGGTGCCGGGTCATGGCCCCCACCACGATCTCGTCACCCTCGATCCGGATGCCCGTGAGCTCCGGGATGTCGTTGAGGTCGACGAGTGCCTCCGGCGCTGCGAGCCGCAGCTTCATCATCGGCAGCAGGCTGTGTCCGCCTGCTACCGGCCGGGCGTCCTCACCGAACTGCTCGAGCAGCTCGATCGCATGGGCCACCGAGGTGGCCTTCGCGTAGTCGACGGGGGCTGGGGTCTGCATTCCGCCACCTCACTGGGGGTCGTGCCGGATGGGTTCGTGCTGCGATTCCTGACGTTGGCCGAGCCGTTCGTCACGTACGGGAGGGCAGCCTCGGGCAAGGGGAGGCCGGCCTTCGGCGCACGCTACTTCTTGACGAGCCAGATGATCAGGCCGATGACCACAACGGCGCCGATCACGATGGGGATGGCCCGCTTGAGCACCGGCGCGCCCGCAGTGCCGAGCAGGTCGATGGCCTCCTCCGAGGCAGGACGCGGGGGAGGAGTGGTTGCGCGCGGGGCAGCAGCGGCCGCCTCGGTGCCGCCGCCGTCCGCAGCGGCAGCCGCCGCGACGGCACCGGCGCCGGCAGCGGTCATCTGCGCGGCGAGGTTGGCCGAGAACTGGTCGATGATGCGGCCGGCGACGTCCTGCATGACGCCGCGGCCGAACTGCGCGGCCTTGCCGGTGATGGTCAGCTCGCTGACGACGTCGCAGCGGGTGCGGTCCGGCGCCTCGGCGACGAGCACGGCGGTGACGAGCCCCTTGGCGGTGCCGGTGCCCTTGGTCTCCTTGCCCGTGCCCTCGATCACGGCGGTGTGGGTCGCCTCGTCGCGGCTGACGAACCGCGCGGTGCCGCCGTACGTCATCGAGACCGGGCCGAGCTTGACCTTGACGTTGCCCTCGAAGTTCTCGCCGTCGCTCTTGGTGAGCGTCGCGCCGGGGACGCAGGGGGCGAGGAACTCGACGTCCTGCAGCGTCTTCCAGGCGGTGTCCATATCGGCGGGTACGACGAACGAGTTCTGAAGCTCCACGAACACTCCTGGGAAGGCGCTGACGAGCACGGGTCTGTGACGGCGGTCACGCGGTGGGCTGAGGGTAGGACGGGGTCGGCATCCCCGCACCCTGACGGTGCAGGTCCTGAGGTTGCCCAGACCTGACTGGGGCAGAAGCGGCTGCATCTCCCACGAGGACCCGCAGGTGCGGATCTGCGGGCGGAACGTCAGGCGGACTCGGGTCGGCCCGGGATGAGGTCGGGACGCCGGGCGAACGCGTGCGCGAGCGACTCCTCGGCCTCGTGCCGCCCGGCCTCGATGAGGGCCTCGGTGTGGTCGAAGTCCAGGACGCTGCGGAGCTTCTCCGCGGGGCGCATCCGGAGGCTGATCGTGCTCACGCGCGGGTCGTGGCCGGAGTCGCCGAGGCCCACCTGCCGGCCGAGGGCGAGGGCGAAGCCGGTCGACACGAGGTCGAGACTGCCCGGGTGGTATGCCGCGGTGGCGCGGACGGCGCCGGACACATCGAGCACCCACACGTGCCCCGGATCGAGCTCGAGCGCGTACTGCAGCGGCAGCATCGCCGTGACCGCGCCGTCCACGTGCAGGCCGGCATGCTCGCCGTCCGGGTCGTCGAGGTGCACGGCGGGGAACAGCCCGGGCAGCGCGGACGACGCGAGCAGGACGTCGACGAGCGGCCCCCGGCGGTGGAACACCGGGTGGCCCGTCGCGAGGTGCGTGGTGCCGATGTAGAGCTCGATGTCGGAGCCCCCGATGTCGGTGCGGTCGCCGACAGCCTCCTCGAGGGCGGCGCGCAGCCCCTCGGCCGGGAACGCGCCGGACCGTCCGCGCACGACGTTCCAGGCCCAGCTGCGGCGGCCGCCGATGACACCGGTCGTGGAGAGGGCCCGCCAGAGGTCTTCCAGGCGCTCCCCGCCGTCCGAGTGCGGGTGGAACGCGATGTGCGCGCCGTTGATGGCGCCCGCGGAGACGCCGACGATGGCGTCCGGCACCACGCCGGCGTCGAGCAGCACGCGGGCCATGCCCGCCTGGGCCGCACCGAGCGCGGCTCCGCCGGACAGCACGAAGACGGTCCGGGGGTGGGTCGGGGTCGGGTGCGGCGCGTCGTGCCGCGCGAGCGTGGCGCGCGCCGAGGCAGCGAGCGACCCCAACGGTCCGAGCGCCATCGCCCTCACCTCCCACCTCGACGGTAGGCGTGCGGCGCCCTGGATGCATCACTCCGGGGAGTGTCGTTCGGAACCTGACGAAACCAGCCCCACCGTCACCTCGCCAGGTTGACGATGGGGGGCTTCGTTGCTCAGAGCTCAACGACGCCGGCCTTCATGGCGGGGGATGGCGGGCCGCCGCCTCCCGACCGGGTCGGGGGGATCAGGCGCAGTTGACCCATTCGTCGGTGCCGTCGGTGAAGACCTGGTGCTTCCACACGGGCAGGCGCTCCTTGATGACGTCGACGAGCTCGGCGCAGGCGGCGAACGCCTCGGCGCGATGGGCGCTGCTGACCGCGGCGACCAGCGCCGCCTCACCGATGGCGATGGGCCCGACGCGGTGCAGGGCCGCGACGGCGACCACGGGGTGCCTGGCGGCGATCTCGGCGGCGCACTCGGCGAGCACCGAGGCGGCGGTCGGGTGGCCCTCGTAGGTGAGCGTCGCGACCGACCTGCCGTGGTCGTGGTCGCGGACGTCGCCGGAGAAGGTGACGACGGCGCCGGCCTCGGGCCCGGCCACGAGGGCGGCCACGTCGCGCACGTGGATGGGCTCGGTCACGACGTCGGCGAGCAGGACTCTTGCCATGCGGGTCATCATGGACGACGACGGGCACGCGCGCTGCGTCCGGCCGGGTCCGTCGTGCCCTCACCCCAGTGGGACACCCCGAGGAGATGCCGTGCGCGAGGTCCTGCCCGCACTGATGGCCGCCGTCGATCGCGGCGAGCCGGTGGCGATGGCCACCGTGGTCCGCACGTGGCGTTCGGCGCCGCGTCCTGCCGGTGCGTCGATGCTCGTGACCGCCGCAGGCGAGGCGGTCGGCTCGGTGAGCGGCGGCTGCGTCGAGGGCGCGCTCTACACCCTGGGCACCGAGGTGCTCGAGGACGGCGTCGCGCGCTACGAGACGTATGGCATCAGCGACGGTGACGCGTTCACGGTCGGGCTCACCTGCGGCGGGATCCTGGAGGTGTTCGTCGAGAAGGTCGACGAGCAGACCTGGCCGGAGCTGCCCGGTATCGCGGCGTCGATCGACGCGGGCGAGCACGTCGCGGTCGCCACGGTGGTGAAGGGTCCCGATCACGTGGGGCGCCACATCGTGGTGCGGGAGAACGGGATCGAAGGATCGCTCGGCACCTCGCGCCTGGACGACACCGTGGGATCCGACGTGCTCGGGATGCTCGAGTCCGGCTCGACGGGGTTCCTGAGGTACGGCCCCGAGGGCGAGCGGCTCGGCGAGGGCCTGGAGGTGTTCGTGGCGTCGTTCGCGCCGGCGCCGCGGATGGCGATCTTCGGCGCGGTCGACTTCTCCGCGGCACTGAGCAGGGCGGGCAAGCTGCTGGGCTTCCACGTCACGATCGTCGACGCGCGCGAGGTGTTCGCGACCAGGAAGCGGTTCCCGGACGCCGACGAGGTCGTCGTGGACTGGCCGCACCGCTGGCTGGCCTCGCAGCAGGTCGACTCCCGCGCGGTGATCTGCGTGCTGACGCACGACCCGAAGTTCGACGTGCCGGCGCTGAAGGAGGCCGTCGCCACCCGCGCCGCCTACATCGGGGCGATGGGGTCGCGCCGCACCCACGAGGACCGCACGATCCGGTTGAAGGAGGCCGGGCTCACCGACGCTGAGATCGCCCGGATCCAGTCGCCGATCGGCCTGGACCTCGGCGCGAGAACCCCTGAGGAGACAGCGATCTCGATCGCCGCCGAGATCGTGCAGCACCGCTGGGGCGGCTCAGGCAAGAATCTGGCGCAGTCCGACGGGCCGATCCACGCCGGCGCTCCGCGTTGAGCGGGAGCACCGCGGGGCTCGTGCTCGCTGCCGGTGAGGGACGGCGCTTCGGCGGTCCGAAGGCGCCGTACGTGCTGGACGGCGAGCGGCTGGTCGACCGTGCGGTGCATCTGCTGCGCGACGCCGAGTGCGAGCCCGTCGTCGTCGTGCTCGGTGCCTGGGTGGGCCGCGTGGACGACGCCGACATCACGGTCGTGAACGCCGACTGGGCGAGCGGCATGGGCTCGTCGCTGCGGCTCGGCCTGGACACGCTGGTGGGCACCGAGGCCGATCGGGTCGTGGTCACCCTCGTCGACCTCCCGGGGCTCAGCCCCGAGGCCGTGCGACGGCTCGTCGACAGCGGCTCCGATCTCGCCCAGGCGGCGTACGCCGGCGAGCGGGGGCACCCGGTGCTGCTCGGGCGGGGGCACTGGCCGGGCGTGCGCGACGCGGCCGACGGCGACCGCGGTGCACGGGCCTACCTCGCGGCGCACGACGTCGCCCTCGTGGAGGTGGGCGACGTCGCGTCGGGCGAGGACCTCGACGAGCGGCCTGCGTGACCTGCGGAAGCATGACGGGTCACAATCCGCACGTGCGGACCAGAAATGGATGCGTGATCCGCATCTGAGCCGTACCCTCGCCCGCATGACGAAGCTGCGGATCAGCGAAGTGGCGAGCCTCCTGCACGTCAGCGACGACACGGTGCGGCGCTGGGCCGACTCGGGGCGCCTCGCCACGGCGACCGACGACGTCGGACGTGCCGTGGTGGACGGCACCGAGGTGGCGCGGTTCATGGCCGAGCGGGCGGTCGACGATCCCGCGCTCGAGAGCCCGGTGGTGAGCGCCTCGGCCCGCAACCGGCTGACGGGCATCGTCACCCGCGTCGTGCGCGACACGGTGATGGCGCAGGTCGAGCTGCAGGTGGGCCCGCACCGGATGGTGTCGCTCATGAGCCGCGAGGCCGCCGACGAGCTCGGTCTCGAGCCCGGAGTCCTCGCGGTCGCCACCGTGAAGTCCACCAACGTCGGCATCGAGATCCCCGACCACCGCTGATGCGCACCCCGCGGACGACGAAGGGCGCACCGTGCGCACGCGCCTGCTCGTAGCCCTCGCAGCCGCGACGCTCGCTGTGGCCGGATGCGGCTCGACCGCTGCTGGAGAAGCGCCGTCCGGCTCGGCGACCGGCGTGACAGGACCGATCACCGTGTTCGCCGCAGCCTCGCTGAAGGAGGCGTTCGTGACGATCGGCGAGCAGTTCGAGGCGGCGAACCCGGGAACGACGATCACGTTCAGCTTCGGGCCGAGCAGCGGACTCGCGACCCAGATCGCCGAGAAGGCGCCTGCCGACGTGTTCGCCAGCGCGAGCCAGAAGACGATGGACACCGTGGTCGACGCCGGGCTCGCGCCCGGCTCGACGGTGTTCGCCGTCAACACGATGGCCATCGCTGCCCCGGCCGACCCGATCACGACAGTCACCTCGCTGGCGGACCTCGCCGACCCCGCGGTGAAGGTCGCCGTGTGCGCGGCCGACGTGCCGTGCGGCATCGCGGCCGACAAGCTCTTCGAGCAGAACAACCTCACGGTGACGCCCGTGACGCGCGAGGTCGACGTGAAGTCGGTGCTCTCCAAGGTGCAGCTCGGCGAGGTCGACGCAGGCATCGTCTACGTGACCGACGTGAAGGCCGCGGGCAGCGCCGTCGTCGGCATCGACATCCCCGTCGACCAGAACGTGACGACGAGCTACCCGATCGCCGCGATGTCGGGCAGCGCGAATCCCGTGACAGCACAGGCGTTCGCGGCATACCTGCTGGGCCCCGAGGCGCAGAAGGTGCTCGCCGACGCCGGGTTCGGCGCCCCGTGACCGCCCGCCGCGGGCGGTCGGCGACCGCACCCCCCTGGCCCGTCCTCGTGCCCGCCGGGCTCGCCATCCTGTTCCTCGCGCTGCCCCTGCTCGGGCTGCTCGTCCGCGCGCCCTGGAGCCGGTTCTGGGAGGTGCTCACCTCGCCGACGTCGCTGGCGGCGCTGCGGCTCTCGCTCGTGACCGGGCTGGCCTCGACCGTCGTGGCCGTGCTGCTCGGCGTACCGCTGGCCTGGCTGCTCGCGCGCTCGACAGTCCCGGGCCGCCGCTTCCTGCGCGCGCTCGTCACGGTGCCGCTCGTGCTCCCGCCCGTCGTGGGCGGCATCGCACTGCTCCTGGCGTTCGGGCGCCGGGGCATCGTCGGTCAGCCGCTCGAAGCACTCACCGGGATCACGCTGCCGTTCACCACGCCGGGGGTGGTCGTTGCGCAGGTGTTCGTGGCCATGCCGTTCCTCGTCATCACGGTCGAGGGGGCGCTGCGCGGCCTGGACGGGAAGCTCGAGGAGGCTGCGGTCACCCTGGGCGCGAGCCGCGTCGAGGTGTTCCGCCGGGTCACCGTGCCGCTCGTGGCGCCGTCGCTCGTCGCGGGTGCGGTGCTGACCTTCGCCCGCGCACTGGGCGAGTTCGGAGCGACCATCACCTTCGCCGGCAACCTCGAGGGCGTGACGCAGACGCTGCCGCTCGCCGTCTACACCGGTCTCGAGGGCGACCCTTCCGAGGCGGTCGTGCTGAGCCTCGTGCTGCTCGCGGTCTCGGTGCTCGTGCTCGTGGGGCTCCGCGACCGGTGGCTGGGGACCGGGGCATCGGCATGAGCGGGCTGTCGGGCCAGGTCGTCGTCGAGCAGGGGGCCTTCCGCCTCGACGTCGAGATCGAGGTGGCTGCCGGCGAGGTGGTGGCGGTGCTCGGCCCGAACGGTGCCGGGAAGTCGACCCTGCTGCGCGCGGTCGCCGGGCTCACGCCGATGACCGGCGGGCGGCTGTCGCTCGGCACCGTGGTCGTGGACCATCCCGCGGCCGACGTGCTCGTCGCACCGGGGGAGCGCCGGATCGGCCTGGTGTTCCAGGATTATCGGCTCTTCCCTCACCTCTCGGTGCTCGACAACCTCGCCTTCGGGCTGCGCTCGTCCGGCGTGTCCAAGGCCGAATCCCGGCGGCGCGCGGGGGTGTGGGTGACGAGGCTCGGGCTCGACGACCTCGCGCACCGCAAGCCGGCGACGCTGTCGGGCGGGCAGGCACAGCGGGTGGCGCTCGGTCGTGCGCTCGCGGCCGACCCGGTGGCGATGCTGCTCGACGAACCGCTCGCGGCGCTCGACGCCGGCACGCGGCTCGACGTCCGCTCCTGGTTGCGCGAGCACCTGACCGACGTCGGGGGTCCCACGCTGCTGGTCACGCACGACCCGCTCGACGCCCTCGTCCTGGCGGACCGGATCGTGGTGCTGGAGGGCGGCTCGGTCACGCAGCAGGGGGAGCCGTGGGAGGTGGCCAGGCGCCCGGCGACGCGCTACGTCGCACGGCTGCTCGGCATCAACCTGCTGCCCGGCACGGCCGCGGGCGGGGAGGTCGCCCTGGACGGCGGCGGCGCGCTGCACGTGGCGGACGACGCCGATCACCACGGCCACGTGCTGGTCGCCGTACGACCCAGCGCGATCAGCCTGCACGCCGCCGAGCCGGAGGGCAGCGCGCGCAACGTGTGGCGCGGTGTCGTCGACGGCGTCGAGCCCATCGGCGACCGCGTCCGCGTCACCGTCAGCGGCGCCCCGACGGTCATCGTCGACGTCACACCGGGGGCGGTGGCCGACCTCCGGCTCACGCGCGGCACCGAGCTGTGGCTCTCGGCCAAGGCCACCGAGCTCGACGTCTACCCCGCCTGACCGACCCTCGAGGAACAGCAGAACGGCCCCCGTCGTGCGACGGGGGCCGTTCTGCTGGGGCTGGTGGAGCGCTAGAGGCCCGCGGCCTTGGCGACGGCTCGGCCCGTGAGGACCTTCGCCAGGTGGGTGCGGAAGTCGGCCGCGGCGTGGGTGTCGCTGGTGGGCGACGTGCCGTCGGCCGCGCTCTGCGCGGCGGCAGTGATCGCCTCGACGGTGGCAGGGCCTCCGATGAGGGCCGCCTCGACCGAGGCAGCGCGCACCGGCGTCGGTCCGACGTTGGTGAGCGCGACGCGGGCGCCGGTGATGCTGCCGCCCTCGACCTTCACCGCCGCTGCGACACCGACGATGGCCCACGCCTGCGCGGTGCGGTGGAACTTCTCGTAGTGGCTGCCCCACCCGTCGAGCTTCGGCACGCGGACGGCCACGAGGACCTCGTCCGGTCCCACGGCCGTGGTGAAGTAGTCGACGAAGAAGTCCGCCGCCGCCACCGTGCGACGGCCGCCCGGCCCCGCGATCACGAACTCGGCGTCGAGCGCCCGCGCCACCGTGGGCAGGTCGCCTGCCGGGTCGGCGTGGGTGCACGAGCCGCCGAAGGTCCCGCGGTGACGGATGGCCGGGTCGGCCACGAGCCCCGCGGTCTGCGACAGCAGGGGCACCGAGGCGTTGACCGCCGCGTCGTGCAGGACCTCGTACGTCGTGACCGCCGCACCGATGAGCAGCGAGCCGCCCTCGTCCGAGATGCTCCGCATCTCGCCGACGCCGCTGACATCGACGAGCACGGTCGGTGCGTTGAGACGCAGGCGCAGCACCGGCAGCAGCGACTGGCCGCCGCCGAGCACCTTCGCGTCCTCGCCTGCCTCGGCGAGAGCCGCGACGGCCTCGTCGACCGTGGACGCCTTCACGTAGTCGAACGCCGAGGGGATCATGCGGCACCTCCGTTCTGCGCCGCCTGGATGGCGCGCCACACGTTCTGCGGGCTGGCGGGCATGAAGACGTCGTTGACGCCGAGGGGGCGCAGCGCGTCGACCACGCCGTTGATGATCGCCGGGGTCGACGCGATCGCGCCGGCCTCGCCGATCCCCTTGGTCCCCAAGGGATGTGTCGTGGACGGAGTGATCGTCCGATCGGTGATGAACGACGGCAGGTCGGCCGCGCTCGGAAGGAGGTAGTCGCCCATCGACCCGGTCAGCAGGTTGCCGTCAGCGTCGTAGAGGGCACCCTCGTACATCGCCTGGGCGATGCCCTGGGCGAGTCCGCCGTGCACCTGGCCCTCGACGATGAGCGGGTTGATCTGCACGCCGCAGTCGTCGACGGCGACGTACTTGCGCAGCGTGACCATGCCGGTCTCCGTGTCGACCTCCATGGCCGCGAGGTGCGTGCCGTGGGGGTAGGAGAAGTCCTGCGGGTCGACGGTCGACTCGCCGGACAGCATCGGCTCCATGCCGTCGGGGATGTTGTGCGCCGCGAACGCGGCCCACGCGACGGCCTGGATGGTCGTGCTCTTCTCAGGGTCGCCCTTCACCGAGAACGTGCCGTTGCTGAACTCGATGTCGTCCGGGCTCACCTCGAGCTGGTGCGCGGCCATGACCCGTGCCTTCTCCACGACCCTCTCGCCAGCCGCCTTGATGGCCTGGCCACCGACGGCCAGCGAGCGCGAGCCGTACGTGTCCATGCCGTACGGCGCCCTGCCGGTGTCGCCGTGCACGACCTCGATGTCCTCGACAGGGATGCCGATGATGTCGCTGGCGATCTGGCTCCACGCAGTCTCGTGGCCCTGCCCGTGCGGCGACGTGCCGGTGACGAGCTCCACCTTGCCGGTCGGCGTCACACGGATCGTGCAGTGCTCCCATCCGCCTGCGGCGTACTTGAGCGCGCCCAGGGTGCGGGACGGCGCGAGGCCGCACATCTCGGTGAACGTCGAGATGCCGATGCCGAGCTGAACCTTGTCGCCGCTCGCGCGGCGTGCGGCCTGCTCGGCGCGGAGCTCGTCGTACCCGAAGAGCTCCACCGCGCGCGCGGTCGCGGCCTCGTAGTTGCCCGTGTCGTACGTGAGGCCCGCGATCTGCGTGTAGGGGAACTCCTCGTGCTTGATCCAGTTCTTCTTGCGCAGCTCGAGCGGCTCCATGCCGAGCTCGTTCGCGAGCTCGTCGACGATGCGCTCGATGGCGTACGTCGCCTCCGGGCGTCCGGCGCCGCGGTAGGCGTCGGTCGGCGTCTTGTTGGTGTAGACGCCGGTGCAGGTGAAGTCGAGCGCGTCCATCTTGTAGATGCCCGAGTACATGAACATGCCGAGGAGCGGCGTGCCGGGCGTGATGATCTGCAGGTAGGCGCCCATGTCGGCCTTGAGGTCGACCTTCAGCCCCAGGATGGTGCCGTCGCTGGTCGCGGCGATCTCGATGTCCTGGATCTGGTCGCGGCCGTGGTGCGTCGACACGAAGTGCTCGCTGCGACCTTCGGTCCACTTGACCGGGCGACCCAGCTTCTTGGCCAGGACGATCGACAGCACCTCCTCGCGGTTGATCTGCAGCTTGGCGCCGAAGCCGCCGCCGACGTCGGGTGCGACGACGCGGATGTTGTTCTCCGGGATGCCCGTCAGCAGCGCCAGCAGGACCCGAAGCACGTGGGGGATCTGGGTCGAGGACCAGATGGTGATCTCGTCGCTCATCCCCATCGGCGCAGCGACGACCGAGCGAGGCTCCATCGGGTTCGGGATGAGGCGCTGGTTGATGAACCGGCGGCTGACGACGACGTCGGCCTTGGCCTTCGCCGCGGCGTAGTCGCCCCAGGGCACGTTCATGGTGAAGCACTGGTTCGTGCCGAAGTCCTCGTGGACGTTCGGGGAGCCGGACGCGAGGGCGCTCTCCATGTCGACCACTGCCGGCAGCGGCTCGTAGTCGACGTCGATGAGGTCGAGCGCGTCGACCGCGAGCGACTGCTCGGTGGCGAGGACGACGGCGACGACGTCGCCCGCGAAGTTGACCGTGTCCGAGCAGATCGCCGGCATCGTCGCGGTGTTGATGTCGTCGGTGACCGGCCACACGCAGGTGGTGCCGAGGAGGTCGGGGAAGTCCGCGCCCGTGTAGACGGCGAAGACGCCCTCTGCCGCCGTGGCGGCGCTGGTGTCGATCCGGGTGATCCTCGCGTGCGCGACCGAGCTGCGCAGCGTGGCCATGTGCAGCGTGCCGGGCAGCTGGATGTTGTCGGTCCAGTTGGTGCGGCCGGTCAGGAGCCGGGCGTCCTCCTTGCGCCGGTCGGAACGACCGATCGCAGGGCCGTCCGTGCGCTCGACGGTCTCGGTCATGCCGACGCCCCCTTCATCTCGGCCGCAGCGGTCGCGACCGCCTTCACGATGTTGTGATAGCCGGTGCAGCGGCAGAGGTTGCCCTCGAGGCCGGCCCGGATCTCGTCCTCGCTCGGGTCCGGGTTCTCCGAGAGCAGGTCGACCGAGGCCAGGACCATGCCGGGGGTGCAGAAGCCGCACTGGAGGGCGTGGCACTCCTTGAACGCCTTCTGCACCGGGTGCCACTCGTCGCCGTCGGCGAGGCCCTGGATCGTGGTGACGCTCTGGCCGTCCACCTGGACGGCGAGCACGCTGCACGACTTGGCGCTGCGTCCGTCGATCAGGACGGTGCAGGCACCGCAGTTCGAGGTGTCGCATCCGACCGGTGTGCCGACGAGGCCGAGGTCCTCGCGCAGCCAGTGCACGAGGAGCCGTCGAGGCTCCACGTCACCGTGCCGCAGGATCCCGTCCACGGTGACTCCGATGTGGGTCATCGATGATCTCCCTGGGGTTGGAGTGGCGAGGGCGCGCGACGTCCCGGACAGCCGTCGCCCCGTGCCGCGGAAAGTACCCCCGTCAACGGGGGCGTAGGGCGGGTTCGCCGCACCTCTGACCGGATGCTGAGGCGTAGGACGAAATCGCGGACAGACGACCCACGTTCTCCCCGCATATGCGGATCCCTCCACCTGGGAGGGCCGGGCGATGGGAGGCGAGGCGCCCTCGCACCGCGTGCATCCAGACACGAGGAGTGACCGACGTCGCACGATGCGTGCCCTCGTTCCCTCGACCGGGTTACCGCAGGAGAAGTTCCGGTCACGGAAGCGCGTGGCGACGATTCCTGCACATATGGTCTGCGCGTCACCACGAGGCGGATGCCCTCCCGGCCCGCACCGTTCTCACCTGTCGACGAGGAGATCTCGATGCTCCGTACGACCACCACCGCACGACGTGCCGCCGCCGCTGCCACCGCAGCGTCCGCGCTCGTCGTCGCGCTGACTGTCGCTCCGCTGGCGGCCACGCTGCCGGCCGGGGCGACACCGTTGAACGACGCCACCGCGTCGAAGACGACGGTGGACACCAGCCGCGCGATCGTCCAGCTGACCATGGCCCCGCTGGCCACGGCGGCCAAGACCAAGCCGGCCAAGGGCAAGAAGATCGACTTCAACAACTCGACGACGAAGGCGTACCGCGCCCTGCTGTCCAAGGCGCGCAACGACTACAAGGCCTGGCTGCGCACCAACGTCCCCGGCGCCTCGGTCACGGGTGAGTTCGACATCGCCCTCAACGCCGTGGCCGTCAAGCTCAACGGCGCGAGCCTCAAGCAGATCTCGGCGACGTCGATGGTCGCGCAGGCTCAGTACGAGGGTGTCTACTACCCGACCGCGGCGTCGATCGCCGACCCGGACCTCGCGCTCATCAACGCGACGGCGGGCTGGGGCACCAACGGGGCGGCCGGGGCGGGTCGCAACGTCAAGGTCGCCATCGTCGACTCCGGCATCGACCAGACCCACCCGTGCTTCAGCGACGCCGGCTACCCGGGCCAGACCCAGCTCGGCGACAAGAAGTACACGAACAACAAGGTCATCGTCGCTCGCGTCTTCAACATGAAGCTCAACCAGAACGGCTTCGACGCGCAGGGCGTCGGCGACCACGGCACCCACGTCGCCGGCACGGTTGCCTGCAACTACCAGACGCCGGTCACGGTCGACGGCGTCGCGGTGCCGTACAAGATGTCGGGCGTCGCCCCGGCGGCGCTCCTCGGCAACTACAACGTCTTCCCCGGCGACGTCGAGAGCGCGCGCTCGGAGGACATCCTCAACGCGCTCGAGGCCGCCTACGCCGACGGCATGGACGTCGCGAACATGAGCCTCGGCGGCGACGCCCACGGCATCCAGGACCTCCTCACCATCGCCGTCGACAACCTCGACCGCGCGAACATGGTGGTCGCGGTGTCGGCGGGCAACGAGGGCCCCGGCCCGTTCACCCTGGGCTCGCCCGGCTCCGCCGAGCGCGCGCTCACTGCAGGCGCGAGCGCCGTCCCGCACTTCGTCGGCGCGACCCTGACGGTCGCCACCGCGGCGCAGCCGTTCCTCGTCGCTGCAGGCGACTTCCCGACGGTTGCGGCTGATCTCGGCGCTCCGCTCGGTGTGGTCACGGGCACCACCAACGGCTTCAGCGACGCCTGCGCCGCACTGCCCGCGGGCAGCCTCACCGGCAAGATCGCCGTCGTGTCGCGAGGTGCATGCACCTTCACCACCAAGGTCCGGAGCGCGCAGAACGCCGGTGCCGTCGCGGTGATCGTCGTCAACAACGTCGCGGGCGACCCGACCGCCATGGCCGCGGACGGCACGACGCCGGAGCCGACCATCCCGGCGTACATGGTGGGCGGCTCGTACGGCGCCGCGCTCCTGGCGCTCGACGGCAAGGCCGCCACGATCGGTGCCCAGCTGGGCTACCAGCTGACGTCGAACGCGAACGTCATGGCGGGCTTCTCCAGCCAGGGCCCGGTCGACGTGAGCCTGCGCGCCAAGCCCGACGTCGTCGCCCCGGGCGTCAACGTCCTGTCGTCGATCCCCATGGCCGACTGCGAGGACGCCACGGGTTGCTTCGCGTTCTTCAGCGGCACCTCGATGGCGTCGCCGCACCTGGCGGGCTCGGCGGCGGTCGTCCGCGGTCAGCACCCGACCTGGTCGGCCGAGCAGGTCCGCTCCGCCATCGTGAACACGGCGACGCAGGGCGTCCTGAAGGACTACAAGACCGCGACCGTCACCAACGACGTGCTCGTCGTGGGCGCGGGCCTCGAGAACCTCGATGCCGCGGTCGACGCTCCGGCCGTCCTCGGGCCGGTCAGCGCCGCGTTCGGCGGGATCCCCGCCGGCAGCGGCCAGGCACGGTCCACGACGATGACGATCACCAACACGACCGGTTCGTCGAAGACCTTCGCGCTGTCGGTCTCGGACCAGCCTGCGGGCGTCACCTACGCGGTCAGCGCCTCGTCGGTCACCCTGGCTGCAGGCGCGTCGGCGACGTTCACCGTCACGGCGACCGCCGCGAAGGCGGCGCCGGCCGGCTTCAAGCAGGGCTTCCTGCGGGTCAAGGTCGGCGGCACCGAGGTCGCCCACGCGGTGCTCCTCACGGTCACCAAGTAGTCAGCACCTGATCGGCCCGAGGGCCGGCACCGGATCCGCTCCCGGTGCCGGCCCTCGGCGTGTCACCCAGGAGTACGCCGGACGTTCGCCTCCCGTTCGCACGCACGTCCGCGGCGGCAGAGGCGCGAGGGCGACCGTGGGGGCATGACGAACCGATGGGTGGACGTCGACGGGCTGCACAACGCACGCGACCTGGGCGGTGTGCCGCTCAAGGACGGGGGCGCGACCTCCTTCGGCGTGGTCCTGCGCGGCGAGACGGTCGTGCACCTGACGGCGGACGGCATCGAGCAGCTGCGGTCCCTCGGCGTTCGGCACGTGCTCGACCTGCGCGAGCCGGACGAGCGCGAGCTCGACGGCGACGGCCTGCTCGCCGGCGCCTACCAGCGCAGCGACGTCCTGCACGAGGCCGTCCCCCTGGCGCGGGCGCAGGTGGCCGCCGACCCCATCGGCCGGGTGCACGACGCGGAGCCGATCGCGGCGCGCTACGCCGCCTACCTCGACAACGGCGGCTTCCGTCTCGCGGACGCCCTGGCCCGCACCGCCTGGTCTCGCTCCGCGCTCTACGTCCACTGCGCCGTGGGCAAGGACCGCACCGGCGTCGTGAGCGCCCTGCTGCTGAAGCTGGCCGGGGCGGACGACGACGCGGTGGTGCAGGACTACCTCCTGACCGAGCAGAGGCTCGTGCCCGTGCTGATGCGGCTCGGATCGCGCCCGGCGTACGCCCACCTCGCGACTCCCGACTGGCCCGCGCAGCAGCCGAACGAGGAGGCGATGCGGATCTTCCTGGCGCACCTGCGCTCGCGCGGGGGCGCTGCGCACTGGCTGCTCGACCGCGGAGTCGACTCCGAGACGCTGCGGCTGCTCGTCGCCCGCCTCGCGGGCGACGCGATGGGCGCTCGCCGCGTCGGCTGACGCGTCCCGGCCCGTTCGCGGTCAGCGACGGCGCCGACCTCGCAGGACGCCGACGGCGCCCGTCAGCCCGGTCTGCACGACGCGCACCTCGGTACCGGTCATCCAGCCCCATCCGAGCGTGCGTCGGCGGCGCCACACGAGCGCACCGGTGCCGCGGGTCACCCTCCACACCGTGCCCAGCGTTCCGTTCGCCCCGGTGCCGATCCGCGCGACGGGTGCCCAGCGCTGCTCGTCGAGCCTCATCGGGGGCGCAGCGGCGCCGGCACCGATCAGCTCGAGGTAGGTGTCGAGGATCGGGACTCCCAGCTCGTCGAGCGTCACCCAGGCCCCGAACGCCCGCAGGTTGACGTCGATCAGCAGCGGGCTGCCGTCGTCGTCGGGGACGAAGTTGAGGCAGAAGATGCCCGTGTAGCCGAGAGCGCCAATGAGCCGCTCGCTCGCCTCGATCGCCGCAGTGTGGCGGTAGGCCCTGATCGCGACCGCGGGCGCGAGCGGCTCGTCGGGGCTGGGCTGCCGCTCGAACGCCCCGCAGACCAGCACCTCGCCGTCGCGGGCCACGCCGGCGGTTCCGAGGCCGGTCTCGGTGTGGTGGTAGCGCTCGAGGTAGAGGCCGGCCGCGTCGCCTCCGAGGTCGGCGACGGCAGCCCGCAGCTCGTCCGCGTCGTTCACGACCCGGACCCAGATCCCGCCGGCGCCCAGGCGGCCCTTCACGACCACGGGGAACCGGTCGGTCGTCAGGTCGGTGCTCGCCTCGGGGATCCGCACGCCTGCGGCCACGGCCAGCTGTCCGACCTCCCACTTGTCGAGGACGTCGCCGAGCTCGACGCCGGGGCGCAGCCTGCGGAGAGCGTGGTTGGCCTGCCACTCGGGAGTCGTCGCCAGGTCTGCGAGGACGGGTTCGATCGCGTGCAGGTCCACGGTCGGCGCCGACAGCATCTCCCGGCGCAGGGCGACGGTCGCCGGGTCGTCCCCGGTGATCGGCCCGTGCAGCGGGACGATCGGCCCGGCGAGGCGGTCGATCGCGCGCTTCACCGACCGTCCCCGCCCCTGGTAGGCGGGGCGGACGTGCATGACGTCGACGCCACGGCGTCGCAGCGCTGCGGCGAACTCGCGGAACGAGTCGGACGCGTGCACGTCGACGATCACCACCCGTGGGCGGTCGGTGGCAGCGCTCGCCTGCATCGTCACTCCCTCACGTGCGACGCGGCGTCGCCCGGCTGACCCATCTGGCCCGACGCAGGTGTACCCGGGCTGACGTCGGGATGAACGTCGGGAGTCGCAGCAGATCCTGAACCGGCGTTCTGGACCAGATACCGACCGTGCACGGCAACAGGGCCGCGCGCCATCTGCCGATGATGACGGTGAGAGGCCATCCTCCCACGGCCGCCAACGGGGGTTGCTCACATGAATGTCGATCGTGATCTGGCGCGCGTGGTCGTGCCACCGATCCTCGCGGCATGCGTCGTCGCGCTGCTCCTGGAGCCGATGGGCTCGGTGCCCGATCCGCCGCCACCGACCACGATGAGCGCCACGCCCTGACGGTCCTGCTCGGGCAGGATGGCCCGGATCGCGTCGGACCGGCCGGCGCACTGCGCCGGAGGTCCGCATGAGCCTGTTCGACGTCGCGACGCCGGAGGGTGCCGAGCACGTCGCCTGGCTCGACCGTGAGGCCGACCGCCTGCTCGACTGGGCGCTCGGATCCGAACGGTCCGACGGCGGGTTCGGGTGGCGTGCCGACGACGGCAGCCTCGACCCCGCAAAGGGGCGACCGCTGTGGATCGGCTGCCGGATGATCCACTGCCTCGCCCTCGGCGCGCTTCGGGGTCGCGCCGGGTGCGCCGAGGCCGTCGACCGCGGTCTCGAGGCGCTGCGCACGACGTACCGCGACGAGGTGCACGGCGGATGGTTCGCCGACGCGGATGCCCGGGGCCAGGGGCGCAAGGAGGCGTACGGCCACGCGTTCGTCGTCCTGGCCGCCTCGAGCGCGCTCGTCGCGGGCCGTCCCGGAGCGCGCGAGCTGCTCGACGAGGCGCTCGCAGTGGTGCTCGAGCACTTCTGGGACGACGAGATGCGCATGCCGTACGAGTCGTACGACGTCGCCTGGGGCGACCGCGAGGAGTACCGCGGCGGCAACGCCTCGATGCACCTGGTGGAGGTGTTCCTCGCCGCGTCCGACGCGACCGGCGACCCGCAGTGGCGCCGGCGCGCGACCGACGTGTGCGTGCGGATGATGACGGCAGCGCGGGAGAGCTCCTGGCGCATCCCGGAGCACTTCGACACCGCGTGGCAACCGCTGCCCGACTACAACCTCGACCAGCCGCGCCACCCCTTCCGCCCGTACGGCGCGACGCCGGGCCACGCGTTCGAGTGGGCGCGCCTCCTCCTGGCCCTGCGTGCTGCGGACCCGGAGGCGCCGGCCTGGCTGGACGACGCGGCCGTGGGTCTGGTGGAGACGGCGCGGGCCGACGCCTGGGACGTCGAGCGCGGCGGCTTCGTCTACACGACCGACCAGGACGGTGTCCCTGTGGTGCGCGAGCGCTTCCACTGGGTGGCCTGCGAGGCGATCGGCGCGGCGTGGGCGCTGCACCGCGCCACCGGCGACCCCCGCTGGGAGCAGTGGTACGCCGAGGTCTGGGACTTCGCGGTCGAGCACTTCGCCGACCTCGCGGGCGGCGGGGGCTGGCGGCACGAGGTGTCGCCCGCCAACGAGCCGCTGGCGCTCACCTGGACCGGCCGTCCGGACGTCTACCACGCCCTGCAGATCGCGCTCCTGCCGCCGCTGCCGCTCGCCCCCGGCCTCGCCGTCGCCGTCCGCGACCGCGTCGTCGGCTGACCCCTCGATCCGCTCCGTCAGGGTCGACGCGATCGATTCGCGACACCTGGGTGCGGCCGTACGGGGGCCGGGTTCCACCCGGATGCCTGCGGCTGCGGGCCCCCGGTCGAGGAGGAATCACGGACCACGGGGTGGGACGCGACCCGGCCCGGCGCTCCGAGGCGAACCGCCTCGGCAGGAAGGGCCACCGTGCCGCGCCGAGTGCAGGCTCTCCGCCGTATCCAGAGCCGGCCGGTCGCCGCAACCGCACGGGACGGGTGCCGGGGCGAAGCCGTGCGTAGCGGGGCCATCGACGTCGGGGGGAGGCAGATGGCTGATCGCCGGGTGTCGTCGGTCTCACCGTCGGCAGGACGCGCGACACCGCGTCGAACCCGCGTGAGAATGAAGGCCGGGCCACGGTCCGGCCTGCCGCTCTCGGTGGGGGACCGCGCCCGTGAGAAGGCGATGAGCATGTCCGACATCCTCGTGACCGGTTTCCCGGGATTCCTGGCCTCCGCCCTGCTCCCGCGGCTGCTCGCGCGACGCGACGGCGCTCGCGCCCTCTGCGTCGTCCAGGCCCAGCATCTGACCACGGCCCGCCACCGGGTGGATGAGCTCGTCGCGTCCGAGCCGGACCTGGCCGGCCGGGTCGTCGTCGTCGAGGGCGACATCACCGAGCCGTGGCTCGGGCTCCGGGCGGACGACCGAGCAGGCCTCGCTGACGTCAGCGAGGTATGGCACCTGGCCGCCGTCTACGACCTGACCGTCGGGGAGCAGCTGGCACGCAGGGTCAACGTGGAGGGCACCGCCCGCGTGCTCGAGGTCTGCGCCGCGCTCCGCGGTCTGTCACGTCTCCAGTACGTCAGCACGTGCTACGTGAGCGGCCGGTACGACGGGGTGTTCGCCGAGGACTCCCTCGATGAGGGCCAGTCGTTCCTCAATCACTACGAGGCGACCAAGTTCGACGCCGAGATGCTCGTGCGCAAGGCGATGGCAGGAGGCCTCCCCGCCACGATCTACCGACCGGGCATCGTCGTGGGCGACTCCGTCTCGGGCGCGACCCAGAAGTACGACGGTCCTTACTTCCTGGCGTCCTTCCTGCGGCGGCAGGGTCCGATCGCTGTGGTGCCGGCAGTCGGCGACGCCGACAGGGTGCGCATCTCCCTGGTGCCGCGCGACTTCGTGATCCGAGCGATGGACGAGCTGTCGGTCCTGGACTGCTCGCTGGGGCGCACGTACGCGTTGACCGACCCACACCCACCCACGGTGCGCACGCTCGTCGACACGTTCGCCCACCACCTGGGCAAGCGCGTGGTCTGGGTGCCGCTGCCTCTGAGGCTCGCCCGCACCCTGCTGGGCGGCATTCCCGGTCTCGAGCGGCTCCTGGGGATCCCCGCCGAGGGCCTGGACTACTTCGCCTCGAGTACGACGTACTCCACCACAGCCACGGAGCGCGACCTCCAGGGGACGGGCGTGCGGTGCCCGGCGTTCGCCGACTATGCGGACACGCTCCTGGACTTCATGGCGGACCATCCCGAGGTGGGCTCGGCGGCGATGGTGTGAGCGCCCAGCCTCGACGTCGCCGTCCACCGCACCGACCCCCGAGCAGCGAGGAGCCGCAACGATGACCGAGCCGGCCGTCCAGCTGGTGCTGGTGGTGAGCCTCGCCGGGTCCGACGAGGACTACGACCAGCACGTGCGCTTCCTGGATCGCGCGTTCCGGATCGTCCGCCTGGGCACGGACGGCGACGAGGCGGCCGCCGAGTCGCTGGTCGCCAAGTGGGCGCCGGAGGCGGCCGCCATCGCGGTGACCGGCATCTGGGAGGGCCGGGGCGGCGGACGGCGTGACGGCGCACCCGAGGTCGTGGAGCGCCTGCGCGGTGCAGCGGGCGGCGTGCCCGTGACGGACGGCCGGCAGCTGCACGGCGTACTGCAGGACTGGGCGGTGCGTCATGTCCAAGCCGAGATGCCCGGGTACTTCACCAATGCCCGCACCGTGGTGCTCGGCGGGGCGAATCACGAGCGCGCGGTGCAGGTCCTGCGCGAGCACACGTCCAACATCGTCTACGCCGACCTGCTGCGCCGGCTCGACGTCGACGGCCGCCTGAGGGCGACGCCGCTCCTGGCGCCGGCGGCGTCGCTGCT
This sequence comes from Longivirga aurantiaca, assembly GCF_042660085.1. Lineage (NCBI taxonomy): Bacteria > Bacillati > Actinomycetota > Actinomycetes > Sporichthyales > Sporichthyaceae > Longivirga > Longivirga aurantiaca. Next base: position 2,272,550 of record NZ_JBHSTI010000008.1, on the reverse strand, counting down.
CGCCGTCCTGGGCGGGTCCGTTCCCGAGGGCCTGGCGTCCCGCGCGCTCGCGCCGGGGCAGTACTTGAGCACCGACGCGGCGCGCCGGAGCGCTCGCAGCTGCGATGTCATCGTGGCGACCTTCGACGAGCTGGCCGCCGTCCGCCTCGCCGACCTCGCGGGCAAGACCGTCGTGACCTCGGCCGTGTCCGACCACCGGCTGGCCGACCTCGCGGCCCGCGACGTCGACATGGTCATCGACTCGACACCGCAGCCCTTCTCGTTCACCGTGACGGCTGCCGTCCTCGAGGCGCTGATGATCGCCACGTCGACGGCGGAGGGCAGCCTGAGCGAGGATGACCTGCTCGACCGGATCGTGGCCGCCGGCCTGGCGCCACGGGTTCTCTCACCCAACGGCCCTCGTCGCAAGAGTCGCTTCGCCTTCGTGATCCATCCGCTGTCCCAGGACTTCTTCCGCAACGTCGAGCCGCTGGCGACCGTCGTCCGGCATGCGCCGCCGGTGGTGCTCGACGTGGTGGAGAAGGCGGTGGCGTACCTCCCACCGTTCACCTACGGCCACGTCACGGGGATCAAGTCACCCACGGGGGCTGAGGCGGAGGGCTGGCTCATCTCGGTCGGCGGCACGCCGAGGGAGCTGATGGCCCACAGCCCGGAGTTCACCTACGGGCGGCTGCTCGCAGCCGCCGAGACCGCCCGCAAGCACGGGGCGCAGGTGATGGGTCTCGGCGCGTTCACCAAGGTGGTGGGCGACGCCGGAGTCACCGTCGCTCGACAGGCACCCCTGCCGGTCACGACGGGCAACAGCTACAGCGCGGCGGGCGCGCTGTGGGCCGCGCACGACGCAGTGGTGCGGCTCGGCCTCGTGGAGCGGGACGCCGACGGTCGACTCCTCGCACACGCCATGGTGGTGGGGGCGACCGGCTCGATCGGCTCGGTCTGCGCCCGACTGCTCGCGCTGTCGTGCGATGAGCTGTGGCTGGTCTCGCCGGAGTCGGCCAAGCTCCTGGCGCTCAAGCACGACATCGAGCGCTCCGACCACCGCGCGACCATCCACATCGCCGCGACCGCCGAGAGGCACCTGCCGGATGTCGATCTCGTGGTCACGGCGACCTCGGGGGCGGGCAAGCGGGTGCTCGACATCATGAAGGTCAAGCCCGGCTGCGTGATCACCGACGTCGCACGCCCGCTCGACCTGTCGGCCGAGGACGTCGCGAAGCGACCCGACGTGCTCGTGATCGAGTCCGGCGAGATCGAGCTGCCCGGCGACGTCCGGATGCGCAGCATCGGACTGCCCCCGGGGGTCGCGTACGCCTGCCTGGCCGAGACCGTCGTACTGGCGCTCGAGGGCCGCTACGAGACCTTCACCGTCGGGCGCGAGATCGAGTGGGAGAAGGTCAAGGAGATCTACAAGCTCGGCCTCAAGCACGGCATGCAGCTCGCCGTGATCTCCGGTGTGAACGGCGCCTACACCGACGCCGACATCGCCCGGGTGCGCGAGCGCGCGCTGCGGGCGCGTGAGGGAGTGCCCGCAGCGGTGTGACCGCCCGGGTCTCATCGACGATCCCGGGGTGGCAGGGTGGGGGCATGGCTGACGTCGGTGGCTCCGAGGTGCGGCGCACCGAGACCCTGCTGCACGGTCATCGCACCGCCTACAGGGTCGCGGGCGACCCGGACCTTCCGGTGCTGGTCCTCGTGCACGGCCTCACGAGCAGCAGCGCGACGTGGGATCCCGTCATGTCCGCGCTGTCGCGCGAGGCGCACGTGATCGCCCCGGATCTCCTGGGGCACGGGGAGTCTGACAAGCCGCGGGGCGACTACTCGCTCGGTGCCTTCGCCGCAGGGCTGCGAGATCTGCTCGAGAAGCTCGGGCACTCGAGTGCGACGGTCGTCGGCCACTCGCTGGGGGGCGGCGTGGCGATGCAGTTCGCCTACCAGTTCCCCGAGTACACCGAGCGCCTCGGCCTCGTCGCCAGCGGCGGGCTCGGGCGCGAGGTCAGCTGGGTGCTGCGCGCGGCGTCGCTCCCGGGCGCGGAGCTCGTGCTCCCCGTGATCGCGCACCATCGGATCGCCGTCGCCGCCGCGTCGGTCGGACGCCTGCTCCGATGGTCCCCCGTGCGGCCGTCGCCGTCCGTGCTCGAGGCGGCGCGCGGCTACGCGTCCCTCGCCGACCTTCCGGCCCGCACGGCGTTCGTCCACACCGTGCGCAGCGTCATCGACCCGGGCGGCCAGCGGATCAGCGCCAGTGACCGCCTCTACCTGAGCACCGGGCGGCCGACGCTGATCGTCTGGGGCGCGAAGGACGGCCTCATCCCGGTGTCGCACGCGTACGCCGCGCACGAGTGGATCGCCGGCAGCCGGCTCGAGCTGTTCGAGCAGTCCGGGCACTTCCCCCACCAGGACGAGCCGGAGCGCTTCGCCCGCGCCCTGCTCGACTTCCTCGCGACCACCGAGCCGGCCACCGGCGATCGCGCGGTGCTTCGCGAACGCCTCGGGCACGGCGCAGGCGCGGTGCGGCTGGACCCGGCCAGCTCCCACCCGGACGCCGTCTAGGCCGAGCGGTGGGCGCAGCGCCGAGGGTCAGCACTCGGTGAGGGCAGCTGACCGGTGGCCGGCGCGCCCGGAGGGACTCGAACCCCCAACCAGCCGGGTAGAAACCGGCTGCTCTATCCATTGAGCTACGGGCGCCTGGGCCCTGCGGCCCGCACACATTGTGCCGTGCCCGGGACACGTCGTCGTTCCCCAGGCACGGCCGCGCGGTGCGTCGTCCACAGGCGCTCGCGCCCGCGGCCGGCGGCGGGGGAGGAGCGGGGCCATCGTCGGCCGCAGGCGGGTCGCAGCGGGCGGCCCCGGCACACGGAGGTCACCGTGCGCTCCACCCTCACCCTGGCCGGCAACCTCACGAGCAACGTCACCCTGCGGGCGACCGCGGGCGGCGCCGTGGCCAACTTCCGGATGGCAGTGAACGACGACTGGTTCGACAAGAAGTCGGGGCAGTGGCGCAGCCGCACGGTCTACCTCCAGGTCTCGGCGTGGCGACGGCTCGCCGAGCACGTGGCCGACTCGCTGGCGCTCGGCCAGCCCGTGCTCGTGGTCGGCCGGCTCCGCCAGCGGGAGTACGAGAAGGACGGGCAGAGCCACACCGTGGTCGAGGTCGAGGCCGATGCCATCGGGCACGACCTGTCGTGGGGGCGAGCCCGGTTCGAGCGGGCGCCACGCGGCCCGCAGACGGCGGACGTCGCCGGTACGTCCGGCGTAGCCGAGCCCGAGACCGTCGTGGTCGAGCACTCAGGCGCCGCCGCCTGACCGGGCGGAGGCCCGGCGGGGACGAGGTGCCTCCACCGGGCCTCCGGCCCAGGTGGGCTGGCGAGGCCATGGCCTCCCGCTCCCGTAGGCTGTCGGCCCATGGCTGAGTTCATCTACACCCTGCGCAAGGCTCGCAAGGCGCACGGCGACAAGGTCGTCCTCGACGACGTCACCCTCTCGTTCCTGCCCGGCGCCAAGATCGGCGTCGTCGGCCCGAACGGCGCCGGCAAGTCCTCGCTCCTCAAGATCATGGCCGGCGTCGACCACACGTCGAACGGCGACGCGATCCTCAGCCCCGGCTACACCGTGGGCATGCTCGCGCAGGAGCCCGGACTCGACGAGACCAAGAACGTCTGGGACAACGTCCTGGACGGCGTCGCCGAGACCAAGGCGAAGGTCGACCGGTTCAACGAGATCTCGGTCGAGCTGGGCGACCCCGACGCCGACTACGACAAGCTCCTCGCCGAGATGGGCACCCTGCAGGAGGAGATCGACCACCTCAACGCGTGGGACCTCGACTCCCAGCTCGAGCAGGCGATGGACGCCCTGCGCTGCCCGCCGCCGGACGCCGACGTCTCGGTGCTCTCCGGCGGTGAGAAGCGGCGCGTCGCCCTCTGCAAGCTGCTGCTGCAGCAGCCCGACCTCCTGCTCCTCGACGAGCCCACCAACCACCTCGACGCCGAGTCGGTGCAGTGGCTCGAGCAGCACCTCGAGAAGTACCCCGGCACCATCGTCGCGATCACGCACGACCGGTACTTCCTCGACAACGTGGCGCAGTGGATCCTCGAGCTCGACCGCGGTCGTGCCTTCCCCTACGAGGGCAACTACTCGACGTACCTCGAGAAGAAGCAGGAGCGCCTCAAGGTCGAGGGCGCCAAGGACGCGAAGCTGAAGAAGCGCCTCTCCGACGAGCTCGAGTGGGTGCGCTCCAACGCCAAGGCCCGCCAGACCAAGAGCCGCAGCCGCCTCGAGCGGTACGAGGAGATGGCGGCCGAGGCCGACAAGACCCGCAAGCTCGACTTCGACGAGATCCAGATCCCGCCGGGCCCGCGCCTCGGCAGCATCGTGGTCGAGGCCAAGGGCCTCACCAAGGGCTTCGACGACAAGCTCCTCATCGACGACCTGTCGTTCACGCTGCCGCGCAACGGCATCGTCGGCGTCATCGGCCCGAACGGCGTCGGCAAGACGACCCTGTTCAAGATGATCGTGGCGGAGGCCGAGGGCGGCAGCGACGACAAGTCCGTGCTGCCCGACTCCGGCGACCTGCGCATCGGCGAGACCGTCAAGCTCTCGTACGTCGACCAGAACCGCGGGGGCATCGACCCGCAGAAGAACGTGTGGGAGGTCGTGTCCGACGGCCTCGACTGGATGAAGGTCGGCCAGGTCGAGATGCCGAGCCGCGCCTACATCTCGGCGTTCGGCTTCAAGGGCCAGGACCAGCAGAAGAAGGCCGGCGTGCTGTCGGGCGGCGAGCGCAACCGGCTCAACCTCGCGCTCACGCTGAAGATCGGCGGCAACCTGATCCTGCTCGACGAGCCCACCAACGACCTCGACGTCGAGACCCTCGGCTCGCTGGAGAACGCGCTGCTCGAGTTCCCCGGCTGCGCCGTGATCACCTCCCACGACCGCTGGTTCCTCGACCGCGTGGCGACGCACATCCTCGCCTACGAGGGCGACTCGCAGTGGTTCTGGTTCGAGGGCAACTTCGACTCCTACGAGAAGAACAAGATCGAGCGGCTCGGCGCCGAGGCGGCCCGCCCGCACCGTGCGACGTACCGCAAGCTCACCCGCGACTGACGCGCCCGTGGCCCGCCACCGCTACCTGCTGCAGACCCGCACGGCCGACCTCGACTGGCTCGGCCATGTGAACAACGTCGTCTACGCGACGTACCTGCAGGAGGCCCGCATGGAGATCATCCTGCGGTGGCGGGGCGGGCTCCGGCATCCGCAGCAGGACACCGTGGTGGCCCGGCTCGAGCTCGACTACCGCGCGGTGCTCAACCACCGGGACGAGCCGATCGCCGTCGACACCTGGGTCGAGCGCATCGGCACGACGTCGTACACGTTCGTCCACGAGATCCGCGAGCCCGAGGGCGACACGGTCTACGCCGTCGGGCGGTCCGTGCTCGTGCAGGTCGACAACGGGAGCATGCGGCCCGCCCCGCTCGACGACTCGTTGCGCGGCTACCTCGCACAGTTCGCGGACGGTCCGGCTTCCTGACAGGGTTGCCCCCGTGACGACGCTCAGGCTGGCCAAGGACGAGGTCGCGTACCTCGCGGCGTACCTCGGCCGTCTCGTCTCGTGGGACGAGCGCTCAGCCGTCCGGCTGCAGGCGCGCGGGGGCGTCGTCGGCGTCTACGGCCCGAGCCCGATGGACGTGCTCGTCCTCGTCGCGCTGCCCCTGGTGCACCCGGTCGAGGACTCGATCGACACCACGGTGTCGGCCGGACGTCTGCGCGACGTGATCGGCGACGTCGCCCGGCTGGCGCCGGAGACCGACGTCGTCATCCCCGACCCCGTCACCGGATCGGCGTCGCTCGCGGTGCTGCCACCGCGTACGCCGTGGAGCCCGGGCGAGCGCGGCATGGCCGGCGACGTGACGCCCAAGGTGGACGCCGCGGTCGCCGCGTTCCGCGCCGCGGTGCCGAGCAACGGCTCGTTCCACGCCGAGCTCGTGGCCGAGGCCGCGTGGGACGCCGCAGGCTGGGGCGGCGTGCCGATGCGCGCTCTGCATGCCGCGCGGCTGCTCGGCTTCCTCACCCATCCCGGTGCCCGCATCGAGACCGGCACCACCACGGGGTGGAAGCGCCTCGTGACCCCCGCGGGGCAGGTCTTCGTGCGCAACAGCGCCGGCCCTGTGCGCCTCTCGGTCGTGCCCACCAGCCGCTGAGCGTCGCTGAGGCATCCGGCACCCCACCTGCACTACGGTCGGGGCGTCGGCGGAGGGACCGCCGGCACCGGGGGGTGCCACATGTCAGGTCTTCGTCGTCGTCTCGTCCTCGCAGCCGTGGTGTTCGGCCTCCTCGGGATCCTCGCCTTCGCCGTGCTCTCGGCGACGACCTTCAACGCGATCTCCGACATCCCGGACATCGACCCGGAGACGGGCGAGATCATCCGGAGCTCGCGCAGCGCGATCACCGATGTGCTCCTCGCCGGGACCCCGGTGCTGGGGGTCATCTCCATCGCGCTGTGCATCCTGTGCGGCGCGGGAGTCGTGGCCTCGTTCGTCGCCGACGGCGTGCTCGACCGCTCCGCCGCACTCCGGGCCCAGCCCGCACGCGAGGACGACGGGCTGTCCGACCCCGAGCTGCTGCAGGGCTGATCAGCGACGCGGGGGAGCGGTGCTCGCCCGCACCACGAGCTCGGGCACGGTCCTCGGAATCTGTACCGGACTGCCCTCGAGCAGGGTGAGCGCGGCGGTGCCCGCGAGGCGCCCCTGGGCGCGCAGATCCTGCGCGACGGTCGTGAGCGGCGGCCGGCTGTAGCCGGCCTCGTCGATCCCATCGAACCCGACGACCGAGACGTCGCCCGGCACGTGCAGGTCGGCGTCCGCAGCGGCACCCAGCACCCCGAGGGCGAGCGCATCGCTCACCGCGAAGATCCCGGTGGGGCGCCGCCGCCCGGTCATGAGCGCGGCCGCGGCCTCTCGCCCGGCGTCGGTGGAGTTGTTGCGCGCCTCGACCACCGTGATCGATGCCGGGTCGACGCCGTGCCTCGACGCGGCCGCCACGAACCCCTCGACGCGTCGGCGGAAGCCACCGCGCGACGGGACCGCCGGACCGTCGGGGTCGAGCGTCATGGTGGTGGGCACGCCGACGACGGCGAGCCGCCGGTGCCCGAGCGCGACGAGGTGGTCGGCGGCGAGCCCTGAGGCTGCCGCGTTGTCGATGCCGAGGAACGGCACGCCCTTGAGCCGTGGCGAGCCCATGGTGACGAGGGGCAGCCCGCGGCTGCGCACGGCCGCGACGACCGGGTCGTCGTCGCCGAGCGAGCAGACGACGAACGCGTCGACCAGGGCGGAGCGGACGAGGTCCTCCGCGCCGCCGGCGTGCGTGGGCACGAGCAGCATCGCCCTTCCTGCGGGGGACAGGACGTCGGCGATGCCGCGGAGGAAGGCGACCAGGCCCGGGTCGGTGAAGGCGTACGACAGGCTCTCGGTGAGGACGATGCCGATCGTGCCCGTGCTGCCGCGGCGCAAGGAGCGGCCGGCAGGATCGGGGCCGCCGTACCCGAGCTCGGCGGCGACGGCGAGCACGCGCGCCCGGGTGGCGGCCGAGAGCTGGTCGGGCCGGTTGTAGGCGTTCGACACGGTCATCCGCGAGACACCGGCCGCCTGCGCGACGGTGTCCAGCGTGGGCCGCTCGGCTGCCACCTCACGCTCTCCTCTCGACCGGGAATACGGATCGACCGATCCCTTGTTCGTCCTGTATCGTTCCAGACTGTATCCATACAGAAGCAGGAAGTCCCCACGTGAGCCCCGCAGACCTCGGCACCGCCCTCGCCTACCTCGGCTCCGCCATCGGCGTCGCCATGGTCATCCCGCAGATCCTCCGGATCGTGCGCCACCCGCACATGGGCGGTGTGTCCCCGTGGACCTGGGCGATCACGGTCGTGTCCTGCACGACCTGGATCGCGTACGGCGTGCGCACGGGCTCGATGCCGCAGATCCCGGGCAACATCCTGCTCGTGAGCGGCGCGGTCGCGATCGTGCTGCTCGTGCCGGCGGCCTGGAGCCGTGCGGTGCGCGCGGTCGGACTCGCCCTCACGACCGTAGCGATGGTGCTCGTGTCGACGCTGCTCGAGCCCGAGGTGGCCGGCTTCTTCGCCCTCGCCATCGGCCTCACCGGTATGTGGCCGCAGGTGTTCGAGACGGTGTGGCTGCGCCGCGGCATGGGTCCGTCGGCGATCTCGCTGACCTCGCAGCTGCTCAAGGTCGTGTCGCAGCTGTGCTGGCTGGCGTTCGCCGTCCTCACCCTCGACGTTCCGGTGCTCGTCGCCGCGATCATGACGCTCAGCACCAACTTCGTGATCACCGGCGTCGAGATGGCCCGCCGTCGCGGAGCCGACGCGCGGCCCGAGCCGACGCGGACGCGCGAGCTCGTCGGCGCCGAGGCCTGAGTCAGCGCGGGGTGAGCTGCGGCGCGGGGGCCGGGTCGGGCACGCGCAGAACGTCGCCGCGAGGCACGGCGTACGACGCCCACGCCGCCATCAGGCAGAGCGCGCCGGCCGACCACCAGGCCCAGTCGTAGGAGCCGGTGGCCTCCCGGATCACGCCGGACACCACGGCGGAGATCCCTGCGCCGACCATGTGCCAGGCGAACACCCAGCCGAAGACGACTCCCGCCCGCGCACCGCCGAAGCACTCGCGGCACAGCGCCACGGTCGGCGGCACGGTCGCGACCCAGTCGAGGCCATAGAGGACGACGAAGAAGAACATCGGCGGCTGCACGGTCGGCGCCCAGAGCAGGTGCACGATCAGCAGCGAGAGCCCGCGGCCCGCGTAGTAGACGAGCAGGAGCTTGCGGGGGTCGTACCGGTCGGTGAGCCAGCCCGACCCGATCGTGCCGACGAGGTCGAAGACCCCGATGAGGGCGAGCAGCCCTGCCGCGGTCGTCGCGGGCATCCCGTGGTCGTGCGCCGCCGGCACGAAGTGGGTGCCGACCAGGCCGTTGGTCGACCAGCCGCACACGAAGAACGCGAAGGCGAGCAGCCAGAAGGCGCGGGTCCTCGAGGCCTCGCGCAGCCGGAGCACGGCGATCGCCGCCGCCCCGCGTCCGCCGTTGTCGACGACGTCCTCGGTCCAGCCCGTGGGAGCGCCGTACGGGAGGAGCCCGACGTCGGAGGGCCGGTCCCGGAGGACGAGCAGCACGACCGGCACGGCGAGCAGCGCGATCCCCGCGAGCAGGAACGACGCCGCGCGCCAGCCCTGGTTCGTCGAGAGCTGCGCGATGGTGGGGAGGAACAGGAGCTGCCCGGTCGCCGACGCTGCGGAGAAGATGCCGGTCACGAGCCCGCGGCGGGCCACGAACCAGCGCTGAGCGACCACGGCGCCGAACACCAGGGCCATCGACCCGGCGCCGAGGCCCATCATCAGGCCCCAGGTGAGCATGAGCTGCCACGGCGCCGTGACGAGGGTCGACAGCGCCATGCCGGCCGCGAGCATGCAGAGGGCAGCCGCGACGACCCGTCGGATGCCCCACTTCTCCATGAGCGCCGCAGCGAACGGCGCCACGAGGCCGTAGAGCATGAGGTTGATCGTGACCGCGACCGACACGGTCGCGATCGACCAGCCGAACTCGTCGGACACGGGCTGGATCAGGACGCCGGTGCTCGAGCGAAACGCAGCCGCGGCCACGAGGGCGACGAAGGTGACCCCCGCGACGGCCCAGGCCCGGTGCTTCCAGCCGATCGGGCCACGGAGCACGTCGGCCACGTCGGCTACGCCAGCCAGACGGCGGAGGCGGGCGGCAGGTGCAGCATGCCGTCAGCCTGGCGCGTGACCCCGCCCGACTCCACCAGGATCTCGCCGTCCACCGCAACGATGCGGTCGCTGCCGCCCATCGCGAGGAACACAGTCACCGGCCGGTCGCCGGGGCGCTCGAACGCCACGATGTCGGAGTGGCCGGCGTCGATCCACCGCATCTCGCCGTCGCCCAGGCTCTCGAGGCCCTTCCGGACGGCGAGGGCCCGCTTGTAGAGCGAGAAGGTCGACCCCGGGTCGGCCTTCTGCGCCTCGGCCGTGAACGGCCCCCACCCGTCGGGCTGGGGGAGGTGCGGCGTGCCCGTCGAGAAGCCGTACGGCGACGCGTCACCCGACCACGGCAGCGGCACGCGGCAGCCGTCGCGGCCCTTCACCTCGCCGTGGGTGCGGAAGAACGTCGGGTCCTGGCGCTGCTCGTCGGGGATGTCGAGCACCTCGGGCAGGCCGAGCTCCTCGCCCTGGTAGAGGTACGCCGACCCCGGGAGCGCCAGCGACACGAGGCTCATCGCGAGCGCGCGGCGCTTGCCCGTCTCGAGGTCGATCGTCGTCGCGTCGAGCCAGGGGGCGAGGCGCGTGACCGGTCGCCACACGTCGTGGTTCGACAGCACCCAGGTGCACGGGGCGCCGACCGCCGCGGACGACAGCAGCGAGAGGCCGATGACCTCGCGCAGCTTGTCGGCCTCCCACCAGGTCTTGAGGAAGTGGAAGTTGAACGTCGTGTGCAGCTCGCCCGGGCGGGTGTACGCCGCCTGGGCCTCGGGCGTCGCGACCCAGGCCTCACCGACGAACGCGCGGTCGGGCGAGTACTCGTCGGCCACGCGGCGCCACTCGCGCCAGATGTCGTGCACCCCGGGCTGGTCCCAGTGCGGGGAGTCGGCGATGGCCCCGGCGAGCACCTGCGCGTGGCCGTCCTCAGGCTTGTCCTCGTCGGGATAGCCGGGCGCCTTCACGAGCCCGTGGGCGACGTCGATGCGGAAGCCGTCGACCCCGATGTCGAACCAGAAGCGGAGCGTCTGCACGAAGTCGGCGTGGACCTCGGGGTTGTCCCAGTTCACGTCGGGCTGCGAGGAGTCGAAGAGGTGGAGGTACCACCAGCCGGCGTGCCCGTCGACGGGCGTCCACGCCGGGCCGCCGAACGCGCTCCTCCAGTCGTTGGGCTCGATCTCACCGTTCTCGCCGCGGCCGCGCACCGCATGGAAGCGCGCCCACTCCGGCGAGTCGATCGCTGCGCCGGCCGTCTCGCGGAACCAGCGGTGCGCCCACGAGAAGTGGTTGGGCACGACGTCGACGAAGATCTTGAGTCCGTTCGCATGGCAGTCCTGCACCAGGCCGCGCAGATCCTCGACCGTGCCGAGGCGCGGGTCGACGTCGCGAGGATCGGCCACGTCGTACCCGCCGTCGAGCAGCGGCGACGGGTAGAACGGCGACAGCCAGATCGCATCGACCCCGAGGTCGACGACGTGCGCCAGCCGCTGGCGGATGCCCGGGATGTCGCCCAGGCCGTCGCCGTCGCTGTCGGCGAACGAGCGGGGGTAGATCTGGTAGACGACGGCGTCGCGCCACCACGGGCGCTCGATGCGGCTGGGGAGACCGGCGTTGCCCTCGCGCTCGGGCAGGTCGGTGGTGGTCATCGGGGTTTCTCCTGGATGTCGTCGGCCACCGGGATGCCGGGCTGCTCGTCGGGCACGTGGTTGACCATCGCGATGGCGGCACCCACGAGGTAGCGCCAGAGCTCCTGCTCCCACGACGGGTCGAGGCCGTGCTCGTCCATCGCGAGGTCGAGGGCGCGGCGCATGTGCGACAGCCAGGCGTCGCGGGCGGCGTCGTCGATCACGTAGGGGTTGTGGCGCATGCGCAGGCGCGGGTGGCCGCGCTCCTCGGAGTAGGTGCCGGGGCCGCCCCAGTACTGCTCGAGGAACATCCGCAGCCGCCGCTCCGCGGGCTCGAGGTCGCCCGGCGGGTACATCGGCCGCAGCAGCGGATCGTCGGACACGCCCTCGTAGAAGCGGTGCACGAGGGTGGCGAAGAACGGGGATCCGCCCATGGCCTCGTACGGGGTCGGGGGAGGTCCTTGCGTCACGTGCCCATCATGCCCGTTCGCCGACGGCCGCCCGACCTCGCCCGGCCGTTCAGGCGGCGTCGATCGTGGGCAGGGTGCCCGTGCGCTCGAGGGTCTCGGCGTTCTCGCGGATGTTCTTCAGCATCGAGCCGAAGATGATGCCGTGGAAGGGGAGCATCGCCTTCCAGTACGCCTCGCCCGGCATCCCCCGGGGGTGGAAGCTGGCCTTCTGCGTGTAGACGGTGATCGGGTGGCCGTCGGCGTCGTGGTCCTCGCGGATGCCGAGCTCGAGCCAGGCCAGCCCGGGCATCCGGAACTCGCCGCGCAGCCGCAGGAGCCTCAGCGGCGTGCGCTCCTCGACCCGCCAGAAGTCGAGGGGGTCGCCGATGCGCAGGGTCTCCGGGTGGCGTCGTCCGCGGGCGAGCCCGACGCCTCCGACCGCTCGGTCGAGCCAGCCGCGCACCTCCCACGCGAGCGGGAAGGAGTAGTAGCCGCGGTCGCCGCCGAGGCCCTCGATCACGCGCCAGAGCGAGGCGGGCGTCGCGTCGACCACGGTCTCGCGCGCGTCGACGTACAGCGCGCCTCCTGCCCAGTCGGGGTCGCTGGGCAGCGGGTCGCTCGGCGCTCCGGGCAGGCTCGAGCTCGACCAGGAGGTGCGGACGTCGGCGTACTGCAGCTTCATGAGCGCCAGCTGGACGGCGCGCTGGTACGGCACCAGGCCGTCGACGGGGTCGGGGATGTAGCGCGCGATGTCGTGCTCGGAGCAGACCGAGGGCGCCGACAGGCTCTCGACGAGCGGTCGGGCCATCGTGCTGGGGACCGGCGTCATGAGCCCGACCCACCGGCTCGACAGCCGCGGTGTGAGGATCGGGGCTCCGATGATCGTGCGCTTGCGCAGCCCCGCAGCCCTCGCGTAGCCCTGGATCATCCCCTCGTACGTCGTCACGTCGGGGCCGCCGATGTCGAACGTGCGGTTGACCTCCGGCGGCAAGGCGGCTGCCTGCACGAGGTAGTAGAGGACGTCGCGGACCGCGATCGGCTGCGTCGGCATCCGCAGCCACCTCGGGGTGATCATGAACGGCAGTCGCTCGGTGAGGTAGCGGATCATCTCGAAGCTCGCGCTGCCGCTGCCGATGATGACGGCGGCGCGCAGCTCGGCCGTCGGCACGCCCGACCCGCGCAGGATCTCGCCGACCTGGCGCCTGCTCGCCATGTGGTCCGAGAGGCTGCCGGGCGCGTTCTCGGGGTGCAGCCCGCCGAGGTAGACGACGCGCTTCACCTTCTCGTCGCGCGCTGTCGTCCCGAAGATCCGGGCGAGCAGCACCTCGACGTCGTGGAACCCGTCGCCGGCCATGAGCGAGTGCATGAGGTAGTAGGCGACGTCGACTCCGCGCAGCGCCGCTCGCACGGCGTCGGGATCACCGGCATCGCCGCTGACCACCTGGACGTCGTTGACCCAGGTGCGGTCGACGAGCCGCTCGGGGTGGCGGGCCAGCACGCGCACCTCGTGCCCGGCGGCGAGCAGCTCGGGGACGAGTCGGCCGCCGATGTAGCCGGTGGCACCGGTGACGAGGCACAGCATGCCTGCAGTCTGTCGGGGATGGCGGCGAGGCGCAGCGCGAGCGCCGCTGGCTGGGTAACCAGGGTGCGCTCTGCGACGTGATCGGCACTCAGCTAGGTACAGAGGGTCAGGCTGGGTAACCAGGGTGCGCTCTGCGACGTGATCGGCACTCAGCTAGGCGGGAGGCGGCGTCGCGGGGGGAGTGCTGCCCGGCAGGTTCTGGCGCACCAGCACGGGCACCTTGATGCCGGCCTCGTCGAAGCCGAGCTTGATCTGCTCGCGGATCGCCCGCGCGGCGGTCATCTGCTGGTCGGGCGCGGCCTTGGCGATGACCCGCACGAACATCGCGTCACCGCTCACGCTCTCGACGCCGGCATAGGTGGGCATCCCGAACAGGATCCCGTCGTACGCCGGGTCGCCGTCCATCATCGTGCCGACCTTGTCGACGATGCGGCGGACGCGGTCGAGGTCCTCGTTGAACGCGACGGGCACGTCGACCACGGCGGTGGTCCAGCCCTGCGACCGGTTGCCGACGCGCAGGATCTCGCCGTTGCGCACGTACCAGACGATGCCGGACAGGTCGCGGACGCGCGTGATGCGCAGCGTGACCTCCTCCACCGTGCCGATCGCAGGGCCGAGGTCGACGACGTCGCCGACGCCGAACTGGTCCTCCAGCACGAGGAAGATGCCGGACAGGAAGTCCTTGACGAGCGTCTGCGCGCCGAAGCCGAGCGCGACGCCGACGACGCCGGCGCTGGCGAGGATCGGCGTGAGGTTGACCCCGGCCTGGGCCAGCACGACGAGGATCCCGAGCCCGAAGATCGTGAAGGTCACGATGCTGCGCATGAGCTGCCCGAGCGCCTCGGCGCGCTGCTCGCGCCGTGCGGTCATGAGGACGGCGGTCAGCTCCTGCGTGTGCTCGGCCGCGCGGGCCTGACCTGGTCGGTCCTGCCGCAGCCGCTTCTTCGCCTGCTCGGTGACCCGGCGGATGATCCGGATGCAGATCCACCAGATCAGCAGGGAGAACGCGATGGTGAGCCCGATCGTCAGGGCGTAGTCGAGGAACCAGTTCCAGACGCTCGTGAGGACGTCGACGGCCGCATTGCCCGCCTTGGTGTCCTTGGCGGTGCTCGCGAGCAGGGATCCGGTCACGTGGACGAGCCTAACCGGCGCCCGGCTCGAGCCCCGTCCAGTGCGCGACGAAGGCGAGCGTCTCGGCCATCTCGTCCACCGACTTCGCCACCGAGCGGGCGCCGTGGCCGACGTTGGCCTCGGTGCGCAGCACGATCGGCCGGTCGCCCTTCGACGCGTGCTGCACGGCTGCGACGAACTTGCGCCCGTGCATGGGGTCGGTGCGGCTGTCGTTGTCGAACACCATCATGAGCAGGGCCGGGAAGTCGGTGCCCTCGGGCACGTTGTGGTACGGCGAGTACGACAGCAGCCAGTCGAGCTCCTCCGGCACCGTGGGGTCGCCGTACTCGACCGTCCAGCTCTGCCCGAGCTGCGAGGTCGTGTAGCGCACCATGTCGAGCAGCGGCGCCTGGCAGACGACGGTGCGCGCGAGATCCGGTCGCTGCGTGACGACCGCTCCCATGAGCAGGCCGCCGTTGCTGCCGCCGATCACCGCGAGCTGCTCCGGAGTGGTGCGGCCGGTCGCGATCAGGTGCTCCTGCGCGGCGTGGAAGTCGTCGAACACGTTCTGCTTGTTGGCCAGCATGCCGTCGCGATGCCACTCCTCGCCCTCGTCGCCACCGCCGCGGATGCAGGCGACGGCGTACACGCCCCCGGCCTCGACCCAGGCGAGCGACGTCGACGAGTACGCCGGCTGCATCGCGATGCCGAAGCCGCCGTAGCCGGAGAGCAGCGTGGGACGCGGACGGTCGGGGCCGTCGGACGGGGACAGCACGAACATGCGGACGGTCGTGCCGTCCTTCGACGTGAAGGTCTCCTGGCGGCTGAAGACGGTGGGCACGTCGACGTGCCCGGGCGGCGACGCGTACAGCGTGACCGCGCCCGTGCGCCCGTCGTACGTGTAGACGTTCGACGGCGTCGTGTAGTCGGTGTAGACGAACCACACGACCGGGCCGCCGTCCGGCCGCTCGACGATCCCGCCGAGGGTGCCGATGCCGGGGAGCGCGACGTCGTCGAGCTTCGCGCCGGTGGCGAGGTCGTGCAGCGTCATCTCGCCGACGCCGTGCCTCGACCAGGTCGCGAGCAGCCGCGGCTCGGGCATGTCGTCGCCGTCGAGGACGGCGAAGTCCTCGAGCACGGCGGTCGGGTCCTCCGGCAGGAGGTCCACCCAGTTCTCGGCCGTCGGCGTCGCGGGGTCGACCACGGCGAGGCGGCCCATCGGCGCATCGCGATCGGTGTGGACGTAGAAGCGGCCGTCGCGGCCGAACGAGATGCCGGTCTGGGCGTCGACGTCGACCTGCACCGGCACGAGCTCGGGGGCCTCGAGGGAGGACGTCGTGAGGTCGGCGATCCAGAGGTCGTTGCGCGGCTCGGTGCCCTCCTGCGATGACACCTGCAGCCAGCGGCCGTCGATGCTGACCGAGACGCCGTAGTAGTTGGTGATCGTGCGGTCGGCGCCGAAGATCTCGACGTCGGTGCCCGGGTCGGCGCCGAGGCGGTGCAGGTAGACGCGTCGGTGGAAGGGCCGCTCGTTCTCGGGCACCAGCGACGGGTCGAGGCGGCGCACGTAGTAGTACGCCTCTGCTCCCGGCAGCCAGGCGATCGGCGAGAAGCGCACGCGGCCGATCGGACCCTCGAGCTGCTCACCGGTCGCGACGTCCATGACGAAGAGGTCGGGCTCCTCCGTGCCTCCCACGGAGAGCTGGTAGGCGAGGAGGTGCCCCTCCTTGCTCGGCTGGAACGCGTCGAGCGTGGTGTGGCCCTCGGGGTCGAGCTGCATCGGGTCGATGAGCACCCGCTCGGTGCCGTCGGGGTCGATGGTCCAGAGCACGGCCATGTCGCCGTCGGGCTCGCGGCGCATGAAGAACGCGCGGTCGCCGCGGTGCGCGGGCGGGCCGACGCCGCCGGCCTTGAGCAGGGCGCCGACCCGTGCGCGCCAGTGCTCGGTGGTCGTCCAGGTGGCGGCCTCGGCGTCGTACAGCTCCGCCTGCTGCGCCGACCAGGCTGCGCGCGGCGCATCGTCGCCGGCTTCTCCGCTCTCGAGCCAGCGGTAGGGGTCGGGGACGGGTCGACCGTGGAGGTCGTCGACGACGTCGAGGCGCGGGGCATCGGGGTACAGCGGCACGTCGCACACCCTAAGAGCGCAGGTGCGCCCCGCCTCCCGCCCTGCCCCTTCCGGCGCGCCGTCCCGTCGCGCGGACACTCCCGGTGCCGCCGCCGTCACGCGCTGCTGCATCCGCCCACGTCGGCGGTCGGCGAGGAGGACGGTGGTGGCATCGGGAGATCCGACCACGGGGAGAGCTCATGAGGCCGCTGACCTGCATCATCGGGTTCCACGCCTGGCACGCCGTCACGCTCGAGGACCGGATCCGGGCCATCGTCTGCCTGCGCTGCGGCAAGCAGGAGATCCCGGACGCCAACGTCGCCATCAGGCTCGGGTGGGACCAGCACACCCACGGCTGACCGGACGCACTGCGCTCCGACCCTGTTCCAAACGCCGTCGGGGCTGCCACGCTGTTCCCCGTGAGCACGCCCGTCGACCTGCCGTGCGCCGAGTGCGGCGAGCCCATGGCCGATGGCGGCGTGCCCCTGGCGGCGCTGTACGTCGACGCCGACGGGCACGAGGTGGACGCCGACCTCGCCTTCTGCACCCCTGCCCACCTCGACGCCTGGATCGACCGCGTGCGCCCCGTGGCGGTCGCCCGGTCGGAGTCCGAGGCGCTGTGGCGCGGTGCACCGCGGACCCGGCTGCTCGGCTACCTCGGGTGCTTCGTCGCGATCCTCACGGCGCTGGTCGTCATCGTGCTCGTGGGCTTCCTCATCGGCCGGCTCCTCGGCTGACCCCCCGCTGATACTGATCCATCCGTCGCTTCCGGGCCGGGTCGCGACGGATTGACCAGGGTGAGCGGATGGGGTCGACGGCCGGGTTCTCCGAACAAGTCGCGGGTTCGACGCGATCATGGCGCCATGGCTGACCTCCACGACCTCACGGCGCTCGAACAGGCGGCGGCGATCCGCAGCGGCGAGGTCAGCTCGCTCGAGCTGACCGAGCACTACATCGCACGGACCGACCGGCTCGACGAGACGGTGGGCGCGTTCATCACGCGCACCGACGACCTCGCCCGCGACGCGGCGCGGGCCGCCGATGCGCGCATCGCGGCTGCCGATGCCGGCGAGCCGCTCGGCGCGCTGTTCGGCACCGTCGTCCCCGCGAAGGACCTGGTCTTCGTGGCCGGCGTGCGGTGCACCCTGGGCTCGGTGGCGTACGACATGACGCCGTACGGCGACGACAACGTGGTGACGCGCATGCGCCAGGGCGGGCTCGTCATCACGGGCAAGACGAACACGCCCGAGTTCGGCCTGCCCTGCTACACCGAGACGGCCGTGGCGCCACCGGCTCGGACGCCGTGGGACCTCTCGCGCTCCGCCGGCGGGAGCAGCGGGGGAGCGGCCGCCGCGGTCGCGGCCGGGCTCGCGAGCGCGGGCCACGGCTCGGACGGCGGCGGCTCGATCCGCATCCCTGCGAGCGTCACCGGTCTCGTCGGCATCAAGCCCGCGCGCGGCCGGATCTCCAACGGCCCGTTGCGCGATCCGGTCGGCGAGCTGCCCACCCAGGGGGTCCTCGCGCGCACGGTGGCCGACGCCGCCGCTCTCCTCGACGTGCTCGCCGGGCCGTTCCCCGACGACCCGTTCCCGGCGCGGCCCATGGCGGCCGGCGAGACGTTCCTCGCCGCAGCGGGCCGCGATCCCGGTCGGCTGCGGATCGGGCGCTACGCGACGCCCGTCATCGCCGAGGCGGACGTCGACCCGCACTGCCTGGCCGCGTGGGACGAGGCCTCGCGGCTGCTCGAGGGACTCGGGCACACCGTCGAGGACGTGCCGCCGCCGTTCGGCCCGGAGTCGGTGCCCGCCTTCGAGTCGGTGTGGTCGGTGCTCGCGCTGCTCACCCCGGTGCTCCCTGAGGACGAGCAGCGCCTGCAGCCCCTGACGCGCTGGCTGCGCGAGCGCGGCCGGCAGGTGAGCGGCATCCAGCTGGCCGGCTCGGTCTCCACCATGCGGCTGCTCACGCGCATGGTGATCAACGCGACCTCGGCGTACGACGCGATCCTCACGCCCACGCTCGCTCAGCTGCCCTCGCTGGTCGGGCCCGGCGGCCTGCGCGACGACGACGACCCGGCCGCCGACTTCGAGGCGCAGAAGCGGTTCACGCCGTTCACCGCGCCCTACAACATCACGGGGCTCCCGGCGGTCTCGGTGCCGATCGCGTGGCCCGAGGTCGACGGGGTCACGCTGCCCGTGGGCGTCCAGCTGGTCGGCCGGCCCTACGACGAGGCCACCCTCGTCATGCTCGCGGCCCAGCTCGAGGAGGCCGCGCCGTGGGCGCACCGACGCCCGCCGCTGTGGTCGGCGGTGTGACAGCGTTTTCATCCGGAGGCCCCCCGGTCTGGAATACCGGCCCGTGAAGTGGGCAGGATGGGGTCGTGGACACTGACCTTGCTGCCCTCGCGGCGGCCTACGGCGTAGCGACGGAGTTCTGGGACCAGGCCGGCCAGCACCAGGCGGTGCCGACCGAGACCGTGGTCGCCGTCCTCGCCGCCCTCGGTGTCGACGCCACCAGCCCGGGCGGGATCGCCTCGGCGCTGCACGAGCGCCGGATGCGCGACTGGCGCAAGGCGTTGCCGCCGGTGTTCGTGGTCCGTCAGGGCGAGCCGGCGACCACCTGGGTCCACCTCCCGCACGGCGACAGCGCGCGCCTCTGGATCGAGCTCGAGGACGGCGGAAGCCGCAGCGACGTCGTGCAGGTCGACCGGTGGGTCGAGCCGGTCGACGTCGACGGCTCGCTGGTCGGCGAGGCCACGTTCGCCTTCCCGACCGACCTGCCGACGGGCTGGCACCGGTTGCACGGCGAGCTGCGCAGTGCCGACGGCGGCACCCGTCCCATCGGCACCACGCTGGTCGTGACCCCTCGCCGGCTCGAGCTGCCCGAGCGGCTCCGCGGCCGTCGTGGCTGGGGCTTCGGCGCCCAGCTGTACTCGGTCCGCTCCTCCCGCTCCTGGGGCCTCGGCGACCTCGGCGACCTCTCCGACCTCGTGGCGTGGAGCGGCCACGACCTCGGGGCCGACTTCGTGCTCATCAACCCGCTGCACGCGGCGTCGCCCGTGCCGCCGATGGCGCCCTCGCCGTACCTCCCCGTGACCCGCCGCTTCGCCAACCCGATCTACATCCGGGTCGAGGACGTGCCGGAGTACGCCTACCTCTCCGAGGCGGGGCACAAGGCGATGACGATGCTGTCGGCGCCCGTGAAGGCCACCAACGTCACGGCCGACCTCCTCGAGCGCGACCCCGTCTGGGCGGCCAAGCGGTCGGCGCTGGAGTTCGTGCATGCCGTGCCGCTGTCGCCGGGACGCAGGGCGCGCTACGCCGCCTTCCGCGAGCGCGAGGGCGCGGGCCTCGACGACTTCGCCCTCTGGTGCGCCCTCGGCGACACCTACGGTCAGCCGGCCGACTGGCCCGAGGAGCTCGCCGACCCGAAGGGCCCGGCGACCGAGAAGGCCCGCGCCGAGCTCGCCGACCTCGTGGAGTTCCACACCTGGCTGCAGTGGGTGCTCGACGAGCAGCTCGCGGCGGCGCAGGAGGCCGCGATCGACTCCGGCATGGCCATCGGCGTCATGCACGACCTCGCGGTCGGTGTGCACCCCGAGGGCGCCGACGCCTGGGCCCTGCGCGACGTGCTCGCGAAGGACGTCGCCGTCGGCGCACCGCCGGACATGTACAACCAGATGGGGCAGGACTGGTCGCAGCCGCCGTGGCGTCCGGACGCCCTGGCCGAGGCCGCGTTCATCCCGTACCGCGACATGCTGCGCACGGTGCTGCGGCACGCGGGCGGCATCCGCATCGACCACGTGCTCGGCCTGTTCCGTCTCTGGTGGATCCCGCGCGGCATGCCGGCCAACCTCGGCACCTACGTCCGCTACGACCACGAGGCGCTCGTCGGGATCCTCGCGCTCGAGGCGCAGCGCGCCGGCGCCGTCGTCATCGGCGAGGACCTCGGCACCGTCGAGGCATGGGTGCAGGACGTCCTGCGCGAGCGCGGCATCCTCGGCACCTCGATCCTGTGGTTCGAGGCCGACCAGCAGGGCGCCCCGCTGCACCCCGAGCACTGGCGCGAGCTGGCCCTCACGAGCGTGACCACCCACGACCTCCCGCCCACGTGGGCGTTCATCGAGGGCGAGCACGTCCGGCTGCGGCACGAGCTGGGCCTCCTGGCGACGTCGTACGAGGAGGAGCTCGAGGCGGCGCGGCGCGACCTGGCCGCCTGGGTCGGGCTGCTCCAGGGTCGTGGTCTGCTGAGGCCGGGCGCGGGAGCCGACGAGGTGGTCGAGGCGCTGCACCGGCTGATCGCCCAGACGCCCGCGCGGCTGCTGTGCATCTCGCTCGCCGACGCCGTCGGTGACAAGCGCGCCCAGAACCAGCCCGGCACCGACCAGGAGTACCCCAACTGGCGGGTGCCCCTGACCGACGGCGCTGGCAACCCCGTGCTCGTGGACGACCTGCCGGGCAATGCGCTGCTGCGCCGGATGGTCGCGACCATCGCCGGGTGACCGGCCTGCTGCTGCTGGCGGCACCGGGTGCGGCCGGACGGGAATAGGATCCGACCATGGCCTCCACCCTCCGCGCCCGTTCCCGGGCCGCAGCAGTCGTCGTCACCGCCGTCGCGCTCACCGCCGTGGCAGCCGGCCCCGCCGCAGCCCTTCCGGGTCGTGACCTGACCTTCGACGACGGCGAGCAGCGCGGGACGACGATGTCTGTCGGGACGGCGTTCCTCGTGTTCGTGGGCATCCCGCTGGTCGTGGCCGCGCTCGTGTGGCTGCTCGTCAAGGCTCCCGGCTGGACGCGTTCGGGCCGGGCCAACGAGACCGACGCCTGGACGGGTGACCCGCTGGCCGTCGGTGCACCGTCCGCGGGCGAGCCGGTCGCGCTCGACGCGGGGTCGGACCAGACCGAGGGCACCGGGGGCACCAGTGCCCGTTGGTGATCCCGTCAGCCCGTCGCAGCGGCTCGCGATCGAGCAGGCTGTCCACGCCGCTGAGACCACGTGCGGGCTGATGTTCCGGGTCCACGTCGGCTCCATGCCCGAGGGGCGGGCGTCCGCGGAGCGGATCCTCGCCGAGAGCGGTGCGGCCGCATCCGAGACCGTCCTCGTGGCCGTCGATCCCACCACCAGGACGCTCGAGATCGTCACCGGCTCGCGCGCTGCGACGTCGGTCAGCGACCGCACCTGCGGCCTCGCCTCGCTCACTATGACCTCGTCATTCGCGGCCGGCGACCTCGTCGGCGGGCTGCGCGCCGGTCTGCAGCTCCTCAGCGCGCACGCGCGAGCACCGCACCTGCCGCACCTCGACACCGTCTAACCCTCGCGCCCCCTCAGGGGCGGACTTCTGTCCTCGGCGGGTGTAGTCAGGGGTTCAGGAGGCGTCGCGGGCCTGGCAGCGCAGGGAGCGCTCGATGCCGTCGCGGCCCTCGCGGACGAGCCTGCGCGCACCGGCGGGGACATCGTCCCGCGCGAGGAAGCGGTCGGTCAGGTCGAGCGTCTCCTGCTCGACGATCTGCGCGGGGTAGAAGCCCATGACGATCGTCTGCGCGGTCTCGTTCGTGCGGTCGGCCCACACAGTGGGGATCGCGTCGAAGTAGCGGTCGAGGAACGCCCGGTGCAGCTCGCGGGCATCCGCCGAGGCGAAGCCCATGACGGTCGCGGTGAGCAGCGCGTTGGGCAGCTCGTCGCTCTCGACGGCTGCGCGGAACGCCTCCTCCTTGGCCGCCATGGTCGGCACCAGCGCCCGGGCGGTCGCGGCCTGCCGGTGCCCGCTCGCGGTGTTGTCGCGCGTCAGCTCGGCGTCGATCTCCGCCGGGTCGGCCGCGCCGAGGGCGAGCAGGCGCTGGAGCAGCGTCCACCGGAGGTCGGTGTCGATCGCGAGTCCGGACGGCGCCGAGCCCTCGCTGAGCCAGCCGCGCAGCAGCGCGATGTGCTCGGCGGTGCGCGCCGTCGCGGCGAAGGCGCGGGCGTACGCCAGCTGAAGGTCGGACCCATCGGCGGACTCGTCGAGCAGCCGCAGCGTCAGGGCCGCCCAGCGGTCGCGGTACTGCTCGCGGCGGCTCGGCTCGGAGAACTGCTCGATGGCGGCCTTGGTCTGCGAGAGCAGCGTGTGCGTGATGCTCATGTCGCGCTCTGTCGGCAGGCCCGACTCCAGCAGCGCCAGCCAGTCGCGCATCGGCATCTCGGCATCGCGGAGCATGTCCCACGCCGCGGCCCACACCAGGGCGCGGGGCATCGGCTCGCGCAGCTGGTCGAACGACTCGACGGCGGTCCGCAGCGAGTGGTCGTCGAGCCGGATCTTGGCGAAGGTCAGGTCGTCGTCGTTGAGCAGCAGCAGGTCGGGCTGCGCGACGCCGCGCAGCTCCTCCACCTCGGTGCGCTCGCCGACGACGTCGATCTCGAGGCGCTTCAGGCGCTGCAGGCCGTCGGGGGTCCGCTCGTAGAGGCCGACGGCGATGCGGTGGGGGCGCAGCACGGGGTGCAGGCCGGGCGGGCTCGACGGCGGCTCCTGCAGGACGGCGACCGACGCGTACGTGCCGTCCTCGGCCACGACCACCTCGGGGCGCAGCAGGTTGACGCCGGCGGTCTCGAGCCACGCCGTCGTCCAGCCGGAGAGGTCTCGCCCGCTCGATGCCTCGAGCTCGGTCAGCAGGTCGGCGAGCCGGGTGTTGCCCCACGCGTGCTTGGTGAAGTACGACGTGAGCCCCTCGAGGAACTCCTTCTCGCCGACCCACGCGACGAGCTGGCGCAGCGAGGCCGCGCCCTGGGCGTAGGTGATGCCGTCGAAGTTCACCTCGACCGCCTCGAGGTCGACCATGTCGGCCGCGATCGGGTGCGTCGAGGACAGCTGCGCCTGGCGGTACGCCCAGCCCTTGCGCTGGATCAGGAACGTCGTCCACGCGTCGCGATAGCGGGTGGCGTTGACGTTCGCCCAGTGAGCCGCCCACTCGGCGAACGACTCGTTGAGCCAGAGGTCGTCCCACCACGTCATCGTCACGAGGTCGCCGAACCACATGTGCGCGAGCTCGTGCAGGATCGTGTTGGCGCGCTGCTCGAAGTAGTAGTCGGTGACGCGCGAGCGGAAGACGTAGTCCTCCAGGATCGTCACGCAGCCCGCGTTCTCCATCGCGCCCGCGTTGAACTCCGGCACGAAGAGCTGGTCGTACTTCTCGAAGGGGTACGGCGTCTGGAACTGCGACTCGAAGAACTCGAAGCCCTGCTTGGTCTCGAGCAGGACGACGTCGGCGTCGAGGTGCTCGGCGAGGCTCGCGCGGCAGAACACACCGAGCGGGTAGGTGCCGTGCGGCCCGACGTACTCGTCGCGCACCACGTGGTACGGCCCCGCGACCAGCGCCGTGATGTACGGCGAGATCCGCGGCGTCGCGCCGAACGCCCAGCGGGCGAGGCCGCCACCGACGTCGACAGGCAGAGGCGTGGGGGAGTTGGAGACGACCTGCCACTCCGACGGGGCGGTGACCGTGAGCGAGAACGTGCCCTTGAGATCGGGCTGGTCGAAGCAGGCGTACATCCGGCGCGCGTCGGCCACCTCGAACTGGGAGTAGAGGTAGACGCCTCCGTCGACCGGGTCGACGAACCGGTGCAGCCCCTCGCCGGTGCGCATGTAGGCGCAGTCGGCGTCGACGACGAGGAGGTTGTCGGCGGCCAGGCCGGTGAGCGGGAGGCGGGTGCCCGTGAACGCGGCGACGTCGAGGTCGACCCCGTTGAGGACGGCTCGGCGCACGGTCGGCGCGATGATGTCGATCCAGGTCGAGGCGCCCGGCGTGGCCGTGAAGCGCACGGTGGTGCTGCTCGTGAACGTGCCCGCGCTGGTCGTCGCCGAGGCGAGATCGAGCACGACGTCGTACCCCTGCACCGCGACGAGCGTCGACCGCTCGGCCGCCTCAGCGCGCGTGATGTTCGTGGCCGTCACCGGACCGTCCTTCCGCACCTGCCCCAGAGCGACGGTCACCCGTCGCGCGGACGACGAGGCTGCCGGCGCCCCCGGGGCACGGCGGCCTCGCCGTCGATCGGGACATCCTCGCACGGGTGGGCCGCTGCACCCGTGCACCTCCTGCCGACCCCGCCCCTACGCCGCAGGTTCGCCGGTCGGGACGCCCGATCTGTCCGGATCCTGCGGTCGCGCCAGGGCGCCGGCGCACCCGCGATCTCCGGGATCACACGCAGCCGCGACCAGGGGCCGGTCCTCGACTGACGTCGGCGGGCTGGCACGATCGGCTCATGCGCGTACACCTGGGTGCCGACCATGCCGGATTCGAGCTCAAGGCCGTCCTCGCCGACCACCTGCGGTCCGCGGGCCACGACGTGGTCGACCACGGTGCCCACGCGTACGACGCCCTCGACGACTACCCGCCGTTCTGCGTCGCGGCGGCCCAGGCCGTCGTCGACGACCCGGGCAGCCTCGGCATCGTGATCGGCGGGTCGGGCAACGGCGAGCAGATCGCGGCCAACAAGGTGGCGGGCGTGCGCGCGGCGCTGGTCTGGTCGGTCGAGATCGCCGAGCTCGCGCGCCAGCACAACGACGCCAACGTCATGGGCATCGGCGCCCGCCAGCACGAGGAGGCGGCCGCGCTCGCCATCGTGGACGCGTTCCTCGCCACCCCGTTCAGCGGCGACGCGCGCCACCAGCGCCGCATCGACCTGCTCGCGACGTACGAGGCCACCGGCTCGTTCTAGGTGATGGGCGGGCCCGTCCGGGGCTTCACCGTCTTCTGGGCCGCGGCCACCTGAGCCCGGCTCGGGCGCGAGACGTCCCGCGCGCGCAGCGCACCGTCCACCCCGACCCGCGACGGTCCGCGGTCGGCGAGGCGGTCGAGCGCCCGGTCGTCGGGATGCTCGTCGCCGCGCGACGGTGCACGCTTCTCCTTGCCCATGCCACGACCGTAACGCGAGACGAGGTGCGACGCCGGTGCCCGAGGGCCACAGCCTCCACCGGCTCGCCCGTGGCCTGCACCGGACGTTCGCCGGTGACGTCGTCGCGTCCTCCAGCCCGCAGGGGCGGTTCGACTCCGGGGCGCAGATCCTCACCGGCCGCGTCCTCGAGGAGGCCGAGGCGTACGGCAAGCACCTCTTCGTGAGCTTCGAGGGCGGCGAGGTCGTGCACGTGCACCTCGGCCTCTACGGCACGATGCAGAAGGCGAAGTCGCCCGCGCCCGAGCCGCGCGGCGCCGTCCGCTGGCGGCTCGAGAGCCCCACCTGGTACGCCGACCTGCGCGGACCGACGGCCTGCGACCTCGTCGGGCCCCTCGGGCGGGAGGCGATCGTCGCGCGTCTCGGGCCCGACCCGCTCCGCGCCGACGCGGAACCCGAGCGCGCCAAGGCACGGATCCTGGGCAGCCGGGCGACCGTCGGCACGTTGCTGATGGACCAGGCGGTGCTCTCGGGCGTCGGCAACATCTACCGCGCCGAGCTGCTCTACCGGCACGGCGTCTCGCCGTTCCTCGAGGGACGCCTGCTGCGGCCGGCCGTGCTCGACGCGATGTGGGCCGACCTCGTCCTGCTCATGAACGACGGCGTACGCCGTGGGCGCATCGTCACGCTCGACCCCGGCGACATGGACGCGATGGCCGAGCTCGACGCCGACCGGCCGGCGGCCGACGACCCAGAGCTCGACGGCGGCGAGGACTCCCCGCAGATCCGGCGGCTGCGGCGCAGCACCGGCGTGTACGTGTACCGCCGGCAGGGCCGCGCGTGCCTGCGCTGCGGAGTGCCCGTCGCCGCGCAGGACGTGCAGGGCCGCCGCCTGTACTGGTGCCCCGGCTGCCAGCGGCTCCCGGGGCAGCGCCGTCCGCGCCCGAAGAGGTCCACGACCTGAGACAACGCGTCTCACGGGCCCACCTCACCCCCTACGGTGAGCGTGCGGGACCGCGGGGCGGCGGTCAGACGCACATGGCGCGCCGGGCGGGAGGAGGGATAGGTCGTGACCGACCTGCGACGCCACGT
This sequence comes from Longivirga aurantiaca, assembly GCF_042660085.1. Classification (NCBI taxonomy): domain Bacteria; kingdom Bacillati; phylum Actinomycetota; class Actinomycetes; order Sporichthyales; family Sporichthyaceae; genus Longivirga; species Longivirga aurantiaca. Next base: position 2,245,959 of record NZ_JBHSTI010000008.1, on the reverse strand, counting down.
GCCCCGGATCGCCCTCGAGTGGGACGACGCGGCGCCCGGTGCTTCCTGGCAGAACGTCGACGCCACCCTCGTCTTCGCCGACATCTCCGGGTTCACCGCCCTCACCGAGCGCCTCGCCCGTCGTGGTCGCATCGGCGCCGAGGAGCTGATCGAGACCCTCAACCGCGTCTTCGGCGGCATGCTCACCCAGGCCGGGGCACGTGGCGGCGAGCTGCTGAAGTTCGGCGGCGACGCGCTGCTGTTCACCTTCCGGGGCGACGACCACGCGGTTCGCGCCTGCGCCGCTGCCGTCGACATGCGGATCGCGCTGCGTGACGCGTCGTCGATCCCGACCTCGGTCGGCCGGCTGAAGCTGCGCATGTCGGTGGGCATCCACTCCGGCCCGGTCGACTTCTTCCTCGTCGGTGCGCCCACCCGCGAGCTGCTCATCCTCGGCCCCGCCGCCACCGCCACCGCGGACGCCGAGAAGCTCGCGAACGCCGGCGAGATCGTGGTGACGCCGGACACCGCCGCCCGGCTGCCACGGGGCGCGACCCGGCCGCGTGACGACGGCGCGCTGCTGCTGCGCTGGCGCTCGGTCGCGCCGCCGCTCCGCGCCCCCGACCCGGTCCCGACCGTCGACGGCGACCGTCTCCGCGCCCTCTTCCCGCAGGCCCTCGGCGACTACCTCGGCGAGCGCGTGCCCGACCCCGAGCACAAGATCGCCACCATCGCGTTCGCCCGGTTCAGCGGCACCGACGCGCTGCTGTCCGGCCCGGGCCCCGAGGCCGTGGCCGAGGCGCTCGACGGCACGGTGTCGGTGTTCATGCGGGCGATGAACGACGAGGGCGTCACGCTGCTCGCGACCGACCTCGACAGCGACGGCGGCAAGCTCTTCATGGGATCCGGCGTGCCCTACTCCAGCGAGGACGACGAGGGCCGGATGCTGCGTGCGATGCGCCGGGTGCTCGACGTAGGAACGCCGCTCCCGCTGCAGATCGGCGTCAACCGCGGGCACGTCTTCGCGGCCGAGGTGGGGACGGTCGACCGGGCGGCGTACTCCGCGATGGGCGACACCACCAACACCGCGGCGCGCATCATGGGCAAGGCGCCGCACGGCGTCCTCTTCGCGCACCCCACGGTCCTCGAGCGGTCGCGCACCCTCTTCGCCACCACTCCGGCCGGTCCGTTCCCCATGAAGGGCAAGACGGTCCCCGTCCCCGTGCACTCGGTCGGCGAGGAGACCGGCACACGCGGCACGGGTGCGGGCACCTCCCTGCCGCTCCTCGGTCGCGACGCCGAGCTCGATGCGATCCGGTCGAACGTCGGGCGCATGCTCATGGGCGACGGCGGGGTGGTGGTCGTGAGCGGCGGCACGGGCACGGGCAAGACCCGTGTCGTGGCCGAGGCGCTGGCCGGGTTCGACGTCCGCACGATCACCGTCCGCGCCGAGCCGTACGGCGCCACCGCGCCGTACCGCGTCCTGCGCGACCCGGTGCGCGCGCTGCTCGACGTCGAGCGCGGCACGCACGACGAGATGGCCGACGCCGTCCGCGCGGGTGTGCGCCGGCTCGCGCCGGAGCTGCTGTCGTTCGCGCCGCTCCTCGGCGACGTCGTGACGGTCTCGATGCCCGAGACGCCCGAGGTGCGGGCGATCGAGCCGCGGTTCCGCCCCGACCGCATCGCCGACCTCATCCTGCGCCTCGTCGAGACGACCTTCCCCGGGCCGCTGCTGCTGCGGGTCGAGGAGGGGCACTGGGCGGACGCCGCGTCGGCGCACGTGCTCGCGCGGTTCGCCGCAGAGGCGCCGCGCCGCCCCTGGGCGCTGCTCGTCACCCGGCGCGACGAGGGCGGCTTCGACCCGGCCGGCGAGCGCGTCGACCTCGAGCCTCTCGACGACGACGTGATCCGACGCCTCGTCATCGCGGCCACCGCGGCGACCCCCATGCGCCCGCACGAGATCGACGAGGTCGTGCGGCGGGCGGGTGGCAACCCGCTCTTCGTCGAGGAGATCACTCGTGTGTTCCAGGAGGTCGGGTCGCTCGACTCCGTCCCCGAGAACCTCCACTCGGCGCTCGACGCGCAGATCGACGCCCTCGACCCGCACTCGCGCCGGATCCTGCGCTACGCGTCGGTCCTCGGCCGCTCGTTCCGCACCGAGGTCCTGAACGAGACGATCCGCAGCGACGAGCTCGTGGTCGACGCCGCGACGCTGTCGCGGCTCGAGAGCTTCCTTGAGCCCGACGGCAGCGGGCGGCTGCGCTTCCGCAACGGCATGATCCGCGACGCCGCGTACGAGGGGCTCGCCTACCGGCTGCGCGCGAAGCTGCACGCGGCCGCCGGTCGCGCTGTGGAGAAGCTGTCCGAGGATCTCGAGGCCGACTCCGACACTCTCTCGCTGCACTTCTGGCGCGGTGGCGACGACGCCGCCACCTGGCGCTACTCGCGCCTCGCGGGCGACCGCGCGGCACGCGCGTACGCCAACGCCGACGCGGCCGTCCTCTACGAGCGGGCGCTGGACGCCGGCCGGCGGGTCGCCGAGGTGCCCGACCTCGACAAGCGCGACCTCTACCGCCGGCTCGGCGAGGTGCGCGACCTCGCCGGGATGTACGAGCAGTCGCTCGACGCGTTCCGCCTCGCGCTGCGCCTGTCGCAGTCCGACCCGTTGATGAGCGCCACGCTGCTGCGCCAGCGGGCGCAGGTGCGTCAGCGGTCGGGGGCGTTCGGCCCGGCACTGGCCGAGCTGAGCAAGGCCGAGAAGCTGCTCGACGGCGAGACCGCCCTCGACGCCCGGCGCGCCCGAGTGCGGCTGCGGTCCGTGCGCGCGGGCATCCGCCTCGAGCAGGAGCGGCTGCAGGACGCGCTGGCCATCGCCGAGACGCTGCTCGACGAGGCCCGCGAGACCGGGGAGTTCGAGGCGCTCGAGCAGGCGCTGCTCACGATGGACGTCGCGGCGTTCCAGCTCGGCGACACCTCGGTCGGCGAACGCACCCGCGAGGCGCTCACGGTCATGGACGCGCGCGGCAACAGCCTCCGGGCCTTCGCCGCGCATGGGAACCTCGGCGGCTTCGCCTACTACGCAGGCAGGTGGGACGAGGCGGTCGAGTCCTTCGCCGCCGGCCGTGCCGCGGCCCAGGAGGTGGGCGACGTCGTCGGGGCGGCGATCGTCGCCCTCAGCCTCGGCGAGGTGCTGGCCAGCCAGCGCCGCTTCGACGAGGCCGACTTCGTCCTCACCGACGCGGTCCGGGTGCTGCGGGTGTCGGGCGTCCCCGCCTTCGCGGCGTACGGCGAGGTGCACCGGGCCCGGGTCCTGCTCGGTCGCGGTGACGTCGAGGGCGCCGAGAGGCACGCGCAGGACGCCGAGCTCGAGCTCGTGGCCCTCGGCCAGAAGGTGAGCGCCCTCGAGGCGGCGCTGGTGCGGGTCGAGGCGCTCACGCGCCAGGGCCGCACCGAGGACGCGCTGACGCTGCTGGAGTCGAACGCGGGCTCGGCGACGGGCGAGGGTGTGGCGCTGCAGCCTCGCATCAACCTCGAGCGCGCCCGCGCGCACAGCGCCCAGGGCCGGTACGACGACGCCCTCGCCGAGGCGGCCGCCGGTGTCGCACTGGCCGACCAGTACTCGCTGCCGTTCGAGCGCGCGCAGCTGCTGCGCCTGCAGGCTGACGTGCTGGCGCAATCCGGGGATCCCGAGGCCGCGCGAGCAGCAGGCGCGGATGCTGCCGCCGTGCTCCAGCAGCTCGGCGTCCTCGACGCCTGAGCCGCTCCGCTGGGCGTGCCCTCCGCCGGCGCCCGCGCAGACAGCGAGAGGGCGGAGCCGACCGAAGCCGACTCCGCCCCCTCGTCGAGCGGTCTAGCGGGTCGTGAACTTGATGTCGCCCGTGAGGTAGACGTAGTCGATGGCCAGGATCCGGCCGTCGTCGAACGTCACCGAGGTCTGCGCGTAGACGCAGGCGTGCTGGTAGCCGGTCACCGTGCTGGCATCGGCCACGTTCGCCTTGAGCGCGTTGTAGTCGATCAGCGGCGGGTTGCCGGCCGTGATGAGCGCAAGGTCGGTCTCGCTGCCGTTGCCGCCCTGGACGCCGTTGTAGTAGGCCGGGCCGCACTTGGCCAGGTCCCTCGGGCCGTTGCCGTCCTCCCAGTCGTACTGCACGATCGGGAGCGGGTTGGTGGTGGTCACCAGGTGCTTGAGCGTGAGCGCGAACTGCGCCGTCAGCTGCTGGTCGATCGGCTTGAGGAACGTCGCCGACGTGCCGTCCGTGACGAGTGCGTACGGGAGGGCGATGCAGGGGGTCCCGTCCCCGTTGACCATCCGGTCGACCTCGATGCCCCAGTTGGCGTACGACGAGTCGAGCTTCTCGGCGTGGTTGTCGAGCGGGCAGTTGATGAGACCGTCCGGCACCGCGGCGAGCTTGAACACGGTGCGGTTGGCCGCCGCGGCGGTGCCCCAGTCGCTGCCGCCCTCGAGCGAGAACGAGCCGGCCAGGGCCTCAATGGTGAGGCTGGTGAAGAAGTCGGCCGGGACCGTGGCCGCGACCGAGGCGGCGCCGAACCGGACCTGGCAGTTGTCGCCGGAGGTCGAGTCGGGGCCGGTGTCGGACGTGCCGCTGTTGCAGACGATCTCGGTCGCCGACGGCGTGATGCCGGTGGCGGCCGTGCCCGAGTACACCGTGTAGGTGCGGCCTGGCGTGCCGGCGTTGGCGGTGGTGATGACGAGGGTGGCGTTGCCCTTGATCTCGAGGTCGAGCTGGGCGTTGTACGCCTTGCCCGGGCCGAAGACCGACTTGGTGGCGGTGCCGTTCAGGAGGACGGTCAGGGACTCGTCGGTGCCGGAGTTGTCGACGTCGGAGTTGACCTGCGTGCACGCGTTGCCCGAGCGCTTGTTGAGCGAGCTGACGCCCACGGCGCCGTAGCCGAAGCCGGGCGTGCCGTCGGCACCCGACGGCGACGAGGCGAAGTTGATGACGTCCGAGCCGGACTGCGTGAGCGCGCAGCGGCTGCCGCGACCGAGCGTCTCGGTCTTGGGCGTCGCGGTGCTGCCGCTCGGCGCGGTGAACACAGCGGTGCCGCTGCCGGGGTTTCCGTACACGGTCGAGAGCGTGATGGTGCCGCCCTCGACCTCGCCCGTCGCGTTGGCGGCCGGCAGGCTCCCCAACGTGACGACTCCGAGGGTGGCGACGAGGGTTGCACCGGTCAGGCCGGCGACCCATGCTCGAGTCTTCATGAAGCGGTTCCCCTTTGTGTCCCCGATCAGCCGGCCCCCACTGGGCCGGCCTCCGTCCACGACGAGCCGAACTGTCCCCGGCTACCGCCCCCGCGGCCGAGAGACGCGTCGTGTCCGCAACGCACGTGAGGGTCACCGTACCTGGCAATGTGCGCGGAGCGTGAGGGGGACGACGAGATTGTCCGCCCGAACGAGTGAATCGTGGCCACGCTCTGTTAACGCCAGATGAACCGCCCGGTTATCACGTGCGGGACGGGGTGAAGGGGTCATCCGGGTGTCGGCGTACGACGCACCGGCCGGTGACTCGGGTCGGTGCTCACCCCTGGAGCAGGGCCGCGACCGCATCCTGGCCGCGCCGCTCGGCGTGCTCGAGCGCGGTGACGCCGTCGCGGTCGGCGATCGACCGGTCGGCACCGGCGGCCAGGAGCGCGCGCACCACCGCCTGATGGCGCGGCCCGCCGTCCCCGAGGATCACCGCCTCCAGCAGCGCGGTCCAGCCCAGGTCGTTGACGTGGTCCACGTCGATGTCGGTGAGGGCGAGCACCGCCTCGACGTACTCCACGTGGCCTCGCTCCGACGCCGGGATCACCGCGACACCGCCGTAGCGGTTGCGGATCGTGGTGTCGGGGCGGCCCGGCAGCAGCGCCTTCAGCATCGCGACGCTCCCCGTGACGCCGGTGACGAGGAACGGGGTGTCGTGCCGGCCGTCGAGGGCGTCGACGTCGGCGCCGCGGGCGACCAGCATCTCCGCCATCGGGACGCGGTCCTCCGTCGCGGCGAGGAGCAGCGCGGTGCGCCCCTTCGAGTCGCGGGCCTCGAGGTCGGCGCCGTCGGCGAGGGCGGCCTCGGCAGCCACGACGCTGCCGGCGCCCGCATGCTGCAGCAGGCGGTCGTTCGCAGTGAGTCCCACCGAGGCCTCCTTGAGGATCGCGTCGATCCTCGTGTATCCGCGCTGCTGCGCGTGGGCGCGCGGGCGGATTCCATCGCGCTGGGTGGGCAGCAGCGGATCGGCGCCGGCGTCGACGAGCAGCTGCACCACCTGCTGGTAGCGGCGCGACCCGTCGCCGAGGACCACCGCCTCGTGCAGCGCCGTCCACCCCAGCCGGTTGACGTGGTCGATCTCGACACCGGCGTCGAGGAGTCGGCCGACGATCACGGGGAAGCCGCGGTCCGCTGCGCGGATCAGGCCCGTGCCGTTGTAGCTGTCCTTGGCGCGCACGTCGGCGCCGTGCGCGAGGAGGAGATCGAGCAGGCGGGGGTCGTCACCGACCTCGCTCGTGGCGATGAGGTACGGGCTCTGGGTGCTCGCGTCGAGGTGGTTGGCATCCGCGTCCGCGCGCACGAGCACGCGGGCGGCCTCGACGTGGTTGCCGTACGCCGCGCGCACCAGCGCGGTGCGGCCGAGGTCGTCCTCCGCCTCGACGTCTGCGCCGTCGGCGAGCGCGCTGCGGATGCCGGCGACGTCACCTGATCGCGCTGCCTCGAGGAGCGCCGCGTCAGCCCCGGCGCTCGTGGGCCGCGGCGACGAGGGGGAGGGCGACGCCGACGTGGTGCCGGCGGGGTCGCTGCTGCTCGGCAGAGCCGACGACGCCGGGGTGCTCGCACCATCGACCGGGTCGGTGCCGGAGCAGCCTGCGAGCAGCACGGCTGCCGCCGCCAGGGCGAGGGGGAGGAAGGGGGCGCGCACAGACGTACGACGTCCGAGGCGTCCTGCACGTGCCCGCGGAGCGATGCGTCCTCGGACGGTCGACGGGTGAGTCGTCGTCGTGCCGCGCTGCGCCATCCGCGAGACTGCCCGTATGACTCTGCTGCGGGGACCGCTGGCGGCCGCGCCGCGGACCCTCGTCGATGTGCTGAGGCGGACGGCGGCGGACTACCCCGACGAGCCGGCCATCGACAACGGCGCCCAGGTGCTGACCTACGAGGAGTTCGTCGACGCCGCCGAGGAGGTGGCAGCCGGGCTGCACGCCGCCGGCGTGGGGCCGGGCGACAAGGTGGGCGTCCGGATCCGCTCGGGCACGACCGACCTCTACGTCGCCATCGCGGGCACGCTGCTGGCCGGAGCGGCGTACGTCCCGGTAGATGCCGACGATCCCGACGAGCGTGCACGCACCGTGTTCGGCGAGGCGGACGTCGCCGCCGTGCTGACCGACGATCTCGAGCTGACCGTGCGCCGTACCAAGCCGCCGCGCGCCGAGGGCACGGCGCCGACCACGGCGGACGACGCCTGGGTGATCTTCACGTCGGGCTCGACGGGTGCGCCGAAGGGCGTGGCGGTGTCGCACCGCAGCGCAGCGGCGTTCGTCGACGCCGAGTCGAGGCTGTTCCTGCAGGAGGAGCCGCTCGGGCCCGGCGACCGCGTGATGGCGGGCCTCTCGGTGGCGTTCGACGCGTCGTGCGAGGAGATGTGGCTCGCGTGGGCGTACGGCGCGTGCCTCGTGCCGGCGCCGCGGTCGCTCGTGCGCAGCGGCATGGAGCTCGGGCCGTGGCTGGTCGCCAACGACGTCACCGTGGTGTCGACGGTGCCCACGCTGGTGGCGCTGTGGCCGCCCGACGCGCTCGCCGCGGTGCGGCTGCTGATCCTCGGCGGCGAAGCCTGCCCTCCCGAGCTGGCCGCCCGGCTCGTCGAGGACGACCGCGAGGTCTGGAACACGTACGGGCCCACCGAGGCGACGGTCGTGGCCTGCGGCGCCCGCCTCACCGGTGAGCCGCCGGTGCGGATCGGGCTGCCGCTCGACGGCTGGGACCTCGCCGTGGTCGACGAGGCAGGCGTCCAGGTCGAGCCGGGTGGCACGGGCGAGCTGATCATCGGCGGCGTCGGCCTGGCGCGGTACCTCGATCCCGAGAAGGACGCGGAGAAGTACGCCCCCATGCCGACCCTCGGCTGGGAGCGCGCCTACCGCAGCGGGGATCTCGTCCGCTACGAGGAGGAGGGGCTGCTCTTCCTCGGACGAGCCGACGACCAGGTGAAGGTCGGCGGTCGGCGGATCGAGCTCGGAGAGATCGACAGCGCGCTGCTGGCGCTCCCGGGAGTCACGGGTGCGGCGGCGGCAGTACGGCGTACCGGCTCGGGCAACGCGCTGCTCGTGGGCTACCTCGCGACCACCGAGGAGTTCGACGCCGCGGCCTCCCTGGCCACGCTGCGCGCCACGATGCCGGCAGCGCTCGTCCCTCGGCTCGCGCAGGTCGAGACGCTGCCGACGCGCACCTCCGGCAAGATCGACCGCGACGCGCTTCCGTGGCCGCTCGCGAGCGTCGACACGACCGAGACGACGCGCCTCGAGGGCACCGCCGGGCAGCTGCAGGACATCTGGGCCGACATCCTCGGGGCGACGGTGACCAGCACCGAGGACGACTTCTTCGACCTCGGGGGCGGCAGCCTCGCGGCCGCGCAGCTCGTCTCGCGGCTGCGCGCGACGTACCCCGAGGTCACGGTCGCCGAGGTCTACGACCACCCTCGGATCGGCGACCTCGCCCTGGCGCTCGACGAGCTGGCCACCCCGGCGGCGTACGTCGACCGCACGGTGCACCCGGTGTCCCGTGGATCGCAGATCGTGCAGGTCCTGCTCACCCTTCCGCTCCGCGCGATCACCGGTCTGCGCTGGCTCACGTGGGTCGCGTTCGGCACCACGGCTGCGTCGCAGTGGCTCGGCGTCGGCTGGCTGCCCACGGCGCCGTGGCCCGTCATCGTCGTCGCCTGGCTCCTGCTGGTGTCGGCTCCCGGCCGCATGCTGCTGACCGCTGCCGGTGCGCGGCTGGTGCTCGCAGGCATCGGCCCGGGCACCTATCCGCGCGGTGGTCCCGTGCACCTGCGGGTGTGGTTCGCCGAGCGGCTGGCGGAGGAGCTCGGTGCAGCGAACCTCGCCGGAGCAACGCTCATGCGGCTCTACGCGCGGCTGCTCGGGGTGCGCGTCGGTCGGCACGTCGACCTCCACTCGATCCCGCCCGTCACCGGCCACCTCGTGCTCGGCGACGGGTGCTCGGTCGAGCCCGAGGTCGACCTCTCGGGCCACTGGCTCGACGGCGACCTGCTGCGTGTCGGCGCCATCGAGATCGGGCCCGACGCGCGGATCGGCATGCGCAGCACGCTCGCTCCCGGTGCGGTCATCGGCGCCGGCGCGGAGATCGCGCCGGGGTCGGCGGTCTTCGACGTCGTGCCGGCGGGGGAGATGTGGGCCGGCGCGCCTGCGCGGCTGCGCAAGGCGGCACGCGGCCCGTGGGACGAGCGCCCGCGCAACCGCCCGGTGTGGGTGGTCGCCTACACCGGGATCGCGGTCGTCATCGCTGCGCTCCCCGGCGTCGCCACCGTCGCTGCCCTCGCCGTCGTCGCACCGCAGCTGACCGGTGCCGGATCGGTGGGGGCGGCCGCGCTGCGCGCGATGCTCTGGCTGCCGGTCGCGACGGTCGTCGCCCTCCTGGTCCTGGCCCTGCTCATCTGGCTCGTCGTGCGGCTGCTCGGGGTCGGGCTCGTGCCGGGGGCGCATCCGGTGCACGGGCTGAGGGCCTGGCAGGCGTGGGCGACCCTGCGTGCGCTCGACGAGGCGCGGACGTGGCTGTTCCCGCTCTACTCGAGCTCGCTCACGCCGGCCTGGCTGCGCTCGTTGGGTGCGAGCGTCGGGCCGGGCGTCGAGGCTTCGACCGTCCTTCTCATCCCCAAGCTGACCGCGGTGCGCGAGGGGGCCTTCCTCGCCGACGACACGCTCCTCGGCGGGTACGAGCTCGGCGGCGGCTGGCTGCGGGTGGAGCACGTCGAGATCGGGAAGCACGCGTTCGTGGGCAACTCCGGGATGGCAGCCCCCGGCCGCAAGGTGCCCAAGCGCGGGCTCGTCGCCGTGCTGTCCGCGGCGCCACGCCGGACGAAGGCCAAGAGCGGCACCTCGTGGCTCGGCAGCCCCCCGACCAAGCTGCGCAGGGTCGAGCAGAAGGCCGACCGGAGCCGCACCTACGACCCGCCGTCGCGCCTGAAGGTCGCGCGCGTCCTGGTCGAGCTGTGCCGGCTCGTCCCCGTGATGGTCGGAGTCGCGGTCGGGCTCGGCGTCGTGGTCGCCCAGATCGCGCTCGCCTCGGCGTACGGCTGGTGGACGGCGGCGCTGCTGAGCGGGCTCGTCGTCATCGCGGCCGCGACGGCTGCTGCCTCGGTGACGACGCTGGCCAAGTGGGTCCTCGTCGGTCGGCTCCGTGTCGGCGACCACCCTCTCTGGAGCTCGTTCGTGTGGCGCAACGAGCTGGCGGACACCTTCGTCGAGGCCGTGGCTGCACCGTGGTTCGCCCGGCCCGCGACGGGTACGCCGGTCCTCAACCTCTGGCTGCGCTCGCTGGGTGCGAGGATCGGACGAGGGGTGTGGTGCGAGACCTATTGGCTCCCCGAGGCAGACCTCATCAACCTCCAGGCAGGAGCCACCGTCAACCAGGGCTGCGTGGTGCAGACGCACCTGTTCCACGACCGCGTGCTCAGCATGGACACGGTCACGCTGCGGACCGGCTCGACCCTCGGCCCCAACAGCGTCATCCTTCCCGCGGCCACGCTCGGGCGGCATGCCACGGTCGGGCCGGTGTCGCTGGTGATGCGCGGGGAGTTCGTGCCCGACAAGACGCGGTGGATCGGCAACCCGATCGGTCCGTGGCAGCAGGTCGACGTCCGAGGAGACGAGTGAAGGCGCCGGAGTACTTCCCGCATCGTGGGGACCGTTCGTACGCGGTGTCGCACTACGACCTCACGCTGTCGTACGACGTCGACACCAACCACCTCCGCGGCAAGGCGGCGCTGACGGCCGAGGCGGTCGTGGACCTGCGTCAGCTGCGGCTCGACCTCTCCGGGCTCCGCGTCACGAAGGTGACGGTCGACGGCGGCGCTGCCCGGTACACCGCCCGCGCCGACCACCTGGTCGTGGTGCCGCGGCGCCCGATCAAGGCGGCGGAGGGGTTCCGCGTCGTCGTGAGCTACGGCGGACAGCCGAAGCCCGTGCCCGACGGCGACGACGAGTGCGGCTGGGAGGAGCTCGCCGACGGAGTCCTCGTCGCGGGCCAGACCAACGGCGCGCCCTCGTGGTTCCCGTGCAACGACCGCCCGGACGACAAGGCGACCTACCGCATCGAGCTGACGGCGCCCAACGCATACCACGTGGTCGCCAACGGAATGTGCACCAGCCGGTGGCGCTCGGCCAGCACGACCAGGTGGGTCTACGAGCAGCACGAGCCGATGGCGACGTACCTCGCGACGGTGCAGATCGGCCGCTACGTGGCCCACCGGGTGGAGGGCTCGTCCGTCCCGATGACGGCCGTGCTCCCGCAGCGGCTCCTGCGCCAGTACGACTCCGCCTTCGGCGACCAGCCGGCCATGCTCGACTTCTACGCCCGCACGTTCGGCCCGTACCCGTTCGCCGGCTACACCGTGGTGATCACCGAGGACGAGCTGGACATACCGCTGGAGGCGCAAGGGATGTCGACCTTCGGGTCGAACTTCCTGACCGACGACTGGGACAACGTCCGCCTCGTGGCGCACGAGCTGTCGCACCAGTGGTTCGGCAACGCCGTCACCGCGTCGTCCTGGCGCGACATCTGGCTGCACGAGGGATTCGCCTGCTACTGCGAGTGGCTGTGGTCCGAGGAGTCGGGAGGTCGCTCCGCCGATGGGCGAGCCCGCGACCACTGGGCCAGGCTGGCTGCGAAGCCGCAGGACCTCCTGCTCGGCGACCCGGGGCCCGACCTCATGTTCGACGACCGCGTCTACAAGCGAGGTGCCCTCCTGCTGCACTCGCTGCGGCTGACGATCGGCGACGACACGTTCTTCACGCTCCTGCGCACGTGGGTCGAGCGGCACCGCTACGGCTCGGTCAGCAGCGAGATGTTCGAGTCGCTCGCGGTGCGGGTGGCGGGCGTTCCGCTCTCCGACCTGTTCGACGGCTGGCTCCGCCAGCGCGCCCTGCCGGCGCTCCCACCGGCTTCCGGCTGATCTCAGGCCGACGGGCTGTCCGACGCCGGCTCCACGACGACGGACATCCCCGTGACGTCCTGCTCCGGGAGTGCGACGACGGCGACCACGTGGCCTGGCACCTCGAGGTCGCGCAGCCACGCCGGCCCGGGCGCCTCGTGCGGCGAGTCCCACGTGACCGAACCGTCTGCGTCGATGGAGATGTCTCGCGGGTCGACGGCGAGCCCGAAGCCGTGCGCCTTGAGCAGGGCCTCCGTGCGCACCCAGGAGGCCGTCGCGTCCGTGCCGCGCTCGTCGGGGTGGCGGGCGACGTCGTCGAAGCCCGGGAAGGCGGCGGCGCCCACGGCCTCGATGTCGACGCCGACGGGGCCGACATCGGTGAGGGCGACGACCGACAGGTCGCCGGCGCGGGCGAGGCTCACGTGCGCCGGAGCGCGGACGGCGGCCGTGGGCAGCAGGAGCGGGCGGCCGTGCTCGTCGCTGCCGCACCGCGGGCACTCGTGGCCGAGCACGATCGTGGTCGGCGGGACCCCGTGGAACCGCCCGGCCGCCTCGCGCAGCAGCTCGTGCGCCGGCCGCACGCCGTACGCCACCACGAGCCGAGCGCGAGCTCGAGGCGTCTGGTCCGGCACCCGCCCAGTCTGCTGGATCGCGATGGAGGGGGCCTTCGCTGCTACTTGGTGGACTTCTCCACCCTTCACGGGTGCCGGGAACGGTGGCACGCGGTTCTGGGTCGCGGTGGGTGGGCGCGCTCGCGGTGCCGGGAACGGTCGCACGTGGTTCCTGGGGCGGGTGACCGGGTCCGTCTCGGTGGGGCACAGGGGACGACCAGGGGGCGCCTTCGGCGCGGTGGGTCGTGGGTGGTGCGTCGGGTTCCTCCCGATCCCGTCCACCCGCGGAGCGACGATGGCCCCGTCCTGGCCGGCTTCGCCGGCGGGGACAGGGCCATCGAGCGGAGCGGGTGACCGGGATCGAACCGGCATGGCCAGCTTGGAAGGCTGGGGCTCTGCCATTGAGCTACACCCGCGTGCGGCGGACCGCGGTGACCATGATTCCACAGGAGCGGACCGGCCCGATCCGTGCGCGCCGCGCGCCTTGCCCGAGCCGCGGGCGGGGCGGTCGGACCGTGCCTCGCCGTCCCGTAGGATCGAGGCCGCCACGCGGGGCGTAGCGTAGTGGCTAGCGCGCCTGCTTTGGGGGCAGGAGATCGGGAGTTCGAGTCTCCCCGCCCCGACCAGCCAGGGCCCCGGCCCGCACGCTGAGACAGACCCGCACCAGCCCCGCACCAGCCCCGCACCACCCTCCCGCACGATCCCCGGCGGGCCGCACGACGCGGTCCGGCACGTACCGACCCAGGAGCACCGATCCACGTGAAGAGCGCCGTCGAGACCCTGTCGCCCACCCGGGTGAAGCTCACCGTCGAGGTGCCGTTCGAGGAGCTCAAGCCCTCGCTCGACGCCGCGTACAAGCGCATCGCCGCGCAGATCTCGGTGCCAGGGTTCCGCAAGGGCAAGGTCCCGAACCGCGTCATCGACCAGCGCGTCGGCCGTGCCGCCGTCCTCGACGAGGCGGTCAACGACGCGATCAACGAGAGCCTCGACGCCGCGCTCCGCGAGAACGACATCAAGCTGCTCGGTCGCCCCGAGGTCGACGTCCAGACGTTCGAGGACGCCGCCCCGCTCTCGTACACGGCCGAGATGGACGTCGTCCCGGAGTTCGACCTGCCGGCGTACGACAGCATCGAGGTCGTCGTCGACCCGGCCGTCGTCTCCGAGGAGGACATCGACTCCCAGCTCACGGGCCTGCGCAGCCGCTTCGGCTCGCTCAAGACCGTCGAGCGCGCCGCGACGACCGGCGACGTGATCCTGTTCGACCTCGCCGGCCAGCTCGACGGCGAGTCGGTCGAGGACCTCGACGCGAGCGCCATGTCGTACGAGGTCGGCACCGGCGGGATGCTCCCCGGCTTCGACGAGGCCGTCGAGGGCGCGAGCGCCGGCGACGAGCGCACGTTCTCGTTCACCCCCGAGGGCGGCGAGTTCGAGGGCAAGGACATCAGCGTCACCGTCACGATCACGACCGTCCGCGAGCGCGAGCTCCCGGCGGCGGACGACGACTTCGCCCAGCTCGCGTCGGAGTTCGACACCATCGACGAGCTCAAGGACGACCTCCGCGAGCGCCTCGGCCGCGTCAAGCTCCTCGAGCAGGGCTACGCCGCCCGCGAGAAGGTCGCCGCAGCCCTCCTGGCCGCGACCGAGGTGCCGGTGCCCGAGGGCGCCGTCACGCAGCAGGTCGCGGAGCACTTCGTCGACGGGCACGGCGACGACGACCACCGCACCGAGGTCGAGACCCAGACCCGCGACGGCCTCAAGAGCCAGCTCATCCTGGACAAGATCGCCGAGCAGGAGGAGCTCGCGGTCTCCGAGGCCGAGCTCTCGTCCTGGCTCGTGCAGCAGGCGCCCCGCTACGGCATGACTCCCGACCAGTTCGCCCAGGAGCTCGTCAACGCCGGCCAGGTGCCCGCGGCCGTGGCCGAGGTGCGCCGCAGCAAGGCGCTCGCCCACGTGCTCGAGCACGCGCGCATCGTCGACACCGAGGGAACGGTCATCGACCTCTCGGCCCTCAACGACCTCGGCACGGCCGGCGTCCCCGAGATCCACGACCACGACGACCACGAGGGTCACCACCACTGACCCGCCCGGGTCACCCTGAGCGGCCCGCGTCACGCCTACGGCGAACACCCCCGTGCCTGGGATGGCACGGGGGTGTTTCGTCGTTAGGGTCGAGCACGCGACGACGTACGACGCGGACTTACCTGGGAGGACCACCGTGAGCGGTACCTGGACCGATCGAGGCCCTGGCGCTGGCGTGACCGGCTACGGCGACTCGATCAAGGAGCGCCTGCTCCGTGAGCGGATCCTCTTCCTCGAGGGCGAGGTCCGCGACGAGATGGCCAACGACATCGTCCGCCAGCTCCTGCTCCTGTCCGCCGAGGACCCGGAGAAGGACATCTACCTCTACGTGAACTCGCCCGGCGGCAGCGTCTCGGCGGGCATGGCGATCTACGACACGATGCAGTTCGTCCAGAACGACGTCGCCACCGTGGGCCTCGGCATGTGCGCGTCGATGGGGCAGTTCCTGCTCACCGCCGGCGCCCCCGGCAAGCGCTACGCCCTCAAGCACGCCCGCGTGATGATGCACCAGCCGCTCGGCGGCCTCGGCGGCGTCCAGAGCCTCGTGCAGAAGCAGGCCGAGCAGATGCTGCTCATCAAGCGCCAGATGGCCGAGCTCATCGCGCACCACTCCGGACAGCCCGTCGACCGCATCATCGAGGACTCCGAGTGGGAGAAGTGGTTCTCCGCGGACGAGGCCAAGGACTACGGCATCGTCGACCACGTCGTGACGTCCGCACAGGACGTCTCCGGCGGCGGCGGCACGGCCTGATCAGCGACCGACGGATACGGAGACTTACGACATGAGCCAGTTGTTCACCCCGTCGGGCATCACGGCCCCCGGCCCGCAGGCGCGCTACGTCCTGCCGCAGTTCGAGGAGCGCTCGCCCCAGGGCTACAAGCGCTACGACCCGTACTCCAAGCTCTTCGAGGAGCGGATCGTCTTCCTCGGCGTGCAGATCGACGACGCGAGCGCCGACGACGTCATGGCGCAGCTGCTGTGCCTCGAGTCGATGGACCCCGACCGCGACATCAGCATCTACATCAACTCGCCCGGCGGCTCGTACACCGCCATGACGGCGATCTACGACACGATGCAGTTCGTCAAGCCGCAGATCACCACCGTGTGCCTCGGCCAGGCCGCCTCGGCCGCGGCCGTGCTGCTCGGCGCCGGCACCCCGGGCAAGCGCTACGCACTGCCGAACTCCCGCGTCCTCATCCACCAGCCCTACACCGAGGGCGGCGGGCAGGGCACGGACATCGAGATCCAGGCCAACGAGCTCCTGCGCATGCGTACGGCGATGGAGGCGATCCTCGCCAAGCACACCGGGCGCGACCCGGAGCAGGTCAAGAAGGACATCGAGCGCGACAAGATCCTCACGGCCGACGAGGCCGTGGAGTACGGCATCGTCGACTCGGTGATCCCGAGCCGCAAGGCCGCTGTCGTCTGACCCGTCGACCCGCTCCACCAGGTCCTGCAGGGCCCTGACCAGCGACGACGCCCGCCCGACCCCCCGTCGGGCGGGCGTTGCGCTGTCGGCATAAAGGGTCCGCCGCGCGTGTCTCCGGGCACGTGTCGGGGGACGCGACGGGGTACCGTCGGCACCGAAGGGGCGCGAGGTGCGCACCCGCTCTTCCCGCACGAACCCGAGGAGGACACGTGGCACGCGTCGGCGACGGTGGCGACCTGCTCAAGTGCTCCTTCTGCGGGAAGTCGCAGAAGCAGGTCAAGAAGCTCATCGCCGGTCCCGGCGTGTACATCTGCGACGAGTGCATCGACCTCTGCAACGAGATCATCGAGGAAGAGCTCAGCGAGTCCAGCGACCTGCAGTTCGACGAGCTGCCCAAGCCGCGCGAGATCTACGAGTTCCTCGACAAGTACGTCATCGGCCAGGACGAGGCGAAGAAGACCCTCTCGGTGGCCGTCTACAACCACTACAAGCGGGTGCAGGCCGGCTCGGGCACCGAGCGCCGCGGCGAGGACGCCGTCGAGCTCGCGAAGTCCAACATCCTGCTGCTCGGTCCCACCGGCTCGGGCAAGACGCTGCTGGCCCAGACGCTCGCGCGCATGCTCAACGTGCCGTTCGCCATCGCCGACGCCACCGCGCTCACCGAGGCCGGCTACGTCGGCGAGGACGTCGAGAACATCCTGCTCAAGCTGATCCAGGCGGCCGACTACGACGTCAAGAAGGCCGAGACGGGGATCATCTACATCGACGAGATCGACAAGGTCGCCCGCAAGAGCGAGAACCCGTCGATCACGCGCGACGTCTCCGGCGAGGGAGTGCAGCAGGCGCTGCTGAAGATCCTCGAGGGCACGACCGCGTCGGTCCCCCCGCAGGGCGGGCGCAAGCACCCGCACCAGGAGTTCATCCAGATCGACACCACCAACGTGCTGTTCATCGTCGGCGGCGCGTTCGCGGGCCTGGACAAGATCATCGAGCAGCGCATCGGCCGCAAGGCGCTCGGATTCACCGCCTCGCTCGACGCCGCGGTCGACACCAACCCGGGCAACGTCTTCGGCCGGGTGATGCCGGAGGACATGCTGAAGTTCGGCATGATCCCCGAGTTCATCGGCCGCCTGCCCGTCTTCACCTCCGTCGTCGCGCTCGACCGCGACGCGCTCGTGAAGGTGCTGACCGAGCCGCGCAACGCGCTCGTGCGTCAGTACCAGCGGCTCTTCGAGCTCGACAACGTCGAGCTCGAGTTCACGGTCGACGCCCTCGAGGCCGTCGCCGACCAGGCGATCCTGCGGGGCACCGGTGCCCGCGGCCTCCGCGCGATCATGGAGGAAGTGCTCCTCTCGGTGATGTACGACGTGCCGAGCCGCGACGACGTCGCGCGTGTGGTCGTCAACCGCGAGGTCGTCCTCGACAACGTGCTGCCGACCCTCGTGCCGCGCGACGCGACCCCCGGTCGGCGCGAGCGCCGCGACAAGTCCGCGTAGCCGACCTAGCCGGTCTGCTCCACCGCGGTCCGTACGGCGACCGCCGTCGACGTCGCCTTCTGACGGTCCGACGCCGACAGCACCGTGACCG
The DNA here is from genome assembly GCF_042660085.1 of Longivirga aurantiaca. Taxonomy (NCBI): domain Bacteria; kingdom Bacillati; phylum Actinomycetota; class Actinomycetes; order Sporichthyales; family Sporichthyaceae; genus Longivirga; species Longivirga aurantiaca. The sequence continues at coordinate 2,228,121 of NZ_JBHSTI010000008.1, read as the reverse complement.
CGCCGAACGACGCGTCGTCGGCCCAGAAGCACTGCAGCGTCCTTGCCTTCTCGACCGTCGCGAGCCCGCACTCCATGTGCCCACCCCGGTCCGGCACCGCGACCTCGCGCACGGCTGTGACCTTGGCGCCGGTCGATCCCTCGAAGCCGGTGAAGGCAGCGGTCACGGTGTCCTCGGCCGGCGGCGAGACGGCCTTCCACGCGATCACCTGCACGAGCGGCGCCGTCCCCCTGCCGTAGACGGCGCTGACCGGGTCGGTGAGGCCTGCGACCGAGGCCTTCGCCACCGAGGCGTCGAGCGCCTTGTCGGCGGCACCGGCGAACCGGCGCATCCCGTCGATCCGGTCGGGTGTGGAGAGCGACACCGCCAGGGCGCTGACGGACGGTGACGCCGTGGGGGAGCCGGCGGCCTCGCCGTCGTCGGAAGCGGTCAGGAACCCGGGCCACACGAACGCAGCGACCGCCACGAGCACCACGAGGAGCCCGATCACGGCGAGCACCAGCAGGCGCGAACCGCCGCGAGCGGGCGTGGCGGGCGGCGCCGGTGCCGCGTGCCGGCCGCGAGGCGGCAGGGCAGCGGGCTCGATGTCTCCCGCGGCGGGACCGGCGGACGGGGGAGCGGGGTCGGTCGTCGGCGTCGGGGGCTCGGCCACGGGCGAAGGCAGGTCGACGCGGGGCTCGTCCACGGGCGGAGCGAGGTCGACGCGGGGCGCGGACGACGGCGGGGGAGGCGCGACCGGAGCGTGCGGGTGCGCGCTCGCGGGCAGCGGGACACCGGGCAGCACCGTGGATCCGTGCTGAAACGGCTCGTCCTGCTCGGGGAACGTCACGCCGTCACGGTAGCGCCGGGGCGCTCGCGGCGGGCCGGCGTGCCGCCCCTACTCCGCCACCGGGGCGAGGACGACCTCGACGCCGATCGGTCCGTCGGCCTCCACCACGTCGAACGCCGCGACCCGGCCGGCCGCCGCGAGGTCTCCCGCCGCGAGCCGGAGCCTGTCGGCGGCACCCGCCGGCGCGGACACGGTCGCGCGCTCGACGTCGGCGCGCATCGACGCCTTCGCCTCGCTCTTGGCCTTGCGGATTCCCGAGAGGGCCTGGGCGACGTCGGCCACCATCGCGGAGTCGCCGGTGGTGCCCGCGAGCTCGTCGAGGGTGGGCCAGGCGGCGCGGTGGACGCTGCCGTCCAGCCACCACGACCACACCTCCTCGGTCACGAACGGCAGCACGGGCGCGAACAGGCGCAGCTGCACCGACAGCGCGAGGGCGAGCGCGGCCTTCGCCGACGCGGCACCCTCGTGGCCGCGGCCGCCGTACGCACGGTCCTTCACGAGCTCGACGTGGTCGTCGCAGAACGACCAGAAGAACTGCTCGGCGAGCTCGAGGGCGCGCGCGTAGTTGTAGTCGTCGTACGCCGCCGTCGCATCGCGGACGACGTCCGCCAGCTGGGCGAGCATCGCGCGGTCGAGCGGGTCGGTGATCACCGACGCCTCGGTCGGGAGCGCGGCGCCGAGCCCGAGCACGAACTTGGAGACGTTGAGGATCTTGATGGCGAGACGGCGGCCGATCTTCATCTGGCCCTCGTCGAACGCGGTGTCGGTGCCGGGCCGGCCCGAGGCCGCCCAGTAGCGCACTGCGTCCGCGCCGTGCTGGTCGAGGAGGTGCCCCGGGGTCACGACGTTGCCCTTGGACTTCGCCATCTTCTTGCGGTCGGGGTCGAGGATCCAGCCGCTGATCGCCGCGTGCTTCCAGGGGAGCACGTCGTCCTCGAGGTGGGCGCGCACGACCGAGGAGAACAGCCAGGTGCGGATGATCTCGTGCGCCTGCGGGCGGAGGTCGAACGGCCAGAGGCGCGGCCAGAGGTCCTCGTCGTAGGCCCAGCCGCCGGCGATCTGCGGCGAGAGGGACGAGGTGGCCCAGGTGTCCATGATGTCGGGGTCGCCCATGAAGCCGCCCGGCTCGCCGCGCTGGCCCTCGTCGAAGCCGTCGGGGGCCTGCGACGACGGGTCGACCGGCAGCTGGTCCTCGCGCGGCAGCAGCAGCTGGCCGTAGTCCGGCAGGCCGTGCTCGTCGAGGCGGTACCAGACGGGCACGGGCACGCCGAAGAAGCGCTGGCGCGAGATGAGCCAGTCGCCGTTGAGGCCCTCGACCCACGAGGTGTAGCGGGCCTGCATGTACGGCGGGTGCCACTGCAGCTCGGAGCCGCGCTCGACGAGGCGCTGGCGCAGGTCGGCCTCGCGGCCGCCGTTGCGGATGTACCACTGGCGCGTGGTGACGATCTCGAGCGGCTTGTCGCCCTTCTCGAAGAACTTCACCTGCTGCACCGTCGGGCGCGGCTCGCCCTCGGTGAAGCCGGCGGCGTCGAGCGCCTCGACCATCCGCTCCTTCGCCGTGAACGACGTGGCGCCGGCGATGGCGGCGTACAGCTCGCGGCCGGCGTCGGTCGTGATCCACTCCGGCGTCTCGGGCAGGATCCGGCCGTCCCAGCCGATGATCGGGCGGGTCGACAGCTGCAGCTCGCGCCACCACGTGACGTCGGTGGTGTCGCCGAAGGTGCAGATCATCGCGATGCCGGACCCCTTCTCGGGGTCGGCCAGGTGGTGCGCCAGCACCGGCACCTCGACGCCGAAGATCGGCGTCGTGACCGAGCTGCCGAACAGCGGCTGGTAGCGCTCGTCGTCCGGGTGCGCCACGAGCGCCACGCATGCGGCGAGGAGCTCGGGCCGCGTCGTCTCGATGAACACGCGGCTGCCGCCGGCCGCGGGGAAGCCCACGCGGTAGTACTTGCCCTCGCGCTCGCGGTCCTCGAGCTCGGCCTGGGCCACCGCGGTGCGGAAGGTGACGTCCCAGAGCGTCGGTGCCTCGGCCTGGTAGGCCTCGCCGCGGGCGAGGTTGCGCAGGAAGGCGCGCTGGCTCGTGCTCTGCGCGTTGCGGTCGATGGTCTGGTACTTCTGGTCCCAGTCGACCGACAGGCCGAGCCGGCGCCAGAGCTCCTCGAACACCTTCTCGTCCTCGATCGTCAGGCGCTCGCACAGCTCGACGAAGTTGCGGCGCGAGATCGGCACCTGGTCCTTGCCGGGCTTCTCCGGCGGCTCGTAGCCGTCGACGTACGGGAGCGACGGGTCGCAGCGCACGCCGAAGTAGTTCTGCACCCGGCGCTCGGTCGGGAGGCCGTTGTCGTCCCAGCCCATCGGGTAGAAGACCTCGAGGCCCCGCATGCGCTGGTAGCGCGCGATGCAGTCGGTGTGCGTGTACGAGAACACGTGACCGACATGCAGCGACCCGCTGACCGTGGGCGGCGGGGTGTCGATCGAGTAGATCTGCTCGCGGACCTTGCTGCGGTCGAAGCGGTAGGTGCCCCGCTCGTCCCATACGCCCGCCCAGCGGTCCTCGAGGCCGTCAACGGTCGGCTTCTCCGGGACGCGCGTGTCGTGCGCAGGGGTGCTCATGGCCGGTAATCCTAGGGAACGTCCGGGGGTGTCTCCGACCGCGTTCCCGCCCGGCGGCCGAGGGGTCCGGCGGGCCGTAGGCTCTCGGCTCGTGGCACCCCGTGACGAGAACGACGACGACCCGTACTTCGCCGACGCCGCGGACCAGGACGACGACCTCCCCGAGGAGACCGAGGAGGACGTCGACCGCGAGCTGGTGCGCCTGCGCGACGAGCTGCGCGGCCCGATCGTGGTCGACGACGAGGACGACTCCGGCCTCGGTGCCGCGATCGACGAGGACGAGCTCGACCTCTGGGGTGCGCGCGAGGTCGACGAGCACGCCCCGGCCGCCCCGCTCGGCGACGACGCGCACGCGGGGCTGCTCGCCCGGTACGTCGAGGTCGAGCGAGAGCTCGCCACCCGCTGGCCGGAGTCGAAGCTCGAGCCGAGCCTCGACCGGGTGCGCGCCGTCGTCGACATCCTCGGCGACCCGCAGAAGGCCTATCCCGTCATCCACGTGGCCGGTACCAACGGCAAGACGTCGACGGCGCGGATGATCGAGTCGCTGCTGCGGTCCTTCGGCCTGCGCACCGGCCTCACCACGAGCCCGCACCTGCACTCGGTCCGCGAGCGGATCCGGCTCGACGGCGAGGCGGTCGACCTCGAGCGCTTCGTGGCCGTGCACGACGACATCGCGCCGTACGTCGACGCCGTCGACCGTCGCACGGTCGAGCTGGGCGGCCCGCGCCTGTCGTACTTCGAGATGCTCACGGTGATGGCGTTCGCGACCTTCGCCGACGCGCCCGTCGACGTCGCCGTGATCGAGACCGGCATGGGCGGCACCTGGGACGCCACCAACGTGGCCGACGGCTCGGTCGCCGTGATCACGCCGATCGATCTCGACCACCAGGAGTACCTGGGCCCCGACATCGCCACGATCGCGGGCGAGAAGGCCGGGATCATCAAGGACCAGGCGGCCGTGGTGCTCGCTCGCCAGGGCCTCGAGGCCGCGGAGGTGCTGCTGCGCCGCACCGTCGAGGCCGGGGCCACCGTCGCGCGCGAGGGAGTGGAGTTCGGCGTCGTGAGCCGTGCACCGGCGGTGGGCGGCCAGGTGCTCGCGCTGCAGGGCCCGGGCGCGCTGTACGACGACATCTTCCTTCCGCTGTTCGGCGAGCACCAGGCGTCGAACGCCGCCGTGGCGCTGGCCGCGGTCGAGGCGTTCCTCGGCGGTGGTGCGCAGAGCCTCGACCCCGAGCTCGTGCGCGCAGGCTTCGCCTCGGTGAGCTCGCCCGGCCGGCTCGAGGTGGTGCGGCGCGGGCCGACCGTCGTCGTCGATGCGGCCCACAACCCGCACGGCGCACGGGCTCTCGCCTCCGCGATCGCCGACGGCTTCGAGTTCACGCGCCTGATCGGCGTCGTGGCGGTGCTCACCGACAAGGACGCGCGCGGGCTGCTGATCGCGCTCGAGCCGATCCTCGCCGAGGTGGTCGTCACGCGGTCGACGTCGCCCCGTGCGGTCGACCCCGACGAGCTCGCGGCCCTGGCGGTCGAGGTGTTCGGGCAGGAGCGGGTGCACGTGGCGGCCCGGCTGTCGGAGGCGATCGACGTCGCCGTCGAGCTGGCCGACGAGGCAGCGGCCGAGCTCGGCGGGGGAGCGGGCGTGCTCGTCACCGGGTCCGTCGTCACGGCTGCCGAGGCGCGCGCGCTGCTCGGCCGGGTCGAGGCGTGAGGCGGTCGCGATGAAGGTCGTGCTGCCCGCGATCCTGCTGCTCGAGGCGATCGTCGTCGCCCTCGCCATCCCCGTGGCGCTCGCCGTCGACGACCGCGGGCCCACCTCGGCCATCGTGCTGGGCGTGCTGGCGATCCTGCTCGCGCTCGGCTCGGGCGCGGTACGCCGCCCCCGGGGCGTGGCGGTGGGCTGGGTGCTCCAGGCCCTCGTCGTGCTCTCCGGGCTGCTGGTTCCCGCCCTCGCGGTGCTCGGCCTCCTCTTCCTCGGCGTCTGGGTGCTCGGCGTGATCTACGGGGCCAAGGGCGACGTGCTCGCGGCCCAGAACCGGGCTGCCGAGGCCGCCTGGCAGGCCGAGCAGGCGGCCAAGGCAGCCGAGGCCGCGGCGTCCGACGTCGTCGAGCCGGGCTCGGCCGAGGATCGGGCGCCCGGCTCCGCCGGTTAGGATCCGTGGGCCGCTCGCACCGAGCCGGCACCCCTTCGTGATCTGGAGCTCCCCGTGTCCGAGCGCACCCTCGTCCTCGTCAAGCCCGACGGCGTCGCCCGCGGCCTGGTCGGAGAGGTGCTCTCGCGGATCGAGCGCAAGGGCTTCACCCTGGTCGCCCTCGAGCTCCGCACCCTCGACCGCGCCACCGCCGAGTCGCACTACGGCGAGCACGCCGAGAAGCCGTTCTTCGGCGAGCTCGTCGACTTCATCACCTCCGGCCCGCTGCTCGCCGCCGTGATCGAGGGCCGCGAGGCCATCTCCTCGTGGCGCACGATGATGGGCGCCACCGACCCGGCCAAGGCCGCCCCGGGCACCATCCGCGGCGACCTCGCCACCGTGATGAGCGAGAACGTCTCGCACGGCTCGGACTCGCCCGAGTCCGCCGCCCGCGAGATCGCCCTCTTCTTCCCCCACCTCTGACCCGGTCCGGTTCTCCCGATAAGGACGGAATCCGCCCGCGAAGGGCCGTTTCTGCCCGTGATGGGAGAACCGAGCCGCGGGGGAACGGCGTGGCGTCGGTCACGCGCGGTGACCGGATCCCGCACGAACAGGCCCGGGGCCGTCCGACCGACATTTCCGGGGGACGCCGTCTGGCCGTTACCCTGAGGTCTCGATCGCGCTGCGCACTGACGCTCGGCACGCCCAGAACCACCCGGAAGGCTTCCCCGCCCTATGGCCAACAACCTGTCGTTCATCGGCCGTGACATGGCCGTCGACCTGGGTACGGCGAACACGCTCGTCTACGTGCGTGGTCGCGGCATCGTGCTCAACGAGCCCAGCGTCGTCGCGATCAACAACAACACCGGCGGCATCCTCGCCGTGGGCGCCGAGGCGAAGAAGATGATCGGCCGCACGCCGGGCAACATCGTCGCCATCCGCCCGCTGAAGGACGGCGTCATCGCCGACTTCGACACCACCGAGCGCATGCTCCGCTACTTCATCCAGAAGGTGCACAAGCGGCGCCACCTGGCCAAGCCGCGCCTCGTCGTCTGCGTGCCCTCGGGCATCACCGGCGTCGAGCAGCGTGCGGTGAAGGACGCCGGGTACGCCGCGGGCGCCCGCAAGGTCTACATCATCGAGGAGCCCATGGCCGCCGCCATCGGCGCCGGGCTCCCCGTGCACGAGCCGACCGGCAACATGGTCGTCGACATCGGCGGTGGCACCACCGAGGTCGCGGTCATCTCCCTCGGCGGCATCGTGACCAGCCTCTCCATCCGCGTGGGCGGTGACGAGCTGGACAGCTCGATCATCAACTACGTGAAGAAGGAGTACTCCCTCATGCTCGGCGAGCGCACCGCCGAGGAGATCAAGATGGCGATCGGCTCGGCGTTCCCGAGCCCGGACGAGCCGCACGCGGAGATCCGCGGCCGCGACCTCGTCACCGGTCTCCCGCGCACGGTCGTCGTCACGGCGGAGGAGATCCGCCGCGCCATCGACGAGCCCGTCAACGCGATCGTCGACGCCGTCAAGACCACGCTCGACCGCACGCCGCCGGAGCTCTCCGGCGACATCATGGACCGCGGCATCGTCCTCACCGGCGGCGGCGCGCTCCTCGCGGGCCTCGACGAGCGCCTCCGTCACGAGACCGGCATGCCGATCGTGATCGCCGAGGACCCGCTCGACTGCGTGGCCCTCGGGTCGGGCAAGTGCGTCGAGGAGTTCGAGGCGCTTCAGCAGGTGCTCATCTCCGAGCCCCGGAACTGACGCGCCGAGCGCTGCGACCTGCGTCGCAGCGCCTGGCAGGAACCTAGGCTTGCGCCCGCGACGTCGAATCGTCGCGGGCGCAATGCGTGACAGGCGACAGGAGCGGCTAGTCCATGCGGGACAACAGAAGGACGCGGACCATCCTCGGTCTGCTCCTGCTGACGTCGCTGACCCTCGTCATCCTCAACCTTCGCGGCAGCGGTGACGGCGCCCGCGACAGCGCAGGCGGCTTCTTCGGCCCCGTCCAGTCGGCAGTGAGCGCGGTCGTCCGGCCGGTGACCGACTTCTTCGGCTCGGTCGGCAGCCTCGGCTCCAAGGACCAGCAGATCGCCGACCTGCAGGCACGCATCGACGAGCTCGAGCAGCAGGTCAACACCACCGAGTTCGACCGCAACCGCGCGCGCGAGCTCGACGAGCTCCTCGGCCTCGCCGGCCGCGGCCAGTACGAGACGGTGCCGGCCCAGGTCGTGGCGAGCGGCCCGGCCCAGGGATTCGGCTGGACCGTCACGATCGACGCGGGTCGCAGGGACGGCGTCACGATCGACCAGAACGTCGTGAACGGCCAGGGCCTCGTCGGGCGCGTCATCCGCGTCAACGAGACGACGTCGGTCGTGGCGCTGCTCGTCGACGCCACCTCCACCGTCGGCGCCCGGGTCGAGGCCTCGCTCGAGAAGGGCTTCCTCAACGGCACGGGCGACCCCCGCTCGCTCGAGCTGCAGCTGCTCGACCCGTTCGCCCCCGTGCAGAAGGGCGACCGCCTCGTGTCGTTCGGCTTCGAGGGCGGCGTGTACGTCGCCGGCATCCCCCTGGGCACGATCACCGAGGTCCGGGGCACGCCGGGTCAGCTCACCCGCATCGCGACCGTCGTGCCGTTCGTCGACGTCACGAGGCTCGACCTCGTGGGCGTCATCGTCCAGCCGCCGCGCACCGACCCCCGCGACTCCGTGCTGCCGCCGAAGCCCACGGCCTCCCCGAGCGCCACGCCGTCCGCGACCCCGAGCGGCTCGTCGACCGCGTCGCCGGGCGCCTCGCCGTCGGCCTCCTGAGGCGGCGCCGACATGTCCTGGTTGCGTGCGGGCCTCATGGCCGTCCTGCTGCTCACCGCCGTCCTCCTGCAGCTCACCGTGCTGCCGCTGTTCGGGCTCCCAGGGGCGACCCCGGACATCGTGGCCGTGACGGTCATCGGCCTCGGGTTCGTGGGCGGGCCGGTGCGGGGCACCGTCGCCGGCTTCTCGGCAGGGCTCCTGCTCGACCTGCTGCCTCCGGCGGACGGCCTGCTCGGCCTCTCGGCCGTCGTGCTCGTCGTCGTGGGCTACCTCGCCGGGCTGCTCGGCCAGACCGAGCGCTCCCCGCTGGCCGCCGTGGGCCTCACGGGCTTGCTCACGGGCGGCATCGTGCTCGGCTTCGCGCTGGTCGGCGGAGTCGTCGCCGACCCCCGCGTGTCGTGGGAGCGGGTGCCGGGGCTGCTGCTCACGCAGGTGGCGTACGCCGTCGTGCTCGCACCCTTCGTGCTCGCCCTCGTCACCTGGCTCTGGCGCAAGGTCGACCCGCCCCCGCCCCGGTACGACGTCGGCCGGGCCTGAGAGCGCGCTGTACGGACGGGCACGAGCCCCTTCCCGGCGGGCTTACCCTTGTCCTTGTCGGTCTGAGTCCTGCGTCACCCCGGGGAACCCCCGATCCGCCGCCGTCGTCGGAACCTTCGGACCGATCGCGCCCGCCTGGACCCGCCCGCACCCACCCCTGGAGCCCTGACTCGTGAGCGACCGGTCGTCGTTGCGCCTCGCGGTGCTCGGTGTGCTGCTGTTCTCGCTCCTCATCACCCTCGTGAGCCGGCTGTTCTTCCTGCAGGTCGTCTCCGCCGACGTCTACACCGCGAAGGCCGACGCCAACGGCACCCGCGAGGTCGTCACGCCGGCCACCCGCGGCCTGATCCTCGACCAGCTCGGCCGTCCTCTCGTCTCCAACCGCACGTCCCTGGTCGTCAGCGTCGACCGCACCGAGCTCGCCAAGCAGAAGGACGACGGCAAGGCCGTGCTCACGCGCCTCGCCAAGGCGCTCGACACCACCTACACCGCGCTGTCGTACAAGCTCGAGCTCTGCGGCCCCGAGGCCCACGAGAAGCCGCCCATCTGTTGGAACGGCTCGCCCTTCCAGCCGATCCCCGTGGCGAAGGACATCACCCAGGACCTCGCGCTCACGATCATGGAGAAGCGCTCCGACTACCCGGGTGTCACCGCGGGCCTCGAGGCGGTGCGCGAGTACCCCACGCCCGACAAGGCCAACGCGGCGCACATCCTCGGCTACCTCGGCCCGGTGAGCGACACCGAGCTCGCGGCGCAGAAGGCCGCGCGCGACGCCGGCACGATCCCCGCGGACGAGTCGCTGCTGCGCCGCACCGACCTCGTCGGCCGATCGGGCCTCGAGGCGGAGTACGACGCCCAGCTGCGCGGCGAGCCGGGCATCAAGAAGCTCGCCGTCGACCAGGCCGCGAACGTCGTCGGCACCGTGAGCGAGACCGACTCGGTGCCGGGCAACTACCTGGTGACGAACATCGACTCCAAGCTCCAGGCCGTGGTCGAGAAGGAGCTGCTCGCCGCCATCACCAAGGCGCGCAACACCCCTGACCGCACCGACAAGTCGCGCAACTACAAGGCCGACTCGGGCGCTGCCGTCGTCATGGACGTGACGAACGGCCACGTGCTCGCGATGGCGAGCTATCCGACGTACGACCCCACCGTGTGGGTCGGCGGCATCTCGTCCAAGGAGTACAAGGCGCTCACGGCGAAGTCGTCGAACTACCCGCTGATCTCGCGCGCCATCCAGGGCCAGTTCGTCCCGGCGTCGACGTTCAAGATCGTGTCGGCGTCGGCGGCCCTCGCGAACGGCTACGGACAGAGCTCGATCTTCGACTGCCCGTCGCAGTACGAGGTCGGCACCCAGATCTTCCGCAACTTCGAGGGCGAGCAGTTCGGCCGCCTCTCGCTGTCCCGCGGCCTCGCGGTCTCCTGCGACACCATGTGGTACGAGGTCTCCTACCGCTGGTGGCTGCAGGACGGCGGCCTCACGCCGAAGACGAACCCCAAGGACCCGATCGAGACGATGGCCAAGGCCTACGGCTTCGGCAAGCGCACGGGCATCGACCTCCCGAGCGAGTCGCGCGGCCGCGTCGGTGGCCGCGAGTTCCGCAAGCTGCTGTACGACCAGCTCTCGGACGCCTGGTGCAAGCGCGCCGTCGACGGCTACCCCGAGGTGGCCAAGACCGACCCCAACCGGGCGATCTTCCTCAAGGCCCTGGCCAAGGAGAACTGCGCCGACGGCGACAAGTTCCGCGCCGGTGACGCCGTCAACCTCTCGATCGGCCAGGGCGACATGGTCGTGACGCCGCTGCAGATCGCGCAGGCGTACGCCGCGCTCGCCAACGGCGGCACGATCTGGCAGCCGCAGATCGCCAAGGGCTTCATCTCCTCGAGCGGCAAGGTCGTGGACAAGGTCGAGCCCAAGAAGATGGGCACGCTCCCGGTCTCCCAGAGCGATCTTGCGTTCCTGCGCCGCGCCTTCACCGAGGTGACCACCGAGCCGTACGGCACCGGCTACAACCCGTTCCGCGGCTTCCCGCTCGACCGGATCCCCGTGGCGGCCAAGACCGGTACCGGCCAGGCTGCGACCGCCGGCGACCAGTCGACCTCGTGGTTCGCGACCTTCGCGCCGTCCAACGCCCCGAAGTACGCCGTCGTGATGATGGTGTCGCAGGGTGGCACCGGTGCCAGCACCAGCGCCCCGAGCGTGCGCCGCATCTACGAGGCCATCTACGGCATCACGGGCAGCACGGTCGACCCGTCGAAGTCGGTGCTGGTCGGGTCGAAGCCCTCGACCAAGCTGCCCAAGGTGAAGTCCGACGGCACCCCTGTCTACCCGGGCATGCCGAAGACGGTGAAGTCGTCGGGCCCCGCGCCGGCCGCCTCGACGACCCCCGGGGCCAGCGCCACCCCCTCGGCGACCTCGTCGGTCGACGACGGCGCGGTCCCGGACTCCGGCGGCACGGCGGCCGGGCTCGTGGCGATGCCGCCGCTCGTGGTCGCGGGGCTGCTGAACCGCGCCCGGCGACGACGGCACGGCTCGACCGTCACGGCGCAGGCCCTCGGATCGAGGTGGGCGTCATGACGCTGGCGTACAAGAGCCCGACGGCGCCGCCGCGCAAGCGCGAGTCGGCCCTGCGCCGCGTCGACTGGACCCTCGTCCTGGTCGCGCTCGCGCTCTCGGTGCTCGGTGCGCTGCTCGTGTGGTCGGCGACATCGGGGAAGCTGTCGACGTACGACAACGACCCGCAGGCGTACCTCAAGAAGCACCTGATCAACCTCGTCATCGGCGTGGCCCTCGCGGTGCTGGTGTCGCGGTTCGACTACCGGCTGCTGCGCGCGTACACCCCGATCCTGTGGGTGGTCTCGGTCATCGGCCTCGTCGTGGTGCTCTCGCCGATCGGCACGGAGATCAACGGCGCGCAGGCGTGGATCTCCCTGCCTGCGGGCTTCACGATCCAGCCGTCGGAGTTCGCGAAGATCGCGATCATCCTCGGGATGTCGATGCTGCTCTCGGAGAAGCGCGACGCCGAGGACGAGCCGCGCGACATCGACGTCTTCTACGCACTGCTCGTGGCCGCGGTGCCCATCGGCCTCGTGATGCTGCAGCCCGACCTCGGCACGGTCATGGTCACGGCGTGCGCGGTGTTCGGGATCATCGCGGTGTCCGGGGCCAAGACGCGCTGGCTCGTCGGGATCCTCGCCACCGCCGCGATCGGGTCGTTCGTGGCGCTGCAGGTGGGGATCCTGAAGCAGTACCAGGTCGACCGCCTGACGGCATTCGCCGACCCGGCCAACGACCCGCGCGGCATCGGCTACAACACCCAGCAGGCGCGTATCGCGATCGGCTCCGGCGGCTGGTTCGGCCAGGGGCTGTTCGAGGGCCCGCAGACGCAGGGCCGGTTCGTGCCCTACAACCAGACCGACTTCGTCTACTCGGTGGCGGGGGAGGAGCTCGGCTTCGCCGGCGCCGCGGCCATCATCGTGCTGCTCGGCGTCCTGCTCTGGCGCGCGGTGCGCATCGCGATCCGCGCCTCGGACCTCTTCGGCCGCCTCGTCGCGTCGGGCATCGCGGTCTGGATCGGCTTCCAGGCCTTCGAGAACATCGGCATGAACCTCGGCATCATGCCCGTCACCGGCGTACCGCTCCCGTTCGTCTCCTACGGCGGCACCAGCATGTTCGCCAACTGGATCGCCATCGGCCTCCTCCTCAACGTCCACATGAAGACCAAGGAGAAGTAGAGCCCGTTTGCGATGAAGGCGACCTTCATCCAATAGAGCCGAACAATTCCGGCCATCATCGCCGGGTCTTTGGATGGTGTCCCCTGCTCGGCGAGGCCGTCGGCCATCGTCGCCCAGCGGGTGCCCAGCCTTCATACGGAACGAGCCGGGATGCTGGGGCCGCGGGGTTCGTTAGGATCGCCTTCGTTCCCCTGCTCCTCCTGGAAAGGCCGCCCCGTGCCCGTCGAGTCTGTGTTCCCCCAGCTCGAGGCGCTCCTGCCGCTGGTGTCCAAGCCGGTCCAGTACGTCGGCGGCGAGCTCAACGCCGTCACCAAGGAGTGGGACTCCGTCGCCGTCCGCTGGGTGCTCATGTACCCGGACGCGTACGAGGTCGGCGTGCCCAACCAGGGCGTGCAGATCCTGTACGAGGTCATCAACGAGCGCCCCGACGCCCTCGCCGAGCGCACGTACGCCGTCTGGCCCGACCTCGAGAAGCTGATGCGGGAGAACGCCGTCCCGCAGTTCACCGTCGACCAGCACCGCCCGGTCGGCGCGTTCGACCTGTTCGGCCTCAGCTTCTCCACCGAGCTCGGCTACACCAACATGCTCACCGCGATTGACCTCGCGGGCATCCCGCTGCACGCGCGCGACCGCGACGAGACGCACCCGGTCGTCATCGCCGGCGGCCACGCGGCCTTCAACCCCGAGACCATCGCCGACTTCGTCGACGCCGCCGTGCTCGGCGACGGCGAGCAGGCGGTGCTCGCGATCACCGACATCGTGCGCGACTGGAAGGCCGAGGGCCGCCCCGGCGGCCGCGAGGAGCTGCTGCTCCGCCTCGCGCGCACCGGCAACGTCTACGTGCCGGCCTTCTACGACGTCGACTACCTCCCCGACGGCCGTATCCAGCGCGTGGCGCCCAACCGCCCCGGCGTGCCGTGGCGCGTCAGCAAGCACACGGTGATGGACCTCGACGAGTGGCCCTACCCGAAGGCTCCGCTCGTGCCGCTCGCCGAGAGCGTGCACGAGCGCATGAGCGTCGAGATCTTCCGCGGCTGCACCCGCGGGTGCCGCTTCTGCCAGGCAGGCATGATCACGCGCCCGGTCCGCGAGCGCAGCGCGCGCAGCATCGCCGAGATGGTCGACAACGGCCTCGAGAAGACCGGCTACGAGGAGGTCGGCCTGCTCAGCCTCTCGAGCGCCGACCACAGCGAGATCGCCGCGCTCGCCAAGGGCCTGGCAGACCGGTACGAGGGCACCGAGACCGGCCTCAGCCTGCCGAGCACGCGCGTCGACGCGTTCAACATCGACCTCGCCAACGAGCTCACCCGCAACGGCCGCCGCAGCGGGCTCACCTTCGCGCCCGAGGGCGGCAGCGAGCGCATGCGCCGCGTGATCAACAAGATGGTGACCGAGGAAGACCTCATCCGCACCGTCACCACGGCGTACGGCAACGGCTGGCGCAACGTCAAGCTCTACTTCATGTGCGGCCTCCCCACCGAGACCGACGAGGACGTGCTGCAGATCGCCGAGGTCGCGCGCCGCGTGATCGAGGCGGGCCGCAAGGCCAGCGGCACCCGCGACATCCGCTGCACCGTCAGCATCGGGGGCTTCGTCCCCAAGCCGCACACGCCGTTCCAGTGGGCCGCGCAGCTCGACCACGAGACCACCGACGCCCGCCTGCACAAGCTGCGCGACGCGATCCGCGCCGACCGTCAGTACGGCAAGGCGATCGGCTACCGCTATCACGACGGCCGGCCCGGCATCGTCGAAGGACTGCTCAGCCGTGGAGACCGCCGCATCGGCGCCGTCATCGAGCAGGCCTGGCGCGACGGCGCCCGCTTCGACGGCTGGAGCGAGCACTTCTCGTTCGACCGCTGGATGGGTGCGGCCGACGTCGCCCTGGCCGACCTGCCCGTCGACGTCGCCTGGTACACCACCCGTGAGCGCGAGTACACCGAGGTGCTCCCCTGGGACCACCTCGACAGCGGCCTCGACAAGGACTGGCTCTGGGAGGACTGGCAGGACGCGCTGTCCGAGGTTCCGGTCGAGGACTGCCGCTGGACCCCGTGCTTCGACTGCGGCGTCTGCGACCAGATGGGCACCGAGATCCAGGTCGGCCCCACCGGGGTCACCCTCCTCGGCATGCCGGCGCTTCCCGTGCGCGGCGAGGGCCTCACGCCCGAGCCGGCGGTCTAGATGGCACGCCAGGCACCGGTCCGCGACGTCGCGCCGACCGTCCAGCGGCTGCGGCTGCGCTACGCCAAGCGCGGCCGGCTCCGGTTCACGAGCACCCGCGACTTCCAGCGCGCCTTCGAGCGCGCGCTGCGCCGCACGGGCGTCCCCATGGCCTACAGCCAGGGCTTCAACCCGCACCCGCGCATCTCCTACGCGAACGCCGCGCCCACGGGCACGGCCAGCGAGGCCGAGTACGTCGAGATCGCGGTGACCGCCGTGCTCGACCCCGACAAGGTGCGCGAGGCGCTCGACGAGGCCCTGCCGCCGGGCATCGACGTGCTCGAGGTGGTGCAGGTGCGCACGCCCGACCTGGCCGACCGCCTCCAGGCGAGCGTGTGGACCCTCGAGCTCCCCGGCCTGCCGATCGAGCAGGTCGAGGCAGCCGCCGCGGCGTTCCTCGCGGCGGACGTGGTCGAGGTCCAGCGCCTCACGAAGTCCGGCATGCGGACGTTCGACGCGCGCGGCCCGGTGGTCCGGCTCGAGGCGCGCCACGCGCAGCCGGAGGCTGCCGGGGGAGACTCGGGCGAGCCCTGTGCGATACTCGCCCTGGTCGTAAGGCACGTAACCCCGTCCGTGCGACCCGACGACGTCCTCGCCGCTCTGCGGCTTGTGGCCGACCTGGTGCCGCCGGTCCCCCCTCGGGTGACCCGGCTGGCGCAGGGGCCGCTCGCTGCGGACGCGAGCACCGGACCCGTGATCCTCACGGTGTCCGATCCGCTCGCGGCTGACCGCGCCTGAGGCCGGCGTCGGCACCGGTCCACGCCTCTCCGGGCGCGTACCGATGCATCCCACTGGCTTTCGTCCGGTGCCTCGGTGCCGGGCGACGTGACCTCCGCGCGGTTCCCCGGAACCCGGAGGTCGGACAGGAGTAGTTCGCGTGAGCGACGAGACCCCCACCACCACCACCGACGCGACCGACGGCCCCGCCGCACGCCGCCCCCGCCGCCGCGCGGCCGGGCGACCGGCCGGCCCGCCCGTCGTCGCCCCTGCGGGCGAGAGCACGCCCGAGGCACCCGCCGCGGACGAGGCGCCCGCCGCCGCGGCACCCGCCAAGAAGTCGGCCGCCAAGAAGGCGCCTGCCAAGAAGCCGGCGGCCAAGAAGACCGCGGCCAAGAAGTCCGCGCCGAGCGCCGAGCCCGAGCCCGCCGAGGCCCCGGCCGACGCTGCGCCCACGGACGCTGCACCCACCGACAAGCCCGCCAAGCGCACCCGTAGCCGCAAGGCCATCGAGGTGCCGGCGTTCTCCGCCGTCGTCGACGGCACCGTCGCCCCCGAGCCGTCCGCCGCTCCGGCCGCAGGCATGCTCATGTTCCAGGCGCCGAGCGCCGACGCCCCGCCCGCCCGCAAGCGCCCCGCCAAGAAGGCCGCCGCCCCCGTGGTGGAGGAGCCCGTCGTCGAGGACGAGGAGCTCGAGGCCGACGCGGACGCCGAGACCGAGGTCGAGGTCGACGCCGAGGCCATCGACGCGGAGGACGAGGGCGGCAGCACCGCCGCCCGTCGCCGTCGCCGTCGGGGCGGCCGCGGCCGTCGTCGCCGGACCGGCGAGGACGCCGACGGCTCGGACGAGTCCGACAACGACGACGTCGAGCCGACCGAGGCCGCAGAGACCGCCGAGGAGTCCGACGACTCCGAGGACGGCGACCGTTCCGAGGGCAGCAGCCGTCGTCGCC
The DNA here is from genome assembly GCF_042660085.1 of Longivirga aurantiaca. Lineage (NCBI taxonomy): Bacteria > Bacillati > Actinomycetota > Actinomycetes > Sporichthyales > Sporichthyaceae > Longivirga > Longivirga aurantiaca. The sequence continues at coordinate 2,211,575 of NZ_JBHSTI010000008.1, read as the reverse complement.
GCCGTCGTCGCCGGGGCGCCTCGGGCGACGGTGCCGATCAGGACGACCCGCCGAACACCGTAGTGCGCGTGCGTGAGCCGCGTCAGCGCTCCGCGTCGTCCGAGGTCACCTCCGTCAAGGGCTCGACCCGCCTCGAGGCCAAGAAGCAGCGCCGTCGCGAGGGCCGCGAGGCCGGACGTCGCCGTCCGTCGATCCTCACCGAGGCCGAGTTCCTCGCCCGCCGCGAGGCCGTCGAGCGCGTGATGGTCGTGCGCCAGCGCGACGACCGCACCCAGATCGCCGTGCTCGAGGACGGCGTGCTCGTCGAGCACTACGTCAACCGCAACAACGGCGCCTCGATGATCGGCAACGTCTACCTGGGCAAGGTCCAGAACGTGCTGCCGAGCATGGAGGCCGCATTCGTCGACATCGGTCGCGGCCGCAACGCCGTCCTCTACGCCGGCGAGGTCAACTGGGACGCCGCCGGCCTCGAGGGCCAGCCCAAGCGCATCGAGGCCGCGCTCAAGCCCGGTGACCCCGTGCTCGTGCAGGTCAGCAAGGACCCGCTCGGCCACAAGGGCGCGCGCCTCACGGCGCAGATCTCGCTGCCCGGCCGCTTCGTCGTCTACGTGCCCGAGGGCCAGATGACGGGCATCAGCCGCAAGCTGCCGGACGCCGAGCGCTCCCGCCTCAAGGCGATCCTGCGCCAGGTCGTGCCCGAGGACGCCGGCGTCATCGTGCGCACGGCGGCCGAGGGCGCTGCGGAGGAGGAGCTGCGTCGCGACGTCGAGCGCCTCGCCGACCAGTGGACCCAGATCCAGGAGAAGATCTCGGCCGCCAACGGCGGCCCCGCGCTCCTGCACGGCGAGCCCGACCTCGCGATCAAGGTCGTCCGCGACATCTTCAACGAGGACTTCACCCAGCTCCTCGTCGAGGGCTCGGAGATCGCCGAGACGCTGACGGAGTACGTCGCCGGCGTGGCACCCGACCTCGCCGAGCGCGTCCGGCCGTGGGTCGGCCCCGGCGACCTGTTCCGCGAGATGCGCATCGACGAGCAGCTCGCCAAGGCGCTCGACCGCAAGGTGTGGCTGCCCTCGGGCGGCTCGCTCGTGATCGATCGCACCGAGGCGATGACCGTCGTCGACGTCAACACCGGCAAGTTCACCGGTCAGGGCGGCAACCTCGAGGAGACGGTCACCCGCAACAACCTCGAGGCCGCGGAGGAGATCGTCCGCCAGCTCCGGCTGCGCGACATCGGCGGCATCATCGTCGTCGACTTCATCGACATGGTGCTCGAGAGCAACCGCGACCTCGTCCTGCGCCGCCTGGTCGAGTGCCTCGGCCGCGACCGCACCAAGCACCAGGTCGCCGAGGTCACCTCGCTCGGGCTCGTGCAGATGACGCGCAAGCGCATCGGCCAGGGCCTGCTCGAGGTCTTCAGCGAGACCTGCGAGGCCTGCCAGGGACGCGGCTACCACGTCCACAGCGAGCCGGTCGCCGCCAAGGCGACCGCCGGTGAGGGCGAGCCCGACGCCGGCGGCGCGGGCGGCCGCAGCCGCAAGCGCAAGGGCGCGGAGCCCGAGGGCGGCGGCCGCAAGGGCCGCAAGTCCGCCGCAGCCGCTCCCGAGGTCGAGCCGCGCGCGATCGACCCGAAGGTGACCGAGGCGATGGAGAAGGTCCACGCCGCGGCCGCCAAGCGGGCCGCCGACGCCGCCGCCGCCGCGGCTGCCGAGGCCTCCGCCGCGGTCGCCGAGGACCAGGCCCACCACGCCGAGCAGCCCGAGGAGCCCCGTGAGGGCACCGCCACGGCCCCGGAGACCCCCCGTGCGTCCCAGGAGGCCCCCGCGGCCTCCGAGGCGCCGGAGAGCAAGCCCGCCCCGCGCAAGCGGGGTCCGCGCAAGGCCACCCGCAAGGCAGGCCCGGCCTCGGCCGGGTGAGCCTGCTCACGCGGAGCGAGCCGTGGGCGGGTCGGCCGGGGGGCCGGTTTGACCCGCACACGGCCCGGTTCGTACCCTTGACCCTCGGTGCCCAGGCACCCGTGACGCCTCCAGGCCTCTGGATTCGGTTCAACCTCCTTCCGAGGTCGCTGCCGTGGGCGTCGTCCCGAGAACGTTTGTGAATGGAGATCCGCGGTGTACGCCATCGTCAAGGCCGGCGGCCGGCAGGAGAAGGTCGCTGTCGGCGACGTCATCGAGCTGGACCGTCAGGGCAACGACGCCGGGTCGACCATGACCCTGCCCGCGCTGCTTCTCGTGGACGGTGAGACCGTCACCAGCGACGCGAAGGCGCTCGCAGGCGTCACCGTCACCGCCGAGGTCGTCGAGCACACCAAGGGCCCGAAGATCCGTATCCAGAAGTACAAGAACAAGACCGGCTACAAGCGCCGCCAGGGCTTCCGCGCGAAGCTCACCAAGGTGCGCGTGACCGGCATCGAGACCTCCTGAGCGCCTGAGACGACCGAGGACTGACGACACATGGCTCACAAGAAGGGTGCTTCCAGCACCAGGAACGGCCGCGACTCCAACGCCCAGCGCCTCGGCGTGAAGCGCTTCGGTGGTCAGCAGGTCAACGCCGGCGAGATCATCGTCCGCCAGCGCGGCACCCACTTCCACCCGGGTGAGAACGTCGGCCGCGGCAAGGACGACACGCTGTTCGCCCTCGCCGCCGGCGCGGTCGAGTTCGGCACCCGTCGCGGTCGCCGCGTCGTCAACGTCGTCGGTGAGTGACCGCACGACCCACGCATGACCCTGTCGTGAGGGGGCGAGCCGTTCGGCTCGCCCCCTCACGCATGCCCGCCCTGCGCACCACCCCCTGAGCCACCCGCACCGATCGCCGCACCGCAGCAGAACCGAGAGCAGACACATGACCACCTTCGTCGACCGCGTCGTCCTGCACGTCGCGGGCGGGGACGGCGGCCACGGCTGCGCCTCGGTCTACCGCGAGAAGTTCAAGCCCCTCGGCGGCCCGGACGGCGGCAACGGCGGCCACGGCGGCGACGTGCGCCTGGTGGTCGACCCCAACGTCACCTCGCTGCTTGAGTTCCACCACGGCCCGCACCGCCGCGCCGGCAACGGCCGCCCGGGCGAGGGCGGCCACCGCAACGGCGGCCAGGGTGCCGACATCGTCCTGCGCGTCCCGCCGGGCACGGTCGTGCTCGACAACCGCGGCAACGTCCTGGCCGACCTCGTGGCCGGCGGCATGGAGGCCGTGATCGCCCGGGGCGGCCACGGCGGCCTCGGCAACGCGGCGCTCGCGAGCACGCGCCGCAAGGCCCCGGGCTTCGCGCTGCTCGGTGAGCCGGGCGAGGCGCTCGACGTCGTGTTCGAGCTGAAGTCCGTCGCCGACGTCGCGCTCGTCGGCTTCCCGAGCGCCGGCAAGTCCTCGCTCATCGCCGCGATGTCCGCGGCCCGTCCGAAGATCGCCGACTACCCGTTCACGACGCTGGTGCCCAACCTCGGCGTCGTCACCGCGGGCGACACCGTCTTCACCGTCGCCGACGTCCCCGGCCTCATCCCGGGCGCGAGCGAGGGCAAGGGCCTCGGCCTGGAGTTCCTGCGCCACGTCGAGCGCTGCCACGTGCTCGTGCACGTGCTCGACTGCGCGACGCTCGACCCGGGCCGTGACCCGCTGACCGACCTCGACGTGATCGAGGCCGAGCTCGCGGCGTACGGCGGCACCGAGGGCGACCTCGCCGACCGGCCGCGCCTCGTCGTCCTCAACAAGGTGGACGTGCCCGAGGCGCGCGAGCTCGCCGACCTCGTGAAGCCCGAGCTGGAGGCGCGCGGCCTCACCGTGGTCGAGGTCAGCGCCGTCGCTCACGATGGCCTGCGCGAGCTCGGCTTCGCCATGGCGAAGCTCGTGAAGGAGCGCCGCGATAGCGTGATCGTCGAGGTGGCGCCCCGCGTCGTGCTCACGCCGAAGGCCGTCGACGACACCGGCTTCACCGTCACGCGCGAGGAGGACGCCGAGGGCGTCCGCTACCTCGTGCGCGGCGAGCGCCCGCAGCGATGGGTGCGCCAGACGGACTTCTCCAACGACGAGGCCGTGGGCTATCTCGCCGACCGCCTCGCGCGCCTCGGCGTCGAGGACAAGCTCCTCGAGCTCGGCGCGGTTCCCGGTGCCACGGTCGTCATCGGCCCGGAGGACAACGCCGTGGTCTTCGACTTCGAGCCGACCATCGCCGCCGGCACGCCGCTCGGCGGCCCCCGCGGCAGCGACGACCGCCTGCTCGGCCACTGACCCTGCACCCTCCCGCGCAGTCACGGCGATTTGCCCCCGGATTGGCTGCTTCTGCAGCGGTTTGGTCGTGAAGTCACGACCAAACCGGGGGCAGATTCACGCGCCGAGCGGGGTCAGACGTGCACCACGAGGTGCACGTCGACCTCGTCGCCGTCCTCGATCCGCTCCTTCCGGCGTACGCCGGCCTTCACGGGCAGCAGGTAGCGGCCCGACTTCGCGTCCGGGAACACCGAGGTCTCCCAGGTGCTCGCGCCGACGGTGACAGTCACGCGCACCGAGCCGAAGCCGGGGCCGGGCTCGACGCACGAGCGGATGTCGTCGCTCACGGCCTCGGGCACGGTGAGGAAGTGCCACGCGCTCTCGCCGCTCCAGCGCCACAGCGGCGCGGCGAAGGCCGCCTCGATGCTCATGCGCCGTTGATACCACCCGGGGCCGACGTCGACCGCCCTGGCAGGATGTGCGCTCGTGGGCAAGCGGCAGGTCGTCACCAGGGCCTCGCGCGTCGTGGTGAAGGTCGGGTCGTCGTCCCTGACCAACCGCGGCGGCGGGCTCGACGCCGTGCGCGTGGACGCATTGGTCGACGCTCTCGGCGACCGGCTCGGCGCCGGCGTCGAGCTGGTGCTGGTCAGCTCCGGCGCGATCGCGACCGGCCTTCCTACGCTGAAGATCAGCCGCCGTCCGCGCGACCTCGCCACCCAGCAGGCGGCAGCGAGCGTGGGTCAGGGGATCCTGCTCGCCCACTACACCGGCGCGTTCGCCCGCCACGGCCGCACGGTCGGCCAGGTGCTGCTCACCGCCGAGGACGTGATCCGCCGCAGCCACTACCGCAACGCGCAGCGCACCCTCTACCGGCTGCTTGAGCTCGGCGTCGTCCCGATCGTCAACGAGAACGACACCGTCGCAACGGACGAGATCCGCTTCGGCGACAACGACAGGCTCGCGGCCCTCGTCGCCCACCTCGTGCAGGCCGACCTCCTCGTGCTGCTGTCGGACGTCGACGGGCTGTACGACGGCCCGCCGAGCCGCGACGGGTCCTCGCTCATCACCGACGTGCGCGGGGAGTCCGACCTCGCCGGGGTCGAGGTCGGCGGCACCGGATCAGGAGTGGGCCTCGGCGGCATGGTCACCAAGGTCGAGGCCGCGCGCATCGCGACCTCCGCCGGGATCCCGGTGGTGCTGACGAGCGCGGACAATGCGGCGTCCGCGCTCTCGGGCGCCGCGGTCGGCACGCTCTTCCACGCGACCGGGGAGCGCAGCGGCACCCGGCTGCTCTGGCTGCGCCACGCAACGGCGGGACGCGGCGGGCTCACGCTCGACCCCGGGGCCGTCGACGCCGTCGTACGCCGGCGGCTCTCGCTGCTGCCTGCCGGCATCACGTCGGTCACCGGCGTGTTCGTCGCGGGTGATCCGGTGGACCTGCTCGACGAAAACGGCAACACCGTGGCCCGCGGGCTGGTCAACTTTGACTCGACAGAGCTTCCAGGCCTGCTCGGGCGTTCCACCCGCGACCTGGCCCGGGAGCTGGGGCCGGCGTACGAGCGGGAGGTCGTCCACCGCGACGACCTGGTCGTCCTACGCCCGTAGGCGCGGTCGCGAGGAGGTGCCAGGAGCCGTGTTCCCGTTCTGGCACGTCACGCTCACCGTCGCCGGCGACCCCGTCGCCGAGCCCGAGATCCGCGTCGCGCTGGAGCACCTCAGCCACGACCATCCGTTCCTGCTCTCGGGCCGGTACGGCGCCGACCGCGCCGAGGTGCGCTACTGGGAGGAGGCGGCCGACGCCCAGTCGGTCGTCGCCCTCGCCCTCAGCCTCTGGGCCGAGCACAAGGAGCGCTGCGGCCTCCCGGACTGGCAGGTCGTCGGCGTCGAGGTGGTCGACCGCGACATGTTCCACCGGCGCGGCCGGATGCCTGCCGTGCCGATGAGCCTGGTCGGCGTAGCCCCGTTCTGACCGTGGGCGAGCCCGGCGGCCGCGGCGGTCCGCACGCCGCCCGCTGATGCGGCGCTGCTCCACGAACTCGTCGGCTCGTCAGCACCGCTGTGCGCTCTGCGCGCCTACGGTGGCCAGATGGTGGAGATCGAGGGCTCGGGCGTGCTCTACGCCGTCGCGGGGTTTGCGACGCTGGCGGCCGCGCTCCTTCCCAAGCTCCTCGGCCGGGTGCCGGTGTCGATGCCCATGGTGTTCCTCGGCGCGGGGATCCTGGCGTTCGCGCTCTTCCCGGCCCTCCCCGATCCCGATCCGGTCGCGGGCAGCGACGTCGCCCTGCACCTGACCGAGGTCTGCGTCCTCGTCTCGCTCATGGGTGCGGGCCTCGCGCTCAACCGACCGGTGGGCTGGGGCACCTGGTCCTCCACCTGGCGGCTGCTCGCGATCACGATGCCGGTGTCGATCCTCGCGGTCGGCATCCTCGGATGGGCCGTGCTCGGCCTCGGAGCGGCGAGCGCCGTGCTGCTCGCCGCGGTGCTCGCGCCCACCGACCCGGTGCTCGCGACCGAGGTGCAGGTCAGCGAGCCGGTCACCGAGGAGGACGCCGCCGACGACGAGGCGCGGTTCGCCCTGACGTCCGAGGCCGGGCTCAACGACGGGCTCGCGTTCCCGTTCACCTACGCCGCCGTGGCCATCAGCCTCGTGGGTGTCGCGCCCGCGGCGTGGCTCGGACAGTGGGTGCTGGTGGACGTGCTCTGGAGGCTGGGGGCCGGCATCGCGACCGGTCTGGCCGTGGGGTGGCTGCTCGGTCACCTGTTCTTCTCGACCCTCGCCGAGCGCTTCCACCTCGCCGAGAAGTCCGAGGGGTTCGTGGCGATCGCAGCCACCTTCATGGCCTACGGCGTTGCGGAGGCGATCCACGGCTACGGCTTCATCGCGGTGTTCGTCTGCGCCTGCACCCTCCGCGCAGCCGAGCGGCAGCACGGGTACCACGTGGTGCTGCACACCTTCGTCGAGCAGATCGAACGCATCCTCACCGTCGTCGTGATCGTGCTGCTCGGCGGCGCCGTCGGTCGCGGGCTGCTCGTGGGCATCGGGTGGAGCGAGATCGTGGTGGCCGCGGCGGTGCTGCTCGTCGTCCGCCCGCTCGCCGGGTGGATCGGGCTCACGCCGGGCAAGACCGGTCCACGGGAGCGAGCAGTCATCGCCTTCTTCGGCGTCCGGGGCGTGGGCTCGTTCTTCTACGTCGCCTTCGCGCTCAGCGAGGGCGACTTCCCCGCGGGCGACTACATCTGGTCCGTCACCGCTCTCGTGGTCGTGGGCTCGATCGTCGTCCATGGGATCACGGCGACGCCGGTGATGCTGCTCCTCGACTCGCGACGGCGGCGCGAGGCCGCCCGGCGCGGCGCCGAGGTCGAGGAGACGCCGGTCTGAGCAGGTGGGCGGAGCGTCGCCGGTACCCTCGACCCCGTGAGCGAGAACACCAGCAGCGACCGCGACGCCGTCCACGAGGTCGCCCGCGCGGCCCGCGAGGCAGCCGTCACGCTGCGCGCGCTGCGCCGCAGCCAGAAGGACGCCGCGGTGCTCGCGATCGCCGATGCCCTCGACGCCGCCACCGACCGCGTGGTGGCGGCCAACGCGGTCGACGTCGCGCGAGCGGTCGAGAACGGCACCGACCCCGCGATCGTCGACCGGCTCACCCTGACGCCGGACCGCCTGCACGCGATCGCGGACGCCGCGCGCGACGTCGCAGCCCTGCCCGACCCCGTCGGCGAGGTCGTCCGCGGCTACGCGCTCCCGAACGGCCTCGACGTGCGGCAGGTGCGCGTGCCCCTCGGCGTCGTCGGGATGATCTACGAGGCGCGCCCGAACGTCACCGTCGACGCCGCGGTGCTGTGCCTGAAGAGCGGCAACGCCTCCCTGCTGCGCGGCAGCTCGTCGGCGTACGGCACGAACGTGGTCCTGGTCGAGGTGATGCGCGAGGCGCTGGTGGCCGCAGGCCTGCCCGCCGACGCGATCGCGCTCGTGCCCGGCACCACGCACGAGTCGGTGAAGCACCTCATGACCGCGCGCGGCCTGGTCGACGTGCTGATCCCGCGCGGGGGAGCGGGGCTGATCCGCAGCGTCGTCGAGGAGTCCACCGTGCCGGTGATCGAGACGGGGGTGGGCAACTGCCACGTCTACGTCGACGCCGCGGCCGACCTCGACAAGGCCGTCGCGATCCTCGTCAACGCCAAGACGCAGCGCGTGAGCGTGTGCAACACCGCGGAGACCTTCCTGGTGCACGCCGACGTGGCCGACGCCTTCCTGCCGCGCGCGCTGTCGGCCCTGCGCGACAAGGGCGTCACGATCCACGGCGACGCCCGGATGGCGCCGTACGCCGAGGCCGCAGGGATCGCGTTCGCGCCCGTCACCGACGAGGACTGGGCGGCGGAGTACTACTCGCTCGACATCGCCGCCGGCGTCGTCGAGGACCTCGACGCCGCGCTCACCCACATCCGCCGCTGGTCGTCCGGGCACACCGAGGCGATCGTGAGCGACTCGGCGTCGGCCATCCAGGCCTTCATCACCGGCGTCGACTCCGCAGCGGTCATGGTCAACGCGTCAACCCGCTTCACCGACGGCGCCGAGTTCGGCTTCGGTGCGGAGATCGGCATCTCCACCCAGAAGCTGCACGCCCGCGGCCCCATGGGCCTCGCGGAGCTGACGAGCACGACGTACGTCGTCACCGGCGACGGGCACGTGCGCGGCTGACCCGCCCGGGTCACGATCGGGACGCGTCCGCGGGCCGGTCAGGGCCTCCGGCCCTGCCCGTTGCTATTCTCGCCCCTACCCGGACACGGGCATGTGCGTCGCGCCGTGCGACGAGGAGCGAGGGGTACGCGCGATGAACGCCGCAGCTTTCCTGGCCGAGGCCACGATGGTCGCCAACGAGCACTCCGACCTGCCGTCGAAGTGGGCCTTCGGGGCGTTCACGCTCGTCGTGCTCCTCGCGCTGCTCTTCGTGGTCACCCGCGTCAACATCGACCGCTGACGGGCGCCGTCCGGCCGTGCGTCGCGTGGGGGTGCTGGGCGGAACGTTCGACCCGATCCACCACGGGCATCTCGTCGCGGCCAGCGAGGTCGCCTTCCGTCTCGGCCTCGACCAGGTGCTGCTCGTGCCCGCGGGGCAGCAGTGGCAGAAGACCCGTCCGGACATCAGCCCAGCCGAGGACCGTTACGCCATGACCGTCATCGCGACCGACCCCGACCCGCGCCTCGCGGCGTCCCGGGTCGACGTCGATCGTGACGGTCCGACGTTCACGGTGGACACGCTCGCCGACCTCCGGGCCGAGCTCGGCCCGGACGTCGAGCTCTTCCTCATCACCGGCGCAGACGCACTGGCCGGCCTCGCCACCTGGCACCGAGCCGAGGAGATCCCGGCGCTGGCGCACCTCGTCGGCGTGACGCGCCCGGGGCACGACCTCGAGGCCCCCGGCCGTCTGGGTCTTGCTGCCGACGCGGTCACGTACGTCGAGATCCCGGCGCTGGACATCTCGTCGTCCGACTGCCGTGCCCGCGTCGCCGCCGGCGCCCCCCTCCGCTACCTCGTGCCCGACGGCGTCGCGCAGTACATCGCCGACCACGGCCTCTACCGGGAGGCGGGCGCATGAGCGACGACCAGCACCCCGGCGACGGACCGGTGCGCGACCCCTGGGAGCTCCCGGTCCCGTCGCTCGAGCCCTATCCCGGTCAGGAGCCGCCGACCGTCGAGCCCACCGACCCCGGCACCACCGTCGGCGCCCCCGTTGGCGAGAGCGGCACGGACACCGACCCGACCGCCCCCGTGCCGGTGGTGCCGCCCGATCTCGAGGCGCCGCAGGTCGACGTCCTCTCCGAAGGTGCGGACGACGCCGTGGCAGCCGAGGCGGCCGAGGCAGCCGACCTGCCGGCGCAGGACGACCTGACGCTGGCCGAGGAGGCTGCGGGCACCGCGGCCGTGCCGGTCGTGGGGGGCCGGGCCGCGCGCCGCCGGGCCGCCGAGGCGGACGCGGAGGACGACGAGGACGAGGACGAGGACGAGGACGAGGGCGACGACGGCGACCCGGGCGACGCGGTCGGAGGGATCCCGGTCGACTGGAGCGAGGCCCAGGGCGCGGGCGGCCGTGCCGCACGCCGCCGCGCGGCCGAGGAGGCCTCCCGCGAGCAGTCGCACCGGGCCCACGGGCGGCTCGTCGTGCTGGGGGTCGCGGCCGTGGTCGTGCTGGCGCTGGCCGGCCTCGCCTACACGTGGCTCAGCCGCCAGGCGCCCGCACCCGAGCCGCAGCCCACGGCGTCGCCGACCTCGACCGCCCCCACGCAGCCGACGCTGCTGCTGCAGGTGGTCGACGACGAGGGCGTCGCCGTCTCGAACGCGCTGCTGTCGGTCGGTGGGCCGCTCGGCCGCGCCAACGTCATCTCCATCCCGCAGAACACCCTCATGGACGTCGCCACCGGCGGCACGCTGCCGTACGGCCAGATCAACCGGCTGCCCGATCCCAACGGATCTGCGGGTGCCCTCTCGGACGCGATCGGCGTCGACGTCAACGGCGCGCTCGCGCTCGACCCGGGCGCCCTCTCCGGGCTCGTGGACGCCGTGGGCGGCATCACCGCCGACGTCGACGTCGACGTCACCGAGGAGCGGGCCGACGGCACCACGCTGATCATCGTCCCGGCAGGTCCTGGTCAGGTGCTGCAGGGCAACGAGGCGGAGGCGTTCGCGACGTTCCTCGAGGAGGGGGAGACCGAGGAGGCGCGGATGGCGCGCTTCGTGCAGGTGCTGCGCCTCACCGTCGCAAAGCTGCCCGCCGACGTGACCAAGATCGAGACCATCCTCACCCAGCTCGGGGCGTCGGCCCGTGCCACCGTGCCCTTCTCCGAGCTGGCCGACTTCTTCCTGCGCCTCAACGCCGACGTGAACGCGGACGACGTCGCCTACAAGAACCTGCCGGTGCAGGGCATCGACACCGGCGGCCCTGCGGCCTACCGGGTCGACACCGAGGCGGCGGCCGAGCTCGTCAACGACCTGCTGCCCGAGGCCCTCCGCAAGCCCGGCCCCAACTCCAAGGTCCGCGTGCTGGTGCAGAACGGCGTGGGCTCGCCCGGCCTGAACGCGGCAGCGCGCACCCTGCTCGTCGAGGCCGGCTTCACCTTCGTCAACGGCGGGAACGCCGCGGCGTTCGGCCAGGCCCGGACCAACGTGATCCTGCCGGACACCTCGAAGGAGTCCCTCGCCTGGGGCGCCGACATCGTGACGGCGCTCGACCTGCCCGACTCCGCGGTGAGGGTGGCCGAGGACGGGCAGAGCGTGGCCGACGTGATCGTCGTGCTGGGCGAGGACTTCACACCCACGGCGCCCTGACCTCGACGGTTCGGCGGTCGCTCGCCCGCGTGAGAGAATCGGACGTTCCCCGTCGAAAGGACCGTCCGTGACCGCCTCCGCCCGTGCGCTGGAGCTGACTGCGATCGCTGCCGAGGCAGCCGCCGAGAAGCTCGCGGAGGACATCGTCGCGCTCGACGTGTCCGAGACCCTCGTCATCACCGACGTCTTCCTGCTCTGCTCGGCCGCCAACGACCGCCAGGTCAAGGCCATCGTCGACGGCATCGAGGAGGCGCTCGACAAGATCGACGTCGACCCCGTGCGCCGCGAGGGCGAGCGCGACGGCCGCTGGGTGCTCCTCGACTACATCGACATCGTCGTGCACGTGCAGCACGACGAGGAGCGGCACTACTACGGCCTCGAGCGGCTGTGGAAGGACGGCACGCGGATCCCGCTGCCCGAGTCCGTCGGGAAGCCGCGCGACGTCCACGCCGAGCGGGACGGCGACGCAGCGAGCGACGCGTGACCGCGCGCCGCGTCGTCCTCTGGCGGCACGGCCGCACCGCCTGGAACGCGGAGTCGCGCTTCCAGGGATCGACCGACGTCCCCCTCGACGAGGTCGGCATCGCCCAGGCCGAGCGCGCTGCGCGCGACCTCGCCACCCTCGCCCCGGCGCGCATCGTCGCGAGCGACCTGGCGCGCGCCCGGGTGACGGCCGAGAAGCTGGGCGAGATCGTCGGGCTGCCGGTGGAGACCGACCCGGACCTGCGCGAGACGTACGCCGGCCGCTGGCAGGGCCTCGTGCGCGACGAGATCATCGCGACCGACGGCGTCCACTTCCGCCGCTGGCTCTCCGGCGACGACGTCCCCGCCGGCGACGGCGAGACGCGCACCGACGTCTCGGTGCGCGTGAGCGCCGCCGTGCTCCGGCACGCCGATCTTCTGCCGCCGGGCGGGACCCTCGTGGTGGCGAGCCACGGCGGTGCGATCCGCGCGGGCATCGGCACCCTGCTGCACCTGCCGCAGGAGCACTGGACGGCGCTCGGCGGCCTCGTGAACTGCGCCTGGTCGGTGCTCGAGGAGCTGGCCGACGGCCGCTGGCGCCTGACCGAGCACAACGCCCGTTCGCTGCCCGAGGACGTGTTCGGCGACGAGTCCTAGCCCGATTTCACCTCGGGCAGCGCTCTCCCTTATGCTTTCCCGGCACGACTGCACGGGGCTGTGGCGCAGCTGGTAGCGCACCTGCATGGCATGCAGGGGGTCAGGGGTTCGAGTCCCCTCAGCTCCACCTATGGAAGATGCTCCGACCCACGCTCTTCGGGTCGGAGCATCATCCGTTCTGGCGTTCGATGGACGGGGACCTTAGCCCCCGCTGCGGGCCGCCCGACGAAGGTCTCACCCGCTGCTGGAACGGCACCCGCGGCGCGGAGAAGTGGGGCCGCTGAAGGCGCCTGCTCCCGGGCGCCGGCTCAGACCGCGTCTGAGGGAGGCTGCGCCCCCGACTCCGTCAGCCAGTCGCCGGCCCGGGCGTAGGCGACTGCCAGCGACCCGTCCGTCTCCTCGCCCTGGGCGATGAGCGCGATGGTCTCCGGCAGTCCTGCGGCTCGCAGCTGGGCGATGGTGCCGGGTTGCAGGCCGCATACGCTCAGGTGGCCGCCGGACGCGGCGAGCTGCTCGCCGTAGGCCTCGAGAGCCTTGGTGAAGGTTAGGTTGGTCCGGAGGTGGCCGCGCAGCCGCAGGACGACGGCGAAGAGCCGTTCACCTTCCCGGCCGCCGTCGCCGGGAACGGCGGGCAACTGCGCGAACAGGGCGGGAACGGAGACGAAGCCCCCCGCCCCCTCGATGTCGAGGGCGGTGACCTGCCCAGGTGCCAGTTCGGTGGGGACCGCGGCGCGACGCCAGTGGCCCGGTCCCGCGGGTTCCAGGGCGACGATATGGGTCGCCGACGCCCCGGTGATCGCCGACAGGAGCAGCGACAGGACCACGCCGACCAGGACGGCGATGTGGATCGGGACCAGCAAGGTGGCGCCCATGGTGATCAGCGCAGCAGCTGCGGAGGCCTTGCCGGTGCGCCAGGAGCGGGCCAGCGTCCGCGGCTTCAGGGAGCCGAAGCCGGCCAGGATCAGCAGCCCTGCCAGGGCTGGGATGGGCACAGCCGACAGCACCGGCCCGAGGGCGACGACGAAGACCAGCATCCAGAGGCCGCTGATGATCACCGCCCACCGCGTCCGCCCCCCAGCCATGACGTTGAACTCGGTCTGGCCGACGCTGCCTCCGACCGGTACGCCGCCGACGAGGCCTGAAGCGATGTTCGACCCGCCCTGGGCGTAGAAGTCGCGGGTCACGTCGTTGGCCGTGCCGTCGGTGTTGGGGTAGGCCACGCCGACGCCGGCGGCCTGGACCAGCACGACGATCGTGAGGGCCGCCGCCGCCGCGACCAGTGTGGGCGAGATCAGGCCCGGGTCGGGCAGGACCAGCGGGGGAAGCCCGACCGCGATGGCTCCGGACGTCGACTCCACCGTGGCCACCTCGCCATCGGTCGCCGCCAGGACGAGGGTGGGGATCGCGATGGCGATCAGTGGGGCGAGCGCCACCAGCTTTCCGCGGCCGAAGGCGATGCTGAGGGCGATGGCGGCGCCGGCGGTGAGCATCGAGGCCAGGTCGAAGGATTGCCATTGGCGCAGCGTGTTCAGCGCCTTCTCCAGCGTGGAGCCTCCGCTGGTGGTCACGCCGGTGGCGTCGGCGAGCTGGCCCAGGATCAGGATGAGCCCCACCCCGAACATGAACCCGCCCATGACCGATGCGGAGACGAACCGCATCAGCTTGGCGAACCCCAGCCGGGTTGCCAGCAGCATGAAGACGCCGGCCAGGACGGTCAGGGTCGCCAGCGTCCTCAGCGGGTCGGCGGGACCGGCGGTCATCACCTCGGCCGTTGTCACCGCCGCAGCTGAGGTGGTCGCCACCACCATGACGGTGGTCGACTGGAGCAGTCCGCCTGCCGTCGGCCCGGCGAAGGATGCGTACAGGCCTGCCATCGGGTTCGCCCCCGCGAGGACGGCCGTGGCCATCCCGTCGGGCACGGACCCGATGGCCCCCGCGAGGCCGGCCGTGGTCTCGCGCCCCCAGCGCACCTTCGTCATGGGCGGAATCCCTCCGGCCAGGCGAGCGCCTTGGACGTGATGGCGTCGAACTCGGCCTGGGCGATGGTGCCGGACGGCAGCGGGTCGTGCGCCAGCTTGATCTGCGCGGTGGGATCGGCGCGGGCCGCGAGGTTGCGGCCGTAGTCGTCCTGCTGGGCGCGCATCGCGGTGTACCGCTGCGCGTCGCGCTGGGCCGTCGTCGGGCCCTGCGTGACGACGTTGATCAGCGGGGTGAGGAACGGGATGAACAGCAGGCTGATGATCCAGCTGGCCTTGCCCCAGCCGAGGAGCGACATGCGCGTGGTCCTTCCGGCGAGGGTTGTGTGCGGCGTCGGGCCCGCGGTCAGCTGTCGAGCAGGTGGATCGCCTCGCGACGAGTGGCGAGCGCCCAGATGATGAGGACGTCGAGGGCCATGATGAGGATCGCCCACGGCGGCTGGTACGGCAGGAACATGAAGTTGCCGACGGCGCTGAGGCCGGCGACGAAGACCGCGCTGGCGGCCCACTGCAGGTCCTCGGGCGCAGGGGTGCTGCTCATGCGATGTCCTCCCGTGGTACGAGCAGTGCTACAACGGCGGTGCTGCCGCGAGCCGCCACGTCAGCTGGGAGAGGGCGAGGCGCTCGGTGTCGGCCGTGCCGTGGCGAGGAACCCGGCCAAGGCCTCCTTGACCGCCTCCAGCTTGGCGCGCGCATCGGCGATCGCCTTCTGAGCAGCCGCCACGGCCTCCGCCGTGGCGGCGTCCTCCGCCTCCTCGGCGGCGATGGCCGCCTCGGCCGCCGCCTGGGCGTCGGCCACGGCGTCCTTCGCCGCGTCCAGGTCGGCCTGGACGTCCGCCGGCACCTCCGCACCGGCGACATCGAGCACGAGCTGGTCGAGCTCCGCCTGGAGCTGCTTCGCCGGCTCGGCTATGAGCGCCTCGCCCACGACCGCCTCGACGCCCGCGAGCCGGTCCTCCACCGTGGCCAGCCGCGCGTCCAACGACGCAACCGCATCGGCCTCCGACTGCTGCGAGCAGCCTGTCAGCGCCAGCAGCGACGCAGCGACGACGATCCCTGCGAATCGAGTCCTCATCAGTCCCGCATCCCTTCAGTGGCTGTCACAGTACGTCGGTGCCTGGGCGCGACGCCCGGCAGATGATCCGGTGCACCGATCGAGGTGGCGCCCTCTCGCGCGCCGTCCCTTCGTGCCCGCTTGGCCGCGGAGAGGGGCGGAGAGGGAGCCGTCCTGGTACGGATCGCCCCCTCGCGCGGCTCCCGCCTCGACGCGCCACCTGCTGGCGGCGCGTCGAGGCGGCTATCCCGCGGCGCCGTGAGCGAGTGCGGCCCGTGATGCGGCTTCGTGCAGGGCCAGCTCATCGTCCAGAGCGCGCGGCGCGAGGTCGAAGACGACGTTGCGCACCGTCCCCGTGAACGCATACGGCGCCCGGTCCTCGTAGTCGAGGTCGACGACACCGCCGTTGTCCCGGCTGATGTCCATGCCGGCGTAGGTGCTGAAGATCAGCGAGATCGTGCGCGGCAGATCGCCCTCGCCGATCTGTCGATCGTCCGCCCACAAGGACACGCGGCCCCCGGTGCCCGGTCTGGTCTCGTCGGCCTGGAACAGCATCTTCAACGTGACATCGCCGGTCGGGATCGGCTCCTTCGACGTCTGGCGGTAGGTGTCGACGCCCAAGTACTGGTAGGTGTGGTTGAGCAGGCCGTTCTCGTCGACCCACAGCGCGAAGCCGCCGATGAAGTCGGCGAACGCCACGAGCACACCCTGCGCGCCTCCTTCCGGGACGTGCACGTCGGCCTCGATGGCGTACGAGCGTCCGTAGATCCTCGGGATCATGGTCGTCTGGATGTTCTGGACGTCACCGGCGAAGGTGAACCGGGTCTGCGTGGGCATGGGCGGGAGGATGCCGAAGAAGGCAGCGAACCCTCCGAGCAGCGGCAGCACGCGGTTGCGTTCGGCCTCCGACCAGAAGAGCTCGACCAGCTCGGCGACCTTGTCAGGGAGCTCGGCCGCGACGTTCCGGGCCTGCGAGAAGTCGTCGGCGAGGTGGTACAGCTCCCACACGTCCGCGTTCGGGTCCCATCCGCTGCCCGGACCGAACCGAGCGAGCGTCGCCGGCCCGAAGTCCCACGGCAGCTTGTCGAGCTTGGTGCAGGCCCACCAGCCGTCCTTGTAGATCGCACGGCTCCCGTACATCTCGAAGTACTGGGTGGTGTGCTGCTCCTCGGCGTCAGGGCTGTCGAAGGTGTAGGCGAAGCTGGTTCCGTCCATCGGCTCCTGCGCCACGCCGTCCACGCTCGTCGGCACGGGCAGCCCGACGACCTCGAGGATCGTGGGGACGACGTCGATGCAGTGGGTGAACTGCGTGCGCAGGCTTCCGCCTGCGGGGATCCGCTTCGGCCACGACACCACCATGGGGTCGCGAGTGCCTCCGAGGTGGCTGGCCATCTGCTTCCCCCACTGGAACGGCGTGTTGTTCGCGTGCGCCCACGCAGCCGCGAAGTGGGGTGCGGTGTGGAAGCCGCCGAGCTCGGCGATGCCGCCGTACTTGTCGATCAGCGCGAACTGCTCCTCGGCGTCGAGGACCAGCCCGTTGAAGAACGTCGTCTCGTTGAACGAACCGGTGACGGTGCCCTCCATGGACGCGCCGTTGTCGCCCCAGATGTAGATCACGAGGGTGTTGTCGAGCTCGCCCATCTCCTCCACTGCATCGAGCAGCCGTCCGACGTTCCAGTCGGCGTTCTCGGAGAACCCGGCGAAGACCTCCATCTGCCGCGCGTAGAGCTTCCGCTCCGCTTCGGAGAGGCTGTCCCATGCGGGGAAGATGTCGGGCCGCTCGGTGAGCTCGGTGTCGGGCGGGACGATGCCGAGTGCCTTCTGGCGCTCGAGCGTGCGCTCGCGGTAGACGTCCCATCCGTCATCGAACTGGCCCTTGTACTTGTCGGCCCACTCCTTGGCGACGTGGTGCGGAGCGTGCGTCGCTCCGGTCGAGTAGTAGACGAACCAGGGCTTGTCGGCATCCTGCGCGCGCACCGCGTGCAGCCACTCGACGGTCTTGTCGGTGATGTCGTCCGGGAAGTAGTAGAGCTTGCCGTCGTCGCCCTCGGGCACGCCCAGGGTCGAGTTGTCCAGGGTGATGATGGGGTCGTACTGGCCGGCTGCACCGGTCAGGAAGCCCCACCAGTGGTCGAAGCCCCACCCGGTCGGCCAGTGGTCGAACGACCCGGCCGCGCCCATGTCATGGCCGGGAGTCATGTGCCACTTGCCGAAGCCACCGGTGATGTACCCGTTCTCCTTGAGGATCCGCGGCAGGGCGGTCGTCGCCCTGGGTCGGATTCCCGTGTAGCCAGGGAAGGGGCCAGGGAACTCTGCGATACCCCCCATGCCCACGCGGTGGTGGTTGCGACCGGTCAGCAGCGCGGCGCGGGTGGGCGAGCAGACGGCCGTGACGTGGAACCGGTTGTAGGTGAGTCCCTGCTGCTGCACGCGGCTGAGGTTCGGCGTCCGGATCCCGCCCCCGAACGTGTCCGGCCCTCCGAAGCCGGCGTCGTCGATGAGCACCACGAGCACGTTGGGGGCGTCCTCGGGAGCCTTCGTGGCCGCGACGATGGACCAGTCGCCCACGGACTCGTCGATGGTGCGCCCGGCCACCCCGCTGAATGGCTTGTCCGGGACGGGCAGCACCGTCCGGTCGGGCTGGAACTTGCCCATCGCCTCGGCCAGCTTGGCCTTCAGCTCGTCGATGCCGCCCTCGTCGCTCTCCACGACGGACTTGAGCGGTGCTCCCGGCAGGGCGCGCTCGACGACAAGACGGTCCTCGGCCGGGAAAACGCCGATGATGACGGCGGTGCCTGCCTTCAGGGCCGCTCCGATCTGTTCCTGGACCACTGCCGTCAGCTTGTTGCCGGCGAAGTGACCCACCACGGCGCCGGCGGCGGCGCCCACGGCGACGGCACCGAGCATGGGCGGCGCGAACAGGCCCACCAGGACCCCGGCGCCACCGCCCCACGCAGCGCCGCGACGGCCGAGGTGGTTGCCCGTGTCCATGAGCCGCGGCTCGCCGTCCGGCCCCTTGCCGACGAGGATGATCCCCTGGCTGCTCAGCTTCTTCGCCGCCACCATGTCGGCCAGCGTCCGGAACTCGGCTTCTGCGACGTCGGCGTCTGAGTAGCCCGCGACGATCAGCATCTGCGTCTTGCTCATGGTGCTCCTCCACTGGGTGCCGGCGCAGCCGAGTGCGGATCAGGCTGGTGCTGCGCATACCAGCCCATGACATCGGCGGCGCCGCTGCCGGTCGGGACGACATCGGCCATCGTCCGCATCGGTGCGTCGATGTGCCGGAAGAACGACCGGTGGCCCGAGCAGAACCAGTTGAGCCCTGCCTCGCCACCAGGAGCGTCGATCAGACGGTCCTTCGGACAGCAGCCGCCGCAGGCGAAGCCGACATCGCACCGCCGGAAGCACTGAGGCAGGCTGTCGCGTGTCGCGGTGCCGAACGCCGTCTGCTTCGGGGAGTCGACCATCTGAAGCAGTGTCCGGGCGTCGGCCAGGCTCCCGACCCGGGTGGGCCCACCGCCCTCGAAGGCGATGACCACCTCCGCCAGACCTGCCTGCGCCTCGAGGAGCCCGACCACGTAGCCCTCGAGGACATCCTCGGGCATCCGGGAGGAGCCGCCGGGGTAGAGGGACTCATCGGCCAGGTAGAAGCAGTACTCGCAGCCGAGGTTGCAGATGGCGCCCGTGGGTGCAGACATGGCATGGAACGGCCGCGGCACCGCGGTCCACGCGTCCACCCCCATCACGAGCGACAGCATGGCCTTGTGGCGACCCGGGATGCACCGCGAATGCGGAATCTCTCGGGCGCATCTGCTGCATCGGTCGGGGCATGTGCGATGCAATGTGCGCGATGGACGAGTCGCGACGCCCTGAGCCGGCGGACCAGCAGCAGGCGGGTGACCCGACCGAGGTGCATCCGCCTCGAGCCGACCCCCGGTCCTGGAATCGCTTGCCCCCCTCGTCGGGGACCTGCGCTCATACTCCCCGCGCGTGTTGCGCGCGGATCTCGTCGCCGGCGTGGCTCTCGCCGCGATCGCGATCCCCCAATCGATGGCCTATGCGCAGACGGCGGGGCTGCCGGTCGTCTCGGGGCTCTACGGACTGCTGCTGCCGTTGGCTGTGTACGCGCTGCTCGGTTCCTCACGCAACCTGATGACGGGACCGACCGCGACCACGGCGCTCATGGTGGGGCCGGCGCTGGTCGCGATCAGCTCGGACCCGGCCGACTACCCGGTGCTGGCCGCGATGATGGCGCTCCTGGTGGCGGCGGCCTTCGTCCTCGCACGCGTGTTCCGCCTCGGCTGGGTCGCCGACTACTTCTCGACGTCGGTCCTGCTGGGCTTCCTCACGGGTCTTGCGCTCACCCTCCTCGCGGGCCAGCTCGACGAGTTCACGGGGGTCGCGGTCGAGGGCGACACCCCGCTGCAGGAGTACGCGTCGTTCCTGACCGGGTTCGTGGGGCAGGTGGACCAGCTCGAGCTCCTGGTCGGGGGCCTGTCGTTGGCGGCGCTCATGGTCGGAGCACGCTGGCTTCCCCGCTTCCCGGCACTGCTCGCGGTGACCGTCATCGCGATCGCCCTATCGTGGGCTTGGGACTTCGACGGCCTGGGCGTCACGCTGGTGGGGGACATCCCTGCCGGGCTGCCGGCCTTGGACTGGCCCGGCGTCGGAGCAGTGCAGGTGCTCCAGCTCGTCCCGATCGCGATCGCGGTCGCTCTGGTGGGCTTCGCCGACGCCATCCTCGCTGCACGCAGCTTCGCCCTCGACGGCGGCCGTCCCGTCGACGCGAACCAGGAGCTGATGGCGCTCGCCGGCGTCAACCTCGCCGCCGGGCTGTCGCAGTCCTTCCCGCTCGGATCGAGTGGATCCCGTACCGCGATCAACGTCCGGGTGGGCGGACGTACGCAGGTGGTCGGGCTCGTCCAGGTGGCCGTGGCCGCGGTGGTCCTGCTGTTCCTGACAGGCGTGCTCGCCCTCCTGCCGAAGGCCACGCTGGCAGCAGTCATCATCTTCGCCGCCCTCGGCCTCATCGACCTCCAGGCCTGGAGAGCGCTCTGGCGGGGCTCACGGCCCGAGTTCGCGATCGCTGGAGTCCTGGTCCTGGGGATGATCACGATCGGCCTGCTGCCTTCGCTGATCCTCGCCGTCCTTCTGTCCATCATCGACGTCGTGCGTACGAGCGCACAGCCCCGCGACGCAGTGCTGGGCTGGGACCCGGTGGCGCGCCGCTTCGTCGACGTCCAGCGACGGCCGAAGGCGAGGGTCGTGCCCGGAGTCGTCGTCTACCGTCTTGACGACCGGCTGTTCTTCGCCAACAGCCGCTACTTCGCCGGCCGCGTCCGAGAGGCGGTGGACGGCGCCCCGCACGAGGTGCGTGCGGTAGTGCTCGACGCGGAGGCCGTGGTGAGCCTCGACGCTTCGGGCGCCGAGGGGCTGCGGAAGATGATCGAGCAGCTGCGCGACAAGGGGATCCAGTTCGTGATCGCACGTTCCCGTCGCGCCTTCGATCAGCATCTGGAGGCGCTCGGCCTCACCGACCTGCTTCCGGACACGTCCCGCTTCCCCACCGTGCGGGCAGCCGTCCTGGCGATGTCCGGAGTCGATGTCGAGGCGATTCCCGCCGACTGAACGATCTGGGCGAGCCGCGTCGTCAGCGGCCTCGCAGCGACCGCGCAGAGGTAGGGCGCGCTCTGCCCGATCTCATGGCGGTCGCCGTTCCACGCGAGGTGCCAACGAGCGGGACACACCGCCGCGATGGCTACCTACGATCGCCGAGGGCTCCAGCCGCCGCAGCCGCAACAGGCCGTCCCGGACTGCCCGCCAGCCGCCGGAGCCGCCCCGGCATCACGGCGTCACGGCGACGGAGAGCAGGGCGCCGTGAACGGCGCGGCAGGTGCGTCGACGTGGGTGCAGGGACCGGGTTCGTCGCACCGCAGGCCCGGGCGCTGACGGAGGTCTCGTCGGTCCGTTCGGCCTCCGCCGCGGTCGTGGTCGTCCGGTCAGCGGGGCGTTCACCCGCGCAGCCCACGGATCGTCACCCATCCGGCGCAGTTTCGTCGCAGATGGCGTTCCGGCGGTAACGGGTCGCAGTGGAGCGTCGTTCCTCGCCCAGACGGGCACACCGCCCGGCCGACGTGAGGAATCCACATGCTGCTCACCGCCCTGCTCACCTCCAAGGCTGCCGCCGCGGCCGTGAGCGCCGTCCTTCTCGCCGGCGGTGCCGCCGCAACGGTTGCCCTGCCCGTCGCGCTCGCAGGCTCGGACGAGCCCACGGTCACCAGCACCGACCCCACTAGCGCGTCGACCGGTGACGAGACGGCCGCCGATGACCCGACCACGGCGTCCGACGACACCACCGACGAGGTCGCGGACGACGCGACGAGCCCCGCCGCCGAGGAGTCGGCGACCACCGGCCCGGACGCCACCGGACCGGCCGCCTACGGCCTGTGCACCGCGTGGGCGCACGGCGGCCTGACCCAGGACAAGGCCGACGCGGGCAACCCCGCTGCTGCTGCGCTCGTCGCCGCTGCCGGCGAGGGCACGGTCGAGGACTACTGCGCCCAGGTCTACCTCGACAAGAAGGGCACGCCGGAGGCCACCGACGACGGCACCGACGCACCGGCCACCGAGCCCGGCGCGAACGGCAAGGCCAAGGCTGCCGACAAGAAGGCGGGTCACGGCAAGCCCGCCCACGCAGGCAAGCCGTCCGACGCTGGCCAGCGCCCCTGACCGTCCGCGCTCCGCACGACCACCCCGGACACCCCGGCGGCCGGCTCCCACACCCTCGGAGCCGGCCGCTGGGGTGTCCGGCCGCAACGGGCGGAAACCTCGGCGTGACACCGTCTCAGTAGGCTGAGGAACGAGCCACGGCGGACGGAGGGCGCGTGACCTGCAGGGCAGTCGTGACCACGACCTGCGCTGCCGCGCCATGAGCACGCACGACCTCTACCTGGTGCTGCTCGTCGGCACCGGGGTGCTGCTGCTCGCCGTCGTCTCGGTGCGCTTCTCGCGCTGGGCAGGCCTCCCGACCCTGCTGATCTACCTCGGCTTCGGCCTCGTCCTCGGCGAGGCGGGGTTCGGCATCGAGTACGAGGACGCGGCGCTGACCCGCGTGCTCGGCTTCGTCGCGCTGGCGATCATCCTGGCCGAGGGCGGCTTCACGACCCGATGGGACGCGATCCGACCCGTGCTTGGCCGTTCGCTGATGCTCGCGACGGTCGGCGTCGCCGTGAGCGTCGCCGTCACCGCGGGGTTCCTGCACTTCCTGCTCGGCCTCGACCTGCGCACGGCCCTGCTGTTCGGCGCGGTCGTGTCGTCGACCGATGCTGCCGCGGTCTTCTCGGTGCTGCGCCGGCTGCCGATCAAGCGACGTGTGTCGTCAACGCTCGAGGCCGAGTCGGGGCTCAACGACCCGCTGGCCATCCTGCTCGTGACGCTGCTCTCCTCCGACGGCTGGGACGCGCTGAACCCCTGGTCGACCGCAGCCCTGGTCGTCTACGAGCTCGTCGGGGGAGTGCTCATCGGCCTGGCGATCGCGCGGCTCGGCCAGGAGATGCTGCGCCGCGTCGCACTGCCGTCGTCGGGCCTCTACCCGGTCGCGACCGTCGCGCTGGCGATGCTGGCCTTCGCCGCCGCCGGAGCGGTGGAGGCGTCGGGCTTCGCCGCCATCTACGTCGCCGCGCTCTGGCTCGGGAACGCCCAGCTGCCGCACCGCTCGACGACCGTCGGATTTGTCGAGGCCCTGGGCTGGATCGCGCAGATCGGGCTGTTCGTGCTGCTCGGCCTGCTCGCGAGCCCGGACCGCCTCCTCGACGCGCTGCCCACCGCGCTGGTGCTCGGCACCGTGCTGCTCGTGATCGCGCGGCCGGCGTCGGTGGTGCTGTCGACGTTCCTCTTCCGGGTCGGCGTGCGCGAGCAGGCGTTCCTGTCCTGGGCCGGGCTGCGGGGCGCGGTGCCGGTCGTGCTCGCGACGATCCCGCTCAGCCAGGGGCTGCCGGTGGCGCAGGAGATCTTCGACGTGGTCTTCCTGCTCGTCGTGGTCTTCACCCTGATCCAGGCGCCGCCGCTGCCCTACCTGGCCCGCCGGCTGGGCGTGGTGGATCGCGAGCACACGGCCGAGATCGAGGTGGAGGCCGCGCCGCTCGAGGACATCTCGGCCGACGTGCTGCAGTTCGAGGTGCCGCTCGAGTCCAAGCTGCAAGGGGTCACGATCGGCGAGCTGCGGCTGCCCAAGGGAGCGGTCGTCAGCCTGATCGCGCGTGACCGTGAGCCGCTGGTGCCTGCGCGCGAGATGCGGCTGCGCAGCGGCGACCAGATCCTCATCGTGGTTCCGCGCGCGGTGCGCAGCCAGGTCGAGCGACGGCTGCGCGCGGTCAGCCGCGCCGGCCGGCTCGCGGGCTGGTACGGCGAGAAGGGCGATCCCGACCCGGATGTAGTGCAGACCGACATCGAGGTGCTGCGCGCCCGGTTCCGGCGTACCCGCACCGACCCCGCGGACTGATCCGGGCGTCGGATAGCGTGCGGCGCGTGGACGAGCTGCGCACCGACGACGCGATCACCGCGACGTTCACGCCTCTCGGCGTCGAGCGCGCCGCCGACCTGGCGATCGAGCGCTACGGCCTGCAGGTCACGGGTATCCGTCGGTTCGACACCGAGCGCGACGACACGTTCCGCGTCTCGGTCGGTGAGCAGCGGTACGTGCTGAAGATCGCGAACCCCGCCGACGACCTCGATGTCATCGCGATGCAGCTCGCGGCGCTCCAGCACGTCGCGGCCGTGGACCCCGGCTTCCCCGTGCCCCGGGTGGTGCTCGACCGCGACGGCTCGGCGTCGTCCTGGATCGACGGCGCCGACGGCGAGCCCCGGCTCGTGCGCGTGCTGTCGTTCCTGCCGGGCCGCACGCTCGACTACGACCGGACGACGCCCGAGCAGCGTCGCGCAGTCGGCGCCGCCATCGGCCGGCTGTCGCAGGCGCTCGAGCGGTTCTCGCACCCCGGCGCCGACCGGGTGCTGGCGTGGGACCTGCAGAGGCTCGCGACCCTGCGACCGCACCTGGCGCACATCGACGACGCCGAGGCCCGCGCTGATGTCGAGGCCGAGCTCGACCGGTACGCCACCGTGACGGAGCCTGGACTCGCGCGCGTGCGGCACCAGGTGGTGCACAACGACGCCAACATGGACAACGTCGTCGTCGACGACGAGGGCTGGGTCAGCGGCATCCTCGACTTCGGCGACATGGTGAGCACCGCGGTGGTGGCCGACCTCGCCGTCGCCATGGCCTACGCCGTCCCCTCGGTGGAGGCCCTCGCGGATCCGGCTGTCGACCCGTGGCGTCCGGCGTACGACCTCGCGGACGGCTACGTGAGCACCCGCCCGCTGACCGCCGACGAGATCGACCTGCTGCCGCACCTGGTGCGGGCGCGGATGGCGCAGCGGATGCTCGTGAACTCATGGCTCGCCGCGACCAACCCCGACAACGCCCACCACACGCTGCGTGCCAACGGCCACGCGATCGCAGCACTGCGCCGTCTCGTCGCTGCCGAGCCGCCGAACCCGGGTCAGGGGGAGTCATGAGCGAGCCCAGGACGATCGGCCCCTCGTCCTACTTCGATCCGAAGGACGTCGACCGGCTCGACCCGGTCACCGGTGATCTCGTGCGCCGCCGCATCGACGCGCTCGGCCCGTCGTACCGGCTCTTCTACCGCCGGCCGCTGCACATCGTGCGCGGCTCGGGCACGAAGCTGTACGACGTCGACGGCGTGGAGTACCTCGACACGTACAACAACGTGCCCTCGGTCGGGCACGCGCATCCGCGGGTGACTGCTGCGATCGCCGAGCAGGCCGCCGTGCTGAGCACCCACACGCGCTACCTCCACGAGTCGATCGTGCGCTACGCCGAGGACCTGCTCTCGACGCTGCCCGACGAGCTCGGGCACGTGGTCTTCACGTGCACCGGCTCCGAGGCGAACGACCTCGCCCTGCGGATCGCCAAGAAGCACACGGGCGGCACGGGCGTGATCGTGACGCGCAACGCGTACCACGGCGTCTCGACCGAGATCGCGTCGATCTCGCCGTCGCTCGTGGGGGTCGATGCGCTGCCGGACTGGGTGCGGTGGGTGCCGGCGCCGGACCCGCGCCGCGTCGACTGGTCGGGCTACGCGTCACTGGGGGAGTGGTTCGCCGCGCAGGTGCAGGCGGGAATCGACGACCTCGCGGCGAACGGGGTGCGGTTCGCCGCGTTCGTCGCCGACTCGATCTTCGCCTCGGACGGCGTGCTCGCCGACCCCGTCGGCTTCCTCGCGCCGGCGCGCGCCGTCGTCGCGGCCGCGGGCGGCGTCTACCTCGCCGACGAGGTGCAGCCGGGGTTCGGCCGCACGGGCGATGCGATGTGGGGCTTCGAGCGGCACGGGACCGCCGCCTCGCCGTTCGTGCCGGACGTCATGACGATCGGCAAGCCGATGGGGAACGGGTTCCCGGTCGCGGCCACCGTGCTGACCCCCGAGGTCGTCGCCGAGTTCGGCCGTGACATGCGCTACTTCAACACCTTCGGCGGCAACGCCGTCGCCATCGCCGCCGCGCAGGCGGTGCTCGACATCGTGCGCGACGAGGGGCTGCAGGACAACGCGCGCGTCGTCGGCGCGCACCTGCAGGAGTCCTTGCGCGCGCTGCAGTCGCAGCACCTCGCCATCAGCGACGTCCGCGGTGCCGGACTGTTCGTCGCGCTCGAGTTCGGCCTCGAGTCGTACGCTGCGGCCGAGGATCTCACGCTCGCCGTCGTCAACGGGCTGAAGGAGCACCACGTGCTCGTCGGCACCGCCGGCATCTACAACGACGCGTTGAAGATCCGGCCGCCGCTCTGCTTCTCGATCGAGGACGCCGACCGCTTCGTGACCGAGCTCGACGCCGTGCTCACCGAGCTGGGCCAGTGAGCCGATGATGCGGCACGTCCTGGTGTTCGGCGACTCGCTGGCGTTCCACGGCCCCGACCAGGCGCACCGGCCGAGCGACCCGCGGCTGTACCCGCAGGTGATGGCAGCTGCGCTCACCGAGGCTCTCCGCGAGGACGTGCGCGCCGATCTCGTGGCCCGCCTGGGCTGGACGGCGCGCGACGCGTGGTGGTCGCTGACCAAGGACCCGAACACCTGGGGCGAGCTCATGCCACGCGCCGACGCGCTCGTGCTCGGCGTCGGGCAGATGGACCACCTCCCGGCGGCGCTGCCGACGTACCTCCGCGAGGGCATCCCGTTCGTGCGCCCGGGATCGCTGCGCCGGCGGGTGCGTACGGCGTACAACGCGGCGGCGCCGTGGGTGATCCGCGCGACCGACGGACGCCTTCGGCAGCTGCCGCAGGCCGCGACCGACCACTACCTCGGGCGCATCGTCGACGGCGTGCACCACTACCGGCCCGACATCCCGGTCGTGCTGCTCGGGCCGTCGCCGCACGCGGCGCCGTCGTACCCCTCGCACCGCCAGCACGACCCGGCGGTCTCGGCCGCCCGTCGGTGGTCGGCCGCCCACGGCACCGGCCTCGTCGAGCTCGACGCGATCGTGGCGCCGTCCCTGGCAGCGGGCACCGGCAACCCTGACGGCATGCACTGGGGCTGGGAGGTCCACGACGCCATCGGCCGCGCGCTCGCGGCGGAGCTCGCCGCGCGCTGGGCCTGATCGCCGCGGATCTTCCCGTTGACGGCCCTTCGCTGCCGGGCGGTGGCTAGGTTCGGGCTATCTGCGCGCCTTCGGCGAGGCGGTGGTGCGCGGCAGGGCGATTCCGCGCCGGGGACCTGGAAGGGGATGCACGATGGCCGTGGAGTGGAAGGGGAAGGTCGCTCTCGACATCAGGGACGCCGAGCCGGACTGGGCCCCGTTCCTGGCGCCGCAGGCGCCGAAGGGTTCGCCCAACGTCCTGGTCATCTGCTGGGACGACGTGGGCTACGGGACGATGGAGTCCTTCGGCGGCCCCGTGCGCACCCCGGCGATGACCCGCATCGCAGAGCGGGGCGTGAAGCTCGCCAACTTCCACACGACCGCCCTGTGCTCGCCGACGCGAGCCTCCCTGCTCACGGGCCGCAACGCCACGAGCAACGGCATGGCGACCATCGCCGAGTTCAGCTCCGGATTCCCCGGCATCTCCACACGCATCCCGTTCGAGAACGGGCTCATCTCCGAGGTGCTCGTCGAGCAGGGCTACAACACGTACTGCGTGGGCAAGTGGCACCTGACCCCCGGCGAGGAGACGGGTATGAGCGCGTGGAAGCGCCGCTGGCCCCTGGGCCGCGGGTTCGAGCGCTTCTACGGCTTCCTCGGCGGTGAGGCGAGCAGCTGGTTCCCCGACCTCGTGCACGACAACCACCCGGTCGAGCCGCCGTCGACGCCGGCCGAGGGCTATCACATCGCCTGGGACCTCACCGACAGGTCGATCGAGTTCATCAAGGACTCCACCACCATCGACCCGGACAAGCCCTGGTTCCTGTACTTCTCGCTGGACGCGGCGCACGCCCCGCACCACGTGTGGCCGGAGTGGGCGGACCGCTACAAGGGCGTCTTCGACGAGGGCTACGAGGCCATCCGCGAGGGGATCCTCGCCCGCCAGGTCGAGCTGGGGCTCCTTCCTGAGGGCACCGAGCTCTCGCCCATCAACCCGCACGGCGAGCCGATGCGGACCGGCCCCGACGGGCAGCCCTGGCCGCTCCTCGACACCGTCCGCCCGTGGGCGACCCTGAGCGACGACGAGAAGCGCCTCTTCGTCCGCATGGCCGAGGTCTTCGCGGGCTACGTCGAGTACACCGACAGCCAGGTCGGCCGTCTGCTGGACTTCCTCGAGGAGAGCGGGCAGCTCGACAACACGATCGTCGTCGTGGTCAGCGACAACGGCGCCAGCGGCGAGGGCGGCCCCAACGGGACGTACAACGAGTGGCAGTTCTTCAACGGCGTCGCCACGCCGACCGAGCTGTCGCTGCAGCACATCGACGAGCTCGGCGGCCCGGAGACGCACAACCACTACAACACCGGATGGGCCTGGGCCTTCGACACCCCGTTCCCCTACTGGAAGCGGTGGGCGGGGTACGAGGGCGGCATCGCCGACATGTGCATCGTGTCCTGGCCCGCGCGGATCCCCGCCGACTCCGTGCCGCGCCAGCAGTACGTCCACGCGGTCGACGTCGTCCCCACGATCTACGACCTCATCGGGCTCGAGCCGCCGGCGGAGGTGGCCGGGTACACGCAGTCGCCCCTCGAGGGCGAGAGCTTCGCCGCAGCGCTCACCGACCCGGCAGCGCCGGCGAAGTCGACGCAGTTCTACGCCATGCTCGGCCAGCGCTCGGTCTACGAGGACGGCTGGCTGGCGTGCACCCTGCACCCGCCGCTGTCGGGCTGGGGCAAGTTCGAGGAAGACGAGTGGGAGCTCTACCACGTCGCGGAGGACCGGGCGCAGGCCCGCAACGTCGCGGCCGAGCACCCGGAGAAGGTTCAGGAGCTCGTCGCACGGTGGTTCGAGCTCGCCGACCAGTACCACGGCCTGCCCCTCGACGACCGCAACGCGCTCGAGCAGACGCTGTCGCCGCGGCCGTCGGGCGCGCCCCCGCGCGACCGCTACGTGTTCTACCCGGACACGGCGCCGGTGCCCGAGCTGTCGGGTCCCCGGTTGCCCGGCCGTTCGTACACGGTGTCTGCCGGCGTGACGCTCGAATCCGCGGACGCCGAGGGCGTGCTCTACGCCCACGGCGGGGTGTCCGGGGGCCACAGCCTCTACGTGCAGGGCGGCCGCCTGGCCTACGCCTACAACTGGCTGGACATAGAGACGACCACGGTGGTGGCCGATCGCGCGATCACGCCGGGGGCGCACGTCTTCACCGCCGAGTTCAGTGCCGAGGGCAAGAGCGCCCCACCGCGCCCCGGCGCGGCCGGGACGCTGCGGCTGTACGTCGACGGCGAGGAGGTCGGCACGTCACCGCTCGTGACACAGCCGGGCTTCTTCAACGCGACGGGGGACGGGCACTGCGTCGGCCGCGACGACGGATCCCCGGTGACCCGCGCGTACGTCGCACCGTTCCGGTTCACCGGCGGCACGATCGACCGCGTGGTCATCGACCTCAGCGGTACGCCGTACCGAGACCACGAGGCCGAGGTGAGAGGGTGGTTCATGCTCGACTGAGCGACGGACGCCGGGCGCTGCCCGCAGGGGAGGGGGGTCGATGACCGGTCCGCAGGCTCCGCGTGTCTTCCACGTGATGAGCAAGCCGACGGGCGCGATCTGCAACCTCGACTGCGACTACTGCTTCTTCCTGTCCAAGGAGTCGCTGTACCCCGGAAGCGAGTTCCGGATGCCCGACGAGGTGCTCGAGGCCTACGTCACGCAGCTGCTCGCCGCGCACCGGGGTGCTGACGAGGTCGTGGTCGCGTTCCAGGGCGGCGAGCCCACGCTCATGGGCACCGACTTCTTCCGTCGGGTCGTCGAGCTCGAGCGCCGGTACGCCGTGCCGGGCCAGCACGTGCTCAACACGGTGCAGACCAACGCCACCCTCGTCGACGACGAGATGGCCGCGTTCTTCGCCGAGCAGGGGTTCCTCGTCGGGGTGTCGATCGACGGACCGCGCGAGATGCACGACGCCTACCGCGTCGACAAGGGCGGGAAGCCGACGTACGACCGGGTGATCGCGGGGCTACGCACCCTGCAGAAGCACGGCGTCGAGTGGAACGCGCTCACGACCATCAACGCCGCGAACGCCGACCACGGGCTCGAGGTCTACCGCTTCCTGCGCGACGAGCTGGGCGCGCAGTACATCCAGCTCATCCCCATCGTCGAGCGGGTGACGCCGGAGCTGCTGCCCCTGGCGGAGGCGGGCTGGGGCTCGCGGGCGCGCGACCGGCCGCTGTACAAGCAGGAGGGCGACCTCGTCACGACCCGGTCGGTCGGCGCCGCGCAGTACGGCCAGTTCCTCGTCGAGGTCTTCGACGAGTGGGCGCGCAAGGACGTCGGCGACGTCTTCGTGCCCGTCTTCGACACCGCGCTCGCGCACTGGCTCGGCATGCACCAGACCGGCGCCTGCGTGCACGCGCAGGTCTGCGGCGAGGCGCTCGCGCTCGAGCACAACGGCGACCTCTACTCCTGCGACCACTACGTCGAGCCCGCGCACAAGCTCGGCAACATCGCCGAGGGCAGGACGCTTCTGCAGATGGTCGACTCGCCGCAGCAGAAGGCGTTCGGCCGCGCCAAGCTCGACACGCTGCCGGCGTACTGCCGCTCCTGCGACGTGCGGTTCGCCTGCAACGGCGGCTGCCCGAAGGACCGGTTCCTCACGACGCCGGACGGCGAGCCGGGCCTGCACTACCTGTGCGAGGGCTACCAGCGGTTCTTCCGGCACGTCGACGAGCCCATGCAGGTCATGGCCGCGCTGCTGCGCAACGGGCAGGACGCCACGGGTCTTCGCGGCTGGTACGCCGCCCGGGACGCCCGCGGGTAGCGTGCAGCGCATGGCTGAGCCGACCCGCTGGGCGACCGAGACACCGGACGAGCACTCAGCGCAGTACGTCGCCACGTTCCGCGCGTACGCCGCCGAGGGGCGCGATATCTCGGGCGAGGCGAGGCTCCTGGACGCGCTCGTGCCGCCGGGGTCGCGGGTGCTCGACGCCGGCTGCGGCACCGGGCGCGTGGGCGCCGAGCTGCATCGCCGCGGCCACGAGGTCGTCGGGGTGGACGCCGACCCCGTGCTCGTCGCCGCCGCCCGCGAGGACCACGCCGGGCCCGCGTGGCACGTGGCCGACCTGACCGAGCTCGACCTCGCGGCCGAGGGCCACACCGAGCCGTTCCACGGCGCGGTCGTGGCCGGCAACGTCATGGTGTTCGTCGCACCCGGCACCGAGGGCGCCGTGCTCGAGCGCCTCGCCGCGCACCTGGTCGACGACGGCCCCGCGGTGCTCGGCTTCGCCACCGGTCGCGGCTACGAGCCCGATCACCTCGCGGACGATGCTGCGACCGCCGGGTTCGACGTCGAGCACCTGTTCTCCACGTGGGACCTGCGGCCCTGGCGCGACGACGCCGACTTCGTGGTCGCCGTGCTCCGCCGTAGGTCGAGGTCCTGACCTGGCCACGGCGGCCATCCTGCGCGAGGAGGCACGCCCGGCTCGGCTATCCTGAGCGGGTGCGAAACGGCCTCCTGCTTACGGGGCCGCACCGGAACGACAGCCGCTAGGCATCCCCGCCGGCGGCACCGGTGCGGCTGACCCCTCCTGCGTGAGGGGTCTTTCCTTGTCCGGGGCCATGACGAGCTGACGAGAGACATCGATGAGCCAGAGCGACACCACCGCCGAGTTCGACGGCCGCGAGGCCGGGTACGACGTCCACGCCGTGCAGGAGAAGTGGCTGCCGGTCTGGGACGAGATCGCGCCCTTCCGCAGCGGTCGGCCCGACGACGCGCGCCCGAAGAAGTACGTGCTCGACATGTTCCCGTACCCGTCCGGCGACCTCCACATGGGCCACGCCGAGGCGTACGCGCTCGGCGACGTCATCGCGCGCTACTGGGTGCAGCAGGGCTTCAACGTCATGCACCCGATCGGCTGGGACTCCTTCGGCCTGCCCGCGGAGAACGCCGCCATCAAGCGCGGCGCCGACCCGGTCAAGTGGACGGCGGAGAACATCGAGCAGCAGCGCTCGTCGATGCGCCGCTACGCCTGCTCGTTCGACTGGGACCGCGTGCTGCACACGAGCGACCCCGGCTACTACCACTGGAACCAGTGGATCTTCCTGCAGATGTTCGAGCGGGGCCTGGCCTACCGCAAGGACAGCAACGTCAACTGGTGCCCCAACGACCAGACCGTGCTGGCCAACGAGCAGGTCGTGCAGGGTCGCTGCGAGCGGTGCGACGCCGTCGTCACCAAGAAGAAGCTCACGCAGTGGTACATGCGCATCACCGACTACGCCGACCGCCTGCTCGACGACATGTCGCAGCTCGAGGGCGCGTGGCCGGAGAAGGTGCTGCTCATGCAGCGCAACTGGATCGGCCGGTCGACCGGTGCGCACGTGCACTTCGCGATCGAGGGGCGCGACGAGCCGGTCACCGTCTACACGACGCGCCCCGACACGCTGTTCGGCGCGACCTTCTTCGTGGTGGCAGCCGACTCCGACCTCGCCGCCGAGCTGGCCGCGGGCACGGACGCGCAGGCCGACTTCGAGGCGTACCTCGAGACGGTGAAGCAGGTCAGCGAGATCGACCGCCTGTCGTCCGAGCGGGTCAAGACCGGTGTCTTCCTGCAGCGCTATGCGATCAACCCGGTCAACGGCGAGCGCATCCCCGTGTACGCCGCGGACTACGTGCTGGCCGACTACGGCACCGGCGCGATCATGGCCGTGCCGGCGCACGACCAGCGCGACTGGGAGTTCGCCACGGCGTACGGCCTGCCGATCGTGCAGGTCGTGCAGTCGCCGGACGACTTCGACGACAGCGCGGCGGCGTACGCCGGCGACGGTCCGGCCGTGAACTCGGGCTTCCTCGACGGCCTGCGCAAGGCCGACGCCATCGAGCGCATGGTGGCGTGGCTGGAGGAGAAGGACCTCGGCACGGGCGCGATCAACTACCGCCTGCGCGACTGGCTGATCTCGCGTCAGCGCTACTGGGGCACGCCCATCCCGATCATCCACTGCCCGTCCTGCGGCGAGGTCCCCGTGCCGGAGGACCAGCTGCCCGTCGTGCTGCCCCCCACCGACGGTCTCGATCTGTCGCCCAAGGGCCAGTCGCCGTTGGCCGCGGCCGAGGACTGGGTCAACGTCCCGTGCCCGCGCTGCGGTGGTGCTTCCCGTCGCGACAGCGACACGATGGACACGTTCGTCGACTCGTCGTGGTACTTCCTGCGCTTCCTCGACCCGTCGCGCACCGACGTCGCCTTCGACCCGGCGCAGGCGCGCGAGTGGGCGCCCGTCGACCAGTACACCGGCGGCGTCACGCACGCGATCCTGCACTTGCTGTACGCGCGCTTCTTCACCAAGGTGCTGCACGACATGGGCCTGGTCGACTTCGAGGAGCCCTTCACGCGCCTGCTCAACCAGGGCATGGTCGGCATGAACGGCGCCACCATGAGCAAGTCGCGCGGCAACCTCGTGCGGCTGTCCGACGAGCTGGAGACCAACGGCGTCGACGCCGTCCGCCTCACGATGGTGTTCGCCGGCCCGCCGGAGGACGACATCGACTGGGCCGACGTCTCGCCCAGCGGCTCGAAGAAGTTCCTGTCGCGCGCCTGGCGCCTGTCGGGTGACGTCACGAGCCCTGTCGGGGTCGACGTGACCACCGGCGACCTCGCGCTGCGCCGTGCCACCGCCAAGGCGGTCGACGAGGCGACCAAGGCCGTGGAGTCGTTCCGCTTCAACGTCGCCGTGGCCAAGACGATGGAGCTGGTCAACGCCGCCCGCAAGGCGATCGACTCCGGCGTCGGCGGCGGCGACCCCGCGGTGCGCGAGGCGGCCGAGGCCGTCGCGATCATGCTGTCGCTGGTGGCGCCGTACACCGCCGAGGAGATGTGGGAGCGGCTCGGTCACGAGCCGACGGTGGCGCTGGTCGGCTGGCCGTCGGTCGATCCCGCGCTGCTCGTCGAGGACACCGTGACCTGCGTCGTGCAGGTGGCGGGCAAGGTCCGCGACCGGCTCGAGGTGCCGCCGTCGATCGGCGAGGACGAGCTGCGCGAGCTGGCGCTGGCCTCGCCCGCGGTGGTCGCCTCGCTCGGCGGTGCCGGCATCCGCACGGTGATCGTGCGCGCCCCCAAGCTCGTGAACATCGTCCCGGCGTAGGGTCGGCGCATGGGCAGGGTCGCGGTCGTCACCGACTCGACCGCCTACCTGCCCGCCGACCTCGTCGCGTCGCACGGCATCACGGTCGTGCCGGTGCAGGTCGTCGTCGACGGCACGGCGTACGACGAGGGCACGGAGATCACGCCGACCGAGGTGGCCGCGGCGCTGCGGCGCTGGGGCGTGGTGACCACGTCTCGGCCCTCGCCCGAGCGGTTCGCCCAGGCGTACGCCGCTGCTGCGGCAGCCGGTGCCGACGGCATCGTGTCGGTGCACCTGTCCGGGGACATGAGCGGCACGGTCGACTCGGCGACGCTCGCCGCCCGCGACGCCCCTGTGCCGGTCGAGGTCGTCGACTCGCGCACGGTCGCGATGGCGATGGGCTTCGGCGTGCTCGACGGCGCGCGCGCAGCCGGGGCGGGCGGCTCGCTGCAGGAGGTGGCCGACGTCGTCCGCGCGCGGGTTGGAGCGTCGTCCGCGCTGTTCTACGTCGACACCCTCGACTACCTGCGCCGCGGCGGCCGCATCGGCGCCGCCCAGGCGCTGCTCGGCCAGGCGCTCGCGGTCAAGCCGATCCTCGAGCTGATCGACGGTCGCGTCGCCCCGCTGGAGAAGGTGCGCACGTCGTCCCGCGCCCTCGCGCGGCTCGAGGAGATCGTGGTCGAGCGCGCGGACGGCCGTCCGTGCGACATCGCCGTCCACCACCTCGACGCCGCGGAGCGTGCGAGCGCCCTCGCAGCCAAGCTGCACGCGCGCCTCGACGACTCGGTCGTCCTCGTGAGCGAGGTCGGCGCCGTCGTGGGCGCGCACGTCGGCCCGGGCATGGTCGCCGTCGCGGTGTCGCCGCGGCCCGTGGCGTGATGCCGACGTACGACGGACTCGCCGCCATCTGGGAGTCGAGCAGCACGATGGTGCAGGTGCTGCTCGTGCTCCTCGCCGCGGTGATCGGCTACTGCGTCGGGATGCTGAACCCGGCCACGGGCATCGCCCGCCTGCGCGGCACCGACCTCTCCGCGGTGGGCTCGGGGAACCCGGGTGCCACCAACGCGGGCCGCGCCTTCGGCTGGAAGGTCGGTGTCGTCGTCGGCGTCCTCGACATCCTCAAGGGGTACGTCGTGGTCGTTGGGTTCGAGGCGTTCGGGCTGCACGTGCCGGCGCTCGTCGCCGGGCTCGCCGCCGTCCTCGGGCACGTGACGTCGCCGCTGCTGCGCGGCAAGGGCGGCAAGGGGGTCGCGACGTCGTTCGGCGCGATCCTCGCCGTGCAGCCGATCTGGGCGGTCCCGGTGCTCGTGGTGTTCGGCATCGCGTGGGCGATCACGCGGCGCATCGGCCTCGCCTCGGTCGCCGGCTGCCTGATGCTCGTGCCGGCGGCGCTGTGGTTCGATGACCCGACGAGCGACGTCGTCTTCGCCGCGCTCCTCACGATCCTCGTCGTCGTCCGGCACCGGAAGAACCTCCAGGCTGCCGTCACCCGCTCCTGAGTACGGCAGGACACGCGCCAACGGGCGGTGCCAGGCTGGAGACGGCTGTAAGGGGTGCGACATGAGTCGGGCTTCAGCGGTTGTCCGTCGTACGTCCCTGCTGGGGGCGGCTGCTCTCGCTGTCGGTGGCCTCCAGCTGCCCATGGCGACGCCGGCATGGGGCCTCACCGCCGTCACGGGCGACGCGTGCACGATCATCGGCACACCCGGCGACGACGTCCTCATCGGTACCGACGGCCCGGACGTCATCTGCGGCCGAGGCGGTAGGGACAACGTGCGCGGCGGGGCGGGGGACGACGTCATCGACCTCGTCCGCTCGGACGGTCTTGCCTACGGCGGCGCCGGCAACGACCGCCTGTACGGCGGGGTTCGGGCCGCCACGGTCTACGGCGGCGACGGCGACGACGTGCTCGTGGGCACGGGCGCCCATGCCACCTTGAGGGGCGAGGCCGGCGCTGACGTGCTGCGGCAGCGCGCGTCGACCGGCTTGGTCCTCGGTGGCCCCGGCGACGACACCCTCTACGCGAGCCCGGCCGGATCCTTCCTCGACGGCGAACAAGGCGCCGACCGGCTCGTCGGCTCGACCGGAGCGGACGAGCTGCACGGAGGTCTCTTCAGCGACGAGCAGGACGGTCCCGATCTCATCTCGGGAGGCGCGGGGAACGACCGCCTGTGGGGCCGCGGGGGCGACGACAACCTGGACGGCGGACCCGGCGACGACCGGCTGATGGGCGACATCGGCGACGACGTGCTCGTGGGCGGCCCCGGCGCCGACCTTCTGCTCGGCGGCTACGGCGCCGATGTCGTGTCGGGCGGTACCGGCGTCGACACCGTGTCCTACGCAGGCCGCGACTATCCCGTCACGATCACGCAGGACGCCGTCGCCGACGACGGCCGTGCCGGCGAGGGCGACAGCGTGCCCTCCGACGTCGAGGTGCTGATCGGGAGCGACGCCGGTGACCTCATCGTCGGCGGTGCCGGCGCTCAGAGGCTGGAGGGCGGCAGGGGCGACGACGTGCTGGACGGCGGCCCCGGCAGCGACACCTTCGTCGGCGGCAAGGGCCTCGACGAGGTCACGTACGTCCACCGGGGGGTCGCGATCGTGGCGA
The DNA here is from genome assembly GCF_042660085.1 of Longivirga aurantiaca. NCBI lineage: Bacteria > Bacillati > Actinomycetota > Actinomycetes > Sporichthyales > Sporichthyaceae > Longivirga > Longivirga aurantiaca. Next base: position 2,174,545 of record NZ_JBHSTI010000008.1, on the reverse strand, counting down.
GCCTCGACGGGGTGCGCAACGACGGCGCGGCCGGCGAGCTTGACCTGATCGGGACGGACGTCGAGACCGTGACCGGTGGATCTGCGGCCGACCGCCTCTCGGGCGGCAGCGGCGACGACGAGCTCCGCGGCGGACCCGGCGCGGACATCCTGATCGGCGGCCCCGGCCGCGACACCGCGACGTACTCCGAGCGGACGAGCCCGGTAACGGCCGACCTGGCCGGCGACTCCGACGACGGCGAGCCCGGTGAGCGCGACAAGATCTCGACGACGATCGAGGTCCTTGTGGGTGGCTCGGCGGGGGACACCCTGGTCGGCAGCGGCAGGGCCGATGTGCTGCTCGGCATGGGCGGTGACGATCGGCTCCTCGGCGGCGCCGGGCGTGACCGGATCTCGGGGGCCGAGGGGACGGACGTGGTCGTGGGCGGGGCAGACCTCGACCTGTGCGACAAGCCTGACGCCGGGGAGGCGCCCTCGGGCTGCGAGCTGCAGATGGACGTCCCCGTCGAGAAGGCCGTCGTGATCACCGGGAAGCTCCTCACCAGGACCGATGGGCCCGTCGCGGGCGTGACGCTCGCCCTGACCAACGACCAGGACCCGACATACCTCAGCACGTCGGTGACGGCCTCCGACGGCAGCTACCGGCTCGTCGGCGTTCCGACGTCCCTGTACACGGCCACGCCGTCGTTCTGGCCGCTGCGGCTCACAGTCCGCCGCGACGGCGTCCTTCCGGGCACGTGGGCCCACCTGCCCGGGGTGTTCTCCGTCCGTAGCGTCCCGCTGGGCGTGGACGATGCCACGAACCCGCCGGAGGGGTCGGACGTGGTGTGGACGCTGCGACCCGAACAGGTGTCGGTCGCCGTCACCGTCCTCGACCGGCTCGGCGACCCCGTGCCGGGCTGCCTCGTGTCGACGGCGTCCTCGAGGGTGGAGGGGGACCTGATGCCAGGGCTCCTCGGACTGGGCACGCAGACCCCCTTCCTCGGGGCGAGGACGACGGGAACCACGGGCACGATGACGATGTGGGCCCTGCCCACGCGGGAGCTCACCGTGAACGTGGACTGCGACACGCCCCGCCTGACTCTGCACAGCCACCGCACCATCGTCGCGATCGAGTCCCGCGACTACGTGGTGCGGCCGTAGACCCGCTGTCCCCAGGGCGGTCACGGGCCGTGTCGTCCACAGCCGGGCGCGATGACGACGGCCAGGCGCGGGTGGGAGCGGCCGAGCATGCGGCGTGCTGCCCCGCCCGCGACCCCGCCCCGACCCGGACGCAGTCCGTGAGCGGCTCCGAGCGCTCGCCGCGGGCGGGGCAGCGCCGACCGATCCTGGCTCCCCACGGGCGCCGCGCTGGCTGATGCCCCCCGCGGTGAAGCCTGTGCTCCTCACGATCGGCGCGACGGCACTGGCCGCGTGGCTGCTCCTGCGCACGGTCACCGGCGGTGCGCCCACCCCCGTGGCACTGGTGCCGGGCACGCCGGTGCCCGTCGCGTCCGGGTCCGTCGCCCCCTCGACCTCGCCGACCCCGCAGGCCGACCTCGTCGTCCATGTGGTCGGCGAGGTGAAGAAGCCGGGCCTCGTGCGGCTGCCGCCGGGATCCCGGGTGTCCGATGCGATCGAGGCTGCGGGCGGGTTGCGCAAGGGCGGCAGCTCGGGCGGCCTCAACCTCGCGCGCGTGCTCGTGGACGGCGAGCAGGTCGACGTCGCCCACGACTCCGCCACCGCACCGCCGGGCGCAGGAAGCTCGGGCGGTGGCGTGCCGGCCGGGCCGGTGAACCTCAACACCGCCACGATCGACGACCTCGACACCCTTCCGGGCGTGGGGCCGGTGATGGCCGGGCGCATCCTCGACTGGCGCACCCAGCACGGCCGATTCGCCTCGGTCGACCAGCTGCGCGAGGTCTCGGGCATCGGCGAGCGCACCTTCGAGCGGCTCTCCCCGCTGGTGACCGTGTGACGCCGTGGGTCACGCGGCCGGTCGTCGCCGCGGCGGCGGTCTGGGCCTCGGCCGCCCTCGTCGCCGCCTCCGCACCGTCCGGACCGCTGCCGGCACCAGCGCTGGTTGCCGTCATCGGGTCGGCAGCGGCGGCGACCGGTCTGCTGGCGTGGTGGTACGGCCTCGTGGAGGCGTCCGACCTCGTGGTCGTGCTCGCCCTGGTCCTGCTGTCGGCAGGAGTCGCCGCCTGGCGGGTCGGTCCGCTGCTCGACGGCCCGCTCGCCATCGCGGCGGCCGAGAGGTCGTTCGTCCGCGCGGAGGCGGTCACCACCGGAGACCCGCGCGTGCGCGACGGCCGCACGTCGGGCTCCCGGCGTACCGACGACGCGTGGGTGGTGGACGCCGCGCTCGTGACGGCGACGATCGCGGGGCAGGGGCGGGTGCTCGATCTGCCTGTCCAGATCATCACGGGTGGCGACGCGGCCTCGGCGGCCGTCGCAGGTCTCCTGCCGGGGACGACGGTCGAGCTCACCGGCCGGGTCCTGCCCGCCGATGCCCGCCGGGGCAGGGCGGCCACGATCGTGGCCGAGCAGGTCACAGTCGTGCGCGGACCGCCGCCCGTGCAGGTCGCGGCCGGCGCCGTCCGCGAGTCGTTGCGGCAGTCGGTCTCCGCCCGGTCGGCCGACGTCCGCGGCCTGCTCCCGGGTCTCGTCGTCGGCGACACCGCGGCGCAGGGCCCGGAGCTCGAGCAGGCCATGCGCGACTCCGGCCTCGCCCACCTCACGGCCGTGAGCGGCGGCAACGTCGCGGTGGTCGTGGCCGTGGTCGTGGTGCTCGGCCGGCTCGTCGGCCTGCGCCGCGGCGGCGTGCGGCTGGTCGTGGTCGCGCTCGCGGTGGCGGCGTACGTCGTCGTCGCGCGGCCGCAGCCGTCGGTGCTCCGGGCTGCCGCGATGGCCGCGGTGGTCCTGGTGGCGCTGCTGCTCGACCTTCGGGTGCGCCCCGTCGACGTGCTGGCCGCTGCGGTGGTGGGGCTCGTGCTGCTCGACCCGTTCCTCGCCGTGTCCGTCGGCTTCGCGATGTCGGTGGCGGCGACCGCCGCGCTCATCGTCATCGCTGCCCGTGCCGCCCCGGCGCTGCGGGCCGGTCCGTGGTGGAGCCGTGCCGCGCGCGCGGTCGGCGCTCTGGTCGTGGTGAGCGCCGCCGCCCAGCTGGCGGTCGCGCCGCTCGTCGTGGGCATCGGCGGTGGGGTGCCGGTCGGCGGGGTCGTCGCCAACCTGCTCGCCGAGCCGGCCGTGGCGCCAGCGACCGCGCTCGGGCTGATCGCGGCCGTGGTCGGCCTGGTGTCACCAGCCGCGGCGTCGGTGCTCGCCGTCCCCGCCGGCTGGGCGGTCTCGTGGATCGCGATCGTGGCCCGCCAGACCTCGTTCGTGGCCGGGAGCCTGCCGTGGCCGTCGGGCTGGGCGGGCGCGGCGTCGATCTCCGCGGTCATCGGGCTCGCCGTCGTGGGCGCGTGGCTGGCGCGCCGGCACGGCGGCCCGGGGCTGCGGGCTGCGCTGGCCGTGGGCGCGGCCGTCGCGGTGGTGGTCGCCGTGGCCCCCGTGCCGGTCGTGGTGCCGGGTGCCCTGTCGTGGCCGCCGAGCGGCTGGCGCGCGGTCATGTGCGCCGTCGGTCAGGGAGACGCGCTCGTCCTCAGGGTCGGGGCCGGTGAGGCCGTCGTGGTCGACACCGGGCCGGACCCGTCGCTGGTCGACCGGTGCCTGCGCCGGCTCGGCGTGGTCCGTGTGCCGCTCGTGCTGCTCACGCACTTCCACGCCGACCACGTCGAGGGCCTTCCAGGCGTGCTCCGCGGGCGGGCCGCCGGCGTGGTCGTCACCTCGCCCCTGGACGACCCGCCGGGGGAGGATCGGCGGGTACGGCGCTGGCTCGGGGGCTCGGGAGCCTCCCTGCGGGTCGCGGCGCCCGGTGACGAGTGGCAGGTCGGTTCCGTGCACCTGCGGGTCGTCTGGCCGACGCGGTTCATCCGGGGCCAGGGGTCGGACGCCAACAACGCCAGCGTCACCGTGCTCGCCGAGGTCGACGGCATCACGTTCGCGCTCGGCGGCGACCTCGAGGAGGCGGCGCAGGACGCCGTGCTCGCGGAGACGCCCGTGATTCCCGTCGACGTCGTGAAGGTTCCGCACCACGGCTCGCGCTACCAGTCGCCGGCTTGGGCGAGCGCCTTCCGGCCTCGGATCGCGCTCATCGGTGTCGGCGTCGACAACGACTACGGCCATCCGGCCCCGGACACCGTGGCGGCCTACCAGGCGGTGGGCGCGGTGGTCGGTCGCACCGACCTCGACGGCGACCTCGCCGTCGTCCTGGACGACACCGGCGCCCTCGCCCTCCTGCGCCGCGGCACGTGACCAGGAGCGCTGCGGTGTCGGGCCGACGTGAGAGGCTGACGCCGAGATGCCGCCCGCCAAGAAGTCCGCCGCCCCCAAGGCCGCGGCCACCACCACGCCCGAGATCGACGCCGCGCGCCACCGGGCCGTCGTCGCCGTGGGCGCGGAGGACTTCCTGGCCGAGCGCGTCGTGACCGCCGTCCTGGCCGCGGCCCGCGCCGACGACCCCACGATCGAGCGGCGCGATGTGGATCTGGCCTCGGAGTCCGGCCTCGGCGACCTCGTCGAGGCGTGCTCGCCCAACCTCTTCGGCGACGCAGCCGTGGTGGTGGCCCGGGGCGCCGAGAGCGCCGACGACCGCATGGTGGCCGCACTGCTCGAGGCTGCCGAGACGGGCGAGGTGCGCGTCGTGGTGCTGCACCCCGGCGGGGTGAAGGGGCGCAAGATCGTCGATCTGCTCGCCGCGGGCGGGTTCGTCGTGGCCCCGTGCGAGAAGGCCAAGGGCCGCGCGGTCGACGACTTTGTCGCCCGCGAGCTGCACGCCGCCAAGCGCAAGGCCACCCCCGAGGCGGTCGAGGCGCTGCGCGTCGCGATCGGCGACGACCTCCGGTCGCTGTCCGCCGCCTGCGCCCAGCTCGTCAGCGACGTTCAGGACGACCCGCTCACGCCCGAGTCCGTGGCGGTCTACTACGACGGCGTTGCCGACGTGCCGGGCTACCTCGTGTCCGACGCCGTGCTCGGCGGCCGTGCGGTCGAGGTGCTCCGCCGTACCCGCTGGGCCCTGGCCAACGACGCCGGCGCCGGCCCGGCCCTGTCGGCCGCGGTGGCCGGGGGAGTGCGCGGCCTCGCCCGGGTCGCCTCCGCGCCGCGCGGCGCGTCCGAGGCCGACGTCGCCCGCGAGGCCGGGGTGCCGCCGTTCAAGGTGCGCACCCTGCGCGAGCAGGCCGGTCGCTGGCACCCCGCAGCGCTCGCCGCGGCGCTGGTCGAGATCGCCAAGGCCGACGCCGCCGTCAAGGGGCGCTCGGTCACCGGCCGCAGCATGAGCGACGAGGGCCTCGACCGCGACCAGGGCACCTACGTGCTCGAGAGCACCCTGCTGCGCGCGGTCCGCAACCGCTCGCGCTGAGGTCGTACGTCCCGGCACCGCCGAGCAACGCGAGAGGGCGCCACCCCAGCGGGGTGGCGCCCTCTCGGACGTGGTGCGCGCGTCAGGCGTTGGCGACCGCGGCGGCGCGGCTGGAGATCGCCGACTTGCGGTTGGCGGCCTGGTTCTTGTGGATGACACCCTTGCTCGCGGCCTTGTCCAGGGCGCGGGTCGCCTGACGGGCGAGCTCCTCGACCTGGGCGGCGTCGCCGGCGTCGGCGGCGGCGTGGAACTTGCGCACGGCAGTCTTGAGGGCCGACTTGGTCGACTTGTTGCGCAGGCGCGCAGCCTCGTTGGTGCGGTTGCGCTTGATCTGCGACTTGATGTTCGCCACGGTGCCTATCGCCTTCGTCGGTGTCGTCAGGACGCCGGTGGGCGATCCTGAGGTGGAGCCAGGTCTGGTTGGTGCGTCGGCGCGCGTGCGGACAGCGCGCACAAACGACACGCCAGAGTACCCGGCAGCGGGTCCCGGGGCCAAATCCGGTCCGGACGGCGACCCGCCCCTCCGAGCCCCGCCCGACGGCACCGAAACCGCAGGTCAGCGGCGTACGCCGACCCTGCACGCCGGCCCGCGGCGCCGGACGTGCCAGCACGGGCGTGCGGCGGGCGCAGCCCCGCGGACGTGGGACGATGGTGCCCGCGCCTCGTGCGCCGCCCCAGGCGGCCGGAGGGCGCCCCCGAACCCGACCCGAGGACGACCAGAGCACCGTGGCCCAGACCGACCCTGCGAAGCCCGGATGGACCGACTCCGAGTCCATCCGGAACTTCTGCATCATCGCCCACATCGACCACGGCAAGTCGACCCTGGCCGACCGCATGCTGCAGGTCACCGGCGTGGTCGACGCCCGCCACATGCGCGCCCAGTACCTCGACCGCATGGACATCGAGCGCGAGCGCGGCATCACCATCAAGAGCCAGGCCGTCCGCCTGCCCTACACGGCGTCCGACGGCACGCGCACCACGCTCAACCTGATCGACACCCCGGGCCACGTCGACTTCACCTACGAGGTCTCCCGCAGCCTCGCCGCGTGCGAGGGCGCCGTGCTGCTCGTCGACGCCGCCCAGGGCATCGAGGCGCAGACCCTCGCCAACCTCTACCTGGCCCTCGAGAACAACCTCGAGATCATCCCGGTGCTCAACAAGATCGACCTGCCGGCCGCTCAGCCCGAGAAGTTCGCGGCCGAGCTCGCGCACATCATCGGCTGCGACCCCGACACCGTGCTCAAGGTCAGCGCCAAGACCGGGCAGGGCGTGACCGAGCTGCTCGACGAGGTCGTACGCCGCGTGCCCGCACCGGTCGGCGACCCCAAGGCGCCGGCCCGCGCGATGATCTTCGACTCGGTCTACGACACCTACCGCGGCGTCGTCACCTACGTCCGCGTGATCGACGGGCGCCTCTCGACCCGCGAGCGCATCCAGATGATGAGCACCGGCGCTGTTCACGAGATGCTCGAGGTCGGCGTCATCAGCCCGGAGCCGGTGCCCAGCGACGGGCTCGGCGTGGGTGAGGTCGGCTACCTCATCACCGGCGTGAAGGACGTGCGCCAGTCCCGTGTCGGCGACACCGTCACCTCGCAGCACAGGGGAGCCACCGAGGCCCTCGGCGGCTACCGCGACCCCAAGCCGATGGTGTTCTCGGGCCTCTACCCGATCGACGGCTCCGACTACCCGATCCTGCGCGACGCCCTCGACAAGCTGAAGCTCAACGACGCGGCGCTGGTCTACGAGCCCGAGACGTCCGTGGCGCTGGGCTTCGGCTTCCGCGTCGGGTTCCTCGGCCTGCTGCACCTCGAGATCGTGCGCGAGCGGCTCGAGCGCGAGTTCAACCTCGATCTGATCTCCACCGCGCCCAATGTCGTCTACCGGGTGGTGATGGACGACGGCAAGGAGATCGTCGTCACCAACCCGAGCGAGTTCCCCTCGGGCAAGATCGCAGAGGTCCACGAGCCGGTTGTCCGGGCCACGGTGCTGGCTCCGAGCGAGTACATCGGCGCGATCATGGAGCTGTGCCAGTCGCGCCGCGGCACGATGCTGGGGATGGACTACCTGTCCGCCGACCGCGTCGAGCTCCGCTACACCATGCCGCTGGCCGAGATCATCTTCGACTTCTTCGACGCCCTGAAGTCCAAGACCCGCGGCTACGCCTCGCTCGACTACGAGACCACGGGCGAGCAGGACGCCGACCTCGTCAAGGTCGACATCCTCCTGCACGGCGAGCCGGTCGACGCGTTCTCCTCGATCGTGCACAAGGACAAGGCCTACGCGTACGGCGTCTCGATGGCCTCGCGTCTGAAGGACCTCATCCCGCGGCAGCAGTTCGAGGTGCCGATCCAGGCCGCCATCGGCGCCCGGATCATCGCCCGCGAGTCGATCCGCGCCATCCGCAAGGACGTGCTCGCCAAGTGCTACGGCGGCGACATCACCCGCAAGCGCAAGCTCCTCGAGAAGCAGAAGGAGGGCAAGAAGCGCATGAAGATGGTCGGCCGCGTGGAGGTGCCCCAGGAGGCGTTCATCGCCGCGCTCTCGACCGACGAGTCGGCCGTCAAGCCCAAGTAGGGCACCGTCCGGTCAGGTCTCCTTAACTCGCCGGTAACAAAGTCTGGCCTCGCGCCGGTCGGCACGGCAGAGTGGGTCCCACAACACGCCAGGCCGACGGGAGCCCCTGCTAGGGGAGCCCTCGCCGACCAACCGGAGGGACCCCCAGAGTGTCCGAGACCACCGAGCCCCTCGCCCCGAGCGCCGGCCGCACCACCACCGGCCCCGAGCCCATGCCCGAGCCCGCCGCCTCGCTCGGCCGGCTGTTCTTCGACCGGGTCGCCGCCGACCCGGCCCGCGAGGCCTTCCGCGCCCCCACCGCCGCCGGCGGCTGGGAGTCCTGGAGCTGGGGCCGCAGCGGCGAGCGGGTCACCGAGCTCGCCGCAGGCCTGCTCTCGCTCGGCCTGCAGCCCGAGGACCGGGTGGCCATCGCCAGCAACACCCGCCTCGAGTGGATCTTCTTCGACCTCGCGATCATGGCGGCGGGCGGCGCGACCACCACGGTCTACCCGAGCACAAACGCCGACGACGTCGCCTTCATCCTCAGCGACTCAGGCTCGCGGATCGTCATCGCCGAGGACGCCAAGCAGCTCGGCAAGCTCAACGACCAGCGCGGTTCGATCCCGGCCGTCGAGAAGGTCGTGCTCATCGACACGACCGGCGTCGACCTCTCCTCGCGCGGGGACGACTGGGTCATCACCTCCGACGACCTCGCCGGCCGCGGTCGTGCCCTGCTCGACTCCGACGCGGACGCCGTGACCCGCGCGACCGACGCGGTCCGCCCCGAGAGCCTCGCCACGCTCATCTACACCTCGGGCACCACCGGGCGCCCCAAGGGCGTCGAGCTGACCCAGAGCAACTGGACGTACGAGGCGGCCTCGATCGAGGGCCTCGGCCTCCTGCGCCCCGACCAGCTGCAGTTCCTGTGGCTGCCGCTCTCGCACTCGTTCGGCAAGGTGCTGCTCTCGGCGCAGCTGCAGATCGGCTTCACGAGCGCCGTCGACGGCCGCGTCGAGAAGATCGTGGACAACCTCGCACTCCTCAAGCCCAACTTCATGGCCGGCGCCCCGCGCATCTACGAGAAGGTCTACGCCCGCGTCGTGTCGATGCAGGCGGCCGAGGGCGGCGCCAAGGAGAAGATCTTCAACTGGGCGATCGGCGTCGGCCACCAGTACGCCGAGGCCAAGCGCAAGGGCAGCGTGTCGCCGATCCTCGGCGCGCAGCACGCCATCGCCGACAAGCTCGTCTTCTCCAAGGTGCGTGCCCGCCTCGGCGGCAACATCGAGTACCTGGTGTCGGGCTCGGCCGCGCTGTCCAAGGACGTCGGCTCCTGGTTCGAGGCCGTCGGCCTCGAGCTGCTCGAGGGCTACGGCCTCACCGAGACCTCCGCAGGCTCGGTGGTCGGGCGCCCCGGCAAGAACCGCGTCGGCACCGTCGGCCTGCCGTTCCCCGGCACCACGGTGAAGATCGCCGACGACGGCGAGATCCTGGTCAAGGGCGGCGGCGTCATGCGCGGCTACTACAACCTGCCCGAGGCGACGTCCGAGATGCTGATCGGCGACGGCTGGCTCGCAACCGGCGACATCGGCGAGATCGACGACGACGGCTACGTGCGCATCACCGACCGCAAGAAGGACCTCATCAAGACCTCGGGCGGCAAGTACATCGCCCCCGGTCTCATCGAGGCGCGGTTCAAGGCGCTGTGCCCGCTGCTGGGCAACGTCATCGTGCACGCCAACAACCGCAACTACGCCACGGCGCTCGTCACCCTCGACCCCGACATCACGGCGGGCTACGCCGAGGCCCACGGCATCGCGGGCGGTCCGGCCGAGTGGGCCAAGGACCCGGCCGTCGAGAAGGAGGTCCGCGACGCCATGGCGGAGCTCAACAAGGGCCTCAACCGGTGGGAGACGGTCAAGGACGTGCGCATCCTGCCGCGCGACCTCTCGATCGAGGACGGCGAGCTGACCCCGTCCCTGAAGATCAAGCGCAAGGTCGTCGAGACGTCGTTCGCCGACGTCCTGGAGTCGATGTACCCGAACAAGTAGTCCCGCGACGACGAGGCCCCGGTCGATCCGACCGGGGCCTCCGCGCGTCCGGGGTATGCGCGCACGACGTAGGGTCGGCGCGTGCCGTCACTGCCGCCCGAGGGTGATCCCGCGCCGCTCGACGGCCACCTGCCGGCGTCGGCGCTCGCCGGGATCGGCTCGCGGCCGTTCGGCTTCTACGTGCACGTGCCGTTCTGCGCGACGCGCTGCGGCTACTGCGACTTCAACACCTACACGGCCGAGGAGCTCGGCCCCGGCGTGAGCCGGTCGACGTACGCCGACCAGGCGGTGGCCGAGGTCCGGCTCGCCCGGCGCGTGCTCGGCGACGTCGACCTGCCCGTGGAGACGGTGTTCGTCGGCGGCGGCACCCCGACGCTGCTGCCGGCCGGCGACCTCGGCCGCATCCTGGGAGCGATCCGCGACGAGTTCGGGCTCGCGCCCGGCGCGGAGGTGAGCACCGAGGCCAATCCCGATTCCGTGACGCCCGAGTCGCTCGCGCAGCTGCGCGCCGACGGCTTCACCCGCATGAGCTTCGGCCTGCAGAGCACCGCGCAGCACGTGCTGCAGGTGCTCGAGCGCACCCACACTCCTGGCCGGTCGGTGGCGGCGGTGGGCGAGGCGCGCGCGGCCGGGTTCGAGAACGTCAACGTCGACCTCATCTACGCCACGCCCGGGGAGACCGAGGCCGACTTCGCCTCGTCGCTCGACGCCGCGATCGGCTCCGGCGCAGACCATGTCTCGGCCTACTCGCTGATCGTCGAGGACGGCACCCGCCTCGCCGCTCGTGTGCGGCGGGGCGAGATCGCCGGCGTCGACGACGACGTCGCGGCCGACCGATACCAGCAGGCCGACGCTGCCCTGACCGCTGCCGGGTTCGGCTGGTACGAGGTGAGCAACTGGGCGAGACCGGGCGGCGAGTGCCGGCACAACCTCGGCTACTGGCGCGGCGACGACTGGTGGGGCGTCGGTCCCGGCGCCCATGCGCACGTCGGCGGCGTGCGGTGGTGGAACGTCCGCCACCCCGCGGCGTACGCCGGTCGCATCACCGCCGGCGAGAGCCCGGCCGAGGCGCGCGAGCAGCTCAGCGCGGACGACGTGCGTGTGGAGCAGGTGCTGCTCCGCGTCCGGCTCGCCGAGGGCCTGCCCCTCGACCTGCTCGACCGTGCCGGTCGCGCCGTCGCGGTGCGTGCGGCGAGCGACGGTCTCGCCGACGCCGGCTCCCTCGGTGCGGGTCGCCTCGTGCTGACGCTGCGCGGGCGCCTGCTCGCGGACGCGCTGGTGCGCGACCTCCTCCGATAGCGCGCACAACGGGTCGAGGCCCGCCCCGCGGATGCGGAACGGGCCTCGACGAGGTGCGTGAGGACTACTTCACCAGGCGCAGGGCGAGGGGGTAGCGGTAGGTCTCACCCTTGTTGGCCGCGAGGCCGCCGAGGATGCAGAAGACGATGTTGACGATGCCGAGGGCCGCCCACAGCAGGATCCCGATGCCGACGATCGAGAGAACGCCAGCGATGACGTAGCCGATGATCAGCGTGATCTGGAAGTTGAGCGCCTCCTTCGACTGGTCGTCGACGAACGCGGAGCGCTTGCCCCACACGAGCATCGCGATCAGGCCGGACAGGAAGCCGATGAGGATGCCGCCGAGGTGGGCGAGCATCGCGAACGTGCGCTCGTCGCTGGGCGACAGCGGCTGGTCGCCGGCCGGCGGCAGCGGTGCCGCGGGGGGCGGGGGCGGGGGAGGAACGTCGCCGGGGGGCGGCGGGGTCTGGTCGGACACGGTGTCTCCTTGGTGGTCGGTGGGCATCGCCCGGTCAGGGGGCGACGGTCTCGTTCTGGAGCGTGCGGTAGGCGTGGACGGTGAACAGCGCCGAGAACGGCAGCGTCACCAGGGTGAGGAGCCCGAAGGTGAAGGGCAGGCTGCCGAGGATCGAGGCCAGGATGTTGACGATGGCCACGAGCACGACGGCGCCGAAGTTCTGGGTGACGAGGCGGTAGCTGTTGCGGAGCGCCTCACCCACGCCCTGACCCTTGTCGAGCGCGAAGAACGGCGCGAAGAGGAACAGGAAGATCACTGCGACGCCGGGCAGGATGCAGAGCGCGAGCCCGACGACGGTGGCGATGCCGTAGACGATCGCGACGACGATGTAGGGCACGAGGTTCTCGCCGGTCGTGAGCATGTCGAACGACGGCTGCGTGCCCTGCGAGCGACGCAGCGCAGCACGGTAGACGCCGATCGAGGCGAGCCAGGCGAGGACGCCGAAGACCACGCCGAGCACGAGGGTGAGGCCGAGGCCGGCGAACACGCCACCGGTCGTGGTGCCGCTGTTGTTGTTGATGACCCGGCTGATGATCGTCTGGGCCGCGTTGAGCGCGAAGACGATGGCCGCCAGGCTGATCCAGATGCCGATGTTCTCCTGGAACTTCGCGACCGCCCAGCTGAACGCCGAGCCCACGGTGTCACCGGCGCCCGGCCCTGCGGGCGGAGCCGGGGGCATGGGCGGCGGGGGCGGAGGCGGCGGGGTGCCGCCGCCGAAGACCGGGTCGTTCGAGGCTGCGGGCTGCTCTCCGAAGATCGGGTCGTCCCCCGGGGGAGTGGGGTTCTGGTCGGACATAGGGCCCTCCTCGGGCGGTCGATCGCGAGCGGCCACGTTCGGCTCGCCACGACCGTAGCGGCCCTGCGTGACGCAGAGGGGGACGCGGGATCGGACGTTCGTACGGTGTCGCCCGGTCAGCGCACGGAAGTTCAGCGCTGCGTGACTGTGCAATCACGCAGTGACGACGTCGATGAGCTCCTCCACGCGGGCGAGCAAGGTCGGCTCGAGGTCGGCGTACGAGCGCACGTGGCCCAGCAGCCAGCGCCACCCGTCGGCGACGTCCGCCGGGGTGGAGTGCGGTCGTCCGAGCGCTGCGAGCACGCCCTCCTTCCACGGCTGCCCCTTCGGCACGACCGGCCACGCGTCGATGCCGAGGACCTGCGGACGGATCGCCTGCCAGACGTCGACGTACGGGTGGCCGAGGACGACGACGTGCGGGCTGTGCAGCCGGCGCACCTCGTCGGCGATACGCGTCTCCTTCGACCCGGGCACGAGGTGGTCGAGCAGCACACCGATGCGACGGTCCTTGCTCGGGCGGAAGGCGGTGACCGTGGCGAGGAGGTCGTCGGCGCCGTGCAGCGGCTCGACCACGACACCCTCGACGCGCAGGTCGTGGCCCCACACCTTCTCGACGAGCTCGGCGTCGTGGAGGCCCTCGACCCAGATGCGCGACTCACGGGCCACGCGCGCCCGTGCGCCGGCGACGGCGATCGAGCCGGACGCCGTGCGCGTGGGGCCGCTCGGGGCCGCGACGGCCGGCCGGACCAGGGTGACGGTCTCGCCGTCGAGGAGGAAGCCGGCCGGACGCAGCAGGAACGGGCGGCGCAGCCCCTTGCGGTCCTCGAGCACCACCGCGATGCCGGTGGGGCCCTTGTCGAACCCGACCACCGCGCCGCAGAAGCCGCTGATGGCGCACTCGACGACGAGGTCGGTCTCGGCCCCGACCTCGCGCACGACCTTCCTGCGCGGGGCGTGCGGGTCGGACGACAGCACGTCGCGGCCGTAGCGGTCGTTCGGGCTGGGCGTCATGCGGGCACGTCCTCGTCCTTCGCGGCCTGCCACCGGCGGCCGAGCACCCACACGCCCCACACGGCGACGCCGGTGAGGATGAGCCAGGTGAGGACGCCGCTGAGATGGACCTGCTGCTGGGTCGGGGCAGGGAGGCGCCCGGACTGCAGGAGCGAGGTCTGCCACTCGGACGCCGTGAACACCCACGTGAAGACCGCCGCGAGGCCCCCGGCCATGTCCCAGAGCGCGTGCAGGCCGGACATCGCGAGGTAGGTGAGGACGAGCTCGCGGCTGAGGCGGAAGCGGCCCGTCGCCTGCGCCGAGGCGAAGAGCGCGCCGCCGAGGACGGCGGTCCAGAGCCCGTGGCCGACGGGGGAGAGCACGCTGCGCAGCACCTCGATCTCGAGCAGTGCGCGCAGGTCGTAGCCGTCGAGGCTGACGAGGGCGTTGAAGGCGTAGCCCGCGGTCTCGAAGGCCGCGAAGCCGAAGCCCACCGCCGCGCCGAGGATCATGCCGTCGCGCCGCGTGTGCCGGGTCATCTCGCGCGCGACCCACCAGAGCGCGGCGAGCTTGGCCGCCTCCTCGATGAGTCCGACGCCGGCGTACATGAGCAGGGGTCGGCCGCCGGTCAGCAGCGCGGTCTCGATCACCGAGGCGAGCAGCACCCCGAGGACGCCGCCGACCACGAATGCCTTGAGCACCAGTGTCGGGGAGAGGGAGCTGCCGGCGCGCGTCTCGAACGCCCAGAGCACGAACGTGGTGGGCACGAGGAAGCTGCCGAGCAGGATCACCGTCGGGAGCAGGGTCGGGTTCTCGGTCCAGTACGTGACGACCGCCGACGCCACCCACAGCGCGAGGCCGACGACGAACCAGCTCCGCCACGCCGCCCGCCGCACCCGCGTCGTCGTCCCCTCGCTCACTCCCGCTCCTCCGTCGCACGATCTGGTTCGCGATGAAGGGGGCCTTCGTCGCTCAGAGCGCAACAATTCCGGCCTTCACGGCCGGGCCCCGATCGCCGTCGAGCCTAGGCTCCGCGGCGCCGTGATCCCCGGACCCGCCGCCGACCCGGCGCGCTCGGGGCGTGCCGCGGGCGGCTTCGACGTAGACTTGGCACTCGTCCAGCGGGAGTGCCAGCGGAGGTGAGCAGTGGTCGAGGATCGCCGTCTCGCGGTGCTGCGCGCCATCGTCGAGGACTACGTCGCCACCCACGAGCCCGTGGGATCGCGCTCCCTGGTCGAGCGCCACTCGCTCGGCGTCAGCCCCGCCACGATCCGCAACGACATGGCGGCGCTCGAGGAGGAGGGGCTCATCGCGCAGCCCCACACGAGCGCCGGCCGCGTGCCCACCGACCAGGGCTACCGCGTCTTCGTCGACCGCCTGAGCCAGGTCAAGCCGATGTCGGCCGCCGAGCGCCGGGCGATCGGCTCGTTCCTCGACGGCGCCGTCGACCTCGACGACGTCATGCAGCGCTCGGTGCGCCTGCTCGCGCAGCTGACCCGCCAGGTCGCGCTCATCCAGTACCCCTCGCTCACGCGCTCGCACGTGCGGCACATCGAGCTCGTCGGCCTCGGGCCGTCGCGCGTGCTGCTCGTGCTCATCGCCGACACCGGCCGCGTCGAGCAGCGCGTGGTGGAGACCGGCGTCGCGATGACCGACGACCTCCTCGGGCGTCTGCGCGGCCGGATCCTCGAGCGTGTCACCGGCCAGCGCCTGGTCGACGTCGCCGACCGCGTGTCCGACCTGCCCGAGCAGTTCGCCTCCGACGAGCGCCCCGCCGTCACCGCGGTGGTCGCGTCGCTGCTCGAGACGGTGGTCGAGCGCCACGAGGAGCGCGTGATGCTGGCGGGCACCGCCAACCTCGCCAAGTTCGGGGAGGACTTCACCGGCACCGTGCGTCCGGTGCTCGAGGCGCTCGAGGAGCAGATGGTGCTGCTGCGCCTGCTCGGCGAGAGCCGCACCACCGACGTCCTCAGCGTGCGCATCGGCCACGAGAACGAGGTCGAGGGCCTGTCCGCCACATCGGTGGTGACGGTCGGGTACGGCCTGGGCGACGACGTCGTCGCGCAGCTCGGCGTCGTCGGCCCCACCCGCATGGACTACCCCGGCACGATGGGCTCGGTCCGCGCGGTCGCGCGGTACGTCGGGCGCATCCTGACCGAGCAGCAGTGACTCCCTCCGCACGAGCCTGACCCCGACGAGAGAACGCGAGACCGTGGCCACCGACCTGTACGCCGTCCTGGGCGTCGCGCACGACGCGACCCCCGAGGAGATCAAGCGCGCCTACCGCAAGCTGGCGCGCGAGCTCCACCCGGACGTGAACCCGGACCCTGCGACCCAGGACCGGTTCAAGGAGGTCACCGCGGCGTACGAGGTGCTGTCGGACGCCGACAAGCGCCAGATGTACGACCTCGGCGGCGACCCGCGCGGCGGGGCGGCCGGCTTCGGCGGCGGCCAGGGCTTCGGCTTCGGCGACATCATGGACGCGTTCTTCGGCACCCAGGCGCGCGGCCCGCGCTCGCGCCGCAGCCGCGGCAAGGACGCGCTCATCCGCCTGCAGGTGGATCTCGCCGAGGCGACCTTCGGCGTCACGCGCGAGCTCACCGTCGACACCGCCGTGGTCTGCGGCTCGTGCTCCGGCGCGGGCACGGCCCCGGACACCCAGGTTGTCACCTGCACGATGTGCCAGGGGCGCGGCGAGGTGCAGTCGGTGCAGCGCTCGTTCCTCGGGCAGGTCATGACCTCCCGCCCGTGCCCGCAGTGCCAGGGCTTCGGCACGCTCATCCCGCACCCGTGCCCCGAGTGCTCCGGCGACGGCCGCGTGCGCACGCGCCGCACGATCACCGTGAAGGTGCCGCCGGGCGTCGACACCGGCACGCGCATCCAGCTGTCGGGCGAGGGCGAGGTGGGCCCGGGCGGCGGTACCCCGGGCGACCTCTTCCTCGAGGTGGTCGAGACGCCGCACGAGATCTTCTCGCGCCAGGGCGACGACCTGCACTGCACCGTGACGCTGCCGATGACCTCGGCGGCCCTCGGCACAGCCGTCGACCTCGAGACCCTCGACGGGCTCGAGCGCATCGAGGTCAAGCCCGGGACGCAGTCCGGCCAGACCGTGACGCTGCGGCAGAAGGGTGTCGCGCACCTGCGCGGATCCGGCCGCGGCGACCTGCACGTGCACGTCGACGTCGCGACGCCGACCAAGCTCGACGCCCAGCAGGAGGAGCTGATCCGTCAGCTCGCGACGTTGCGTGGCGAGTCCGCAGCCACCACGACCGTGCAGGCCGGGCGCGTCGAGCAGAGCGGCCTCTTCTCGCGCCTGCGCGACGCGTTCAACGGCCGCTGAGCGCGCGATGACCGCGCCGTTCTTCCTCTCCGACGCCGGTGTGCCGCGCCAGGAGGGCGCAGTCGTGGTGCTCGAGGGCGCGGAGGGGCGGCACGCGGTCTCGGTGCGCCGCATCACCGTGGGCGAGACGGTGCTCGTCGGCGACGGCTTCGGCACGGTCGTCGAGGCCGAGGCGATCGGCGTGGTCGGACGCGACCGGCTCGAGGCACGCGTCGTCTCCGTGGTCGTGCACGAGCCGCCGTCGCCGCGCGTCATCGTCGTCCAGGCCCTGCCCAAGGGCGAGCGTGGCGACCTCTCGGTCGAGCTGCTCACCGAGGTCGGGGCCGACGTCGTCGTGCCGTGGTCCGCGTCGCGGTCGGT
Organism: Longivirga aurantiaca; assembly: GCF_042660085.1. Classification (NCBI taxonomy): domain Bacteria; kingdom Bacillati; phylum Actinomycetota; class Actinomycetes; order Sporichthyales; family Sporichthyaceae; genus Longivirga; species Longivirga aurantiaca. The sequence goes on along the minus strand of NZ_JBHSTI010000008.1, from coordinate 2,157,200 downwards.
CGCGGTTTGGAAGGGCGAGAAGGCCCAGCGCGGCGTGGAGAAGTGGCGCACGACCGCCCGCGAGGCGGCCAAGCAGTCGCGCCAACCGTTCGTGCCCGAGATCGACCCGCTCGCGACCACGGCGGAGGTCGTCGCGCTGGTGTCGGCGGCGGTCGGGTCGGGCGGGACGGCGCTGGTGCTGCACGAGGCAGCCTCGCTGCGGATGTCGTCGATCAGGCTCCGGAGCACGGGCGACGTCGTGCTGGTCGTCGGGCCCGAGGGCGGCATCTCCGACGACGAGAAGGCGGCGTTCGAGGCGGCCGGCGCGCTGTCGGCCCGGCTCGGCCCGTCGGTGCTGCGTACCTCGACTGCCGGCGCGGTGGCCGCAGCCGTCGTCCTCGCCAGCTGCGGCCGCTGGGACTGACCCGGCTCGTCTCGGCGATCTGCCCCCGGTTCCGTCGCTTCCCGAGGCGTTCGGTCGTGTCTTCACGACCGATCCGGGGGCAGATCCCCGGGCCGTGAGCCACGATGGTGCGAGGCAGCCACGCTGATCAGGGGGACAGGGGGAGCAGTCATGGGTTGGGTCATCCTGGGAGTTGTTGTCGCGGTCTTCGTCTGGCTGTGGATGAAGGCCAGCCGCAGCCCGCGGACCGGCCTGGACACGGCGTACGAGGTCGAGACCGACCAGCTCGGCAAGCACGGCCCGCGGCGCGGCGGCGGCCCGATGTAGGACGCCGCCGCCCACGGACTGCCGGCACCGCACCTGGTGGGTGCAGGATGCGGGGCATGGAGCTGTGGGAGGCGCTGAGGCGCCGCACGTCGGTCAGGTCGTACTCGCAGGAGCCGGTGCCCTCCGACGTCCTCGAGCGGGTGCTCGACTCCGTGCTGCGCGCGCCGTCGGCCGGCTTCACGCAGGGGAACGAGTTCCTGGTCATCTCCGACCCCGCCGAGATCGCGTGGTTCTGGGCGACGATCGACGACCCGACCAACGCACGCACCGCTGACGACACCGCGCTGCTCGCGCCGGTCGTCGTGATCCCGCTGGCGCACAAGGCGGCGTACCTCGCGCGCTACTCCGCGCCCGACAAGCAGGAGTTCGGCCTGTCGGACGAGGAGAAGTGGCCGGTGCCCTTCTGGTACGTCGATGCGGGGATGGCCTCGATGTGCATCCTCCTGGCCGCCGTCGACGAAGGCCTCGGCGCCTGGTTCTTCGGGTTCTCCGAGGGCGAGGCGGCCGTGCTCGAGCACTTCGGGGTGCCGCCGCAGTTCCGTCCGGCCGGCGCGATCGCCCTCGGGTACGCGGCCGAGACCGACCCGCTGTCGGTCGGCTCGTCGGCCCGCACGCGCCGTCGGCGTACGACCGACGAGCTCACGCACCGCAACGGCTGGTGACGAAGGGGGCCTTCAGCTCGGCCGTGAAGGCCGACGTCGTTGCGCTCCGAGCAGCGAAGGCCCCTACTGGGCGAGGCCTTCGGCCATCCTCGCCCAGCGGGGGCCCTCCCCTCATCGTCAGGGATCAGAACTGCTTGATGAGGGCGCCGACCTGGGCGGCGGCCTCGGGGGTGTTCGGCAGGTCGGGGTGCGCGGTGGCGGTGTGCATCTGCAGGTGCTGCAGCAGCTCGTCCTTGGTCTCGGTGGCGAACGATCCGGGGCAGGGGGCGCCGGCGTCGGCGCAGGCGAACGAGTAACCCATGGTGTGCTCCCTTGCTGGACGGTGGTGGCCCGCCTGCGTCCCTCGTCGCCGTCGGGCCCCTGACACCTCAAGGACGAACGGCGAGCCGCCAGAAGGACCCCGTCCGCCTTCACGTTGCGGCTGCTCTCGACGGGAGTCCACACGGGCGGGTGGCTAGCCTGGAGCCGTTGCCTCCGGGAGGGGGTTCGCCATGACGCGCGAGCCGACCCACAGCGCGCTCCACGCCCAACGGTCCGTCTGGTTCCGCCGTACCTGCTGCGTCTCGGTGACGGCTCTGATCGCCCTGGGGCTCGTCGCCACGGCTCCCGCCCATGCCGACGTGGTGCGTGCGGTCACCGGCGACGTCTGCACGATCGTGGGCACCGACGCCGCATCCGAGCGGATCGAGGGAACCGAGGGCGACGACGTGATCTGCGCCCTCGGCGGCCAGGACGTGGTCCTGGCCGGAGCCGGCGACGACATCGTCGACGCGACGGCGGGCTCGGGCGGGTACCTGTACGGCGGGTTCGGCGACGACGTCCTGCTGGCCGGCCCCGGCGACGACGTCCTCGAGGGGCAGCAGGGCGACGACACGCTCTACGGGAACGACGGCCGGGACTACCTCGTCGGCGGCTACACCGAGGACTTCTGCTGGGGCGACGGCATGGTCGTCATGTGCACGCCGACCGACACCGGGTACGACCGTCTCTACGGCGGCCCCGGGAACGACATCCTCAACGGCACCGAGGGCCCGGACCTCCTCAGGGGCGGCGACGGCGACGACCGGCTTCAGGGCGACGCGATCATCGCGTACACCCACAAGGACGGTCCTGATGTGATGTACGGCGATGCAGGGAACGACCGGCTCGTGGGCGACGGCGGCGACGACAGCCTGTACGGCGGGGCGGGGGACGATTCCCTGCACGGCATGGCGGCTGCGGACCGGCTCGACGGGGGCGACGGTGCCGACAGGATCTTCGGCGATGACGGCGACGACGTGCTGATCGGCCACGACGGCGACGACCGGCTGCTCGGCGGGCCCGGCCAGGACAAGCTGCACGGCGGCGTGGGCAGCGACACCTTCGACGGGGGAACGGGTCGCGACTGGGTCTACTACACGTGGAGCCCGTCCGCGGTCCGAGTCAGTGTGGACGAGATGCGCGACGACGGGGTCGCGGGGGAGCTGGACCTCGTGCGGTCGACGGTCGAGAACGTGATGGGCGGGGGCGGCGACGACGTCCTCGTCGGCTCGGCGAGCCGCAACGTGCTCTGGGGGATGGGCGGCGACGACTCCCTCCTCGGTGGGGCCGGCGACGACGTCCTCCGTGGCGGCTCCGGGGCTGACGTGCTGCTGGGCGGCCCCGGCCGCGACTGGTGCCAGGGCGATCCTCTGGACCGCCTCTGGATGTGCGAGCCGGTCGCCTGAGTCAGCCGACCCGGCGTACGGGCGCGTCATCGCGCTGTCGGGCAGGCAGACGCAAGACTGTCGCCATGACCTCCGACGAGCGCGGCCCGAGCATCCAGCAGCGGCTCTTCGCGGACCTGCCCTGCTTCGGCTGCGGGCCCTCCAACGACAAGGGGCTGCGCCTCGCGAGCTACCCGGCGGACGACGGCAGCGGTGCCGTCGCGTCGTTCACACCCTGGCCCGAGCACGACAACGGCCTCGGCTTCCTCAACGGCGGCATCATCGGCACGGTCCTCGACTGCCACAGCGCAGCGGCCGTGATGCTCGAGGCCGAGCGGCAGGGCTGGCCCCCGCTTCCGGGCGCGGCTCTGTCGTACGTCACGGCAGGGCTCGACGTGCGCTACCTGCGTCCGGCGCCGCTGCGCGAGCCGGTCCTGCTGCGCGGGGTCGTGGTCGAGGCGGGGGAGGACCAGATGACCGCTGAGGTCGAGCTGATCCACGACGACAAGGTGCGCGCCACGGCGACCGCGGTGTGGAAGCGCTGGCGGCCGCGCACGTGAGCGCGCCGGTCGGCTAGCGTCGGTCGCATGAGCGACTGCCTGTTCTGCCGCATCGTGGCCGGCGAGATCCCCTCGACCGTGGTGCTCGAGACCGACGAGGTGCTCGCGTTCCGCGACATCGCCCCGGCCGCGCCGACGCACGTCGTCGTCGTGCCGAAGGAGCACCACGTGGACGTCGTGGCCCTCACCGCGACCGACCCCGACCTCGCCGGGCGCCTGCTCGCAGCGGGTGCTGCCGTCGCCGCGCAGGAGGGCCTCGGCGAGGGCTTCCGGCTGGTGTTCAACACAGGGGCGCACGCCGGCCAGACCGTCTTCCACCTGCACCTGCACGTGCTCGGCGGCCGTCCGATGTCCTGGCCGCCCGGCTAGACCGAGGGGGAACCGGGGCGCCGCGTACGCCGCCCCGCCGTACGATGGGACCTCCAACGACCACGACGACGAAGGGCAGTCACGGCCCGAGAGGCCGACCCATGACCCCTATCACCACCGCCACCGACATCACGACGACGATCGTGATCCCGGCGTCCCTCGACATGGTCAGCATCCTGGGGTCGGGCGACGAGCTCGTGCGCACGGTCGAGCGGGGCTTCCCCGAGGTCGACCTGCACGTGCGCGGCAACCAGTTCACGCTCACCGGCGCCGCCGCCGAGGTGGCGCTGGTCGACCGTGTCGTCGGCGAGATGCTCGCGATCGTCCGCACCGGCCAGGGGCTCACCGCCGACCAGGTCGAGCGCCTCATCACGATGCTGCGCGAGAGCGACGCCCCGCGCCCCGCAGACATCCTCACCGCCAACATCCTCTCGAACCGCGGCCGCACGATCCGGCCGAAGACGCTGAACCAGAAGAAGTACGTCGATGCCATCGACGAGCACACGATCACGTTCGGCATCGGCCCGGCCGGAACGGGCAAGACCTACCTCGCGGTCGCCAAGGCCGTGCAGGCGCTGAACACCAAGGCCATCACCCGGATCATCCTCACGCGCCCGGCGGTCGAGGCGGGCGAGCGGCTCGGCTTCCTGCCGGGCACGCTGAGCGAGAAGATCGATCCCTACCTCCGCCCGCTGTACGACGCGCTGCACGACATGATCGACCCCGACCTCATCCCGCGGCTCATGACCAGCGGCACGATCGAGGTGGCGCCCCTCGCGTACATGCGCGGACGCACGCTCAACGACGCGTTCATCATCCTCGACGAGGCGCAGAACACCTCGGCCGAGCAGATGAAGATGTTCCTCACCCGCCTTGGGTTCAACTCCACGATGGTCGTCACCGGCGACACCACGCAGGTCGATCTCCCGAGCGGCACTGCGTCCGGCCTCAAGGTGGTCGAGTCGATCCTCGAGGGCATCGACGACGTCGCCTTCTGCCGCCTGCACAGCCAGGACGTCGTGCGCCACAAGCTCGTCGGCAAGATCGTCGATGCCTACGCCCGGCACGACGCCGAGCAGCACGAGACCGCGCAGAAGGCCGAGCGCCCCGCGCGCCGGACGCGCCGGATCTAGGGGCGCGGCATGAGCATCGAGGTCGTCAACGAGACCGACGTCGCGATCGACGTCGACTCCCTCGAGGCGCAGGCCCGCTTCACCCTCGGCCGGCTGCGCATCCACCCGCAGGCGGATCTGTCGGTCGTGCTGATCGACGAGGCGGCCATGACCGACCTGCACGTGAAGTGGATGGACGAGCCGGGCCCCACCGACGTCATGTCGTTCCCGATGGACGAGCTGCGTCCGACCAAGGACGACGAGGAGCCCGAGGAGGGCCTGCTCGGCGACGTCGTCATCTGCCCGCAGGTGGCTGCGAAGCAGGCCGAGGCCGCGGGCCACCGCCTCGAGGACGAGGTCGCGCTGCTGCTGACCCACGGGATCCTGCACCTGCTCGGCTACGACCACGCCGAGCCCGAGGAGCACGCCGAGATGTTCGGGCTGCAGGCCCGGCTGCTGGCGGAGTGGGTGGCCCTCGCCGCCGGAGACCGATGACGGCCGAGGGCTGGTCGCTCTTCGTCGCGGCCGTGCTTGTCGTGCTCGCGGCCTTCCTCGTCGCGGGCGAGACCGCGTTCGGCCGCGTCTCGATCGCCCGGGTCGACGAGCTCCAGCGCGAGGGCGAGGCGGGCGCCGTGCGCCTGCGCGTGCTGCTCGACGACCGTGCCCGCTACGTCAACGTGCTGCTGTTCCTGCACACGCTGCTGTTCGTCTCGGCGACGGTGCTCGTCACCCGCGCCTTCCTCGAGCTCGTGCCCGGCGACGTGTGGTGGCGGCTCGTCGCGTCGGCGCTCGTCATGGTGGTGCTCGGGTTCGTCGCGCTCGGCGTCGCGCCGCGCACCCTCGGCGTCCAGCACGCCGACCGCATCGCGCTGCGCACGGCCGGTCTGGCACGCGCCCTCGCCGTCCTCCTCGGCCCGATCACCAGCCTGCTCATCCTCGTCGGCAACGCGCTCACGCCGGGCCGCGGCTTCAAGCGCGGGCCGTTCGCGTCGCAGGCCGAGCTGCGCGAGCTCGTCGACCTCGCCGGCGCGAGCGACCTCATCGAGGACGACGAGCGCCAGATGATCCACTCGGTCTTCGAGCTCGGCGACACCACGGCCCGCGAGCTGATGGTGCCCCGCACCGAGATGGTGTTCGTCGAGACCACCAAGACCCTGCGCCAGGCGATCTCGCTCGCGCTGCGCAGCGGCTTCTCGCGCATCCCCGTCGTCGGCGAGAACGTCGACGACATCGTCGGCGTGGTCTACCTCAAGGACCTCGTACGTCGGACCTTCGAGCACCACGAGGCGGAGAACAGCGAGCGGGTCGCGAGCCTGATGCGATCGGTGTTCATGGTGCCTGACAGCAAGCGCGCCGACGACCTGCTGAGGGACATGCAGGCCGCCCGCACGCACCTGGCGGTCCTCGTCGACGAGTACGGCGGCACCGCCGGCATCGTCACGATCGAGGACGTCGTCGAGGAGATCGTCGGGGAGATCGCCGACGAGTACGACACCGAGGTGCCCGAGGTCGAGAAGCTCGCGCACGGCTCCTACCGCGTGCACGCGCGCATGCACGTCGACGACTTCGCCGACCTCGTCGGCATCGACATCGACGGCGAGGAGGAGGGTGTCGACACCGTCGGCGGCCTGCTCGCCCTGCGGCTCGGCCGCGTGCCGATCCCGGGTGCCCGCATCACGGTCGACGGCTGGGACCTCACGGCGGAGTCTGCCGCGGGCCGGCGCAACCGGATCGGTACCGTGCTCGCGGAGCCGGTGGTGCCGGTGGAGGACGACGACGAGGACGAGGGCTCCGATGGCTGACCAGATCGCGGCGGGCACGCCGGCCGCCGACCTGCCGGCCGAGGACGCCAAGCTCGCGACCCTCGCGCGCGGCGCGCGCGGACGCGTCGGTGCGGCGGAAGGTGCTGCGGTCCGCGACGAGACCGGCCGCACCTACTCGGGCGCCACCGTCGCCCTCGGCTCGCTTGCGCTCTCGGCCTTGCGGCTCGCCGTCGCGCAGGCTGCGGCGTCCGGCGCGCGCGGCCTCGAGGCGGCCGTCGTCGTACGCCGGGACGCCGACCTCGACGCGCTCGACGTCGAGGCAGTGCGCGACCTCGGCGGACCGGGCGTGCCCGTCGTCGTCGTCGGCACGGACGCCGTCGTCCTCGCCGTCGTCACGACCTGACGCGCGTGAGCACCGACCGGGCCGTGCAGAGCGGCCGTGGCCGCGCCGTGCTGTCGGTGCTGGGCGCCGCGACGCTCTTCGGCACCACGGGCACGAGCCAGGCGCTCGGGCCCTCGGGCACCACGCCGCTCGGCGTCGGCGCGGTCCGCATCGCGATCGGCGGCGCCGGCCTGTTCGCCGTCCTCCCGTGGATCGGCGGCAGCCGGCGGGACGCGCTCGCGCTCTGGCGCACGCGCTGGGGGATCCTCGCCGGCCTGACGACCGCGCTCTACCAGGTCTGCTTCTTCGGCGGGGTCCTGCGCGCCGGCGTCGCCGTCGGCACGCTCGTCACCATCGGGAGCGGGCCGGTCTTCACGGGGCTGCTGTCGTGGGTGTTCCTGCGCGAGCGGCCGCGCCTCTCGTGGGTGGTCGCCACCTCGGTATGCGTGGTCGGGCTCGTGCTGCTGATCGGCAGCGGGTCCTCGGCCGGCGAGGCCGACGCGCTCGGCTACCTGCTGGCCCTGACCTCCGGCCTCGGGTACGCCTTCTACACCGTGGCCTCCAAGCGGCTGATGAACGAGGGGCACCGCAGCGACGAGGTGATGGCCGCGGCGTTCGGCCTCGGCGGGCTTCTGCTCGTGCCCGTGCTCCTGACGCAGCCGCTCGCCTGGCTCGGGACGCCGAGCGGGATCGCGATGGCGCTCTGGCTGGGGCTGGTGACGACCACGCTGGCGTACGTCCTGTTCGGTCGCGGCCTGACGCACCTTCCGGCCGGCCCCGTCACCACGCTCGTGCTGGCCGAGCCGGTGGTCGCCACGCTGCTCGGCGTCCTCGTGCTGGGCGAGACGATCCCGCTGCTCGGATGGGTCGGCGTGGGGTGCGTCCTGGCCGGGCTGGCGCTGCAGGGCGCGGCGTCCCGTCTCGGTGAGGGACAATCACTCCCGTGACCGACACCTCCGAGCACCGCTCCGGCTTCGCCTGCTTCGTCGGTCGACCCAATGCGGGCAAGTCCACGCTCACCAACGCGATCGTGGGCGACAAGGTCGCCATCACCTCGAGCAAGCCGCAGACGACGCGGCACACGATCCGCGGCATCGTCCACCGCGACGACGCGCAGCTCGTGCTCGTCGACACGCCCGGGGTGCACAAGCCGCGCACGCTCCTCGGCGAGCGGCTCAACGCGCTCGTCCAGGAGACCTGGGCCGAGGTCGACGTGATCGGCTTCTGCGTGCCGGCCGACGAGCCGGTCGGCCCGGGCGACCGCTGGATCGCCACCCAGCTCGCCACCGCGAAGCGCACGCCGAAGGTCGCGATCGTCACCAAGACCGACCTCGTCGAGCACGAGACCGTCGGCAAGCGTCTGCTCGAGGTCGCCAAGCTGGCGGAGAGCCTCGGCTTCGAGTGGGCCGAGATCGTGCCGGTGTCCGCAGTCGCGGGAGACCAGGTGCAGCTGCTCGCCGACCTCCTCGTGGGCCTGCTGCCCGACGGCCCGCCGCTCTACCCCGAGGGCGAGCTCACCGACGAGCCCGAGCTCATCATGGTGGCCGAGCTCATCCGCGAGGCCGCGCTCGAGGGCGTGCACGACGAGCTGCCGCACTCGATCGCCGTCGTCGTCGACGAGATGGTGCCGCGGGAGGGTCGCTCGGCCGACAACCCGCTGCTGGACGTGCACGCGTCGCTCTACGTCGAGCGCGACAGCCAGAAGGGGATCATCATCGGGCACAAGGGTTCTCGGCTGCGCGACGTGGGCATGACCTCGCGCAAGCAGATCGAGGCCCTGCTCGGCACGAAGGTGCATCTCGACCTGCGCGTCAAGGTCGCGGCCGACTGGCAGCGCGACCCCAAGCAGCTGCGCAAGCTCGGTTTCTGACTAGTCGAGCAGGCCTCGCGTGCGCGCGACGAGCGCTGCCGTACGCCGGTCACCGACGCCGAACGCCCGGTAGATGGCCATCGTCTCGTGCCGGACGGTCGACTCGCTGAAGCCGATCCTGTCCGCGATGGCCCGGTTGGACAGGCCCGCCGACATGTAGCGCAGGACGGTGAGCCGGCGCGGGGTGAGCCCGTCGTCCTCGGGGGCCGGAAGCCCGTGCAGGTGCCGCTCCCCAGGCGCGAGCAGCGGCGACGGCCACATCACCTGGGCGTGCAGGGCGAGCAGGTCGCGCACCACGGCGAGATGGTCGGCGACGCCGTCGGCCACGGCGTCGAAGAAGACGACGAGCACCGCGGCGGGGACGTCGCGGGACAGGACCCGGACGGCGGCCAGGGGTGCCCCGCCCTCGGGCAGGGACGTGGACGGCGCCGTGGCGTCATCGGTCGCGACGACGATGAGCGGCTCCGCCTGACCCAGCGCGCGGGTGGCAGGGCAGTCCTCGTCGGCGCCGATCACGAGCACGTCCTCGCCGAGGTGGACCCGGCCGAAGCGGCTGACCACGGCGAGCGCACCGTCCTTCCGGACGCGTGCCAGGAGTGCGGCCGACGCCTGGAGGCGGGTCGGCAGGTCGAGCAGGACCGAGCGCAGGAGGCGGTCGTCGTCGGGACAGGACCCGATCGTGGCCGCGAGCCGGGTCACGAGGTCGCGGATCTCCTGGCGCGCGTCGGCGTCCGACGCGGCGTCGTCACGGGTCCATGCGCTCGCGGTGCTGGTCACGGGTGGCTCCGGGTCTGGGGACCGGCGGGTGCGCCGGGGCGCGCTCGTGCGCGTCGCTCCCAGGGTGACCGAGGTCCGGTGACCGGTCAGACGTGCGCACGGGGCCTTGAGCGGACCGTGAGCAGGTCTGGCGCGCGGGTCAGGTCTCGTTGACCCGATCGGGTGCTGCGGCCTCCGCAGGCGCGTCCGAGAGCGGGAGCCCGGCAGGGGTGACGACGTCGGGGTCGCCGGCGAAGGCGTCGCCGTGCCTGGCAGGCTTCTCGCCCTTCGTGCGCACCTGCAGCTCGGGGATGAGCTCGCGCCGCTTGCCGTACGTGTCCATCACCGCGAGGGCCGCCGCTGCCAGCGGGATGCCGATGATCGCGCCGATGGGACCGAACAGCGCCACTCCGAGGAACACCGACCCCAGTGCCAGAGCGGGATGGATGTCCATCGTCACGCGGCTCACGCGCGGGGTGAAGACGTAGTTCTCGAGCTGCTGGTAGAGCGTCGCGAAGGCGACGATCCAGACGACGTCGAGCGGCTGCTCGAACGCCGCGAAAGCGGCCGGCACGATGATGCCGATGTAGGTGCCGATGGTCGGGATGAACTGGCTCACGACGCCGGCGAACACACCCATCGGGAGCCAGTACGGCACCCCGATCACGAAGAACGCGATCGAGTGCGCGAGCGACGACAGCGTGGCCAGGATGACCTTGGAGACCACGAAGCCGCCGGTCTTGGTGACGGCGATGTCCCAGACGGCGACGAACACCCTCTGCGACTCCAGCGGCAACCACGATCCGACCGCGCGGCGCAGGCGCGGGCCGTCGGCGGAGAAGTAGAAGGCGAACACCAGCATGGTGAGCGCGTCGAACAGCGTGCCGAACAGCAGGCCGAAGACCCCGAGCACGCCTCCGGCGAGGTTGGTGGCCAGCAAGGTGATCTGGGACGGCGAGATCTGCAGCAGCTCGAGCACGTTGTTCGGGTCGAGCTTCAGGTCGAACGTGGTGTTGAGCCACTCGATGATGTCGGTGACGACCGCCGGCAGCTGCTGCACGAGGTCGGCGAGCTGGGTGAAGAACAGCCCGCCGAACAGTCCGAGGAACCCCAGCGTGACGAGCACGATGGTGAGCAGGACGAGTCCCGTGGCGGCACCTCGGCGCCAGCCGTGGTTCGACAGCCAGGCGACGCCGGGCTCCATCGCGATCGAGAGCAGCCAGGCGAGCAGCAGCACCAGCAGGAAGTGGCTCAGCTGGCCGAAGAGCCACACCGCGACCGTGAAGGCGAGGAACACGAGCAGCACCGATAGGACCGAGCGGCGCAGCGCCTTGTTGTCGAAGCGCACCGGGACCGCCTCGGGGTCGCCGCGCCGGGCGATCCTGGCGGTGAGGTCGTCGTCGGCCACCGTGCCTCCTCGCTCGTCCTGTCGGACGACGCTACCCCGGCACCGGCTGCTCCGGGGTCCGCCGCACCCGTGTCACACGAGGTGGCAGCGGGTGGCGCGGGAGAGAATGCCGCAGTGAGCCTCTACCGCGACGAAGGCGTCGTCCTGCGCGCCCAGAAGCTGGGGGAGGCCGACCGCATCGTCACGCTGCTCACGCGCGACCACGGCCGCATCCGCGCGGTCGCCAAGGGAGTCCGCAAGACCACCTCGCGCATCGGTGCCCGGCTCGAGCCGTTCAGCCACGTCGACGTCCAGTTCTACGAGGGCCGCAGCCTCGACGGCGTCACCCAGGTGGAGACCATCGGCTCGTACGGCGCCCAGCTCGTCCAGGACTACTCCCGCTACACCACCGGCCAGGTGATGCTCGAGACGGCCGAGCGGATGACCGCCGAGGAGCGCGAGCCGGCGGTGCAGCAGTACCTCCTGCTGGTCGGCGGGCTGCGCGCGCTCGTCTCGGGCGACCACGACGCCGGCCTCATCCTCGACGCCTACCTCGTGCGCTCGCTCGCCGTGGCCGGGTGGGCCCCCAGCTTCGACGCCTGCGCGAAGTGCGGCATCCCGGGCCCGCACCGGTCGTTCCACGTCGCGGCCGGGGGAGCGCTCTGCAGCGACGACCGCCAGCCCGGGTCGGCCTCGCCGGCCGAGGAGACGTTCGCGCTGCTCGGCGCCCTGCTGTCCGGGGACTGGTCGGTGGCGGACTCCAGCTCGCCCCGCGCCCGCACCGAGGCGTCCTCCCTCGTGGCCGCCTACCTCTCCTGGCAGCTCGAACGAGGCCTGCGCAGCCTCCCCCTCCTCGACCGCACCTGATCCGCGGGGTCGCCGACTCCGTCGGCTGGACTGTTCGAGCACGATTCGTGGTTACTTGACCGTAGGTTACTCATCGGTATACTTACGGCAGCGTAGGTTACGACGGAGGTCCCATGAACCCGCTCCGACGCCGCACCGCGGCACTGCCCGGCCACGAGATCGCGTACGTCGAGATCCCGGGCCGCGGCCTGCCGATCCTGCTCGTGCACGGGGTCGGCTCCTCGATCGACACCTGGGGCGACATCCCCCAGCGCCTCGCCGCCGCCGGTCGCGCGGTGGTCGCCGTCGATCTGCTCGGCCACGGCAGCTCCGACGTCGGCAACGGCGACTTCAGCCTCGGCGCGAACGCCAGCGCCATCCGCGACCTGCTCGACCACCTCGGCCACGAGCGCGTCCACCTCGTGGGGCACTCGCTCGGCGGGGGAGTGAGCCTGCAGCTCGCCTACCAGTTCCCGGCGCGCATCGAGACGCTCACCCTCATCTCCAGCGGCGGCCTCGGCACCGACGTGGGCATGAGCCTGCGTGCGGCCAGCCTGCCCGGCTCCGAGCTCGTCCTGCGCCTCGCGAGCAGCGAGCGCTCGGTGCGCACGGCGCGCTGGGCGGCGAGGAAGCTGGGCGCTCGCGGCATCGAGCCCGAGGCCCTGAGCCCCAAGGCCCTCGCCAAGCTCGAGGACATGCGCGACGCGCGACGGCTCGCCGCGTTCCTCTCGACCGTCCGCAGCGTCGTCGGCCCCGACGGCCAGCGGGTCTCGGCGCTCGCGAAGATGTCGGGCCTCGATCCGCACCGCGTGCTCATCATCTGGGGCGACCGCGACCCGATGCTGCCGATGCAGCACGGGCTCGACGCGCACGCCCTGCTGCCCGGCAGCCGCTTCGTCGTCGTCGAGGGGGCCAGCCACCACCCGCACACCCACGCGCCGCAGCTCGTAGTGGACGAGCTGCTCGTCCACACCCGCGAGCGCGTCGCCGCGTCGGCCTGATCCGGGTCGCGCACCTGCTTCGACCGCCGCGGGTGCCACGATGGCCCCGTGGCCGTACGACGTACCCGTGGACGCGACAGCGAGCGCGTGACCCCGCGCAGCACCCCCGTGTCGGCGCCGCGCCCGCACCCGAGCGGCGCGACCGCACCGGACATCCCGGCCGACCTCGTGCCGAAGCACGTCGCGATCGTGATGGACGGCAACGGGCGCTGGGCCAAGGACCGCGGGCTGCCGCGCACCGCCGGGCACGAGGCGGGGGAGGCGAGCCTGCTCGACGTCGTCCACGGCGCGGTCGAGCTGGGCGTCGGATGGATCTCGGCGTACGCCTTCTCCACCGAGAACTGGAAGCGGTCGCCGGACGAGGTGCGCTTCCTCATGGGCTTCAACCGCGACGTGATCCGGCGTCGGCGCGACGAGATGCACGACCTCGGCGTCCGTGTGCGCTGGGCCGGGCGGCGGCCGCGCCTCTGGAAGTCGGTCGTGGACGAGCTCGAGGAGGCCGAGCGGATGACCGCCGGCAACTCGACCCTCACCCTCACCATGTGCGTCAACTACGGCGGCCGGGCCGAGATCGCCGATGCGGCACAAGCGATCGCGCGCGAGGTGGCCGCCGGCCGCATCGACCCCGGCAAGGTCGACGAGCGCATGATCGGTCGCTACCTCGACGAGCCGGACATGCCCGACGTCGACCTCTTCGTGCGGTCGTCGGGGGAGCAGCGCACGAGCAACTTCCTGCTGTGGCAGTCGGCGTACGCCGAGATGGTGTTCGTGCCGACGCTGTGGCCCGACTTCGACCGCCGACACCTCTGGTGGGCCTGCGAGCAGTACGCCGGACGCGACCGCCGCTACGGCGGTGCGGTCCCCAACGAGGAGCTCTTCGCCGAGCGCTCGACCGAGGCTTGACAGGGCGCACGCTGGCTACCCGGGTAAGGAGGCACTGCCTAGCTGAGCGGCGATTCCGTCGCAGAGCGCACGCTGGCTACCCGGGTAAGGAGGCACTGCCTAGCTGAGCGGCGATTCCGTCGCAGAGCGCACGCTGGCTACCCGGGTAAGGAGGCACTGCCTAGCTGAGCGGCGATTCCGTCGCAGAGCGCACACTGGCTACCCAGCTGCGCGGTCCGACCCTGACCGCGCCGTCCAGGTCTCCGAGTAACTGCCCAAAGTGGGGTGTTGGACCCCTCCACAACCCCACTTTGGGCAGTAACTCGCGGACGTCTCAGGCGCGACAGGCGGCGCAGCGGCCGAAGATCTCGAGGGTGTGGCTGACCTCGTCGTAGCCGTGCTCGGCGGCCATGCGGTCGGCCCAGGTCTCGACGGCGGGGCCGTCGATCTCCACCGTCGCTCCGCACTGGCGGCACACGAGGTGGTGGTGGTGCGACCCGCCCTCGCACCGGCGGTAGACCGTCTCGCCCTCGTCGTTGAGCAACGAGTCGACCTCGCCGGCCTCCGCGAGGGCGGCGAGGGTGCGGTAGACGGTGGTGAGCCCGACGGCGTCGCCGCGCCCGGCGAGCTCGGCGTGGATCTGCTGCGCGCTGCGGAAGCCGTCGAGCTCGTCGAGCACGCCCGACACCGCCGTGCGCTGCCTCGTGGAGCGCACCCCGGGGACGCTGGTGGTCCGTCGCGTGGTCATGCGTGCGCTCCGATCGGCTCGGCGGCAGCGGCTGCGGCAGCCGCCACCCCACGGGAGCGACGGCGGCGTACGGGCACGGCGAGCGCGGCGCAGAGGCCGAACAGCAGCAGGGCCACCATGACGATCGCGGGCCCGGGCGGCACGTCGAGGGAGTAGCTCGAGAACAGGCCGAGGACCGCGGCCAGCTCACCGACCACCACGCCGATCATCGCCGTCGTGCGGAACGACCGCGTGAGCTGCTGGGCCGCAGCGACCGGCACGATCATGATCGCGCTCACGAGCAGGAGCCCGACGGTGCGCATGCCGATCACGACGGTGAGCGCCGCCAGCACGGTGAGGAGCATGCTCATCGCGGTGACGCGGATGCCCTGGGTGCGGGCGAGGTCGGGGTCGAGCGCCATCACGAAGATCTCGCGGCCGAACGTCGCGAGCACCACGATCACGAGCAGGGCCACGACGGCCAGCCACACGAGGTCGCTCGCGGACACGGTCGACAGCGACCCGAACAGGTACTGGTTGAGGGCGGCGGAGGACTTGCCGCCCGCCAGGTAGGTGAACAGGACACCGCCCGCGATGCCGCCGTAGAAGATGAGCGCGAGGGCGAGATCGCCTGCGGTGCGCGACTTCGCGCGGATCAGCTCGATGACGACCGCGCCGGCCGCGGCCGCGACGAGAGCGGTGGGCACGGGCGCCGTGCCGAAGAGGAACGCGATGCCGACGCCGGCGAGGGCCACATGCCCCATGCCGTCGCCGAGCAGGGCGAGCCGGCGCTGGACGAGGAAGACGCCGATGAGCGGAGCGACCAGACCCACGATGGCGGCGGCGACCAGCGCCCGCTGGAGGAAGTCGTACTCGAGAAGGGGCACGGATCAGCCCTCCAGGAGCGTGACGGGCGCGACGGGGACCTCGACGGGTGCGAGCTCCTCGCTGTGGTGCCACGCGTGGTGGTGGGCGAGCTCCTCGCGCCGCGGCGGGCCGTCGTACAGCACCGACCCGTGGCTGCTGCGACCGAGGACGAGCGCCCGGGTGACGAGATCGGCGAGCGCCCCGACCTCGTGGGTGACCACGACGACGGTGGAGCCCGAATCCTTGAGCGAGCCCAGCGTCTCCGCCAGTCGAGCCTGGCTCACGCTGTCGATGCCCGCAGTCGGCTCGTCGAGGACGAACGTGTCGGCGCCGCCGGCGAGCGCGCGGGCGATGAGGACCCGGCGCTGCTGCCCGCCGGACAGCGTGTCGAGCCGGTCGTCGCGGCGGTCCCAGAGATCGACCGAGCGCAGCGCCTGCTCCACGGAGTCTGCGCGCAGCGAGCGGCGGAAGCGGCCCTTCGGGCCCCACAGCGCGGACGCCACGACCTCGCGCACCGACGTCGGCACGGCGCCGGCGGACAGGAGGCGCTGGGGCACGTAGCCGATGCGGCCCCAGTCCGTGAACGACTCGAGCGGCGTGCCGAAGAGGCGGACCGAGCCGTGCGAGAGGGGCGTGAGCCCGAGCAGGGCGCGCACGAGCGTGGTCTTGCCGGCGCCGTTCTCTCCGAGGACGGCGACGAACTCGCCATGGGTGATCGTGAGGTCGACCTCGTCGACGACGCAGTCGCCGTCGAAGGTCACACATGCGCGCGCGGCGGAGAACACCGCCCCGGGGTCGGTGTGCGCGTGCGCATGGTCATGGGTCACGAGCAGGGCTGTCCGTCCTTCACCGTCTGGAGGTTCTTCTCCATCACGCTGATGTAGTCGTCGGTCGATCCTTCCGCGAGACCCTCGAGCGGGTCCAGCACCGCGGTCTTCGCGCCGGTCTCGTCGGCCACGGTCTGGGCGACCTTCGGGTCGACCAGCGTCTCGTAGTAGACCGTGCGCACCTCGTTGGCGCGCACGAAGTCGGCCACCTCGGCGATCTTGGCAGGGCTGGGCTCGGTGTCCGGAGCGAGGCCCGAGATGCCGACCTGCTCGAAGCCGTAGCGCTTGGCGAGGTAGCCGAACGCCTCGTGCGAGACGACGAGGTCGCGGCTGGTGCACGTCGCCGTGCCGGTGCGCCACTGCTCGTCGAGGGCGGTGAGCCGGTCCTCGAGGGCCGCGGCGTTGGCGGCGTACGTCGAGGCGCCGGCCGGGTCGAGCGACGAGAGCCGCTGGGCGACCGTCGCGACGATCGCCGCCATGTTCGTGGGGTCGAGCCACACGTGCGGGTCGTAGCTCGCCTCCTTCTCGCCCTCGTGGTCCTCGCCGGCGTGCTCCTCCGGCGCGAGCGTCTCGAGGCCCGCTGCGACGTCGACCGCCGCCTCCGGGCTCTGCGCGATCGCGTCGTCGAGGGCGGGCTGGAACTCGGCCACGTAGAGCACGAGGCCCGCGTCGGTGACGGCCGCGACCTGCTGCGGGGTCAGCTCGAGGTCGTGCGGCTCCGCGCCGGGCGAGGTGAGCGACGTGACCGAGACGCGGTCGCCCCCGACGACCTCGGCCGCCCACTGCAGGGGGTAGAAGCCGGCGACCACCGACACCGTCGGGTCGGCTGCGCCGTTCGAGGCAGCGCCCGACGAGCCGCAGGCGGCGAGCAGGGCGACGACGGGCAGGAGCGCGAGGGCACGGAGGGGGCGGCGCGTCATGCGTCCAGTCTCGCGCTAAATGAACATGATTGTCAAAACCATGTTCATCGGGTCAGATCAGCGAGACGAAGCGGGCGATCGCCGCTGCGACGACCAGCAGCACCACGACCAGGCGCATGAGCCGGCCGCGGGTCGAGAGCACGGGCCAGGCGAGGGCGAGCAGCCAGGCGAGGAACAGTGCGACGGGGACGAGGAACAGCGCCGACCACGGGCTCGGGATCGCGAGCCCGCCGACGAGCAGGAGCGCGAGGAGCGCGGGGACGACCCACTTGGGCAGGCGGCTGAGCAGCATGAGCGGCCCAGCGCTGGCGATCTCGAGCCTGCGGCGCGCCGGCGAGGAGGTGGACGAGGGCGCAGGCCTGCGGCTCGGGGTCTGCGTGCGCGGCGAGTGCTTCGGCTTGGCCGGTCGCTTCTCGGGGCGCCGGGCGGGGTGGCGCTTGCTCTGGGGCACGGCTCGTGGTCCTCGGGTCGGGGGAGGACCCCATCGTCGCATCCTCCGGGATCGGCCTACGGTGGGGGAGTGCTCGTCGTCACCCGCCACCGCCTCCCGCTCGCGGGGTTCGCGTCGACCACCGACGCCCTCGGCGCCGCCCGCGACCTGCTCGCGGTGCTCGCCGGCCTCCCGGGGTACGTCCGCGGGTGGATCGCCCGGGCCGTCGACGAGCCCGACCTCCTGGTGCTCGCGACCGAGTGGGAGGACGTCGGCTCCTACCGTCGCGCGCTGTCGGCGTACGAGGTGAAGCTGCGGTGGCCGTTCCTGCAGACGGCGGTGGACGAGGCCACGGCGTTCGAGGTGCTCGTCGCGCGGACGCCGGACTCGGTCGTCGAGCAGCCGTCAGCACGCGGGGCGGACGCCGACGTCGTGGGCCTCGGCGAAGCTGCCGCACCGCACGTGAGCCGCGGGGAGTTCGGCTGACCCCGCGGTGCCGAACCCCGCACGAGCACCACGGCACGTTCGCGTAGCCTGAAGCCCCGCACCGAACGCGTGCGGACACCCTCGCCGACATTCCAGCCGGATGGAGCCCACCCAGTCATGGCCCTCGATCGCGTAGACGCCGTCGTCAACCTCTCCAAGCGCCGAGGGTTCGTGTACCCCTCCAGCGAGATCTACGGCGGTACGCGCTCCGCCTGGGACTACGGCCCGCTGGGCGTCGAGCTCAAGGAGAACGTCCGCCGCCAGTGGTGGCGCGCGATGGTGCAGAGCCGCGAGGACGTCGTCGGCCTCGACTCGGCCGTGATCCTCGCGCCGCAGGTGTGGGCCGCGTCCGGCCATCTCGACACGTTCACCGACCCGCTCACCGAGTGCCTCTCGTGCCACAAGCGGTTCCGCGAGGACCAGCTCGTCGAGGCGTACGAGCACAAGCACGGCAAGGCGCCCGAGGGCGGCCTCGCCGGCATCAACTGCCCGAACTGCGGCAACAAGGGCCAGTTCACCGAGCCCCGCAACTTCAGCGGCATGCTGTCGACCTCGCTCGGCCCGGTGCAGGACGAGTCGTCGATCCACTACCTGCGCCCCGAGACCGCGCAGGGCATCTTCGTCAACTACGCCAACGTCGCCGGCACCGCGCGCAAGAAGCCGCCGTTCGGCATCGGCCAGGTCGGCAAGTCGTTCCGCAACGAGATCACGCCCGGCAACTTCATCTTCCGCACCCGCGAGTTCGAGCAGATGGAGATGGAGTTCTTCGTCAAGCCCGGCACCGACGAGGAGTGGCACCAGTACTGGATCGACACGCGCTGGGCGTGGTACCTCGACCTCGGGCTCTCGGCGGACAACCTCCGCCTCTTCGAGCACCCGAAGGACAAGCTGTCGCACTACTCCAAGCGCACGGTCGACATCGAGTACAAGTTCAACTTCGGCGGCTCCGACTTCGCCGAGCTCGAGGGCATCGCCAACCGCACCGACTTCGACCTCAAGGCGCACTCCGCGGCGTCCGGCGTCGACCTGTCGTACTTCGACCAGGAGACCGACGAGCGCTGGTTCCCGTTCGTCATCGAGCCGGCAGCCGGCCTCACCCGCGCGATGCTGGCGTTCATGCTCGAGGCGTACGACGAGGACGAGGCTCCCAACGCCAAGGGCGGCGTCGACAAGCGCACCGTGATGCGCTTCGACAAGCGCCTCGCGCCCGTCAAGGTCGCGGTGCTCCCGCTCTCGCGCAACGCCGACCTCACGCCCAAGGCGAAGGACCTCGCGGCCGAGCTGCGGACGTCGTGGAACGTCGAGTTCGACGACGCCGGCGCCATCGGCCGCCGCTACCGCCGCCAGGACGAGATCGGCACGCCGTACTGCGTGACGGTCGACTTCGACACCCTCGAGGACCAGGCCGTGACGGTGCGCGACCGCGACACCATGACGCAGGAGCGCATCGGCCTCGACGCGATCGGCGGCTGGCTCGCCGCCCGCCTCCCCGGCTGCTGAGGACCCACCACACCGAACTCTTCAGGATGAAGGTGCCCCCGGGTGCCTACCAGGCGCCCGGGGTCTCCCAACGGAAAGCCCCGCGCCGCCCTCGGCGGTGCCGGGCAGGATGTGCGCATGCAGCCGCACCCGGCGACCGTGACGCTGCGCGAGGTGCGTGACGGCGATGTCGACGAGCTCTTCTGGCACCAGGCCGATGCCGAGGCTGCGGCGATGGCCGACTTCCCGTCGCGCGACCGCACGGCCTTCCTCGAGCACCTGGGTCGGATCCGCGCCGATCCCGAGGTGCACTACCGCGTGATCGAGGC
Source organism: Longivirga aurantiaca (assembly GCF_042660085.1). NCBI lineage: Bacteria > Bacillati > Actinomycetota > Actinomycetes > Sporichthyales > Sporichthyaceae > Longivirga > Longivirga aurantiaca. The sequence goes on along the minus strand of NZ_JBHSTI010000008.1, from coordinate 2,137,151 downwards.
TGACGGCGTCGTCGTCGGCAACATCGGCAGCTTCTACGCCCACGGCGGGCGCGAGGTGGGCTACTGGATCGACCGTGCCCACTGGGGTCGCGGCATCGCCTCCCGAGCGCTCGAGCTGCTGGTGGCCGAGGACCCGATCCGCCCGCTGCAGGCGGGGGTCGTGCCTCACAACGTCGCATCCCAGCGGGTGCTGGCGAAGGCCGGCTTCGTGCCTGACGGGATCGCGGACGACGGCTACTTGCTGTTCCGCCTCGACGCCTAGCGCGGTCGCAGCAGCACCTCGCGGTCGACGAGCACGAAGCCCATGCGGTCGTAGAGCGCAGCGCCCTCGGGCGTCGCGAACATCCACACCACATCCGTGCCGGGCCTCGTGGCACCCACCTGCGCCGCAGCAGTCGTGAGCGCGTTGCCGATCCCGCGTCCGCGCAGCCGCTCGACGACCCCGATCCCCGAGAGGTACGCCGTGCCCTCGCCCCACCACACGAACGCGCACCCGACCGGCTCGCCGTCGACGTGCGCCACGACGAACGCGCGATCGGGATGCGCCAGGTCGTCGGCTGTGACGAGCAGGTCTGCCAGCGGGTGGTCGTCCATCCATCCGCCGTACGCGGCCCGGACGTCGCCCAGCGAGGGTGCGTGCTCGAGCGTGACGCCGTCGGGCACGACCAGCGGGAAGGCTGCGGCGACCGTAGCGTCGGTGGCGAACACGCCGCTGCCGTCGCCGACCTCGAGGCCCGGCCAGTCGTCGGCGCGTGCGGCCGGTCCGCTGACGAACCAGCCGTGGCCGGCGTCCCGGTGCCGGCACCAGGCGATGGCGGCTGCGGCATCCGCCGGATCGGGCGTCGAGTCGCCGGCGCAGATCCGGATGCCCCACGCATGCGGCACGACCATGTCGGCACCGCAGACCGTCGGCGAGCGGAACACGACGTCGGCGTCCCTGCCGGCGCCGGACAGCGTGAGGATCGGCGGGTACGCCGTCCAGGCGCGGGCACGCCACTCGGCCTGCTGCGACGTCAGGGCGGTCATGGCCGAGGGTCCACGAGCGGCGGCCGCAGCGTGATCTCGGCCGACGGAGTCGTCAGCACCACGGCGAGCACGCCGGGGCGGCCAGGCGTGACGACGACGCCGTCGACCTCGCCGTCGAGCCATCCGCGGAGGGCATCGTCGTCGCCCCCGACGGTGAGCCCGCGCAGCAGCACGGTGCCGGCGTCATGGGTGACGGCCGACCCGCCGGGCATCGGCACGCCGTCGCCCCACGCGATGAAGAACGGCAGCGACCGGTCCGAGCCCTCGTCGGGGACGCCCGCGAGCTGCCACGACAGCGTGACGCCGTCGGGCCGCACCCTGCTGCCAGCCACCAGGTCGAGCCCGAGCCGCTCTGCGGTGGCGGCGATGTCCTGCGAGCGCACGGCCCAGCCCCAGGCGGCGTCGCCGCGCGCCTGGGCCGCGACCCACGAGCCGAACGCGCTGGTGGCCGCGACGTCGGCATCGACGACGGCGACGAGCTCGAGGTACGCCGACCCGAGCGGCACGATGCGGTTCGCCGTGCCCCAGTGCGGGTGCGTGCCGCCGGGGAGCGCCGTGATCCCCTGCTCCGCGAGCCGGGCCGCGGCGTCGTCGAGGTCGGCGACGCCCAGCACCACGTGATCGACCTCGGGGGCGCGCGTCATGGACCCAGGATCGCAGCCGCGGAGCTAGTCCTGGCGGACGCGGGCGAGCCAGTCGGTGACCATGCGGAACGCGGTCTCGCGCGGGCCGTCGGCGGCGAGGGCGAGGTCGTGGATGCCGTCGGGCACGGCGTCGACCTCGACGTTCGGCCCGAGCATGGGGGCGAGGCGCGCGATGTCGTCGACGTCGAGCACGATGTCGGCACGGAGCAGGTCGTCCGACCACTTCTTCGGGCGCAGGCTGCGCTCTGCGTGCAGCACGAGCACGGGCGCCTGGATGGAGAGCCCGTCCTCGACCTCGCGCTGGGCGAGATGGATCGCGCGGATCCAGCCCGCCTTGGCGGGGAATCCCGCGAGCGGCTTCCAGGTGAGATCGAAGGCCCAGGATCCGTTGCGCGACTCGTGGATGCTGTCGCCGTACAGGGCGGACAGGCCGGGGATGTCGAGGTTCGGGAGCACCCCGCCGACTGCGGACAGGAAGGGCTCGACGAGCGCCTCCTGCCAGGCGGGGAGGTTCATGTCGAGGAACGGGCTGTTGAGGTAGACCGCCGCGATCGAGCGCCTCTGCTCGCCCCGGTGCGCCTGGATCGCGCCCGCGAGACCGCCGGTGGAGTGGCCGTTGAGCAGGAGCCAGGTGACGCCCTCCTCGCGGACGAGCAGCTGCACCGCGGCGTCGATGTCCTCGACGTACTCGTCGATGCTCCGGCAGGTGTTGGGGCGCTGGTGCTCGCGGAGGGCGCGGCCGTGCCGGCGCAGGTCGACGGCGTAGAAGCGCAGCCCCTGCTTCTCGAAGTAGTCGGCGAGGTGGCTCTGGAAGAAGTAGTCGCCGAAGCCGTGCACGTAGAGGACGGCGCCCCCGCTCGTGAGCCCGGTGACGCGCCGTACGACGACTGCCTCGACCGGGCCGTCCCACGAGTCGGGCAGCACGAGGGTGGTCTGCTCGAAGCCGTCGAGCACATCGCGCGTCCAGGCCCGGCTCGCCGTCTCCGTCACACCGCACACCGTACGCAGCCATCGCCAACACCGCTCCCGGACGCCGCGTTCCGCACGGATTTCTGGGGGGCGCGGTGCGTCGGTGATGATGGGGGTGTGACGCATCCGGGGTACGAGCTGCTGGCGCGCGGTGGCGTGCCCGTCGTGCTCGCGCCGATGGCGGGCATCACCAACCGCGCGTTCCGCCGCCTCGCCCGCGAGCAGGCCCGGGCGGCGACCGACGGCGCCGCGACCGGCATCTACGTCACCGAGATGATCACGAGCCGTGCGCTCGTCGAGCGCAACGACGAGACCATGAAGATGATCGCGACCGACGCCGACGAGCAGCCGCGCAGCGTGCAGCTGTACGGCGTCGACCCGGCCACGGTCGCGGCGGCCGTCCGGATGCTCGTGGCCGAGGACCGCGCCGACCACGTCGACCTCAACTTCGGGTGCCCTGTGCCCAAGGTCACCCGCAAGGGTGGCGGCAGCGCGCTGCCCTGGAAGCGCGGGCTCTTCCGCGCGATCGTGCGCGAGGCCGTCGCAGCGTCCGACGACGCCGCCCGCGCCGTCGGCCGCGAGCCCGTCCCCGTCACGGTCAAGATGAGGAAGGGCGTCGACGACGACCACCTCACCTACCTCGAGGCCGGCCGCGCCGCCGCCGAGGAGGGCGCCGCCTGGGTGGCGCTGCACGGCCGCACCGCGAGCCAGCTGTACGGCGGCACCGCGGACTGGTCGGCGATCGCGCGCCTCGTCGAGGAGCTCGAGCCCTTCGGCATCCCCGTGCTCGGCAACGGCGACATCTGGACGTACGCCGACGCGCAGCGGATGGTCGAGCAGACCGGCGCCGCCGGCATCGTCGTCGGACGCGGGTGCCTCGGCCGACCGTGGCTGTTCGGGCAGCTCGCGGCGAGCTTCACCGGCCGCGACGTGCCGGCCGACCCGGGCCTGCGCGAGGTCTCGGCGGTGATGCGCCACCACGCGCAGCTGCTCAGCGAGGTGCTCGGGGAGGACAAGGGCCCGCGCGACTTCCGCAAGCACATCGCCTGGTACCTCAAGGGTTTCGTCGTACGCCGCGAGCTCCGCCAGGGGCTCGCGCTCGCGGACACGCTCGAGGAGATCGACGGCTACATCGCGCAGATGGACCTCGACCAGCCGTGGCCGGGCGAGGTCAGCGAAGGGCCCCGCGGACGCACGCAGCCCGGTAAGCGGGTCGCGCTGCCGGACGGCTGGCTCGACGACCCCGACGACCTCGACGGGTTCCTCGCCGACATCAGCGCGGCCGAGCTGTCGGTCTCGGGCGGCTAGTCCGCGTCTGTCGCGTCCGTCGCGTTGGTCGAGTCCGGCTGCGGGGCGACGTCGGACGGCGCGGGCACGGCGCACACGCCGTCCACGCAGGCCACGTCGTCCGCGCCCGGCAGCACGGTGAACGGCGTCGGGCCGGTCACTCCGCCGCCGCCTGAGCAAGGGCCTCGGCGAACATCTCGGGGCTCTGCGCGCCGCTCACGCCGTACCGGCCGTCGATCACGTAGAACGGCACGCCGTTGATGCCGTAGGCGAGACCCTGGGCGATGTCGGCGGCCACGGCGTCGGCGTAGGTCCCGGCCTCGAGAGCGGTGGTGACCTCGACGGGATCGAGGCCGACGTCGGCGGCGAGCGAGGCGAGCTCCTCGATCCGTCCCACGTGGCGGCCCTCCACGAAGTAGGCGGCCAGCAGCCGCTCCTTCATCTCCTCCTGCTTGCCGTGCGCCTTGGCGAGGTGCAGCAGCTCGTGCGCCTTGAGCGTCTTGGTGTGGTGCAGCGCCTCGAAGTCGTAGTCGATGCCTTCGCCCGCCGCGACCTGCTTCACGTATGCGATCAGCTGACGGACCTGCTCGACCGGCATCCGCTTGTGCTTGGCCAGGAAGTCGATCTCGTCGCCCTCGAAGTCGACGGGGGTGTCGGGGGAGAGCTCGAACGAGTGGTACTCAACCTCGACGACGCGGTCGCCACCGGCCTCGGTGTAGCGGCGCACGCCCTCGGCGAAGCGACGCTTGCCGATGTAGCACCAGGGGCAGGCGACGTCGGACCACACGTCGACCTTGAGCACGTCCGTCATGTCCAGCCTCTCGTCGTGCCGCACGCGCGGGCACCTTTCTGGCCAACACCATGTCGGGCCGCGCCATTCCGCGGCCGCTCGGCCTCTCGGCCGCTCGTCACCCGCTCGCGGAACCGCGCCGATCGCGCCGTCGCGCTGACGGGCCCGGGGCCAGCTCGGACTCCCGCTGGCCGACGATCTCCTCCAGCAGCGCCACGAGTGCGTCGGCGACGTCGTCCGGGTCGGTCTCCCACTCGTCCATCTGCTCGCCGAGGAAGAGCCCGTCGGTGACCGCCATCGTGAGGCGTGCCAAGGTGCGGTGCAGGTCGCGGTCAGCCGCCGCCGGGCCTCGGGCCAAGGTGCCGGCGAACCAGGCGGTCAGCGTCTTCTCCGCCTGCCGTCGGATGGCGAGGAACCGGGCTCGAGCCGTCGTGCCCTCGTCCCGAGTCTCGAGGGCGATGAGGTGCCCGACCAGCAGGAAGTCGGGCGCCTCGTGGAAGCTGCCGATCGTGCTGCGCAGGACGACCTTGAGGGTCGCGACCCGTTGCTCAGGCGTCGTCGCGAGCGTCCAGGTGGGCTGGCGGTCGAGCCATTCGTCGAAGCTGCGCTCGAGCACCTCGGCCAGGAGCGCGCCCTTGTCGGCGAAGAACCAGTACAGCGAGCTCGGAGGGAGCCCTGACCGTTCGCAGATGCGGCTGATGCTCGTGCCGACGTACCCGCGCTCGGCCGACACCTCAGCGGCGGCGCGCAGCAGGCGAGTTCTCGAGTCCTCCGGCAGGGCACTCAGCGGCACCGGCCGGCCCGGGCGAGCGGCGGATGCCGTTGGGCGCGTCGGCGAACCGGCGAGCCGCAGCGCTACCGGTGGCAGCGCGCGCCCCAACGCGTGCGTCAGGCGCGGATAGCTCCACACCCGGTCGGTCTCCGAGGCGAGGAGGAGTCCGTCCGCAGCCGCGAGCTGAAGGCGGGCGAGCACACGCGGGGCGCCACCGTCCGCGCCGACGGGAAGCTCATCGGCCCACCAGCGCTCCGTCGACTCGATCGTCGCCCGCCGCAAGGCGAGGAAGCGGTCCCGGGCCGCGATCTCGTCCGTGGTGCGCAGCAGTCCGAGCATGAGACCGAGCCGCCAGAACTCCGGTGCCGTGGCGATCGTGGTGCGCAGCCGCTCCATGCGCTGCGCCACCCGCGACTCGAGGTCGTCGCCGACGTCGGGGTCGGTCCGGGGCTCCGCCTCGAGCCAGCGGGACCAGCTGTGGTCGAGCGCCTCGGCGAGAAGGTGGTCCTTGTTGCGGAAGTGCCAGTAGATCGACGACGACGGCAGTCCGGTGCGCTCGGTGACCAGCGACATGGTGGTGCCGGAGTAGCCGCGCTCCGCGGCGATCTCCAGCGCGGCGTCGAGGATCAGCGCCCGCGACTCCTCACCCTGGCGGTGGCGTCGGGCTGTCCGGGGCGGCACGGGGACATTCTTGTGCCGGACGGTGCGGCGCGGGCGCCGGGTCGGCGGCTACTCCGTCAGACCGGTCGCGGACGCGCCGGCACGTGCGCACTCGGCGTCCTCGTCCGGGGTCGCCCCGCTGACGCCGACCGCTCCGAGGACCGCTTTGCCCGCGCGGACGAGCACGCCGCCCGCGAGGGTCGTCACGGTGAACGGCATCTGCTCGTCGATGACGGGGATCAGGTCGGGGTAGGTCTGCGCCAGCCCGGCAACATCGGCGCTGTCCATCCTCAGGGCGACGGCTGTGCGCGCCTTGGTGCGCGCGATGTGCGGCGTGAACGACGGTGCACCCGGCATGCGCGCGGTCAGCACCTCGTTGCCCGCGCCGTCCACCACGCTGCACGACACCGAGGCGCCGATGGTCGTCGCATGTGCCACGACCGCGGCGAGCGCGGCCTGAGCCTGGGGCAGATCCACTGCACGCCTCCTGGTTGCTGACGGCCCGACGGACCGAGATCTTGATGTCCGAGGGCCCGATGAGTCACGAACATTAGAGCGATGGGCGAACGGACGAAACCGAGTCCGGGCGAGTCGCCTTCGTGACGCCCTAGCGCGACAGCGCCCGGCTGAGGGCCAGTGCGGCCGTGCGCACGGCCGGCGCGAGGCGGGCAGGCTGCAGCTGGCCGGACGGCACGCTCACCGAGAGGGCAGCCACCGGCTCGCCCCGCACGAGCACCGGCGCAGCGACGCAGCTCACTCCGAGCGCGGCCTCCTCCCGGTCGTAGCCGACACCCGCGGCCCGGATCGTGGCCAGCTCGTCCTGCAGCACCGCGGGGTCGGAGATGGAGTGCTCGGTGAGCCTGCGCAGCGGGCGCGACACGACCTCCTCGACGAGCGACGCAGGGGAGAAGGCGAGCAGGGTCTTGCCGACCCCCGTGCTCGAGAGCGGGAGACGCCCGCCCACGCGTGACGGCATGTCGACGCCGGAGTGCCCCCGGATCTTCTCGGCGTACAGCACGTCGAGGTCGTCGCGGACGGCGAGGTGCACGGTCTCGTGGGTGGCCTCGTAGAGGTCCTCCATGAACGGCAGCGCGGTCTCGCGCAGGCGGCGCTTGATGGGCACGAGCTCGCCGAGCTCGAAGAGCGCCCGGCCGAGGACCCATCCCTCGCCCGTGCGCTCGAGCAGCCCTTGACCGGCCAGCACCTCGACGATGCGGTGCGTCGTGGACTTGGGGAGATCGGTCCGTCGCGCGATCGCCGAGAGCGATTGCGGCTGTCCCGTAGGACGGAACGACTGCAGGATATGGACACCGCGCTCGAGCATCGTGTCGCGAGATTCAGCGAGTGCTGCACTGCGATCCGGCCGCTCTGACACCGTCGATCCGGCAGCAGGTTGAGTGTTCCGTGACATGGAACGAAGTGTGACGTACCGATCGTCACCCGTCCATGCTGGGCCCATGACCCCCTCCACCGATCCGCGGCAGGCCGCGGCCGACCGCCTCTGGGCGGCCGCCCAGACGCGCACGCCGTGCCCTCCCGTGCGCGACCTCATGGCAGCGGACGACGTCGAGTCGGCGTACGCCGTCGCCTCGGTCAACGTCGCCCGCCGGCTCGAGGCCGGTGCGACGCGGGTCGGCCGCAAGATCGGGCTCACCTCGGCCGCGGTGCAGAAGCAGCTCGGCGTCGGAACCCCCGACTTCGGCTCGCTGCTCGACGACATGGCCGTGCCCGCCGGGGGCACCGTGCCCGCTGGCGCCCTGCTGCAGCCGAAGGTCGAGGCCGAGGTCGCGTTCCTGCTCGCCGCGGACCTCGACGGCGCGCTCGAGGACGTCGCGGAGGTCCGCGCGGCCGTCGCCGGCGCGATGGCAGCGATCGAGATCGTCGACAGCCGCATCGCCGACTGGGACATCTCGTACGCCGACACCGTCGCCGACAACGCGTCGAGCGCCCTCTACGTGGTGTCCGCCGCCGTCGTGCCGCTGACCGAGGTCGAGCCGGTCGACGTCGTGATGACGATGACGGTCAACGGCGAGAAGGCGTCCGAGGGGCAGGGCTCGGCCTGCCTCGACGACCCGCTCCTCGCGCTGCTCTGGCTCGCCCGCACGGTCCGGGACCTGGGCGACCCGCTGCGCGCGGGCGAGGTCGTGCTGTCGGGCGCGCTCGGTCCCATGGCCGTCGTCCGCCCGGGCGACGTCGTCGAGGCGGACATCTCCGGCCTCGGCCAGATCTCGGTCACGTTCGCGCAGGAGGAGACGGCATGACCCGCAACAAGGTCGCGATCATCGGATCCGGCAACATCGGCACCGACCTCATGATCAAGGTGCTGCGCCTGTCGCAGACGCTCGAGATGGGCGCGATGGTCGGCATCGACCCGGCGTCGGACGGCCTCGCCCGCGCGGCGCGCATGGGTGTGCCGACGGTCGCGACCGGTGTCGACGGGCTGCTCCAGCTGCCGCACCTCGACGAGATCGGCATCGTCTTCGACGCGACCTCGGCAGGTGCGCACGTCTACAACGACAGCCGGCTCGCGGGCACCGGCGTCACGATGGTCGACCTCACGCCGGCCGCGATCGGCCCCTACGTCGTGCCCGCGGTGAACCTCGACGAGCACCTCACCCAGCGCAACGTGAACATGGTGACCTGCGGCGGCCAGGCGACCATCCCGATGGTCGCGGCGATCTCGCAGGTGGCGCCCGTGCACTACGCCGAGATCGTGGCGTCGATCGCGTCGAAGTCGGCCGGCCCCGGCACGCGCGCCAACATCGACGAGTTCACCGAGACCACCTCGCTCGCGATCGAGAAGGTCGGGGGTGCCGCGCGCGGCAAGGCGATCATCATCCTCAACCCGGCCGAGCCGCCGCTGATCATGCGCGACACAGTGCTCGCGATCGTCGACGAGTGCGACGAGCAGGCCGTCGTCGACTCGGTCGAGCGGATGGTCGAGCGGGTCTCGTCGTACGTGCCGGGCTACCGCCTCAAGCAGAAGGTGCAGTTCCGCAAGGTCGGGAAGGACACGCCCGAGCGGGTGCTCGTGCCCGACCGCGAGCCGGCCGACCGCCTCGTGGTCTCGGTGTTCCTCGAGGTCGAGGGCGCCGGCCACTACCTCCCGGCGTACGCCGGCAACCTCGACATCATGACCTCGGCAGCCCTGCAGGTGGCCGAGCGCGTCGTCGCCACGCACGCCAACCCCACGCTGGAGGTCGTCCCGTCATGACGCAGCTCTACATCCAGGACGTCACCCTCCGGGACGGCATGCACTCCGTCCGCCACCAGTACACGCTCGACCAGGTCCGCGACATCGCCGCGGCCCTCGACGCCGCCGGCGTCGACGCCATCGAGGTGACCCACGGCGACGGCCTCGGCGGATCGAGCCTCAACTACGGCCCCGGACGCCACACCGACTGGGAGTGGATCGCCGCCGCAGCCGAGGTCGTGAAGACGGCCAAGCTCACCACGCTGCTGCTTCCCGGCATCGGCCGGATCGAGGACCTCGAGCACGCGCACGACCTCGGCGTGCAGTCGGTCCGCGTCGCCACGCACTGCACCGAGGCCGACGTCGCGATCCAGCACATCGGCAAGGCGTGCGAGCTCGGGATGGACGTGTCGGGCTTCCTCATGATGAGCCACATGGCCGAGCCCGACGTGCTCGTGCAGCAGGCGAGGATCATGGAGGACGCCGGGGCCGGGTGCCTGTACGTCGTCGACTCGGGCGGCCGTCTCACGATGACCGGCGTCCGCGACCGCGTCCGCGCCTTCCGCGACAACCTGGAGCCGGAGACGCAGGTCGGCATCCACGCCCACCACAACCTCGGCCTCGGGGTCGCCAACAGCGTCGTCGCGGTGGAGGAGGGCGCGTACCGCGTCGACGCCTCGCTCGCGGGCCAGGGTGCAGGTGCGGGCAACTGCCCTATCGAGGCGTTCATCGCCGTCGCCGACCTCACCGGCTGGCAGCACGGCTCGGACGTGATGGCGCTCATGGACGCCGCCGACGACCTCGTGCGCCCGACGCAGGACCGCCCGGTGCGCGTCGACCGGGAGACCCTCACCCTCGGGTACGCCGGTGTCTACGGCAGCTTCCTGCGGCACGCCGAGCGGGCGGCCGACACGTACGGCCTCGACACCCGCGCGATCCTCGTCGAGGTCGGGCGCCGCAAGCTCGTCGGCGGCCAGGAGGACATGATCGTCGACGTCGCCCTCGACCTCGTCGCCGCGCGCGACGGGGTCGCGGTGTGACGCAGTCCTCGTCGATGTGACTGCGTTTACACAAGGTTCGACCAGCCCTCGCGGAACCTCGGGGGATAGCGTCGCCAACGGGGTCGGCAGATCCGGCACGGATCGAGCGACCGAGGGTCAGCAGGCTCGGAGGGATCAGGTCATGCCAGGAGCATCGGCGTACGTCTTCGACTTCACGCAGGGGTCGAAGGACCAGAAGGACCTGCTCGGCGGCAAGGGTGCGAACCTCGCCGAGATGACGAACCTCGGGCTGCCGGTGCCGCCGGGGTTCACGATCACGACCGAGGCGTGCCGCTCCTACCTGGCCAAGGGCAAGGAGCCGGGCGAGCTGCGCGTGCAGGTCACGATGGCGCTGCGGCACCTCGAGGACTCGCTCGACCGGCGCCTGGGCGACCGGCACGACCCGCTGCTGGTCAGCGTGCGGTCGGGGGCGAAGTTCTCCATGCCCGGCATGATGGAGACGGTCCTGAACATCGGCCTGAACGACGCCAGCGTCATCGGCCTGGCCGAGGCGAGCGGCAACGAGCGGTTCGCGTGGGACTCCTACCGCCGCCTGGTGCAGATGTTCGGCAAGACGGTGCTCGGCATCGAGGGCGACCGGTTCGCCGACGCGCTCGACGACGCGAAGAAGGCCAAGGGCGTCGCGCTCGACACCGAGCTCGGCGTCGAGGACCTGCAGGCGCTCGTGCAGCTGTTCAAGGACATCGTGCGCGAGGAGTCGGGCCGCGACTTCCCGCAGCACCCGCGCGAGCAGCTCGACCTCGCGATCCGCGCGGTGTTCGACTCGTGGAACACCGACCGCGCGCGTCTCTACCGCCGCCGTGAGCGGATCCCGCACGACCTGGGCACCGCGGTCAACGTGTGCACGATGGTGTTCGGCAACCTGGGCGAGGGCTCGGGCACGGGCGTCGCGTTCACCCGCGACCCGTCCACGGGTGCGCCCGGCTCGTACGGCGACTACCTCGAGAACGCGCAGGGCGAGGACGTCGTCGCCGGAATCCGCAACACCCTGTCCCTCGACGATCTCAAGGGCCTTCTGCCCGAGGCGCACGCCGAGCTCATGACCGTGATGCGCCGCCTCGAGACGCACTACCGCGACCTGTGCGACATCGAGTTCACGATCGAGCGCGGCAAGCTCTGGATGCTGCAGACCCGCGTGGGCAAGCGCACCGCGGCAGCGGCGTTCCGCATCGCGACCCAGCTCGTCGACGAGCACCTCATCCACGAGGACGAAGCGCTCGACCGGGTCACGGGCGCGCAGCTCGCGCAGCTGATGTTCCCGCAGTTCGACTCGTCCGCCGAGAGGCAGCTGCTGTGCAAGGCCGGCGCAGCGTCACCGGGTGCGGCGGTCGGCAAGGTCGTCTTCGACTCCGCAGCCGCGGTCGCCGCGAAGGAGCGCGGCGAGGACGTGCTGCTGCTGCGCCGCGAGACCAACCCGGACGACCTCGAGGGCATGATCGCCGCCGTCGGCATCCTCACCGCGCGCGGCGGGAAGACCTCGCACGCGGCCGTCGTGGCCCGTGGCATGGGCAAGACCTGCGTGTCCGGCGCCGAGGACCTCGACATCGACGTGCACCTGCGCACCGCGCGGTGCGGCGACATCACGATCGTCGAGGGCGACGTCCTGTCGATCGACGGCTCCACCGGTGAGGTCTTCATCGGCGCTGTGCCCGTGCGTCCGTCGCCCGTGGTGATGTACCTCGAGAACGGCCTCGAAGCCGCGCTCGTCGACGCCGACGAGGACACAGCTGCGCTCGTGACGAGCGTCGACCGCGTGCTCGGCTACGCCGACGAGATCCGCCACCTGCGCGTCCGCGCCAACGCGGACACCGCCGAGGATGCCGCCCGCGCCCGCTACATGGGTGCGGAGGGGATCGGCCTCACACGGACCGAGCACATGTTCCTGGGCGACCGGCGCGTGCTCATCGAGCGCGTGATCCTCTCCGACGACGAGGACCGCCAGGCCGCTCTGGACGCGCTGCTCCCGCTCCAGCGGCAGGACTTCATCGAGCTGCTCGAGCAGATGGACGGCCTTCCCGTCACGATCCGCCTGCTCGACCCGCCGCTGCACGAGTTCCTGCCCAACCTCACCGAGCTCTCGGTGCGGGTCGCGGTGGCGGAGGCCAACGGCTACTCCGAGGCCGCCGACCTCAAGCTGCTCGCGGCGGTGCAGCGCCTGCACGAGTCGAACCCGATGCTCGGCCTGCGCGGCGTACGTCTGGGGCTCGTCGTGCCGGGCCTGTTCGGTCTGCAGGTGCGGGCCATCGCGGAGGCCGCGGTCGCGCGCAAGAAGGCAGGCGGCGACCCGAAGGTCGAGATCATGGTGCCGCTGGTCGGGTCGGTGATGGAGCTGCACCTGGTGGCCGACGAGACCGACGGCATCGTGCACGAGATCGCCGCCCGCGAGGGTGTCGACCTGCACATCCCGATCGGCACGATGATCGAGCTGCCGCGTGCGGCGCTCACCGCGCACCGCATCGCCGACGTCGCGGAGTTCTTCTCCTTCGGCACCAACGACCTGACCCAGACCACGTGGGGCTTCAGCCGCGACGACGTCGAGGCCGAGTTCTTCGCGACCTATCTCGACAAGGGCGTCTTCACGGTGTCGCCGTTCGAGACCCTCGACGCCGACGGCGTCGGGCGCCTGGTGCGGATCGCGGCCGAGGAGGGGCGCAAGACCCGGCCCGACCTCAAGCTCGGAGTCTGCGGCGAGCACGGCGGCGACCCGGAGTCGATCCACTTCTTCCACTCCGCCGGGCTCGACTACGTGTCGTGCTCGCCGTTCCGCGTGCCCGTCGCCCGCCTCGAGGCCGGACGCGCCGCCATCGCCGGCGCTGGGTCCGACACCCGCTGACGGGCCGCCCGGTTCTGCGGGTGCGCCGTCATCGGTGACACTGGACCCATGGCGGTGCGGACCCAGGCCGACCCGGTGGTGCATGCGCGCCGACGGTCGCCCGTGCATGCCTTCCTCGGCCTCCTCGTGGCGCTGGTGCTCGTGGCCGGTGTGCTGCTGCCTCTGGTCGGAGCCACGGTCGTCGTCCTGACGGCCCGCAACGACGACCGGACCCCGACGGACGCCATCGTCGTGCTCGGTGCTGCACAGTTCTGGGGGAAGCCCAGCCCGGTGCTCGAGGCCAGGCTCGAGCACGCCGCCGCCCTGCACGCCGACGACGTCGCCCCGCGCATCATCACCGTCGGCGGCAAGCAGCCCGGCGACATCACGACCGAGGCGCAGGCCGGTCGCGACTGGCTCGTGGACGCGGGTGTGCCGCGCGCGTGGATCACCCCGGTGCCGACCGGGAGCGACACGCTCACGAGCCTCACCGCCGTCGCGGAGAAGATGGCCGCGAAGGGCTGGACCTCGGCCACCATCGTGACCGACCCGGCGCACGAGGCCCGGAGCCTCGCGATGGCCAGGGCGCTCGGCATCGACGCGCACGGGTCGCCGACCCAGAGCGGAGCCGGCTCGAGCCTCACGCTCGACTACATCGCCCGCGAGACCGCCGGCCTGCTGCGGTTCTGGACGGTCGAGCGCTGGTCGGTCGAGCAGGTCGTCGGACTGTGAGCCGGCCCGCGGGTCGCTAGGGTCGCGGGTGATGACTCACCCCGACGACGACCGCCTCTCCGAGGGCTACGCGTCCCACGACGAGGCCCGCTGGGTGGTCGAGCCGCCCAAGCGCGCCGGTCGTACGGCGTTCGCGCGCGACCGCGCCCGCGTGCTGCACTCGGCCGCGCTGCGTCGCCTGGCGGCCAAGACCCAGGTGCTCGCGGCCGGGGAGAGCGACTTCCTGCGCACGCGGCTCACGCACTCGCTCGAGTGCGCGCAGGTCGGCCGCGAGCTCGGCCTCGCGCTCGGCTGCGACCCCGACCTCGTCGAGGTCGCGTGCCTGTCGCACGACCTCGGCCACCCGCCGTTCGGCCACAACGGCGAGGACGCGCTCGCCGAGGCGGCGTCGGCCGTCGGCGGCTTCGAGGGCAACGCGCAGTCGCTCCGCATCCTCACCCGGCTCGAGGCCAAGACGTTCGGCAGCGAGGGCGGCCCGCGTCCCGGCCTCCCGGTGGGCCTCAACCTCACGCGGGCCGCGCTCGACGCCGCCACGAAGTACCCGTGGCAGCGCGAGGAGGGCAGGCGCAAGTTCGGCGTGTACGACGACGACCTCGACGTCTTCACCTGGCTGCGCCACGGCGCCCCCGACGGCCGTACCTGCTTCGAGGCGCAGGTGATGGACTGGGCGGACGACGTCGCCTACTGCGTGCACGACGTGGAGGACGCCGTGGTGGCCGGCCATCTCGACATCCGCGCGATCGGCGGCTCGGTCGACCGCGCGGGGCTGCTCGCCGTGGCTGCGGCGTACGCGCCCGACTCCGACGTCGCGGAGCTCGGCGCGGCCCTGGACCGGCTCACGGCGCTGTCGTTCTGGCCCTCGGCGTACGACGGATCGCTGCGCGATCTCGCGACTCTGAAGAACCTGACCTCGCAGCTGATCGGGCGGTTCGCCTCGGCCGCCGAGCGCGCGACCCGCGCGCAGTGGGGCGACGGACACCTCACCCGCTACGCCGCGACCCTGGAGGTGCCGCGCGAGCAGCGGCTCGAGGTGGCGGTGCTGAAGGCGGTCGCGAACCTCTGGGTGATGCAGCGCGAGGGCGCCGAGGACGTGTACTCGCGCCAGCGCGAGGTGATCCACGAGCTCGTCGCCGCGATCCGGCTGCGCGCGCCCGAGGTGCTCGACCCCGTCTTCCGTGCAGCCTGGGACGCGGCCGGCGACGACGCAGCGCGGCTGCGTGTGGTGGTCGACCAGGTCGCCAGTCTCACCGACCGCAGCGTGCTCGCCTGGTACGCCGACCTCTGCTCCTAACCCCCGATTTGGTAGTGGTAAGTCGCGGTATACCGCGACTTACCACTACCACATCGGGTCAGGCGAGGCCGACGGCGGTGTCGAGCATGTGGGCGGTGCGGTCGAAGAGGTCGCGGGCCTCCTCGCGCGTGCGCCCGATGGCGGTCGCGCCCACGCGGCCGGCGACGGCGACCGCCGACACCATGTGCAGCGCGACGCCGACCTGCGTGACCGGGTCCCAGGCGATGTCCGAGTCGCGGATCAGGTCGAGGACATCGTCGGGCGTGAGCTGGCGGTACTCCGGGTGCTCGACGTGGTCGCTCGCGACGTAGTAGCGCGGGCCGTCGTCCGCGAGGAAGAGGCCCGAGTCCTCGTCGTACTTGCCGTCGGTGAGGCCGAGCAGCGTGAGCGCGGGATGGGTCGTGCCGCCGTTGCGGAGGTTGATCTCGATCGCGTAGGCGTGCCAGCCGTCGTCGCGGCGCACCATCACGAAGTCGACGGCGAAGCGGCCGACGACGCCGCGCCGGGCGAGCTCGCGCCCGATCGCGCGGCCGTGCCGGGTGAGGACGCCGATGAACTCGTCGCGAGCAGGGAACTCGCAGCCGAGGAAGGTCTGGCCGTTCGGGCCGCCGAGCAGCTGGTCGTGCGTCGAGAGCACCTCGACCTGGCGCAGCGGGCTCGCCCGCAGCTGCACGCTCGGGCTCTGCACCTCGAGACCGTCGAGCCACACCTCGACCACGCCGCCGGTCACGGCGAGCGAGGCGAGGAAGTCGGCAGGGGAGAAGCCCTGGTCCTCCGGGTGCAGCAGCCGTACGACGTCGTCCGCGGTGATGGGCGAGAGGAGCCCGGGCTCGACCAGCGCGTTGCCGAGGCCGCCCACACCGTCGTCGATCTTGACCACGAACCGGCGCGTGCCGGGATGGTCGTGCCGGAGCGCGGTGATCGCGTCGGCGACCTCCTGCGCCGTGCGCACGCCGTCGACCCCGGGTGCGAAGGGCACGCCCGCTGCGGCGAACACCGACCGGCTGCCCGTCTTGGTGCCGAGGTGCACGAGAGCGGGGTGGGTGCCGTAGAGGGGGACGTCGAGGGCCAGGGCGAGCTCGGCCTCGTTGCGCGTGGTCATGAACGGCAGCAGCAGCGCGTGCTCGTGCTCGTGCGCGATCTGCCGCATGCGGGCCATCACCCGCGGCCGCTCGAGGATCTTGTTGGTGAGCGGCAGGTGCGAGTGGTCGCCGATGCTGATGACGGTGAGCCGCTTGTAGAGGTCGCTGTGGTCGCCCGGCTGCATGGAGAGGTAGTAGTCCACCAGCCTGCGCAGCATCGGCACCGACGTCACGTAGACGACATGCGTACGGGGGCTGCGGGCCAGTGCCAGCACCAGGAAGAGGTAGCGCTCCTCGTACGCCGCGAGCACCTGCTCGAGGGCCGGGATGTCGGCGGTGATCGAGGAGACGACGAGGATCGCGCGGTCCATCGACTCGACGGTGCGGAGGGTCATCCCGGGCCACATGTCCGCCAGGCGCATCTGCAGGGCGCGGAAGGCGGCGTCGTCGAAGTCCTCGAGGTCGTCGGTCGCGCGCAGCGAGGGCGCGGCGCCCTCCACCGACAGCCGGTCGAGCGCACGTGCCCCGGCGTCGACGGTCAGGTCGATCCGCACCTGGTCGGGCATCGGTGCTCCCACCGGTCACCCGGGCCCGGCTCGGGCCCGTCCCTCGCCCAGTGTGGGGCGCGGGACCAGGTGCTCGCAGCCACTATCGCCCGAAAGGTGTTGTGCCACGCGGGGTTGTAAGGGTTGCCTATCCGCCCTCAGGGGGCGACGACGGCCCCGCGCACCGCGCGGAGAAGTGCCTCGATGTCGCCGTCGTCGGTGTACACGTGCGGGCTCACGCGCACCTGGCCCTCGATGCCCTGCGCGCGGAAGTCGCGCAGCGCGTAGTCGGGCGGCGACAGGCTCACGTTGACACCGGACGCCTTCACGGCCCGGTGCACGTCGGCAGCTGCCCGACCCTCGACCGTGAACACCACGATGCCGGTTCGCACGCTGCCACGGTCGCGCACGACGACACCCGGGATCTCCGCAAGGCCCGCACGGATGCGATCGGCCGCGGTCATGATCAGGCTCCGGGTGGTGTCGAGGCCGAGCCCGAGCGCGTAGTCGGCGGCGGCACCGAGGCCGAGGAGCAGGGCAGGGCTGCGCTCCCACTGCTCGTAGCGGCCGCCGCCGTCGATCACCGTGAACTCGTCGTCGTCGACCCATTCGGCCGAGTGCAGGTCGAGGAGCGCCGGCTCGAGCGACAGCGCGCGGTCCGACAGTGCGAGGAACCCGGTGCCGCGCGGGCCGCGCAGGAACTTGCGGCCGGTGGCGCTCAGGAAGTCGGCGCCGATCGCGGCGAGGTCGAGCGGCATCTGCCCGACCGACTGGCAGGCGTCGAGCAGGTACCAGGCCTCGCTGCCGCTCTCGCGCAGCACCTGGCCCACGGCCTCGGCGGGGTTGAGCAGGCCGTTGTGGCTCGGCGCGTGCACGATCGAGACCAGCTTCACGCGCTCGTCGAGCATCGCGCGCAGGGCCTCGGGGTCGAGCGCTCCGTCGGCGCCGTCGGGAACCGCCTCGACGGTGATGCCGAGTCGGCGCGTCGCCTGGAGCACCGGGATGACGTTGCTGGCGTACTCCGCCTGCGCCACGAGCACGCGGTCGCCGGCCTCGAACGGGATCGAGAGGAACGCACGCAGGAACGAGTCGGTGGCGCTGGAGGTGAGGGCGATGGACGACGCCGGAGCGCCCACCAGCCGGCCGAGCGAGGCGTAGACCGCCTGCAGCCGGTCGCCGGCCTCGGCCGCGGCCTCGTAACCGCCGATCTCCGCCTCGCGGTGCAGGTGCGCGCTGACGGCGTCCAGCACCACGGACGGAGCGAGCGCGGCACCCGCGTTGTTGAGGTGCACCTGGGTGAGGCACCCCGGGGTGTCGGCGCGGAGGCGGGCGAGGAGCGCTGAGTCGGTCACGCGGCGATCCCACCACAGCCGGACTACGCCGTGCCGCCGGGAAACTGCCGCCTCGCGCAGGGTTCCGCTCCCAGCCCACCTGAGAACACCTGGGGAAGGGCCGGCCGCCCCAGTTGGACGGGGTCCGTAGGATCACGACGTGGCTGGCCGTATCCGTGACGAGGACGTCGTCCTCGTGCGCGAGAAGGCCCGGATCGACGAGGTCGTGCGCGACTACGTCACCCTGAAGTCAGCCGGCGGGGGCAGCCTCAAGGGCCTCTGCCCGTTCCACGACGAGCGGAGCCCGTCCTTCTCGATCAGCCCCGCCAAGGGCGCCTGGTACTGCTTCGGGTGCGGCGAGGGCGGCGACGTCATCGGGTTCCTCCGCAAGATCGACCACCTCTCGTTCACCGAGGCGGTCGAGAAGCTCGCCGGGCGGTACGGCGTCACCCTCCGCTACACCGAGGGCTCGGCCGCGCCCGGGCGGCAGGCCGGCAACCGCAGCCGCCTCGTCGAGGCCAACAAGACCGCCGCAGCCTTCTTCGTCGAGCGGCTCGCGAGCCCCGAGGCCGAGACCGGGCGCCGCTTCCTCACCGAGCGCGGGTTCGACTCCGAGGCCGCGAAGACCTTCGGCGTCGGCTACGCGCCCAAGGGCTGGGACGTCCTGCTCGGCCACCTGCGGAGCAAGGGGTTCACCGACGACCAGCTCGTCGAGGTGGGGCTCGTCGCCCGCGGCGGCCAGCGCGGCATCTACGACCGGTTCCGCGGCCGCCTGGTGTGGCCGATCCGCGACACCTCCGGCGACGTCGTCGGCTTCGGCGCCCGCAAGCTGTACGACGACGACGAGGGACCGAAGTACCTCAACACCCCGGAGACCCCGCTCTACAAGAAGAGCCAGGTGCTCTACGGAATCGACCTCGCGCGCAAGGAGATCGCCAAGCGCAAGCAGGCCGTGATCGTCGAGGGCTACACCGACGTCATGGCCGCGCACCTGTCCGGCGTCGAGACCGCCGTCGCCACCTGCGGCACGTCGTTCGGCGCCGACCACATCAGCGTGCTGCGCCGTCTCCTGATGGACGACGGCGTCTTCACCGGCGAGGTCGTGTTCACCTTCGACGGCGACGCCGCGGGCCAGAAGGCCGCGCAGCGGGCCTTCTCCGAGGACCAGCGCTTCACCGCCCAGACCTTCGTCGCCGTCGAGCCGAGCGGCATGGACCCGTGCGACCTGCGCATCGCCCAGGGCCCGGACGCCGTGCGCGAGCTCGTCGAGCGCAAGGTGCCGTTGTTCGAGTTCGCGATCCGTACCGAGCTGAAGGGCCACGACCTCGATCGCGCAGAAGGGCGCGTGGCCGGTCTGCGCGCGGCCGCGCCCGTGGTGGCCCGCATCCGCGACGAGGCGCTGCGGCCGGAGTACATCCGGCTGCTGTCGGGCTGGCTCGCCATCCCGGACGACGAGGTGCGTCGCGCGGTGCAGGCCGCGGGCAAGGCCCAGCCGCCCGCCAGCCGCCGCACGTACGAGCAGCCGACGGCCCCGGACGCGCCCGCCGGGCCCCCGAGGCTGCCGCGCCCGGACCCGCGCGACAAGGTCGCATCGGTCGAGCGGGAGGCGCTGAAGGTTGCCCTGCAGGCCCCGCAGCTCGCCGGCACGTGGGTCGACGCGCTCGAGACCGAGGGCTTCCGCTCGCCGGCGTACATCGCCGTGCACCGTGCGATCGTCGCGGCCGGGGGAGCGGCGGCCGGGCTCGAGGACCGCGCCTGGCTCGACGCCGTGCTCGCCGCGTGCCCCGACGACGCAGTCCGCGCCGTGGTGCACGAGCTCGCGGTGGAGCCGTCACCGATCGACGAGATGGACACGCGCTACGCGCAGTCGGTGGTGGCCCGCCTGCTCGAGATCGACGCGTCGCGCCGGATCACCGACCTCAAGGCCCGCCTGCAGCGGATCGAGCCGGCGAGCGAGCCCGACACCTACCAGGCGCTCTTCGCCGACGTCCTCGCCCTCGAGCAGTACCGGCGCGGCCTCCGCGAGCAGGTCGCCGGAGGCGGCTCGTGAGGTTCCGTACGCCGCCGGAGGTGAAGGCCCGGGCCGGGGGAGACCGCGTGCTGGCGTGGCTCCCGAGCGGGGCCTCCAGCGTCGTCGCCACCGAGCTGGCGCTCGTCCTGCCCGAGGGCAGCGACCCGGTGCGGGTGCCGTGGGACCTCGTGCTGCGCGCCCAGTGGGCCGAGGGCGTCCTCGACCTCACGGCGCAGGACGGGCCGGGCGGTCGACCGAAGCTGGTGCAGGTGCCGTTCACCGGGGCTCCCGACGTGCTCGCCGGGGTGGTGCGCGAGCGGGTCAACGCCAGCATCGTCGTGCAGGACCACGTGACGCTGTCGGGCACGCAGGGCGCACGGGTCGTCGCGCGCCGGGTGCCCGGCTCCGCCGACCTCCGCTGGTCGGTGGTGTTCGACGCCGGCCTCGACCGCCGCGACCCCGAGCTCCGCGCCCGGGCGGACGCCGCCCTGGCCGAGCTGCGGGCCTCGCTCGGCGTGTGACCCGCCCGGCTGCACTCGATTTCGGTCGGGCCCTCCGGTCTTGCTATCCTCCTCGGGCTGCTCCACCGAGGGATCGGGCGAGCCGTGCACCATCCCGCGTAGCTCAACGGCAGAGCTCCCGACTGTTAATCGGGCGGTTTCTGGTTCGAATCCAGACGCGGGAGCAGACGACGAAGGCGCCATCCTCCGGGGTGGCGCCTTCGCGCTGCCCAGGGTCAGTCGTGGCGGCGACGGAGCGCGGTCCCAACGGGGTCGACGGTGAGCCAGGGCGGCCCGTCGCGCAGCCAGCCGAGCAGCACCTCGCCGCTGACCGGCGGGGAGAACAGGTAGCCCTGGATGGTGCTCACACCCTCGGCGACCACGGCGTCGAGCTCCGCCTGGGTCTCGACCCCCTCGGCGGTGACGTGCAGCCCCAGGCGCCGGCCGAGCGCGGCGACCGATGCCACCACTGCGAGTCGTCGCCGCGTACGACGCTGCGCAGCCGCTCGGAGGCTGCGCGCAGGAGCGCGTCGCCCTCGGCGTGGCCGAGCGAGTCGTTGATGACCTTGAACCGGTCGAGGTCGAGATAGAGCAGCGCAAGCTCACGGGATCCGACGTGCACGGCCTGGATGCGGCGCTCGAGGACGTCGCGGAACAGCGCCCGGTTGGCGAGGCCGGTGAGGTCGTCGTGGGTGGCGCGGTGGACGAGCCGTGCGTTGGCCTCGTACAGCTGCTCGGACAGCCCCTCCTCGACCACGCGGGCGCCGACGGCCTCGAGGATGGTGCGGTGCGACTGCTCGAAGCTCACGAACAGCGCGCCGATGAAGATGACCCCGATCACGGCCAGCGCGGGGGACACACCGGGCACCTTGCCGATCAGCACCATGGTCGTCATCGGGACGAGGTTGCCCAGGGTGAGCGCGAGGAAGAACGGCCGGTACGCCGACGTCGCGGTCAACGACGTCGCGGCCGCGGCGATGCAGAAGGTGATGCCGAGGTAGGCCCCCTGGGGGTCCGACGGCTGCAGGAGAAGGAAGGACGCGGGCCACATGGCCGCCGACAGCAGCAGCGCCACCACGGAGGGCACGGTGGTCGCGCTGCGGGGCTCGCGGACGAGCGCGCGGAGCAGGGCCGTGAGAGCGAGGATCGCGAGCGCGATCGTGGCGGTCTCCAGAACCACGAACAGCACGGCCCGGGTGAGGTCGACGTCCGGTGTGAGCAACGCCAGCGTGAGCGCAGCGGGCGGACCGATGAGGAGGATCGACCGGGACGCGAGGGCGGAGCGGCGCACGAGCTCGCCGCGCACGTCAGGCGTGCGTGCGGCGCGCCCGGCGCGGCGGCGATCCCCCTCGTGCACGCCCCGAGGCTAGGTGCGGAGGGCGCCTGGTTGCGAGGTCAACGGCGCACGTCACCCAGCTGGTGCCTGGTCCTTACTAGGCTGCTCCGGCCGGGGCGGTAGCTCAGCTGGTCAGAGCAGCGGACTCATAATCCGTCAGGTCGTGGGTTCGAGCCCCACCCGCCCCACGGAAGTCGTTGTGACACACGACTTCTGCTGCGACTCGTCCGGGCGCGACCCCGACCCTGGCACCAACCCGACACCGACGCGGTCGACGATGCGGCGGGCTCAGTCGAGGAGGCGGTGCAGGCAGGCGTCGAGCCGCTTGTCGGCCTTCGCCCGGGCCTTCGCGATCCTGACCGCCGCGTCCTTGTCGATGCGCGCCTTGTCGCCGCCGTCGGTCAGGTAGACCTCGAGGACGGCGCGGTACCGGTCCTCGGCCTCACGCCACTCCGCCAGTGCCTCGGACTTGCTCAACTTCGCCATGACTCGACGCTAGCCCCCGAAGATGAACACGGTCCTCAGCCCTGTCGGGGCGACGATCACCGCTGGCCGGACGGTCGCCGTCCGTGACCCGAAGGGCAGTTCCGCAATTCTCGGTGGTCCATGGTCACCTGGCCGGAGGATCTACGGTCACACGCGGCCACCGCCGCGAAAACGTGACCCGAAGTGCTGGCAGCGGTCATCACCGGCACCTAGGTTGCCGCGTGGACCACGGACGATCTCCGTGGCCATGTTTGCGCCGGGGCGCATCGCGGCCCGGCCGAAATTGGGGAGGGAAGAGTGCGTCGACCCGTAGTGGGGCTCCTGGGGCTCGCCCTGGTGTGCGGAAGCATCGCCACCGGTGGAGCAGCAGCGAGTGCCGTATCGACCGACGGGGCCAAGGCACCGTCCGCGGTGTCCACGGCCAAGGGCCAGAACCATGATCTGCCGAACCCGCTCGAGGACAAGCGTCGCGCCGAGCGCCAGGCCGCTCTGCAGGCGGTCCTGGACGGCACGGCGACTCCGGTGCAGCGGGGCGGCAGCACCGTCGTCGACCTCGGCCCAGGAGCGTCGGCCACCGCGGCGAACGCGTCGTCGCGGCGCGCGTCGTCCGGGTACAGCGTCAACAGGACCCACAACTACGTCGAGCTCGCGCGCGAGACGACGGACAAGATCTTCGTGATCCTCGCCGAGTTCGGCAACGACCGTGACCCGGCGTACCCCGACGTCGACTCCGACCCCGACACCCCCGGGCCGACCGTCTTCGACGGCCCGCTGCACAACCAGATCCCCAAGCCGGCGACGTCCGACAACTCCACGGTCTGGCAGGCGGACTCCAACCAGGCGTTCTTCCAGAAGATGTACTTCGGCACCGGGTACGGGGTCGAGTCGCTCAAGACCTACTACCAGCGCCAGAGCTCGGGCCGCTACAGCGTCGACGGCACCGTCAGCAACTGGGTGAAGGTGAAGTACAACGAGGCCCGCTACGGTCGCAACGACTGCGGCGACATCGTCTGCACGAACACCTGGGCCCTCATCCGCGACGCCGCCGACCAGTGGGTCGCTGACCAGAAGGCCGCCGGCCGCAGCGACGCGGACATCGCCGCCGAGCTCGCGACCTTCGACCAGTGGGACCGCTACGACGCGGACGGCGACGGCAACTTCAACGAGGCCGACGGCTACATCGACCACTTCCAGATCGTGCACGCCGGTGGCGACGAGGCCGATGGCGACCCGTACCAGGGTGAGGACGCCATCTGGAGCCACCGCTGGTACGCCTTCTTCGACGGCTCCGAGGGTGACGGCCCCGCGGCCGCGCCGCTCGGCGGCACCCAGATCGGCGAGACCGGCGTCTGGATCGGCGACTACACCATCCAGCCCGAGAACGGCGGCCTGTCGGTCTTCACGCACGAGTACGGCCACGACCTCGGTCTGCCGGACCACTACGACACGGCGGGCGGCGGCGACAACGGCGTCGACTGGTGGACCCTCATGGCCCAGAGCCGTGTGTGGAAGCCGGGCGACCAGGGCATCGGCACCCGCTCTGCCGACCTCTCGGCCTGGGACAAGCTCCAGCTGGGGTGGCTCGACTACCGGGTCGCCTTCGCAGGCGACACCACGACCCTGAAGCTCGGCCCGCATGAGTACAACACCGCGCTGCCGCAGTCGCTCATCGTGGTGCTCCCGCCGAAGGACGTCACGATCGATCTCGTGCCGCCGAAGTCGGGTGCGAGCTCCTGGTGGTCGGGATCGGGTGACGACCTGAACAACACGCTCACCCGCTCGGTCGCGGTGCCCGCCAGCCCGGCGGCGACCCTCACGTTCCAGGCCAACTGGGACGTCGAGGACTGCGGCGACACCCCGTGCGACTACGCGTACATCGAGGTCGACGACGGCACCGGCTTCAAGTCGCTGCCCGCTGCCGGCGTCACCCAGCCTGCGGAGAACAACGGCATCGACGGCTCCTCGAACGGAGCCTGGGTGCCGGCGACGGTGGACCTGTCGGCGTACGCCGGCAAGACGGTCGACCTGCGCTTCCGCTACGCGACCGACGGCGCCGTCGGTGGGATCGGCTTCTTCGCCGACGACATCGCCGTCACCGCCGGTGCGAACACGGTGTTCTCGGACGGTGCCGAGAGCGGCGACAACGGCTGGACCTCGGACGGCTTCGCGGCCGTCGGTGCCTCCTCGACCGCGCCGTACAACCACTACTACATCGCCTCGTACCGCGCGTACACGTCGTACGACGTCTACCTGAAGACGGGTCCGTACAACTTCGGGTTCAACGACGTGAACACCAACAAGGTCGAGCACTTCCCGTACCAGGACGGCCTGCTCATCTCGTACTGGGACACCTCGTTCAACGACAACAACAAGAGCGAGCACCCCGGCGAGGGCCTGATCCTCCCGATCGACTCGCACCCCGTGCCCCTGCTCCGCAACGACGGCACGCCGTGGCGTGGTCGCGTGCAGGTGTACGACGCCCCGTTCTCGGTGCAGCGCACGGACGCGCTCTACCTGCACCTGAACAGCGAGCTCAACAAGATCAAGAGCCAGAAGGCGCAGCCAGTCTTCGACGACAGCCGCACCTACTGGTACGCGGAGGCTCCGGGTGCGGGCGTGAAGGTGCCCAACGCCGGCGTCAGGATCCGTGTGATCAACCAGAACAAGACGTCGATGTGGGTGAAGCTCACCTCGACGAAGTGACGTCGAGGGGAGCACGCCTCTAGCACGAAGGGCGGGCCAGGACCGTGAGGTCCTGGCCCGCCCTTCGTGCGTGCGGTGCTGCGTCAGGCGACGACGGCGAAGCCGCCGACCCAGCTGGTCTTCTCGGCTGCGGCCAGGGTGATCTGCAGGAAGCCGACGGCCTCGAGCTCACGGGCGCGCTTGAGCGACCCGGCGTCGATGACCGCGAGGCCGCCGTCGGCGACGATCGCCGCGACCGCGGCCTTCGCGTCGGCGTCGTCGCCAGCGAGCAGCACGGTGGTGGGGTCTGTGCCGACCGTGCCGGAGACGAGCGTGGCCGCGAAGTTGGTGTTGAACGCCTTGACGACCTTCGAGTCGGGCAGCGCGGCGGCGATCTCGGCGGCCTTGGACGAGTCGGCCGGCACGACGAGGCCGTCGAAGGTCTCGAAGTTCACGGGGTTGGTCGGGTCGACGACGATCTTGCCGGCGAGCTGCTCGCCGCGCGCGCCGATGATCTCGGCGACGGCCGGGTGCGGGACCGCGAGGACGACGACATCGCCGGTGATGGCGGTGTCGGGGGTGTCGGTGTCGAGGACCTGGACGTCGTGCCCGCCCTTGGCGGCGATCGTGGCGACGGCCGAGCCGATGTTGCCCTTGCCGATGATGGTGATGCTGGCCATGAGGTGCTCCCTGAGAGGTGAGTGGCTTTGCTTGTCGCTTCAAGTAACACCGTAGAGGGGAATGGTTGTTCCGTCAAGTAATGGCTACGATGTGCCCATGAGCAGCCGCGCGCCCCAGCCCCGATGGCTCGACCGCGAGGAGATGGCGGCGTGGATCCGCACCGCGGCGGTGGTCGAGCTGCTGCCCGCGGCGCTCGACGCGCAGCTGCGCCGCGACGCCGACCTGACCCACTTCGAGTACTGGGTGCTGTCGATGCTGTCCGAGGCGCAGGACCGCACGCTGCGCATGACGGCCCTGGCCGAGCGCACCAACGCGTCGCTCTCGCGGCTCTCGCACGTCGTGTCGCGGCTCGAGGCGCGCGGCCTCGTCGAGCGGTTCCCCTGCCCGCAGGACAAGCGGGCCACCAACGCGCGTCTCACGGCCGACGGCTGGGAGAAGGTCGTCGACACCGCCCCGGGCCACCTCGACGCCGTGCGGCACTACGTGATCGACGGGCTGACCCGCGAGCAGCTGGCCCAGCTGGCCGCGATCGCGGACTCGATCCTCGAGAACGTCGATCCGAGCCAGCGCATCACCGGCCCGATGACCGCCGGGTCCTGAGCCGTCAGGCGGGGACGGGCGCCCCGGCCCGGGCGAGCGCGGCACGCACATCACGCACGAAGGCGTCGACCTCGTCGGCCGTGTGGTCCCACGCGGTCATCCAGCGCACCTCGCCGACCGTCTCGTCCCAGTCGTAGAACTCGTACGTCGTGCGCAGGTCGTCGATGACTGCCTGCGGCAGCCGCACGAACACGGCATTGGCCTGCACGGGCCGCGGCATCTCGACGAGGCCCTCGAGGCCGGCGGCGAGGCGCTGCGCCATCGCGTTGGCGTGCGAGGCGTTCTCGATCCAGAGGTCGGTGCCGAGCAGCGCGTCGAGCTGCGCGGAGACGAAGCGCATCTTCGACGCGAGCTGCGTGCTCGACTTGCGGATGTAGTCGAGGTTCGGTGCGGCAGAGGGGTTCAGGACGACGACGGCCTCGCCGAGCATGAGGCCGTTCTTCGTGCCGCCGAACGACACGACGTCGACGCCGGCATCGGTGGTGAACGCGCGCAGCGGCACGCCGAGGTGCGCAGCCGCGTTCGCGATCCGCGCGCCGTCGAGGTGCACGGAGAGGCCCAGCGAGTGCGCGTGGTCGCAGATCGTGCGGATCTCCTCGACCGTGTACGCCGTGCCGAGCTCGGTGGTCTGCGTGATGCTCACGACCTGCGGCTGCGCGCGGTGCACGTCGTCCATGCCGCGCGCCTCGAGGTCGATGAGCTCGGGCGTGAGCTTGCCGTCGTACGTCGGGATGGTGAGCAGCTTGACGCCGCCGACCTTCTCCGGGGCGCCGCACTCGTCGACATGGATGTGCGCGGTGGACGTGCACACGACCGAGCCGTAGCGCGTGGTCATCGCGGCGAGCGCGACGACGTTGGCACCGGTGCCGTTGAAGACGGGGAACGCCTCGGCCTGCTCGCCGAAGTGGCGGCGGAAGGTCTCCTGCAGGCGCACGGTGCTCGCATCGCGGCCGTAGGCGGGCTCGCGTCCGACGTTGGCCGCGGCGATCGCGTCGAGGACGGCGGGGTGGACGCCGCTGTAGTTGTCGCTGGCGAAGCTGGTCACGGGACGAGCACCTTCCGGAGTCCGTTGGCCTCTGCCGCGGGCAGGGACCAGAGCGCCACCGTCTCGGCGGCGAGGTCGGCCACGTCGGTGTAGCCGGGGAACGTCTTGCTGGGGTCGGCGGCACGCATCTCGTCGTGCACGAGGGCCTTGACCACCAGCGTGGTCGCGGCGGCGCTCTCGGGCGCGAGCTTCCCGAACGAGTCGGCGAGCGCGGCGGTCCATGCCTCGGCTGCCGACTTCGCGGCGGCGTAGGCGGCGTTGCCCGCGGTGGGCTTCTCGGCTGCGGCGGCCGACACGATCACGAACTCGCTGCGGGGCGAGGCGACGAGGTGGTCGTGGTAGGCCAGCGACACGTGCTGCAGCGTGCGCACGAGCAGGTCGAGCATGAGCTCGGAGTCGGCGACGGTGTTGTCGAGGAAGCCCTTGCCGCCGCGCCATCCGCCCACGAGGTGGATGACGCCGTCGACGCGCGGCGCGCCGCTCGGGTGCGAGGCCGCTGCCGCGTCGGCCCAGGCCCGCACGGCAGCGGAGTCGAGGAGGTCGACGGCCGTGCCGCGGAAGCGTGCGGCGCCGTCGCCGAGCGAGGCACCGAGGGCGTCGAGCTTGCTCTGCGTGCGGTCGGCCGCTGCCACGTGGGCTCCGGTCTCGATCAGTGCCCGCACCATCGCCGTACCCGCGGGGCCGCCCGCGCCGGTGACGACGACGAGCGAGCCCG
This sequence comes from Longivirga aurantiaca, assembly GCF_042660085.1. Classification (NCBI taxonomy): domain Bacteria; kingdom Bacillati; phylum Actinomycetota; class Actinomycetes; order Sporichthyales; family Sporichthyaceae; genus Longivirga; species Longivirga aurantiaca. The sequence goes on along the minus strand of NZ_JBHSTI010000008.1, from coordinate 2,108,900 downwards.
CGCCCAGGGCGCTCATGCGCGGATCCCGCGTGCGGACTCGACCACGGGGGAGACCTTCTTGGCGAGGATCTCGAAGAACATGCTGAGGGGGAACTCGTCGGGGAGCACGGAGTCGTTGTACTCCTTCGTGGTCGCCTGCGGGCCCATCGCGGCAAGCCCGTGCTGCCAGGTGGAGGCGACGTGCGGCTCGACGTACTCGCTGACGAGGTCGTACGTCGCCTGCCAGTGGCTCGCCTTGTTGCGGTCGATGCTCGTGCGGTAGAGGTCCTCGATGCGCGCGAGCAGCGCCTCGGCGACGACCGCGACGCGGTCCCAGTCGATGGTGAGCGTGGCGTCGGACCACGAGAGCGCACCCTCGCGGCGCAGTGCCGCGAAGAGCAGCTGGCCGCCGACGCTGTCGTAGTTGCGGTTGCGCGTGCCGCTCACGGGGAAGCGCAGGCAGCGGTCGAGGATCACGGCGTACTGCACGCGCCGCGCACCCTCGACGCCCTGCTTCTCGAGCGCGACCGCAGCGCGGAAGGCGGTGAGGTCGCAGCGCAGCTCCTCGATCGCATACAGCCAGTAGGGGAGGCGCTGCTTGACCAGGAACGGGTCGAACGGCAGGTCGCCGCGCATGTGGGCGCGGTCGTGCACGAGGTCCCAGAGGACGAAGGTCTCCTGCGCGACGCGCTGGTCGGTGAACAGGGGAGCGGCGTCGGCGGGCAGCTCGATACGCAGCGTCTCGACGGCGGCACCGATGACGCGGCGGAAGCGGGCGGCCTCGCGGTCGCAGAAGATCGCGCCCCACTCGAACGACGGCACCTCGCGGACGGCGACCGTCTCGGGGAAGAGCACGGCGCTGTGGGTGTCGTAGCCAGCCGTGAAGTCGGTGAACGTCACGGGGACGAACTTGTCGTTGCGGTACTGCTCGGCCTCGATGCGCGCGACCCACTCGGGCCAGAAGACGCTGAGCAGCACGGCCTCGAGCTTGCGCTCGGTGCTGCCGTTCTGGGTGAGCATCGGGAAGAGCACGAGGTGCTCGAGGCCGTCGGCGCGCTGGGCCATCGAGTCGAACGCGACCAGCGAGTCGAGGAAGTCCGGCGTGCCGAAGCCCTCGGCGGCCCAGCGACGGAGGTCGTCGACGAGCGCCACGTGGTACGCCTTGTCGTGCGGCAGCTCGGGGGAGAGCGTCTCGACGCCGGCCACGACCGCCTCGACCAGGTGCGCGGCGCACGCGTGCGCGCCGGCATCGGGGATCGAGCCGTCGGCGGCCTGCTTCGCGCGGAGGTCCTCCACCGCAGCCTTCAGCGAGAGCCAGGCAGCGCTCGTGGCCAGGGCCGAGGCGGGGGCGGCGTACGTCGTGGTCAACAGATCCTCCGGTCATCAGGCGCTCAGACAGGAAGAACATCCGTCTGAGCGCGAGCAGACCGCAAGAATAGGTTAGCCAACCCTGTTCCGCCAAACCCGCCGTCTGCTGTCCGGTCAGCGGTTGCTGCGCGGCCCCACGAGGTCCCACCGGTTGCCGAACGGGTCGACGACGACCACCACCTGGCCGTACTCCTCACGGCGCGGTTCGCCGAGGACCGGCGTACCCGCCGCACGCAGCCGCGCGAGGGAGGCCTCGAAGGCAGGTACGCGCAGGAAGAAGCCGACGCGGCCGCCGGTCTGGTTTCCGAGCGCCGTGCGCTTCTGCTCGGTATCGGCGACGGCGAGAAGGAACCCGGTGGCCTCCGGGGAGGGGCGGACGACCACCCAACGCTTGGGGCGGCCGTCGTTCGTGAGCGACGGCGAGTCCTCCGCCAGCTCGAAGCCGAGGACGTCGGTGAACCATGCGATCGCCCGGTCGTAGTCGTCGACGAGCAGGGTCACGAGATCGAGCGAGGGCGAGGGCGACGGGGTGCGGGCTGCCATCCCGCCACGCTAGACGTCGAGGGCGTCGTCGTTCGTGCCGATCGGAAGTCCAAGCTCGCCGGCACGATCCGCGGCAGCTACTTCGTCATCAAGGGCGAGTGCTGAGGCATGGCCCCGCCGACTTGGTAGTGGGAAGTCGCGGCAGGGCGCGAGTTCCCACTACCAAGTCGGGGTGCGGCCGGATTCGCCTGTGGTTGCTGTGGATATCGCCTGTCGGTGGTCGGTGCATTGTCGGAGGTGGTCGGCATGATGGGGTCATGTCCCAGGCCACCTTCGTCGATCCGGCGGTGGAGTTCGCGCGCCTGGTCGCGGGTGCGCGGGGCCTGCTTGCCGAGGCGTCGGTGCTGGCCGGTTCGGGTGCCGTGTCTGAGGTGCAGCTGGCGGGTCTGCCCAGCTGACGGCGGAGCTGTTCGCGGTCCGGGACGCCGCCCACGCCCTGGGGACCGTCGCGGTCGATCGCCTGGACGCGTCGGGGGTGCTGGCGTCGGCGGGGTTCGGGTCGACGACGGCGTTCCTGACCCAGCGCACCGGCATGGCCCCGGGCAGGGCCAGCAGCGTGGTCTCCGGCGCCCGCACGCTGCGGTCCTATGCCGCGACCCGGGTCGCGCTGGTCGCGGGCCGGGTCACCCCCGACCTGGCGGCTGCCCTGGTGCGCGGCAGCGAGGCGGCGATCGCGGACAGGACCGCCGACGACCGGGTGCAGTGGCGGGCGTTCTGCGAGGACTACCTCCTCCCCATCGCCGAGCAGGGCTCGGTGGAGGAGGTCGCGGGCGCCGCCGCCGTGCTCAAGGAGATCCTGGACCCGGAGGCCGCGGCCCGCCGCGAGGAAGAAGCCATGGCCGGCCAGTTCCTCACCGTCACCCAGGTCGGGGACCAGTTCGTGATCAAGGGCGCCCTCACCCTGGAGGACGGCGCGGCGCTCAAGGTGCTGCTCGATCGGATGCGCGACGCGAAGTACCGATCGGGATCCCTCACCCCGGACGAGCAGCCCACCGGCGACGCCGCGGTCGACGAGCGGCGGCGCCGGATCGCCGCCGCGCACCAGGACGCCCTGTCGCTGAACCACCTCGTGCAGCTGTGGCTGACCAACGGCATGGTCGGCCGCGCCCACGGCGTCCGACCCCACGTCACCATCGCGACCACGGTCGACGACCTCGACGCCGGGTTCCCCGGCGAGATGACCGTCCCCGGGATGTCGTCCCCGGTGCTGGTCAACGCCGAGACGGTGAAGCGGATGCTGTGCGACGCGTCGGTGACCGAGATCGGCGTCATCGGGTCCGTCCCCGACCGGCACGCCCACCACCACGACGGCATCCCCTGCCACGGCGCTGCGTATCGGTCGGCGCACACCCAGGCCCAGCACGGGCTCGGGCTGCTGCACCCGATCGCCGGCTGCGAGCTGCACCCCGGCTCGGCGCGGCTGCTGCGCCGTCGGCACCACGTCTGGGACGAGGGCCGCCGCTACCGCACCGTCCCACCCCGCCTGCGTCGGGCGCTGGACCTGCGGGACCGGCACTGCGCGTTCCCGGGCTGCCGGATCGCGGTCGGGTGGTGCGAGGCCCACCACATCACCGAGTGGGAGCACGGCGGCGCGACCGACCTCGACAACCTCACGCTCCTGTGCGCGAAGCACCACCACGCGGTGCACGAGGGCGGCTGGACCATCGTGAAGAACCCCGGCATCGACCCGGGATGCCCGACCTGGCTCACCGTCGACCCACCCGACCCCGTCCCCGTCCGAACCCGGCCCTGAGGAAGGGCAGGCCGCACTCGGGATCGATCAGCACCGCAGGCAGACCGCACCACCCGACAGGGAGCGGTCCCTGTGCCATGTCCGGGCACGGGCGACACCGCGAGAAGCAACCGGCAGTCGGCGTCGCCGCGGATGGCCGATTTGGTAGTGGAATCTCGCGCTCTGCCCCGACTTTCCACTACCAAATCGCGCTCTGACGTGCCGTTCGCGCTCGCCTTCAGCAAGACCGACGGGAACCGACGCGCGGCGCTCGCAGCCGCGGCTTCACAGGCCTGAGTTCATCATGCTGAACGTCATCGCGAGTGCGAAGGCGAGCAGCACGAGCGCGACCGGGACAAGCATCAGCACCACGAGCAGCACGACGGATCCGACGTGCCAGGCGCCAGCGCGGTTGTCCGCGTGATGAAGCCGGTCGCCGCGATGCACTCGTCCGAGCCGGACCGTGCTGACGAGCGCGTATATCGCGAGGGCGCCGCCGACGACGAGGTCGGCGAGCATGACCCAGTTCGAGACCGTCTTCGCCAGCCCGTAGGTGTCCCACAGGATCGAGTACACGATCCAGTCGAGCACCACGCTGACCGGGCCGAACATGGGGACCAGCAGCAGGGCGCCGAGGCCGGGGAGCAGCACGCGAAGCCCGTACTCGCGCGCGACCTGCCGCCGTGTCTCCCCGGTGGGAAGCAGCTGCGTGGATTCGGAGATCGTCGTCATGGCGCACCCACCTCTCTCCTCGCCCGCCGTGTGCCTGCGGCCGTCGGTCCGGTCGACGGTGCGACGGCGCACCTGCCGTCGTGGACGGTGGGAAGGCCGTCCGGCGCGCAGACACGCCAGCCCCGACGGGTCGAGGCCCGCACGGTTCCATGGTCCACCTCTGCCTGCCGCGTGTCCCGCCGCAGTGAGGGGCTGCCCTGCTCGCGGTGGCGCATGTGCGACCTGGAGCGCCGGGCAGGTCGACGAGGTCAGGTGGTGGACGCCTCGTCGCCGGCAGTGGCGTGCTGCTCGGCGGCGTACGACCCCACGGCGATCGCGAGCTTGCCGGCGACGCGGCCGGTCTCGATCTGCGCGAGCGCCTCGCGGGCGTCGTCGAACGCGTACACCTTCTCGATCGAGGGCTTCAGCGATCCGGCGTCGGCCATCTCGCGCAGCACCTCGACGTCGGCACCGTCGCGCTTGGCGATCGCCGCGTTGAGCGAGCGCTTCTCGCCGCCCCGGCCGAGCACGAACGTGCCGAACGTGCGGCCCATCGGACCGAACACCGGGCCGAGGATCCGGCCGCCCTCGCCACCGCCGACCATCACGTAGCGGCCGCCGGGGGAGAGCAGGCGGCGGCACTCGCGCAGGGGGACGTCGCCGATCATGTCGATCACCACGTCGTACGTCGTGCCCGCCGCGAGCACGTCGGTCGCGGTGTAGTCCACGACGTGCGCGGCACCGAGCGAGCGGACGAGGTCGACGTTGCGGGTGCTGCACACACCGGTCACCTCGGCGCCGAGCGCGACCGCGATCTGCACCGCCCAGGTGCCGACGCCGCCGGACGCGCCGATCACGAGAACGCTCTCTCCGGCCCGGACCTTGCCGTGGTCGCGCAGCGCCTGCAGCGCGGTGCCGCCGGCGAGCGGCAGCGTGGCCGCCTCGAGGAAGGTGAACGACGCCGGCTTGCGCGCCACGTGCGTCGCCTTCACCGCGACGAGCTCGGCGAGGCCGCCGCGCTGAGCCTCGACCATCACCTCGTCGCCGACGGCGAACGTCGTGACGTCGGACCCGACCTGCACGACGACGCCCGAGACGTCCGAGCCCATGACGGGATTCTTCGGACGGCGCAGGCCGAAGGCGGCGCGGGCGGCGTACGGCTTGCCGCGGAACAGGTGCCAGTCGGCGGCGTTGAGGCCGACGGCCTCGACGCGCACGACCACCTCGTCGGCGGCGGCGCTGGGGGCGGGGAGCTCGCGGACGACGAAGGTGTCGGGCGAGCCGTACGCGGACTGGGTCAAGGCCTTCATGGGGTGCTCTCCAAGCTGGTGGGGTACTGGAACACGTCGTCGAGAGGTACGCCGAAGACGGCTGCGATCTGGAAGGCCATCTCCAGGGTGGGGGAGTACTTGCCCTGCTCGATGGCGATGACGGTCTGGCGGGTGGCACCGATGCTCTTCGCGAGCTCGGCCTGGGTCATCTCGCCGTGCTCGAAGCGCAGCGCGCGGATGCGGTTGGTGACCCGCGTGGGCCTCACCACTGGGGGAGCCCTCCGCGGTAGGCGGCGATGCGGGCGATGGACTCGGTGAGGCCCGAGAGCGCGAAGCAGAGGTAGATCACGTTGGCGATCCAGAACCAGTCCCACTCGGCGAGGGCCATGAGCATCGCGGCGAGGCCGCCGATCACCATGAACGACTGGCCCATGCGCGAGCCGAACGCCGAGATCTCTCGGTCGCGCTGGTCGGCGCCCTGGTCCTCCTTGCCGGTCCGCACCGCCATGGCGATCCGGATGGCGATGCTGGAGATGATCGCCGCGAGGATCGCGAAGCCGATCGTGCCGAGCAGGTAGCGCTGGTACGGCGCGTCCACGAGCGGACCGCCGGCGGCGGACCGCAGCACGAGCACGACGTACGTCGCGTAGGACACCACGCTGATCACCAGGAACGACCAGGTGTTCCGCTCCTCGAAGCCCACGGCTCCTCCTTCGTCGATGTCAAGAATGCTTGACACGCAGAAGGTAAAGCATGCTGTACGTGATGTCAAAGGTTCTTGACATGGGCGTGGTCGGCGAACGGGTGGCGGTCGCTTCAGACCTCCGCGCCCAGGGTCGATAACGCCGGTGGGCCGCCTGCCGGGGCAGCCGCACGTCACGACGAGAAGGACCTCGATGCGCTCGCGCACCCGCACCGCCGCTGCCGCCCTCGGCGTCGCCGCGCTGTCCGTCACGCTGCTGTCGGCCACGCCCGCCAACCCGGCCGCCGCCGTGGTCTGCAAGCCGACGCCGGCGATCCTCGCCTCGGCACCGGTCTCGTCGTACTCCCTGCCCGGCGGCGCCACCGTGCGCATCTGGGACACCAACACGCGCTCGTTCACCGAGGGCGACCGCCGCCTCGCCGTCGTGCGCATCCCGAAGGCGTCGCTCACCCCGACGGTCGTGACCTCGCCGACCGTCGCGCGCGCCGCCCGGGTCTCCACGATGGTCGCGGGCGACCCCAACGCCGTCGTCGTCCTCAACGGCGGCACGTTCGACCCGAGCGTGCCCGGCATCCCGGACCGCGTGCAGATCTCGAAGGGCGTCTTGCGCAAGCTGGTGCGCCAGGCGTACTCCGGCGGCCTGTACGGCGGCATCGCGGTCGACTCGGTCAACAAGACGATCACCGGTGGAGCCTTCGACCTGGCCGGCAGCTTCAGCACGCGCGCGGGCAGCGCGATGGTGGGCTCGGTGAACTGGCAGATGCTGCCGAGCCAGGGCGTCGCGGTCTACACGAACGCCTGGGGAACCCGCGCCCACCCGGCGGGCTCGCGCGTCGTGGTCGTCGCGGGCACCAAGGTCACCAAGATCCTCACGGGCACGGCAGCATCTCGGCGCCCGGCGACGTGGGAGAAGTTCCTCACCGCGCGCACCGGCAGCGGCGCCGCCTCGCTCCTCGCCAAGGTCAAGGTCGGCGACCCGGCCACGCTCTGGTACGGCGCGAACGGCACCACGCGGTACGCCGGCTACCCGGCCACCGCGTTCAGCAAGCCGAGCGGCGCGACGGGCAGCGGCGGTGCGATCGTGCGCGACGGCGCGGTCGACGCGCCGTGCAGCTCGCGCGACGAGCAGCCGCGCCCGCGCTCGGCGATCGCCTGGGACGCGCAGGGCAACATGCTCGTCGTCGCGATCGCGGGCAAGCAGTTCGGCAGCTCGTGGGGCGGCGTCTCGGTGCACCAGTTCGCCGGGCTCCTCAAGCAGCTCGGAGCCGTCACCGCGATCCGCCTCGACAGCGGCACCTCGACGACGCTGTGGGTGCGCAAGACGATCGGCGGACCGCTCGTGCGGCTCGACCGACGCAGTGACGACTACGAGCGCGAGGTCGTCGACGCGGTCGCGTTCCGCGCGATCTGAGTCAGGCCTCGCCGATCGCAGCGGTGCTGTCGAGCAGGGCGCGGCACAGCACGTCGGTGACCGCCGCCTCGAGCTCGCCGTCGATGCCGGCGGAGTCGCCGAGCGTGTCGCGGAAGAACTCCACCTGCTCGCTGAACCCGGCGTGGTTCGAGACGAGCAGCAGCGTGCGACCGGTCTTCTCCACCAGGGGGTGGACGGCGGTGATGTGCTCGATCTCGCCGAACGAGGCCCGCACGTAGATGGCGCCCCCGGTCGAGGCCGGCAGCTCGACGGTGAACGGCTCGTCGGCGATGACACGGGGCATGGGCATCTGGATCCCCTCCCTTTCCCCGCCGCCACGGTCGCAGGGGGGCAGGGGCCGGGTGCATGCGCATCCGGCCAGGAACTGAGCGCTTCCGGCACGTCTGACCGGTCAGGCGGACGAGTACTCCGCGTCCATCGACTCCAGCGACCGGCCCTTGGTCTCGTGCACGACCCGCCAGACGAACAGAAGCGAGACGACCGCGAAGAAGGCGTAGATGCCGTACGCGAGCCCGAGCCCGGTCGCCGCGAGCGGCGGGAAGGTGGTCGAGACGAGGAAGTTCGCCATCCACTGGGCGGCGGCCGCCACCGACAGCGCCACGGCGCGGATGCGGTTGGGGAACATCTCGCCCAGCAGCACCCACACCACCGGGCCCCACGAGAAGCCGAAGAAGATGACGAAGCCGTTCGCAGCGATCAGCGCGAGGGTGGCGGACGCGCCGGTGAGCGTCGGCTGCATGCAGGGGTCCGCGCAGGTCGACGTCGCCGCCACCTCGATGACGGGCGCAGTGCCGAAGAGGTAGGCGAGCAGCACCAGCGACACCGACATGCCCGCCGAGCCGAGCAGCAGCAGCGGGCGGCGTCCGAACCGGTCGATGCACGCGATCGCGATGAGGGTGGCGACGATGTTGATGCCGCCGGAGATCACCGAGATCTTGAGCGAGTCGTCCTCGGCGAAGCCGACGGCCTGCCACAGCATGCTGCTGTAGTAGAAGATCACGTTGATCCCGACGAGCTGCTGCAGTGACGACAGGATGATCGCGACCCAGACCACGGGCAGCAGGCCGAACTTCGGCCCCTTCAGGTCGCTCAGCTTCTGCGCCGACTCACCCTCGAGCTGGCGCTGCATCGTCGCGAGGTCGTCGTCGGTGATCTCCTGCCCCATGCTCGCCATCACCGCGCGCGCCTCGTCCGACCGTCCGGTGGCCACCAGGTAGCGCGGACTCTCGGGGATGGTGCGTGCTGCGAGCAGGTAGACGACGGCCGGGACGACCTCGACGAGGAACATCCAGCGCCACGCCTCGAACCCGAGGAGCCAGTCCTGGCTCGCCCCACCGGCGGCCGTCGCGATCGCCCATCCGGACAGCAGGGCCACGAAGATGCCGGTGACGATCGCGAGCTGCTGCAGCGAGCCGAGGCGGCCACGCAGCGCGGGCGGCGCGATCTCGGCGATGTACGCCGGTGCGATCACCGACGCCGCGCCGATCGCGAGGCCGCCGACGAAGCGCCAGAGCATGAGGCCGGTCACGCCTCCGGGGAACGCCGAACCGATGGCCGAGACGATGAACACGACCGCTGCGACCTGCATCGTGCGGGGCCGGCCCAGCCGGTTGGCCACGCGGCCCGCGTACCAGGCGCCCACGGCGCAGCCGATGAGGGCGATCGAGACGACGAAGCCGGTCTGCGTCGGAGACGTGCCGTACTGCGCGACGATCCCCGGCACCGCGGCGTTGATCACCGACGAGTCGAAGCCGAACAGGAAGCCACCCAGCGCGGCGACCGCTGCGACCGAGACGACCCGGTGGCTGCTGCCGGCGGTGGACTGAGCAGGGGCTGCGCTCGACATGGCGACGATCATGGACCGGCGCGGCGCGCCGTTCCCAGGAAACCGGCGCACTCGCCCGGCCTCGGTCGCGGCACGATCCCGCGTGGTGCGTGCGTCCAGGGCCGCGAGGTGCTGCACTGGTATCAGGACGCCCGCCGCTCGTCGGGTGCCCGCGTCCCCGGTCGGACTGGAGGCGACATGCACTGCAGCTGGTGCGGTGCCGAGGCCACGACGTACCTGCTCTCGGACCGCGACTCCCACAACAGCGTCGACACCGCGTGCGATGCGCACGCGGCCGAGTACGCCCACATCTACCGACGGGCCGTGCCGGTCCACCGCGACGTCGTCGACCTGCGCGAGCCGGCCGTGATCGACCTGACGGACGGGCTGCCGCGTGCCGCCGAGGCCGCCGCGACGGACGCGGATCCCGGCAGCCCCGCCTGAGCTTCGGCCTCCGGCTCGGCACGCATCCGGAGGTCGGGCCGGTCGAGAATCGGCGCGTGATGGGCTCCGCCCCCACTCCGAGGTGGGAGCTCCTCCGGGAGGCCGGGCGTGCAGGTGTGCCCGATCTGCGGCGGGCAGCCGGAGGCCTGCGCGGACGGGTCCGACGGCCTTCTCGCCAGCGAGGAGCGGTACCGCGTCCTGGCCGAGAACGCGACGGACGTCGTCTTCCGCATCACCCCGGACGGCGTCGTCGACTGGATCTCGGACGGCAGCGAGCGCTTCCTCGGATGGACCGCCGCCGAGGTGATCGGGCGCAGCGGCTTCGGCTTCACCGACGCCCGCGACCTCGTGGCCGCGCAGGAGGCCTTCGCCCAGTTCGCCGACGGCACGGTCCTGTGGACGTCCGCGGGGGTGCTCGACATCCTCGGCTGGGAGCCTCCGAGGTCGTCGACCGGCCGGGCACGGACTTCATCGATCCCCGCGACCTCGCCTGGGCGATGTCGAACCTCGCCGCGATGCACGACGGCTCGCCGAGGGCGGTCCGCATGCGCATGCTCTGCCAGGGCGGCGGCACCGCGCGGGCCGACGCCGCGCTGTACGGCGGCACGCAGCAGGGCCGGGGCCGGGTCGTCCCGATCCCGTGACCCCGCCGCCTGCCGCGAGGCCCGTGCCGCGAGGGCCGCTCAGCAGCAGTGCCCCGACCCGCCGGCCACGAGGGTCGGCTCGGGGGCGGCCGGCGGGCCGGCGGTCACGAGGCCGAGGGCGGCCGCGACCGCGAGCGCGGCGGCGAGCAGGACGTGCGTGCGGCGGGTGACGTTCATGAGGACCTCCACGAAGGACGGACTCGCCCGACCGGGCGAGTCATGACACACAACGTGACAAGTGAGTCATAAACTGGTCATAGTTCGATAGGGCCACCGTCACGCGCGCCCCACGGGGGTGGGCGCGCGTGACGGTGGTTGGATGTCGCCGCCGCTCGACCGAGTGGGCGAGAGGGGTCGACGTGGCTCGAGGAGCCGATCGCGACGCGGGAGTCGAGACCTTCGGCTCCCGGCTGCGCCGTGCCCGGCTCGCCGCAGGTCTCTCGCAGACGGCCCTCGCCGGCGACGACCTCTCGCCCAGCTACGTCAGCCACCTCGAGTCCGGGCGCCGCGACCCGACGCCCGCGGTCGTCGCCCTGCTCGCCGGGCGCCTCGGCGTCGCCCCGACCGCGCTCGCGCCGGACGCCGCTGCAGGGCCTCGGCACGACCTCCTGCTCGCGCAGGCCGCGCTCGGGCTCGGCAACCCGGCGGAGGCGCTGGCGCTGCTCGCGCCGTGGGAGCCGCGGCTCTCCGACGCCGCTGCCCTCGTCGCCGAACCCGAGCTCTTCCATGCCGCCGAGGTGCGGGCAGCCGCGCTCGAGCGGCAGGGCCACCTGCTCGAGGCGCTGCGGCTGCTCGAGACGATGCGTACCGCCGCCGAGTCCGCACCCGCCCGACTGCCCTGGGTCGGCGTGAGCGTCTCGCTGCTGCGCCTCTACCGCGAGCAGGGCGACATGGCCCGCGCGGTCGACCTCGGCGAGGCGGCGCTTCGTCGCGGTGCCGACCTCCGGATCGACCACGCACCGGGGTTCGCGGCACTGGTCTCGACGGTTGCAGGGGTGTACGCCGAGCGGGGGGACCTCGTGCGCGCGCAGGTGATCCTCGACGACCTGATCGAGCGGCTCGGTGCCGACTCATCCCCGGACGACCGCGCCAAGGCGCTCTGGAACGCCGCGATCAACGCCACCGAGCGCGGCTTCGGCGGCGAGGGCATGCGGCTGGTGGAGGAGGCCTCGGCCCTGGCGGCCGTCGGCAGCGATCTCATGGTCCGCACGCGCCTGCGCTACACGAGGGCCTGGATCCTGCTGCAGCAGGACCCGCCGCGCGCCACCGAGGCGCGCGCCGAGCTGCGGTCGCTGCTGCCCGAGGTCCGCCAGCACGCCGGGTCGATGCTCCTCGGCCCCGTGCTGTCCGAGCTCGCCCGCGCCGAGCTGCTGCTCGGCCGGCCCGAGGTGGCGCGCCGCCACGCGGCCGCCTCGCTCGAGCGCCTCGACGTCGACCAGCGGCTCGAGCGGGCGCACTCGCTGGTGCTCCTCGGAGCCGCGTCGGTGGCGCTGGGGGAGGAGGCGGCAGGAGTCAGCATGCTCGAGGACGCCGCGGCCTCGCTCGAGTCGTCCGACGCCTCGCGGTACGCCGCACAGGCGTGGCGGCAGCTCGCCGAGGTCTACCAGCGGATCGGCGACCCGGCGCGCGCGCTCGAGGCCATGCAGCGGGCGCTCGACCTCGTCGGGCTCGCCGCTCCGCGAGTGCTGCCCGTCGCGGTCGACGGGCCGAGACCTGCTGCCCGTCGCCGTACCCGCGTCTGACCCGAGAACGACCGCGCCCCGGCCCCGGGCGCGACCCGCTGCCGCGCGGGCGAACGACGCGACGCGGAGCGGGATGAGCGGTACGAGCAGCGCAGGCCCGAGGGACGCAGAACCCGGGCAGCGCAGGCCCGAGGGACGCAGATCGGGGCAGCGCAGAACCCGTGCAGCGCAGAACCCGGGCAGCGCAGAACCCGGGCAGCGCAGAACCGGACCCTCCGAGGAGGACTCCGGGATCCTCGACGGCCTCGGCGAGGTCGTCGACGTGGTCATGGGGGAAGACCTCGAGGCGCCCGAGCCCGTGGACCGCGATCATCCTGCCGTCGTACGTCGTTCCCGAGCAGGTGGCGGCGGACCGCGACGCGACCCGCGCCGAGGAGCTCCTGGCCGAGGCGGACATCTCCGCGACCGACTCGACGCGTGTCGTGCTCGTCGCCGTGCCGCTCGCGATCCTCGTGCTCGGCGTCGTGCGGGTGCTCCTGATCCGCCCGCTCCTCCGACGGCGGTCGGGAGCCGAGGGCTGCCGGGGCCGCTGGGGTCGGTGGGACGGCTGATACGGCTGGGCCGAACGGGTGAGGGGTCTCCCGGTGACCGTCGGACCGTTCACCGGGCCCGAGGCGGACCGGTCGTCGCAGGTCAGAGGCCTGCGTCTCGCTCACCGGACGGGTCGTAGACGTGCTTCCGGGGTCCGTGATGGGCTCACCCCCGATCACGGAACGGTAACGACCCGGGCTCCGCACACCAGCCCGCACGACGGTCGTGCCGATCCAGGAAGGGTGCGACCCGCACGACGCGCAGCACCCCGTTGGAGGAGGAGCATGACCAGGACGACCACGCGCATCGGCGCGATCACCGGGACCCTCGCGCTGCTCGCCGCAGGCGCCGTCGCCGTCGGGCCCGGGACGCCCGGCACGCCGACGGCCTCCGCAGCCACCGCGACGGCCACTGCCACCGCCACCGCCACTGCCACCACGCTGACCCCGGTCGCCATCACCAGCCCCAAGCTGCCGCGCCGCCCCCCGACCCTGTCGAACCCGATCACCATCGTGGTGAAGGACCAGATGGGCGAGCTCAAGCTGAGCACCTCCCGCGACTACCGGATCGTGCTGCCCAAGACCCGCGCCTGGAAGAACGCGCGCGGCCTCTGGATCACCGGCGGTCACAACGTCGTGGTCATCGGCGGAACCGTCGACGTCGGCTACGGCTGGCGCGACAGCAGCGGCGACGTCGTCAAGCGCGCGGCGTACTTCCGCGACACCACCGGCATCCTGCACGTCGAGGGCGTCCGCTTCATGTCGAGCTCGACCCAGAAGCTCACCGAGGGCATCAACGTCTCGATGCCCGACGGATACCTGCGCCTGTTCAACGTCTGGATGAGCTCGCTGCTCTCCGGGTCGCAGAGCACCAACCACGCCGACGTGGTGCAGGCCTGGGGCGGTCCGCGCTCCCTGCTGGTCGACGGCCTCTTCGCCTCGACGCAGTACCAGGGCCTGTTCCTCACCCCGACCCAGCACGCCTCGGTGACCCTCGGCACGTGGGACCTGCGCCGCGTCTGGATCGACGGGCGCGACGCCGCCTACCTGCTCTGGCGCGACGGCGCCGACTGGCCGATCCGCACGAGCCTCGTGCACGTGACCGGTTCGACCCGGCAGTCGTCGGGCCTGTGGCCCAGCCGCACCGCCTGGCCCTACGTGAAGACGACCAAGCCGACCACGAAGTACGGCTCGTCGGGCGGCTTCGCCTACACCTCGCCCGGCTACCTGTAGCCGCCGGCATCGTCAGGGCCCCGCTCCGCTCACGTCGCGCAGCGGGGCCCTCGCCCTGCGCCCCCACCTGTCGGAGCGTGAGGTCCGTTCGGCCGGTGTGCTGCGTCGAACGGGTGACGGGGTAAACAGCGGGTGAACCTGGCGCTTACCATCGTCGGGACGTCCGTGGTCGAGCGGGCGAGTCACACCACGGAGGAACCCCGCATGAAGACTGTCCTGAGGCGCGGGCGCGCGCTGGCAGCACTGGGCGTCACCGCCGCACTTGCTGTCAGTCTCGTCGTCGCCGTCCCCACCGTCGCGCAGGCGGTCGCCAGTGTCGGCTACAGCGGCCAGGTGCAGCTGCAGGTCAACGGCACGCTGTCGTCCCTGCCGACCCCCCCCACCGCGGCCAAGAACCAGCACAAGGTCTGGTACGCCGGCGGCACGTGGTGGGCCGCGATGCAGAACCAGGGCAGCACGGGCACGAGCATCCACCGGCTCGACGGCCGCGAGACCGGCACGCCGACGTGGACCGACACCAACGTCGTCATCGACTCCCGCAACGGCACGTCGTCCGACTCGCTCTACAACGGGGCTGTCAACAAGCTCTTCGTGGCGACGCACGTCGTGACCGAGCGCAACACCACGAGCCTCCCGACCACCGCCGGCGCCGACAACGACGCCAAGCTCATGCGCTACTCGCTCGTCGACGGCACCTGGGTGCTCGACGAGAACTTCCCCGTCACCATCGTCGGCCGCGGGCTGTCCGCGCTCGCCATCGCGCAGCTGACCGACGGCAAGGTCATGGCGACCTACACCTACAACCGTCGCCCGTACGCCACCAACACCAGGGGCACGGCCAACGGCGTCACCCCGCCGACCTTCGTCACCCCGTTCGTCGTGCAGTGGACCAAGAACACGCTGCTCGCGCCGGACGTCCTGGGCTCCACCACGCTGACCAGCGACGACGTCTCGGCCATCACCGCCGCCGACGGCTTCGTCACCATCATGTTCAGCAACCAGAGCGTGGGCAACGAGGGCTTCTACGTCGCGCGCCACCGCGTGGGCGACAGCTTCGGCACCGGCAACTTCTTCGGCACCCGGCTCACCTCGGGCGCCGACAGCGCCGACAACCACCTCGCGCTGGTCACCGACCCGACCTCGGGCCTGACCTCGCCGGTGTACGCGGTCGTGAAGACCTCGCTCGACGACACCGTCGAGCCGGACGGCGTGACGCCGCGGGTGGTGGACCCCAACGACCCGCTGTTGCAGGTCTTCAAGCTGCAGCCGCGCTCGGGCGGCACCGCGCTCACCGACCAGAACGCCGGCTACGTCGACCTCGCAGCCGACACCACGGTCACCACCGTCGGCCAGGCGGGCACCCGCCCGGTCATCTCGCTCGACAACAGCCGTCGCAAGGTCGACGTCTTCTACTCGGTGCCGGACGACCCGTCGCTCAACACCAACGTGATCGGCGTGATCGAGCACGTGAGCGTGCCGCTCTCCGGCGCGTTCGAGGCCTCGGCCGCCGACGTCGTGATGGCCAACTCGGCCAACACCGCCGGCGCCACGACGAGCAAGCCGGACGGCCTGTCCGACCCGACCGTCTCGGCGCAGATCGTGAACCGGACCTACGGCACGATGGTGCTGGCGACCGACACCACGGTGGCCAACCTCAACGCGAACCCGCTGAGCATCACCCGCCGCTACTGGTTCAACGATCTGTTCCGCGCCCCGGTGGCGGCGTTCACCTCGACCATCCCGGACGAGGTCGGCAACGCGGACGGCCTCACGGTCGACTTCACCGACACCTCGCTCGGCAAGCCGACCAGCTGGACCTGGAACTTCGGTCCCGGTGAGGGCACGAGCACCGCGGAGAACCCGTCGCACACGTTCGCCACGGCGGGCACCAAGACGATCACCCTCGAGGTCGACAACGGCTTCGCGACCGACTCGGTCACCAAGACGGTCGTCGTCGGCCAGGCTCCGGCAGCACGCTTCACGTACAGGTTCCCGGACCGGCATCGGCTGCTCCTCGAGCTCACCGACGTCTCCACCGGCGCCCCGCAGACCGCGGTCTGGGACTTCGGCGACGGCACGAGCCGCACGGTGACCTACCCGGTCGGGTCCACGGTGGTCCGGCACGCCTACGCCAAGGCCGGCAAGTACCGCATCAAGCTCACGGTGACCAACGGGGTGGGCTCGAACTGGGTGGCCCACCCGACGACCAAGCCCGTCTCGGTCTACTACTTCACCGTGAACGCGACCGCGGCCAAGATCGCCAAGCCGACCCG
Organism: Longivirga aurantiaca; assembly: GCF_042660085.1. Classification (NCBI taxonomy): domain Bacteria; kingdom Bacillati; phylum Actinomycetota; class Actinomycetes; order Sporichthyales; family Sporichthyaceae; genus Longivirga; species Longivirga aurantiaca. The sequence continues at coordinate 2,092,470 of NZ_JBHSTI010000008.1, read as the reverse complement.
CACGGCCCTCGCCGGCAAGAAGGTCGTCGTGGCGTGGAAGGCGCCGAACCCGCGCGGCCTGGTCATCACCAAGTACCAGGCGCTCTGCCGCTCGGGCTCGAGCATCAAGTCGACCGTGGTCACGGCCAAGGACGGCATTGCCCAGATCGGCCGGGTCCGTACGGCCACGGTCGTGTCGCTCACGGCCGGCAAGTCGTACACCTGCACCGTGAAGGCGTACAACGCCAAGGGCTGGAACATCCCGTCGGCCCCGTCGACGGCGTTCACCGCCCGCGCCTGACCGAACGCACCAGCACGACGGGCGTCCTCCTGCGGGAGGGCGCCCGTCGCTGTGTCGGGCGATGCCACCCCGCCGAGGCGTCGCTGACGTACCGTCTCCTCTATGGACGGCGGATCGCCCACCGTGCCGTGGGTGCTGGCGGATCGTCCGACCTCTATCCACGCCCGTGCGCGCGGGGTGATGGCTGCGCTCCTCGCAGTCACCCTGGCCGCCGCGGCGCTCGTCGCCGCCCCGTCGTCGGCTCGGGCCGCGACCGGCGACCTGGGCACCCGCGGGGCGTCGGTGGCGGGCTTCGCCAACACGATCCCGACCGCCGCCAAGCCGCAGAGCAAGCTGTGGTTCGCGGCCGGCTGGTGGTGGGCGTCGATGGCGTCCGCGACCACCGGCGGCTACCGCATCAACCGGCTCGACCGGGCGTCGGGCACGTGGGTCGACACCGGCGTCGACCTCGACCCCCGTGGTGCGACGCGGGCCGACGTCCTGTGGAACGGCTCGCACCTGTTCGTCGCCTCGCACGCCGTCGCGTCGAGCTCGACGGCCACCTCGACCGCCCAGCCGGCCCGGCTGTTCCGCTACTCGTGGGACGGCGCCACCTGGACCCCCGATGAGGGCTTCCCCGTCACGATCACGCCGTCGTCCGCAGAGTCGCTCACCATCGCGCAGACGAGTGCCGGGCGCATGTGGGCCACCTGGACGCAGGGCCGCCGCCTCTTCCTCGCCCAGACCACCGGGTCGGCCGACGCGGGCGCGGTCTCGTTCGGTGCGCCGTTCATCCCCACGATGGCCAACCTCACGGCGACGGAGTCGGCCTCAGCCACGACCCTGCACGGCGACGACATCTCGACCGTGGTCTCGGCCGACGGCGTGACGACGCTGCTGTGGAGCAACCAGGTCACCGGCACCACGTGGTCGGCGCGGCGCGACGACGCGGCCGCCACCTGGACGGCCACGCCCGTGATCTCGGGGCCGCTCCTGTCCGACGACCACCTCAACCTGAGGGCGATCCCCGGCGACCCGGCGCGGCGCGTCGTGGCGGTCGTGAAGACGAGCCTGAACGACTCCCCGCTCCCGCTCCCGGACGGTCCGCTGCTGGTGGCGGCGGTCTACACGCCGGCCGACGGCGCGTGGACGACATCGACCATCGCCACCGTGGCGGAGGCCGCGACGCGGCCCATCGTCGAGATCGGCCCCGGCAGCGACGAGCTGCGGGTGTTCTACTCCGCGCCGTCCACCGCTGGTGGGGCCGGGTTCGAGGGGACGATCTACGAGAAGGACTCCACGATCTCCGGCCTGGTCTTCCCGGCTGCCGGCACGCCGGTGCTGCGCGACGTCACGAACGCGACGATGAACAACGTGACCTCGACGCGGCAGACCGCGACGTCGACGTCGGGCGTCGTGATCCTCGCGGCCACCGAGGTGTCTGCGCGCTACTGGCACAGGGTCTTCGGCGGTTCGAGCGCTGCACCGGCGCTCGCCGCGTTCACCAGCGCGACCGTCCTGGGCGGCAGCACGCGGCAGCTCGCCTTCACCGACCGGTCCGCGGGCAGCCCGACGTCGTGGCGCTGGGACTTCGGCGACGGTACGACGTCGACCCAGCGCAACCCCACGCACACCTACGCGCGGGCGGGCACGGTGGTCGTGCGCCTCACGGTCGACAACGCCAACGGCCCGGCGTCCACCGTCACGCGCAGCATCGCGGTGGGCGTGCCGCCCGTGGCCAGCTTCACCATGACGCAGCCGAGCAGGTCCGTGCTCGCCCTCGAGCTCACCGACACCTCGACGGGGGAGCCGGACTCGATCACGTGGGACTTCGGCGACGGCACGACGCTCGAGGGCGCCGCGCCGGGAGGGGCGGTCGTGCACGAGTACGCCGTGGCCGGCACGTACCGCGTGACGCTGACCGCCAGCAACGGCGCGGGCACGGACGTCGTGGACCATCCGTCGACGGCCGCCGGCCCGTACGACGCCGTGGTGACCGCGACGCCCGTGCGCATCGCCCGGCCCACGCGCAGCGTGCCGTCCGGGCGGAAGGTGCTGCTCACCTGGATGGTCCCGGACCCGCGCGGGCTCCCGATCAACACCTACCAGGTGGTCTGCAGGGCACCGGGCAGCACGCGCACGGCGTACGTCGCCGTCTCGGACCCGACTCTCGGCTTCGGGCAGCCCCGCACGCGGACGGTGGGCTCCCTCGTCGCCGGCGCGCGCTACAGCTGCGTGGTCCGTGCGCACAACGGGGCGGGCTGGAGCGTCGCGTCACCGGCGAGCGCGGCCTTCACCGCGCGCGCCTGAGGCCTCAGGCCTCGAACCCCGCGGCGTCGAGGTCGCGCGCGCCGTGGAGCTGCTCGACCTTGCGCACGATCCGCGCGAGCTGGATCTCGCCGGCTCGCGAGCCCACGGCTCCTGCGGCCACGATGCCGCCCTTGAGGGCTCCGACGACTGCGCGGCGCACCGGCTCGCGCCGGGTCGTCGCGACGAGCGAGCGGGCCGGGCCGGGAAGACCGTCGAGGTAGGCGTCCTCGGAGCTCTGAGGGAGCACCTCGGGGTACAGCCGGTGGATCGCCTCGCGCCCGCGGCCGTTCTCGTAGCAGTCGCGCAGGAAGGCCTCGAGCGGCCGGCTGTGCACGTGCCGGGCGACGATCGACCGGTCGAAGATGCCGCCGACGCCGAGGTCGCGCAGCACCAGTCCGAAGATCCGGTCCTCGTGCCGGAAGGTGAACCTCGGCATGCGGCCGGACTCGAAGGCCTCGAGGAAGCGACGGCGCGACATCGACACGTTGCCCATCCAGAGCGCGGTCAGCACGAGGTCGGGGTCGCTGGCGTAGCCGAGGCAGCTCTTCTCGTACTCCTGGGCGTACAGCAGGGTCGCGAAGGCACCGCGGGGGAGGGGGTCGGGCACGGTGGTCGGCATGTAGCCGAGCACCAGCAGGTCGTCGGTGCCGACGTGGTGCGCGGCGTGCGCGGCCACGAGGCCCGGCTCGGGCATGACGTCGTCGTCGAGCAGCACGAGGATCTCGCCCGAGGCGCGCTCGACACCGGCGCGACGCGCGCCGGAGCTGCCCGCGGACGGGCCGACGACGGGCACGACGCGACCGGTGCGGCGCGCGTACTCGGCCAGCATCTCGGGCGTGCCGTCGGCGCTGCCGTCGTCTACCACGACGATCTCGTGGTCGCCCGGGTCGGCGAGGAGGCGGTCGAGCAGCGCGGAGATCCGGGCGCGTCGGTTGCGGGTCGGAATCACCACGCTCACAGAGCGCAACCCAGGCGTCACACGATCGGATTCGACCGGGTCCGTCGAGTAGTCCGAATGGCTGACATCGTCATGACTCACCGTGCTTATCGTCCCTTCGGACCACAGGAATCGGTCGGCTTCCCCCGTAGTCTGTCATCGGCATGAACGGGAGACGGACGACCACCAGGACCGCGGCGCGTCTGCGCGCGACCGTGGGACTCGTCGTCGGCTCGCTGACCACGACGCTCCTCGTCGTGGTCTCGGTCGCGCTCCCCGCCCCCGCGAGCGCCGCACCCGGCGACTACGGCACGGCGGCGCAGTCCTTCGTCGGCTTCGCGTCGTCCACCCCGACCGCCACCAAGCCCGAGAGCAAGCTGTGGTTCGCCCACGGCTCGTGGTGGGCGTCGATGGCGTCCACCGCCACCGGCGGCTACCGCATCCACCGGCTCGACCGGGCGTCGCGCACCTGGGTCGACACCGGCGTCGACCTCGATCCCCGCGGTGCGACCCAGTCCGACGTGCTGTGGAACGGCACCCACCTGTTCGTGGCCTCGCACCCGGTCTCGTCCAGCTCGACCACGACGTCCGCCCTCGAGCCCGCGCGGCTGTTCCGGTACTCGTGGGACGGCACGGCGTGGACCCCTGACGCCGGCTTCCCGGTGGTCATCTCAGGGCGCTCGTCGGAGTCGCTGACGATCGCGCAGACCGACTCCGGCCGCATCTGGGCCACGTGGACGCTCAACAAGCGCGTCTACCTCGCGCAGACCTCCGGCTCGGCCGACGCGCCGTCGGTCGCGTTCAACACCAGCTTCATCCCCGCGATGAGCAACCTGACGGCCACCGAGTCCACGGCCGCGACCACCCTCAGCTCGGACGACATCTCGACCATCGTGTCGGCGGACGGCGTCACGACCCTGGCGTGGAGCAACCAGGTCACGGGGCAGACGTGGTCGGCCCGCCGCACCGACGCCGGCAGCACGTGGACCGCGGCGCTCGTCGCCTCCGGCCCGCTCATGTCCGACGACCACCTCAGCCTGCGGGCGCTCCCGGGCGACGCCGCAGGGCGCGTGGTCGTGGTGCTGAAGACCAGTCGCAACGACTCGTCCGTGCCGATCCAGACCGACCCGCTCCTGCTCGCTGCGGTCTACACGCCGGCCACCGGCACCTGGGCGACCGCGACGGTGGCCACGGTCGCCGAGTCCGCGACCCGGCCGATGGTGGTCGTCGAGCCTGGCACCGACCTCGTGCACGTCTTCTACACCGCCCCCTCGACCGCAGGCGTCGTGGCGTACGAGGGCACGGTCTACGAGAAGACGGCGTCGCTCTCCACGCTCACCTTCCCGTCGGCGGGCACGCCGGTGCTGCGCGACGTCGCGAACGCGACGATGAACAACGCGACCTCGAGCAAGCAGCCGGCGACGGCGACCTCGGGGGTCGTTGTGCTCGCTGCGACGGAGATCTCGCCGCGCTACTGGTACGCCGACTCCGGCTCCGCCGCCCCGACCGCTCCGACCGCGTCGTTCACGCCGTCGGCCACCACGGGTGCGGCGCCGCTCGGTGTCTCGTTCACCGACACGTCCACGGGCGGTCCCACGTCGTGGTCGTGGTCGTTCGGGGACGGCGGCACCAGCACCGCGCAGAACCCGTCGCACCTCTTCGCCGATCCCGGCACGTACACCGTCACGCTGACCGCGACCAACGACGGCGGCTCCACGTCGGCGTCCACGACCGTCGTCGTCACGACCGCCTCGGTCACCGCGCCCACGGCGTCGTTCACGTCGTCCACCACCTCGGGCACCGCGCCGGTCACGGTGTCCTTCACCGACACCTCCGCCGGTGCGCCCACGTCGTGGGCGTGGGACTTCGGCGACGGCGGCACCAGCACCGTCGCAAGCCCGGCGCACACCTACTCCACGCCGGGCACGTACACCGTCACGCTCACAGCGACCAACGCGGGCGGCTCGACGTCGGCGTCCGCGACCATCGTGGTGTCCGAGCCCGTCGTGACGCCGCCGACCGCGTCGTTCACGGCCTCGACCACGTCGGGCACTGCTCCGGTGACGGTCTCGTTCACCGACACGTCCACGGGCGCCCCGACCTCGTGGGCATGGGACTTCGGCGACGGCGGCACCAGCACGAGCCGCAACCCCTCGTACACCTTCACCGCGGCCGGTTCGTACGTGGTCACGCTCACGGCGACCAACTCCGGAGGCTCGACCTCCGCCTCGCGCACGGTCGTCGTGAGCCCGCCGCTCACGAGCGGCACGCCCATCGACCGCGTGAACGCCGGTGGCGCGGCGCTGTCCGGCGGCTGGCTGGCCGACACCTCGTCGTCGCCCTCGTCCTGGGCGAACACCGCCGCGGCCAAGCTCAAGACGGGGTCGACGACGTCGGCCATCAACGTCTCCGACCCGTCCGTGCCCGCGGGCACGCCGGCCGCGCTCTTCCAGACGTACCGGTACGACGTGTCGGGCGGCAAGGACATGGTGTGGACCATGCCCGTGCCGCAGGCCGGCACCTACACGGTGCGCCTCTACTTCTCGGAGAACTACTGGACTGCTGCGGGCAAGCGCGCGTTCGACGTGAGCATCAACGGCACGAAGGTGCTGACGCGGTTCGACATCTTCGCGGCGGCCGGCGGTGCCAGGCGCGGCGTCGTCCGCGAGTTCACGGTGACCACGTCCGGCCCCGTCGTGATCTCGTTCGGTCGCGTCCCCGGGCTCGACAACCCTCAGGTCAACGCGATCGAGGTCCTGTCGTAGTGCTCACTCCGCCGTCGGACGAGGCGGGCCCCGTCGCCAGCCCCGACCGTGCTGCCGACGTCCACCCCGACCTCGTGGCCGCGTTCAGCGCGCTCGACTCCACCGGCGCCGCCTGGGCCGTGCTGCGCGGCGCGCTCGACCGTCCCGGCGGCGACGTCGACGTCCTGGTGCGCGAGGCAGACCTGCCGCGGGTGCTGCCCGCGCTCGTCGCCACCGGCTTCGTGCTCCGGCGTGCGCCCGAGCACCTGCCGCACCGGCTGCTCGTGCGCCGGTCCTCCACCGACGACGGCTGGCTCGTGCTCGACCTCCTCCCCGTCGTCGAGGCGGCCGGGCCGAGGAGCGCCGTGCTGCCGGTGCTCGACGACCTGCTCGCGCGCGCCGAGCTCGGTGACGACGGCGTGCGCCGGGTCGCCGCCGAGGACCGCGACTGGCTCGCCCTCGTACGCGCCGTGCACCGCGGGACTGCCTCGCTCACCGGCGTACCGCACCCGGGCGGCCCGTTGCCCGGTGCGGTGGACGCCCTGCTCGGTGCCGGCCAGGCCGCAGCCGGGGCTGCCGCCGCGGCCGCCGCGCTGGGCGGCGACGACTCCCAGCTCCGTGAGCTGATCGCCCGGTGGGAGCCGGTGCTCAAGCGTCGACCCGGTCGTGCCGCCCGCCAGGCCCGGCGGCTGCGCGACGCGCTCTCCTGGAGGTCGCCGGGCAGCCCCGGTGTCGCCCTCGCGGTGCTCGGCCCCGACGGCGCCGGCAAGACGACCCTCGTCGAGGGTCTGCGCGACGCGATCCCGCTCGCCGTCTCGGTGCGCTACCTCGGGGTCTTCCGAGTGGACCCGCACGAGCCCGCCTGGCAGCGCGTCCCGGGGGTGGGTCTCGGCCTCAAGCTCGCGAAGCTGCGCTGGCGCTCGACCAAGGCCGCGGTCGACCAGCGCCGCGGCCGGGTCGTGCTCTACGACCGGCACGTCGTCGACGCCCTGCTGCGCCCGGGCAAGCCGACCTTCCGCGCCCGCGTCAGCTACTCGCTGCTCCTGCACAGCTGCCCGGCACCCGACGTCTTCGTCGTGCTCGACGCCCCGGGGCAGCTCATGTTCGACCGGAAGGGTGAGCACACGCCGGAGATCCTCGAGGAGCGGCGCCAGCGCTACCTCGACCTGCGCGACCGGTATGACAATGTCGTCGTCGTGGATGCGACGAACGATGCCGAGACCGTGCGCCGCGAGGTCGAGTCACTCGTCTGGCGCACGTGGTCGGGCGTGCGGTGAGCGCCGAGGAGGCGCTCGACAGCAACGCGGTGCCCGGGGACGGCGAGGCTGCTCCGGTGCGCGCCCCGCGGGGCAAGGCGTCGTCGAAGTCGCAGATGCGCGGCTCCGCGCTGCTGCTCGTCGGTCGCCTGCTCGGCATGGGTCTCGGGCTGGTCATCCAGCTGCTGCTCGTCCGCGTGCTCACCAAGGACGACTACGGCGCGTTCGCCTGGGCGCTCTCGATCGTCACGCTCGTGCAGTCGTTGATCCCTCTCGGTCTCGACCGGGTCGACTCCCGCTTCCTCGCGAAGTACGACGAGGAGGGGGACGACCGCAAGGTCGTCGGCGTCCTCGTGACCGAGGCGCTCGTGGTGATCTCCCTCGGCTCGATCGTCTTCCTGCTCGTGCTGCTCTGGCACGGACGCCTGTCGCCGGGCATCGCGCCGTCCGAGACGGCGGCGAACCTGCTGGTGCTCATGGTGCTGCTCGCGCCTCTCGCCGCGCTCGACGCGATGGTGGTCAACACGTTCGCGACGTTCGCGAGCGCGCGTGCCGTCTTCGTACGGCGCTACCTGCTCGAGCCGGGCCTTCGCCTCACCGCGATCGTCACGGTGTTCTTCCTCGGCGCCGGCGTCTACGGCCTGACCGTCGGGTACGTCCTCGCCTCGCTCCTCGGCGTGTCGATCTACGTCGTCATGGTGCTGCGTCTGCTCTCGCGGCTCGGCTTCTTCGCCGAGCTGCACGGCCGCGTGACGATGCCGGTGCGCCCCATGCTCCGCGAGGGCTTCCCCCTCCTGACCTCCTCGCTGGTCTACGTCGTGGTCATGGCGCTGCCGACGTTCGTCCTCGGCGCGGTCGGCACCGCGGCCGACGTCGCGTCGCTGCGGGCGGTCATGCCCATCGCGCAGCTCTCGATGGCCGCCGCGGGCGCCTTCTGGGTGCTGTTCCCGCCGATGGTGACGCGGCTCTGGCAGCGCGGCGACATGGAGGGGGTGCGCCTCACCTACTGGCGCACCGCGCTGTGGGTCGCCCTCGTGTCGTACCCGGCGCTGGTCCTCAGCGTCTCGTTCGCCGAGCCCGTCACGGTGACGCTGCTCGGCTCGCAGTACGCCGACAGCGCCCCGCTGCTCGCGATCCTCGGGTTCGGCTTCTGGTTCCAGGCGGCGTCGGGCTTCAGCGCGATCCTCATGGCCACCGCCGGTCGGCTGCGCTTCATCTTCTTCTCCAACATGGCGGTGCTCGTGCTGGGCACGGTGCTCGCCTTCGCCCTCATCCCGCCGCTCGGCGCGTGGGGCGCCGCTGTCGGCATGGCGCTGTCGCTCGTCCTCGGGAACGTGGTGCGCCAGCTCGGCCTGCGCGGGCTCCCGTCCGGTGTCGTCGAGCCGTGGATGGCGGCGCCGTACACCGCCATGCTCCTCGGCGTCGTGCTGACGTCGCTGCTGCAGTACTGGGTCGGGGCCGGGTTCATCCTGTCCGTGCTCCTGACGGGTGCGGCCACCCTCGGAGTCCTGTTCGTGACGCTGCCGTACCTCGACGTCGCGCACACGTTCCCCGAGCTGCTGAAGATCCCGGTCGCGGGTCCGCTGCTCCGCAGGGGTTCGTCCCGCGGGGCCCGGAGCACCCGCAACCCCTACCGCGTGGCCTCCAGCGCCGGCGGCTCGGGCAGCGCTCCGGCAGCGGAGGGGGAGCAGGGCGCCACGGCGCGTGCGCTCGCGGCGCTCGACCCCCGTGTCGACGACCCGCTGTTCCTGCTGCCCGAGGTCGGCGCGGGCGTCCGTCTCGGGCGCCTCCACCCCTCGGAGTTCTCCGACGCCCTGCGCGACGTCCCGTCGGGCACCTGGGTCGTGATCGAGGTGGCGGCCACCCGGCGCTCGCTGCGCTCGACCACGCGCGCCCTCGAGGCAGCCGGCCTGCGCGACGTGTCGCTCCACTGGGAGGCGCCGCGCCGCAGCGCCCGCACGATGCTCGTCCCCCTCGACGCCCGGCCGGTGGTGCTCGCCGCGCTCCACCGGCACGAGGGCAGCCGACGGGGCAGGGTGCTCTCCTTCGCGGCGCGCGTGCTGGTCTCGGTGGGGCTCGTGGCGTGGGTGGCGCGCGACCGTATCGCGACAGGACGGACGGACGAGCCGTGAGCACCTACCTCGACGTGGTGGCGGACGCCCTCCGGGCAGGCATGCCGGCGACGGACGACCCCCTGGACTGGTCGGCGCCCTCGGCCGCAGTGTCCGACGCGCTGCCGGAGGGGGCCCGGATCCTTCTCGTGACACCGGGTTTCGTGGAGTCCCGGCACGTCGTCGGCCTCGTCCTGGACCGCAAGGGCCGGCTCCGCAGCGTCCTCAAGGTGCCCCGCTCGGTCCGTGACGACCACGCGGTGGTGCACGAGGCGACGGTCCTGCGCCGGTTGTCCGAGGCCGCCCCCGGCCTGCTCGGGGCCACGCCGTCGGTCGTGGCCTGCGCGATGGTGGGGTCGCGGCGCGTGCTCCTCGAGACGCCCCTCGTGGGCCAGCCGCTGACCCACGCCCGTGCGCGGTCCGACGCCGGTGCCCGGGCCAGCGCCCTCGCCTGGATCGACGGGCTGCCCGTGACGGGGGAGCGCTCCGGCACGGACCTGCTCGACACCCTGCTCGAGCCGCGGCTCGAGCGGCTCGCCGCGCTGCTGCCCGACGGTCACGCGCTGCACGGCACGATCGCAGCCACCCGCGACGCCGTGTCGCCCCTCCGCGGACGCACGCTGCCGACGGTCTTCGAGCACGGCGACCCCGCGCACCCCAACATCCTCGTCCTCGACGGCGGCAGCACCACGAGGGTCGGGCTCGTCGACTGGGAGCTCGGGCTCGAGCGCGGCGTGGTCGGTCACGACCTCGCCCAGCTGCTCGCGTTCCTGGCCTTCTCCGACGCCGCCGTGCACGGCGTGGCGGCCGAGCGGGACGTGTTCGTGCGCGACCTCGTGCGCCCGGACGGTGGCGCGCGGCGGGTGTTCGCCGAGCACGTCGCGCGGAGGGCGGACGCCGACCTCGAGCCCGCGCTGTTCGTCCTCGCCTGGGCCCGCGCGGGCCTTCGGATCCTCGACCGGATCGTGCTGTCGGCCGACGAGGGGACCGATGCGCTCATGGCCGAGGTCGAGGTGAGCCGGAACGTGGCGCTCTGGCAAGAGGCGGCTGCTCCTCGCGGGTGAACCCGACCACGCCGCGATCCGCGGCGACGGGCGCGGCACCACGGCCGGAGCGAGAGCGGCTGGAGAGCGACGTCGGCGACGTCACATCACGCCACTGGCCGGATATCGGCGACCCGACCCCCTCGGGTCGTCGCTCCCTGAGCCGATCGGGTGAGTGGCGTCGCCCCGCGTGACGGAGTCGACACGGACGGACCGCTGGCGGCACCGCAGCGGGGTGAGGAGCACCTCCTCCGGACGGGCCAGGGACGGCCCTCCTGACGCGTGACGGGGACCGTCGCAGATGTGTCTTTGGGCACGTAACCCACATGGCCCATCCGCGCCCAGAGGGGTCAAGCCAGCCCCTCGCTGTCCCGAAACCCCATGTGTTCGCGCACTTCCGCAAGGCGGCCCTTCACAGCCGTCAGTGCCGACTGAGGAGCACAACATCATGGCTACCACGTCATCCGGGCGCCACACGGAGATGCCGCGACGCACCGTCGCCGGCACCGGTCGCACCGCCGCCTCGTCCCGCCGCTCGGCCACCGCCGTCGGGGTCGCCTCCGCCCTCGTGGTCGCCGGCCTCACCTCGGTCTTCGGCGCCTCCGCCGGAGACGCAGCGATCCCGTCCCTGAACATCGACGCGGGCGGCCCCGGCCTCACCGCGAGCGACGGCACCGTGTGGACCGCGGACTCGGGCTTCACCGGTGGCAAGCTCGGCAAGACCGCCGATCCGATCACCGGCACCGAGGACGGCAGCGTCCTGCGCAACTACCGCTTCGGGATGAGCGCCTACAAGGTCCCCGTCGCGAACGGCACCTACAAGGTCACGCTGGTGATGGCCGAGCCGTACTGGAAGGCCTCGGGCAAGCGCGTCTTCAGCGCGACTGCCGAGGGCGTCACCGTCTTCTCCAACCTGGACGTCTACAAGGTCGTCGGCCACGACGTCGAGCTCACCCGCTCCGCGACGGTGACGGTCAAGGACGGCGCACTGTCGCTGGCGTTCAAGGCGCGCAGGGACTACGCCATCGTGTCCGGCCTGCGCGTCGACCCCGTCGACGTCGCTGCGGCACCCGAGAGCACGACCCCCGCGCCCGTGACCAGCTCGCCCGCGCCCGCGACCAGCTCGCCCGCGCCGGTCACCACGAGCCCCGCGCCCGTGACCACCTCGCCCGCGCCGGTCACCACGAGCCCCGCGCCCGTGACCAGCTCTCCCGCGCCGGTCACCACGAGCCCCGCGCCCGTGGCCACCATGCCGGCTCCGAGCGGCACCGAGCTCTCCTGGGCCCCGCCGGCGCTCACCAACCCGGTGACGATCGATCTCGCCAGCAAGCCCGACGGCAGGATCAACCTCTCGGCCGGCACCGACTACATCCTCAGGCTCCCGACCGACGCGGTGTACAGGAACACCCATGGCCTCGAGATCGTGGGCGGCCGCAACATCGTCATCATCGGCGGAACCGTCGACGTGGCGGGCGGCTGGTACAGCTCCGGCACCGGCCCCGGCGTCCCCGCCGACGGCATGGTCAAGCGGGCCGCGTACTTCCTCAGCCAGACCGGCACGATCCACCTCGAGGGCGTCAGGTTCATCTCCTCGTCGGGCAACCTGTCGGAGGGCATCAACATCAGCGCCCCGCTGGCCAAGGTGCAGGTCCAGAACGTGTCCATCGACACCGTCCTCACCGGGACCCAGGCCACCAACCACGCCGACGCGCTCCAGTGCTGGAACGGCCCGACCACCCTCCTGGTCGACGGCTTCACCGCCACCACCGGCTACCAGGGCATGTTCCTCAACCCGCACGACACCTCGACGGCCTCCGCGGTCACCGAGAACTGGGTCCTGAAGAACGTCGAGATCGTGGGCAACGCCCAGGCGAAGTACATCCTCTGGCGCGTCCGTCCTCCGCAGGGCATCGCGACCTACAACGTCTTCACCTCCGGCGGGCTCGGCAACTGGAACTCCTCCAGCGACTGGCCGAACGTCACCAAGGGCCGCGCACCGGTCGACTTCGCGGCCTCCGCGGGTGCCGGCTACACCAGCCCGGGATACGCGGGCTGACCCTCGCACCGTGCTCCTCGCACCGGCCCCTCCTGCTCCGCAGGAGGGGCCGTGTCGTTCCGGGAACCTCGGGACACCACCGTTCGTCGCTCTGCGTGACCGGGCGCGCTCACCCCGCTCGACGCGCGTGCGTCCGGGGTAGGCCGAACAGGTAGATCCGGCCGCGCGATCGCGACTATCCGTCACCGCTCGCCTAGGCTTCTCCCGACCATGCTCATGCTCGACGACCAGGGGGTGACGGTGCGCACGACGTCCGTGCACGAGCGTCCCCGGCCGTCCGACGACTCCGCACCCCCGCGCTCGAACCGTCTGCTCCTCCTCGTGGGCATCTGCGTGCTGGCCCTCGCCGCCCTGGTGGTGGCGCTCGCCCTGACCCAGCGGGGGGAGTCGGCGGCCGGGCCCGAGCCCACCCTCCCCGCTCCGTCGGTGGCGGCCGAGACGGCCGACCGGCTCTCGTGGGCACCCCCGAAGCTCACGAGCCCCACCCTCGTCACGGTCACCGCCACCACCCCCAAGATCGAGCTCCGGTCCGACCGCGACTACATCGTCAAGCTGCCGGCGACGCCGCTCCTGCTCAGCGGCGGCCTGCGCATCGAGGGCGGCCGCAACGTCGTCCTGCTCGGCGGCGAGATCGTGGTGCCGCCGAAGTCCGAGGCGTCGGACTCGCGCAAGCGCACCGGCCTGCTGCTGAAGAACCAGACGGGCACGATCCACGTCGAGGGCCTGCGCATCAGCGGCCAGGACCTCGCCGAGGGGATCAACCTCGACCAGTCCGAGGGCGCCACCGTGGTCCTGCAGAACATCCACGTCGAGACCGTCCACGGGTCGCGCGACGGCCACCACGCCGACGTCCTGCAGACCTGGGCCGGTCCGGCGCGCCTGCGCGTCGACGGCCTCACGGGATCCACCGAGTACCAGGGCCTCTTCCTGCTGCCGCAGCAGTTCGTCGACACCCCGCCGGAGGAGTTCGACCTGCGGCGCATCGTGATCACCGGCGAGCCCGACGGCGCGAACGGCGGTGCGGCGTACCTGCTCTGGACCGACGACGTCGTCCCGTGGCTCAGCGCACGGGACATCGTGCTCGTCGACCAGCGCAGCGACCTCGAGGGGATGCTCCGCCCGCCGTCGGTCTGGGCCGACGCCGTCGAGCTGCGCACGACGGCGGCCGGGGCCGCGCTCCCCGCGGGGACGCCGGGCGCCTCGTACGTCTCGCCCGGCTACCAGGAAGGCACGTCGTGACCACCCTGCTCGTCTGCTCGGGAGGCGGCCACCTCCAGCAGATGTGGACCCTGCGTCCGCGTCTGCCGATCGGCGACGTCACCTTCGTCACCTTCGACACCCCGCAGTCGCGCTCGCTGCTCGCGGGCGAGGACGTCGTCTACGTCCCGTACGCCGCACCGCGCGACCTCGCCGTCGCGGTCAGGATCGGCCGCACCGCCAACGACCTGCTGCGCACGGGGAAGTACGACCGCGTCGTCTCGACCGGCGCGAGCGTCGCAGTGTCGTTCATGGTCCCGGCCCGGGCGCGCGGCATCACCTGCCACTACGTCGAGAGCGCCGCGCGCGCCGACGGCCCGTCGCTGTCGGGGAAGCTGGTGTCGCGCATCCCCGGCGTCAACACCTACAGCCAGTACCCGGCCTGGGCCGGCGGCCGCTGGCACTACTCGGGGTCGATCCTCGACGGCTTCCGTCCGGGCCCCGACCTGCCCGACGCACCAGCCGTCCCGAGGAAGGTCGTCGTGACGCTCGGCACCATCGCGCCGTACGGATTCCGCCGCGCCGTCGAGAAGCTGCTCGAGGTGCTCCCGGCGGACGCCGAGGTCCTGTGGCAGACCGGCGAGACCGACCTCTCCGGCCTGCCCGTCGACGGCAAGCACAGCATCCCGTCCGCCGACCTGTCGGCCGCGGCGCGCGAGGCCGACCTCGTGGTCGGGCACTCGGGCACCGGCTCCGGCCTGCTCGCGATGGCTGAGGGCAAGTGCGCGGTGCTGCTGCCGCGCCGGCTCGTGCACGGCGAGCACGTCGACGACCACCAGGTCCAGATCGCGGCCGAGCTCGACCGTCGCGGCGTGGCGATCGCGTGCGAGGTGGACGCGCTCGACGCCGAGGTCCTCCGCCGCGCCATGGCGCGCACGGTCGAGGTCGTGCCGGACCCGCCCGTCTTCCAGCTCCTGCGGGACGGCGGGTCATGAGCCGCGCGCGCGTGCAGTTCCTCGCCTGGGCTCCGACCGCCGGCCGCGCCCGCGACCTGGCCGCCGATCTCGACGGCGAGGCCGTCACGATCTACCCGAAGCGGCTCACCGCCCGGAAGGCCACGCCGCTGCGCTACGCCGTCAGCTCGCTGGTCACCGTCGGACGGCTCGCCCGGTCGCGTCCCCGCGCGGTCGTCGTGCAGAACCCGCCCGTCTACCCCGGAGTCATCGCGCTCGCGTACGCCCGCCTCGCCCGGGCGCGGTTCGTTCTCGACAGCCACCCGGCGTCGTTCGGTGCCAAGGACAACGCGCAGGCGCAGAAGATGCTGCGCATCACGGCGAGGCTCGCGCGCAAGGCCGACGGCGTGCTCGTCACCACCGAGTCGTGGGCGCAGGTCGTGCGGTCGTGGGGCGGTCGCCCGCTGGTGCTGCACGAAGCGCCGCCGCACTGGACCACCTCGCCCGCCCGGCCGCTCGACGGCCGTCGGCCGCAGGTGCTGTTCTCCTGCGTCTTCGCCTCCGACGAGCCGGTGGCCGAGGTCGTCGCCGCGGCCCGCTCGCTGCCCGAGCTCGACGTGCTCGTCACCGGCGACCCGCGTCGAGCCCCTGCCGGGATCCTCGACGACCTGCCCGCCAACGTCCGGCTGACCGGCTGGCTCGACCAGGCTGCGTACGCCGCCGAGGTGGACGGCTGCGACATCCTGCTCGCGCTCACGACCGAGCCGACCTCGGTGATGCGTGCCGCGTACGAGGCGGGCTACGCGCGTCGGGTGCTGGTCATGAGCGACACTCGCACCATGCGCGAGCTCTTCCCCGAGGCCGTCACCTGCGGGGACGACCGCGACAGCATCGCCGCGGGGCTCGCCCTCGCGGTGCGCGACCACGACCGCCTCGTGCGCGACCTCGACACCGTGCGCGCACGCCAGCAGCGACGCTGGGACACTCAGCGGCAGGAGCTGCTGGAGATGCTGGCCCTCCCGGACCCCAGCGGCTCCACCGACCTGCACGACGACCCGGCGTCCGACGCCGAGCCAGCAACGGAGGCACGACTCCCATGACCAAGCCCGCCGGCAGCATCCGCCGGTCGCTCCGCCGATGGAAGAAGCCCGTCCAGCGGCGGTGGTACATCGTGCTCACCTGCTTCCTGCTCGGGATCCTCGTGTCCTTCCTCGTGTCCTCGCGCACGCCGCCGCAGTACCTCGCGGAGGCCGTGGTCATCGTGCCCGCCGTCGGTGCAGGACAGACGCCCCCCGGGTCGCCGGATGCCGCGGCGAAGCTCGCGACCAACTACGCCACGCTGATCCCGCTCGACGACGCCGTCATGTCGGCCGCCGCGACCGTGGCGGACGTCAGCACCGAGGACCTGCGCGACAGCCTCACCGTCGCCAGCGACCCCGGCACCGCGCTCATCCGGATCGACGTGGTGTCCCGGCAGGCGATCGTGGCGGTCGACTCGGCCACCGCCGTCGCGGCCACGGTGACGCGCGCGATCCCGCCGGGGCAGATCGCCCGCGGCAGCCTGAAGCTCGTGACCGTCCCCTCCGAGGCCGCGCGGATGGGCGAGTCCAGCTCGTCCTCCCTGCTCATCGGCGGGCTTCTCGGCCTCCTCGTGGGCCTGCTGGCGGCCTTCGCGCTCGAGCGCTCGGACCGCCGGATCGACTCGGTGGACGACCTCGCCGACCTCCTCGGCACCCCGGCCACTGCCTGGGCCACGGTCACGCCGGCCGAGGCCCGCGCCCTCGCCTACCGGTGGCGGGCGCTCTCCGGCGTCCCCGCACCGGAGGTCGCGGTCGTGGCCACCGCGCCGATGTCGCGCGACGACGTCAAGGCGCTGCTGGCGAGCCTCGGCCCCGACTCCCCGGGCGACACCCCCGTGCCGGCCGTCGCCGCGACGTCGTCCTCGACCTCGACGGGCCAGGACCTCGTCCGCGGCCGCGCCGCGGAGGACTCCGGCGACATCGGAGTCGTCGCGGTCGGAGCACCGGGAAGCGGCGAGGGCGCCGAGCTGCGCGCCCAGATGAGCGACCTGGTGGTCATGGTCGTCCGCGAGGGCACCCGTGTCGCCGTCGTCCGCGACAACCTCGTCCGGCTCGGGGAGTACGGCGTGGCCGTGGTCTGGGGCCTGCTCGCCCCGAAGCACCTCGCCTCCGCCGCCGGCGCGAGCACCGTCAACCTCTCCGACCGGCTCGAGCCGCGCGCGTGACCCTCGCCCCGCAGCTGCCGTCCGCGCCCCGGGCCCCTGTGGCCCGGGCAGCGGCCCGCGAGCTGCGGGTTCTGGACGTCGTCCCCCTGCCCGCGTGGGCGATCATCCTGGGCGCTCTCGGCGCCACCGCGGTCGCCGGAGCACTGGCCGTGCAGTCGCCGGTGCTCGGGGTGGCCGTGATCGTGGCGGTCGCGCTCGGCCTCGCGCTGGCGCAGCGCCCCGTGCTGCTCGCGCTCGTGGTCGTCGCCCTGGTGCCCATCACGTCGGGGCTGCGCCGCGGCCTCGGCATCCCGGGTCTCAAGGTCTCCGAGGTGCTGGTCGTCTTCGGTGCCCTCGTGGTGCTCGGCTTCGCGGCCAAGGCCCTGCCCGGACCACGGTGGCGCGCCTGGGACTGGGCGGCCCTCGTCTACTGCCTCGGCACCGCGGCCTTCGGCATCCTCAACTCGGCGCTGCAGCAGACCATGATCACCGGCGACGACATCAACACGATGCTCGGTCCGATCCAGTTCCTGCTGCTCTACCGCACCGTGGCCGCCGCCTTCCCGACCACGGCCCTGCGCGTGCTGGCGATGCGGGCGCTCATCCTCGCCAGCATCCCGGTGAGCCTCCTCGCGATCGCGCAGATGGTGGGCCCGGCGTTCTTCCAGAACCTCGCCGTGAGCCTGTCCGGCACGGGCATCTTCATCACGCCCGGCTACGACCCCGTCATGCGCGCGACGAGCGTGTTCCCGATGTGGCACCCGCTCGGCGGCTACCTCGTGGTCGTGTCGCTGCTCATGGTCGCCCTCCTGCTCAAGCGCGACACGACGGTGCTCGGCACGTGGTGGCTCGTGGGCACGCTGGGGATCGCCTGCGTCTCGCTGGTGTTCACACTGACCTTCACGATCCTCGGAGGCCTCGTCCTCGGCGTGCTCGTCGTCGGCTGGGCCATCAAGCGCCTGAGGCTCGTCCTCGCCTGGCTCGTGGTCGGGGGAGCGGTGGGTCTGATCGTGTTCTTCCCGATCATCGGCGAGCGGCTGGCGGAGCAGGGGCAGGCGACCAGGGCGACGCCGACCGCCGGCGACTCTCTCGTGCCGCAGACGATCCTCTACCGATGGATCGTCTGGAGCGACCAGTACCTCCCGGCGCTCCAGGGCATGTGGGTCACGGGCTACGGCCCGGCCGACCCGCCGGGGATCAGCTGGGACCACACCGAGTCCGGCTACATCACCCTTCTGCTGCGCGGCGGGATCCCGCTGCTCGTGGCCGGGGCCGCCGTCGTCTACCTGTCCTGGCGCGCGGCCAAGGCGTTCCTGCGCACCGCCGACTCGGCTGCGGAGATCGCGCTGGCAGCCTCGGTGATGGGTATCGCGGCCATCGCCCCGGTGATCAACTTCTTCTTCCCCTACTTCACCGCCAGCGGGATGCCGCAGCCGATGTGGGTGGTCTGGGGCCTGCTCGCGGCGGCGGTCGGAGCCCGCAGCGCGGGCGACCGTCGGTACGCCCCGGCGCCTGTAACTCACTGACCGTCGCCGTCGTTCACCCATACGGGTGACGTCTCACCGCGTGGCGTCCGACGTTCAGCCGTTCGGTGGAAGCAACGTGATGGAAACGGTGCTGGAGTATCCATGCAGTGACGGATGCTCCACCCGTTCGGGGGCCGAAGAACCGCCTGATTCTCAAGGTGCGTTCATGAGCCACCGATTCAGTCGGAGGAGTGCAGGACACTAGGAGTCAGGTCCCGCCGGGCGTACCCGGTGGACGGCAGGTCAGTCAGGGGGAACGGTGCTCGACGAGGAAGCGGTGGCGGTGGAGCGGCAGCGGGCCAGTGGTGCGGGCGTCGCGCGCGACGCCGACGACGCCCTTCGGACCGCAGCTCCTGCCCTCGACACGGATGCCGTGCTGCTCGCCCCCGTGGCGGAGCCCCGGCAGGGCGATGCGCCCCGCCTGTCCGCCGTTCCGGACCAGGCCGCACGTCGGGTCTTCAAGGCCGACCTCACGCCGGAGGACCGGCGACCCGACCTGGAGGCGATCTCGCTGCGCAGGGTGCGCTGGGTCCAGCGGTACATCCGGGGCCTGATCCTCGCCGACGCCCTCGCCGCGTTCTTCGCAGCCTCCATCGCCCTCGTCATCCGCTTCGGCGTCGACGTCGGCTACGGGCCGAACGCGCTGTACCTCCCCATCACGCTGCTCTTCCCGCTCGCATGGACGGGGGTGCTCGCCCTGGGTCGCGCCTACGAGGCGCGCTTCATCGGCGACGGCACCGACGAGTTCCGGCGGGTGCTCGACTCCGCGGTGCGCTTCCTGGCGCTGCTCGCGCTGTCGTCGTACCTGCTCAACTGGGACTTCGCGCGCGGCTACGCCATCGTCGCGATCCCGCTCGCCACGGTGCTCAGCCTCATCGTCCGCGCGATCGGGCGCCGCGTGGAGCGCAACGCCGAGAAGGAGGGCACGGCCTCGCGCCGCGTGCTCGTCATCGGCACCGAGCGCTCGACCGCCGAGCTCATCCGCCGGCTCCGTCGCCACGACGACCACCCGTTCCTGGTCGTGGGTGCGCTCGTCGACTCCGCGCAGGGCGACACCGTCGAGGGTGTGCAGGTCGTGGGCACGTCCCGAGACGCCGCGGATGCGCTCATCCGGTGCGGCGCCGACACCATCGCCTTCGGCGCGTGGTCGACGCTCTCGCAGGCCGAGCTCCGCCGCCTGTCGTGGGAGCTCGAGGGCACCCACGTCGACATCCTCGTGACGCCGAACCTCACCGACGTCTCCGGCCCGCGCATCTCGGTGCGGCCGGTGGCCGGCCTCCCGCTGCTGCACGTCGAGAAGCCGGAGTTCACCGGTTTCCGCCGCATGTTCAAGGGCCTGTTCGACCGCGGAGTCGCCTTCGTCTCCCTCGTGCTGCTGTCGCCGCTGTTCCTCATGCTCGCGATCGCGGTGCGCGCCGACTCCAAGGGCCCGGCCTTCTTCCGCCAGGAGCGGGTGGGCCGTGCCGGCCGCACGTTCACGATGCTGAAGTTCCGATCGATGTCGGTCGACGCCGAGGACCGGCTCGAGGACATCAAGGCCGACAACGTGCACGGGGACGACGGCCCGATGCTCAAGGTCGTCAACGACCCGCGCGTCACCCGCGTCGGCAGGTTCCTCCGCCGCACCTCGCTCGACGAGCTTCCGCAGCTGGTCAACGTGCTGCTCGGCCAGATGTCGCTCGTCGGCCCGCGCCCGCCGCTGCCGCGCGAGGTCGCGCAGTACGAGAACCACGTGCAGCGACGCCTGCTCGTCAAGCCGGGCCTGACCGGTCTCTGGCAGGTCAGCGGCCGCGCCGACCTCAGCTGGGAGGACTCGGTCCGCCTCGACCTGTACTACGTCGAGAACTGGAGCTTCCTGCTCGACATCGCGATCCTTGTGCGCACGGTGCGCGCAGTGCTCGCGTCCCGCGGCGCCTACTGAGCCTGCCGGGGCTCCGCCGAGTCCTGCAAAGTCCTTGCAACAAGGGGTGTTCCGCGACCCCGCGTTGTCGCACCTCCGTGCCCGTTGCTACGGTCCTGTCCATGCATCGCCGCCCGGCCCTCACCTCACGCCGTCACGTGGACCTCGGTCGCGTGTCGTCGCAGATGTGTCGAATGCCCGGCATGCGGCCGTGCGACCGTCCCTAGCGGGACCCGACAGACTCGCGCCCGAGGCCGGAGAGAGACTCTCCGGCCTTCGTCGTCCCGCGGTCGCACCCACCGCCCTCCCCGGGCGCGCGTCCCGGCCCTCGTGGCCGCCCCCGCACTCAGCCGCCTGACGCGGCGCACGACCCTCACCCACCCCCCCGACACGGGACGCACAGAAGAGAGATCTCACGCCATGAGCGCCGACTGGAGCTTCGAGACCAAGCAGATCCACGCGGGCCAGACGCCCGACAGCCAGACGAACGCCCGCGCCCTCCCGATCTACCAGACCACGTCGTTCACGTTCGACTCCACCGAGCACGCGGCCAACCTGTTCGGGCTCAAGGAGTTCGGCAACATCTACACCCGCATCATGAACCCGACCCAGGCGGCGGTCGAGGATCGCGTCGCCGCGCTCGAGGGCGGCCTCGCGGCCCTCCTCGTGTCGAGCGGTCAGGCGGCCGAGACGATCGCCCTGCTCAACGTCGCCGAGGCCGGCGACCACATCGTGGCCAGCCCGTCGCTCTACGGCGGCACGTACAACCTCCTGCACTACACCTTCCCGAAGCTCGGCATCGAGGTCTCGTTCGTCGAGGACCCCGACGACCTCGAGCAGTGGAGGTCCGCGGCGCGACCGAACACCAAGGCGTTCTTCGGCGAGACCATCTCCAACCCCAAGAACGACATCCTCGACATCGAGGGCGTGGCCACGGTCGCGCACGAGGTCGGCGTGCCGCTGATCGTCGACAACACGGTCGCCACGCCCTACCTCATCCGTCCGTTCGAGTGGGGCGCCGACATCGTCGTGCACTCGGCCACGAAGTACCTCGGCGGGCACGGGTCGTCGATCGCGGGCGTCATCGTCGACAGCGGCCGCTTCGACTTCGCCGCCGACCCGGAGCGCTACCCGAACTACAACCAGCCCGACCCGAGCTACCACGGCCTCGTGTACGCGCGGGACCTCGGCGTGGGGTCGGCGCTCGGCGCGAACCTCGCGTTCATCCTCAAGGCGCGGGTGCAGCTGCTGCGCGACCTCGGCTCGGCGGTCTCGCCGTTCAACGCCTTCCTCATCGCCCAGGGCATCGAGACGCTGTCGCTCCGCGTGGAGCGGCACGTGCAGAACGCCCAGCGCGTGGCCGAGTGGCTCGAGGCGCGCGACGAGGTGCTCGCGGTGAACTACGCCGGGCTGCCCAGCTCGCCGTGGCACGAGCGCGGCCAGAAGTACGCGCCGAAGGGGACCGGCGGCGTCCTCGCCTTCGAGATCGAGGGCGGTGTCGAGGCGGGCAAGCGCTTCGTCGAGGGCCTCGAGCTGCACAGCCACGTGGCCAACATCGGCGACGTGCGCTCGCTCGTGATCCACCCGGCGTCCACGACCCACTCGCAGCTCACGGCCGAGGAGCAGGCCACCACCGGCGTGACCCCGGGCCTCGTGCGGCTGTCGGTCGGCCTCGAGAACATCGAGGACATCCTGGCCGACCTCGATGCCGGGTTCCGCGCCGCGAAGGGCGCCTGACCGGAATGAGCGACGCCCCGGCCCTCCCTCCCGCCAGCGGTGCCTGGCGGGAGGGTGAGCACGTGGGCGACCGCCTCTTCGCGCACCTGGGCGGGGTCGACCTCGAGCTGGGCGGCAGCCTGCCGTCGGTGACGGTCGCCTACGAGACCTGGGGCGAGCTCGACGCCGACGGGTCCAACGCCGTGCTCGTCCTGCACGCGCTCACCGGCGACTCGCACGTCGCGGGAGCGGCCGGGCCGGGGCACCCCACGCCCGGCTGGTGGGACGGTCTCGTCGGCCCCGGCGCGCCGCTCGACACGGACCGCTGGTTCGTCGTCGCACCGAACATCCTCGGCGGGTGCCAGGGCAGCACGGGCCCCGCGTCGCTCGCCCCCGACGGCCGCCCGTACGGCTCCCGCTTCCCGCGGATCACCGTGCGCGACCAGGTGCGCGTCGAGGCGGCGCTCTCCGACGTCCTCGGGATCACCCGCTGGGCGTCGGTGATCGGCGGCTCGATGGGCGGGATGCGCGCGCTGGAGTGGGCGGTCGGGCACGGCGACCGGATCGCGTCCGCCCTCTTCCTGGCCTCCGGCGCGGTCGCCACCGCGGACCAGATCGGGACGCAGACCGCGCAGATCCTGGCGATCACCTCGGACCCGCGCTGGCGCGGCGGCGACTACCACGACGCCGTCCCGGGGGACGGCCCGTCGGCGGGCCTCGGCATCGCCCGCAGGATCGCGCACCTGACGTACCGCAGCGAGCTCGAGCTGCAGACCCGGTTCGCGAGCGCGCCGCAGGACGGTGAGGACCCGCTCGCGGGCGGGCGGTACGCCGTGCAGTCGTACCTCGACCACCAGGCGACCAAGCTGGTCCACCGCTTCGACGCGGGCACCTACGTGGCGCTGACCGACGCGATGAACACCTGGGACGTCGGACGCGGCCGCGGGGGCGCCGAGGCGGCGCTGGCGCGCGTCGGTGTCCCGCTGGTGGTGGCGGGCATCGACAGCGACCGGCTCTACCCGCTGCACACGCAGGCGTTCGTCGCCGACGGCGTTCCGAGCGCCGTGGGCGGTCTGCGGGTGATCCCGTCGCCGTACGGGCACGACGGCTTCCTCGTCGAGCGCGAGCGGGTGTTCGCGCTCGTCGCCGAGACGCTCGACCTCGCGCTAGCGAACGCGTGAGCCGCTGGAGCGAGGTGCAGGCAGCGGCCGCCACCACAGGGGAGCGCACCACCACGGTGCCGCTCGCGGTGTCGGTCACCGAGGCGCGCACCCAGTGCTCTGGTACCGGTTCACCACGGTGACGATCGACCGCGAGCCCGTCTCGGCCGACCCGATGCACAACCTCGACGACGCGATCATCGTCGAGAACGCCGTCTCGCTCGGGCACCAGCTCGGTCCCGGCCGTGACGGCCGAAGGGGTCGAGACCTCGCTGGTCTTCGAGCGGCTCGGCGCGCTTGCGGTCGACCGGGTCCAGGGCTACCTGGTCGGTGATCCGGTGCCCGCGCGTCGGGCGAGCCAGCGGTCGAGGGCCCAGAGCACGAGGGCGATGACGAGCCCGAGGAGCAGCACGCCTCCGAGGTTGAGGAGCACCGTGCCGTACCCGAGCGTGACGACGTCCATGAAGAAGTAGGGGTAGGCCCCGATCACGGCTCCGCGGACGAGCACGTAGACCAGCCACACGATAGGGAGCACGAACGAGCCGAGCAGCACGCGAAGGTCGATCCAGCCGCGCGGTCCGGCGACGACGAACACCACCAGGGTGAGCAGCGGCACGAGCTGGTGGATGAAGAGGTTCGCGAGCACCTCCCACCCGCGCAGGGTGGAGACGCCCGAGAGGATCACGCCGTACACGAGCCCGGTGATCGAGATCATCAGCAGGCCCGAGAGCCGGACCGCGCGCAGGACCGGGGAGTCGCGTCGGGCGTCGAGGGCCAGCAGCGTCATCACCACGGCGACCGTGATGTTGCTCCAGATGGTGAAGTACGAGAAGAGGTCCACGAGCCGGCCGACGAGCCCCTCGATGCCGGGGGCGTTGCCGTAGCCGTACTGGCTCGCCTTCGTCGCCGTGCTCGGGTACATGCCGGTGGCGCTGATGGTCAGCTGGATCGCGAGGCCGACCCACGCCGTGGCGGCGTTGGCGAGGAACCACCGCTGAGCGCGGGCGGTGCGGGGAGGTGCGGTCCGGTCAGTCGTCGCCGAGGTCATGCGGAGGACCGTAGCCCCGGGTCAGGCCGGCTGCGACTCCGTGCTGTCCGTGGCTGCGGCGAGCGCCTTGGCGGCCGTGCGGCTCCAGACCACGAGGCTGAGGATCCCGACGATGATCTGGGGCACGAAGCTTGCCGCCCGCCACACGAGAGTGGCGGCGGTGGCGTCGCCGGTGCTGACGCCGGCGGCGGTCAGGATGCCGAGCATCAGGGCGTCGACCGTGCCGAGACCGCCGGGCGTCAGCGGGATCATGATGCCGATCTGGGCCACGGCGTAGGCCCCGAGCACGGCGAGGGCGGGCGTGTGGTTGCCGTCGCCCTGCACGCCCCAGAGCGCGGCCAGCAGGATCAGGCCCTGGGTGATCGAGACGCCGAGCTGCGCGCCCGTGATCACGTGCCAGCGCTTCTTGACGAGGTCCACCGTGTCGTTGCGGAAGCTGAGCACCGAGCCGACGAGGTCGATGGCGTCGCGCTTGAACCTCGTGAGGACCGGGTTGACCAGCTTGTTGCCGAGCTCGCCGATCTTCACGGCGAGCGCCTCGCTGCGCATGATGAGCGCGAAGACGACGATCATCGCGGTGAGGACGCCGAGCCCGATCAGTGCGTACTTCACGTACGAGCTCACGTCGACGAGTCCGGAGGCCCACAGGGCGAACACGCCGAACACGGGCAGGCCGAGCGTGACGAAGACGCTCCACACGCCGACCGCTCCGATCGCCGCCGTCGCGACCGTGGGCGGCACCCGCCAGGACGCGAGCATCGCGTACTGCACGCCGAGCCCGAAGGCGCCTCCGGCGGGGATGCCGTTGCTGATCGCGAACGCGCCCTGGTTGATCTGGAAGGCGCGGCCGTAGGGCAGGCCGGGGGTCGCGGCCATGAACGGCAGCGGGTAGAACGCGAGGTAGATGAGCACCATGAGCGCGATGAGGACGATGTCGCTCACGTTCATGCGCTTCAGGGACTCGACCGCGTCGGAGTAGCTGCCGATCTGCGGGATCACCTTGACGAAGATGATCACGAGGACCGCGAGGCCGATGAGGCCGAAGATGATCGACTTCTTCTTGTCGAGCGCGGGCCGCGGGCCGGCGGCCTGCACGGCTGCATCGTCGGCGGCGGGGATGGTCGCGTCGTCGCTCATGCGGTGAGCGTAGGGGAGTGCACGCCAGTCGGCGTCTCGGCTCGCGGTTCTGCCGCGGCGTCACGGTTTCATCGGAATCCCGGGCGGCCATGGCACAGTCGTGCCATGGCCGACGATCTCGCGCGCACGCTCGGCGACGAGCGGTTCGTCGACCTCGTGACCTTCCGTGCGGACGGGTCGCCGGCGCACACGCCCGTGTGGGTGAGCGGAGACGGCTCGCGGCTGTTCGTCTCGACGTTCGGCGACTCGTACAAGGTGGCGCGGGCCCGCCGCGAGCCGCTCGTGGCTGTCGCCGCCTGCGACGGCTACGGCCGGCTGCTGCCCGATGCGTCGTACGTCGCCGGCCGGGCGGAGGTGCTCGACCGCAGCGAGTTCAGGGACGGCGTGCGCGCGCACCGCGCGAAGTACGGACGGCACTTCTCGCTCATGTGGCCGGCCCGGTGGCCCTTGCGTCTCGTCGGCAAGAAGCGCGTATGGGTCGTGGTGCAGTTGACGCCCGAGGTCGATCTCGTGCACATCGACCCGCCCGTGGTGGACGTGCCGCCAGGATGACGGTGTGAGCAGCTTCGACGTGGACGTCGCCGTGGTCGGGTCCGGCTTCGGCGGTGGCGTCGCGGCGCTGCGCCATGCCCAGGCGGGTCGCTCGGTGGCGGTGCTCGAGCAGGGCCGCAGGCTCACCCGCGACGACCTCGAGGCGGGTGCGCGCAGCACGCGCGCGCTGCTCTGGGCGCCCGAGGCAGGGCTCTCGGGGTACTTCCGCCAGACGCTCCTGCGGCACGTCGTCGTGGTGCACGGCGTGGGGGTGGGCGGCGGGTCGGTCGTGTACGCCGCGGTCCTGCTGCGTCCCACGCCGCACGCCTGGGAGGCCGCGGGCTGGACCGCCACCGGCCTCGACTGGGCCTCCGAGCTCGACCGGCACTACGCGACCGCGGCGTCGATGCTCGGCGTCGAGACCAATCCGTACGTCGGCGCCCAGGACCGCTGGTTGTCCACCGCCGCGAACTCGCTCGGCGCGGGGTCGACGTACGCGCCGACTCCGCAGGGCATCTCGTTCGCCGACTGCGTCCGGTGCGGGGCGTGCCTCACCGGGTGCGTGCACGGCGCGAAGAACAGCGTGGACCGCACCTATCTCGCGCAGGCGGAGGCGCTCGGCGCGACCGTCACACCGAGGTCGAGGGTGCGCCGTCTCGAGCGCCTGCGGGGCGGGGGCTGGCGGCTCGACGTGGTGGACCCGCTCGACCGTCGCTCGCCGGTGCGCACGCTCGACGCGCGCGAGGTGGTGCTGGCCGCGGGGGTGCTCGGCACGACCGAGCTGCTGCTCGCCTCGCGCGACCGGTGGCTCTCGCTGCCGTGGGCTTCGCCGGCGCTCGGGCGGCACGTGCGCACCAACTCCGAGGCGTTCACGGCGGTGCTGCAGCCCGACGGCTCCACGGACGTCAGCACCGACGGCGCGACGATCAGCAGCGACTTCCACCCCGACGCCTCGACGCACGTCACGAACAACCGCTTCCCGGCGTCGTACGGCTTCATGCGCTGGTACCTCGCGCCGCTCGTCGACGCCGAGAGCCGCGGCGCCCGCGCGCGCGGGATCCTGACCGCGATGATCCGGGACCCGCGCGCCGCGACGGCCAACCTCCGTGCCCGCGACTGGAACCGGCGCGTCACGGTGCTGACCGTGATGCAGCACGACGACAACGAGATCGCGCTCGAGCTCCGCCGCGGCCCGCTCGGCTGGGGGCTGAGGTCCCGGCTGGCGCCCGGCGCGGCACCGATCCCGACGTACCTCCCGCAGGCGAACGCGTCGGCCCGCGCGGTGGCCGCCGCGAGCGGGGGAACGGCGTACGGCACGCTGCTCGATCCGGTGCTGGGCATCGGGGCGACGGCGCACATCCTCGGGGGCGCCGTGATCGCGAGCTCGCCTGCCGACGGCGTGATCGACCCGCACCACCGCGTGTTCGCGACGGCCGACGGCGACGTGCACGAGGACCTGCGCGTGCTCGACGGCAGCGCCGTGCCCGCCAACATCGGCGTGAACCCGTCGCTGACGATCACAGCTCTGGCCGAACGCGCGATGTCCCTGCGCTGACAGGGTCAGGAGATCCAGGTGCGGTTGCGCCACGGGGTGCGCGTGCCCCGCTGGTCGGACAGCGCGGCGAAGTCCTTGAGCCTCGCGATGGCGCGGGTGCGCGACGCCGTGCTCACGAAGGATGCGGCCTCGTCCGCGACGCCGGACCGCCACGCCCGGCCGCCCGCGAGCGACCGCTTCACCGCGGCGACGGCATCCGGGCTGCGCCGGGCGACCTCGGTCGCCACGGCGATCGCGGTGGCAAGGACGTCGTCCGGCGCCGTCACCTCGTCGACCAGGCCCGCGGCCCTGGCCTCGTCCGCGTCGTAGGTGGTTGCGCGCAGCATCATCGAGCGGGCCTGCGCGTGGCCGACAGCGCGGGCGAGGCGCTGGGTGCCGCCGGCCCCCGGGGGGATCGCGGCGGTGATCTCGACGAGACCGATGCGGCCCTCGCCTCGGGCCATCACGCGCAGGTCGCAGGCGAGGGCGAGCTCGCAGCCGCCGGCGAGCGCGTCGCCGTCGATGGCCGCGACGACCACCTGGGGGAGGGTGCCGAGCCGGTCGAGCGCCGCGTGCGTGCGGGCGAGCTCGGCGATCCCGGCGGCGGGCGAGGCCAGGAGGGCGTCGCGCACGCGCCGGCTGCGGCTGAGCGCCGCGACGCCGGTGAACGCCAGGCGCGCGAGGCCGTACGGCACCGGGCGGCCCAGCGCCTCGGCCCCCTCGGCGATCTCGCCGAGCCGGAAGTGCGGCGCGAAGATCCCGGGCTCCCGACCGGTGATGACGACACCGCCGATGGCCGTGGACGTGGCGAGGCGGCGTCCGAGCACGTCGAGCTCGGCGAAGACCGCGGTGTCGACGAGGTCGCCCGCCGGGTTGTCGAGGCGGACCACCAGGATCCGGGTGCTGCCGCCACCGTCCGTGGGCACGGGGTCGGGCGCCAGCGTGCAGCGCAGCGTGGCGAGGTCGGTCCAGATCGGCTCTGCGTCGTGGGGGGTCACGACCCGATCCTGCCCTGCCCGTCAGTCGCCCGTGGCGCCGTCCACGAGTTCGCGCAGGAGGTCGGCGTGCCCGTTGTGCCGGGCGTACTCCTCGATCATGTGGACGTAGAGCCAGCGCAGGTCGATGGCGCCGTGGCGCCGGTGCGTGAAGGTCGTGTCGAGCGACAGGCCGGCCGTGGCAGCGTCGGCTGCGGCGCACTCGGCCTGGTACGCCTGCCACACCTCCTCGGCCGGCATCGAGTCGAGGTCGTCGAAGTCGCCGCTGGGGTTGGCCGTCGGACCGAACGGCCCTTCGACCTGCTCGCCGCGCAGGTGGGTGCGGAACCACCACCGTTCGACGTCGGTCATGTGCCGGACGAGGCCGAGCAGGGACATGCCCGACGGCGGCACGGCGCGCGTCGAGAGCTGCTCGTGGCTGAGGCCCTGGCACTTCCAGAGCAGCGTCTCGCGGTGGAACCGCAACCAGGCTTCGAGCGCGGTGCGCTCGTCGCAGACGTACGGCGGCTCGGTGCGCTCGATCTGCGGCGCGGTCCAGCTCATGGCTGCTCCTGACAGTGCGGGGAGGGCGGTGCTCCGGCCATCCTGGCCGCCCCCTCCGACACCCGTCGCAAGATTCCTCGCCGGGGCTGCATCCAGGCGGGGGCCGCGGGCGGAAGTAGGGGCAGTCGTCCGGATCGCCGGACCTCACATCCGGGAGAGACATGAAGCTCCGTACCCGCGTCGCGGCTGTTGCCGCGGCCGCCGCCCTCGGCGTCTCCGGCATCGCGCTCACCGCCCCCGCGGCGCAGGCCCAGGGCCAGCGCTCGCTCGCCGCGGTGCTCACCGCCAACGGTGGCGGCACGTTCGACTCCAACGCCAAGGACTACGACATCGTCACCCAGGCGGTCCTCGCGGTGCTCGCGGCGAAGCCGAACAGCAAGGTCAAGGTCCTCACCGACGGCACGGTCGCCCTCACCGCGTTCATCCCGAACGACCAGGCGTTCCGTCTGCTGGTGAAGGACCTCACCGGTATCGCGCCGATCTCGGAGAAGCAGATCTTCAACGCGGTCGCGAAGCTGGGCATCCCCACCGTCGAGGCCGTGCTGCTGTACCACGTCGTCCCCGGCGCCACGATCTACTCGTCGGCCGCGGTGAAGGCCAACGGCGCCGTGCTGAAGACCGCGCAGGGCGGCACGCTCGCCGTCGCGGTGTACGCCGGCCCCGAGATCTCGCTCTGGGACAAGGACAAGAACTCGCGCAACGCCCGCGTGATCCTGTCGCAGGTCGACATCAACAAGTTCAACAAGCAGGTCGCGCACGGCATCGACCGCGTGCTGCGTCCGATCGACCTCCCGCCGCTGGCGCACTGACCGCGCCCGCACCACGACGCCCCCGGCCCTCGGCCGGGGGCGTCGTCGCGTGTCAGGGGCGCGCGTGGACCTGCAGCGCGACGACGGGGTCCGAGCCCTCTGCGGCGACGTCGTGCACGTGCACGGTGCCGTGGGTGCGCAGACCACCGGTGCTGTGCACGCGGGCGACGGCGGTCCGACGTCCGGGGGCCGGCCCGTCGGTGGCCACGTGCCAGGTGGTCTCGCGCAGGGCGCCCTGCAGCACCAGCAGCGCGCCCGGGCGTCCGACGTGGTGGTGGCTCCCGCTGCGCTGGCCGGGCAGCCAGGCGCCGACGCTCACCTCCCAGCGGTCGTCGGCCCAGACGGTCGCGTGGTGCGGCGCCGCCGGGTCGAAGCGGACGTGGGCGGCCCAGAGGTCGCGGTGGTCGGCGACCACCCGGACGACGGTGCGGGCGTCGTCGGTGCCGCGGAGGTGGTCGAGGATGTGGTGCTGCAGCGTGGTCATGGTCGTGTCTTCCGGTGTCGGGCGGTCAGGGCGTCGAGGGGACGCCGTACCCGAGGCCGGGCGGCGTCAGCCGAGACAGCGACAACAGGCGACGCCGCGCAGCGCGTGCGCGGTGGAGGTCGCCGAGGAGATCACGCGCCGAGGGTACGGAGGTCGCGGCCACCCGTGCCACCCCGGTCCGCACTCCGAGACCGCCGCTGCGAACCCTTCGCAGGACGGGTCAGACGGTGGCGGGGGTGTCGGTGAGCGGCGGCACGACCTCGATGGTGCCGCCCGGCGCCAGCGGCAGGGTGAGCCGTACGACGGCCCCTGAGCCCTCGGCCGCGTTGCCGACCGTGAGCGTGCCGCCGTGGGCCTCCGCGACGGCCTTGACGATCGCGAGGCCGAGTCCGCTTCCGCCGGTGGCGCGTGAGCGGCTGTAGTCGCCGCGCGCGAACCGCTCGGTGGCCCGCGGGATGAGGTCCTCCGGGAAGCCGGGGCCGTCGTCGCGGACCTCGACCCAGGCGGTCGCGCTGTCGCGGCCGACCACCGCGGTCACGTGCGTGCCGGCCGGTGTGTGTGCGCGGGCGTTGGCGAGCAGGTTCGCGACGGCCTGGTGCAGGCGAGAGGCGTCCCCGATGACCGCGACCGGCACGAGCTCCTCGGGGACGTCGGCGGCCCACACGTGGTCGAGCGCGGTGGCGCTGACCTCGGCGACGGCGTCGGCCACGAGCGGCCCGAGCTCGAGGCGGTCCTGCGAGAGCGGGCGCTCCTCGTCCAGCGACGCGAGCAGCAGCAGGTCCTCGACGAGCAGGCCCATGCGGGACGCGGCGGCCTCGATGCGCGCCGCGGCCTGGGCCGCCGCCTCGGGGTCGGTGGCCGCGCCGCGGCGCATGAGCTCGGCGTACCCGCGGACCGACGCGAGCGGCGTGCGCAGCTCGTGACCGGCATCGGAGACGAAGCGGCGCAGACGGTCCTCGGTCTCGGCGCGCGTGCGCAGCGAGGTCTCGACGTGGTCGAGCATCGCGTTGACCGCCAGGCCGACCTGGCCGACCTCGGTCGTGGACGTGGCGTCCTCGACACGCCCCGGGATCACGACGTCGCCGCGGCCGAGGGGGAGGGAGGCGACCTCGCTCGCCGTCTCGGCCACGCGACGCAGCGGCCGCAGCTCGCGGCGCACGAACCACGTGCCGGCGAAGGCGACGAGGAGGACGGCGAACGTCACGGCGATGACCTCGACGAGCAGGAGGCGGTTGGCCACGCCCTGCGCCCGCGACAGCGGCGTGACGGCCACGAAGGTGACGGCTGTGCCGTTGATGGTGCCCGGGACCGCGACGGCCCGGCTGTCGCCGAGCGCCTCGAGGTCGACGGTGACGGGAGTGGCGCCGAGGTCGGTGGGCACGGTGGCGAGCACGGCGGCGTCGGCCGCCGACCACGGCTCGGGCTGCGCGCCGCCGGGGATCCCACCCTGCAGCGGGGTGGCGGTGCCCCCGGCGAGGAGCACGACGGTGGCGCCGTTGATGTCCCATGCGCGGATGAGGTCTCGTGCGTTCCCTCCGCGTCCGTCGCGGTCGCCGTCGACCGTGGCGGCGAGCTTGGGCTGCATGAGCGCGTTGTCGAGCTGCTGCACGGTCCACGACCGCAGGGCGAGGAAGGTCGCAGCCGCCACGACCACGAGCGTCACCGCGGTCACCGCCACGAGGCCGATCACGAGGCGCCGTGACAGCGTCATGGATGCCCATCGGGTCGGCCGTGCCCGTGTGGGCACGGCGGACGCCGGCTCCGCCTGAGCGGCTGGCACCTCGGTGCCGGGCAGGTCGACGTCGGGCGTGGGGGACATGGTCAGTCGCCCGCCCGTGGTGCGCGCAGGACGTAGCCGACGCCGCGCACGGTGTGGATCAGCGGCTCGCGGTCGGAGTCGACCTTCTTGCGCAGGTAGCCGACGTACTGCTCGACGATGTTGCTGCGACCGGCGAAGTCGTAGTGCCACACGCGGTCGAGGATCTGCGACTTGCTGACGACGGTGCGCGCGTTCTGCATGAGGAAGCGCAGCAGGTCGAACTCGGTCGGCGTCAGGTCGACCAGCTCGCCTGCCCGACGGACCTCGCGGGTCAGCTCGTCCAGGGTGAGGTCGGCGACGGTGAGGACCGCGCCGCGCTCGTCGAGCCGGCCGGTGCGTCGGAGCACGGCCTGCAGCCGTGCGAGGAGCTCCTCGAGGCTGAACGGCTTGGCGATGTAGTCGTCGGCGCCGGCGCGGAGGCCGGCGATGCGGTCGCGGGTGTCGCCGCGTGCGGTCAGGAACACCGCGGGCAGATCGGGGTGCTCTGCGCGCAGGCGGCCCAGCAGGGTCACGCCGTCGTCACCGGGAAGCATCATGTCGAGGACGGCGATGTCCGGGCGCAGGTCGCGCGCCACGCGCATCGCCTCGTCGGCGTCGCCCGCGGTCGCGGTGCGGCAGCCGTCGAAGCGCAGCGCGGTCGAGACGAGGTCGGCGAGATCGGGCTCGTCGTCCACCACGAGCACGCGCACGGGCGGCACGCCGTCGGCCGCGCGCAGATAGCTCTGCGGCAGGTCGGCGTCGTCGCTGCGGATCGTGCCGGTCATCGTCATCGCTCCTCGCCCCCCGGGCTGGGGATGGACGTCGTGAAGGCAGGTCCCCACGCGGTCGTGGTGCCGCCGTCGACGACGTACGCGGACCATCCTGGCAGTGCGGAGAACCAGCGCGCGCCATCCCGGCCCTCGACGAGCAGCGCGGTGGCGAGCGCATCGGCGAGGGCGGCGTCGGTGCCGACCACGGTCGCCTGCCGGGCGCCGCGTGCGGCCTCGCCGGTGCGCGGGTCGAGCACGTGCTCGCCGCGCTGGCTCACGCCCGAGGTCGCGATCGCGGAGTCGCGCACGTCGACCACGGCCGCGACGGCCAGCGGGTCGTCCGGATGCGTGATCCCGATCGGCCACCCGAGGTGCTCGGTCGAGCCGGGGATGCTGCCGCGGCAGGCGAGGTCGCCTGCGGCATCGAGGGTGAACGAGGGGAAGCCGTGCTGGCGCACGATGTCGGCGCAGCGGTCGGCGGCCCAGCCCTTGACGAGGCCGCTCGGGTCGAAGCCGCCGGGTGCGGCCCACGGGTCGAAGGCGCCGTCGGTGAGACGGCGGGCCTCGAGGCAGCGGTCGATCACCTCGGCGACGTCGTCGGCCACGACCTGCTTGCCGCCGCGGCGCAGCCGCGAGATGACGCTGTCGTCGCGGAAGGTCGAGAACACACGGTCGATCCGGTGCAGCTCGGCGACGACGGACCGCCACGCCGCGTCGACGCCGGTGTCGGTCGCGTGCTCGTCGCGGACGTCGAGCGTGACGACCGTGCTCCACACGTGCTCGAGGCGCGTGCGCACCGTGCCGGGGATCAGTGCCGTGGTCATGCGAGGCCTGCCGCGACGAGGGCCGACTTCAACGACGACGCGAAGCCCCCGGAGGTGTACGTCGCGCCGCTCACGCCGGCCACGTCCGCGCTCTGGGCGGTGAGGGCCTGGTCGACGAGGTAGGGGATCGCGACGCTGCTGATCTGGGAGCTGCGCCGGTCGTTCTGCGGCGTCTCGAGCGCCGTCACGTCGACGATGCGGCCGCCGGCGACGGTGATCTCGACCTGCACGTTGCCGTAGCCCTGCCCGACGTCGACGACGTCGCCGGTGTAGGTGCCGTCGGCGGCCGTCGTGGAACCCGACGACGACGAGCCCGAGGACGACGAGCGCGACGACGACGAGCCCGAGGTGCCGGTGCCGGTGGAGCCGGACGTCGTGCCCGCCGAGACCGAGGAGTGGGCCGAGGACGCCGTCGCGGTGCCGGTGGCGTCGGGGTTGAGGGCGAGGACGGCCGCGACACCTGCGAGGGTGCCTCCGCCGACGAGCATCGCGCGCTTCATCGCACGGACTCCTTCGCGGTGGTGAACGAGTAGTGGTCGGGGGAGTGGAACGAGAACGAGTCGTCGTGGACCTGGTCGGACGGCATCGTCAGCACCTCGGCGGCGTGGCGCACCGACTCGACGAGCGCGTCGGGGCCGCAGGTGTAGATGTCACGGCTGCGGACGTCGGGGACGAGGTGCAGCAGCGTGCGGGCGTTGACGGGGTACTCGCGGCGGCTGCCGACGAGGTAGCGCAGCCGGACGCCGGGGCGCGACCGCGCGATCGACTCGAGCTCGTCGCGCAGGACGAGGCCCTCGGGACGGCGGGCGCGGAACAGGATGTCGACCGGCACGTGCGGGGGCAGGTCGTCGAGGATCGACCGGACCGGTGCGATGCCCACGCCGCCGGCGATGAGCAGCACGCGGTCTGTACGGCGCTCGTCGGCGGTGAACAGTCCGTACGGGCCCTCCGCCACCACACGGGTGCCGGGCTTCACGGTCGCGAGGCCACGGCTGTGGTCGCCGAGGTCCTTCACCGTGATGCGCAGGTAGCGGGCGTCGGGACCGATCGAGATCGAGTAGGGGTGCGACTGCCACCAGCGGTCGCGGGTGAGGAAGCGCCAGCCGAAGAACTGGCCGCCCTTCACGTCCAGCGCCGCGAGGTTGCGGCCGCTCACCCAGACGCTGATCGTGTCGGCGCTCTCGCGGACGACCGCGTGCACCTTCAGGTTGTGCCGCAGCGAGCTCCAGACGGGCAGCGCGACGCGGAAGACCACGAGCGGCACGAACGTGACCAGGTAGAGGGCGATCCAGGCCCACCGCGCCCAGGTGTGCGTGGCGAACGGCTGGCCGAGGGTGATCTGGTGCAGGTAGGCGAGCGCGATCGCGAGGTAGAAGTACAGATGGGTGACCCACCAGGTCTCGTACTTCATCCGACGACGCGCCACGCGCCACGAGGTGATGCCGGCGACGAGCATGAGCACGAAGCCGGCGAGGGCCGGGAGCACCCACGGGTACTCCGACAGGAAGATCCAGGTCTGCCCGAGGTACGACGTCGCGGCGGAGGCGCCGTAGCCCGCGGTGACGAGCACGACGTGAGCGGCGATCAGCACCAGCGACAGCGGCCCCAGCTTGCGGTGCCAGGAGATCATCCGGTCGAGGCCCACGGCCCGCTCGACGACGGGCACGCGGGCGACGAGGAAGATGACGAGCAGGGCGAGGTAGGTGCCGACGAGGCCGGCCCAGCGGGAGAGCTCGATGAGCAGGCCGCCGGGGCCGCCCACGCCGGTGCTGGTCGCGACCTGGATGCCGACCACGAGCCCGAGGCCGACGCCCGCGAGGGCGACGAAGACGTCGCCGGCGCGGCGGGTGCGGCGGGTCCGGCGCGCCCCGGGCTGGGGTGCCGGGGCCTTCGGGCGGGAGACCGTGGCGCTGCTCATGACAGGAACTCTCGTGCCCGATCCTGTGAAGAACGTGTGAGCCGCCCGCTGCCGCGCGTATGAGGGGCGGCGAAGGGCCCGCAGGGTGCCCCGGGTGGCGCGGGCCGACCGGTCGCCTAGGGTCGTGGCGTGATCAGTCGCGTGGGAGCCCGGTGGGTCGTCGTGGGCGTGTCCGTGCTGGTCGTCGGCTCGATGCTCGGTGCCGTCTTCCTCGGGGCGACCTGGTTCTGACGCCTAGAAGTGGAACGGCTTCGGGGGAGCGGTGAGCGAGGCCCGGGGGCAGGTGGCGAGGTCGAGCGAGCCGTAGCCGAGGGCCTTGTCGCAGAGCGAGGAGACCGACCAGCCCAGCTCGGTGCCGCGGCGCGTGACCGTGGCCCGGTAGATGGTGATCTCGTACCGGGTCGGGGTGCCGTAGGCGACCTGGATCGACCCGATGAGCTGCGAGGCGCCGGGCTGGCCGGCCGCAGCCCAGGGGGTGTCGTAGAGCGCCCAGCGCGACGGGTCCGACAGCCAGAGGCCGCCGTACTGCACGTCCTGGAGCGCGAGCTCCACGAGGATGGCCCGCGCCGACTCCTCGGGCACGATCGCGGCCGGGCGGATCACCTCGGTGACGACGCCCTCGTCGTACATCTCGGTCATGAAGATCTCGCTGTCCTCCGACATGACGACGTCCTCCCCTCGTGCACGGTCCCGGCGTGCGCCGGCACTCTCCCGCGGCCCCGCGGGAGCGGTGCCGTCCATTCATGGTCTCGGCACGGCAGGGAGGTGGACTCAAGCCGTCGTGCCGAGTTGCGCCATACGGGTGACACCCGTTCGGGGGTCACCCGGTCTTCACCGAATGTACCCGCTCGGTCACGTTCTGCGAAGTACCGGCGATGCGGGTGGTGCGGGCGTGGCGCGAGCGGCTATCGTGATCCTGCGTTCGTGATCGTGCTCGTGGTTCTCGTGAGGCCGCTGGGGAAGGCGTCCCTGACACGAGAGAGAGCTGGCGATGACCGAACGCAGTGGCACCTCGGGCTCCCGCGAGCCCCGCGGCGCACGGGTCACCCGTGGCGTCGTCTTCGTGCATTCCTGCCCCCGCGCCGTGGCGACCCATGTCGAGTGGGCCCTCGCGGACATCCTGGGATCCCGGGTCGACCTCGACTGGTCGGCGCAGCCCGTGCAGGCGGGCACCGTCCGCGCCGACATCAGCTGGACCGGTCCCGTGGGCACGGCCGCCCGTATCGCATCGGTGCTGCAGGGCTGGCGCAAGCTGCGCTTCGAGGTCACCGAGGAGCCGACCGCGACCTCCGAGGGCGAGCGGTACTCCGGAACCCCTGTGCTCGGCGTCCACCGCTCGGCCATCGGCCCGACGGGCGACGTGATGCTGAGCGAGAATCGCGTCCGCGCCGCCATCGCGCGCGCCCTCGAGATCGGCGAGCCGGTGCAGGACGAGATCGAGATCCTGCTCGGCGGTCCGTGGGACACCGAGCTCGAGCCCTTCCGCACCGCCGGGGAGGGCACGCCCGTCCGCTGGCTGCACCAGGTGGTGTGACCGCCCCCGACATCCCTCCTCCCTGAGGGAAGAAGCGGAGACCCCCCGGACCTCGCGGTCGGGGGGTCTCTGCCGTGCTGGCCGGGGGCGCGACGGTCCAGCACCGAAGCGTCGCGCCCCCGGAGCCGGGGCTGCGGGGCTACAGCGGGATGTTGCCGTGGTGCCCGCGGATGTCCGGATCGGCGGCGAGCGCGTCGGCCAGCGCGCGGGCGAGGGCGCTGCGCGTGGTCTGCGGCGTGACGACCTCGTCGACGACGCCGATCGCCACGGCCTTCTCGACGCCGCCCGCGATGCGGGTGTGCTCCTCGGCCAGCTCGTTCTCGACCTGGGTGCGGGCGTCGGCGGGCACCTCGGCCAGCTTGCGGCGGTGCAGGATCCGCACGGCTGCGACGGCGCCCATGACGGCCACCTGCGCGTCGGGCCACGCGAACACCTTGGTGGCACCGAGGGCACGGGCGTTCATCGCGATGTAGGCGCCGCCGAAGGCCTTGCGCGTCACGACGGTCACGCGCGGCACCTCGGCCTCCGCGAACGCGTGCAGCAGCTTCGCGCCGCGGCGCACGACGCCGTCCCACTCCTGCCCGACGCCGGGGAGGTAGCCGGGCACGTCGACGACGACGACGAGCGGCAGGCCGAACGCGTCGCACATGCGCACGAACCGCGCGGCCTTCTCGGCGCTGGTGGCGTCGAGGCAGCCGCCGAGGCGCAGCGGGTTGTTGGCGATGACGCCGACGGCGCGACCGCCCATGCGGCCGAGCGTCGTCACGATGTTCGGCGCCCAGCGGGGGTGGAGCTCGAGCGAGCTTCCCTCGTCGAGCAGAGCATCGACGACGGGGTGGACGTCGTACGCGCGCTTGATGTTCTCGGGCATGAGCGCGGCGAGGTCGACGTCGGCCACGGCGGTGACGTTGAGCGTGCCGTGGGTGCCGAGCAGCGAGGCGAGGCGGGCGCCGTCGTCGAGCGCCTGGCGCTCGGTCGCCGACACCACGTGCACGACACCGGACCGGCGGCCGTGCGGCTCGGGGCCGCCGAGGCGCAGCATGTCGACGTCCTCGCCGGTGACCGAGCGGACGACGTCGGGGCCGGTGACGAACACGCGGCCCTCGGGGCCGAGCACGACGACGTCGGTCAGCGCCGGGCCGTACGCCGCACCGCCGGCAGCCGGGCCGAGCACGACCGAGATCTGCGGGATGCGGCCGGAGACCCGCGTCATGATCGCGAAGACGAGGCCGACGGCCTGCAGGCTCTCGACGCCCTCGCGCAGGCGTGCGCCGCCGGAGTGCCACAGGCCCACGATCGGGACGCCGTCCGCGCTCGCGCGCTCGTACGCCTCGACGATGACCTTGCAGCCGCCGATGCCCATCGCGCCGCCCTGCACCGTGGGGTCTGTGCAGAAGACGACGACAGGGGTGCCGTGCGCGACGCCGGTGGCGGCGATGACGCCGCAGTCGTCGACGGCGGAGATGAGCTCCATCGTGCCGTCGTCGAGGAACGCATCGAGGCGCACCAGGGGGTGCCGCGGGTCGAGGTCGGTGACCTGGATGTCGGAGCCGGCCACTGCGGTCATCAGATGCTCCGGAAGATGAGGGCGACGTTGTGGCCGCCGAACCCGAACGAGTTGTTGAGCACCGCGGCGTCCCCTGCGCGCAGGGCGCGCGGGCTGCCGAAGACGACGTCGAGGTCGATCGAGTCGTCGCGGTCCTCGAGGTTGGCGGTGACCGGGGCGACGCGGTTGCGCAGCGCGAGGATCGCGGCGACCGACTCGACCGCGCCGGCGCCGCCGAGCAGGTGGCCCGTCATCGACTTGGTGCCGCTGACGGCGATGCCGTCGGCCGCGCTGCCGAGCGCAGCCCGGATGGCGAGCGCCTCGGCGCCGTCGCCCTGCGGGGTCGAGGTGGCGTGCGCGTTCACGTGGATGATGTCCGACGCCGCGAGCCCGGACGCCTCGAGCGCCGAGCGGATCGCGCGGGTTGCCCCGCGGCCCTCGGGCTCGGGCTGCGCGATGTGGTGGCCGTCGGCCGACAGGCCCACGCCCGCGACCTCGGCGTAGATGGTGGCGCCGCGCGCGACCGCGTGGTCGTAGTCCTCGAGCACGAGCATGCCGGCGCCCTCGCCCATGACGAAGCCGTCGCGGTTGAGGTCGTACGGCCGGCTCGCACCGGCGGGGTCGTCGTTGCGGGTCGACAGCGCACGCATCGCGGCGAACGCGGCGATCGTGATCGGGTGGATGCACGCCTCGGTGCCGCCCGTCATCACGATGTCGGCACGGCCGCTGCGGATCATCTCCAGCCCCGTGCCGACAGCCTCGGCGCCGGACGCGCAGGCGGAGACCGGGGTGTGGATGCCGGCCTGCGCGCCGAGGTCGAGGCCGATCCAGGCGGCCGAGCCGTTCGGCATCAGCTGCGGCACCGACATCGGCGAGACGCGCGTCCAGCCGCGGGTGTTGAGGATGTCGTAGTTGTCGAGCAGGCTCACGATGCCGCCGATGCCCGTGGCGACCGCGACGCCGAGGCGCAGCGGGTCGATCTCCGGGGAGCCGGCGTCCTTCCAGGCCTCGCGCGAGGCGATGAGGGCGAGCTGCTGCGAACGGTCGAGCTTGCGCGCCTCGGGGCGCTCCATGACCTCGCTGGGATCGACGGCGACCTGCCCCGCGAAGCGCACCGGGAGGTCGGCGAACCGGTCGTCCTCGAGGGTGCGGACGCCCGAGCGGCCGGCGAGCAGGCCCTCCCAGGTGGAGGGGACGTCGCCGCCGACGGGAGTCGTGGCACCGAGACCGGTGACGACGACGCGGCGGGGTTCCGTGGTCATGGACGAAGCTCCTGGGCTCGTAGCGGGGAGGGACGAGAGGTCGTGCGGGCGGCGCCCCGGTGGGGGCGCCGCCGCGACGACGGCGGTGCGGCTTGGTCAGCCGGCGTTGGCGTCGATGAAGGCGACGGCGTCGCCGACGGTCTTGAGGTTCTTGACCTCGCCGTCGGGGATGCTGACGCCGAACTTGTCCTCGCAGGCCATGACGACCTCGACCATCGACAGCGAGTCGATGTCCAGGTCGTCCACGAAGGACTTCTCGGGGGTGATGTCGGCGATGGGGGTACCGGCGACCTCGTTGACGATGGCGGCGAGGCCCTCGAGGGTCTGAGACACGTTGCTTCTCCTGCAGATCGGTGCTGGACGGTGTGGTGCTTCCTGGTGGTGCGACGAGCGGTCGTGCGGGTCGTGCTCCCGGTGCCGAGGGCAGCGGGGGACTAGGGGATCTCCACCACCTGGGCGGCGTAGGCGAGGCCCGCGCCGAACCCGACGAGCAGGGCGAGGCCGCCGTGGCCCACCTCGCCGCTCTCGAGCATGCGGTCGAGCGCGAGCGGCACCGAGGCGGCCGAGGTGTTGCCCGTGGTGATGATGTCGCGGGCGACGACCACGTGGTCGGGCAGGGCGAGCTGGCGCACGATGGCGTCGGTGATCCGGTTGTTCGCCTGGTGCGGCACGAACGCGGCGAGGTCGTCCACGGTGACGCCGGCGGCAGCGAGGGCCTCCTGCGAGACCTTGGCCATCTCGCCCACGGCCCAGCGGAACACCTGCTGGCCCTGCATGACGAGCGCCGGGAAGCCGTGGCTCGGGTCGTCGCGGAACTCGGTCCACGACTGCGTCATCGTGATGGCGTCCTTCTGCGCGCCGTCGGCGCCCCAGACGGTCGGTCCGATGCCGGCGTGGTCGCTCGGGCTCACCACGACCGCGCCCGCGCCGTCGGCGAAGATGAACGACGAGCCGCGGTCGTCCTGGCGCACGAAGTCCGAGAGCTTCTCGACGCCGATCACGAGGATGTGCTCGGACTGGCCGGACCGGATGAGGTTGTCGGCGAGGCCGAGGGCGTAGCAGAAGCCGGCGCACGCGGCGGCGACGTCGAGCGCCGCGGCCTGCGGGGCGCCGATGCGGTCGGCGATCTCGGCTGCGGCCGAGGGCGTCTGGTACGGGTGCGACACGGTGGCGACGAGCACCATCGACAGATCGGTGGCTGACAGCCCGGACGCCGCCAGCGCCTTCTCGGCCGCGGCGAGGCCCATGTCGGTCACGCTCTCGTCCGGTGCCGCCCAGCGCCGCTCGACGATGCCCGACCGCTCGCGGATCCACTCGTCCGAGGACTCGATCCACGTGCAGACCTCGGCGTTGTCGATCACGCGCGCCGGCCGGTAGGAGCCGGTGGAGACGATGCGACTGCCGGCGCGGACGGGCGTCGTCGCGATGCGGGCGGTCACGCGCGACCGGCCTCGGGGTGCAGGCGCACGAGCGGCTGGCCGGGGCTCACGGGGTCGCCGTCCTCGACGAGCCACTCGACGACGGTGCCGCCGTGCGGTGCGAGCACGGGCTGCTCGTCGCGCAGGTTGACGATCGATCCGATCGCGGCGCCGGCCACGAGGCTGTCGCCGCTCTCGGAGGTGACGCCGAGGCGGAAGGTGCCCTTGGCAGGGGCGACGAGCAGGCGCCAGGTGGGCGACTGCGAGGTCGGTGCGACCGTGGCGTGACGCTCGATGAGGTCCCAGGCGGCCGGCAGGTCGTCGGGGGTGTTGAGGGCCAGGGCCTCGACGCCGGGGAGCCCGCGCTTGGCGAGGCCGGTGAGCGTGCCGCCCGGCGTGAGCTCGAGCAGCGCCGTGACGCCGATCTCGCCCATCGTCTGCATGCAGAGGTCCCAGCGGACGGGGTTGCTCACCTGGGTGACGAGACGCGTAAGGACGTCGCGGCCGCTGTGCACGACCTGGCCGTCGGCGTTGCTGATGAGGCGCAGGCGCGTGTCGTGCACGTAGATGCTGCGGGCCAGGGCCGCGAGCTCGGCGACGGCGGGGCCCATGTGGCGGGTGTGGAACGCGCCTGCCACCTGCAGGGGGCGCAGCCGGGCCCTGGCCGGCGGCTCGGCGGCGAACGCCTCGAGCTGCTCGAGGGTGCCGGCCACCACGATCTGCCCGGCGCCGTTCTCGTTGGCGGCGGTGAGTCCGTGCTTCTCGGCGGCGGCGACGACCTCGTCGCGGTCGCCGCCGAGCACCGCCGTCATCCCGGTGGGGGTGACGGCTGCGGCGGCGGCCATCGCGCGGCCGCGCTCGCGCACGAACACCATGGCCTGCTCGGCCGTCATGACACCGGCGCCGACGGCGGCGGTGATCTCGCCGACGCTGTGCCCGGCCCCCGCGCCGACCTTGCCGTACGCCTCGGCCGGGTGCGGGAACAGGCTCACCAGCGTGACCAGGCCCGCCCCCACCAGCAGCGGCTGCGCCACGGCGGTGTCGCGGATGGTGTCGGCGTCGCTCTCGGTGCCGTGCTGCACGAGGTCGATCCCGGCGACGGTGGAGAGCCAGCGGAGGCGGTCCGCGAAGCCGGGCACCTCCAGCCAGGGCGTGAGGAAACCGGGGGTCTGAGAGCCCTGTCCGGGCGCGACGACGACGAGCACGGGTTCAGCCTTCCGGGAGAGAAGGTCACGCGGAGATCACGGCCCGGCCAAACCCGACCCGCGAACTTTGTAGGTTTCCTACAACGTATCAGGTGGAGGTTCGGTCCTCGCCGAGGCGCCCGAGGGCCAG
The DNA here is from genome assembly GCF_042660085.1 of Longivirga aurantiaca. NCBI lineage: Bacteria > Bacillati > Actinomycetota > Actinomycetes > Sporichthyales > Sporichthyaceae > Longivirga > Longivirga aurantiaca. The sequence continues at coordinate 2,049,592 of NZ_JBHSTI010000008.1, read as the reverse complement.
CGCCATCCGCAGCGACCAGGCGTCGCGGGGCATCGTGGGCGTGAGGCCGGTGACGTCGGCGACGCGCCGCAGACGGTAGCGCACGGTGTTGGGGTGGACGAACAGCTCGCGCGCGGTGCCCTCGAGGCTGCCCGTCCGCTCGAGGTACGCCGACAGCGTCTCGACCAGCGCCGGGTCCTCCGCCAGCAGCCGGTCGTACACCTCGGTCACGAGCCGCGCGACGGCGTCGTCGTCGCCGTCGAGGGCGCGCTCGGGCAGCAGGTCCTCGGCGAGCACGGGCCTCGGCGCGTCCGGCCAGGCCACCGCCGCCCGGAGGGCGGTGAGCGACTCCTTGGCGCTGCGGCCGGCGTCGGCGAGGCGGGGGACGACGGGCCCGACCACGACCGGGCCGGGTGCGAAGTGGGCGAGGACGGCCCGGGCCGCGGTCGCGGCGTCGGTGACGTTGCCGAGCACCACGACGAGGCGCTGGGACTGGACGCCGGTGAGCGCGTCGTACCGGTGGTGGCGCGCCGCCCGCTTCACGCCCTCGGCGACGGTCTCGGGGTCGCCGTCCGGCGCATGGCCTGTGACCACGCACACTCCCGTGACCGCGCCCCACCCGAGCGCGGCGCCGCGGGAGACGACGTCGTCGGCGAGGTCGTCACGCAGCAGGGCGTCGAGCACGAGCGACTCGAGCCGGGCGTCCCACGCGCCGCGGGCCTCGGCCGCACGCGCGTAGACCTGCGCCGCGGCGAAGGCGATCTCGCGGGAGTAGAGGAGCATGCCCTCGCGCACCCAGGGGAGGTCCTCGGGGCTGGCCAGCTCCTGGACGTGCTCCTCGACCACGGCGATCGTCGTGCGGACGAGGTCGACCGTCTGCTGCAGGGAGACCGCGCGCACGAGCTCCTGCGGCGCGGTGCCGAAGACGTCGGCGGTGATGGCCGAGGCGCCCTCCGGGTCGCGGAACCAGCGGACGAAGGCCGCGATGCCGGCCTGCGCCACGAGGTTGACCCAGGAGCGGTCCTCGGCGGACATCGCGGCGTACCAGGGGAGCTCGGACTCCATCCGGGCCGAGGCGGCGGTGGCGAGGCTGCCGGTCGCGCGCTCGAGGCGGCGCACGGTGGTGGCGCGGTGGCGCTCGCTCGCGGTGGGCACGGGCGAAGCCTAGGGTTCAGCGAGGCCTGCCAGGCCCCGCGACTGTCGGAATACGACAACAGGTCATGTGGTTGAACGATCAACCACAACCGCTGGAGGACCCGTGACCACCTCATCGACCGCCTCGCTCACGCCCTCGGTCGACCTGCGCCGCTCCGCCGACCGGTTCGCGACCGACCTCGGCTGGCTCGACAGCTCGCACTCGTTCTCGTTCGGGCACCACCGCGACCCGGCCAACACCCACTTCGGCCTGCTGCTGGTCTCCAACGACGACGTCGTCGCGCCCGGCACCGGCTTCGAGACGCACCCGCACCGCGACATGGAGATCGTCACCTGGGTGCTCGACGGCGGCCTCGTCCACCAGGACTCCGAGGGGCACAGCGGCGTCATCCAGCCGGGGCTCGCCCAGCGCATGAGCGCCGGCACCGGGATCCTGCACTCGGAGAAGAACGACTCCTGGCGCCTCACCGGCGGCGACACCCACACCGACCCGGTGCACTTCATCCAGATGTGGGTCGTGCCCGACACGCAGCGCCTCGCGCCCGGCTACGAGCAGCTCGACATCACCGCCGAGCTGCAGGCGGGCGGGCTCGTCACCGTTGCGTCCGGCATGGCCAAGCACGCCGACGACCGCGCGATCCGCATCCAGAACCAGTACGCCGGCCTGCTCGCCGCGCGGCTTGCCGACGGCGGCAGCGTCGAGCTTCCCGCGGCGCCGTTCGTCCACCTGTTCGTCGCGCGCGGCGCGGTCGAGCTCGAGGGCGCAGGGACTCTGGAGACTGGCGACGCCGCCCGCATCACGGTGTCCGAGGGCCAGAGGGTTACCGCCGTCGGCGGCGACGCCGAGGTCCTGGTCTGGGAGATGCATGCCACCCTGGGCTGACCGATTCGGTAGTGGAAAGTCGCAGCAGAGCGCGACTTTCCACTACCAAATCGCGGGATTGGCTAGCCGGCGCCCTCGGTGTTGCCGGCGTCGGCCTTGCTCGGGTCGGTCAGGTTGTAGCGCTCGATCGCGTGCGCTACGCCCTCGTGCGAGAACTCGCCGCGCTCGGCGAGGGACGCGAGGGTGCGCACCGTGATGCTCTCGGCGTCCACGAGGAAGTGGCGACGCAGCGCACCGCGGGTGTCGGACATGCCCCAGCCGTCGGTGCCGAGCGTGGCGTAGTCGGACGGCACCCAGCTGCGGATCATGTCCTGCAGCTCGCGCATGTAGTCCGAGACGCCGACGACCGGGCCCGGACGGCCGGCGAGCCGCTGGGTGACGTACGGCGTGCGCCGCTCGCCGGTCGGGTTGAGGAAGTTGTGCCGGTCGACGGCGAGGCCGTCGCGGCGCAGCTCGGTCCACGACGTGACCGACCAGACGTCGGCGTGCACGCCCCAGTCGTCGTGCAGCATGCGCTGCGCCTCGAGCGCCCACGGAACCGCGACGCCGGACGCGAGCACCTGCGCGCGCGGGCCGTCGCCGTCGCCGGCAGGAGAGAGCAGGTGCAGGCCGCGCACGATCCCCTCGGCGTCGACCGCCTCGGGCTCGGCCGGCTGCACGTAGGGCTCGTTGTAGACCGTGAGGTAGTAGAAGACGTCCTCCGGGCTCTCGCCGTACATCCGGCGCAGGCCGTCCTTGACGATGTGGCCGAGCTCGTAGCCGTACGCCGGGTCGTACGCGACGACCGCCGGGTTGGTGGCCGCGAGCACGTGCGAATGGCCGTCCTCGTGCTGGAGGCCCTCGCCGTTCAGCGTGGTGCGGCCCGCCGTCGCGCCGAGCACGAAGCCGCGAGCCATCTGGTCCATCGCGGCCCAGAAGGCGTCGCCCGTGCGCTGGAAGCCGAACATCGAGTAGAAGATGTAGATCGGGATCATCGGCTCGCCGTGCGTGCTGTACGACGACCCCGCGGCGGTGAAGGACGCGACCGAGCCGGCCTCGTTGATCCCCTCGTGCAGAATCTGGCCGGACGTCGACTCCTTGTACGCCAGCACCAGGTCTCGGTCGACCGAGGTGTAGGTCTGGCCGTGCGGGGAGTAGATCTTCGCCGTCGGGAACATCGAGTCCATGCCGAACGTGCGCGCCTCGTCCGGGATGATCGGCACGATGCGGTGCCCGATCTCCGGGTCGCGCATGAGGTCCTTGAGCAGGCGGACGAACGCCATCGTCGTGGCGATGGCCTGCTTGCCAGAGCCGCGGTTGACGGCGTCGTAGACCTTGTCGCCCGGGAGCACGAGCGGCTTGCTGACGACACGGCGCTCGGGCACGCCGCCGCCGAGCGCACGACGGCGCTCGAGCATGTACTGGATGTGCTCGTGGTCCTGGCCCGGGTGGTAGTACGGCGGCAGGTAGGCGTCGAGCTGGTCGTCCGCGATGGGGATCTGCAGCGTGTCGCGGAAGCCCTTGAGGTCCTCGAGGGTCAGCTTCTTCATCTGGTGGGTCGCGTTGCGCCCCTCGAAATGGTTGCCGAGGGTCCAGCCCTTGATGGTCTTGGCGAGGATGACGGTCGGCTGGCCCTTGTGCTCGGTCGCGGCACGGTAGGCGGCGTACATCTTGCGGTAGTCGTGGCCGCCGCGGCGCAGCGACCAGATCTCCTCGTCGGTCCAGTCCTCGACCAGCTTGCGGGTGCGCGGGTCGCGGCCGAAGAAGTTCTCGCGCACGAACGCGCCGTTCTCGGCCTTGTAGGTCTGGAAGTCGCCGTCGGGCGTGCGGTTCATCAGGTTGACGAGCGCGCCGTCGCGGTCGGCGGCGAGCAGCTCGTCCCAGCGCCGGCCCCAGATGACCTTGATGACGTTCCAGCCAGCACCCCGGAAGAACGACTCGAGCTCCTGGATGATCTTCCCGTTGCCGCGCACCGGGCCGTCGAGGCGCTGCAGGTTGCAGTTCACGACGAAGGTCAGGTTGTCGAGCTCCTCCTGCGCCGCGATCTGCAGGGCGCCGCGGCTCTCGGGCTCGTCCATCTCGCCGTCGCCGAGGAACGCCCACACGCGCTGGTCGCTGGTGTCCTTGATGCCGCGGCCGTGGAGGTACTTGTTGAAGCGCGCCTGGTAGATCGCGTTGAGCGGGCCGAGACCCATCGACACGGTCGGGAACTCCCAGAACTGCGGCATGAGGCGCGGGTGCGGGTACGACGACAGCGAGCCCGACGGGTGCGAGAGCTCCTGGCGGAAGCCGTCGAGCTGGTCGGTCGACAGGCGCCCCTCGAGGAACGCGCGTGCGTACATGCCCGGCGAGCCGTGGCCCTGGAAGAAGATCTGGTCGCCGCCGCCGGGGTGGTCCTTGCCGCGGAAGAAGTGGTTGAAGCCCACCTCGTACATCGACGCGGTCGAGGCGTACGTCGAGATGTGGCCGCCGACGCCGACACCGGGGCGCTGGGCGCGGTGCACCATGATCGCGGCGTTCCAGCGCGCGTACTGGCGGACGCGGTGCTCGATCTCCTCGTCGCCGGGGAACCACGGCTCGCGCTCCGGCGGGATGGTGTTGATGTAGTCGGTCGAGCGCAGGCTCGGGACCCCGACGTTCTGCTCGGCCGCCCGGCGCAGCAGCGACAGCATGATGTAGCGCGCGCGGTAGGGGCCGGCGTTCGCGACGAGGGAGTCGAACGAGTCGATCCACTCGCCGGTCTCGTCGGGGTCGACGTCGACGTACTGGGTGGGGAGCCCTCCGGCGAGCAGGGGCTCGCGGTCGCGTCCAGGTGCCACGGGTCTGTCCATCTCCTCGGGTCGCAAGGAAGTGCGTGCGGGGGCGCCGTTGCCCTCGGGTTGCCAGGCTGGTGCGTGTGCCGGTCCGCGCCGGGGTCCCCGGGTCGCGGGGAGACGCAGGGACCATCCTGCCGGTTACTCGCGGGTCACCGCATCGTGGCGGCCGCGAACCGGGTCAGGGTGCGTTCGGAGGGTTCCCACCTGGGGCGACGCGCGCAGCAACGAGGCCGTGGTGCTTGCGTGCGCGGCTCGCGGTCCGGTGGACTAGCCCCACCCGGTGGCGCAGTGCCGTCGGCGTGAGGAAGCGGAGGACGTCGTGACCGCGACGGCGGACGGCGCGGAGGCCCAGAAGAGCCTGGCGGCTCGGTTCGGGATCGTCTCCGGGCAGGTCGTGCAGGAGATCGGCTACGACGACGACGTCGACGCAGAGCTCCGCTCCGCGATCGCCGCAGCCACGGGCGCCGAGCTCGTGGACGAGGACTACGACGACGTCGTGGACGTCGTGCTGCTGTGGTGGCGCGAGGACGACGGCGACCTCGTCGACGCCCTCATGGACGCCATCGCGATCCTCGCCGACCAGGGCGTCGTCTGGCTGCTCACGCCCAAGCCCGGCCGCGACGGCCACGTCGAGGCCAGCGACATCGCCGACGCCGCCCCCACCGCGGGCCTGCAGGCCACGAGCACCCTGTCGGCCTCCCGCGAGTGGCAGGGCACCCGCCTCGTCGCCCCCAAGGCCTCCCGCCGCTGACCCTGGCTCAGCCTCGCGTGAACGGCAGGCGGCGCAGCAGCGACCCCACGGCGGACACCGCGCGCATGCTCGCGGACAGCGCCGCGCCGCCTGGGATCCCCGGCACCTGATCGACGAGCGGCGCCAGCGCGAGCAGCCCCGGGACGTCGTGCAGCGCCAGGGTCTTCGCTGCCATGGCCCGCGGCACGTCGGCCCGGCTCGCCGTCACGTCGAGAAGCATCCGCACGGTGCCCTCCACACGCGGCCCGAGGTCGGCGGCGTCGAGCCCGTCGAGGTCGGCCGTGCGCCATGCCCCGGGCACCGACGCGACCCCGGCGCACAGCGTCGGCGTCACGGCGACGAGCGATGCGGTGAGCCCCTGCCGGGCGGCCAGGGCGCCGATGGTGTCGAGCACCCCGACGAGCCCGAGCGCGAGCAGCTCGTCCGGCACGACGGCGCCGGCCTGCTCGAGGTCCAGCGCCGAGGTCGCCAGCGGGTACGTCGAGGCGTGCAGGAACGTGAGCAGCGGGATCGTGCCGAGCATCGACGCCACGGGCAGCAGACCGTCGACGTCGGACTCCTCCGACGCAAGCCACGCCGCCATCTGGCCGCCCTGCGCCCGGACCGCGGCCAGCACGGCGTCGCGCGGCTCGTCGGCGTGCGCGGCGCGCACGGCGTCCACGAGGGCTCCCTGGTCGTGGTCGCCGACCACTCCGCTGCGCGCCTCCTCGAGCAGCTGCGCCAGCGGCCGGTTGTCCGGCCAGGCACCCAGCGGCGTCACCACCTCGCGCACCGTCAGACCCTTGGCGCGCGTGACGGCTGCGAGGTCGAGCGGCTCGACCATCTCGGCGAACAGCGCCCACGCCCGGTCGACCGACGCCGCGAGCCGGTCGCGGTCGGTCGTCGCGAGCCCGCGGTCGCCAGGGCTCGGGAGGAGGACGGAGGGAAGCTGTGCCACGATCGAATCCTGCCGTGGTGGGGACGCTTCCGCGGCCCAGGGCCAGGAAGGGCACGCGCATGCCGGTCGAGGTGGGCCAGGAAGCCCCCGACTTCGAGCTCAGGAACCAGTTCGGCACCCCGGTGCGTCTCTCGTCGTTCCGCGGCGAGAAGACGGTCGTGGTCGTCTTCTACCCGAAGGCGTTCACGGCCACCTGCACCGGCGAGCTGTGCGAGATCCGCGACGAGCGGTCGGTGTTCGAGAACGACGACACCGTCGTCCTCGGCATCTCGTGCGACACGACGGCCACGCTCAAGGTGTTCGCCGAGCAGGAGGGCTACGAGTTCCAGCTCCTCAGCGACTTCTGGCCGCACGGCGCCGTGACCCAGGAGTACGGCGTCTTCTTCGAGCCCGGCGGCTTCCCGCTCCGTGCGACGTTCATCATCGACAAGGACGGCGTCGTGCGCTGGTCGGTCGTGAACGGCCCGGGCGACGCCCGGCGCACCCAGGACTACCGCGACGCCCTGCTCGCGATCACTGCCTGATCCCGCATCCCGGCGTCCTGCTGGCACCATCGGTGCCATGGGGTGCGTCGTGTGCGGTCGACGCCAGGTCGACCCGGACTCCGGTCCGTCGACCTGGCGTCGTGCCGTCGTGGTGGGCGAGCAGGTGCTCGTCTGCCCCGACTGCCAGACCGACGGCTGGACCGACGGGCTCGACCGGTGCGCGCAGTGCGGGTCGACCGTGCTCGTGAAGCGGCTCGGCGAGGTCGTGTGCCGGGGCTGCGGTCACGTCGGAGCCTCGGTGGCCGCTCCCGGCGCGAACGTCGAGCGGGAGGGGTCGCCCCGGGAGGCCCTCGCGGCCGACGTCGCAGCCGCCCTCGACCGCGTGCTGCGGGCGGACCCCACCGCCTGAGGCTTGCCTCGCCGATGGGGGAGACGGACTTTCATGCGGTTTCGGGCTGTCGGCCATACCGTGCTGGCTGCGCTGGGCGCGCGCGGTCCTGACGCTGGCCTCCGGACGCCCAGCCGACGCGGAGGGGGGTGTGCCTATTCCGGTGCCGCGCGATACTCGAGCGCGCGGCTGAGCCAGCCGCCGCAGCCGGCCTGTCAGCAGGGGTCCCCGCTTGCCCCCGCCGTCCGCCTCACTTGAACTGGACGTAGGAGCGGTGCATCGTGCCGTCGTTGAGCGGCAGGATCAGCACGCGGCAGCTCCCGGCCCAGGCGCTGGCGGTCTTCCAGCTGTACGTGTACAGCCCCGTCTTGGTGTCGTACGTGAGCCCGGCCTTGGTGGGAGACGTTGCCGTGCCGCTGGTCAGAGCTGGAGTCGTGCCGCACGTGACGGGCGCGGACTGCGCGTTGCCGCCGGTGAGCACGCCGAGGCCCTGGTTGCCGGCGAGGCTGAACTGCACCGGGACGACTCGTCCGGCCGTGACCGTGGCGTACCCGGTGGCCGACAGCGGGGAGAACGGGCCCTTGTAGTCGTAGACGACGCGGACGGTGCAGGTGGCGACGGTTGTGTGCCCTACCAGGTCGGTGGCGCTGGCCTGGTAGGTCTTCTCACCGACGACATCGACGTCCACGACCTGCGTGCCGGTGCTCGACGTGGCGAGCCCCGCGCCGGCGTCGGTTGCGGACCACGCCAGGGTCAGAGCCTGGCCCTTCAGCCGGGTCGCGGGGCACGCGCCGTAGGCGACAACCGGCGCAGACGCGTCGACGCGGAACGCGGCCTGGCTGGTGCTGGTGTTGCCGGCGCCGTCGGTGGCCGTGCCGGACACCACGGTGGCGCCGGTCGCGGTGAGCGTCTGGGGGTCGGTGTAACCGGCGATGCCGGTGCCGGCGCTGCCGTCGGCCAGGGCCGGGTCGGACGAGCCTGCCGCGGTCACGGTCAGCGTGTCAGCCCACCACGCGTCACCGGCTGCCGGCGAGTACTCGGCAACCCTGTCGGGCGTCAGTGTCGGGTCGGACGGCGCGGTGCGGTCGATGACGAGGACGCTGGAGGTGGACCCCGTCGCGGTGGTCAGGCCGTCGGTGGCGCTGATCCGGTACTGCACCCGGCCCTCAGCTTGCGCGGTGATGGCGCTGAACCCGGTCGACAGCGCGCAGGTCGAGGCGATCTGCGTGAAGGCGGAGTCGTCGGTGTCCTTGCGCTGCACGCTGTAGCACGGAGCCGTGCCGTCCGGGTCGCTGGCGGCCGACCAGGACAGCTGGAACGCGCCGGTCCGGGTCGGGTTGGTGGACGGCGTGACGAGCGGCGTGCCCGGCGCGGACGGAGCCTGGTTCTCGTAGGCGCCGATGTCGCACGCGTCGGCTGGGCGTGGCTTGCCCCGCTGGTCGGTGCTCGTGCAGCCGCTAGAGATGCGGTCCACGGCGGCGCTGCCGGCACCCAGCGCCACGGTCAGCGGCGCGGTGCTGCCATGCGCCGCCGGCGAGCTCAGCACAGGGTCGCCGACCAGGAACGTGTCCGGGCAGCCGTAGGCGCTGCTCTGGACCAGGTTCCCCCCGAAGTCGTTGGTCGTGCCGTCACCGGCGCACTGCGTGACGGTCCCGCCCAAGATGGAGGACTCCAGCCTCGAGACGGCGTTCTCCCCTGTCCACACCGACGCACCGACGCCCTTGTTCCCGTCGAAGGTGAGCGCCTCGCCAACGAAGGAGAACCCGTTCGCGATCGCGCCGCCCTTGCCGTTCCCGCTGTTCGCGCTGTTCCGGTAGAAGGTGCTGTTGGTGACGTTCATCAGCGTGCCCAGCCCGGTGCTGTTGATGGCACCGCCCTGGATGCCTGCAGCGTTCTGCCCGAAGTAGCTGGTATCGACGGTCAGATCCGCGGAGTTGTCGATCGCGGCGCCGAAGTTGGAACCGTTCCCGGTGAACGTGCTCCCGTGGATGCGCAGGTCCCCGGCGTTGTAGATCGCACCGCCGGTACCTCCGGCGTAGTTGCGGTCGAACGTCGTGCCGTAGATCTCCACGTAGCCGAGCGGCTCGTTGAACAGCGCCCCGCCCACTTGCGGCACGCCGGTCGGGGCGTCCGCGGTGTTGAACTGGAACAAGGAGTCCACGACGGTCAGGTGCGCCCCACCCTCGTTGTAGACGCCGCCTCCGAGGGCGGCGATCCCGAACAAGTCGGTGTTGGTGAACGTGGTTCGCTGCACGTAGGCGGTGCCCCAGTTGTGCAGCGCCGAGTCGTTGTTCCCGTACGCCGAGTCCTCAAGGACAAGGTCGCTGGCGATCAGCTGTCCGCTGTTGCCGATGAACCCGCCGTCGCTACCTGCCCCGTTGAGCAGCGTCAGATCGCCGACCACCAGGTCGCCGGTCGACTTGATCGTGAGGAACCGGCCCCCATCACCGGTGCCGGTGTCCGGATCCTGCCTCTCGATCGTGGACCCGTTCCCGTCGATGGTCACTGCCGCGGTGATCGGCGGCAGGATGCCGCCGGAGTCGCCGTAATCCTGGTCGAACAGGTAGTGGCAGCCGGCGGGCAGCACGACAGTGTCCGCACCGGGGTAGGACACCTCGTCGTTGGCCTTCTCCAACGCGTCGATGAGCGCGATGTTCCTCAGCACCGGGTTGCTCAGGCAACTGATGGTGAACGTCGCGGCCTGTGCGGCGACTGGCTGCCAGGCCGCGGCCAGAACCACCGCCGCGACAGCCCCCCGCACCACCACAGTGGTCCAGCGCATGGTCCCTCCCCGGACGAGCCCCCGTGGGGAGGTTAGGCCCTGGACCGTTGCCCGGTGCCGGAATCGCCGATCCGCTTGTTGGACACCACAGCCCGCTCGCGGCGAGCTTGATGATCTCCGTGAGCCGGGGGCGCGGCACCGGTCTCGAACGCGGTGAGGCGCGCGAGCGTGATGCCGAGTGCAGGACCGCGCGCGCCCAGCGCAGCCAGCACGGTATGGCCAACAGCCCGAAACCGCACGAAAGTCCGTCTCCCCCATCGGCGAGGCAAGGCCTGAGGGCTCGAGATGCGGGTCGGCCCGATCGGTCGCAGGATCGTCCCGGCAGCCGCGTCGGAGGTGGCCCGAGAACCCCCCGACGCGGTTGTCCCACGTCCGGACCAGGTGCGCAGGTTTCGTGGCCGACCGCCCGTTTCGGTACCCTCGCCCGTCGGATCGGCGCACGTCGCCGGCATCCGGGCGCATAGCTCAGCTGGTTAGAGCACCTCCCTTACAAGGAGGGGGTCAGGGGTTCGAGTCCCTTTGCGCCCACGTCGATCGTGGCCCGGGCCCGCAGGGTCCGGGCCACGCACGTCTGGCGCAGACGGGCTGTGGGCCCCCGGTGCGCATCTGAGCGCAGGGCTGGCTCGGCTGGACGAGCCTGCGATGCGCAGCAGGGACCTGTGCGCCCACCTCGTCGTGGTTCGTCCGCCCTCCTTCGCGCAGGGGCGGAAAAGGTTGACCTCGACGCATCAGGGACGAAACGGACTGTTCACATCGCCGGGAGATGGTTCTTCTGCCCGGCCGATCGCAGGCCGGGTCAAGGCTCGGGTGACCTGCGAGCCGGACTGCTCCTCGGAGCGGTGCTCGTCACCCGCTCGAGGGCCCGTCACCTACTGGGGGGTGGCGGGCCCTCGCCCTGCCTCCGCGCGGTTCTCGGCGTCGACGAGTGCGAGCAAGGCCACGACCACGTCCGGATCGAAGTGGGTGCCCGAGCCGGCCTCGATGGTGGCCCGCGCCTCGTCGGCCTGCATCGGCTGGCGGTACGGCCGCACCGAGGTGATGGCGTCGTACACGTCGACCACGGCGAACAGCCGCGCCTCGAGCGGGATCTGCTCGCGCACGAGGCCCGCCGGGTATCCGCTGCCGTCCCACTTCTCGTGATGGCACAGGGGGATCGTCAGCGCAGGGCGGAGGTACTCGATGCCCTGGAGCATCTGGACGGCGAGCTCGGGATGCCGTCGCATCTGCACCCACTCGTCGTCGGTGAGCGGGCCCTTCTTGCCGAGGACGTCGTCGGGCACGCCCATCTTCCCGATGTCGTGCAGCGTCGCTCCTCGACGCACGTCGTCGAGCGCCCTGCCCTCGAACCCGAACTGCCGTGCCAGCGCCACCGTGCGGCGCGTGACGCGCTCGGTGTGCTGCGCCGTCGAGCGGTCGCGGATGTCGAGCGCGGACGCCCAGCCGGCGAGGGTCTCGTCGTACGCCGATCGCAGGCGATCGGTCGAGTCCTCGACCCGGCGCAGGTAGCGGAGCGCGACGAGGAACAGCCCGATCGACGTGATCGCGACGAAGCCGAGGCCCTTGAGCGACTGCAGGTAGCGCTCGGCGTCCTCGTTGCCGAACGCGAGCCTGCGCGCGAAGCGGTCGGAGAGCAGGATCCACGCCACGGACACCGCGAAGTAGCCCGCGGCGAGCCGCAGGGCGGCCCGCGTCGGCCGGTTGGGCCTCATCGGCACACCCATCCTCGTCCCCCGCGGACATCATGAACCCTCCGTGCCGTCATGGGGCGGTCATGACGATCACGTCACCCTCGCCGCGCGTCGGTGGTCGGGGTCGCCTCGGAACTCCGGTACCCTGGTCACATCTCGCCGAGCTCCGGGTGGCACTGACCCCGCGGCGAATTCCTTCTCACGACGGGGACGCGCTCCAACAGCGCAGCGCCCCGAGCCTCCGGCCCAGTGACCGGTTGCGGTGCACCCGCACGGGAACGCACCACGGTCACCGACGACGCAACCCTTTGCGCCCTCGCTCCTCCCGAGCGTGCTGCGCGCTGTCTTGCGGGTGACCACCACGATCCGGAAGGTCCCATGACCATCACCACGAACACCCGCGACGACGCGCGCCGCGACAGGCCGCGCCGCCGCACCAACGGCACCAAGGGCACCAACCCGAGCACCGGCCTGCCCAACAAGGCAGCGCCCGTCGTCGAGCCGACCGCCGCCCACGCGGCCGCCAGCACCGACTTCGCCGTGCTCGGCGTGCCGCAGAACCTCGTCGACGTCCTCGCCAAGCAGGGCATCGAGTCGGCGTTCCCGATCCAGTCCGCGACGCTGCCCGACTCGCTGTCGGGCCGCGACGTCCTCGGCCGCGGCCGTACGGGCAGCGGCAAGACCATCGCGTTCGCGCTGCCGCTCGTGGCGCGCCTCGTGACCGAGCGTCGCCGCGCCACCCGTGGGCGCCCGCGCGCCCTCGTCCTGCTCCCCACCCGCGAGCTCGCCACGCAGGTCCACGACACGCTCGTGCCCCTGGCCGAGGCGGCTGGGCTCTCGACCATGACCATCTACGGCGGCGTGGGCCAGGGCGGCCAGGTGAAGGCGCTGCAGCGCGGCGCCGACATCGTCGTCGCGTGCCCCGGCCGGCTCGAGGACCTCATGCGTCAGGGCCACGTCACCCTCGACGACGTCTCGGTCACCGTGCTCGACGAGGCCGACCACATGGCCGACCTCGGCTTCCTCCCCGGCGTACGCCGGATCATGGACACCACGCCGTCCGACGGCCAGCGGCTGCTGTTCTCCGCCACGCTCGACAACGGCGTCGACGTGCTGGTGCGCCGCTACCTGTCGAACCCGGTCACGCACTCGGTCGACGACGACGCGCGCACCGAGCCCGACATGGAGCACCACGTGCTCACCGTGACCGCCGGGGACAAGCCCGCGGTCGTGCACGAGCTCGCGTCCGGCGAGAGCCGGTCGGTGCTCTTCATGCGCACCAAGCACGGCGCCAAGAAGCTCGCCCGCGACCTCACCCTCGCCGGTGTCCCTGCGGTCGACCTGCACGGCAACCTCGCGCAGAACGCACGCACCCGGAACCTCGAGGCGTTCCGCAGCGGCGAGGTCAAGGTGCTCGTCGCGACCGACGTCGCCGCTCGCGGCATCCACGTCGACGACATCGCGCTCGTGGTGCACGTCGACCCGCCGACCGAGCACAAGGCGTACCTCCACCGCTCGGGCCGCACCGCCCGCGCGGGCGCCTCCGGCGTCGTCGTCACCCTGCAGACCTCGGCGCAGCGCGGCGACGTCACGCAGATGACGCGCAAGGCGGGCATCCGGCCGAACCTGTCCTCGGTGCAGCCCGGCTCGCCCGAGCTGCTCGAGCTGACCGGCCCGCGTGCCGCGTTCGTCCAGCCCGTCGCCCGTCGTGAGGAGCCGTCGTCCGGCGGCCGCTCGCGCAGCGGCGGCGGCACCGGCGGGGGCGGTCGCTCGCGCAACGGCGGCGGCAACGGCGGCGGGCAGCGCAGCCAGCGGTCGTCGTCGGCGCCGAAGTCGTCGTCGGGGCAGGGCGGCCAGCGCAGCTCGCGCGGCGGCTCCTCGGCCGGCGCGGCTCCCCGCCGCTCGGTCTCGGAGTTCTCGGCCGGCGCCGGTCGTCGCAGCCGCTGACCTGATCAGCACGAAGGCCCCGGACGTCCGCGAGGACGTCCGGGGCCTTCGTCGTGCTGCTCAGGCCTCGGTGGCGGCGGCCTTCTGCGCTGCGATCTGCGCGTGCACCTCGGTCATGTCCACGTTCTTGACGGCGCTGATCAGCTGCTCGAGCTGCTCGTCGCGCAGGGCGCCGGGCTGCGAGTAGAGCATCACGCCCTCGCGGAAGGCCATGAGCGTGGGGATCGAGGAGATGCCGGCGGCGCCTGCGAGCGCCTGCTCGGCCTCGGTGTCGACCTTGCCGAACACGATGTCGGGGTGGGCCTCGGAGGCCTTCTCGAAGACCGGGGCGAAGTTGCGGCACGGGCCGCACCACTCGGCCCAGAAGTCGACGAACACGATGTCGTTGCCCGTGACGGTGTCGTCGAAGACCTCACCCGTCAGCTCGATCGATGCCACTGCACTGCTCCTCGGTCCGTGTCGGCGGTGGTGCCGCACCTGCCAGAACGCGAGCACCCGGCGTCCGCATTCCCACGCCGGATCCTGGGAGGCACGTGGGTCGCGTCACGAGGCTCCGGCGCCTCGTAGGCTCCGGGCATGGACCACGCAACCGTCGCCGACGTCGTCGCAGCCGTGCACCGGCGGTACGACCCGGCCGGCGCCGAGGCGTGGGACGCGGTCGGGCTCGTGTGCGGCGACCCGGCAGCGCCCGTGCGTCGCGTCCACTTCGCGGTGGACCCCACCGAGGCGGTCGTGCACGAGGCACTCGCTGCGGGCGCCGACCTGCTCGTCACGCACCACCCGCTCCTGCTGCGCCCCGTGTCGTCGGTCGCGGCGACCGACCCCGCCGGCCGCGTCGTCCACCGGCTGATCAGCGGGGGCTGCGCCCTCCTGGCGGCGCACACCAACGCCGACGTCGCGCTCGACGGCGTCTCGGACGCCCTCGCCGTGACCATCGGGCTCGTCGACCTCGTGCCGCTGGTGCCAGCGGCCGACGGCCGGACGGGGCTCGGCCGCATCGGCGCGGTGCCCGGCGGCACCACGCTGGGCGGTCTCGCCTCGACCGTGCTCGGTGCGCTGCCCTCGACCGTGCACGGCGTCCGTGTGGCGGGAGACCCGGCGCAGCCGGTCCACCGCGTCGCCGTCTGCGGCGGCTCGGGCTCCGACGCCCTCGCGGCGGCCGCCGCAGCCGGCGTCGATGTGTACCTGACCGCCGACCTCAAGCACCACGTGGCGCTCGACCACCTGGCCGCGGGAGGTCCGGCGCTGCTCGACGTCGCCCACTGGGCCTCGGAGTGGCCCTGGCTGGCGCGCGCTGCCGCCCTGCTCGTGTCGGACCTCGCGGCCGTCGGCGTTACGGTGGACACCCACGTGTCGGAGATCGTCACCGACCCGTGGACCGCACGCCTGTAGGACCGCACCGCTTCAGCGCGACCGCACCACTGACACCAGAACATCGAGGAGACCGGTGAACGCCGAGCCCGCCGTCCAGCTCCGCCTGCTCGACCTGCAGGCGCTCGACGCCCGTCTGGACCAGATCGAGCACCGTCGCCGCACGCTCCCGCAGCTCGCCCGGATCGCGGAGCTCGAGGCGCGGTACGCCGGTGTCCGCGACCGCGTGGTCGCGGGCGAGACCGAGGTCAGCGACCTCGAGCGCGCGATGGCCAAGGCCGAGACCGATGTCGAGCAGGTGCGCCAGCGCGCCGCCAAGGACCAGGAGCTGCTGCTCTCGGGCCGCGTGGGGTCGGCGAAGGAGCTCGAGAACCTTCAGCGCGAGGTCGAGTCGCTCTCCCGTCGGCAGTCCGACCTCGAGGACGCCGAGCTCGAGGTGATGGAGAAGCTCGAGGACGCCCGTTCGGCCCTCGCCACCGTCACCGCCGAGCGGGACGGCATCACGGCCGAGATCGACCGGCTGAAGGCCGAGCGCGACGCCGCGTGGGCCGAGGGCGACCGGGACAAGGAGTGGGTCGGCTCCGAGCGCACGAAGGTGCTGCTCGATATCCCCGCCGACCTGCTGGCCCTCTACGACAAGCTGCGCGCCGACCACAACGGCGTCGGTGCTGCTGCGCTGCACCAGCGCCGGTGCGAGGGCTGCCGGATGGAGCTCACGCCGACCGACATCGGCCGCATCCGCGAGGCGGCGCCCGACGAGGTGCTGCGCTGCGAGGAGTGCCGCCGGATCCTCGTGCGCACGCCGGAGTCCGGTCTGTGAACCGCCGTCTCGTCGTCGAGGCCGACGGCGGGTCGCGCGGCAACCCCGGGCCCGCGGCGTACGGCGCCGTGGTGCGCGAGGCGGCCACGGGCGAGGTGCTGGTCGAGCTGGCCGACCACCTCGGGCACACCACCAACAACGTCGCGGAGTACACCGGGCTGCTCGAGGGCCTGCGCGCGGCGATGGAGGTCGACCCGGAGGCGCACGTCGAGGCGCGCCTGGACTCCAAGCTCGTCGTCGAGCAGATGAGCGGCCGCTGGGCGATCAAGAACGAGACCCTGCGCCGCATCGCCCTCGAGGCGCGCGATGTCATGCCGCGCGACCGCGTCACCTTCACCTGGGTCCCGCGCGAGAAGAACAAGGCCGCGGACGCCCTCGCGAACGAGTCCATGGACGCCGTCGAGCGCGGGCGCAGCGGCACGATCCGACGCCTGGTCGCGGACGCGTACGAGACCGAGGCCGAGGCCGATCCGGTGCCGCCGGGTCCGCGCCCCGCGATCGTCGGCTGGGGACCGGACATCGGTGCCCCGACCGTCACGCTGATCGTGCGGCACGGCGTCACCCAGCACTCGGTCGAGCGCCGCTTCTCCGGCAGCGGCGGCCCGTTCGACCCGGCGCTGGTCGACCAGGGCGTGGCGCAGGCCGAGGCTGCCGCCCTCGAGGTCGAGCGTCGCGGCGGCGCCGATGTGCTGCTGTGCTCGCCGATGCAGCGCACCCGGCAGACCGCGGCGGTGATCGGCCGGCGCATCGGTGCCGAGGCCGTCGCCGTACCCGGTCTCGAGGAGGCGCGCTTCGGCGAGTGGGACGGCCTCACCTTCGCCGAGGTGATGGCGCGGTGGCCGTCGGAGATGACGGCATGGCTCGAGTCGCCGCAGGTCGCGCCGCCCGGGGGAGAGTCCCTGCAGCAGGTCTACGACCGCGTGGGTGCGGCGCTCGCGGGCGTGCTCGAGGAGTACCGCGGCGCGCGCATCGTGGCGGCGGCGCACGTCGGGTCGATCCGCGCGCTCACCGCGCGGGCCCTCGGTGCGCCCCTGCAGTCGATGAACCGCATGGAGCTCGCACCCGCCTCGATCACCACGCTCACGTGGTACGCCGACGGCAACGCCTCGATGCGGTCGTTCGCCGAGTCGAGCCACCTCGAGGGCCTCGTGTCCGGCTGGACCCCGTAGGGAAGCGTCGGCCCCGGGCCAGGTGCTCGCCACCTGCTCACGGCGTACGGCGGCTACAGCAGGATGCGGGGGAGCGCGTCCTCGGCGGGCAGCTGCACCTGCACGTCGAAGATCGGCGGCACGCTCGGTGCCGGGTCGACCGAGACGAGCAGCGCCCCGACGTCGGAGGCGTAACGGATCAGGTTTGCGGCGGTGCTCACCTCGCCGGACGTGCCGACCGCGAGGAGCAGGTCGCACTCGCGCACCGCGTGGCGCGCAGCCATCTGGGCGTCGACGTCGAGCTGCTCGCCGAACAGCACCACGGACGGCCGGAGCCAGCCGCCGCACCGCGGGCACACGGGGGTGTCGCCGTACGGAGTGATGTCGTGCGGCACGGCGTACCCGCAGCGCGCGTAGCAGTGCGTCGCGAAGAGCGTGCCGTGCAGGTGCGCGACCTGCGGGCTGCCGCCGCGCTCGTGCAGGTCGTCGATGTTCTGCGTCGCGAGGGTTACCGAGCGGGTGCCGGTGCGCGCGTCCCACTGGTACTCGGCGATCGCGCGATGCGCGTCGTTGGGCTGGGCGTCCAGGATCGACCGGCGCTTTGGGCCCCAGAACGACCAGAGCTCGGGCAGCGACCCCGGAAGCCCGTCGGCATGGTGCAGGGCCTCGATCTCGGAGTCCTCGTAGATGCCGCCCTTGCCGCGGTACGTGGGGAGCCCGGACCCGCGGCTGACGCCGGCCCCGGTGAGGATCAGCACCCGCTGCGCGCTGCGCAGGTGCTCGCGCAGCCACGCGATGTCGGCGTCGTCGCGGTAGAGCCTCGTCCCGCTCATGCCTTCCCTCCGTCGGCTGGCACCCGAGCGTAGGCGCGGTGCACCCGCCGTCGCCTCCTGACCGGCCTCACGCACCGATGTGCCAGAGAACCGCGCCGGTTTCTGGCACATCGGTACGTGAGGCGGCCGCTAGGCCGGCTTGCGCCACACCGACACGTGCTTCTCGCTCTCGGACGTGAACGGCGTCCCTGCCCAGTCCTCGGTGCGGCGTTCGAGCTCCAGGCCGGCGAGCTGCGCCATGAGGTCGAGCTCCGCCGGCCACACGTAGCGGAAGCTGCCGACGTCGTAGCGCGCCGTGCCGTCGGCCGTCCGCGTGCAGTGGTGCGACTGGCTCTGCTGAGTCACGAGGTCGAACTCTCCGGGCACGCGCGTGCCGGCCATGTCGCCGATGACGAGCCGTGCGGCGAGCGGATTCGGGCCTGCCGCTAGAGGTCCGAGACGACGACGTCGAGCGTCATGGGCCTGCCGGGCTTCGGCCGCGGCCCCGGCTCGGCGACGACACCGGCCTTCTCGCATGCGTCGGCGAGCTCGTCGAGGCTGCGCGGGTCGGCACCGTCGACCAGCCACTGCCGCAGCAGCCGGCCCTTGGTCGCCTTGTTGAAGTGGCTCACCACCTTGCGGCTGCCGTCCGGCATCTCCTGCAGCACCCGCACGGCCACCGTGCGGTCGGCGACGGCCCCGGTCGGCTTCCACAGGTTGGCGTACACGCCCGAGCGGAGGTCGATGACGAGGCCGCGACCGGCGGCCTCGGTCATCGCCGTCGCCAGCGGGTCGCGCCACACCGCGGCGAGCGATCCGAGCGACGGGATCACCGAGTCGCCCGACAGCCGGTACGCCGGGATGCGGTCGGTCAGCCGCACGGCGCCGAACAGCGCGCTCTGGACCACGATGCTGCGCGTCGCGCGTCGCTTGGCCGCGGCGTCGAGCGAGGCGAGGTCGAGCGACTCGTAGACCACGCCGGTGTAGACGCGGCCGGCGGGCGCGGTCGGCTCGGTGAGGAGCCCGGCGTCGCGCACCACCTCGTCCATCTGGCGCTCGGAAAGGCCCAGCACCTCGCGGGCCCGGTCCGGGCGCGTGCGGGCGAGATCGACGAGGGCGTCGAGCACCCGCTCGCGGGTGGCGGTGAGCCCGGGGAACGACAGGCCCTCGAGGTCGAGGGCGGCACCGCGCCGCGCGGGGGACTTGCCCTCCGAGGGCGGCAGCAGCACGAGCACCCGCCGATCCTTCCACCCCATCCGTGAGACTGATCAACCCGTCGCCTCAGGGGGGCCGGGAGGCAACGGATTGATCAGTGCGAGCTGAGGGCGAACCCGGGTGCCGGGTGGGCGTGCGGCACGTACGGTGCTCTGGTGACCCGACGCTGGCTGCGCGCGCAGACCCGGCAGGGTGACGTGCTGCGCGCCGGCTTCGCCGCAGTCCGCGAGGAGCAGGGCGTGCCCGCCTCCTTCCCGGACGACGTGCTCGCCGAGGCGCAGGCGGTGGCCGCCGCGCCCCAGCCACCGCAGCCGCCCGAGGGTGATCAGCGCCGTGACGCCACCGGGATCCCGTTCGTCACCATCGACCCCGCCGGCTCCACCGACCTCGACCAGGCCGTGTGGATCGAACGACGGGGGAGCGGCTACCGGGTGCACTACGCGATCGCCGACGTCGCGTCGTTCGTGCGGCCGGGCGGCGCGATCGATCGCGAGGCGCATGCCCGCGGCGTCACCTTCTACAGCCCCGACCTGCGTACGTCGCTGCACCCGCCCGTGCTGTCCGAGGGGGCGGCGAGCCTGCTGCCCGGAGTCGACCGCGCAGCGGTCCTGTGGCGCATCGACCTCGACTCGGCCGGGCTGCCCGTCGAGGTCGACGTCGAGCGCGCCCTGGTGCGCAGCCGCGCGAAGCTCGCCTACGCCGAGGTGCAGAAGGGCCTCGACACGGGCGAGGCGGACGAGTCGCTCGTGCTGCTGCGCGAGGTGGGCAGGCTCCGGCAGGGGCTCGAGGTCGAGCGCGGCGGCATCGACGTGCGCGTGCCCGACCAGGAGATCGAGGCCGACGGCCCGGGCTTCCGCCTAGCGATGCGCGCCCCCCACCCTGTCGAGGGGTGGAACGCGCAGATCTCGCTGCTCACCGGGATGAGCGCCGCCCGCATCATGCTCGACGCCGGTGTCGGCATCGTCCGCACGATGCCTCCGCCCCCGCCCGACGACTACGAGCGCCTGCGACGTACGGCGGAGGGCCTCGGCATCGACTGGCCGCGCGACGTGTCGTACGCCGAGCTCGTCCGCCACCTCGACCCGCGCCCGCCCGCGCACGCGGCGTTCCTCAACCTCGTCACGATCCTGCTGCGCTCGGCCGGGTACACGGTGGTCGACCGCGAGGCCGACGACGACGCGCCCGACGTGCTGCGGCACGCCGCCGTGGCCGCGCCGTACGCCCACGTGACGGCACCGCTGCGCCGCCTCGTCGACCGCTACGGCGCCGAGTGCTGCCTGGCCGTCGCAGCCGGCCGCGAGGTTCCGCAGTGGGTGCTCGACGGCCTGCCGGCGCTGCCGGACGAGATGCGCCTGGCCGACCAGCGCGCCCGCGCCCTCGACCGCGCCTGCGTCGACCTCGTCGAGGCCGTGATCCTCGAGCAGCACGTGGGCGAGGAGTACCAGGCCGTCGTCGTCGACGAGCGCAGGGAGTACGACGTCGTGCAGCTGCACTGGCCCGCCGTCCGCACGCACGTGGCCGGCGGCGGGCTCGGGCTCGGGCGCCGGGTACGCCTGCGGCTGGCCTCCGTCGACACCTCCCGTCGTCAGGTCCGCTTCGTCCCGGCGGAGCCCGACGCCGCGACGGGGTAGCCTGAGCGACGCAGACGAGTCGGTCGGGCGGCCGCGGTGCCCCGCAAGGGGGCCGAGGAAAGTCCGGACTCCGAAGGGCAGGGTGGTGGCTAACGGCCACCCGGGGTGACCCGCGGGACAGTGCCACAGAGAACAGACCGCCGGTGCTTCGGCACCGGCAAGGGTGAAACGGTGGTGTAAGAGACCACCAGCACGGCCGGTGACGGTCGTGGCTCGGCAAACCCCACCCGGAGCAAGGTCACAAGGGAGGCTCCGGCCTCCTGCGCAGGCGTTCGAGGGCTGCCCGCCCGAGCCTGCGGGTAGACCGCACCGAGGTCGTCGGAGACGACGGCCCCAGATGGATGGTCGCCCCCGGTCGCGTGCGACCGGGACAGAATCCGGCTTACAGACCGGCTCGTCTGCACCCACCGGTCCCGGGGCTCACCCGTGAGGGGCGCACCGGTCTACCCCGTGGTCGTCCGTGCTTGCGTGGGGTGGGGACCCGCCGCACCCTCGAGGATGCAGGGCGACGCCGTGCGCGAGGAGATGCCGACC
This sequence comes from Longivirga aurantiaca, assembly GCF_042660085.1. Classification (NCBI taxonomy): domain Bacteria; kingdom Bacillati; phylum Actinomycetota; class Actinomycetes; order Sporichthyales; family Sporichthyaceae; genus Longivirga; species Longivirga aurantiaca. Next base: position 2,028,271 of record NZ_JBHSTI010000008.1, on the reverse strand, counting down.
CGCGGCCGTACGACGGTCGCCCGCCCCGCCCAGACCGGCTCGAAGCCGCTGCTCCCGATGGTCGGGGGCATCCTGCTCGTGCTGGTCGGCATCGGCGCGATGGTGCTCGGACGGCCGCGGGGCACGCACGCCTGACGCTGCACGAACGACGAGGAGCCGCACCCCCCAGTGGGTGCGGCTCCTCGCGCCTGTGGCGGCGTGCACGCCGCGGATCGACTCAGGAGGCGACGGGAAGGACGCTGCGCGGCAGCACCGTGCGCTCGGTGTCGATCCAGGCCACGGCGGCCAGGACGGGCTCGGCCTCGCGCACCGCGCCGGTGGCGCAGGCGCTGCAGAGGGCCGAGAGGACGGCCGGCGCCGCCGGGTCGGCCTGACGGCGGTCGTACGGGGTGCGGCACCGGGTGCAGATCGTGAGCATGCGGCCATCGTCCCCCGCCCCGGTTTCGGGCCGGTGACGGCGGGGTCTCACGTGTGTGCCGTGCCACAGGGCACGCACGGTGACGTCCAGTCTCAAGTCGCGCTCAAGGGCTGGTGTCGCCGCGGTCTAGATCCCGGGATCCGTTGCCCCGTCTGGCGTATCGGGCGTTACTGAGCATGACCGACAGGTCCTGGGATCGGTCACTCTCCTCCTGCGGCGCTCCACCGGCACCGCAGCGGATCTCCACCGGATCCGTGATCGAGGAGGCAGTGACCCGCGACCGTCCAGACGGTCACCGATCCCCTCACGGGGAGGCGTCGCGGAGAGCCAGTGGTGAGACCGGCCTCGAGGAACGCACCATCCACCCGTTCCCCGATCAGCGAGGTCACATCATGACGAGCACCACGACGCGCATCGCCGGCATCGCAGCCGCCACCCTCGGCCTCGGCCTCATCGCCCTGCCGTTCGCGGCCGGCGCCACGGCCGCCCCGGGCCACACCCCCGTCGGCATCTGCCACGCCACGTCGTCCGACACGAACCCCTACGTGTGGATCGTGGTCGACCAGGACTCGGCCACGTACCGCGGCCACCTCATGCACACGACCGAGCCGAACAAGACCTGGAGGTCAGCGGGCTCGTGGAACGGTGTCGAGCACGCCGCCGGCGACGAGAAGCCCGACTTCATCGAGGGCCTCGACCTCGGCATCTCCGAGGCGTGGTGCGAGGCCGACGTCGTCCCGGTCGACGAGCCGACCGGCACCCCGACCGACACCCCGACCGACGAGCCGACCGGCACCCCGACCGACGAGCCTGTGATCGACCCGACGGACGAGCCCACCGCCACCCCGACCGACGCGGTCGGCACAAGCACCGACGCTCCCGGCACCATCCCCTCGACCGGCGGCCAGCCTCAGCTCGCGCACACCGGGTCGAGCACGGGCGTCCTGCTCGGTCTCGGTGGTGTCCTGCTCGCCACCGGCGCGGTGTTCCTGGTCGCCGGCCGCAAGTCCGAGAACGCCTGAGCCAGACCCTCCTGGCGGAGGAACCCACCGCGAGCCGTCGCTCCCGATCGGACGGATCGCAGCCAGACCGCCCGACCTCCGTTCTCCATCAACGGTGGATGGGAGAGCGGACGCCGTCGCAGTCGACCGATCGGGACGACGCGAGGCACGTGGCCCTCCCTCCGAGCAGCTGCTCGGAGGGAGGGCTCCGCACGTTCGGGTGAACTCCAGGCCACTCCGAGTGACGGGCGGGTGAACAGATCGTCCGTCCGTGCCGCGCACACGGCGCGCCGGTCCTCGAATGGCGCAGTCTGAAGTACCGTCAGCGATGTCGGGGTCGCGCGAGCGGGCCCGGCCCTGGGGCCTCTCGCGGAGGACCAGCGAGGAAGCGTTGACCCGTGACCGACGGACGGTCACCGATCCCCTCGAGGGAGCGGTCACGGCGAGCCACTGGTGAGACCGGCCTTGCAGCGCGCGAGCCCGGGAACCACCACGTGACAAGAGGACTCGCCATGAACACGATGCGCGCACGTGTCGGGGTCGTCGTAGCCGGGGCGCTCACCGTCCTCGGCACCGGTCTCGTCCTGGCCCCGCTGGCCTCCACGGCCGCGGCCAAGCCCGGGCACACTGCCGTCGGTATCTGCCACGCCACGTCGTCCGACTCGAACCCCTACGAGTGGATCGTCGTCGACGCCGATTCCACGCGCTATCGCGGTCATCTCATGCACCGCGACGAGCCCAACAAGCACTGGAAGTCGGCCGGCACGTGGAACGGCATCACGCACGCGGCCGGCGACCTGAAGCGCGACTACATCGAGGGCCTGGACGCCGGCGTCACCGAGGCGTGGTGCGAGGCCCGTGTCTCGCCGTCGACGCCGCCGCCCACGACCACGAGCGCGCCGCCGGCCACGACCACGAGCGCGCCGCCGGCCACGACCACGAGCGCGCCGCCGGCCACGACCACGAGCGCGCCGCCGGCCACGACCACGAGCGCGCCGCCGGCCACGACCACGAGCGCGCCGCCGGAGACCGAGCCCGGCACGGTGCCGCCGACCACGACCGAGCCCGGCACCACGCCGGCCCGGTCCACGACGCCGGGCCCGACTCGGCCGCCCCTGGCCGACACCGGCGCCCCGTCAGGCCTGCTCACCCTCACCGGGCTCGTGCTCATCGCCCTCGGTATCGCGACGTACGGGCTGTCGCGGCCGCGGGGGAGGCACTCCTGACCGACCGGACCTGATCGCAACGT
>NZ_JBHSTI010000008.1:1707375-2025589 GCF_042660085.1 Longivirga aurantiaca | reverse complement strand
GTCGGTCGGTGCGGGGGCGCGCCTACGCGGTGCGCTGCGCCTCGCAGTCGGACGACTGCAGGTGCTCGGCGACGATCGCGAGCGCGGTTCCGAGTGCGGCGAACTGCTCCTCGGTCAGCAGGTCGACGAGGTGCTCGCGGACGCCCTCGACGTGCGTCGGGGCGGCGGCGACGAGCACGTCCCACCCGACATCGGTGAGGACGGCGTTGGCGCCGCGGCGGTCGGTCTCGCAGGCCTCGCGCCGCACCCAGCCGGCCTTCTCGAGCCGGTCGACCTGGTGGGACAGCCGGCTGCGGCTCGCGAGCGTGTGGTCGGCGAGCTCGCTCATGCGCAGGCGGCGCTCGGGGGCCTCGGAGAGGCGGACGAGGATCTCGTAGTCAGCCATCGACATCCCGTGCGAGGTCTGCAGCTCGCGCGAGAGCCGATCGGACAGCAGCGTCGTGGCCGCGATGTACGCGCGCCAGTGCTTCTGCTGCCCGGAGTCGAGCCAACGGGTGGTCATGCACCCAGGCTACGGCTGACGTTCAATGATTGAAAGCCGGATCATGTTGCCTGGGTCACTCCGGATCAGGCGTCGAGATCCCAGAGCCGCACGCCGCCGATGATCCCTGCGGTGTTCGCCACGATGCGGGCCTTGTGCGGCAGGTCGGCCGGGTCGAGGTGCTTGGCGTTGCCGCCGCCGACGTGGATGGTGTCGAAGAACAGGAAGCGGTCGTACGCCGTGATCGCCTCGACCACGCGCCGGGCCCAGCGCTCGTTTCCGATCTGCTTGCGGGCCACGTTGCCGAGCTGCTCCTCGAACGTGTCCCCCTTGCGGAACGGCGCGTGCCCGCCCTCGATGTGGGGGAGCAGGCGGCCGTCGAGGAACAGAGCCGTGCCGACTCCGGTGCCGAGGGTCATGACGAACTCGAAGCCCTCGCCGCTGACGACTGCGCAGCCCTGCACATCCGCGTCGTTCGCGACCTTGGTCGGCACGCCGAAGGCCTCGGTCAGGGCGCCGGCGAGGTCGAACCCGCGCCACGCGTCCTCGAGCGCCGGGTCGGTGTCGCCGTCGTACGCCGTGCGCGACAGCGACGGGATGTTGCGCACCTTGCCGTTGCGCACCAGGCCGGGGAAGCCGACCGACACCCGGTCGCGGTGACCGAGGTCCTGCGTGAGGTCGACGACGCTCGACATCAGCCGCTCCGGCGGGCAGGGGTACGGCGTCTCGACGCGCACCCGTTCGGTGAGCATCGCGCCGGCCGGGTCGAGGATCGCCGCCTTGAACCCGGAGCCGCCGACGTCGATGGCCAGCGTGCGGACGTCGGCCGGCCACTCCTGCGCGGGTGCGGTGCTCGTCATGGCAGGAAGGCTATCGACCCCGTCGGCCTCGTGGCGCACCCCGCCCGGGTGACTAGGGGAGCGTGAGGATCTCGACGCCGTCGTCGGTCACCAGCACCGTGTGCTCGAACTGCGCCGAGCGCCGGCGGTCGGCCGTCACGACCGTCCAGCCGTCGTCCCACATGTCCCACGCGTAGGTGCCGAGGTTGATCATCGGCTCGATGGTGAAGGTCATGCCGGGCTCGAGGAACGTGGTGGCACCGGGGTCGTCGAAGTGCGGCACGACGAGCCCCGAGTGGAAGGCCTCGCCGATGCCGTGGCCGGTGAAGTCGCGGACGACGCCGTAGCCGAAGCGGCGCGCGTACGACTCGATGACGCGTCCGACCACCGAGAGCTGACGGCCGGGGGCGACCGCCTTGATGCCGCGCATCGTCGCCTCGTACGTCCGCTCGACGAGCAGCCGCGACTCCTCGTCGACCTCGCCGACGAGGAACGTCGCGTTGGTGTCGCCGTGCACCCCGTGGATGAAGGCCGTGATGTCGATGTTGCAGATGTCGCCGTCGCGCAGCTCGGTGGAGTCGGGGATGCCGTGGCAGATCACCTCGTTCAGCGAGCTGCAGAGGCTCTTGGTGAACGCCGGGCCGCGCCCGCCGCCCGGATAGCCGAGGGTCGACGGGTAGGCATCGTGGTCGCAGAGGAACTCGTGGCCGATGCGGTCGAGCTCGTCCGTGGTGATGCCCGGACGGATCGCGCGACCGACCTCCTGCAGCGCCTGTGCGCCGAGCCGGCCTGCGATGCGCATCCGCTCGATGGTGTCGGAGTCCTTGACCTCGGAGCCCGTCCAGCGCTTGGCCCGCGGCTGGCCGACGTACTCGGGGCGCGGGATGTGCTGCGGCACGGGACGCATCGGGCTGATGACGCCGGGCTGGAGTGGCATGGTGGAGATTCTAGGTGGACCGCGCGGATGCGGCAGACGACGTCCGACGCGACGACGAGGAGGACCGATGACCGGCGACTGGTGGTTCAACCTGCGCACGCAGACGGTGGAGCAGGGGGAGGGCGACCCCAACTCCGAGCGGCTCGGGCCCTACGGCACGGAGGCAGAGGCGGCCGGCGTCCTCGAGCGCATGCGCAAGCGCAACGAGGCCATCGACGCGGAGGACGACGACTGATCCGGCGCGCCCGTTGCACGACGAAGCCCCCGGCACCGCGAGGCGCCGGGGGCTTCGTGACGGTCTGAAGGTCAGGCCTTCTTCGCCGCGCGCTTGGCCGGAGCCTTCTTGGCGACGGCGCGCTTGGCCGGAGCCTTCTTGGCAACAGCCTTCTTCGCCGGAGCCTTCTTGGCCGGGGCCTTCTTGGCGACGGCGCGCTTGGCCGGAGCCTTCTTGGCAACAGCCTTCTTCGCCGGAGCCTTCTTGGCAACAGCCTTCTTCGCCGGAGCCTTCTTGGCAACAGCCTTCTTGGCCGGAGCCTTCTTGGCGACGGCGCGCTTGGCCGGAGCCTTCTTGGCAACAGCCTTCTTCGCCGGAGCCTTCTTGGCGACAGCCTTCTTGGCGGGGGCCCTCTTGGCCACGGCCTTCTTCGCCGGAGCCTTCTTGGCCACGGCCTTCTTCGCGGTGGTCTTAGCAGCCGCCACGATGCCTCCCTGAGTCGTCTCTCGGCCTTGGTGCCGAAAGCCTTCGATTGAACTGTGACAGAGCGAGCCAGAAACTCCTGGCATCTTCGCGTCGTACCGACACTTCGTGTCGCGCGCATGGTATCGACGTGCGGCGTTCGACGCGATGTCTGAGAATGCTTCGCACCGTTCAGTCGTCGTCGTCGGGTGCGCGCAGCTCACGCGCCGCGCGCACCGCGGCAACGTCGACGGACGTGCGAACGTCATAGCGCCACATGGTCGGCAGCGCTGCGGCGAGCGCGAGAACGCCTGCAGCGCAAAGGATTCCACCTGACGCGATCGAGAAGCCGAGACCGCGCCACTGCGCCATCAGACTCACGCGTGCGCTTCCGAGCTGTGGGCCGATCGCATACGAGAGGAACTCGATACCGGCGAGACGTCCCCGCAGATCGTCGGGGATCGACTGGTTCCACACCAGGGATCGGAAGACGCCGCTCACCATGTCGGCAGCGCCGGCGAGTGCGAGGAAGACGAGTGCGAGCCAGAGGGTGGGCGCGAGGCCGAACGCCGCGATCGCCAGCCCGTAGAGCGATGCAGCGATCACGATCGCCTTGCCGTGGCGGTGGATGTGCGAGGTCCATCCGCTCGTGAGCGATGCCGCCGCTGCGCCGACCGACGATGCCGCGTAGAGGAGCCCGAGCGCCCAGGGCGCATCGAACTTCTCGGCCACGAACGGGAACACGGCCCACGGGAACGCGAGCACCATCGCGAGCGTGTCGACGGCGTAGGTGCCCAGCAGGTCCTTGCGCCCCCACGCGTAACGAACGCCTTCGGCGATGGCACCGATGCCGGGCGTGCCCTCGTCCTTCATCCGGCCGCGGCTCTTCAGCGACAGGAAGATGAGGAACGACAGCACGTACGAGACGGCGTCGATGCCGTAGGCGACCGCGACGCCGAGGTACGACGCGACGAGACCGCCGAGCGACGTGCCGAGGATGAAGCCGACGCTCCACCGCAGCGACATGAGCGCGGCTGCGCCGCCGAGCTGGTGGTGCGGGACCGACTGCGGGACGAGCGCGTCCACCGACGGCCGTTGCAGCGAGTCGCACGCGGCGAACAGTGCGCCGACGACGAACAGGACCCACACGTGCGGGTCGGGCAGCAGCGCGTTGGCCAGCAGGATGAGCGATCCGATGCCGAGGCACACCTCGGTCACGAGGATCATGCGGCGGCGGTCGACGTGGTCGGCGAGCGCACCGCCCCACAGCCCGAACACGAGGATCGGGATCACCTCGGCCAGGCCGAGCAGACCGACGACCACGAACGAGCCGGTGAGCTGCTGCGCCTGCAGCGGGATCGCGACGAACGTGAACATCGAGCCGAGGTACGACACGACCCCTGCGGTGAACAGCGCGCGGAAGTCGCTCGACGTGCGCAGGGGCGAGACGTCGATGCGCCATCGCCGCGGGGCAGGCTCGGCGGCAGCGTCCTCGGAGCTCACGGGCGGTCAGTCTGGAGCACGGTCGACGTCGAGCGCGCGGGTGTTTCGCGCGCTCACCAGTCGCGGGTCGCGGGCGATCCCTGGATCGCGTCGAGCGCGCCGGCGAGCCGGTCGCGCAGGCCCCGGCGTCCCGACCCTCCGCTGGGCGCGGTCCGGAGGATCTCGTCCTCGCCCACGGCGGCCGAGACGAGGTGCTGCACGGTGTCGAACGAGACCTCGGGCAGGGACAGGTCGACGTCGCCGAGGCCGAAGCCCTCGAGCGCGACGGCGAGACCGGACGGCTCGCCGGCCGCGGTGAGGCCACGCGACGGCACGATGAGCTGGTCGTGGGCGAGGCCCGCGAGGTCGCCGTCACCACCGTCGATGGTGAGCAGGGTGGCGCCGGTGCGGCGGGCGTCGGCGAGCCGTTCGAGCAGCTGCTCGGTGGGGTCGTCGGGTGCGACGACGAAGAGCGTCTCGCCGCGGCGGGCGGCCACGATGCGGTCGAGCCCGACGCTGAGGTGCTGCGGCGCGCCTGGGGGCGGTGACCAGCGGACCAGCGTCGGGGACAGGGTGGGGATCCCGGCGTACCGCGACTCGTCGTCGAGGTGCGCGGCCAGGTGCCACGGCTCGTGCGTGGGCGTGCCGACGAGCAGCAGGCCGTCGCCGTGATCGGTGGACCGGCGCAGGCTGCGCGCGAACCCGCGCGTGCGGTCGACCCAGCCGGTGCTCGATAGCACGTCGCGCAGCAGGTTCACCCTCGAGACGTCCACAGGTGCATCGTGCCGCACGTGCGCGCCGTCGTCGTGCAACGACCACCCGAGCGGCCGGTTCGCGTCCCGGACCGCAGGCCGCCCCGGACAGCACGACGCCCCGGCCGCGTGGCCGGGGCGTCGTGGTGGCGCGGTGGTGTCAGGCCTTGGGGTCGGGGCCGTACTCGTTCTCGCCGCGCGTGCCCTCCATGAGGCAGAACACGAACAGGATGATGGCGCCGATGCCGCAGACCAGCGAGAGGAACCACCACCAGCCGCTGCGACCGGTGTCGTGCAGACGGCGGACGGTCACCGCGATGCTCGGGATGACCAGGAGCAGCGCCACGGCCGTGTAGACCCAGCCGATCTGCTGGCCCTCGAGCTTGAGCCCTGCGACGTTGTCGATGACGAGCGCGATGGCCAGCACGACGATCGAGAACGCGACGAACCACCAGTACTCCGAGCGGCGTGCGCGGCCGCTGAAGGTGGCGAACTTGCTGAAGACCGAGCTGACGGCCTGCGTCGGGCCCATGGGACGGTTCCTCTCGCGTCGGACGTCGGATGACGCCCCCTCGGTCACGGAGGATGCACCGTTTCGGAGCTTGTGTCAGTCAGGCTCGCCGACTGCGCCCGGCCCACCGATCAGGTGTACGTGTGCTCCTCGGCGGGGTAGGCGCCGGAGACGACGTCGCCCGCCCAGGCCTGCGCCGCCTCGAGCAGCACGCCGTGCACGTCGGCGTACTTCTTCACGAACTTCGCGGTGCGGCCCGGCGTGAGGCCAGCCATGTCCTGCCACACGATGACCTGCGCGTCGGTGCCCGGGCCGGCGCCGATCCCGACGGTGGGGATGTGCAGCACCTGCGAGACCTGCGCGGCGAGGTCAGCCGGCACGACCTCCAGCACGACGGCGAACGCGCCGGCTGCCTGCAGCGCCTTGGCGTCCTGCAGGAGGGTGACGCCGTCCTCGCCGCGGCCCTGCACCTTGTAGCCGCCGAACGCGTGGACGGACTGCGGCGTGAGGCCGAGGTGGCCCATCACTGGGATGCCCGAGGCCACGAGCAGCTCGACCTGGGGTAGCACGCGGTGGCCGCCCTCTAGCTTCACCGCGTGGCAGCCGGTCTCCTTCATGAAGCGGCTCGCGGTCTCGAGCGCCTGCGCGGGGGAGGCCTGGTACGACCCGAAGGGGAGGTCGGCGACGACCATCGCCCGCTCGGAGCCGCGGACCACGCCGCGCACGAGGGGGATGAGCTCCTCGACCGTGACCGGCACGGTCGAGTCGTAGCCGTAGACGACCATCGCGGCGGAGTCGCCGACGAGGAGCACGGGGATGCCCGCCTCGTCGAAGACGCGCGCGGTGAGGGCGTCGTACGCCGTGATCATGGGCCACTTCTCGCCGCGCGCCTTGGCGCTCGCGAGGTCGTGGACGGAGATGCGACGTCCGCTCGGAGAACCGCCGTACAGGGGCTCCGGGACGTGCGAGGACGTGCTGGTCATGAGGACCTCCAACGACTCGAGTCCCCGTGCTGGGGTACCCGTTCAGGAGCCATGGTGGCACGTGGGTGCGCCCGCGTCATCTACCGGATCGCGTCGCGCCGCCGGTCCGATACGGTACGGTTGCGTTTCGTTATTGGTGAGGCGTGCCTCACACCGTCCGGCCGAGGGGGTCGGACCACCGCACCAGGGCCCGTCGGGGGACGCCGGCCGCAAGGAGAACCCATGTCCGACTCACGCGCCGCCCGCCGCGAGGCCGCCGCCGAGGCCCCCACCAGCGGCTGGCAGACATCGGGCGCAGGCCACCCCCGCCGCTGGGCGATCCTCGGGGTGCTCGTCACCAGCCTGCTGGTGGTCGTGCTCGACAACACGATCCTCAACATCGCCCTGCCGACGATCCAGCGCGACCTCGGCGCCGACCAGAGCGAGCTCGTGTGGGCGGTCGACTCCTACATCCTCGTGTTCGCCGCGCTGCTGTTCACGTGGGGCGTGCTCGGCGACAAGTACGGCCGCAAGCGCATCCTCATGATCGGCCTCGTCATCTTCGCCGTCGCCTCCGCGATCTGCGCGTTCGCGACGACGCCGCAGATGCTCATCCTCTTCCGCGGCGTCATGGGCATCGGCGGCGCCGCCGTCCTCCCGGTGACTCTCGCCGTCATCACCGTGGTCTTCCCGCCCCACGAGCGCGGCAAGGCCATCGGAGCCTGGGCCGGCGCGGTCGGTGCTGCCGTCGCCCTCGGCCCGGTGCTGGGCGGCCTGCTGCTCGAGCACCCGGAGTGGTTCAACGGCCTGACCGGCAACGACTGGGGCGCGGTCTTCCTCATCAACGTGCCGATCGTGATAGTCGGCCTCGTCGGGATCATCCTCGTGGTCCCCGAGACGAAGAACCCGCACCCGCAGCGCCTCGACATCCCCGGCCTGCTCATCTCGTTCACCGGTCTCGTGCTGCTGGTCTACGGCATCATCCACGCCTCGGTGACGCTCACCTTCCTCACGCCGTCGGTGTGGGTCCCGATGGTGCTGGGCATCGCGGTGCTCGCGCTGTTCATCGTGATGGAGGCGCGCAGCGACCACCGGAGCTTCGACGTCACCCTCTTCAAGAACCGCGGGTACGCCGTCAGCCTGACCGCTGTGAGCCTCGCGTTCTTCGCCCTCTCGGGCATCACGTTCACGCTGCCGTTCTTCCTGCAGTCCATCCGCGGCTACTCGACCCTGTCTGCGGGTCTCTGCTTCCTGCCGTTCGCCGTGGGCCAGATCATCGCCGCGCCCCGCAGCGCCGCCATGGTCGAGCGGTTCGGCTACAAGCGCGTCATGACCTTCGGCCTCGTCGCCGTCACGCTCGCGCTGCTCGGCGTCGCGTCGCTGTCGCTCTCGACCCCGCTGTGGCTCGTCCTGGTCATCTTCTTCGTCTTCGGCTTCGGCATGGGCAACGTGATCGCGCCCGCCTCGACCGTGATGCAGAACGCGCTCCCGCTCGCCCGCGCCGGCGCGGGCTCTGCCGTGCAGAACACGGTGCGGCAGGTGTTCGGCGCCTTCGGCGTCGCGGTCATCGGCACCGTGCTGGCGACGCAGTACGCGTCCAACGTGCAGCCGGTGCTCGCCACGCTGCCCGCCGGACTCCCGCCGGAGGCGGTCGACGCTGCCACGAACTCCGTCGGCGGCACGGTGCGCGTCCTCACCGACCTCGAGGCGAACGGCGCCCCTGCAGAGCTGGTCGCGCAGGGCAAGGCCATCGCGTTCGACGCGTTCCTCTCGGCCGCGCACGTCACGAGCCTCATCTCGATGGCGCTCGTCCTCGTCGCGGCCCTGGTCGTCTGGTTCCTGCTGCCGCCGATCACCCCGCCGCAGAAGGGCCGCACCGCCGGGCCCGGCACCCCGGGCCACGAGCACCCGCACGTGGGCGAGGCGCACACCCGCGAGGAGGCGAACGCCGAGGCGGCCGCGCTCGAGGACACGTACGCCACCGAGGCGGCCGAGGAGTACATCGCCCCGATCGCGAAGGGCGAGGCCGAGCGGCCGTGACCGTCAGCCGCACGCGTGCGCCCGGACGTCCCCGTGACGTCCGGGCCGACTCGGCGATCCTCGACGCGGCGCTCCACCTGCTCGCCGAGGTCGGGCCCACCGGTCTCTCGGTCGAGGAGGTCGCGACCCGCGCCGGCGTCAGCAAGGCCACGATCTACCGCCGGTGGCCCACCAAGGACGACCTCGTGGTGGCCTCGCTCGGTGCGCTCGTCACCGGTCTGCCGGACGACGTGCCCGAGGGCAGCGTCCGCGACGGCATCCTGTTCCTCGTCGACGCCTGGTGGCGGTCGTACGTCCAGACACCGAACGGGCTCGTCTTCCACCGTGTGATGGCGCACGCGAAGTCGAACCCGCGCCTGTTCGAGTCGTTCTACGACACCGTGATCGAGCCGCGGCGCGAGCTGTTCCGCGTCGTGCTGCGTCGCGGGATCGAGCGCGGCGAGATCCGCCCCGACGCCGACCTCGAGCTGCTCATCACGCTCATCATCGGCACGAGCGTCTACATGAACCAGGTGCGCTCGAGCGGCCGCGACCCGGCGCCGGGCGCCGGCTCGACCCAGGTCGTGGACGCGGCGCTCGCGGGCTTCCTCGCGCGCTAGTCCTGGTCGGGCACGGTCTCGCGCCACCGGTTCGTGACCGGGAGGCGGCGGTCGCGGCCGAACCCCTTGGAGGAGATCTTCGTGCCCGGCGGGTACTGCCGGCGCTTGTACTCCGCGACGTCGGTCAGCCGCAGCACCCGCTCGACGAGCGCCTGGTCGAAGCCGTCGGCCACGAGCTCGGCAGCCCCGCGGTCGTTCTCGACGTAGTCGTCGAGCAGGTCGTCGAGCACCGCGTAGTCGGGCAGCGAGTCCGAGTCGAGCTGGCCGGGGCGCAGCTCGGCCGACGGCGGCTTGTCGATGCTGCTCGGAGGGATCGGGGGGGTCTCGCCGCGCTCGAGCGCATGCTCGTTGCGCCAGCGCGCGAGCGCCCAGACGTCGACCTTGGGCACGTCCTTGATCGGCGCGTAGCCGCCGACGGCGTCGCCGTAGATCGTCGAGTAGCCGACCGAGAGCTCGCTCTTGTTCCCGGTGGCGAGCACGAGGTGGCCCTCGGCGTTGGAGATCGCCATGAGCGTGGTGCCGCGCACGCGCGCCTGCAGGTTCTCCTCGGCCAGCCCGGAGAGGTGCAGCCGGCCCTGGAACGCGTCGACCATCGGCGCGATCTCGACCGTGCGGTAGTGCAGGCCCGTCCGCTCGGCCATGTCGGCGGCGTCGCCCCGGGAGTGGTCGGAGGAGTAGACGCTCGGAAGCGAGACGCCGTGCACGTTGTCGGCACCGAGCGCATCGCACGCGATCGCGGCGACGACCGCCGAGTCGATTCCGCCGGACAGGCCGAGGGTGACCGACCGGAACCCGTTCTTGCCCACGTAGTCGCGCAGTCCGACGACCAGGGCCTGCCACACCTCGGCGTCGTCCGAGAGCCGGGGCGCGACCGACGGCGGCTCGGGGGTGTACGCCGGCAGGGGGAAGCCGATGGCCGCCGTCGACGCGCTGGTGGTGGGGTCTGCCATCGGCAGGTCGAGGTCGACGACGAGCAGCGACTCCTCGAACTGCGGCGCCCGCGCGACGAGCGCGCCGTCGGCCCCCACGACGAGCGAGTCGCCGTCGAAGACGAGCTCGTCCTGGCCGCCGACCATGTTCACGTAGGCGAGCGGGCAGCCCGCCTCGCGCGCACGGCGGGCGCACAGCTCGAGGCGCACGTCGTCCTTGTTGCGCTCGTACGGCGACCCGTTGATGACCACGAGCAGACCGGCACCGGTGTCGCGCACCTGGGCGACCGGGCCGCCGTCCTGCCAGAGGTCCTCGCAGATGGCGATCGCGACGTCGACGCCGTCCACGCGGACGACCGTCGTGGACGCTCCGGGCACGAAGTAGCGGAACTCGTCGAACACGCCGTAGTTGGGCAGGTGGTGCTTGGCGTACCGGGCCACCACGCGGCCGCCGGTGACGACGGCCGCGGCGTTCTGCGGACCGCCGCGCGGACGGCCGAGCCGGTCGTGCCCGTCGTCGATGACGTCGAGGTAGCCGACGACGACCACGAGCGAGCCGAGGCCCTCCTCGACCAGGCGGGCGGCGAGCGAGTCGAGCGCCTGGCGGCTGGCAGCCTGGAACGACGGGCGCAGGGCGAGGTCCTCCACCGGGTAGCCGGTGAGCACCATCTCGGGGAAGGCCACGAGTCGGGCTCCGGCCCCGTGCGCGTCGCGGGCACCCGCGAGCACGCGGTCGACGTTGCCGGCGAGGTCGCCGACACACGGGTTGACCTGGGCGAGGGCGAGCCGGATCTGGGGCACGGGGGAAGCCTAGGACGCCGGGGTCGCGGGGGATGGGGCGAGCCGACACACGCACGTGACGTGCGGTGGTCCAAGATGGGCCGCATGGACAAGCAGACCGAGTTCGTGCTCCGCACCATCGAGGAGCGCGACATCCGCTTCGTGCGGCTCTGGTTCACCGACGTGCTCGGCATGCTCAAGTCGGTGGCGGTCGCCCCGGCCGAGCTCGAGGGCGCCTTCTCCGAGGGCATCGGGTTCGACGGCTCGGCCATCGAGGGCTTCGCGCGCGTGTTCGAGTCGGACATGCTGGCCAAGCCCGACCCGAGCACCTTCCAGGTGCTCCCGTGGCGCGGCGAGAGCCCCGGCGTCGGCCGCATGTTCTGCGACATCCTCATGCCCGACGGCAGCCCGTCGTACGCCGACCCGCGGCACGTGCTCAAGCGGCAGCTCGCCAAGGCCGCCGAGCTCGGCTTCACGTTCTACACGCACCCCGAGATCGAGTTCTTCCTGCTCGAGCAGGGCTTCGCCAAGGGCGAGGTGCCGACGCCGATCGACCAGGTGGGCTACTTCGACCACACGCCGCACGGCCTCGGCTACGACTTCCGCCGTCAGGCCATCACGATGCTCGAGGCGATGGGCATCTCGGTGGAGTTCAGCCACCACGAGGGCGCGCCCGGGCAGCAGGAGATCGACCTGCGCTACGCGGACGCGCTCACCACCGCCGACAACATCATGACCTTCCGGCTGGTCGTGAAGGAGGTCGCGCTCGAGCAGGGCGTGTACGCCACCTTCATGCCGAAGCCGTTCGCCGACCACCCGGGCTCCGGCATGCACACGCACCTGTCGCTGTTCGAGGGCGACCGCAACGCGTTCTACGAGGCGGGTGCGGAGTACTCGCTGTCCAAGGTCGGGCGCAGCTTCATCGCCGGCCTGCTGCGGCACGCGCCGGAGATCACGGCGGTGACCAACCAGTGGGTCAACTCCTACAAGCGCCTCGGCGGCGGCGGCGAGGCTCCGGCGTACGTGTGCTGGGGCCACAACAACCGCAGCGCCCTCGTCCGCGTGCCGATGTACAAGCCGAGCAAGGGCAACTCGACGCGGGTGGAGTTCCGGTCGATCGACACCGCGGCCAACCCGTACCTCTCGTTCGCGGTCATGCTCGCCGCCGGCCTCAAGGGCATCGAGCAGGGCTACGAGCTGCCCCCGGGCGCCGAGGACGACGTCTGGGCGCTGACCGAGGCGGAGCGCCGCGCGCTCGGCATCGAGCCGCTCCCCACGTCGCTCGGCCAGGCGCTCACGGTGATGGAGCGCAGCGAGCTCGTCGCCGAGACCCTCGGCGAGCACGTCTACGACCACTTCCTGCGCAACAAGCGCCAGGAGTGGGCGGACTACCGTCGTCAGGTCACACCGTTCGAGCTCGCGCGCTACCTGCCCGTCCTCTAGCCCGACCCGTCCGCACGCGAACACCGTCCCGCACAGAATCAGGCCCCGATGACCTCCCAGACCATCGAGGGCGCAGCCGCGCCGGCACGCCTCCTCGTCATCCAGAACGACCCGACCGACCCGGTCGGGCTGCTCGGCACCTGGTGGGACGAGCACGGCATCGGCTACGACGTCGTGCGCGCCGACCTCGGCGAGCCCGTGCCGCGCGAGCTCCCCGCGGGCTACCACGGCGTGGTGCTGCTCGGCGGCGAGATGGCCGCGTGGGAGGACGAGCGCGCACCGTGGCTGCCCGACGAGCGGGCCCTGATCCTCAGCTCGGTCGAGTCGTCCGCGCCGCTCCTCGGCGTCTGCCTCGGAGGCCAGCTCATGACCCTCGCCGCAGGCGGCGTCGTGGACCGCGCCCCCGTGGCGGAGGTCGGCATCTACGAGATCGACCTGCTGCCCGAGGCGCAGGGCGACCCGCTGTTCTCCGTTCTCCCGCAGGGCATCCCCGTCGCGCAGTACCACCAGGACGCCATGCTCGAGGTGCCCGAGGGGGCCGTCGTGCTGGCCTCGACCCCGACCTGCCCCGTGCAGGCCTACCGCCTCGGCAGAAGCGCCTGGGCGATCCAGTTCCACCCCGAGGTCGACGCCGAGATCCTCGCCTCCTGGTTCCCGGACGACCCCGAGCCGGTCGAGAAGGCCGGCGCGAGCGTGGAGAAGGTCATGCAGGACGTCGTGGACCGCGAGCAGGAGATGCTCGACGGGTGGCGTCCGTTCGCGGTGGCCTTCGCCGAGGTCGTCCGCGCGTCGGCCGGCAGTCCGCGGCCCTGATGACCCTCGACGGCGCGGCCGAGGGACGGTCGGGCAGCCTGCAGGGCCGCCTCGCCCGCCTCGGCTTCGCCGACGCCGCCCTCGCGGTCCGGCTGCTGTCCGACCCGGGCCTCGTCGGCCTCGGCACCGACGCGGTCGTCGACCTCTCGCTGGCAGCCGACCCCGACCTCGCCCTCGCGACGCTCTCGCGCATCGCCGAGACGGGCGACCCCGCCGCCCGCGCCCTCGTCGCCGAGCTCGACGAGGACGAGGAGTCGCGCCGCCGGGTCCTCACCGTGCTCGGCGCGTCGGTCGCTCTCGGCGACCACCTGGTGCGCCACCCGGGCGACTGGACCGTGCTGCGGGCGCACGACGAGGGCGCGCCCGACTTCGCGCCCGTCGACGTCGTGCGATCCGAGCTGCTGCGCGCGGTGGGGGCCGACCCCCGCGCCACGCCGCCGGTCGCCTCCGGCTCGGGCACCGAGGTGCTGTCGGCGCTGCGGGTCGCCTACCGGCGGCGCCTGCTCGCGATCGCCGCCGCGGACCTCGCCGACGGCGCCGCCTTCGTCGAGGTGTCCGCTGCGCTCGCCGACCTCGCCGACGGCACGCTCGAGGCCGCGCTCGCGATCGCGCGGTCCGAGCACCCGGACGCGTCCGACCTCGTGCGCATCGCCGTGCTCGCGCTCGGCAAGTGCGGCGGGCACGAGCTCAACTACATCTCCGACGTCGACGTCGTGTACGTCGTCGAGCCGCGCGACGGCGTCGACGAGACCGAGGCCATCCGCGCCGGCACCCGGCTCGCGCAGTCGCTCATGCGCGCGTGCAACGCACCCACTCCCGAGGGATCGATCTGGGAGGTCGACCCCAACCTCCGGCCCGAGGGCAAGTCCGGCGCGCTCGTGCGCACGCTGGCGTCGTACGACGGCTACTACCGGCGCTGGGCCTCGACGTGGGAGTTCCAGGCGCTGCTCAAGGCACGCCCCGCCGCCGGTGATCTCGACCTCGGGGCAGCCTTCGTCGATCTCGTGACGCCGTTCGTGTGGAGCGCGGCCGACCGGCCGAACTTCGTCGAGGACGTGCAGGCGATGCGTCGCCGCGTCGAGGAGAACGTGCCGGCCAAGGACGCCGACCGGCAGCTCAAGCTCGGCTCCGGGGGGCTGCGCGACGTCGAGTTCTCCGTGCAGCTGCTGCAGCTCGTGCACGGGCGCAGCGACGTGATGCTCCACAGCAGCACCACGATGACTGCGCTGGAGTCGCTCGCCACGTGGGGGTACGTCGGACGCGAGGACGCGTCGAACCTCGCGCAGTCGTACGCCTTCCTGCGGACGCTCGAGCACCGGATCCAGCTGCACCGGCTGAGGCGCACCCACGTGGTGCCCGACTCCGACGTCGCGCTGCGGCACATCGCGCGGTCGATGGGGATGCGCACCGATCCCGTCGCCGAGCTGAACGACGCGTGGAAGAAGCACCGGCGCGAGGTCCGTCGGCTGCACGAGAAGCTGTTCTACCGGCCGCTGCTCAACGCCGTGGCGCGCCTCGACGCGGGCGAGGCGCGGCTCACCCACGAGGCTGCGCGGCAGCGGCTCGAGGCGCTCGGCTACGTCGACCCCGCGGGCGCGCTGCGCAACCTCGAGGCGCTGACCTCGGGCGTCACGCGCCGCGCCGCCATCCAGCGGACTCTGCTGCCCGTGATGCTCGGCTGGTTCGCGGGTGCACCCAACCCGGACGCGGGCCTGCTCGCCTTCCGACGCATGAGCGACTCGTTGGGCTCGACCCCGTGGTACCTGCGCCTGCTGCGCGACGAGTCGCTCGCCGCGCAGAGGCTCGCGACGATCCTCGCCTCGAGCCGCTACGCGTCCGACCTGCTCATGCGGGCCCCCGAGGGCGTCACGATGCTCGCCGATGACGACGAGCTGGTTCCGCGGACCCGCGAGGCCCTCGATGCCGAGGCGCTGGCCGCCGCGCGGCGCTACGAGGACCCCGAGGTAGCGGTGGCGGCCGTGCGCGCGCTGCGTCGGCGCGAGCTGTTCCGCACGGCCGTGGCCGAGCTGCTCGGCCTGGCGCAGGTCGACGATGCCGGCGTCGCGCTGTCGGCGATCGCAGGGGCGACCATCACCGGCGCGCTCGAGATCGCCGAGCGCGCCGTCACCGCCGAGAGAGGGAGCGCGCTGCCGACCCGTTTCCTGGTCGTGGCGATGGGGCGCTTCGGGGGCGGCGAGCTCGGCTTCGCCAGCGACGCCGACGTCCTGTTCGTGCACGACCCGCTCCCCGGGGCGGACGACCGCGACGCCCACGAGGCTGCGCTCGCCGTGGCCGCCGAGCTGCGGCGCCTGCTCATGATCCCCACGCCCGACCCGGCGCTCGAGGTCGACGCCTCGCTGCGGCCCGAGGGACGCAACGGCCCGCTGGTGCGCACCATCGCGTCGTACGCCTCGTACTACGAGAAGTGGTCCTCTGCCTGGGAGGCGCAGGCGCTGCTGCGCGCCGAGCCCGTAGCCGGCGACGACGCGCTCGGCCGCGAGTTCGTGGCGATCATCGACCCGCTGCGCTACCCCGAGGGTGGCATCGGCGAGAGCGACGTCCGCGAGATCCGGCGGCTCAAGGCGCGGATGGAGGCCGAGCGGCTCCCGCGCGGTGCCGACCCCGGCCTGCACACCAAGCTCGGTCGCGGTGGCCTCTCGGACGTCGAGTGGGTGGCCCAGCTCATCACCCTGCAGCACGGGCACGCGGTGCCCGCGCTGCGGACGACCCGCACGGTTCCCGCGCTCGACGGCGCGGTCGCCGCGGGCCTGCTCGAGGCCGAGGATGCGGAGCACCTCGCGTCCGCCTGGCGGATGGCGACGAGGGTGCGCGACGCCGTGATGCTGGTCAAGGGCCGAGCGAGCGACATGGTGCCTACCGACACGCGCGACCTGGCCGCTGTGTCGCAGGTGCTCGGATACCCTCCCGGCGAGAGCGGAGCGCTGCTGGACGACTACCGGCGGATCACGCGACGTGCACGGGGGGTCGTGGAGAGGGTGTTCTACGCGTGAGCTCTGCCGACGTGGGTCGGACTGGTGAGCGTCAGCGCGCAGGTCTGCGTGAGGTGCTCGCCGTCCGCGAGTTCCGTGGTCTCGTGGCCGCCCAGGTGGCGAGCGAGGCCGGCGACCAGATCGCGCGGGTCGCGCTGGCCCTGCTGGTGCTGTCCGACACCGGCTCCGCGCTGCTCGCCGCTGCCACGTTCGCGGTCTCGTTCGTGCCCACGTTCCTCGGGGGCGCCCTCCTCGGCTCGCTCGCCGACCGCTTCAGCCGCAAGTCGCTCATGCTGCTCGCCGACGTCGCACGCGCGATCACCATCGGTGTGCTCGCGCTCATGGCCGGCACCAGCGCCCCGCTCTGGGTCCTGTTCGCGCTGCTCTTCGTGGCCGAGCTGTTCACGCCGTTGTTCGAGTCGGCGCGGGCGGCGTCCATCCCGGACGTGCTCGGGAGCCCGCGGCTCGTCACGGCCGGTACGGGCCTGACGCGCTCGCTGCACCTCGCGAACCAGGCCATCGGCCTCGTGCTCGGCGGCATCGTCGTGCAGCTCAGCAGCCCGCAGGCCGCGCTGTTCGTGGATGCGATCTCGTTCATCGTGTCGTACGCGCTGCTCGCGGCGTTCCTGCGCAACCGGCCCGCGATGCTCGACGCCACCGAGTCGGTGCGCCAGCTCTTCACCGACCTCGCCGACGGCTGGCGGATGCTGATGGCCGACAGGTCGCGCCGCGCGCTGATCCTGCTCGGCTGGGGCATGGCCGCCTCGCTCGTGGCGCCCGAGGCCGTCGCCCTGGCCTACGTGCGCGACGCCGGCGAGCTCGATGCCTGGGGCGGTGTGCTCATGGCGTCGGTCATCACGGGGGCGGCGCTCGGGTCGATCCTGGTCGGACGCCGTACCCCGCGCGACCAGCTCGACCTCGTGCTGCCGCTCGCCATCACGGTGTGCCTGCCCCTGCTCCTCACCGGCATCGAGCCGCCGATCGTCCTGCTGGTCGTGCTGTGGTTCGTCTCCGGCGTCGCGCAGGCCTTCCTCGTGCCGGTCATGTCGTTCACCACGCTGCTCACGAAGAACGAGCACCGCGGACGCGTCGTCGGCATCGCCAGCGCGGGGTTCGCCGCCGTCACCGCGCTGGGCTACCTCGTGACCGGATTCATCGCCGACCGCACCAGCCCGGCGTTCGCCGTCACCGTCATGGCCGCGATCGGGCTCCTGGTGGTCAGCATCGGTTTCGTGCGCTGGCCCTCGACGAGGCTGCGCTCCGACGTCCGCGAGCTGGAGCTCGCCGGTCACTAGAGCGCCGCTCGCTCCGTCCGCCCTCAGAGCCGCAGGACGGCGGCCACCGTCAGATAGGCCGCGGCGACGCCTCGGGGTCGTGCAGGTCGTCGGTGTGCTCGGCGGCCTCGCGGGCGCTGGTCGAGGCCGAGCTCGGGTCGCGCCAGCTCCACAGCCTCAGCCGTCGTCATGAGCGGCTCGTGCGTCTCGCCCGTCAGCTGCCGAGGTAGTCGACGACCCGTGCGGCGTCGATGCGCAGCGCCTGCTCGACGGGGCTGCTCAGCCGGTGGCCGTCGCGCACCGTCCAGGTGAGCCGGCCGCCCGCGAGGCCCCACACCGCGACCGCGACACCGTCCACCAGCGCGACCGGGCGGAAGAGGCCGTTGCTCGTCACCACGCCCTCCTCGTCGTCGCCCACGACGAGGGCGCGCGACTTCCACCCGTGCAGCAGGGGGTCGAACGGCCCGAGCAGCACGGGATCGGGGACGGCTGGCGCATCGTCGTCGGCGTGCAGCGAGACGAGCCCGTCGCCATGGTCGACCAGGCCGCGCACGCCTGCGAGCCCGCGTCGCGCGTCGCGGAGGGGGAGGCCGGTCCAGTACGCGAGGTCGTGGTCGCGCGCCGGCCCGTGCCCGGCCAGGTAGCGACGCGCGAGCTCGGCGAGGGCGACGTCCCTCTCGGGCAGCGGGGGCCGCGGGCCGAGCCACGACTCGGGGTCGACGAAGGCCTGCTCGCCGTCGACCACCGGGCCGCGCAGGGCGAGCCCTGCGAACGACGCGGCCCCGAGGACGTGCACGAGGGCCTGGCCGGCGGTGCGCACACCTGCCGCGTCGAGGACGTCGCGCAGCTGCGCGCGGGTGTGCGGCCCGTCCTCGCGGAGGGTCGTCGTCACCAGCGCGACCGCGCGCTCGGCCATGGCCGCGTCGACGCCCTCCTGCGCGAGCCGTCGGTTGCCCGCCGTCGTCAGCCGGGGCGTGGTCAGCATGTGCAGCCAGGCGTGGTCCTCGCTGCGCACGAGGTGCAGGGTGCCGCGGTTCAGCCAGTCGACGACGAGGCTGCGGTCGTGGGTGAGCGCGTGGTCGACCGCCGAGGCGCCGGCGACGCTGGACCGGGCGCGCACGGCGAGCCGGAAGCCGCGGCCGTCCTGCGCCTGGACGGCGAGGAGGCGCTCGACGACGTCGACCGGGTCGGTCGCCGCGCGGCTGGTCAGCAGCTGCGCGCGCAGGCGGGCGACGAGCAGGGGATCGGCACGCCCGGACGCGGTCACCGGGTCGGGGGCCATGCGCCGATCCCACCACAGCGGACACTGCCCGTCGCGGACCGTGTCGGGTCAAGTCACCACGCGGTACGTCGGCATCGCGGGGACGGCGCGCTGCAGCAGCACGGCGGGGCGTGACGCCTCGCCAGGCACGTCGATGTGCCCGCGGGAGAGGAACGACCAGCCCACGCGCAGGTAGAGGCCGTGCGCGGGGGAGCCGGGCAGGCAGCGCAGCCAGAGCCGATCGGCCCCGAGGTCGGAGGCCGCGCGCATCCGCGCCGACGTCAGGGCCCGTGAGGCGGCGCCGCCTCGGTGCTCGGGATGGACCGCGAGCCGGCACGACTCCATCCAGTGCACGCGTCGGTCGCCGCGCGCGGACTGGGGCGGGGCGGCGGCGCTCAGCCCCGCCACGCCGACGATGACCCGGTCGGCGTTCTCGACCACGAGGCACGCGGCCAGCGGTTTGCGGAAGAACCACTCGGCGAGGTCGGGTGTCGTCGCGCTGCCGACCGCAGCCGGGTACGTCGGATCGCTCGCGCGGCAGGCGGCGTACACGTCGAGGATGGCGGTCAGGTCGGAGTCCTGGGCCGGTCGCGCCAGCGGGGCGGGGGCGACCAGCGGCTGCGTCAGCACGCTCACGCGCGTAGACCAGCGGCGGATTCGGTCATCGGGATCGTGTTCTGCCGACGCGTCGGTGAACGTCCGGTGACGACCCGTGGGTGCCGTGCTGCCGGTGCGTACGCGTCCTGTGCCGGAGCGCGTGGCTAGGGTGCGTGGGGACGAGGGGGAGGCCGTGTGAGGTCGACGACGCGATCGCTCGCGGTCGTGCGCGACCGCCTTCCCCGCCGTGCCCGCACGGCGCTGCACGCGGTGGTCGACGCACGTGCCGGGCTCTGGCCCACTGCGCGGGCGTACCGCACGCTCGCCTCGCTCGCCGGGCCCGAACCGCAGGGCTTCCACGACAAGCTGCTGTTCCGGCTCGCCCACGACCGACGTCCGATCCTCACGACGCTGGCCGACCGCGTCGCGGTGCGCGAGGTGGTGACCGAGAGGGTGGGGGCCGACCGGCTCCCGACGCTGTACGGCGTGTGGGACGCCGCCGGCGCCGTGCCCTGGGCGGAGCTGCCGCGCGAGGTCGCCGTCAAGGCCACCCACGGGTCGGGCGGTGCGGTTCTGGTGAGCGACCGGTTCGCGCGCGGCGTGGAGCTGCCGAGCCGGCCCCGGAGCGTGCTGTGGAGCAGGTACCGCATCCACCCCGACGACCTCGACGTCGCGCGGGCGACGGGGCTGCTCCGCTGGTGGCTCACGCTCGGCTTCGAGCACGGCCCGAACCGCTACCCCGAGTGGGCCTACCGCGACGTGCCGCACCGCGTGCTCGCGGAGGAGCTGCTCGGCACGGCGCAGGTCCCTGCGCGCGAGTACAAGCTCTTCGTGGCCGACGGCGTCGTGCGTGCGATCGAGGTGCTCGACCCCGACGGTCTGGGCCCGGGCGTGCTGCGCGACCGCGACTGGAGGCCGCTGCTCCGTTCCACGGATGCGGGTAAGCCGGATGGTGAGGGCGCCGCGCCTTCGACGTCGGGGGAGATGGTCGCGCTCGCCGAGGAGCTCGCGGCAGGCATGGACATGCTGCGGGTCGACCTCTACGACGTCGACGGCCGCGTGCTCGTGGGCGAGCTGACCAGCACGCCGTCAGGGGGTCGGCGCATCTTCCAACCCGACACGCTCGACCTGCTGCTGGGCGAGCACTGGACGCTGCCCCCCGAGGTGCTCGCGAACGCAGTCGCCACCTCCTGACGTCCCGGCTCCGGGCGTTCCGTGTGCCGGGATGCTCGCGTGCCGCCGCTGCGGCGTGCGCGATGCTGGTGCGCATGACCGCACCGCGCCCCGAGCTCGGCTCGACCGTCGTCGCCGCCGGCATCAGCACCAACTACCTGCACGCGGGCTCGGGCGACCCTGTGGTGCTGCTGCACGGCTCCGGCCCGGGGGTGACGGCGTACGCCAACTGGCGGCTCACGATCCCGGTGCTGTCGCAGCAGCTCGCGGTGTACGCGCCGGACCTGGTCGGCTTCGGCTTCACCGAGCGGCCCGACGGCGTCGACTACTCCATGGACACGTGGGTCGGCCAGGTCGTCGGGTTCCTCGACGCGCTCGGGCTCGGGAAGGTCGCGCTGGTGGGCAACAGCTTCGGCGGCGCGCTGGCGCTGCGGGTGGCGGCGCGGCACCCCGACCGCGTCTCGCGTCTGGTGCTCATGGGCAGCGTGGGGGTGCCGTTCGAGATCACCGACGGGCTCGACCGCGTGTGGGGCTACGAGCCGTCGCTCGAGAGCATGCGCGAGCTCCTCGGGATCTTCGCGCACTCGCGCGAGCTCGTGACCGACGAGCTCGCGCAGGTGCGCTACGAGGCGTCGATCCAGCCCGGCTTCCAGGAGTCGTTCTCGGCGATGTTCCCCGCCCCGCGCCAGCGCTGGGTCGACGCGATGGTGACGCCGGACGACGAGATCGCGCGCCTGCCTCAGCCGACCCTCGTGGTGCACGGCCGCGAGGACCAGGTGATCCCGCTGTCGAATGCGCTGCACCTGCTCGACGTGGTGCCCGACGTACGGCTGCACGTGTTCGGCCGGTGCGGGCACTGGACCCAGATCGAGCACGCCGCGGCCTTCAGCCGCCTCGTCCTCGACTTCCTCACCGAGTAGCGGTCGGCCGACGCAGAACTCGTCGCCCTCGGGTCGTGCCCCCTCCTCCCCGCTTCCTCCGACGTCCGTGCGGTCACCGGGCATGGCTGTGCGCCGGACTCCGGGGTGGGGTCCGGCTCACGGCCGTGCGGGGGTGGTCAGAAGGGCGGGATGTCGTCGGCAGGGTCGGGCGCCGGCCCATGGCGACGCCGGGGGAGCAGCGGTGGGTCGGGGTGGTCGAGGAACGGGCGGGGTGGGATGTGGACGACCTGCCCGGCTCGGGTGGTCCAGGTGCAGGAGCCGTCTGCTCTCGAGTCGGTGATGTCGACCCGGCGGGCGGTCTTGAGCTGGTGGCTGGGGATGCAGATGCCGCCGCAGTTGTCGGCGCTGGTGGGGCCGTGGGGTGCTTCCTCGGCGTGGTCCATCTGCAGCCGGGTGGAGGTGGGGATGTGGTCGTGGACCGGGTTGCGGCAGATGTCGCGGGCCAGGATGAAGCGGTGCAGCGTGTCGTCGGTGTAGCGGTTGCCCACGTCGATGAGGTGATCGGTGACGAACCGGCGCCAGGTCTTCACGGTGCCGGCGTACTCGCGGGCGGTCTCCGGCGGCAGGGGCTGCCCGTCCAGGAGGGCGACACGGTCGCGTTCGCGGGTGAGGGTCAGGAAGTCGATGACCAGGTGGCCCTCGAACACCACCGAGGCGGCCCGGTCCCAGACCACGGACCCGTCGGGGTTCAGGGTGCCCAGCACACGGGCGGCGAGCGCGTCCGCGCGGGCGGTGTCGGCGTCGGGCTCCT
Organism: Longivirga aurantiaca; assembly: GCF_042660085.1. Lineage (NCBI taxonomy): Bacteria > Bacillati > Actinomycetota > Actinomycetes > Sporichthyales > Sporichthyaceae > Longivirga > Longivirga aurantiaca. The sequence continues at coordinate 2,003,358 of NZ_JBHSTI010000008.1, read as the reverse complement.
CGTCCTCGACGTCGTCCGCGTCGTCCGTCGTCGAGGCGCGGTGGTCGCTGCCGCCCGAGGCGGCGTGGTCGCCGTGGCGCGGGCCACTGTGGTCGCCGTCGGTCGGGACGACGTCGGCCTCGTCAGCGAGGACGACGTCGGTGCCGGGCGTCGGCTCCGACGGTGTGCCGTCACGGCGGGCGGCCGTGCGGGCGCGCTTCTGGGCGCGGGCGGCCTTCTTGCTCGAGCGGGCGTCGGCGGCGATGGTCTCGTGGACGGCGCTGATGATGGCCCAGTCGTCGACGTAGCCGAGCATGCCCATGCCGTCGGCGAGGCGCTTGACCCAGACCCTGCGCTCCTTCTTCTTGGCGCGGCGGTGGCGCTCGGCGGCGTCGGGGTCGAACCGGGCGACGAGCTTCTCGACCTCGGTGGCGAACTGCCCGGGCGTGCGGGTCAGCGCCCGCGTCAGGGCGCGGGCGGAGATCGCCGCGATCGCGGCGGGGTCGGTGACGTAGCGGGTGCGGTCGACCAGCACCGCGAGGTGGCCCCAGGACACCCGTCCGTCGGTGAGCGCGGCGAGGAGGTCGGGGTAGTCGCGGGTGATGGAACGGGCGAGCTCGAGGGCCTTGCCGGCGTTGTACTCCGAGGTGCGCCGGGCGATGGCGATCTCGTGCTGCAGGTCCTGCTCGTCCAGGCCGGTCCAGTACTCGTCGTCGTCGCCGAGCGCCATGAGGGTGCGGATCCGCAGCGACTGGGTCAGGCACTCCACCTTGTCCAGCGCCGACAGCATCCGCAGCTGGTCGCCGGGGTCGGACAGCGACTCGGGGTCCAGGGCGTGCAGCAGCACGAGGTCGAACGGGTCCGCCGGGCCGTCGACCGCAGCGACGAGGCCGAGCTCGGAGAACGGCCCCGGGTCGGGCAGGTCGTCACCGGCGGGGTCGACGTGGCGCTCGGGCGGGAAGTCGCGCCGCAGCGCTTCGGCGAACGCGTGCTCCTGCTCGCGGGTGACCGGTGACCACCCTGGCGGGAACGCCTCGTCGTACGACGCGGACGTCTCGACGGAGTCGAACGTGGTCGACATGGTCACCTCCCTCATCTGCTGGACGACTGATGAAAGCCTCTCAGCCACCTCCGACAGTAGGATCCGGATCGGGAGCCATATCGCGGAGAAGCGTTCAGCCCCAAGCGAACACGGCATACCGCCTGACGCCCATCGGTGGCTGAGTGCAGGGTCGCGGGAGGGGGCTACGGCCTGCGGCCGAGGACCCACGCGACCGCCCCGGCGGCGAGCAGACCGACAGCGAGGGCAGCGCCGAAGGCCCAGCCCGAGCCGCAGGGCACCGAGTAGCCGAGCGCGGAGGAGCAGGCGGGAGGGTCGGTATCGACACCTCTCGCCGGAAGCAGCAGGAAGACCACCGCCAGGCCGCTGCCGACGCCCGCGAGCAGCGCGGGAACCCTGCTTCGCGTCCTTGTCCCTGCCGCCGCCATACGGGCCAGGATGCTCGGCCGCCACGCGCGAAGCGACTGCTATCGGCGCATCCGCGCGCGATTCGGTAGTGGAAACTCGGGGCCGAGTGCGAGATTCCACTAACGAATCGCCCATCCGTTCAGGCCCGAGGTTTGGGATGGCCGGATCGGGGGCAGCACGCATCGTGATCTGTGCCCTCGCCCCGTCCGCGCCACCGTGCGCGCGCTGGTGGCGACCCGGCCACGGCGTTAGCGTCGCAGGCACGATGCCCACCGGTGACGAGGAGCAGCTCGGATGACCCAGAACGCCGTTCGACTGTCCGTGCCGGCCGAGACCGGCTGGGTGTCACTGGTGCGCTCCACCGCGGTCGCGGTCGCCTCGCGCGTGGGATTCGACCTCGAGCAGCTCGAGGACATCCGCCTGGCCGTCGGAGAGGCGGCCGGACTCCTGGCCGCGAGCGCCGAGCCGGGCTCGGTGATCGACGTACGGCTCGACGTCGAGGACGCCGCCGTCCTCATCAGCATCACGGGCCGGTGCGAGGGATCGGTGCTGCCGAGCGAGGACAGCTTCGCCTGGGCCGTGCTCGCCGCGCTGGTGGTCGACCTGTGGGCCGAGGAGACGCCGGACGGCGTCACCATCTCGCTGCGCGCGTCGCGCTCGAGCGCCACCGCCGGCACCACGTCGACCGGCACCACGTCGACCGGCACCTCGTCGGCCGACCCGTCGTGAACCATTCCGCGGCGCATGCGGGCGCGCCGCCGCCGACCGACGAGGACGTGACGCCCGCCCACGAGCCGTCGGGCGACGCCGTGCTGCCGCGCGGCTGGGGCGACGCCCACCGGGCGCGCGAGCGCGAGCTGCTCGAGGTGCTGGCGAGCACCGACGCCGAGTCCGCCGAGCACCAACGGGCGCGCGACGACCTCGTCACCCTGCACATCCCGCTGGTGCAGTACCTCGCCCGCAGGTTCCGTGACCGCGGCGAGCCGCTCGAGGACCTCACCCAGGTGGGGATGATCGGCCTGCTCAAGGCGGTCGACCGGTTCGAGCTCGAGCGCGGCGTCGAGCTGGCGACGTACGCCACGCCCACCGTCATCGGCGAGATCAAGCGGCACTTCCGCGACAAGGGGTGGGCGATCCGCGTGCCGCGGCGCCTGCAGGAGCTGCGCATGTCGCTCGGTCAGGCGACGGCTGAGCTCTCACAGCGAACAGGACGCACGCCCACCGTGGCGGAGCTCGCGGTGCAGCTCGGCATCAGCGAGGAGGAGGTGCTCGAGGGTCTCGAGGGCGCGCAGGCGTACAGCTACACGAGCCTGGACGCCCACGTCGGCTCGTCCGACGACTCCGGGTCGCTGGCCGACCTCATGGGCGCCGACGACCCGGGCATCGAGACGATCGAGTACCGCGAGTCGCTGCGGCCCCTGCTCGCGCAGCTGCCGGCGCGCGAGCGCAGGATCCTGGTGCTGCGGTTCTTCCGCGGGATGACCCAGACGCAGATCTCCGAGGAGGTCGGCATCTCGCAGATGCACGTGTCGAGGCTGCTGGCCAAGTCGCTCGCCGTGCTGCGCGAAGGCCTGCTCGACGAGTGACCGGCAGCCCGGCCGACCGCCTCAGCCGCCGAGATCGGCGAGCGCCTGCTCGACCGAGCCCGTCGTGGTCAGGGCAGAGTCCAGCTGCGTGATCGACATGACCCTGGCGACCGGCCCCGAGGTCGGCAGCACCAGCGTGAGCGAGCCGCCAGCCTCCGAGAGCTGGGAGTTCGCGCGCACGAGCTGCGACAGCGCCGCGGAGTCGAGGAACGTCACGTCCCGGAGGTCGGCGACGACGGGCGCCTCGGGTCCGCCGCTGGTCAGGATCTCCAGCAGCTCGGGTGCATTGGCGATGTCGTACTCGCCCGCGAGCGTGATCACGACGGGTGCTGGTGACATGGGGGTCTGCCTCTCGTTGGTCTTCACGGTCCTGCCTCGCCGTCCCTGGCCACCCGTGCCCAGACGGCCTTTCCCTTCGCGCTCTCGAGAACGCCCCACTCGGTCGTGAGGGAGTCCACGATCAGGAGCCCGCGCCCCCGCACCGCCTCGAGCGAGATCGGCATCGGTGACAGCGGAACGACCGAGCCATGGTCGAGCACCGACACCAGCACCGAGCCCGCAGGCTCGACGACCACCTCGAGGGTGGCCGGCGGGAGACCGTGCTCGAGCGCGTTCGCCACGAGCTCTCCCGCCACGATGATCGCGTCTTCCACCGTGCCAGGCGACGCGGCCTCCGTGAGCGCGCTGCGCAGAGTCGATCGCCACACCGCGCGCCCGTCCTCGTCGAGGACGAGCGTCACCGCGCCCCCACCACGACCGGTGGCGGCGGGCTTCCGCCTCTGCGTCACAACAGTCCTTCGGCTGGTCCGAGCGCACCTCACGAGATGCCAGTACCCCCTCGGAGGCGGGCCAAACATCGTGGTCATGCTAGGTCCGGGCGTGCGTCCGTGCGGCCCACCGCCGCGGACCGCGCGCGCCGCCCCGCCCCACTGCCGTCGCACCCGTCGCCTACGGTCGCTCCCATGGCCTCCGCGCAGCAGTCCTCGTTCGACGTCGTCCCCGGTGACGCCTCGTCGTCCGTGGTGCTGCACGTTCCGCACGCCTCGACCGTCATCCCGTCCGACGTCCGCGCACGGATCCTGCTCGACGACGACGCGCTCGCCGCCGAGCTGCGCGCGATGACCGATGCGTCCACCGATGTCGTAGCGGCCCACGCGGCGGCGGCGGCGCGCATCCGGCCGTGGTCGTTCGTCAACCGGCTCTCGCGCCTCGTCGTCGACCCCGAGCGGTTCACCGAGCCCGGCGCGGAGGAGATGGACGCGATCGGCATGGGGGCGGTCTACACCGCGACGTCGGTGCTCGGGCCGCTGCGCGACGCCGACCCGGCCCATCGCGCAGACCTCCTCGCGCGCTACTTCACGCCGTACGCCGAGTCGCTCGCCGACCTCGTGTCGGCGCGGCTCGACGCGCACGGACGTGCGCTGGTGGTGGACGTGCACTCCTACCCGCGCGACGTCCTGCCCTACGAGCGCCACCCCGAGGCCGCGCGCCCGGCCGTGTGCCTCGGCTTCGACGAGCGGCACACCCCGGGCTGGCTTCGTGACCGCGCGGCCGAAGCGTTCCGCGAGTGGGAGACCGCCGTCGACCAGCCCTTCGCCGGCACGTACGTGCCGCTGCGCCACTACGGGAAGGACCGGCGGGTGTCGTCGCTCATGGTCGAGATCCGCCGCGACCAGTACCTCGACGGCGATGGCGAGCCGGTGGCCGCCGAGGTCGCCCGGCTCGGTGCCGCCCTGGCCGCCCTCGTCGACTCCCTCGACGCGGTGCCCGCGTGACCGCCGTGACCGCGGCAGCGCTCGACGCGGCGGCTGCGCGCGTCATCACCGCGCTCGCAGGGCCCGACGCGATCGTGCGCGACGACCAGCGCGCGGCGGTGTCGGCGCTCGTGCTCGAGCGGCGTCGCGCGCTCGTCGTCCAGGCCACCGGATGGGGCAAGTCGGCCGTCTACTGGATCGCCGCGCGCGCCGTCCGCGACGCCGGGGGAGGCCCGGTGCTCGTGGTGTCGCCGCTGCTCTCGCTTATCGGCGACCAGGTCGTCGCCGCTCAGCGCGCAGGGCTCACCGCGGCCACGCTCAACTCCTCCAACCTCGACGACTGGCCCGACGTCGAGCGCGCACTGATGGCGGGGCAGGTCGACGTCCTGCTCGTGTCGCCCGAGCGCCTCGCCAACCCGCGCTTCTCCGCGACCGTGCTCGACGTGCTGCTGCCGCAGCTCGGCCTCCTCGTGATCGACGAGGCCCACTGCATCTCGTCGTGGGGCCACGACTTCCGCCCCGACTACCAGCGCATCGCCGGTCTGCTGCTGGCCAACCCGGACCTCCCCGTGCTGGCCACGACCGCCACCGCCAACTCGCGGGTGACGGCCGACGTCGCCGACCAGCTCGGCGCCAACACGTTCGTCCAGCGCGGCCGGCTCGCGCGCGAGTCGCTGCACCTCGGCGTGCTCGCCGGGCTGTCGTCGTTCGACCGTTATGCGTGGACCGACCAGGCGCTGCGGCAGCTGCCGGGGTCGGGCATCGTCTACTGCCTCACGGTGGCGGACGCCGACCGCCTCGCCGGGTTCCTCGCCGAGCGCGGTCACGCGGTGGCGGCATACTCCGGGAAGACCGAGACCGCGGACCGCGCGCGGATCGAGGCTGCGCTCAAGGTCAACGAGCTGAAGGCCGTCGTCGCCACCTCCGCCCTCGGCATGGGCTACGACAAGCCCGACCTCGCGTTCTGCATCCACGTGGGCTCGCCGTCGTCGCCCGTCGACTACTACCAGCAGGTCGGCCGCGCCGGCCGCGCGCTGCCCGAGGCGAGCGTGGTGCTGCTGCCCGGCGACTCGGACGAGCGGCTGTGGGAGTGGTTCGCCACCGCCAGCGTGCCGAGGCCCGACGAGGCGGCCGCCGTGCTCGCAGCCCTGCGCTACCAGGGCGCGTTGAGCGTGCCCGCCCTCGAGGCCGCGACCGGCGTACGCCGCACCCGCGTGGAGCTGCTCGTGAAGGTCCTCGCGGTCGACGGCGCGGTGTCGCGCGAGGGCACGTCGTGGGCCGCGACCGGCCAGGACTGGACCTACGACCACGAGAAGTACGACGCGCTCGTCGCGGTGCGCCGGCGCGAGTCGGACATCATGCGCGAGTACGTCGTCGGCGGGGACTGCCTCGAGGTGCTGCTGCGGCGCTCGCTCGACGACCCGACCGAGCAGGGAGAACGGTGCGGCCGCTGCTCGGTGTGCACGGGCACGCTCCCGGCCGGGCTCCCGACCACCACCGACCCCGAGGCTCGCGAGGCGGCGCGCGCCTGGCTGCGCGACCTCGTCGTGCCGCTCGAGCCGCGCAAGATGTTCACCTCCGGCATCGACGCCGCGAGCGGACGGCCCGCATGGCGCGGACGGATCGCGCCGTCGCTCGCCCTCTCGCCCGGTCGCGCGCTCGCCTTCGCCGACGACCCGGCGTGGGACCGGATGGCCACGGTCACCGGGCCCCTGGCCCCCGATGCTCCGGCGCCTGACTGGCTGCTCGCCGCACTGGAGCGGTCGTTCGGCCGCTGGCTCCCGTCGCTGCCGCAGCGGCTCGAGGCGGTTGCGCCGGTGCCGAGCTCGCGGCATCCGCGCCTCGTGCACTCGATCGCCGTGACCATCGCGCACGGGGTGGGCATCCCCCTCCTCGACGCGATCGTGCTGGACGGGCCTCCGCCCGGCTCCGACCTCTCGCCCGCCGGGCGCGCGTGCGCGCAGGCAGCACGCATCTCGCTCGCCCCGGGCGCCGAGGTGCCTGAGGGCCCGATGCTGCTCGTCGACGAGACCTGGCGCACGGGCTGGACCGCCACGCTCGCCGGGGCTCTGCTCCGCGAGGCCGGGGCGCGCAGCGTCACCCCCTTCGTGGCGCACCAGCTGCCGTGACCGGTCCCTGCGCGTTTCGCCGTGCGCCGCGGGGGTAGTCGGGACCGGTGCGAACCCGCACCGCCACGACAGGAGACCACCATGGACGCCATCGTCATGCTGCGCGAGGACCACGCAGCCGTGAAGAAGCTCTTCACCCGGTTCGACAAGGGCGAGACGTCGGTCGTGCCCACGATCTGCGACGAGCTCGACCGCCACGCTGCGATCGAGGAGACCTACTTCTACCCCGAGGTCAAGGACGTCATCCCCGGCCGCGACCTCGTGCTGGAGTCGATCGAGGAGCACCACGTGGTGCACATGCTCATCGGCGAGCTGCGGGCGATGGACCCCGGCGCGGAGACCTACCGGGCCAAGGCCACGGTGCTCATCGAGAACGTGAAGCACCACATCGAGGAGGAGGAGAGCGAGCTCTTCCCCGCGGTGCGCGAGGCGTTCGGGCGCAAGGACCTGCAGGAGCTGGGGCAGCGGATGAGCGGCAGCCCCGAGGCCGCGCGCTGACCACGCTCCCCGACGTCCCAGGTTTGCCGCTTGGGCCGCCGGGTAGTTCGGAGGTGCCCGGGACGAGACCCCTCCCGTCCCGGGCACCACTCGCCCCGGGGGAGGCCAGCACACCGATGCGCCGCTGTCCCGCACTGCCCCGCCCGTCAGGCGCTGCGCCTCCGCGCGGGCTTCGAAGCGGCCTTCTTCGCCGCCGCCTTGGTGGGACCAGCGGCCTTCCGCGGCGTCGGCTTGCTCGCGGCAGACTTCGTGCCGACAGCCTTCTTCGCCGCCGCCTTCTTGGCAGCGGCCTTCTTCGGGGCGGCCCTCGTCGCAGGGCCCGCCGGACGATTCTGGGCCCGGGCGTCCTCGCCTGCGCTCGTCCTCTTCACCGACTCGCGCAGCGCGGCCATGAGGTCGACCACTATGGCGTCGCCCTCGTCCTCGGGGACGGTTGCGGTGTCGGCCGGCACTCCGGCGCCGCCCGCGACCTTGCGGTCGATCACCTCGAGGAGGGCCTCGCGGTAGTCATCGTGGTACTCGTCGGGGTCGAAGTCGCTCGACAGGCTGTCGATCAGCGAGGACGCCATGGCGAGCTCCTGCGGGCGCACCTCGGCGTCGGTGTGCAGGACATCGAACGTCGCACGCCGCACCTCGTCCGGCCACAGCATCGTCTGCATGAGGATCACGTCGTCGCGCACGCGGAGCGCCGCGAGCTGGGCCTTCTGGCGCAGCACCACGCGCACGAGGGCGGTGCGCTCGGTGGTGCGCAGCGCCTCGCGCAGGAGGACGTATGGCTTGAGGGCCCGGGCCTCGGGCTCGAGGTAGTAGCTGCGGTCGAACAGCACCGGGTCGACCTGGTCCGAGGGTACGAACTCGAGCACGTCGATCTCGCGCTTGCCCGGCACCGGCAGGGCGTCGAAGTCGCGCTCCTCCATCACCACGAGCTCACCGCTGCTGGTCTCGTACGCCTTCGCGAGATCGGCGTAGGCGACGGGTTGCCCGTCGACCGAGCAGGTGCGCACCATCTTCACGCGGCCGCCGTCGGCGGCGTGGACCTGGTGGAAACGCACGTCGTGGTCCTCGGTGGCGGCGTACAGCTTGACCGGCACGTTGACGAGCCCGAACGAGACGGACCCCTTCCACATCGACTGCATCGTCGTTCTCCTCCGTCGGGACGTACACCATCGGAGAGGATGCCCGCCATGACCGGGAGCCAAACCAGCGCGCAACGGCGCCTGTCGAAGACTGCGGACGAGGTCCTCGTGTGAGCGGCGCCGAGGGTGGGTGGCTGTCGGTCGCCGGGCGGGAGGTGCGGGTCACCAACCTCGACAAGGTGCTGTACCCGGCAACCGCGACCACCAAGGCGGACGTGCTGCAGTACTACCTCGCCGTCGCTCCGTCGATCCTGCCCGAGATGCGCGACCGGCCGGTCACGCGCAAGCGCTGGCCGGACGGCGTGGAGCAGAAGCCGTTCATCGAGAAGAACCTCCCGCGCGGCGCGCCCGACTGGGTGCCGCGCATGACGCAGCACCACACGGGTCAGCGGTCCGGCCACGAGGGGCGCGACCTCGACTACCCGCTCGTCGACGACGAGGCGGTGCTCGTGTGGCTCGCGCAGTCGGGCGCCTTGGAGCTGCACGCGCCGCAGTGGCGCGTCGACCGCGCGACGGGCGAGCCGCTGGCGCCCGACCGGCTGGTCGTCGACCTCGACCCCGGGGCGCCGGCCGGGCTCGACGCGTGCGCCGAGGTGGCGCTGGCGACCCGCGGTCTGCTGGTCGCGGACGGCCTCGTCGCCCGCGCAGTCACCAGCGGCTCGAAGGGCATGCAGCTGTACGCCGATCTCGGTGACGGCGCGGAAGCGGTGCACGACGCCGGCTCGGAGAGCGACTACGCCCACGCGCTCGCCGCGCGGCTCGAGGCGGCGCTGCCCGCCCTCGTGGTCACCCGGCAGGCACGCGACCTGCGGCCCGGCAAGGTGCTCGTCGACTGGAGCCAGAACAACCCGGCCAAGACGACGATCGTCCCGTGGTCGCTGCGGGGGAGGGAGCGGCCGACGGCGGCGACGCCGGTCAGCTGGACGGAGGTCGAGGCGGGCGGACTGGTGCAGCGCACGCTCGCGGAGGCCACGGCGCTCGCGGAGGGCGGGAGCTGACGCCGGGCTAGGTCGCGCGGACCACGAGAACGGCCATGTCATCGGGCGCGGTGGTGCGGTACCAGTCCACCGACCCGAGCACGTGCTCGACGGTGTCGTCGGGCCGGGGGTCGGTCATGGCCGAGAGCAGCTTGAGCAGCCGGGACTCGCCGAACTCGACGCCGTGACGCCTCGCCTCGGTGACGCCGTCCGTGTGCAGCAGCAGGAGGTCGCCGGGGGAGAGGTCGACCGTCACGGTGCCGATGCGCACGTCGGCGAAGGCGCCCAGCAGCATCCCCGGCACCCCGACGTGCTCCGCGACACGGTCGCGGACCACCACCGGCAAGCAGTGGCCGGCGAGGGAGATCTCGGCCCGGATGCCGTGGTCGAGCCGCGTGAGCCGCAGCATCGCGGCGGTCAGCAGCCGCGGCTCGTCCACCCATGCACCTTCGACGAGTGCGCGGTTGAGCCGGTAGAGGGCCTCGGCAGGGGGCATGTCCCGCGCGAGCGCCCTCAGCGTATGGCGCACCATGCCCGTGAGCCCCGCAGCGTTGACACCGCGTCCGGCGACGTCGCCGATCACCACGACGAGCGACCCGTCGACCGCGGGGAACGCGTCGTAGAAGTCCCCGCAGACCTCGGTGCCCAGCTCGGCGGGCTGGAGGCCGGCGGCCATCGTTACCCCGGGCCACTCCGGCAGCGGCCCTGGCATGAGTGAACGCTGCAGCGTCTCCGCGATGCGGGTGCTCTCCGTGAGCAGCGCGTCGTTGCTCGACATCAGGCGGTTGCGGTCCAGCGCCGCCGCGAGGTGGTCGGCCAGCGTCTGCAGCAGGCTCACGTCCTCGCTGCTGAACTCCCGCGGCTCGCGCCAGCCGATCGAGACGATGCCGAGGTTGCGGCATCCCGAGGTCAGCAGCAGGGTGGCCCAGGCCTCCTGCCGCGGCTCCTGCGTGACCAGGTCGGGGAAGCGCCGGCGCAGGCACTCGGAATCGGTGATCAGTATCGGCAGGCCGGTGCGCACGAGCTCGCGAGCGAGCGACGAGTCGCGCACCTGCCAGGAGGTCAGGCCGGCCATCTCGGTCCCGTCGAGCCCGACTGTGGCGATCTGCGTGCACTCGGTGCCGTCGTCGTCGAGGACGTTGAGGGCACCGGCCTCGGCGCCCAGGGCGATGACGGCGTGCTCGAGCACGACGGCCGCGGCCTGCGACAGGTCGACGGTATGGGCGAGCTCGGCGGCGACGGCCTGCAGGGAGCGCAGGCTCGCGAGGGCAGCCTCGGACCGTGTGCGGTCGTGCCCTGGGTGCGCCGCGGCCACCGCGCGGTAGAGCGCAGACGCGCAGACCTCGGCGACGGCTTGCGAGAGCTCGACGACCTCGGCCGTCATCTCGGCGGCGTCGCACCAGCCGAGGCCGAGCACCCCCACCGGCTCCTCGCCGCGCAGGAGGGGGAGGACGCACAGCGCGTTGTGCTCGAGGTCGACCTCCGTGAGGCCCGGGTAGCGCTCGTGCAGCTCGTCCACGGACCGGATCACCACGGGCTGGCCCGAGCGCAGCGCGTCGCCTGCGGGCAACGTCGCTCCGCTCTCATGGGTGTCGAACGCGAGGACGACAGGGGTCGGCGTGTTCACCGACGACACGAGGCGCAGTGTCGTGCCGTCGTCCTCGACGGTGGAGACCGTGACCATGCTGGCGCGCAGGAGCGGTGCGCAGTGCGCGGTGATGACCTCGACCACCTCGGCCGCGTCGACGGCACCGGCGAGCTCGACGGAGAGCGCGTGCAGCGCGTCGGTGTCGTTGTCGATCGGCAGTGCAACCACCCCTCGTGGTCGTGGCGGGTCGGGCCCCCGGTGGAGGGCGCGGCTCGGTGCCCCTGTGCCCGTTCGTGCGAGGTCCCAAACATCCGGGCCACGCGGACGACGACGGCGCGGCCGCGGTCGCCCGCAGCCGCGCCGTCGACGGTGAGCCAGGTCGTGCGAGGCTCAGGTCCTCCTAGTACCAGTGCGCCCTGCCGGCCACCGGGCGGCCCGTGCCGCCGAGCAGCGCGAGCACCACGCCGACCACCGCGAGGATGGCCCCGAGGGTGATGAGGATCGAGGTGCTGGTGAGCCAGCCGACGATCACGAGGATGAGTCCGAGAATGATCATGGTGTGCCTCCAGAGTGGTTCGCGCCGGGGATGCCGGCGCGTCGATCAGGCCGGGCCGGTCGCTGCCGGAAGGCCGTCGAGCATCGAGGCGAGGTCGTCGGCGTGCTCCTCCTCCACGGCGAGGATCTGCTCGAGCATGCGCCGGGTGGTCGGGTCGGACGACCCGAGCCACTCGATGATGTCGGTGTACGCGGCGACGGCCACCCGCTCGGCCACGAGGTTCTCCGTGACCATCGCGCGCAGCGAGTCGGCCTCGACGTACTCGCTGTGCGCCCGCCCCTCGAGGGTGGACGGCGAGAAGTCCGGGTTGCTCCCGAGCTGGCTGATGCGCGCGGCGATGAGGCCGGCGTGCCCCAGCTCCTCCTCGGAGTGGGCGAGGAACTCCGCCGCGATCGGCTCGGCGTCCATACCCGTGGCGGCGTAGTGGTGCTGGCGATAGCGCAGGACGCAGACCAGCTCGGTGGCAAGCGCCGTCTGCAGCATCTGCACGACCCGCTCGAGGTCCGCGCCGTACGCCGCGGAGACCGCGCCCCGGTCGAGGTTCTCCCGGGCCTGGGTGCGCAACGCCTCGACGTCGCGGATGAAGTCCTCGGCGGGGCGCAGGGGCGTGACGCCCCGGTCAGGCGCGAGCACGACGCAGCATCCGGACCAGCAGCAGCACGAGGACCGCGCCGATCACCGAGCCGATGAGCCCGGACGTCTGGAACGCGCCGTCCGCGCGGTCGCTACCCGTGATCAGGTATCCGAGGAAGCCGCCGAGCAGCGACCCCACGATGCCGAGGGCGGTCGTCGCCAGGAGACCCATCGAGTCGTTGCCGGGCAGGATCGCACGGGCGATGAGACCGGCCACGAAGCCGATCACGATGGTGACGATGATGAACCAGAGCATGTCCTTCTCCTTTTTTCCGCCACCCGTCCGGTGGCGCGACCTCAGCGGTTCCCTGGCAGGCCAGGGCTAAACCTGGGTGACGCAGTGGTCAGTGCCGGCCGTCGGGGGTGGGCTGAGCAGCGCCCTGCTCCGCCTCGGTGGAATAGCTCGACTCGTCGTCGGCTGCCTCGTCGGCGGGCGAGGCACGGCCGCCGCCGTCGGCGAGGGCCTCGCGCTCGACCTTCTGGGCGCGTGCCTTCTCGTCGGCCACGGCGTCCGGCTCGTGCATCTGCTCGGTCATGCCCGCTGGATGCCCGCTGACGGTGCCCGGCAAACGCGCCCGGTCGTCCGAGGCCTGCCGGTCACGGACCGGAGGGAAGGGGGAGGTCAGACCCTGTGCGGTGCGCGTCGTTGCTGCGGTTCGGCGCGAGGTTGTCGATGCGCCGGGCGAGGTCGTCGGCGCCTTTGGACATGGCGTCGGATGCACGCTCGGCGGCGACGTCACGGACGTCCACGGCTGCCTCCTTGGCCGTGGTGGCGAGGTCGTCGAGCCCTGCGCGGCGGGTGAGGCCCTGCCAGCCGTCGCGGAGCCGGTCGTACGCGGGTCGTCCGGCGCGGGCGCCGAGCACGTAGCCGATGGCTCCGCCGATGCCGATCAGGATGAGCTTCTTCATGAGTTCTCCTTGGGGATGAGCTGGGGCACCCGCAACGTCAGGTCGACGGCCGCGGTCCGTACGTCGGCGAGCGGCTCATGGCCGCGTTGTCGAGGCGGTAGGGGGAGGCGTTGGGGCCGGGCACGGTTGGCGCCCGAGGCCACCGTCGTGGCGAACACGGCCTCGTAACCGCGCACGGTCCGGCCGATGTCGAGGTGGTCGAGGGCATGCGTTCGGCAGTCGCGCGCGGACAGCTCGTCGAGTCGGGCGACGTCCTCCACCAGCTCGAGGTGGTGGTCGCGTACCCAGCCGGTGGTGCCGTGCTGCACGAGCTCAGGGATGGCGCCGCGCGCAAGAGACAGCACAGGTGTGCCGCAGGCCTGCGCCTCGGCCACCACGAGGCCGTACGGCTCCTCCCACTGCAGCGGGAACAGCAGGGCCTTGGCCGAGCCGAGCAGACGTACCTTGTCGCCGAAGCCCACCTCGCCCGCGAACTCGATGGTCGGGGAGAGGCGCGGACGCACCACGGTCTCGAAGTAGCCCTCCTCCTCGCGGCCGTGGATCCGCGCCGCGATCACGAGCCGTGAGCCGGAGCGTTCGGCGACCTCGATGGCCTGCGCGACGCCTTTGTCGGGGTGCATGCGGCCGAGGAAGAACAGCATGTCGTCCTTGCGATCGGAGAACGGGTACGACTGCACCGGGATCCCGTTCGGCACGGTCGCCCGCCAGGAGATGTCCGGTGCGCTGCGTCGCTGGGCCTCGGAGATCGCGATGAGGTCCGCGCTGTCCGCGCGCCGTACGAGGCGGGCGTACGCCCCGTGCAGCGGGCCGTGCACGGTGGCGACGGTGGGGCAGCTGCGGTGCTCCGCGGCGGAAAGCCCCGGCAGCGTGTGGTCGCTGACGACGTCGGGGTCGAAGTCACGCAGCGCGTCCTCGCCGATGCTGGCGTGCAGGAGCGAGACGACCTCGTCGCCGAGCCGGTCGGGCGAGGGGGCGTCGAGGGTGCGGTACCCCTGAGCAAGCGTGCCGTGGGCGCCGGCCGACACGAGGAGCACCTGGTGCCCGCTCGCGACGAGACCGTCCGCGAGGCCCGAGACGAGGAGCTCGACCCCGCCGTACGCACGAGGCGGTACGGCGTACCAGGGCGGAGCCATCAGCGCGATCCTCATGCTCGGACTCCTCTGTGCTCGGTGGGGACCATCGAGGTACCCGCAGCCGCCACTGCCAAACCGATCAGCGGGCGGCCTCCATTGCCGTCCGCCGACCGCGGGCGCTCAGTCCTCGCGCGAGGTGCGGCGGATCACAGCGTCGACGGACCGGTCCTCGTCGGGGTCCTGGGTCTGCGGATCGGCCGTCCACGAGCCATCGCCGTCCGACGAGGCCTCCGGCTCCGGCTGCTCGGCCGGCGTCAGCCCGTCGGTCTCGGGTACGTCGGTGCCGGTGTGGTTCTTGGTCGGGTCTGTCATGAGGTCCTCGTGTCGTCGGGGCCACCGGCGTCCGCTGGGCGGTTTGCCGATCACCCGAGGCGGGTACAGGGGTGACACCGCGTGGTCGCGGGTCTCGGTGAGAGAGCGGAGTGGTGATGACGTCTGTCGCGCTGTCGGGCCGGTCGGGTGCGGTCCCGGAGGCTGCCCGCTCCTGGTCAGGGGTTGGCGAACGGACGGTTGCGGTGCGGCGGCGCCGGCGGTCGACGGCGTTGCCCCCGGATCACCAGCCCGACCACGACCGTGAGCAGCACGATCCCGAGCATCACCGCAGCGAGCGTCAGGCCGGTCACGGTCGCGCTCTCCGCCGTGCCCTCGGTCTGGTAGGGCGTGGGCGACGCGGACGTCGCCGTGGTGCTGGTCATGCAGGCCTCCTGTGCGCCGGGGTCGGACTCGGCCCCCTGGCCATGCCCGCACCGGATGTACCCAAACCCCGACGCACGTCGTGCGGACGGGACAGCGCGAGGACGACGGAGGTGCGGGCATGCGCGTAGCACTGGTGAGGCACCGTCCCGACGACACCGACACCGACCGCGACAGCGTCCCGGCACTCCTCGCCCGTCCGCTCGAGGATCTGGCCGACGACCTCGCCGCGCTCGGGCACGAGGTGCTCGTGGTGGAGGCCCGTCGTCCGCTCGCTCGCGGGGGTCAGAAGGGTGGGCCGTCGCTCGAGGCGCTCGACCGCATGGCGCAGGCGCGCACAACGCCGGGGCCGTCCCGTCCCGGTGCCATCGTCTGCTCGACACGACGGGGCCTGGCCGCGGCCCTCGACCCGGCGTCGGTCGACGTCGCTCTCGCCGTCGGACGTCGGGCTGCGGAGACCCTCGATCGAGTGTCGTCGGACCTGCGCGTCCCGTGGCTGTGGTGCCCCGAGGCCACCGACCTCAGATCGGAACCCGGCTGCGTGGGCCCGTGGCTGCCGCGGCACGCGGACGGGTTCGTCGTCGGGTCCCTGCCCGAGGTCGAGCTCCTCGCGAGGGCGGGTGTCGACGGTGGCCGGTGCGAGGTCGTGCCGTGGCAGCTCTCGATGCCGGCGCACGGGTCCCCGGCGCTCGGCGAGGTGACCGAGTGCGCGACGTCGGTCCTCACGACTGCGGGCGCGGGCGGCGCCGGTGTCGCCGACCTGATCCGTGCCGTCGCGGTGCTGCCGGAGATGAAGCTCTGCGTGGCGGTGGACGCCGCGACCGCAGCGGGCGGCCACACCGTGGAGCGCTGGGCCAGGCTCGCCGCCGGGCTGCGGGCAGGCGACCGGATCCGGTTCGTGCGCATCACGACTGGCGAGGGTCTGCGGGTCATGGTCCGGTCCTCTGACCTCGTCGTCTCCGTCCCGCACGGCAGGCCCGAGACCTCGCTGCTGGCCACAGCCATGTGGGCGGGGACCCCGCTCGTGGCCAGCGATGTCGCGGGGGTGCGCGAGCTCGTCGAGAGCGGCACCACCGGTCTCGTGCTGCCGCCCGGCCAGCCACGCCGCCTCGCCCGGGCGCTGCGCGTGGTGGGTCGTGACACGCCGGCCCGCTCCACCTGGTCGTGGTCGGCCCACCGACGTGCCGTCGAGCGGTTCGACCGCCACGGCACCGCGGTCACCATGTCCCGCGCGCTCGCCGCCTCCGTCGCTTCGCGGACCGACGAGCCCGGCTGGGGCCCTACGTCGGACCGGCTGGACGATTTCGCGGCTGGCTAGGCCTCGCCGACCGGACGCGTTGTTTGGCTCCGCTGTGGTCGGGCAGTCCCGAGGTGCCTCGCCGAAGGAGATGCCATGACCCAGGACCCAGGCGTCACGACTCCCGTGCCGCCGTTCGAGCCCGGACCGGACGTGCCCCCGACGACCGTTCCGCAGCCAGCGCCCGTGCCTCCCGTGCCGGCGCCGCCGGTGGATCCCCCGCCGGACCCGCTTCCGGATCCCGTTGTGCGGCATGACGTTTAGTGCGTCGCCCACCGGGCACCGTGAAGGTACGACACCGCACTACGACATGAAGGGACGTGCATGACCATGAGCACCGAGGACAAGGCCAAGAACCTCGCGCAGAAGACCGGCGGCGCCATCAAGGAGGCCGCAGGCAAGGTGACCGGCAACGAGTCGCTCGAGGCCGAGGGCAAGGTCGACCAGAGCAAGGCCGATCTCAAGCAGGGTGCGGAGAAGCTCAAGGACGGCGTGCGCGACGCCACGAGCTGATCGATCCGCACCCCCCAGCGCACGCGCACGTCGAGCTCAGGAGGAGCACATGACAAGCCACGAGCACACAGTGGTCGTCGACCGACCGCTCGCGACCGTCTACGACCAGTGGACGCAGTTCGAGTCGTACCCCCGGTTCATGGACGACGTCGAGTCGGTGCGGCAGATCGACGACACGACGACCCACTGGCGGGTCTCTGTCGGCGGCGTCTCGCGCGAGTACGACGCGACGATCACCGAGCAGCACCCCGGCGAGGTGATCGCGTGGCAGAGCGTCACCGGCCCCGAGCAGGGCGGTCGCGTGAGCTTCGCGAGCCTCGACCCGGATCACACCCGCGTCACGCTGCGGATGGACCTCGAGCCGCACGGCGTCGCCGAGCGCGTGGGGGACGCCCTGGGCATCGTGTCGTCCGCCGTCAGCAGCTCCCTGGAGAAGTTCAAGGAGTTCATCGAGGAGCGGGGCACCGCCGAGGGCGGATGGCACGGCACGGTGGAGGAGGGCGACGGCATCACGTCGGTCGACCTCACCGACTCCACGCTCCGTGCCGACGAGACAGTCGACACCGCCGACCGCCCCGTCGCACGCATGGAGGACGAGGGCGGCTCCCTGGACCCGAGGCATGACGGCCCCGGTGCGCCCGGTGGCCTGCGCTGACGCCTCGCAGGGGTCGCGGTGATGCACCAGCAGCCGGTCGTCGTGGCGGCGCCCGTGGGCGAGCTCGACATCACCCGCCTCGACGAGGTGGACGCGATGCTCGACTCGGTCCCGCCCGACGGTCGGCTCATCGTGGACCTGTCCGCGGTGCAGTTCGTCGACTCCGTGACCCTCTCCCGCTTCGTGCGGGCGCTGCGCCGCCGCGAGGTGGCCGGTGGAAGGCTCGTGCTCGCCGGCGCGCACGGTGCCGTACGCCGGGTGCTGGCCATCACGCGGCTCGACGCCGTCCTTCCATACGAGGATGACGTCGACTCTGCCCGGGCGTACCTGCGCGCGTTGGAGTAGCGCGCGGGTGCGCCGCGGCGGGAGACC
Source organism: Longivirga aurantiaca (assembly GCF_042660085.1). Lineage (NCBI taxonomy): Bacteria > Bacillati > Actinomycetota > Actinomycetes > Sporichthyales > Sporichthyaceae > Longivirga > Longivirga aurantiaca. The sequence goes on along the minus strand of NZ_JBHSTI010000008.1, from coordinate 1,985,482 downwards.
GTCCCACCCACCCACCTGCACGGACCGTCCTGGGAGGTCGGATGACATCGACCGTGATCGCCGGCACCCGCTGGGTCTGCCTGCCCGCGTCGATGGACAGCCCCTCCCGCTCCCGTGCCTTCGTGCGCGAGGCCCTTGTCGGATGGGCGTTGCGCGACCTCATCGATGACGCAGTCCTCCTGGTGAGTGAGCTCGCGTCCAACGCCGTCCTCCACGCACGCACCACGATGGTGGTCGGCGCGTGCTGGACCCCGTCCACGCGCGTGCTCCGGGTCTGCGTGCTGGACGACGACACCGACGAGCCGGTGCAGCGTCACGCAGACCCCACAGCGACGTCGGGCCGCGGCCTGGAGATCGTCAACCGAATCGCCTCGCGCTGGGGTGTCATCCAGGGCGCAGACGGCAAGAGCGTGTGGTTCGAGCTGGTCCCCGCGGCCTGAGCCACGACGTCCGGCTCGCGAGCCGTCAGGGGCCGCGGCTGATCACGGCGACCGGGCTGCGGCCGTCGACGGGCTCCAGCGTCGAGCGCAGGGGCTCGCCCCGGACGAAGCCGCGGATCAGGTCGGCGGTCTCGCGCGGATGGCTGTAGTTGATGGCGTGCGCAGCGTCCTTGAGGACGGCGATGGTGAGGTGCTCCACCTGCATCTGCCGCACGACCTCCTTGATGCGCGCAGCCGGTGGGAGCAGCGGGTCGCGCACCCCGAGCACGGCGAGCAGCGGCTTGTCGACCTCGATGAGCGCCTGGAACGCAGGGAACTGCGTCATGGCCACGAACAGCTTGTACGTCGTCACGACGCCGAAGCTCACGTAGTCGGGCACGGCCACCGTCGCCATCGACGGTGGCTCACGCGGGGTGTCCTGCACGAGCTGCCAGATCGCACGGCCCAGGGGCTGGCTCTGCTTCCCGCCGGCCGGCGACACCATGACCGCGCGATCGAGCCGGTCGGGATGCCGCTGGGCGAAGGCGGCGAGGACCGTGCAGCCGAGCGAGTTGCCGACCACCGTCGCTCGCTCGGCACCGACGGCGTCGAGGAACGCGGCGGCGGAGTCGGCCAGCTCCGGGATGGTGAGGACGTGGTCGGGGCGAGGGCTGCGACCGAAGCCGGGCAGGTCCGGCACGTACGTCGTGAACTCGTCGGCCAGCAGTGACGCCGTCGGCACCATGTAGCTGCCGGAGATGGCGAAGCCGTGCAGATGCAGGATCACGGGGGCATCGGCCACCTCGCGGGCGCGGTGGTAGACCGGCGTGCCGCGGACCAGCGACCAGCGCCCCTCCAGGTCGGTCGATGCGCTCATCGGGCTCCCTCCCTCGTCCTGCCGCTGTAGAGCCTGCCGTGTGCCCGCGGCCCGTGTCCCGCGGTCAGAGGATGTTGATGGCCCGGGCGATGACGAGGGCGACGAGCAGCAGCGACGTCGACGACTCGACGATCATGAACAGCTTCGACCAGTGCCGCACCGCGGACACGTCGGTGGGGCTGAAGGCCGTCGAGGTGTTGAAGGACACCGCGAAGTAGTCGACGAACTGGGGGTACCACCCGTCGGCGACCAGCTGGGGCTGGTGCTGCTCGGGGAAGACGAACGCCGGGCGGACATCGGTACGACCGTGCGCGCGCGCTGCGGGGCCGCCGGCGTCCAGATGCCAGAACCAGAGCGCGAAGGCGACCATGTTGGTGAAGAGGATGATGCCGCCGATGACGAGGAGCTGGCTCGCGCTCGCGAACGGCGAGTTGTCGAGGATCCCGACCACGAGCCGGGCGGCGGCGATGATCGTCATGAGAGTGATGAACCCGATCATCGCGGTCGTGACCATCCGCAGCCACCGCACCTCGCGGTCGATGCGTCCCGGATCTCCGATCACCAGCACCAGCAGGAACACGACGAGGAACACGGGGAAGATCCAGCGGAACGACGGTGTGAGCCGGAAGTCGTCCGGGATGAACTCGTACAGACCGGCGACGGCCAGGACCGCGAGCGCCATCGGGTAGCGGCGCTCGCCCTCTCGTTCCGTGCTCATGCGCAACCTCCGCGAGCGACCGTACGCGACAGCGGCGCGGGAGCCGGGGATCAGCGCGGCGTGCCGCGCCGGGCCGCTCGGCGCCGTCGCACCACGTCGCGCATCGGCGGCACGACCACGCCGTCGGCGGCCAGCCGGGCCCGGAGGATGCGCCGGGTGCGCAGGATGCCCGCGATGCCGATCGCCCAGATCACGTACTGCGCGGAGAAGGCGATCCGGAAGCCCTCGAGCGAGTACGACTCGCCGCTGCCCGTCAGGTCGAGCAGGACGCCCACGGCCAGGATGAGGACGAGCCCGGAGAAGAAGCCGCCGACGTTGACGATGCCGGTCGCCGTCCCGATCCGGTTGGGAGGGTTGAACGTGCGCGCGAAGTCGAAACCGATCATCGACGCCGGGCCGCCGACCGCGAGGACGACGACGAGGAGCAGCAGGAGCCACCGGGGAGCGGGATCGGGAAGCACCAGCACGGCGGTCCACACGACGATCGTGGAGCCCACGATCGTGAGGACGATCCAGGAACGTCGCAGCGGGTGCCGGGCCACCGCCTCGCCGAGGAACGGTGCCGCGACGAGCCCGACGACGGTCATGACCGAGAACAGCACGCTCGCCTCGCCGCGGCTCATCCCTTGCGCCGACACGAGGAAGGGGTAGCCCCACAGCAGCAGGAACGCCACGCTCGCGAACGGCGTCGTGAAGTGCGTCCAGAGCCCGAGGCGCGTGCCCGGATGCCGCCACGCGGAGACGAGGTCGTGCCTCACCTGCGACCAGGAGGGCGAGGCCTCGTCGGTGCGGTTGCCCGTGGGGGTGTCGCGGACGACCGCGAAGGCGAGGACGGCGAACAGCACCGACAGCGACGCGGCCGACAGGAAGGCGGGCGTCCACCCGGGGCCGTGGAGCAGGGCGGCGAGCGGGATGATGCTGAGGAGCTGGCCGGACTGGCCGACGAGACCGGTCACCTGCGTCATGAGCGGCACGCGCCGGGGCGGGAACCACGCGGTGACGAGGCGCAGCACCGCGATGAACGTCATGGCGTCGCCGGCGCCGACGAGGATCCGTGCGGCGAGCGCCGCGGGGAACGACTGCGCGAGCGCCAGGCTCACCTGGCCGAGCGCCATGAGGACGGCACCGGTGACGACCAGCACGCGCGGGCCGACCCGATCGACCATGACGCCGACCGGCACCTGCATGCCGGCGTACACGAGGAGCTGGACGACGGCGAACGTGCCGAGGACCCCCGCGGACACCTCGAGGCGCGCGGCGGCGTCGAGCCCCGCGACCGAGAGCGAGGTGCGCTGGAGCACGGCCACGGTGTAGGCGCCGACAGCGACGGCCCAGATGATCCAGGCCCTTCCGCTGATGCGCTCCACCGCACCATCATCGCGCGGCGCGGGCACTTCGCCCGCGCCGCGGCGCCGGGCGGCTCAGCCGACCTTCTCCCACACGACGATGGTGTTGCCCTCCTGCATGAACACGTGCGCCATGCGGTAGCCGTTCGAGTGCCGCTCGTTGGCCACGGCGCTGAACCGCTTCATGTTCACCGAGCCCTCGTTGACCTCGATGTCGTAGTGCTCGCCGTTCTTGCTGCCGCCGCTGAAGCCGCCGATCCCGAACATGGGTTCCTCCTGGTGTGGGTGTGCTGGGGAACAGCCTGCCCACAGCAGGCGGGGTGTTGCAGGGCAATGCCCCAGGCACCCGCTCAACCAGAAGGCCGTGCCGATGCCGGTCGGTCGAGCAGCGCACCGAGCGCATCGACGCCACCGGTCCGGTAGGCCACCCAGTCGCAACCCGCGCCGCGGGCGACGGCCGACTCGAGCTCCGCCTCCCAGGTGACGAGCGCGGCAGCCGACGCGGTCTCGACGGCGGCTCCGTAGGACGTCGCGCGCTGCACGTCGCGGAGCGCCGCCCAGCGGCCCTCGGCGTACGTGATGCCCGGGACGGGCACGCCCGCACGGCTGAAGGCGCAGACGGCGGCGCCGCCCGCGAGGCAGCCGAGGGCGGTCGCCGCCTCCTCGAGAAGGGAGTCGAGCACGGCGCCCGAGGCGGGGCTCATGCGACGGGCGTGCGGTCCGGGACCGGGCAGGACCGCTCGCCCTCGAGGCGGCGCCGCAGGGCGTACGCGAGCAGTGCGATGCCGGCCACGGCGAGGAACGGCTGCACGGGTGCGAACCACTGGAGCACACCGGTGTAGCCGAGGGCCAGCAGCGCGATCTTGTTGCAGACGGGGCAGCCGACGGCGAGGTAGGTGAGGAACCCGCCCACCAGTCCCGCACGGCTGACGTCGTCGCCCGCGGACGGCGCCCCGGTGCGGACGTACGTCGCGGCCACGAGACCGGCGAGTACCGACGTCACGATGAGCGCGGGCCAGGCCCACCCCGTCACCGGCACCTCGCGTCCGAAGACCGGCGTCGGCACGAGCACCGTCGGGATGCCGACGAGGAGGACGGTGCTGATCGCCGCGAGGCCCGCGGCCGCCCAGCGGCGTCGGGGCCACTGGGCGAGCGCGGACCAGGCGGTGCGGTCGAACGGCATGCGGGGACGCTACCCGGCCACGATCGGTGCGCCGGCAGCCTGGAGGTCGGCGATGCCGCCGTCGAGGTTCACGACGCTGGTGAAGCCGGCCTCGCCCAGGGCGTCGGTCGCGAGGCCCGAGCGCCGACCGGTGCGGCAGTAGACGGCGTACGTCGTGGCCTTGTCGAGCTGCGCGATCTGCGCGTCGAACGTCGGTGCCTCGACGTCGACGTTGATCGCGCCGTCGACGTGGCCCTCGGCGAACTCGGCCGCCGTACGGACGTCGACCACCACCACGCCGGGCTCGGCGGTCTTGGTGAGGAAGTCCTGGGCGCCGACCGTGGTGACGCTGCTGCCGGCGCCGCAGCTGGTGAGGACGAGCGCGCCCACGAGGGCGACGACGGCGAGGACGAGGAGGCGGAGCGGGTTCTTCACGAGGCTCTCCGGTGCGTGTGGTGTGTCAGACGGAGGCGCTGGCCGCAGCCACCCGGGCGCGGATGTCGTCCATGTCGAGGTCGCGCACAGAGGCGATCAGCTGCTCGAAGTCCTTCTCGCGCAGGGCGCCTGCCTCGCGGTAGACGAGGATGCCGTCGCGGAACGCCATGAGCGTGGGGATGGCGGAGATCTGCGCGGCCGCGGCGAGCGACTGCTCGGCCTCGGTATCGACCTTGCCGAAGCGGATGTCGGGGTGCGTCTCCGACGCCTTCTCGAAGATCGGCGCGAACGCACGGCACGGGCCGCACCAGGAGGCCCAGAAGTCGACGAACGTGATGCCGTCGGTGGTGACGGTCTGCTCGAAGGTGTCGCCGGTGAGCGTCAGGGTGGCCATGGTGGTCCTCCAGGGGTGTCGTGGTCTCCGCCCTGCTGAACACTATACCCCCCGGGGTATATTCCCCACGCCACTCCTGGGGCGTCCGGCGCGGTCAGACGGCGTGCACCGGGTGGTAGGCGCAGCGCCACATCGCCCGATCGATAGCCGCGTCGAGGCTGTCGTCGACCGGTGCCGTCGCGACGCCGTCCGCCTTCGCCGCGCGTGCGACCGCTGCAGCGACGACGGCTGAGGTGGCACGCAGGTCGGCGACACGGGGGAGGAGCGACGCGCCGGGTCCGTGGGCGTCGGCCTTCCCCGCCACGGCCTCGGCGGCTGCGAGCAGCATGCCGTCGGTGATGCGGGCGGCGCGGGCGACGATCACGCCGAGCCCGAGACCGGGGAAGACGAGCGCGTTGTTGACCTGCGCGATCTCGTACGTGGTGCCGGCGTACGTCACGGGCGGGAAGGGGCTGCCGCTCGCGACCAGCGCGCGGCCGTCGGTCCAGGCGAGCAGGTCGGCGGGGAACGCCTCGGCGAGGACCGTCGGGTTCGACATCGGCATGATGATCGGCCGCTCGACGTGCGCGGCCATCTCGCGGACGACGTCCTCGGTGAAGGCCTGCGGACGCCCGGACGTGCCGATGAGGATCGTGGGCTGCACCCGGCGTACGACCTCGGCGAGGCTGGCGCCGCCGTACTCGGCGTCGACGTCCCAGCCGGCCACCTCGGCGACGGGCCGGGCGAACGGCTCCTGGAAGTCGCGCAGGTCGGGTCGGGCGTCGGTGAGCAGGCCGTGCCGTCCGACGCACCAGAACTGGCGGGTGGCGACGTCCTTCGGCACACCGGCGACGACCATCGCGTCGCGGATCTGGTCGGCGATGCCGATGCCCGCGGTTCCGGAGCCGTAGACGACGACGCGGTGCTCCGACAGCGGCACGCCGCTGACGTCGCTCGCGGACAGGACGGCCGCGAGGCTGACCGCGCCGGTGCCCTGCATGTCGTCGTTGAACGTGAGGGCCTCGTCGCGGTAGCGGTCGAGGATGCGGCGCGCGTTGGACGTGCCGAAGTCCTCCCAGTGCAGGATCGCGTGGGGGAAGAGCGCTTTAGCCGCGGTGACGTAGCGGTCGATGAAGGCGTCGTACTCCTCGCGGCCGATGCGCGGCTTGGCGACCCCGAGGTAGAGCGGGTCGTCGAGCAGCTCCTGCCGGTCGGTGCCGACGTCGAGCATCACGGCGAGGGTGCGCGCGGGATTGATGCCGGCCGCCGCGGTGTAGACGTTGAGCTTGCCGACCGCGATCTCGATACCGCCGACGCCCCAGTCGCCGATGCCGAGGATGCCCTCGGCGTCGGTGGCGATGATGAGGTCGACGTCGTCGGGCGCGCGACCGGTCGCGAGCAGCGCGTCCTCCATGCTGTGCGGGTCCTCGACCGAGAGGTAGACGCCGCGCGGGCGGCGGTACTCGTGGCTGTAGCGCTGGATCGCCTCGCCGACCGTGGGCGTGTAGACGATCGGCAGCATCTCGGGCAGGTGCCGGCCGAGCAGGCGGAAGAACAGCACCTCGTTGCGGTCGTGCAGCGCCGTGAGGAAGACGTTCTTCGCGAGGTCGGTGGGCTGGTCGAGGTACTGCCGGTAGGCGCGGCTCTCCTGCTGGTCGAGGGTGAGCACACGCGGCGGCAGCAGGCCGACGAGTCCGAGCCGCTCGCGCTCCTCGGTGCTGAACGCCGTGCCCTTGTTGAGCCGTGGCTCGGCCAGGACCGCGCGTCCGCGCAGCGTGGTCTCCCACGCGTCGGAGTCGGAGTTCCAGCGGATGACGTGCTCGGGCTCGGTTCGCGTGGTCACCTCTCGACCGTAGGCCGGTCGGGCGGGGGACGTGCGGCTTCGCGACGTGATCCTGCAGACACCCTGGGGGGTATTACTCCGCCGCGCCCGTGCCGGGGCGACGCCCGTCGCGTGCGACCACGGCCTCCGCGACGGCGAGGTCCTCCCACGCCATGCCGACCGTCTTGACCACGAGCGGCCTGTCGCGAGGCGGGGAGATCGTGCCGAGCACGAGGTCGCGCATGCTCACGAGGGTGGCTGCGTCCAGCGCGCCCTCGGCGACCGCGAGCACGACGTCGCCGGCCTCGCGCAGGGCCGTCGCCACGTCCTCGACCACGACGCTCGACCTGCCGAGCAGCGCGCCGTCGAGCTCGCGGGCGTCCGGCTCGTACGCCCCGACCGCGACGACGATCGCGTCGTCGCGCACGTCCTCGCTGCGCAGCACCGGGATGCGCGCGCTGGTCGCGCACACGACGACATCGGCCTCGCGCAGGCGTCGGCGGGCATCGGCGCTGCCGAGCGCCACACCCTCGACCGACGCGCGGGCGGGATCGCGCACGAGGTACGTCGCTCCCGCGAGCGGCCGGACCGCCTCGAACGCCGCGACATGACCCTGGGCCTGCGGGCCGTGCCCGATCACAGCCACGTGCAACGGCCGGTCGGGGAGCTGGTGGAGCACGGAGGCCACCGAGACGGCCGGGGTGCGGAGCGTGGTCAGCGCGGTGCCGTCGAGAACGGCGGTCGGCACGAGCGTCGCGCGGTCGAAGAGCAGGTACTGCGCGTGCACCAGGGGGAGGCCGCGCGCCGGGTTGCCGGGGGCGACCGTCACCACCTTGATGCCCGTGGCGGTCGTCGTCTCGGCCGGCATGAGCAGCATCTGCCCATGGGCGAGGTCGACGCTGCTGCGTGCGGGCCCGATCGCGGGGTCCAGGCCGTCGCGCAGCGCGCGCACGATCGCGTCCGTGGCAGCGGCGTACCCGAGAGCCAGCACGGACTCGGCGTCGAAGCAGGCCAGGGCGGGCGACGTCATGCCGGCACCTCCTCGGGCTCGCGGTCGGCACGCGACTCAACCACGCCCCGGCTGCGGCGTCCATGACGCCCCGAGTCCCGTCTCCGACGAGCTGCCACGCTTGAGGGCGGTGTGCGGCAGACTCGCGGCGTGCGAGCCCGAGACATCGTCGTACCGGCACCGGTGGTCGCTACCGGCCAGCCGTTGACCGACGCGCTGCGCGCCCTCGTTTCCGCCGGGCTTCCCGGCCTGGTGGTGGACGCGGGCGGTCGCTTCCTCGTGATCCCGGCGTCGCAGGTGCTCCGGGTCGCGCTGCCGACCTACGTGCGCGACGACCCCTCGCTCGCACGTGTCTGGGACGAGTCGTCGGCTGACGCCCTCTCGGCAACTCTCGGCACGCTGACCGTGGCCGACCTCGTGCGAGCGCTCGACCGGCCCGAGCGCGCCCCTGACACCGCGGTGGACGGCGATGCCACCGTGGTGGAGATCGCCGCGGTGATGTCCGCCGCCCATGTGCCGCTCGTCGCCGTCGTGGACGCCGGACGGTTCCTCGGCGTCGTGACCGTCAACGGCCTGGTCGATCGACTCATCGCATGACCCCGATCGCCTGGGCGGCCGTCGGCCTCTTCGTCGGCGTCTACATCCTCATCGCGACCGAGCGGATCCACCGGGTGGCGGCGGCGCTCGGGGGAGCCGCGCTCGTGCTCGGCTTCGGGGTCGTCCGGTCCGAGGAGGCCTTCTACTCGCGCGAGACCGGCATCGACTGGGACGTCATCTTCCTGCTGCTCGGGATGATGCTCGTGGTGGGCGTGATCCGGCGGACGGGGGTGTTCGAGTTCCTCGCCATCCGGTCGGCGAAGCTCGCCCGCGGGCGGCCCTACCGCGTGCTCGTGCTGCTGGTGCTCGTGACCGCCGGCGCCTCGGCGCTCCTGGACAACGTCACCACCGTGCTGCTCGTGGCGCCCGTGACGCTCCTCGTCTGCGACCGCCTCGGCCTCAACCCGGTGCCGTTCCTCATCGCGGAGGCGCTCGCCTCGAACATCGGTGGCACCGCGACCCTGGTAGGTGACCCGCCCAACATCATCATCGCCAGCCGGGCCGGGCTCACCTTCGCCGACTTCCTCGTGCACCTGGCACCGATCGTGCTCGTGATCCTCGGCGCCTTCCTGCTGCTGGCGAGATTCCTCTTCCGGTCGGCGCTCGTGGGTGACCCGACGAGAGCCGATGCCCTGATGGCGCTCGACGAGCGCGAGGCCATCACCGACCACCGCCTCCTGCGGCGCAGCGGCGTGGTGCTCGCGCTGATCCTGGTCGGGTTCCTGCTGCAGCGGCAGACGGGCGTCGCCCCGTCCGTGGTCGCGATCGTGGGGGCCGGAGTGCTGATCCTGCTGTCGCCGCTGCGGCCGCAGGACCTCGTGGCCGACGTGGAGTGGGAGACGCTCCTGTTCTTCATGGGGCTCTTCGTCCTCGTGGGCGCGCTCGTGCACGTGGGCGCACTGGAGGCGCTGGCCGACGTCGTGGCCCGTACCACCGGCGGTGAGGTGGGGCCGACGCTCACCCTGATGCTCGTTGCGTCGGCGGTGATCTCCGCCGTCGTGGACAACATCCCGTACGTGGCCGCGATGTCGCCTGTCGTGGAGTCCCTGGTGACGACGTACCCTGCGCTCGGCCAGGACGGCGCTCTGTGGTGGGCACTGGCCCTCGGGGCGGACCTCGGCGGCAACGCGACCCTCGTCGGCGCGAGTGCCAACGTCGTCATCGTGGGCATCGCGGCGCGCAACGGCCTGCACATCTCGTTCGTGCAGTGGCTGAAGTACGGCGTGCCCACGGCCGCGATGTCGATCGCCATCTGCGTGCCGTACCTGCTCCTTCGCTACGCCTGACCGTAGGCCAGGAACGGCGGAAGGCCCGCCCCCACGCGGGGAGCGGACCTTCCTGATGAACGCGGTGGCCCCGTGAGTACGGCCCATATGCCTGGCGTGGGCGCGGCCGCGTGAGGGCGCCGCTCGCGAGGAGGGAGTCGTGGTCGGCCGAGTGCGTGAGCGGGCGCAGGCATGCGGTGCATCGCCGGCCGTCGCGCAACGCCCGGCCCGGGTGCGCGAGGATCGGGTGTGGTCGTGGGGAGGGCCGAGGAGCTCCTGGCGCTGACCGGCCTGGTCGATGCCGCCGTCGCAGGCCGTGCCGGTGCCGTCGTCGTGGTAGGCGAGGCGGGCGTGGGCAAGAGCGCTCTCCTCGACGAGTTGGCGGGAACGGCGCGCGCCCGCGGCATCCGTACGGTCGAGGTCGTCGGTGTTCCTGCGGAGAAGGGGATCCCGGGTGCCGCGCTCGCGGTGCTCGCGACCAGGCTCGCGGACGCAGGGTCACCCCCGGAGGCCGTGGAGCCGCTGACCCGGACAGGGAGTCCCGACCCGACCGCGCTCCTGGAGGTCCTGTCCCGTCTCGACGGCACGACGCTGCTCGTCGCGGACGACTTGCACTGGTGGGACGCGCCGTCGAAGGTGGCGCTGGTGTTCGCCGCCCGGCGGCTCGCATGCGACCCCGTGGCCATCATCGGTGCGGGAAGGACCGAGCTCATGGACGACCGAGGGATCGCGAGCCTGCCACGGCTTGACGTCGGCCCGGTGCCGCTGACGCAAGCCGGCGAGCTCGCCCGCACGGTCGCGAGCGGCACGGCGGACGACGTCGCGCAGGCGGTATGGCGCGCGGTGGAGGGCAACACCCTGGCGGTGCTGGAGGCGGTGGTCCGGCTCGACGCCGATGAGCGGGCCGGCCGCACACGGCTTCCGGACGACCTCCGGGTGGGATCAGGTGTCGTGGAGCGCTGGGCCGCCGATGTCCAGCTGCTGCCGTACGCCACCCGTCGGGCACTGGTCGTCCTCGCGGTGACGGGCGAGGAGGACCCTGTCGATGCCGCGCTGGCCGAATCCGGCAGCTCGCGCGCCGACCTGGAGCCTGCGGAGCGCGCGGGGCTCGTGGTGGTCCGTGGCTCTCGGCCACGGTTCGGGCACCCGTTGGCACGTGTCGCGGTCCTCGCCCAGGCATCCCCCTACGAGGTGCGCGATGCGCACGCCGCCGCGCTCGCCGCCGTCTCGGTCCTGGCGCCCACCGCACGGCGGGTGCACCGGCGCGCCTGCCACCGGGCAGCCGCCGCGCTCGCACCGGATGCCGAACTCACACGGTCGCTCTGCGAGGACGCCGCAGCCCTCGAACGACTCGGGGCCAAGCGATCCGCCGCCGACGTGCTGGAGCTGGCTGCCGCGACTGAGGCGGACGCGGAGGTCGCGGCGCAGATGCTGTGCAGGGCTTCCTCGATGGCGCTCGACGACTTCGACGACGGCGCGGCTGCGAGGATCGCGTTCGTCGGGCTGTCGCGCGAGCCCGCGCCTACGACACGGGGTCGTCTCCTGCGCATCGCCGGGCTAGCCACCGCCCGGGTGTCGGATGCCCCGCTCGGCTGCCGTCTGCTCCGGGAGTCGCTCGACCTCCTGGATGGCGACGAGCGGCGTGAGGCGGTGCGTGACCTGATCTTCGCGCAGGACATCACCTCGGAGCGCCAGGTGGAGATCCCTGTGCTGGCGGCGGAGCTCGGCCCCCTCGCCGAGCTCGCGCCGATCGACCGCCTCCTGGTGGCGCACGCGTACGACCACGAGGTGGGCGACCTCGACACGAGGCCGCACCTGCAGAGCGCGTTCGCGACGATCACGGTGCATGAGGCGACTGCGACAGGTTGGGCGACGGAGTCGGTGGTGAACGCCGGCCTCGACGTCGGCCTCGAGGTGAGCGGTCCGGTGCTGCGCGAGGTCGTGTCGGCCCTGGTCGCTTCAGGCGACCCGCGCCGGCGGCTGGACGGGATCGGGATCGACCTTCTGGTGTCGTTCTGGGAGGGGCGCTGGGACGAGCTGGAGAGTGAGATCGACGAGACCGTCGAGCTGTCGCTGGCGCTCGGCCGGGCGGACCTCTACTCCGATGCCATGAGGCTCCAGCTGTGCAGCAGAAGGGCGGATGAGCGGCTGTTCGCTCCGACGCTCGAGCGCGCCGAGAAGGTCATGGGCGAGGCCGGCATGGACTTCTGGACGGGCGCCCTCCCCGGGGAGCGGGCGATGCTCGCGCTCAGCCTCGGCCGGCCGGAGGAGGCGCGCGAGCTGCTGGCCTCGGAGCGTCTCGACTCGATGGTCCGCCTCGTCCCGCACACGGTGTACGCCGACCACCTGGTCACGCTCGTAGAGCTGCTCGCGGATGGAGGTGAGGTCGAGGCGGCTGCGGGGGAGCGGGACCGCCTGATCGCGCTCCTTCAGCCGACGACGAGCTTGCTCGGCGAGGGGTTCATCGACCGCGCATGTGCTGCCCTGGCCCCGGACCCGCAGGCGCACGAGCTGTTCTGCCGGGCGGAGGAGCGCATCGGTGGCGGCGTGCATGTCTTCGAGCTGGCGATGACGCGCCTCCGGCACGCACGGTGGCTGCGCCGACGTCGTCGGCGGGGCGAGGCAGCAGCCAGGCTGCAACGGGCACGGTCCGTCTTCCTCGACCTCGGCTGCGCCACGTGGGCGCAGACCTGCGCGGACGAGCTCGCGGCCGTCGGGGCCGGTGTCGCACGGCGCGACCGCTACGACGTGTCGGGGAGCCTCACGGCCCAGGAACGCCGGGTGGCCGAGGCCGTCGCCGAGGGCATCACGAACGACGACGTCGCGCGCAGGCTGTTCCTCTCGCCGCGCACGGTCGAGGTCCACCTCACGCACGTGTACCGCAAGCTCGGCGTCCGGGGGCGCAGCGAGCTCGTGCGGATGATGGCATCGGCGCCTGCCGGTGGGCCGCTGTGAGGGCGGAAGGTTAGGGGTTCCCCCGATTTCCCGGTTCGTCGTCCTGAGCAGCGTGGCAGCTGCAGGAGGACAGGAACCCATCGAGGGGGTCGTCATGAGCACCACGCTGCACACGCCGTCCATCCAGCACGGCACGCTCGCGAAGGCGGCGCTCTGGATGGCGCTGCTCGCTCTCGCCGTCGCTGTCGCCGGGCTCGCGGTCGCCGTCGCGAACGCGCCGATGCTCGCGGGGCCGACCACCGCGGGCACGCACGAGGTCGTGCGTATCGACACCACGGACAAGGTCGCCGGCGGCTTCGTGCGTCCGTTCGAGACGCGGATCGAACCTGCCGCGATCTCCACGCCGCAAGGGCCGGCTCTGCCCGCGGAGTACCAGGACCAGCCTGACGCCCACCTGAAGCACGGGCCGGTGTTCTGACCGGGTGCGCCGCCCCCGGACGGCGGAAGGCCCGCCCCCGGGGAGCGGGCCTTCCGGGTGTCCGGGTGGGTACGGCTCAGATGTCGTAGTAGAGCTCGAACTCGTGCGGGTGCGGACGGAGGCGGATGGGGTCGACCTCCATCGTGCGCTTGAACTCGATCCACGTCTCGATGAGGTCGGGCGTGAAGACGCCGCCCTCGAGGAGGAAGTCGTGGTCGGCCTCGAGCGCGTCGAGCACCTCGGTCAGCGACGCGGGCACCTGCGGGATCGCGGCGGCCTCGTCCGGCGGGAGCTCGTAGAGGTCCTTGTCGACCGGCTGCGGCGGCTCGATCTTGTTCTTGATGCCGTCCAGGCCGGCCATGAGCATCGCCGCGAACGCGAGGTACGGGTTGCTCGACGGGTCGGGGCAGCGGAACTCGATGCGCTTGGCCTTCGGGTTCGAGCCGGTGATCGGGATGCGGATGCAGGCGGAGCGGTTGCGCTGGCTGTAGACCAGGTTGACCGGCGCCTCGTAGCCCGGCACCAGACGGTGGTACGAGTTCACCGTCGGGTTGGTGAAGGCGAGCAGCGACGGCGCGTGCTTGAGCAGGCCGCCGATGTACCAGCGGGCCATGTCCGAGAGGCCGCCGTACCCGAGCTCGTCGTAGAACAGCGGGACGCCGTCCTTCCAGAGCGACTGGTGCACGTGCATGCCCGAGCCGTTGTCGCCGAAGAGCGGCTTCGGCATGAAGGTCACGGTCTTGCCGGCGTGCCAGGCGACGTTCTTGATGACGTACTTGAACTTCATGACGTCGTCGGCGGCCTGGAGCAGCGTGTCGAAGCGGTAGTTGATCTCCTGCTGACCGGCGGTGCCCACCTCGTGGTGAGCGCGCTCGACCGAGAGGCCGACCTGCTCGAGGCCGAGGACCATCGCGTCGCGGAGGTCGGCGAAGTGGTCGACCGGCGGGACGGGGAAGTAGCCGCCCTTGTAGCGGGGCTTGTAGCCGCGGTTGCCGCCCTCCTCGGAGCGGCCGGTGTTCCAGGCGCCCTCGACGGAGTCGATGAAGTAGTAGCCGGCGTTCTGCTTGGTCTCGAAGCGGACGTCGTCGAAGATGTAGAACTCGGCCTCGGGGGCGAAGAACGCGGTGTCCGCGATGCCCGTCGTGGCGAGGTAGGCCTCGGCCTTGGCAGCCACGTTGCGCGGGTCGCGCGAGTAGGGCTCACCGGTGAACGGGTCCTGGATGGAGAAGTTGATGACGAGCGTCTTCTCCTTGCGGAACGGGTCGAGGAACGCCGTCTTCACGTCCGGCACGATCTTCATGTCCGACTCGTGGATGGCCTGGAAGCCACGGATCGACGAACCGTCGAACATCTGACCTTCGGTGAACAGCGCCTCGTCGACCGACTTCGCCGGAACGTTGAAGTGCTGCATCACGCCGGGCAGGTCGCAGAAGCGCACGTCGACGAAGACAACGTCCTCGTCCTGGATGAACCGGAGCACTTCCTCCGCGTTCTTGAACATCCATCCTCCTCGCGGGGTCCCCGGCTGAGCCGACGGACTGTGGGGGCATCACTGGCAGCTGCGACGGGCTCGCCTCAGCGTTCACGGGGAACCTACGGGGGCGGGATTTCCCGTCGGTGTCCCGATTGTTTCGACCTTGTTTCCGAGCGTGACAGCCGCGAAAAGTGGGCGCGGGCCGACCGGGGGCCCACACGCGGGACCCGCCGAACGGGCCCGCGGCACCGTCGCCGCGCGTCGGGGCACAGCCTGCCAGAGCCGTTCCGGCGACGTCCGGCGGGGTCGGGATCAGGCGCTCCCCGAGCCGGTCACGTCGAAGCGGTAGCCCAGCCCGGCCGCGGTGATGAGGTACCGCGGGTGCGACGGGTCCGGCTCGAGCTTGCGGCGCAGCTGCGCCAGGTAGACCCGCAGGTAGTTGGTCTGGCTGCCGTACGCCGGCCCCCACACCTGCGCGAGCAGGTCTGCTCCCGGCACGAGCAGGCCGTCGGCGCGCACGAGCACCTCGAGGACGCCCCACTCGGTGGGCGTCAGGTGCACCTCGGTGCCGTCCGTGGTGCGGACGGACTTCCGGCCGAGGTCGACCGCGAAGTCCGGCGTGGTGACGGTGCCCGCGCTCGTCACCGGCCCGGCGCGGCGCTGGGCCGCGCGGATGCGTGCGAGCAGCTCCTCCATGCCGAACGGCTTGGTGAGGTAGTCGTCCGCCCCGGCGTCGAGCGCGGTGACCTTGTCGGCCTGGTCGCGTCGTGCCGAGAGCACCACGATCGGCACCCCGCTGCTGGCGCGCACCTGCTCGATCACCGCGATGCCGTCGAGGTCGGGCAGGCCGAGGTCGAGGATCACGACGTCGAACCGCCTGCTCGTGGCCAGCGCCGCGGCCTCGACGCCGGACCCGCTCGCCGTCACGCTGTGCCCGCGCGAGCGCAGCGTGAGCACGAGCGCCCTGCGCAGCTGCTCGTCGTCCTCGACCACGAGGAGCTCGGTCATCGCGCGCCTCCCCGGGCAAGCGGCAGGGTGATGCGCGCGGTGAGCCCGCCGCCCTCGGTCTCGCGCAGCTCGAGCGCGGCATCCATCGCCACGCAGAAGCGGCGCGCGATCTCGAGCCCGAGGCCGGTGCTTCCGTCGGCGTTGCTCGAGGCCGACAGGGCGGGCGCGGCGGCTGCCGTCGCGCCGAGCCCGGGGCCGTGGTCGACGACGTCGACGACCACCGCGGACGTGCGCGGGACGGCGCGGACCTCGACCGGCCGGCCCGCCCCCGCGCGACCGTGCCGCAGCGCGTTGGAGACGAGGTTCTCGACCACGCGCTCGAGCAGCACCGGGTCGGTCGAGACCAGGGGGAGCGCCTCGTCCACATGCACCGTCACCGCGCCCGGTGCGCGCCCGGTGACTGCGGACGAGACGACGCCGTACAGCGCCACGGCCTCGCGCCGCACCGGCAGCCCTCCGGCCTCGAGCCGGCTCATGTCGAGCAGGTTGGAGATGAGCTCGTCCAGGCGGGTGGTCGACGCGTCGACCGTGCCGAGCAGCTCCGTGCGCGCGTCGTCGTCGAGCTCGACGTCGGGGGAGCGCAGCGTGTCGATGGCCAGGCGCAGCCCCGCCAGGGGCGTGCGCAGGTCGTGCCCGACGCTGGCCAGCAGGGCCGACCGCGCGTCGTCGACAGCGGCGAGCCCGGCGGCGCGTGCGCGCTCGCGATCGAGCTCCTCGCTCTCGTGCGCCCGGACGGCCGCGGCGGTGAGCGACGCGATGAAGTCGGGATCCTCCGCCATGCGCGGAGCACCGGTGCCGACGAGCCGGAAGCCGTCGGGGCCGGTCGCGTCGAGCACGACGCCGGCCCCCTCGCTCGCGCCGCTCGCCGCGACCACCTCGCCGTCGCGGACGAGACGGACCTCGTCGAGGTCGAGCGCGCGGCGCACGCGGTCGAGCGAGGCGGCCGGGGCGGATGCGACGTCGCCCATGAGCTCGGCGCGCGACGCCGACGCCGCATCGCGCGACCGGGCGCGGGCGGCGAGCTCGACGAGGCCTGCCGTCACAGCGGCGACGAACGGGAAGACGACCAGCGCGACGAGGTTCTCGGTGCTCGCGACCGAGAAGGTGCCGTACGGGGGCACGAGGTACCAGTTGACGATCCCGACCACCGCGAGCGAGGCGAGCACCGCCAGCACGGGGCCGGTCACGAGCGCCAGGGCCACGACGGCGGCGAGCATCACCAGGAGCACGGCAGCGAGGTCGAGCGGGTTCCCGGCCGAGGCTGTGGCCGCCCCGACCCACACGAGGGTGATGCCGACCACGAAGGAGGCGACGCGCACGGCAGGTCGCCCGCGCGCGGCGAGCGCACCGGCGTCCGGTCGTCCGTTGGTCACGCCGTCGAGTCTTCCACCGGCGTCACCGCACCGCCGCCTCGACCGGGCCCTCGATGGGCGCGTCCTCGAGCTGCAGCGGCACCGAGATCACGATGACGCCCTTCTCCTGACGGAGGCGCACCTTGAGCCGGAGGGCGCTCTGGTTGTGCAGCAGCGCCTCCCACCAGTGGGTCACGACGTACTCGGGCACGAAGACCGCGACGATGTCGCGCGGGCTCGTGCGACGCATCTGCCGCACATGCTCGAGCACCGGCTGGGTCAGGTCGCGGTACGGCGACTCCAGGCACACCAGCGGCACGGGGATCCCGCGGTCGGCCCAGGCCTGCTGCAGGCTCGGCACGTCGCTGCGGTCGGTCACGACGTGCACGGCCTCGAGGTGGTCGGGCCGGGTGGCGCGCGCGAACGCCAGCGCCTGCATCGCCGGCGCGTGCAGCCGTGAGACGAGGACGAGGGCCTGGACGCGGCTCGGCAGCACCACGCCGCCCGGCGCGGGCGACATCCGCTCGTCGAGCGACCGGTAGTGGCGGTGGATGCCCACCATCACGGCGTAGAAGAGCGGCACGGCGATGATCACGAGCCACGCGCCGTGGGTGAACTTCGTGACCACCACGATCACGAGCACCACGGCGGTCACGGAGGCACCGAGGCCGTTGATGATCCGGTCGCGGGCCATGCGGCGACGCTCCGCCGCGGGCGCCGTGCGCATCTGGCGCGACCAGTGCTTGACCATCCCGGACTGGGAGATCGTGAACGACAGGAAGACACCGAGGATGTAGAGCTGCACCAGCCGGGTCACGCTCGCGTCGAACGCGACGATCAGCAGCACCGACGAGCCGGCGAGGAACAGGATGCCGTTGCTGAAGACGAGCTTGTCGCCGCGGCGTCCGAACTGACGGGGCAGGTAGCCGTCGCGGCCGAGCACCGAGGCCATGATCGGGAAGCTGTTGTAGGCGGTGTTCGCGGCGAGCACGAGCACGGCGGTGGTGAAGATCTGCAGCGCGAAGAACCCGATCGAGCCGCTCCCGAAGACGGCCGTCCCGAGCTGCGCCAGCACGGTCGGCTGCACGACGTCGGCCGGGAGCCCGAGGGTCGCGTTGTCCTCGGAGAGCTTGACGCCGGACGCGATCGCGAGCCAGGTGACACCGCCGAACATCGTGATGGCGAGCACGCCCATGGCGAGCAGCGTGCCGGCGGCGTTCCGTGACTTCGGCGGCTTGAAGTAGGGGACGCCGTTGGAGATCGCCTCGACACCCGTGAGCGCGGTGCAGCCCGAGGCGAACGCGCGCAGCAGCAGGAAGATCGCAGCTGCGCCTGTGGCCTGGGCGGCGTCGGACGTGAGCGAAGCCGACTCAGCCACCACCGGCTGGCCGAGCAGCATCTTCACCGCGCCCACCACGATGAGCACGACCACGCTGATGATGAAGAGGTACGTCGGTGCCGCGAACGCCTTGCCGGACTCGCGCACGCCGCGGAGGTTCATGAGCGTGAGGCCGATGACGAGGCCGACGCTGATCTCCACGGTGTACGGGGCGAGATCGGGGAAGGCCGAGGTGAAGTTGGCGACCCCGGACGTCACGGACACGGCCACGGTCAGGATGTAGTCGACGATGAGCGCGCTCGCAGCGACGAGCGCCGTGCGCTGCCCGAAGTTGTCCTGGGCTACGGCGTACGCTCCGCCGCCGTTCGGGTAGGCGTGCACCGTGCGCCGGTACGACGTCACGACGATCGCGAGCAGCGCGATGACGGCCAGGGCGACCCACGGCGTGAACATCAGGGCTGCGGCGCCGCCGAGCACGAGCACCAGGAGGATCTGGTCGGTCGCGTAGGCGACGCTCGAGAGCGGGTCGCTGCAGAAGATCGGCAGTGCGAGGCGCTTGGACAGCAGGGTGCGGTGGCCTTCGGAGGAGTCGATGGGGCTGCCGACGAAGGCGCGCTTGAGGATGCTCACGACTACGTCGTACGCCCGCCGAGGCCGGTGGTTCGCGCGATCTTGACGCGATCCTGACGCCGTGGCGGGAACCCTGACGCCGCCCTGACGCGGGGCGACCGGACCTCGGTCGGCGGGGTCGTCGTGCGCCGCTTAGCCTTGCCCGGTGGCAGGTGAGCAGAACGCACCCGACGGAGAGCAGCAGTCGCGCGGGCTGACCAGGCGCGACCTCGGGTCGTGGCTGTCGGGCCCCGGCTCGGTGCTGCCGCCGACGCAGGACTACCCCGGGCAGCGCCTCGGTCTCCCCGACGACGGCCCGGGCTCGATCGCCCGCTGGGGCCGCCGGATCGGCGCCCTGTTCCTCGACTGGTTCGCGTGCGTGCTGCTCGTGCGCCTGCTGTTCTCCGGCCTCGCCTACGGCACCCCGGAGTCGAGCTTCGCCACGATGGGCGTGTTCCTGGTGCAGCTCACGCTGCTCACCTGGGCGACGGGATCGTCGTTCGGCCAGCGGGTGTTCGGGATCGGCGTCCTGCGCCTGGACGGCATGCCCCCGGGCTTCGGCCGCGCGTTCCTGCGCAGCCTGCAGGTGTGCCTGCTCGTCCCGGCCGTGATCTGGGACCGCGACATGCGGGGCCTGCACGACCGCTCGCTCGGTCTGGTGCTCGTCCGCCGCTGACGCGGCCCGACCTCAGACCGGCAGCGTGGTCAGGTCGCCCGCGACGATCTCGCGGTCGTCGGTGTCGTCCACCTCGGCCAGGCGCGCCACGGCCTTGGCCTTCCACTCGACCGCCGCGGCCTTGTCGCCGGCGACGGCGTACGCGCGGGCGAGCGCCTCGTTCTTCTCGGTGCCGACCGCGGTCCAGAAGTGCCGGGAGGCGTGCGCGGTGTGCACGAGCTCCTCGTCGTCCGCCGCTGTGCGGTCGCTCTTCTCGAGCGGCTCCCACACGCGGTTGTAGAGGGCCTTGGCGAGCGCGGTCTGCGGGCCGGCGTCGAGGCTGCCGGTGGTGGTCTGCGACATGACGTGCTCCTCGGGGGAGTGGTCGTGCCCCTGGTCGGGGTCGACGAGGTGGGTGAGCCGGTGCAGGACCCGCTGGAGCGGCGTGACCCGCGTGGCGACCGGGTCGCGGTGCCGGGCGAGGAGCGCACGGCGTACGGCGGGGTCGTCCTCGGCGATGACCGCGCCGACCTCGTCGTTGTGGCGCAGCGCGCCGACCGACAGCCCGGCGAGCCGGGCGAGCTGCCCGATGCCGAGCATGTCGTCGGTGCTGCGGCCCTGCATCGGCGTCAGCCTGAGGTCTGGGGCAGCCCGAGGGGCAGGCGCTCAGGTGAGGGGCTCGAGGCCGGCGGCCTCGAGCGCCTCGGAGAGGATGCGGATCGCGCGGGGCCCGACGCCGTGCAGCGCGAGCAGCCGCCGCGCCGGACGGCCGGCGACCGACTCGAGCGTGGTGATGCCCTCGATGGTGAGCGCGCGCGTCGCCGGGGCGCCGATGTTCGGCAGGGCCGTCACGCCAGCACCTTCCTGCGCCGGGAATGTGCCCCCGGTTCGGTCGTGAAGTCACGACCGAACGGCTCGGGAAGCAACAGTTCCGGGGGCAATTGTCCGGGCGGCGGAGGGATCAGCTGCGGGGGATCTTGGTGCCCTTGGGCAGCGGGCCCTTGGGGATCGGCAGCGGTGTGGTGGTGAGGGCGTCGAGGCGCTTGCGCAGCGTGCTGACCTGTGCGGGCTTCAGCGAGCGCGGCAGCTTCATCACGTGCCGCTGCAGCTTGCGGATCGGCACCTGGCCGGGCTCGTTGCCGGACTGCACCTCGATGATCGGCGTCTCGCCGACGTAGCGTGCGTGCCGCTTGCGCTCGTTGGCCAGCAGGTTCGCCGCACGGCTCGCGGGGGCCTCGGACACCAGGATCACGCCCGGACGGCCGAGCACGCGGTGCACGACGTCCTGGTTCTTCGTGACGGCGACGGCCGGGGTGACGTACCAGCCCGAGCGCAGCGTGGAGAGCGCGGAGGCGGCGGCGCCGGCCTGCCCCTCGATCGAGGCGTACGCCGCCGACTCGGCGCGGCGGGCGAAGATGTAGGTGGCTGCGAGCAGGGCGGTCGGGACGCCGAGCACGATCCAGAACCACAGCGGGCCGAACACGGCGCCGAGCGCCACCATGACCAGCAGGACGCCGAGGAAGACACCGGCGAGGATCCACGGGATCTTCGGGTCGGCGCGACGGGTCAGCTTGTACGTCTCGCGGATCTGCGCGATGCGGCCGCGGGGGGCCGGGCTGGGCGCGTTGCTGCTCACGGGTGTGCGCTCCGGTGGTCGATGGTGAGGCCCCCAGGGTAGACGCCTCGGAGGCCCGCGACGAACCGCCCCGGCACAGGTGTCAGGCGGTGGCTCCGCCGGTCACGATCGTGGCCGCCCCGCCCGTGGCCCGGGCCTCGAGCGCCTGCTGGTGCAGGCGCCCGGCACGGTACGACGAGCGCACGAGCGGGCCGCTCATCACACCGGCGAAGCCGATCGCGGTAGCGGTCTCGGCGAGCTCGACGAACTCCTCGGGCTTCACCCAGCGGGTGACCGGGTGATGCTTGGGGCTCGGCCGCAGGTACTGCGTGATGGTGATCAGGTCGCAGCCGGCGTCGTGCAGGTCGTGCAGGGCCTGCACGACCTCGGGGATCTCCTCGCCCATGCCCAGGATCAGGTTGGACTTGGTGACCATCCCCGCGGCACGGGCCTGGGTGATGACGTCGAGGGACCGGTCGTACCGGAACGCCGGACGGATGCGCTTGAAGATGCGCGGCACGGTCTCGACGTTGTGCGCGAGCACCTCGGGGGCGGCGTCGAACACCTGCTGGAGGAGCTCGGGCTTGCCGGAGAAGTCGGGGATGAGCACCTCGACGCCGGTGCCCGGGTTGAGCTCGTGGATCTTGCGGACCGTCTCTGCGTAGAGCCAGGCGCCCTCGTCGGGGAGGTCGTCGCGGGCGACGCCGGTGACCGTGGCGTACCGCAGGCCCATCGTGGCCACCGACTCCGCCACGCGGCGGGGCTCGTCGCGGTCGAGGGGGTCGGGGCGGCCGGTGTCGATCTGGCAGAAGTCGCAGCGGCGCGAGCACTGGCTGCCGCCGATGAGGAACGTGGCCTCGGCGTCCTCCCAGCACTCGTAGATGTTGGGGCAGCCCGCCTCCTGGCACACCGTGTGCAGGCCCTCGGACTTCACCATGCCGCTGATGCGCTGGAACTCCGGGCCGGTCCTCAGCGTGGTCTTGATCCAGCTGGGCTTGCGCTCGATCGGCACCTCGGCGTTGCGCGCCTCGATCCGCAGCATGCGGCGGCCGTCGGGTGCGGTCTGCACGACGTCGTCGTGGCTGGGCGTGGTCGTTCCGACCGAGTCGGTCACGTCAGCCTTCCTGGTTCTGCTCGACGAGGGTTCCGTACTGCGCGGCGAGCCCCGCGATGACGGGGCCGAGGGCGTCCTGCACGGTTATGGTGCGGCCGAGCTCGGCGGTGAGGCTCGTGACGCCGGCGTCCTCGATGCCGCACGGCACGATGCGGTCGAACCAGCTGAGGTCGCAGTCGCAGTTGAGCGCGAAGCCGTGCATGGTGACGCCGCGGCTGACGCGGACGCCGATCGCGGCCACCTTGCGCTCGGGGCGCGTGCCCTGCAGCGGGGTGTCGGCGGCCACCTTGCGCTCGGGGCGCGTGCCCTGCAGCGGGGTGTCGGCGGCCACCCAGACGCCGGTGCGGCCCTCGACGCGCATCGTCTCGAGGCCGAAGCCGGCGCAGACCTTCATGAGGACGTCCTCGAGCACGCGGACGTGCTCGACCACGTCGACGGGCTCGGCGAGACGCACGATCGGGTAGCCGACGAGCTGGCCGGGGCCGTGCCAGGTGATCTGGCCGCCGCGGTCGACGTCGACCACGGGGGTGCCGTCGGTCGGGCGGTCGGCGGGGCGGGTGCGCTTGCCGGCGGTGTAGGTGGGCGGGTGCTCGAGCAGGAGGATCTCGCCGGGGGAGCCGCTGGTGACGACGCGGTCGTGCGTGGCGCGCTGCAGGTCCCAGGCGTCGGCGTACGGCACGAGCCCGGGCCCGAGGCCGACGACGCGGTACGACAGCGCGGTGCTCGGCGCAGCGAGCAGCCCGGCGTACGTCGTCGTCTCCGCAGTCACGACGGCCAGCCTAAGCCCGCCCCCGCCGCACCGCCCCACCCGCTCGCTCTCGGCGTACCCCCGGGTTTGCGATGAAGGGTGGGCCCCCGCCGGGCGACGATGGGCGAAGCCCCCGCCCGGTAGGGGCCTTCGCTGCTGAGAGCGCAACAGTTCCGGCCTTCACCGATAGGTACTCAGTCGGGGTAGACCGACTCGTTGGTGCCCTCGGTGGCGTCGAGGCGGGCGAGCTGCTCGGCGCTGAGGTCGAGGTACGCCGCCCGCGCGGCGGAGTCGGCCGTGGCGAACCGGGTGAACCCCGGGATCGGCACGACGGTCGGGCCCTGCGCGATGAGCCACGCGAGCGCCACCTCGTGCGCGGTCACCTCGGTGCCGGTCGATTCCGTGAGCTCGGCCGCGACGGCGGCGAACTCGGGGTACGCCGTCGGCAGGTTCTTGGCGTCGTCGCCTCCGCCGAACGGCGACCACGGGAAGAACGCGACGTTGTTCGCGATCGCCCACTCGAACACGTCGGTGTCGCCGCGGTAGCGGGGGCTGCGCTCGTTCTCGACGGCGCCGACCGTGCCCTGCGTGACCTCCCACGCAGTCTGGGCCTCGGCGAGGTTGATGTTGCCGATGCCGATCGCCGGTGCGAAGCCGGCGTCGCGGACGGCGAGCATGCCGCGCACGGTCTCGGCGTACGGCTGCTGCGCGCGGTTGACGCGGTGGTTGATGATCACGTCGGGCTCGAAGCCGAGCGCGGTCACGCTGGCCTCGGCTGCTCGCAGCAGGTAGTCGCGCGAGCCGTCGCGCCCCCACTCGCTCTCGGGCGGGCCCGGCGTACGCGTGATCCCGATCTTGGTGACGACGACGATGAGGTCGCGGCCGCCCGACCAGGTGCGGACGGCCTCACCGACGATGCGCTCGTTGTGCCCGACCTCGGACGCGCTGGGCGCGTAGATGTCGGCGGTGTCGACGAGGCGCAGCCCGGCGTCGAACGCGTGGTGCAGGACCGCGATGGCGTCCTCGAGCGGCATCGTCGTGCCGTCGGGGCGGGCGTTCGACAGCGGCATCGCACCGACGCCGATCACCGGCACGGGCTTGGCGGTCAGCAGGGGGATCGTGGTGGTCTTCATAAGCCCACCTCACCACAGCCGCCATGATCGTGCCGCCGCCGGCCCGAGTTCTTCCGTCAAGGACAGAGCACGCCCGTGAAGGGCGGTTCCTGTCCTTGACGGGTGATGCTCGAGGCGGGTCAGGCGATGGGGCCGGGGGCGAACCTGGTCTCGACAACGCCGCCGTCGGCGGTGCGCTCGACGCGGTACGCCGCAGGCCCGGTCTCGGGGTCGACGTCGTAGTCGGTGATCACGCGGACCGGCTCGGTGCCCTCGTACAGGATCCCGACGCGGTCGTCGGTGCAGTACGACAGCGGCAGCTCGCCGCTGCGCACGAGCGACTGCAGCATCGGACGGCGCTGCGCCTCGCTGTCGTAGTGGACGCCGTTGCCGTACGGGATCAGGCAGAGGCCGCCGGTGACGATGCGCAGATCGGGTCCGTAGGAGTCCGTCGTACCGCCGACGTGCCAGCAGATCGAGCCGGCGCTCACGCCGCCGAGGACGACGCCGCGCTCCCACGCGTCGCGCGCGGCCTCGTCGACGCCGTGCACGCGCCAGAGCGCGAGGAGGTTCGCGACCGATCCGCCGCCGACCCAGACGACGTCGGCCTGGCCGAACGCCTCCTCCGGCGTCTGGTTGGGGTAGGGGAAGAGCACGAGGTGGTCGGCGTCCACCGAGAGGTCGCGCGTGGCCTGGTACGACAGGGCGAGGTAGTTCTTGTCGTCGCCGGACGCCGTGTGCACGAACAGCACGCGCGGCCGGTCCTTGCCCGACAGCCGCAGCGCCTCGAGGAAGGTGCCGCCGGGGCGGCGCGCGTTCTCGCGCCCGCTCTCGGCCAGCATGAAGCCGCCGCTGGTGGCCAGGATGCGTCGCGTCGTCATGCCGCCGAACCTACGCGAGCGGCCGCCGACGCGCGCTCGCGATGCCCGCCCGCCTCACCGCACCGCGTCGATGAAGGCCGGGTCTGTTCGGCTCTCGTGGATGTGCGTGGGCCCCCGCTTGCCGAGGAGGCGCAGCCGACGAGGTCAGGAGGGGACTTCATCCAGAACGGAGGAGGGCGGTGGCGATGCGGCGGCCGGAGACGAGGGCGCCCTGGATCGAGGCGGTGTCGCGGTGGTCGCCGGCGACGTAGACCCCGTCGTACGTCGGCTCGCGCGTGAGCGGCGTGCCGGGCGGCATGGCCGGCACGCACGCCGCGATCCGGTGCACGGCCACGGTGTCCCAACGGCTGACTTCCACGCCGTGCAGCAGCCCGAGATGCCGGCGTACGTCGGCCTCATCGACCTCGAGCCCCAGCGCGGTGCTGGCCACGAGCGCGCGGCCGTCGCGCGAGTACGCCGGAGCCGCCGAGGAGACCGCGACCGTGTTGACCACGGGACCGCGGCGGTCGGGATCGACCACGAGCACGGGAATCCCTTGGGTGAGAGCAGAATCCGGCACGTCGGTCAGGTGCCACCACGTGGTGCCGGCGTTCATCCGCGGCACCTCGAGCCCCGGCAGCAGCGCCCCCGCGGCGCCCGCATCGGTCGCCACCACCACGGCACGCGCAGCGATCACCGAGCCGTCCTCCAGCGTGACCGACGTCGCTGTCACCGAGCGCACAGGCGTGGAGAGCCGTACGTCGACCCCCTGCGCGAGCTGCACCGGGATCGCCCCCATGCCGGCCGACGGCACCGACGGCGTTCCGCGCACGAACGACCGCAGCACCAGCTCGACGAACCGCCGCGACGTGGTGCGCGAGTCGTCGAACAGCACGCCCGACAGGAACGGCGCCAGCACGCGCTCGGTGATCTCGCCGAACGGCCGCAGCGTCTCCCCGATGGTGGTGTCGACCCCGTCCTTGATGCGCGACGCCGGCAGGTAGCCGACGCCGGCGGCGTACGCCGCGAAGCGCAGCTGCTGCAGCCGCGAGCCCGGGGTCGAGCGCACCGTGGAGGCGAGCGCGGACGGCGTACGCCGCGGATCGGCCACGACCGGACGCTGCCCGTCGGCGCCGGCGAGCAGCACGCCGGCGGTGAACGGCCGCAGCGCCAGCGCGTCGAGGTCGAGCACCCGCTCCGCCTCGGGGTACGCCGGGTTGAGCAGCTGGAAGCCGCGGTCGACCGTCACGCCGTCGACGACGTCGCTGCGCATGCGCCCGCCGACGCCGTCCGACGCCTCGAGCACCACGCACGTGCGGCCGTGCGCCGCCAGGTGCCGCGCGGCAGCCAGCCCCGCGAGGCCGGCCCCAACGACGACGACGTCGATCTCGGGCTCGCGCAGCGGTGTCACCCGTCGATCGTCCCGGTTCGTGCAGGGGCACGCACGTCCACCCCCGCAGATGCGCATCGAGACGGGCGCGTCCCTTTCCCCCGGCCCGGGCCTGTGGACGACGCGAGCGGGGTGCGGCGCCGGGCGGGCACCGTGGCCGCATGACGCGCCGCACCGAGCCCGAGCCCCTGCCGACCGTCGAGCGCACCGCCCCCGGCGCCGCCGACCCCGACGCCGTCCCCTTGCTCGCGCGCGACCTCGGCCGGCTGAGCGAGGTACGGGCCCCTACGCTCGCGCCGCTCGTGCGCTGGTCGTCGTCCCCCGACGGCGTCGTGCTCGTCCACCGCGTGCCCGACGGCGCGGTCTCGCTCGACGCCGTACGCCGGGGAGGCCCGCTGCGCGCCGGGCACGTGCTCGCGGCCGCGACCGCGGTGGCGGAGGCGCTCGTGGCGCTGCATGCCGCGGGCCTCGCGCACGGCGGGGTGAGCGCGCAGCAGGTGCTCGTGGCCCCTAATGGGTCGGTGCTGCTCGCGGGGTCCGGCCTCGCCTGGCGCGCCGTGCCCGGAAGGCTCGACGGGCCGACGCCGGAGTCCGACGTCGCCGCGGTCGGCGACCTCGTGCGCCTCCTGCTCGGCCGCGGGGGAGCTCCTGGACCGCTCGTCCTCGCCGCCCTGCGCGCCGCCGACCCCGATCCCGTGCTGCGGCCCGACGCTGACCAGCTGCTCGACCTGCTGCGCTCCTGCGGCCGCCCGGAGAGCCTGCTCGACGCGCTGTGGCAGCAGCCGTCGGCTCCGGCCGCCCCTCCCGCACCGGCCGCACCGCGACCCACTGGGGCGGCACCCCGACCGCGCTCGGCCCGGGCCGCCGCTCCACCGGCCGAGCAGCCGCCGCCCGGGTCGCGACGCCGGGCTCAGGACAAGCCGCCGGCGAGGCTCTCGGTCCGCACGGTGGCCTCGGTGGCGTTCGTGCTGCTGGTCGGGCTCGGCGCGGTCCGGGCCGTGACGGCGGTCGGCGCGGTGGCCTCTGAGCCGACCCCCGGGGCCGTACCTGCGCCGGCCGTGGTGCCCGAGGTATCCGCCACACCGGTGGCTCCGCCCCCCGCGGAGCCCGTGGCCACCGACTGGGCCGCGGTGCTCGCAGCCCTCGACTCCGGCCGTCGGCAGGCGCTCGCCTCCGGCGACCGTGACGCTCTCGCGCGCTGGGTCGACCCGGCGGGTGCTGCCTGGGCGCGCGACGCCGCGCTCCTGGCGCGGCTCGCGGGGTCGGGCGCCAGGCTCTCGGGCGGCGAGGTGGTGCTGGAGGAGGCGAGGCTGCTGCGCGCCGACGCCGACCGCGTCGTGCTGGCGGTGCGCGACCGGCGTACGGCCTACGACGTGGTGCAGGGCGGTACGACGACCCACGTGCCCGAGCGCACCGCGGCCTGGTGGACGGTGACGCTCACGCCGATGCCGGCCCTCGACGGCGACGGCTGGCGGATCGCCGAGGTGCGCGGCCGCGAGGACCGTGCGGGCTGAATCAGCCGAGCATGTCCTCGACGATCGAGGCGATCGTGGGGTGCGAGAACTCGAAGCCGCTCGCGGTCAGCGCGTTCGGGGCCATCCGCTGGCTGATGACGAGCTCGTCGGCGAACTCGCCGAGGACGATCCGCAGACCGAACAGCGGTGCCGGCACCAGCGACGGGCGCGACAGCGCCCGCCCGAGAGCCTTGGCGAGGTCGCCGTTCGTGACCTGCTCGGGCGCTGCGAAGTTGGCCGGACCCACGAGGGAGTCGGTGTCGATGGCGTGCCGGATGCCGCGCACCTCGTCGGTGAGCGAGATGAGCGACCACCACTGCTTGCCGTTGCCGAGCGGTCCGCCGCCGCCGAGCTTGAAGACCGGCAGCCAGCGGCCGAACGCACCGCCGTCCGGGTCGGCGACGGTGCCGGTGCGCGGGTGCACCACGCGCACCCCCACCTCGCGGGCCGGCTCGGCCGCGAGCTCCCACGACTGGCACACGTGCGCGAGGAACGTGCGGCCCGCGTGCGCGCTCTCGTCGGCGGCCACGGGGCCGGTGTCGCCGTAGTAGCCGCTCGCACTGCCCGAGACGAAGACCGGCGGCTTGCTCGCCACATCGGTGATGGCGGTCGCGAGGCATGTCGTGGCGGCCACCCGGGAGTCGAGGATCTGGTGCTTCCACGCCTCGTCCCAGCGCTTCTCGGCCACACCGGCGCCCGCGAGGTTGACCACGGCGCCCGCGCCGTCGATGGCCGCGCGCAGCTCGGCCGTCACGCCCGAGGCGCCGAGGGACGGGTCCCACTGCACCTGTCCCGCCGCGGTCGGCGTACGCCGGACCAGCGTCACCACGTCATGGCCGTCCGCCTGCAGCGAGGCGACGAGCGAGGAACCGATCAGACCGGACGAGCCCGAGACCACGACCTTCATGCCGCGAGTCTGTCGGTCCGGGGGCCCCGCCGCCACATCGGGAGGCGGCCTCGCCGCGCTCCTGCAGCACGCCCTTGAGGCGGCCGAGCAGCAGCGCCCAGGTCTGCTCGTACTCCGCGACGCTGTCGGGGGTCTGGCCCAGGCCCTCCTGGGTGACGGTGACGACGGTGCCGCCCTGCTCGGCCATCACCTCGTACGTCACGACGTGGGGGTCGAGGGGGGCGTCGGCGAGAGCGAGCCCGCCGCTGCGGTGCGTCGTGCGCAGCCGCGTCGGGCGGTCGACCTCGAGCACGGTGCCCGAGTCCTCGAACGGCTGGCCGGCCACGAGGCCCGACCACGTGACGGTGGAGCCGGGCGTCCAGTCGCTCGCAACCTCGGCGCCACCCATCCAGAGGCGGGTCAGCTCGGGGGAGGTGAGCCCTTCCCAGACCTGCTCGGGGCTGGCGTCGACGACGACGTGCACGCGTGCCATGAGTTCAGTCATGGGCACGAGGTACCCATCGGAGGTCGATCCCAACCACCCCGCGCACGTGCGACGGCCCACGCCCCAGGGGGCGTGGGCCGTCGTACGCGCTGGGGGGCTACAGGCCGAGCTCGGCCTCGAAGTTGGCGTCCTCGAGGCGCTGCTTCATGGCCACGAGGAAGCGGGCGGCGTCGGCGCCGTCCACGATCCGGTGGTCGTAGGTCAGCGCCAGGTAGACCATCGAGCGGACGGCGATCGAGTCGCTGCCGGTCTCGTCGGTCACGACGACCGGGCGCTTGACGACCGCGCCCGTGCCGAGGATCGCGACCTGCGGCTGGTTGATGATCGGCGTGTCGAACAGCGCGCCGCGGCTGCCGGTGTTGGTCAGCGTGAACGTGCCGCCCGAGAGCTCGTCCGGGCTCACCTTGTTGGTGCGGGTGCGCTCGGCGAGGTCGGAGATCTTGCGCGAGATGCCCGCGATGTTGAGGTCGCCCGCGTCGCGGATCACCGGCACGAGCAGGCCGCGCTCGGTGTCGACCGCGATACCCAGGTGCTCGCCGTCGTGGTAGGTGACGGTGCCGGCGGCCTGGTCGATCGACGCGTTGACCTGGGGGTACTGCTTGAGCGCCTCGACGGCGGCCTTGGCGAAGAACGGCAGGAACGAGAGCTTGACGCCCTCGGTGGCCTCGAACTGCTTCTTCACCTTGCCGCGCAGCTGCGCGATGCGGGTGACGTCGACCTCGACCACGGAGGTGAGCTGCGCCGAGACGTGCAGCGACTCGACCATGCGCTCGGCGATGACCTTGCGCAGGCGGGTCATCGGCTCGGTGCGCCCGCGCAGCGGGGACGCCGCGACGACGGGAGCAGCGGCCGTAGCGGGGGCGGCGGCAGGCGCGGGGGTCGCGGCGGCGGCCTTGGCGGCCTCTGCAGCGGCGAGGACGTCCTGCTTGCGGATGCGGCCGCCGACGCCGGTGCCGGTGACCGACGCGAGGTCGACTCCGTTGTCGGAGGCGAGCTTGCGCACGAGCGGCGTCACGTAGGTGTCGGCCGCGGCAGCGGGCGCAGCCGCGACAGGCGGAGCGGCTGCAGGTGCGGGTGCCGGGGGAGCAGCGGGTGCTGCGACGGGCGCGGCCGGTGCCGGGGTCGAGGGGGCCTCGACGGCTGCGGAGGGTGCCGGGGCAGCGACGGGGGCGGGCGCGGCCGGTGCCGGGGCGGCGGCCGGAGCCGCGCCGGCGACGCCGACGACCCCGAGCGTGCCGCCGACCTGCACGACGGCGTCCTCGCCGACGGTGATCTCGAGCAGCGTGCCCGCGACCGGCGACGGGATCTCGGTGTCGACCTTGTCGGTCGAGACCTCGACCAGCGGCTCGTCGACCGCGACGGAGTCGCCGACGGCCTTGAGCCAGCGGGTGACGGTGCCCTCGGTGACGCTCTCGCCGAGGGCGGGCAGCACGACGGGGGTGCCGGCGCCCGACGGCGCGGCAGCGGGGGCAGCGGCCGGAGCAGCGGGCGCCTCGGCGACCGGCGCGGCGACGGGCTCGGCCACGGGTGCGGCGGGCGCCTCGACGACAGGTGCCGGGGCAGCGGGCGCCTCGACGGGGGCAGCAGCGCCGGCCTCGTCGGCAGCACCGATGACTCCGAGCTCGCCGCCGACGGCGACGACCTCGTCCTCGCCCGCCGTGATCGCGAGCAGGACGCCCGAGGCCGGTGCCGGGATCTCGGTGTCGACCTTGTCGGTCGACACCTCCACCAGCGGCTCGTCGGCCTGGACGGTGTCACCGACCTGCTTGAGCCAGCGGGTGACCGTGCCCTCGGTGACGCTCTCGCCGAGCTGGGGCAACGTGACGGAGACCGACATGGCCTGCGTGACTCCTTCGGTGCGGGGACGTTCGGGCAGCACTGCCGCGCGTCAGATCCTGGCGCGCGACGGGGGGTGTGTCAGGAGTGCGCGTGCAACGGCTTGCCGGCGAGCGCGAGGAAGGCCTCGCCGAACGCCTCGTTCTGGGTGGGGTGCGCGTGCACGAGGGCGGCGACGTCCTCGGGGTAGGCCTCCCAGTTGACGACGAGCTGGCCCTCGCCGACGAGCTCGCCGACGCGGGCGCCGACCATGTGCACGCCGACCACGGGGCCGTCCTTCTCGCGGACGAGCTTGATGAAGCCGGTGGTGCCGAGGATCTGGCTCTTGCCGTTGCCGCCGAGGTTGTACTCGTAGGCCTCGACGTTGCCCTCGCCGAACTTCTCCGTGGCCTGGGCCTGGGTGAGGCCGACCGAGGCGACCTCGGGCTCGCAGTAGGTCACGCGCGGGATCCCGGCCTCGTCGATGACGCGGGGGCTGAGCCCGGCGATCTCCTCGGCCACGAAGATGCCCTGCTGGAAGCCGCGGTGCGCGAGCTGCAGGCCGGGGACGATGTCGCCGACGGCGTACACGCCCGGGACGTTGGTCTGCAGGCGCTCGTTGGTCAGCACGAAGCCGCGGTCCATCGCGACGCCGACGGCCTCGTAGCCGCAGTTGGCGGTCTGCGGGCCGCGGCCGACCGCGACGAGCAGGACGTCGGCCGTGAGGCTCTCGCCGCTCTCGAGGGTGACGGTGACGCTCGACTCGTCCTGGGTGACGCCGGAGAAGCGCACCCCGGTCTTGGCCTTGATGCCCCGCTTGCGGAACGCACGGTCGAGGGCCTTGGAGCAGGCCTCGTCCTCGTTCGGCACGAGGCGGGGGAGCGCCTCGACGATGGTGACGTCGGCGCCGAAGGACTTCCAGACGCTCGCGAACTCGACGCCGATCACGCCGCCGCCGAGCACGATCGCGGACTGCGGCACGTAGTCGAGGCTGAGCGCCTCGAACGACGTGATCACGCGGCCGCCGATCTCGAGGCCGGGCAGCGAACGGGCGTAGGACCCCGTGGCGAGGATGACGGCCCTGGTCGCGGTGTAGGTGGTGCCGGCGACGTCGACCGTGGTCGGCGAGGTCAGCGTGCCGGTGCCCTCGACGAGGATGATGTCGCGGCTCTTCACCAGCCCCTGCAGCCCCTTGTAGAGGCGGGCGATCACGCCGTCGCGGTAGCCGTAGACCTTCTCGATGTCGATGCCCTCGAAGGTGGCCTTGACGCCGTACGCCTCGGACTCCTTGGCCGAGTCGGCGACCTCGGCCGCGTGCAGCAGCGCCTTGGTCGGGATGCAGCCCCAGTGCAGGCAGGTGCCGCCGAGCTTGTCCTTCTCGATGAGAGCCACCGAGAGGCCGAGCTGGGCGCCGCGCAGCGCAGCGGCGTAGCCGCCGCTGCCGCCGCCGAGGATGACGAGGTCGAACGAGGTCCCGGACACGGGCGCTCCTCATAGGTGCGTGTGATCAGGTGCAGCGGTCAGAGGCCCGAGGTGACGGGCGTCGGCCCATCCTTCCACCTGCCGTGGCCGCACGTGACCGCGGGTGATGCGCCCTCGGCGAACCTCTCGGCTACCCGCGGGTAGGCCAGGCGGCCGCGCCGCTCTCGGCCCACGCGATCACGTCCGGCCACTCGCCGTACCCGTCGCCGAGGGCGAGGTGGCCGCCGCCCGGCACGAGCACCACCGGGATGCCGAGGGGCTCGCCGAAGACGACGTCGACCCCCTCGTCGCACCACGCGTCGTCGCCGCTCCACACCAGAAGGGTGCTGCCCGCGGACGCCGCCACCTGCTCGGCGGTCGGGCTGCCGTCCGCAGGGCGCAGCGCGAAGGCGGGCGCGGCGTCGGCAAGGGCCGAGTGGCCGGCGGGTGCCACGAGCAGCACCCGGGCCGGACGGACGGCGAGGCCGCGCGCCACGGCGTGCAGCCAGGCGACCGCGCCGAGCGAGTGCCCGACGACGGTCAGCGGGCCGTCGCCCGCCTCGTCGAGGATGGCGAGCTCGGCGTCGAGGAGGTCGAGCCAGGTCGTGAGGTCGGGGGAGTCGGTGTCGGGCAGCTGGGGGTAGACCACCACGTGCCCGGCCAGGCGCAGGGCGGCCGCGAGCCGGCGCTCCCAGTGGCCCTCCGGGCGGCGGTTGGTGAGCCCGTGCAGCACGAGGAACCGCTGCGTCGTCATGGGTCCTCCCTGGAAAGGAGGAGCCCCGCCCCGGCTGCTGCCGGGACGGGGCTCCGATGCCCTGCGGTCGAACGGTCGAACGGTCGTGCGGATGACCGGGCCGTCAGACGGCGCCGTCGACTGCGTTGTCGTCGTCAGACGGCACCATCTGCGATGTCCTCGGCGAGCTGCACCAGGGTGCGGACGGCAGCGCCCGTGCCGCCCTTCGGGGTGTAGCCGTGCGGGCCGCCTGCGTTGTACGACGGGCCCGCGATGTCGAGGTGCGCCCAGCGCTGCCCGTCCTTGATGAACTCGGCCAGGAAGATGCCGCCCGTCATCATGCCGCCGTGGGGGCGGCCCACCAGCGGGATGTTCATGATGTCGGCGACCGAGCTGTCGAGGTTGGCGCGCAGCTCCTCCGGGAACGGCATCGGCCAGGCGGCCTCGCCGGCCCGCTTCGAGGCGTCGTGCACGGCCTCGCGGAGGTCGTCGTCGTTGGACATGATCCCGAAGGTGCGCGAGCCGAGGGCGACGACGGCCGCGCCGGTGAGCGTGGCGATGTCGACGATGACGTCGGGCTTGTCCTCCTGCGCGCGGACGAGGCCGTCCATGAGCACGAGGCGGCCCTCGGCGTCGGTGTCCATGACCTCGACGGTCTTGCCGCCATAGGCGCGGATGACGTCGCCGGGGCGCTGGGCCTTGCCGCTCGGCATGTTCTCGGCCACGCAGAGGTAGCCGGTGACGTTGACGGGCAGGCCGAGCTTCGCGATCGCGACGACGGCGGCCGCGGTGGCGGCGGCGCCGCCCATGTCGCCCTTCATCTCGTGCATGTTGAGCGAGGGCTTGATCGAGATGCCGCCGGTGTCGAATGTGATGCCCTTGCCGACGAGCGCGAGGTGCGCGGTCGCGCCCTCGGGGCGGTAGGCGAGCCGGGCGAGCCGCGGCGGGTTGGCCGAGCCCTTGCCGACGCCGAGGATGCCGCCGTACCCGCCTGCGGCGAGGGCCTTCTCGTCGAGCACCTCGACCTCGACCGAGAGGCCGTCGACCGCATCGGCCGCAGCGGCGACGAGGGCCGCCGGGGGAAGGTCGCCGGCCGGGGTGTTGACGAGGTCGCGGGCGAGGATCACCGCGCCGGCGATGGCCTTGGCCCGGGCGACGGCCGCGACGGTGGACGCGTCCTTGGCGTCGGCGACGGCGAGCGTGATGCGGGTGACCGGGGCCTTCTGCGCGGCCTTGGAGTCGACGCGGAAGGAGTCGAACGAGTAGGCGCCGAGGAGGGCGCCCTGGGCGACGGCGTCGAGGCCGGCGGCGGTCTCGACGGGCAGCGCGAGCACCGCGCGCTTGCTGCCGGCGACCGAGCGGACGGCGTTGCCGGCGGCGCGGCGCAGCGCCTCGTCGTTCCACGGCCCGGCGCCGAGGCCGACCGCGACGACGACGGGGGCGGCGGAGATCCCGGCGCCGGGCACGCGGACGACGTCGCCCGCCTTGCCCGTGGCGCCGAGGGCCGCGAGGGCCTCCTCGAGCTTGCGCTTGGGGGCGGCCTTCAGGCCGGCGGCGGGGCCGGCGAGGACGGCGCCCTTCTTGCGGCCGCCAGCGGGCACGGTCGCGACGACGAGGACGTCGCCCGCGATGGTCGCGATGTCGGCGGAGTTCAGGGCAAGGGTGGTCACAGTGCGCTCCCGTGGTCGAGGTCTGCCCT
Organism: Longivirga aurantiaca; assembly: GCF_042660085.1. NCBI lineage: Bacteria > Bacillati > Actinomycetota > Actinomycetes > Sporichthyales > Sporichthyaceae > Longivirga > Longivirga aurantiaca. The sequence continues at coordinate 1,950,197 of NZ_JBHSTI010000008.1, read as the reverse complement.
GAACCTACCGGGAGACGGGCGGGTTGACCCGTCGCCCGGGACGGCCGTGCCCCGTGCTGCCTGAGGCGGACACGGCCCGCGGCCGATACGGTGCGGGGCGTGACCGACGCCTCCACGCCGCTGCTGTCCCCGCTGCACGACCGCCACCTCGCGCTGGGCGCGAAGCTGGGCGACTTCGGCGGGTGGTCGATGCCTCTCGAGTACGCCGGCGGCGGGGTCGTCGCCGAGCACACCGCGGTGCGCGAGCGGGTCGGCGTCTTCGACGTCTCGCACCTGGGCAAGGCCTCGGTGACCGGGCCCGGCGCGGCGGCGTTCCTCGACTCGGTGCTGACCAACAGCCTCGACCGGATCGGGCCCGGCAAGGCGCAGTACACCCTGCTGTGCGACGAGGCTGGCGGCGTCGTCGACGACCTCATCGCCTACCTGCACGGCCCGGACGACGTCTTCCTCATCCCGAACGCCTCCAACACCGCCGAGGTCGTGCGGATCCTCGCCGCCGCGGCGCCCGAGGGCGTCACGGTGACCAACCTGCACCACGAGCACGGCGTGCTCGCCGTCCAGGGGCCGCGCTCGGCTGCGCTCCTCGACGCGCTCGGCCTGCCGTCCGACCTCGAGTACATGGCGTTCCTGCCGGCCACGCTCGACGGCACCGACCTCCTCGTGTGCCGCACCGGCTACACCGGCGAGCACGGCTACGAGCTCGTCGTGCCGTGGGCGGCCGCGGGCGCCGTCTGGGACGCGATCCTCGCGGCGGGGGCCGGCGACGACATCCGCGCGTGCGGCCTCGGCGCGCGCGACACCCTGCGCACCGAGATGGGCTACCCGCTGCACGGCCAGGACCTGTCGCTCGCGATCAGCCCCGTGCAGGCCCGTGCTGGCTGGGCGGTGGGCTGGAAGAAGCCGGCGTTCCACGGCCGCGACGCGCTCGTGGCCGAGAAGGAGGCGGGTCCCGCCCGTCGCTCCGTCGGGCTGGTGTCGCTCGAGCGCGGCATCCCGCGCCCGCACATGGCCGTCTCGACCGTCGACGGCGCGCCGCTCGGCGAGATCACGTCGGGCACGTTCTCCCCGACCCTGAAGGTGGGCATCGCGCTCGCCCTGCTCGACACCTCGGCCGGTCTCGCCGACGGCGACGAGGTGCTGGTCGACGTCCGCGGCCGGGCGTCGCGGTTCGCCGTCGCCACGCCGCCGTTCGTCGACCGCTCCACCCGCTGACCGAGCACCCGGCACGGCCCGGGATGCGCGACAGGCGCCGTCCCCTGGCGGGGAGGCGCCTGTCGATGCGTGCGCGACGCTCGGTCGTGGGGGGTCAGGCCGACTACGGCGTGGCGCTGACCGAGGTCTGGCCGCCGGTCTGCGCGACCGAGTTGTCGTAGGCCACGAACGCGAAGGTGGCCATCGAGACCACCATGCCGGCCACGATCAGGGCGTACATGCCGCGGAAGAAGCCGTCGCCGGTCTCGGCGTCGGCGGCCCGACGGCGGGCAGCGGAGGACAGGTACGCCGGGACGGCGGGGGCGGCCGGAGCAGCAGGCTGCTCGGCGCCGAACTCGAGCTCGAACTCGCGCAGGTCGTCGGTGGTCGCAGTCATGGGGACATTCTGGCAAGAAGGTAAGGGTGCCCTTGCCTCACCTGGCGTGACCTCCGCCACGACGACCCGTCGACCGGCGTGATCCCGACCACAGCAGGGGGTTGCTTCTCACGATGCGGACAGCGCACCCCAGGAGTCGGCGGCGAGGGGCGCGGTCAGGGGAGGAGGGCGAGCGAGAGGAGCACGGCGGTGAAGGTGAGCTCGGCGGTGGCGCCGAGGACGTCGCCGGTGATGCCGCCGAAGCGGGCCTGGGCCCGGCGGACGACGAGGTAGCCGGCGAGCAGGCCGACCGCAGTGCCGATCACGAGGGCGGCGGCGAGCCGGCGACCGCCGTCGTCGTCGCCGAGGCCGAGCAGGACGGCGACGGCCAGGACGGCGGCCGTGAGCAGCGCCGCGGCGGCGTACGGCACGGAGCCCGCCACCGCCGCGCCGAGCCCGTCGGGCCGGGCCGAGCGGGCGAGCGGCGTGCACGCCCACACGATCGCGAGCCGGGCGACCACGCAAGCGAGCACGAGGCTCACGGTCCCGCGGCCCGCGAGGTCGCACGCGGTGAGCGCCAGGATCTGCACGACGAGCACCAGCACCAGGGTGATCGCGCCGAACGCCCCGATGTCGGGCTGGCGCATCACGGCGAGTCGCCGCTCGCGGGCGCCGTCGTCGTCGCCCTTCACCCCCAGGCCGTCGGCGGTGTCGGCGAGACCGTCGAGGTGCAGGCCGCGGGTGAGGACCGCGAGCGTGATGATCGCCAGCGTCGCCGCGACCAGCGTGACCACGATGTGCGTGCGGTGGCCGAGCGGCGAGAGCCGTACGGCGAGGATCACCACCGCGCCGACCAGCGCCAGCAGCGCGCCGACGAGCGGTGCGAGCAGCATCGCGTCGCGGGCGGTGCGCCGGTCGACCACCCGCGGCGGCGGGACGCGCAGGATCGTGAAGGTGCCGAGGGCGAGGCGCACGGAGTCGGGCATCAGGCCTCCCGGTCCGAGACGCCGGCCTCGTCGAAGGTCGCCATCTCGCGCAGGGTCGCGCCCGCCGCGACGAGGACGGGCAGCGCCACCAACGCGCCGGTTCCCTCGCCGAGGCGCAGGCCGTAGTCGACGATCGGCTCGAGCCGCAGCCGGTCGAGCGCCGCGGCCGCCGACGGCTCGGTCGACCGGTGCCCGGCGAGCCACCACTCGCGCGCGCGGAACGAGACCCGCTGCGCCACGAGGGCCGCCGCGCACGACACCACGCCGTCGAGCAGCACCGGCGTACGCCGTGCCGCCGCGCCCAGCAGCAGCCCCGTCATGGCTGCGATGTCGGCGCCCCCGACGGTGGTCAGCAGCGCCATCGGGTCGCCCTTCACCGCCCGCCCGCGGCGCATGGCGTCGCGCACCGCCGCGGTCTTGCGCATCCACGTCGCGTCGTCGATGCCGGTGCCGCGACCGACGACCGACGCCGCGTCCTGGTTCGTGTAGAGCCCGGTGATCACCGCCGCCGGAGTGGTGTTGCCGATGCCCATGTCGCCGGGGATGAGGAGATCCGCGCCCGCATCGACCTCGTCGTCGGCGATGCGCACGCCGAGCGCGAAGGCCGCCTCGGCCTCCTCGCGCGTCATCGCGTCCTCGCGGTCGATCGAGCCGCTGCCCCTGCGCACCTTGTCGCGCACGACGTCGTCCGGCACCGATGCGCCGAGCTCGGTCCAGTCGACGTCGACCGCGACGTCGACGACTCGGACGGTGGCGCCGTTCTGCCGCGCGAGCACGTTCACGGCCGCGCCGCCGGCGAGGAAGTTGAGCACCATCTGGGCGGTGACCTCGGGCGGGTAGGCGCTGGTGCCCGCGGTGCGCGCGATCCCGTGGTCGCCCGCGAGCACGATGACGCGCACGCGCTCGAGCGGTCGAGGCGGGCACACGCCCTGCGCCGCGCAGAGCCAGAGCGAGAGCTCCTCGAGCCGCCCGAGCGCGCCCGTCGGCTTGGTCAGCCGCGACTGCCGCTCGGCCGCGGCGGCGCGTGCGTCGTCGTCGGGCAGGTCGATGCGTGCGACGAGGGCGTCGAGGTCGACGGTCACGGTGCTGCTGCGCTGCTTCCGGGCTTGAGGGGCAGGACGGTCCCTGCGACGACGAGGGACACAGCGTCGCACTCCGAGGCGACGCGGGCGTTGAGGCGTCCGAGCGCGTCGCGGTAGAGGCGGCCCGACTCGTGCTCGGGCACGACGCCGCTGCCGACCTCGTTCGACACGAGCACGAGCGTGCGCGTCGTACGTCGGACCGCGTCGACCAGCGCCGCGACCTCGCGCTCCACCTCGGCCAGCGCGGCCGCGCGCCCGGCCGTGCCCGGCTCGGACGCCCAGACGCCCGAGGCGTCGAGGACGCCCGCGAGCCAGAGCGAGAGGCAGTCCAGCAGCACGGGCGGGCCCGGGGAGAGCAGGAGCTTCGCGACGTCGAGCGTCTCCGTGGTCGTCCACGACGCCGGGCGGCGCTCCCGGTGCAGCGCCACGCGCGCGGCCCACTCGTCGTCGCCGTCGCGCGATCCGCCGGTGGCGACGTACTCGACGTCGGCCGTCGCGGCGAACATCCGCTCGGCCTCGTGCGACTTGCCCGAGCGGGCACCCCCGAGCAGCAGGGTGCGCCGCGGGAGCATCGCCGTCGCTGCGTCCGGCACCGCACCCACCTCGATCTCGGTCAGGTCGTCGACGGTCCGCACGCCCCACGGCGCGAGCACCCGCGCGAGCTCGGGCCCCGGCGGGTTGTGGTGGCTGAGGTGCACGGCCACGACGTCGGTCGCGTCGGTGAGGGCGCCCACCTCGCGCAGCCGGCGCAGCTCGCCGGGAAGCGTCGCGAGGTCGAGGTGGCCGGTGCCGTGGTCGAGGTAGGTGCCGAAGGTCTGCTCGACCAGCAGCAGGTCGAGCGCCGAGCCGGCCAGCGCCGCGACGGTCGCGTCGGGCAGGGGCCCGGTGTCGGTCGCGTAGAGCAGCCGCGACCCGTCGGGCGCGGTCACGTCGTAGAGGACGGCGTCGCGGGTGAGGGCGTCGGCGCCGACGTCGTGCGCCGCAGCGAGCACGCGGACCGCGTAGCCGTCGAGGTCGAGGACGTCGCCCGGCGCGACGGCGGTGAGCGCCACGGTGTCGTGCGGGCCGATCCAGTGCTCGCACGCGTCGACGACCGACGGCGGGCCCACCACGCGGAGCGACGACGCAGGCCCCGCCCACGACCGGGCGAGCAGTGCGGCCGGGTCGAGGTGGTCGTGGTGCGCGTGGGTCACGAGGACGGCGGCGAGGCCGGCGAGGCTGCGTCCGGCGCGCGAGGCCTGGCGAGGGGTGTCCGGGCCGAAGTCGAGCAGGAGCACGTCGTCGACGAGCACCGAGGTGGTCGTGCGCACCGATCCGCTCGTGCGCGCCCAGGTGCAGGAGGCGCACTCGCAGAACGGGTTCGGCCAGCCGTCCGCCGATCCGGTGCCGAGGACCAGCGCCCGCATCAGCGCACGTCCTCGAACCGCACCGGCACCTCGAACGCCGCGCGCCTCGACGCCCGCCGCAGGGCGGTCAGCACCGGCCGACCGGCCACCAGCACGAGCACCACGGTCAGCACCGCGCGCGGGATGTCGAAGCCGAGCGACGTGGTGAGGTTGAACAGCATCCAGTGCTGCAGGTTCTCGGTGAACGTGCCGCCCGGCACGTACGACAGCCCGGCCGGGAACCCCTGGTCGGCGGTGATGAACGGCCAGAACCACAGGTTGAGCAGGAAGCCGTAGGCGATCGCGGCGACGAAGGCGTACGCCGCGAGCAGCCCGAGCTCGCGCCGTCCGCCGGCCCGCGGCAGCAGGCCCGCGCCGAGTCCCACCCAGGCCGCGCCGACCATCTGGAACGGCAGCCATGGCCCGACGCCGCCCGTCACCATCGCGGAGGCGAACATCCCCACGGCGCCGAGGCAGAAGCCGAAGCCGGGGCCGAGCGCGCGGCCGCCGAGCACCAGCACGATCCACATCGGCTCGAAGCCGGCGTGCCCGCTGCCGAACGGCCGGAGCGCGGCAGCGGCGGCCGACAGCACCCCGAGCAGCGCGATGCCCTTGGCGTCCAGGCCGCCGTCGGCGACCTCGGCGAGGACGACCGCGAGCACGAGCGGAAGCATCGCGGCGAAGAGCCAGGGGGCGTCGGCGGCATGCGCCACGATCGACGAGCCGGCGGGTGCCATCAGCGGCCAGGCGAAGGCGACGATGCCGACCGCGCTGGCCAGGACCATCGCGGCGAGCGAGCGGCGGCCGATGCGGACGGCAGCCGGTCTGCCGACATGGACCACGCGGACGTCGTCGCGGGGCGGGAGCGCGGTGGCCGTCACGACGCCACCACGAGGGCGGCTGCGACCTCGGCGACGGTGAGCCACGGCTGCGGCGACAGCACCTTGCTCACCTGCGGCGCGAACATGGGCGACCCGACCACGACCTCGGTGGCGGGGCCGTCTGCGACCACCTCGCCCTCGGCGAGGACGACGACGCGCGTGGCCACCTCGGCGGCGAGCTCGACGTCGTGCGTCGCGAGGATCACGCAGTGCCCGGCCGCGGCGAGCTCGCGCAGCGTGGCGACGAGCCTCTGCTTGGCCGGGTAGTCGAGGCCGCGGGTGGGCTCGTCGAGCAGCAGCACCGGGGGCTGCGCCGCGAGCACGACCGCGAGCGCCAGCGCGAGGCGCTGGCCCTCGCTCAGGTCGCGGGGGTGCGTGTCGTCGTGCACGCCGGGCGCGAGCCGGTCGAGCAGGGCGCGCGCGGTCCCGGGCGCCGCACCGGCGTCGCGGTCGGCCGACGTGCACTCGTCGGCCACACGGTCGGCGACCAGCACGTCGGTGGGCTCCTGCGGCACGAGCCCGACGCGGCTCACGAGGTCGCGCCCGCGCAGCGTGGAGGCGACCGATCCGCCGACGGTCGCGCTGCCGCTGGTGGGGGTGTGCAGGCCGACGAACGTCGAGAGCAGCGTCGACTTGCCCGCGCCGTTGCGCCCCATCACCGCCACGATCTCGCCACGGTCGGCGGCGACGGTGACGCCGCGCAGCGCGGCGATCGCACCGTGGCGTACGACGACGTCGCGAGCCGACACCGCCGGGTCGCCGGACACGACGTGCAGCGACTGCCGCGAGCGCAGGGCCGCCTCGGCGACGAGCGGCTCGAGGCGCTCGCGGAGCGGTCCGGCGGCGCGGCGGGCGTCGCGCACCGAGAGCGGCAGCGGAGACCAGCCCGCGAGGCGGCCGAGCTCGACCACCGGCGGTGCCACGGGTGCGGTCGCCATGACCTCGGCCGGCGTCCCGACCACGAGCGGCTCGCCCGCGCCGGGCACGACGACGACGCGGTCGGCGTACTGCACCACGCGCTCGAGCCGGTGCTCGGCCAGCAGCACGGTGACGCCGAGGTCGTGCACGAGCCGCTGCAGCGCAGCCAGCACCTCTTCGGCCGCACCGGGATCGAGCGCGGACGTCGGCTCGTCGAGCACCAGCACGCGCGGGTGCATGGTGAGCACCGCGCCGATGGCCACGCGCTGGCGCTGGCCGCCGGACAGCGAGCGCAGCGCCCGGTTGCGCAGGTCGTTGAGGCCCAGCAGGTCGAGGGTCTCCTCGACGCGACGGCGCATGACGTCGGGTGCGAGGCCGATCGACTCCATGCCGTAGGCGAGCTCGTCCTCGACGATGTCCGTGACGAACCCCGAGAGCGGGTCCTGCGGTACGACGCCGACGACGTCGGCGAGCTCCCGAGGCGGGTGGGTGCGCGTGTCGCGTCCGGCGACGGTGACGCGTCCGCGCAGGGTGCCGCCGGTGAAGTGCGGCACGAGCCCGTTGACGCAGCGCAGCAGCGTCGACTTCCCGGTGCCGGTGCGGCCGACGACCAGGACCAGCTCCCCCTCGGGGATGTGCAGGTCGACGTTGCTCAGCACCGGAGCGGAGGCGCCGTCGTAGGTGACGGTGACGTCCTCGAAGCGGATCACGCGGCCACCCCCTCCGCCTGGCGGTCCGTGCGGACCGGCAACGACGCGATCGCCATCATGCCGGGCGGCGGCGGTGTGACGAGGCCCGGGAGCGCGGCCAGGAGGATCGCGGCGACCGGCACGAGGGGGAGGGCGGGCCACGCGGGCGGCGAGACCGGCCCGACGAGCACCATCGGGTCGGTGATCGAGACGGCGACGAGGACGGCAGCGACGATCACGCCGGTGGCGGCCACGATCCACTCGGGCAGCGCCCACGGGTCGGGCCGGTAGCGGGTGCGGATGCTGCGGCGTCCGGCGAGCAGCACGCCGACCGTCCCCGCCGCGACGCCGAGCACCAGCAGCGGAAGGCCGAGGGTGCCGGCTGCGCCCGTGTCGAGCAGCGCGTAGACGCCGAGGCACATGCCGACCAGGCCGAGGAGCAGCAGCGCGCCCGACGTGCGGCGCAGCGCCGGCGACTGCGTCCCGGTGCGGCCGTAGCCGCGCGAGTCCATGGCTGCGGCCAGGTCGACCGCGCGCTCGAGCGCGCCCTCGAGCACCGGCATCACCGAGCCGGCGAGCGCACGCACACCTCGGTCGGGTCGGCCGCGCAGCCGGCGCGCCGTGCGGACGCGGCCGACGTCCTGCACGAGCTGCGGTGCGAACGTCATCGCGACGACGACGGCGACGCCCACCTCGTAGAGCGCGGCCGGCACCGAGGCGAGCAGGCGCGCGGGAGAGGCGAGCGAGTTCGCCGCCCCGACGCACGCGAGCAGCGCGGCCAGCACCATCCCCTGGTACACGGCGGCCAGCAGCTCCTCGAGGGTGACGGGGCCGCCGAGGCTGACGCCGGCGAACCAGTCGGGCAGCGGGATCTCGGGCAGCGTCACCAGCACCGTGGTGCCGGAGCCCGAGCCGAGCACCACGGTGAACGCGACGCGGATCGCGATCACGAGCAGGCCGAGGCGCAGGAACACGGCGTACGACCGTGCCCAGGGAGCGTCCGGACGCCGCCGCGCCACCACCCAGCCGGCGACGGCGACGACGAGCGCGAGCAGGAGCGGGTTGGTCGTGCGGCTGACGGCGGTCGCGAGGCCGAGCGCCCAGACCCACCAGGCGACCGGATGGGTCCAGCGCGGCAGGGCGCTGCCGCCGAGGCGGTGGGCGGGACGCGTCACGACCGCCTCCCGCGCGCGGTCCACCAGGCGCCGGCGCCGACGACCGCGACCAGGGCTGCACCCGCGATCGGTCCGAGCGGGCTGCCGCCCGCGGGGGCCTCGGTGCCGGACGCCACCGGAGCACCGGAGCTCGCCGGCAGCGGTGCCTCCGATCCGTCGGCCGTCTCCTGCGCGGTGGGGGCGGCGCTCGTGCTCGACGCCGAAGCGCTCGACGCCGACGCGCCCGGGGTCGTCGTCTCGCCCGCGGGCGTGGTCGGGGTGCCACCTGCAGGAGCCGCCGGCACCTCGGCCGTGGTCGCCGGCTCGGCAGACGAGCTCGTCGGACGCGCGGTGGTCGGCTTCGGCGTGGGCTTGGCGCTCGTGCGCGTGGGGGTCGGCGTCGGGTCGGCGACGACCGCCGCGCACTCGGTGCGCGGGTAGCCGTCGATGCCGCAGACCAGCCCGTTGCCGCCGACGCGCAGCGACACCCCGGCCGTCGTCAGCACGGTGACCGCGTTGGCGTTCGACGCCGCGGTCACGCACTCGACGCGCACGGTTCCTCCGCCGGGCGGTTGCTCGCCGGGGGGCGCGTCCGACGTCGAGCCGTAGTCGACCACCACCGCCACGCGCTTCTGGCCGTCGGGCGCCGAGGTGAGCTGCGGGCACAGCGATGCGAACGGCAGCGCGGCGCGGGGCGACTTCTTGCCGCCGCTCTCGGTGGTGACGGCGAAGCGCCACCCGATCACGGCGCCGTCCTTCGGCCGGTCGCTGGCCGGACCGAGCTGGGCGAAGGTCCACGACGTCGCTCCGGGCTGGCCCCACCAGTAGGTCCAGTACCGGTACGACGCCGCCTCGGCGGCCGGTGCCGTCACGGCAGCGGCCACGAGCAGGGCGAGCAGGGTGGATCCGAGCACGCCGAGGACGGCGACCGCGCGGGCGGTCGCCGTGCCCCGGCGTGCGGCGGTCATGCGTGCGACCCCTGGCGGCGTGACACCAGCAGCGCTGCGGCACCGAGCAGGACCAGCAGAGCACCCGACCCGGCGAGGCCCGGCGTGAGCGGCGAGGCACCCGAGGGGGCGAGGCCACCGGCGTCGGTGGGTGACGGGGTCGGCTCGGTGCTGCCGGTCGGCGACGGCGTCGGGCTGGACGACGCCGGTGCGGTGCGCATCGTCGCGCCGACCCGGGCCACCAGGCCCTCGACGGTGGCCTGGCTGCCGTCGGCGGACACCACGGCCAGCGCCGCGAGGGCGAGCAGGCCCGGTGCCTCGTCCGAGACCGAGGCGGCCGCGGCCTTGCGGGCGGACCCGCCGCCGACCTGGCCGAGCAGCACGTCGAGGGCGGCGTCGCGCTGGTCGCCGCCGACGCCGATGGCCGAGAGCGCGAGCACGGCCCAGGCCGTGTCCCCGGCCGACACCGTGCCGGGCTTGCGCAGGCCGGTGCCGAAGTCGAGCTCGGGGATCGCGTTGTCGTACGCCGTGAGCGTGCGCGCGATGTAGCCGCCCGCGAGCTCGGCCGGCGTCAGGTCGACCGCAGCGGCCGCAGCGGCCGGTGCCTCGGTGGTGGCGGCCGGGGCCGCGGCGGGTGCCGGGCAGTCGGCGCGCGGGATGTCGAGCGACGGCGGGTCGGCCACGAACGGCAGCGCAGCGCCCGTGATCGCGAGCGCCGCCTGCACAGTGGCGGAGTCGTTCGCGGTGCCGGCCGAGAAGTCGGCGTACGCGAACCCGCCGTCCTCGTCGGTGGCCGCGCCGGGGCAGCCGACCTGCAGGGAGGTGAGGTAGTCGGCGGCCGACGCCGAGCCGTTGGTGACCTGGCTGGGCGACAGGCCGACGGCGTTGGTCGCGAGCAGCGCGATCGCGGTGGAGTTCACGTCGGAGGTGCCGCCGAGGAAGTAAGGGAAGCCGCCGTCGGCGTTCTGGGCGGACTCGAGCCAGCCGAGGGCCGCGTCCGCCGCGTCGAGCTCACCGAGCACGGTGAGCGCTGCCGAGGCCAGCGCGGTGGAGTTGGAGTCCTCGCCGACGTAGTTCACCGGGTCGGACTCGGTGCACGGCGCCGAGGTGTCCGAGCGGTAGGCCTGGAAGCCGCCGTCGGCGCACTGCTGGTCGAGCAGCCAGGCGACCGCCTCGGCCGGGGGCTCCTCGCCTGCTGACACGAAGGCGAGCAGCGAGAGCGACTGGCGGAAGACGCCGTCGTAGGTCGGGTCCTGCGTGCCGAACAGCCCCACCTGGACCGGTTCGGCGGCCGAGGCCGGCGCGGCGCCGAGCGCGGCGGAGGCGATGACCGTGGCGGCGGCCAGCAGGCCGGCGAGCGAGCGACGTACGGCCGGAGCGCGTCCGGGGGAGAGCGTGACCACGGGGGTCCTTTCGGTGGAGCGGGCACGAACCAAGTGGTCCGGACTGCTCCCCGTACGACGAAAAACCCCTCGAGCCGTGGTCCGTGAGGACCGGGCGCGAGGGGCGAGAGGTCGGACCAGGGGGACGGTCCGGGCTCGTTCCGTAGACCTCGACGGATGTGAGCCGATCTCGCGCCCGCCAGGTGCTCCGGCTCGCGGCCGCTCCCGTCCTCAACGGGTCGACCACCTACGGTTGCGGGTTCAGCGCCGGATTCGGACCGGCTTCCCCTGGACGTCAGGCGCGGGTGTTCAGTTGTGACCCCCACCGTAGGGGGCGGGTGTACTCGACCACGCGGCGGTGCCCGCCGTCAAAGGTCCACGCCCGGCGGGGCGCGGTTGCCTCGCGCCGCGCGGTTCCGGGGCTCATGATGGGCCCGGGTCCGAGGCGCAGGAGGTGGCATGGCCGGCTCGACGACGAGCGCGCACGAGGTGCGCGTGCCGGTCGCCGGCATGACCTGCCGCGCCTGCGAGACCCGGGTGACCAAGGCCCTGCGCCGCGTCCCGGGGGTGCTGGACGCCGAGGTGTCGGTGCGTCGCGGGACCGCCGTGCTGACCGTGGCGGACGGCGCCGCAGCGCCGGACCTCGATGCGCGCGTGTCGGCCGCGGTGGAGAAGGCCGGCTACCGCGTCGGCCGCGAGCCGTGGATCAGCGACGACGTCACCGTCTGGCGCGAGGCGGTCGTCGCCGTCGCCCTCGTCGCCGTCGGGGCGGTCCTCCTGGCCTTCTTCGGCGTGCCCGACCTCGTGGCGGAGTCCACGTCCACGTCGTCCGGGAGCCTCCTGGTCGTGCTGCTGGTGGGCCTCGCCGCCGGCGTCTCGACCTGCATGGCGCTCGTCGGGGGCCTCGTGCTCGCGGTGTCGGCGTCGCACGCGGCGTCGGTCACCTACGAGGACGGCCGGCCGACGCGCGGCAGCCTCCGCCCGCACCTGGTCTTCCAGGGCGGCCGGATCGTCGGCTTCGCGGTGCTCGGCGCCGCCCTCGGCGCGATCGGCGCGCAGCTCGGCCTGCCCGAGAAGGCGCAGGCGGTGCTCACCCTCGCGGTGGCGCTCGTGATGGCCGTGCTCGGGCTCCGGCTGCTGCGGATCTCGCCGCGGCTCGCCGCCTGGTCGCCGTCGCTTCCGCCGTCCCTCGGCCGTCGGCTGGGCATCGAGGAGCGGTCGGGTCTGCCCTACTCCGACACGCGCACCGCGGTGCTCGGGGCCCTCACGTTCTTCCTCCCGTGCGGCTTCACCCAGGCCATCCAGCTCTACGCGATGACCACGGGATCCGCGCTCACCGCGGGCGTGACGATGGCGGTGTTCGCGATCGGCACCGCACCGGGGCTCCTCGCCGTCGCCGGGCTCCCGCGCCTCGGCTCGGCGAAGGTCCGTCAGCAGGTCCTCGCGATCACGGGGGCGCTCCTCGTCGCCTTCGCGCTGGTCAACGCCCAGGGGGCCGCGGGCCTGCTCGGCTGGACCCAGGGTCGGTCGGACGTGCCGACGGCGATCACCCCGAACGTCGTCGTCGGGGCCGGCACGCAGACCGTGACGATGGAGCAGACCACGCGCGGCTACGTCCCGGCGACCACGGTCGTCGCGCCGGGCGTGCCGATCCGGTGGGAGATCACCTCGGTGTCCGACCTCAGCTGCGCGGCGTACATGCGCGGTGTGAGCTGGGAGTGGCGGACGAACCTGAGGACGGGGCCGAACGTCGTGACGCTGCCGCCGCTCGCGGCGGGCGAGCGCTACGACTTCGCCTGCGTCATGGGCATGTACAGCGGCACCCTGGTCGCCGCCGCAGCCTGACCCCGGCATCCACGATCGCCGGAATCCTTCCCATCACGTGTGACGGGGTCAGGTGGCGGGGTGCAGGCTCATCGGGCCGTAGACGACGCGGTCGCCCTCGAGCAGGGTGACGGCGTCCACGCCCGCCTCGAGCAGGCGCGCCCATTCCTCGCCGATCCAGGTCTCGGCGTCGGCCTGGCTGGGGAAGCCGTCGACGGTGTCGGCCGGGGTGAGGGAGACGAGGTCGCCCGCGGCGCTCTCGTAGCGCCAGGTCCAGTCGGTGTCGCCCATGTCCGTCACGCCCGGGGGTTGGGGGAGACGGTGAGGCGCGGGTCGGTCTGGACGACGTCGCCGAGCACGATGTCGATCGCGTCGAGCAGCTCGGGCTCGAGCACGACGCCCGCGGCCCTGACGTTCTCGACGACCTGCTCGGGGCGGCTCGCGCCGATGATGGCCGAGGACACGTTGTCGTTCTGCAGGACCCACGCGACCGCGAGCTGGGCCATCGACAGGCCGGCCTGCTCGGCGAGCGGCTTCAGCTTCTGCACCCGGGTGAGGATCTCGTCGGTGCGCAGGCGCTCGGTGAAGTGTCCGCTCGTCGGGTCGGTGGCGCGCGAGCCCTCGGGGGCGGGCTGACCGGGGAGGTACTTGCCCGTGAGCACGCCCTGCGCGATGGGGCTCCAGACGACCTGCCCGAGCCCGAGCTCCTGGCTCGTCGGCACGACCTCGGCCTCGATGACGCGCCACAGCATGGAGTACTGCGGCTGGTTCGACACGAGCCTGTCGAAGCCCATCTGGTCGGCGATCTCGACCGCGCGACGGATCTGCTCGGCGTCCCACTCCGAGACGCCGACGTACAGCGCCTTGCCGGACCGGACGACGTCCTCGAACGCGCGCATGGTCTCCTCGAGCGGCGTCTCGTGGTCGTACCTGTGCGCCTGGTAGAGGTCGACGTAGTCGGTGCCGAGGCGGCGCAGCGAGCCGTTGATGCTCTCGAGGATGTGCTTGCGCGACAGCCCGCGGTCGTTCACGCCGGGGCCGGTCGGCCAGTAGACCTTCGTGAAGATCTCGAGGCCCTCGCGGCGCTGGCCGGCCAGGGCCTTGCCGAGCACCGACTCGGCCTTGGTGCCGGCGTACACGTCGGCGGTGTCGAAGGTGGTGATGCCGACCTCGAGCGCGGCGTTCACGCAGGCGAGGGCGGCGTCCTCCTCGACCTGGGACCCGTGGGTGATCCAGTTGCCGTAGGAGATCTCGCTGACCTTGAGGCCGCTGCGGCCAAGACGTCGGTGCTGCATCCCCCGACCCTATGCGCGGCAGCGGACCGCCGCGATCTCGCCTACTTCTGCTTCTTGACCTTGGGCACCACGGGCTGGCCGTTGTAGCGCACCTTGGGCGGGGGCAGGCGGAGCTTGCGGATCTGCAGGCTGCGCAGGATGCCGTACGACAGTGCGCCGCGGCGCGACTCGTCGGGGAAGCGCTCCGGGAGGTTCTTGCGCAGGCGGAACCAGAGGTAGAACGAGTCGAGGATGACGCCGAGGAGCATCGCCGACCACGCCCACAGCAGCACGACCTGCACCCATTGGATGCGGATGAAGCCGGCCACCAGGACCACGAGGGCCACCGGGATGAAGAGCTCGCCGGCGCTGATGCGGCCGTCGACGAAGTCGCGGACATAGGACTTCACCGGTCCGGCGTCGCGGGCGGGGAGCCTGCGCTCGTCGCCGGCCTGCAGGGCCAGGCGGGCCTCGTAGCGGGCCTGACGGTCGGCCTCGCGGGCCGCCTTCTTGTCGGCCTTGGCGTTGCCCGTGGTGCCGTTGAGCCGCGCCTTGCGGGCGGCCTCGGCCTCCTTGCGGGTAGGCGTGGGCGCGCCCTTGCCCTGGGCGGCGGACGAGGTCTCGGAGGCGGGCGCCGGCACCTCGGTGTCGGAGCTCTTGCGGCGGAACACGCGGTCACTCTAAGCGGCCCGCCCCGGGCGGCACGAACGGGCAGGCCCCCGCTCCGGGGAGCGAGGGCCTGCCGGGGTGCGCGGGCGTCAGGACACCGTGGTGACGACGTACCCCTGGACGGTGAACTTCACCGGCGCCGTCTTGGCGACGTACAGGGTGAAGCTCGTGGTCGCGGAGGTCTCGGGGAGGTTCACGTAGGCCCCGGCGGTGGCCCAGTCGGCGCAGCTGTTCGTGCCCCAGTCCCAGCTCGGCGCGAAGCCGGTGCCGCAGCCGAAGTCGCCGATGTCGGTGTCGTCGTCGAGGAGCTCGAGGAAGACCTTCGGGCTCGAGGTCTCGCCGACGCGCACGATCGTGGCTGCCGCGTTGCTGGACGAGAGCGTCCAGGAGCCGCCCGAGGACTTGGACTGCCAGCCGCTCCAGAGCGGCGACTTGACCGTCGTGCCTGCCTTCCAGCCGGCCTTGAACTCGCCCGCCCCGGCGTAGTCGCTGTCGTCGGCGAGGTTGATCTTCGTGATGTGCCAGGTGGCGGTGCGCTGCTTGACGCGCACCGAGCGCCACTCGGTCCAGGTCTTGCCGAGCATGTCCTTGGCGACGAGCTTCACGGCGTAGGTCGTGTTCTGCTTCAGGCCGCCCGTGCTGGTGAAGGTCCAGGAGCTCGTCCAGGTCTCGGTCTGGCCGTCGACCATGTACGAGACGCGGGCCGACTTGTCCGCCGCCCACACCTCGGCGGTCACGTTCACGTAGCCGGTGGTGACGACGCTGGCCCGGACGGTCCTGGTGTCGGCCGAGACCGGCGCGTACGAGATGCAGTCGGTGGCGCAGAGGCTGGCGGCCTCGGCGGGGGCGGCGAGGCCGAGGGTGCCCGCCACGAGGGCGGCGCTGGTCACCAGGGCGGCGCTCACGCGGCGCAGGGTGCTGGTCATCGGGGTTCTCCTTGGTCCTGGCGTGGCCCCCGGTGGGGCCGCTCGTGGACGAGTCTCGGGAGATCGGCGCCCCGGGGGATGGGTAGCGACTACTCAGATCCCCCGGGCCGCTACTCAGCGCATCCGGGCGGGCGCCCGGGGCGCGACCGGGGGACAGGCCGCGCACGGGCCGATAGGTTGGGAACCCCCCGGGGCGTCGCACGTCGCCACCGGCAGGACGCGTACGTCGTCGTTTCGAGGAAGGGACGCCCACGATGGGCCTCTGGCAGCGCTTCACCCTGATCTTCAAGTCCAAGGCGAACAAGGCCCTGGACAAGGCCGAGGACCCGCGCGAGACGCTGGACTACTCCTACGAGAAGCAGCTCGAGCTGCTCCAGAAGGTGCGCCGTGGCGTGGCCGACGTGGCGACCAGCCGCAAGCGCCTCGAGCTGCAGATCACCCAGCTCGAGCAGCAGAGCACCAAGCTCGAGGGCCAGGCCAAGGCCGCCCTCGCCGGCGGCCGGGAGGACCTCGCCCGCGAGGCCCTCATGCGCCGCTCCGGGCTGACCACCCAGATCGCGGACCTGCAGACCCAGCTCGTCGGGCTGCAGGACCAGGAGGAGAAGCTGATCCAGGCCAGCCAGCGCCTGCAGGCCAAGGTCGAGTCCTTCCGCACGAAGAAGGAGACGATCAAGGCGACGTACTCCGCCGCCGAGGCGCAGACCAAGATCAACGAGGCCTTCTCGGGCATCAGCGAGGAGCTCGGCGACGTCGGCCTCGCGATCCAGCGCGCCGAGGACAAGACCGCGCAGATGCAGGCGCGCGGCCAGGCCATCGACGAGCTCCTTGCCTCCGGCGCGCTCGACGACCCGACCGGTACCAGCAAGGACTCCATCACGCTCGAGCTCGAGCGCATGGCGAGCGGCAACGACGTCGAGGCTCAGCTCGCCGCGATGAAGGGCGAGATCAGCGGCGCCGCCCCTGCTCCCGCCATCGAGTCGGCCGACAAGCCGCAGGCCTGATCCATCGTCGTCACGTCCCGAGAGGGGTAGGCACGTGCTCATCCGCATCCTGGGCGAGGGCCAGTACGAGATGCCCGAGTCCGCTCTTGCCGAGCTCAACCGCCTCGACGCCGAGCTCGAGTCGGCGCTCAGGTCGCCCGAGCCCGACGTCACGCCGGCGCTCGACGCGCTGCTCGACTTCGTCCGCACGAACGGCGTACGGCCGCCGGACCACGAGGCCCGCGAGTCCGACGTGATCCTGCCGTTCGCCGACGCGAGCGAGGACGACATCCGCAGCATGCTCACCGAGGAAGGCCTCGTGCCGGACTGATCCGGCCGTGAGTTCGATGTACGTCGCGCGGGCCGGGGAACGTATCCCCGGCCCGTTCGCGTTCCACCTGCAGGGACCTACCCGGTACGACGACGAAGGAGGATGACGGCTGTGGCCGCCACGCGGTACGCCAGCGACAAGGGACTGACCCGACGGATGGTCGGGACGGTGTTCGGGCTGGGCCTGCTCTACGTCGTGCTCGCCGCCGCCCTCATCGCGCTCGGCTTCAGCGCTCTCTTCGTGCTGGTGGTCTCCGGGGTCATGCTGTTCGGGCAGTGGTACTTCTCGGACACCATGGCGCTGGCAGCCATGCGCGCCAAAGTCGTCACGCCGGAGCAGGCTCCGCAGCTGCACGCGATGGTCGACCGCCTCTGCGCGATGGCCGACATGCCCAAGCCGCGCATCGCGATCGCCGACACCGACGTGCCGAACGCGTTCGCCACCGGCCGCACACCGAGCCGCTCGGTCGTCTGCGTCACCACGGGCATCGTGCGCCGCCTCGAGGCCGACGAGCTCGAGGGCGTGCTGTCGCACGAGCTCTCGCACATCGCCCACCGCGACGTCACGGTGATGACGGTCGCGTCGTTCGCGGGCATCGTCGCCGGCCTGCTCACGCGCATGGTCATGTGGAGCGGCATGGGCCGCAACAACCGCGACCAGAACGCCGCGCTCATGGCGCTGGCCGTGTTCGTGGTGTCGATCGTCGTGTACGTCGTGTCGTTCCTGCTCACGCGTGCGCTCTCGCGCTACCGCGAGCTGTCGGCCGACCGCACGGGCGCGCTGCTCACCGGGCGTCCGAGCGCGCTGGCGTCGGCGTTGACCAAGATCTCCGGCGACATCGCCTCGATCCCCGACCGCGACCTGCGGTCGATGGAGGCGGTGTCGGCGTTCGCCTTCGCCCCGGCCGTCACCAGCAAGGCGTCGCTGTCGTCGCTCTTCATGACGCACCCGCCCCTGGAGAAGCGCCTCGAGGAGCTCGCCAAGGTCGCCGCCCAGCTCGGCCAGCGCTGACCTCTCAGCCCGAGTGCACGTCCGGGCTGGCGCCGGTGGGGTCGGCGCAGGTCGCGCCGGGCTCGGGGGTCTGGGGGCCGTTGGTGTACGCCTCCAGGAAGGTCGCGATCCGCGGGTCGTCGACGCTGTCGGCGTCCATCTGGTGGCCCCACGCCGTGACGGTGATCGTGGCCGTGAGGCCCGGGTAGGGCGAGCCGAGGCGGTAGTCCACGCCCTCGATCAGCGCGTGCAGCGTCTCCGCGTCCGCGGGTGCGAGCGTCGGCGCCCAGGTGACCCAGACCGCGCCGTGCTCGAGCGAGTGCACCGCCTTCTCGTTCGGGATCGCCGCGTCGTAGACCCGTCCGTCGCAGGCGGCCCACACCGGGCTGTGCGCCCCGCCGACCGGCGGGGACTGCGGGTAGTCGACCGTGCCGTCGACGTGGTCCTGCGCCAGCCCGGAGTACGTGCGCTCGCCGGTGACCACGGTGCCCGCGGCCGGTGCCGTGCTCGGTGCCCCCGACTCCTGCGACGACGACGCGGCCGGCGTCGCGGAGGTGCCGAGGTCGGCCGATCCCGATGCGCAGGCGGTGAGCAGCAGGACGGACATCGCCACGGTCACGGGAAGGATGCGCTTCACGTAGGAAGTATCACCGACGCCGGCGCCGCCGCCGGGGACGGACCCGAGCCGTGCGCGTCCCGGCGCACGCCGAACTGTGCCGCGCCGACGGATGGGGGAGAGTGGGGGCATGGGACTGTTCGACTCGATCCTCGGGCGCAGCAAGCCGGCCAAGCCCGACCTCGACAACCTCTTCGGGCTGCCGTCGGCGGCCGTCACGCTCGAGGCCTCGTTGGGGTTCCACGCCGTCGGGTCCGGAGCCGTCGCGTTCCGCGCGCCCGAGGGGCGCGCCTTCGCCGACATCCAGGCCGAGGTGCAGCAGCTGCTCGACGCCGGCGGCGGGCCGAAGGTGGAGGTGGACGTCGACTCGTACGGCTACACGTGGCTCGTCGTACGCACCGACCCGCCGGACGTGTCGTCGCTCGTGACCGACCTGCACGCGGTCAACACGACGCTGCAGGACTCCGGCTTCGGCTCGACGCTGCTGTGCTCGCTGGTCACGTTCACCGACGGCGCCCGCACGCTCGGGCTCGTGTACCTCTTCAAGCAGGGCACGTTCTACCCGTTCGCGCCGATGGTGGGCACCGGCCGGACGATCGAGGGCGCGCCCGTGCAGCAGCGCGACAACCTGCTCGAGATCCAGCTGCGCGACCTGCTGGCGGACGACCTGCGCATGGAGCGCGACACCGGCCGCTGGTTCGCCGTCTGGGGCGCCCCCGGCCTCTAGCAGCGCGTCTTGATGAAGGCCGGATTTGTTCGGCTCTATTGGATGAAGGCGACCTTCATCCAATAGAGCCGAACAAAGGCGGCAATCATGACGTGAGAGCTGCGGGTCAGTCCTGGGCGTGAGCGGGGGTTGCGCCGACGCCGGGCAGCGCGAGCATGCGGTCGAGCGCGACCTTGGCCCAGTGCGCCACGTCCGGATCGACCTCGATCCGGTTGACGACGTTGCCCTCGACGAGGTTCTCGAGCGCCCACACCAGGTGCGGCAGGTCGATGCGGTTCATCGTCGCGCAGAAGCAGACGGTCTTGTCGAGGAAGACCACCTGCTTGTCGGGGTGCGCGAGGGCGAGGCGCTTCACGAGGTTGAGCTCGGTGCCGATCGCCCAGGCGCTGCCCGCGGGGGCGGCGTCGAGGGTCTTGATGATGAACTCGGTCGAGCCCACGTAGTCGGCGGCGGTGACCACCTCGTGCTTGCACTCGGGGTGCACGAGCACGTTGACGCCGGGGATGCGCTCGCGGACGTCGACGACGGACTCGAGGGCGAAGCGGCCGTGCACCGAGCAGTGGCCCTTCCAGAGGATCACCTTCGCGGCGCGCAGCTCGTCGGCGGTGAGGCCGCCCTGCGGCTTGTGCGGGTCGTAGAGCACGCAGTCGTCGAGCGAGAGCCCGAGCTCGAGCACCGCGGTGTTGCGGCCGAGGTGCTGATCGGGCAGGAAGAAGACCTTCTCGCCCTGCTCGAAGGCCCACTCGAGCGCACGCTGCGCGTTGGACGACGTGCACACGGCACCGCGGTTGCGACCGGTGAACGCCTTGATCGCGGCGGTGGAGTTCATGTAAGTGATCGGGATCGTCACGTCGGTGATGCCGGCGTCGGCGAGCACGTCCCACGCGTCCTCGACCTGCCCGATCGCGGCCATGTCCGCCATCGAGCAGCCCGCGGCGAGGTCGGGGAGGATCACGGCCTGGTCCGGCCCGGTGAGGATGTCCGCGCTCTCGGCCATGAAGTGCACGCCGCAGAAGACGACGAACTCGGCGTCGGGGCGGGCCGCGGCGTCGCGGGCGAGCTTGAACGAGTCGCCGGTGACGTCGGCGAACTGGATCACCTCGTCGCGCTGGTAGTGGTGACCGAGGACGAACACGCGGTCGCCGAGCGCAGCCTTGGCCGCACGGGCGCGGTCCACGAGGCCGGGGTCGCTGGCGGCGGGGAGGTCGCCCGGGCACTCGACGCCGCGCTCGGAGTCCGGGTCGGCGCCGCGGCCGAGCAGGAGGAGGGCGAGCGGGGTCGGGGTGGGCTCTACGAAGCTCTCGGTGCTCACGGGGTCATCCTCCCAGACGTGCCTCGGCCGGTGCGGGGCGCCGCCCGATCCGCTGCACTCCTCAACACCGCCGACGACTCGCTGCTTCCGCCCCGGTACGGTCGATCGCGTGAAGGTCCTCGTCGCGCCCGACAAGTTCGCCGGCACCCTCTCCGCGGTCGAGGCGGCCGCCGCCATCACCGCCGGGTGGCTGCGCACCGCGCCCCACGACGAGATCACCCAGCTGCCCCTGGCGGACGGCGGACCCGGCTTCCTCGACGCGCTCGCCGCGGCGCTCGGCGGCCGCCGCGTCCGGCTCGAGGTCACCGGCCCGCTCGGCCTGCCGGTGGACGCGTCGATCCTCGTGGTGGGCGGCACGGCGTACGTCGAGTCCGCGGAGGCCTGCGGTCTGCACCTCGTGCCGGTCGAGCTCCGCGATCCCGTGCGCGCCACGACGTACGGCGTGGGCGAGCTCATCGCCGCCGCGGTGCGCGAGGGCGTGTCGCGGGTGGTCGTCGGGCTCGGCGGCAGTGCGACGAACGACGCCGGCATCGGCATGCTGGCCGCTCTCGGCGCCACCGCCGAGGGCGCCGAGGGCAACGACGTGACCGCGCTGCTGGCCGAGGGGGCCTCCGCCCTGCGGTCGGTGCTGTCGGTCGACCTCGCTCCTGCCCGGGCGTCCGTCCACGGCGTCGAGCTCTTCCTGGCGTCGGACGTCGACAACCCCCTGCTCGGCCTGCGCGGGGCGGCCAACGGGTTCGCCCGGCAGAAGGGCGCGGACGACGGCGCGGTGATGGAGCTCGAGGGCACGCTCGAGCACCTCGTCGAGGTGGTCGGACGGCGCCCCGACGGCAAGGACCCGGCCGTCGCGCTCGGTGCGGGTGCCGCCGGCGGGCTCGGCTACGGGCTGCTGCACCTCGACGCGAGCCGGGTGCCCGGGATCGCGACCGTGCTGGAGACGGTCGGGTTCGAGGCGCTGGCCGCCGACGCCGACCTCGTGGTGACGGGGGAGGGCTCGTTCGACTGGCAGAGCCTGCGGGGCAAGGTCGTCGCGGGCGTCGCGGAGGCTGCGCTCGCCCACGGCCGGGCCTGCGTCGTGCTCGCGGGCAGGGTCGAGGTCGGACGCCGGGAGTACGCCGCGACGGGCGTCAGCGGCGCATTCGCCGTCGTCGACGACCTGCGCGAGCGGGGTCTCCCGGAGTCGGACGCGTTCGTCCGGCCGGCGGACCATCTCGCCGCGCTGGCCGAGCGGGCGGCCCGCACCTGGGGCGGAACGGGCTGACCGGCCCCCGGCATGGCACCATGGGTCCGGTGAGGGTGCCCTCACCCGGCGGGAATACGACGCCGGGTGGCCCGGTTGGCCCTGACGTACCGGTACGACCAGTCGCATCACGGAGGACCGCCGCATGACCGCCGACGTCACGATCGAGACCTCGACCCCCGTCTCCGACGGCATCCTGCTCACCGACACCGCGTCGTCCAAGGTGGCCGCCCTGCTCGCGCAGGAGGGCCGCGAGGACCTCTCGCTGCGCGTCGCCGTCCAGCCCGGTGGCTGCTCGGGCCTGCGCTACCAGCTCTTCTTCGACGACCGCTCGCTCGACGGCGACATCGTCAAGGAGTTCGGCACCGTCAAGGTCGTCACCGACCGCATGAGCGCCCCGTACCTCACCGGCGCCACGGTCGACTTCGTCGACACGATCGAGAAGCAGGGCTTCACCATCGACAACCCGAACGCCGGCGGATCCTGCGCCTGCGGCGACTCGTTCAGCTAGACCGCCAGACATCACGAAGGGCCGCACCCGCGAGGGTGCGGCCCTTCGTCGTCCACCCACCTCGCCGAGCCTGATCGATCCGTCGTCTCCCAGCCCGGGAGACCACGGATCGACCTGGGTGGGCGGCGAGGGGTCAGGTGCGGGTGACGGGGACGGGGAGACCGGTCGTGGCGTCGACCACAGTGCGGCTGCCGAGCGGCGAGTCGAGCTCGACCAGCACCTTGAGCTCCTGCGCGATCTCGATGCACGCCTCGTCGGGGCCGAGGGTCGAGCGGCCGACGATCTGCACCTTCACGGTCGTGGAGCTCTCGTCGACGACGGCGGAGTACTCCGCGCACACGCCGCCCCAGCCGGTCAGCGCCATCGTGGTGCCGTTGGTGTCGAGGAACGCTTTCTCCACCGCGGGGGTCTCGACTCCCGGCTGGCCGCCTCCGCCGGGGCCCGTGGACGGGTCGCTGCCGCCGCCGCTGCCACCGGGCTCGACGCCGGGCTCCTCGGTCGGCGGTGCCACCGGGGTCTCCGGGGTGCCGGGGTCGGGCGGGATGGCACTGCCGCCGCCGGTGCCGGTCGAGGGCTCCGGGAGCGGCGTCGGGTCGGCGAGGTACTGGTCGGCCACAGCCACCTGCGCCATGGGGTCGTCCCAGCCCGTCACGTCGAACAGCCACGCCGGCACGAGGATCGGGGTCCGGTCCTCCCAGTTGAGCATGAGGCCGAAGGTTGCGCCCGTGATCACGAGCGGATCGACCTTGCAGGGGATGGGCATCGGGTCGTCGGCCGGCGACTCCATCGGCCCGGGCGCGATCTCGGGGCAGCCGATGTCGGCGAGCGCCCGCGGCATCGCGTCGAGCCGGTCGAACGCCGTCCGCGCCGACACGACGGGGTAGTCGCCGTCGGTGCTGAGGTCGCCGAGCCAGCCCGTCGCTCCGAGCACGCCCTGCGCGTCGACGTCGACGACGCTGCGCAGGCCCGAGGTGGGCAGGTCGGCGACGGTCGGGTCGGCGACGACGACGGCCACGGTGCCGCTCTGCCCGCCCGCACCGGCGAGCACCCGCGGCGAGGCGGAGACGCCCGCGGCTGCGAGCACCGGGGCGGCCGCGGCGAGCGCCGCGTCGTCGGTCAGCAGGGGAAGGTCGGACGCCGCGCCCGGAGACTCGGCCACCGCGCAGGAGACGCCGGTGTTGCCGTCGCTGGAGTCCACGTCGACGTAGTACGTCGGGCAGTCGATGGTGCGGGCGAACGACCACTGGCCGGAGGCGTCGCTGCGGACGCGCAGCTCGCCGGTGGGCCCGTCGACCACCCAGCCGTGCGCGCGCTTGTCAGGCGCTGCCGTGAGACCGAGCGCGGCCGCCAGGGCGCGCACGTCGTCCTCGCCGGGCGCGCCGGTGAACCGGAGCACCGGTCCGCTGCCGGGGCCGGCGGGGAGCGTGCCGTCGAGCGTCCAGCCCGAGGCGAGCTTGCCGCCGCTGGAGTCTGCGGCCGGCTGCGCGCCTGCCGCGCTACCGATGCGCAGCGGGGCGAGGCCCGAGGCGGAGCCGCCCGCCACCTCGGTGCCGCACGCGGCGAGGGCGAGGGCGGCCACGAGGCCGCCGACCGCGAGGGCCGAGCTGCTGCGGGTGGATGACCGCCCGGCGCGCCGGGTGCCCGTGCTGGTGGTCATCGCCGTACCTCCCTGCCGTGGCACCTCATCGTCCCTCGGGTGCCGCCCCGGTGTCCTACGGTGCTGTGACGCCGGTCACCGCATCGCGGTTCCGTGCGGCGGATAAGGTTCTGCGCATCCGAAACGCGAGCTCCCACCCACGACCACCACAGAGAAGAGGGGCCGTGCGCGTCTGCGTGACGGGGTCGATCGCGACCGACCACCTCATGACCTTCCCGGGCAAGTTCTCCGACTCGCTCGTCGCCGACAAGCTCGACCGCGTCTCGCTGTCGTTCCTCGTCGACGACCTCGATGTCCGGCGCGGGGGAGTGGCCGCCAACATCGCGTTCGGCATGGCCGTGCTCGGGCTGCGCCCGACGCTCGTGGGCGCCGTCGGCCAGGACTTCGCCGACTACCGGTCCTGGCTCGACCGGCACGGCGTCGACACCGCGTCGGTCAAGGTCTCCGACGTCCGTCACACCGCGCGGTTCGTGTGCACGACGGACACCGAGCAGTGCCAGATCGCGTCGTTCTACCCCGGCGCGATGTCCGAGGCGCGCGAGATCGAGCTCGGCCCGATCGCCGACCGGCTCGGCGGCGTCGACCTCGTCCTCGTCGGGGCGAACGACCCCGAGGCGATGACCCGGCACACCGACGAGTGCCGCTTCCGCGAGATCCCGTTCGTGGCCGACCCCAGCCAGCAGCTCGCGTGGCTCGACGGCGACGGCATCAAGCAGCTCGTCGACGGCGCGGCGTACCTCTTCAGCAACGACTACGAGGCCGGCCTCATCGAGCAGAAGACGGGCTGGACATCCGACGAGGTGCTCCACCGCGTCGGCGTTCGCGTCACCACGCTCGGCAAGGACGGCGCCCGCGTGGAGGTGAAGGGCGAGGAGACGGTGTTCGTGCCGTGCCCGCCCGAGGAGCTCAAGGCCGACCCGACCGGTGTCGGCGACGCGTTCCGCGCCGGGTTCCTCGCCGGTCTCGCCTGGGGGCTCTCGCACGAGCGCTGCGCCCAGATCGGGTCGCTGCTCGCGACGTACGTCATCGAGACGGTGGGCACCCAGGAGTACGACCTCGCCCAGCAGCACTTCCTCGCGCGCTTCGCCGGCACCTACGGCGCCGAGGCCGCGGACGAGGTCGGCAGCAACATCCGGTGCCCGCGCCCCTGACGCCGTGACGACGAGGGGGAGGCCGTGAGCCGAGAGGAGCCGGCGCCGACCGGATGGGTCCTGCCGGACCCTGCCCTCGGCGAGCCGGGCGAGGAGGTGCTCGGAGTCGGCGCCGACCTCGAGCCCGGCACGCTGCTCGCGGCGTACCGCAGCGGACTGTTCCCCATGCCGCTCGACCGCGCCGGCCCCCTCGGCTGGTGGTCGCCCGACCCGCGCGGGGTGCTGCCGCTGGACGGCCTGCGCGTGACCCGGTCGCTGCGGAAGTCCTGCCGGCGCTTCACGACCACGGTCGACACCGCGTTCGAGGAGGTCATGCGCGCCTGCGGCGACCCCCGGCGGCCGTCCGGCTGGATCACCGAGCAGTTCGTGCAGGCCTACGTCGAGCTGCACCGCCTCGGATGGGCGCACTCGGTCGAGACGCGCACAGCCGAGGGCGACCTCGTGGGCGGCCTGTACGGCGTGGAGATCGGCGGTCTGTTCGCGGGCGAGTCGATGTTCAGCCGCGAGCGGGATGCGTCGAAGGTGGCGCTCGTGGCACTGGTCGACGCCCTCGTCGCGGCGCCCGGCCCGGGGCGGCTGCTCGACGTCCAGTGGTGCACGGACCACCTCGCCACGCTGGGCGTCGTCGAGGTCGACCGGCTCGACTACCTCGAGCTGCTCGATGCGGCGCTCGCGCTGCCGCCCGCCTTCACAGCTCCGGAGGGTCGTCGCTCCGGGGGATGACGAGGTAGCCGCGCCCCACGCCGTCGGGCGCGGCGCCCACCCAGGCGAGCGTGCGGCCGCGGAGGGCGCACCAGGCGGGCACGTCGGTCTCGGCCGCCGGATCGTCGGCCAGGAGCAGGAGCCGGGCGTCCGGCTCGACAGAGACCCTGCGCGCCAGGGAGATCACGGGCATCGGGCAGCGCTTGCCCCGCTCGTCCACGATGCGGTCGTACGCCGGTGCGTCGGTCACAGGTCCTCCGCCCCCAGGGTGGCACGCACGTCCGCGACGACACGAGGCAGCACCTCCAGGAACCGCGCGACATCGTCCTCACGCACCCCGGCAGGCAGCGACACCCGCAGGTTGCCCTGCGTGAGCGCGCCCATGGCGGCGAGGACGTGGCTCGGCTCGAGCGCGTCGGCGACGCACGACGACCCGGAGGAGGCGGCGAACCCCTCGCGGTCGAGGCCGTCGAGGAGCGACTCGCCGTCCACGTACAGGCAGGAGAACGTGACCACGTGCGGGAGCCGGTCGGCGGGGTCGCCGAGCACGACGACGTCCGGCACGAGCTCCGGCACACGGGCGCGCACGACGTCGACGAGACGACGCAGCCGCACGCCCTCGGCGGCGCGCTCGGACTCGGCCGCCTCGAGGGCCGCTGCTGCAGCCACCACCAGCGGCACCGGCACGAAGCCCGGCACGCGGCCGCCCTCGCGCGGGTCGTCGGGGGAGGGCGACCGCCAGCGGACGCCCGTGCGCACCGCGAGCACGCCGACGCCGGCAGGGCCTCCCCACTTGTGCGCGCTGGCGGTGAGGACGGACCACCCGCCGGGGAGGGCGTCCCGGCCCACCGACAGGGCGGCGTCGACGAGCAGAGGCACGTCGTGCTGGCGGGCGAGGTCGGCCACCGCGGCGACGGGCTGACGGGTGCCGACCTCGTGGTTCGCGCTCTGCACGGCGG
This sequence comes from Longivirga aurantiaca, assembly GCF_042660085.1. Classification (NCBI taxonomy): domain Bacteria; kingdom Bacillati; phylum Actinomycetota; class Actinomycetes; order Sporichthyales; family Sporichthyaceae; genus Longivirga; species Longivirga aurantiaca. Next base: position 1,923,337 of record NZ_JBHSTI010000008.1, on the reverse strand, counting down.
CGAGGGCCACGCCCCCGCCGCCGACGGCACGGGCGAACGCGTCGAGATCGAGGCGTCCGAGGGCGTCGACGGGCACGAGCACGGGCTCGCCCGCGGCGCGGGCCGCGTGCAGGACGCTCGAGTGCTCGACCGCCGTCGCGACGACGCGGGCGCCGGTGCGCACGCGACCGTGGGCGAGGCCCGCGACCCCGAGATGCGCTGCCTGGGTGCCGGACGCCGTGAACGAGACCTCGTCCGGGCGCGCGCCCAGGTGCGCGGCGACCGACTCCCGGGCCGCGTCGAGCAGCAGGCGGGCCCTCCGGGCGTCGTGGTACCGGCGCGTCGGGTCGGCCCAGCCCTGGTCGAGGGCGGCCTCGAGCGCGGCCCTGGCGGCGGGCCGCAGGGGCTCGCCGGAGGCCGCGTCGAGGTAGCCGCGCGGGGGTGCTGCCGACTTCTTCGGTGAGGCTTGCCTCACACCGTCGGCAGGTCCGCCCGCGTCGGTATCGTCGCTGGTCAGGTGCTGCGCCACGCCCTGACGGTAATGCCCCACCCCAGGGGGTCGTCGGAGGGTTGCTGCGCTAGTCTCGGCGCGTACGTCGGACCCGTCCCCCGGGTCGCTGCGAGCCGCCCACCCGGCGGCCCGCTGTCGTTCCGGGGGGCACGACCTCACCAAGGGATGGCGATCCGTGGGCTCGACCCGCTCGCAGCGCCCCTCGCGGGCACGCCGCGTCGCACTGGCCGCTGGCGCGGCCCTCGTGCTGGCCGGCACCGCAGGGTGCTCCGCCGACACCGAATGGGGTCGCCTCGGCTACCCCGAGCCGGCCACCGAGCAGGGGCCGCTCCTGCTCTCGTTCTGGCAGAACGCCTGGATCGCGGCCTTCGCGGTCGGCGTCCTGACCTGGGGCCTGATCTTCTGGGCGATCATCGCCTACCGGAAGCGGGCCAACTCCGGCGCTCCGGTGCAGACGCGCTACAACGCGCCGCTCGAGATCCTCTACACGGTGGCCCCGGCCGTCATGATCGCCGCGCTCTTCGTCGTGACCGCCCGCGACCAGGCCGAGCTCACCAAGCTCACGCCCGACCCCTCCAACACGGTGGGCGTCGTCGGGTTCAAGTGGAACTGGGGCTTCAACTACGAGGAGGGGGCGTACGACGTCGGCACACCGGCCAGGCCGGCCGACCTCTGGCTCCCCGTCAACGAGCGCACCCGCTTCGAGCTGACCTCGCCCGACGTGATCCACTCGTTCTGGGTGCCGCAGTTCCTCTTCAAGATGGACGTCGTGCCCGGCCGCCTCAACCAGTTCGAGCTCACGCCGAACAAGGAGGGCGTGTTCGCGGGCAAGTGCGCCGAGCTCTGCGGCACCGACCACTCGCGGATGCTCTTCAACGTCCGCGTCGTCTCGCGCGCCGAGTACGACGCGCACATCGCCGAGCTCAAGGCCCGCGGCCAGGGCGGCTCGCTCGAGACCGGCCGCGTCATCACCACCGGTGACGCCGGCGGCAACACCGGACGCATCGACGACTCGGGGAGTTCCCAGTGACGCTGCTCAACGACCGCCCGGTCGTGCCCGCGCCCGACCCCGAGGGCATGACGACGACCGATCCCTCGCGCCGCAAGTTCGGCCGCACGCTGGTCAAGTGGATCACCTCCACCGACCACAAGGTCATCGGCTACATGTACATGATCGTCTCGTTCTCGTTCTTCGTGTTCGGCGGCGTGATGGCCCTGGTCATCCGCGCCGAGCTCGCGCAGCCGGGCCTGCAGATCGTGTCGAACGCGCAGTACAACCAGCTGTTCACGATGCACGGCTCGATCATGCTGCTGCTGTTCGCGACGCCGCTGTTCGCCGGCTTCGCCAACGCGCTCATGCCGCTGCAGATCGGCGCCCCCGACGTCGCCTTCCCGCGCCTGAACGCACTCGCCTTCTGGTTCTTCGTCGTCGGCGGCGTGATCGTCTGCTTCGGCTTCCTGACCCCCGGCGGCGCCGCCGACTTCGGCTGGTTCGCCTACACGCCGCTGTCGAACGCGATCAACTCGCCGAACGTCGGCTCCGACCTCTGGATCCTCGGCTTCACCCTCGGTGGCCTCGGGTCCATCCTCGGCGCGGTCAACTTCATCACCACGATCTTCTGCATGCGCGCGCCCGGCATGACGATGTTCCGCATGCCGATCTTCACGTGGAACGTGCTCTTCACCAGCGTCCTCGTGCTGATGGCCTTCCCGGTCCTCGCCGCAGCGTTCCTGGTGCTCGAGGCCGACCGCATGTTCGGCGCGCAGGTGTTCGACGCCGCCAACGGCGGCGCGATCCTGTGGCAGCACCTGTTCTGGTTCTTCGGGCACCCCGAGGTCTACATCCTGGCGCTGCCGTTCTTCGGCATCGCCTCGGAGATCCTCCCGGTGTTCAGCCGCAAGCCGATCTTCGGCTACAAGGGCCTGGTGTTCGCCACCGCGGCGATCGCCGCCCTCTCGGTCGCGGTGTGGGCTCACCACATGTACGTCACCGGCGCGGTCAACCTGCCGTTCTTCTCGTTCATGACGATGCTCATCGCGATCCCGACCGGTGTGAAGTTCTTCAACTGGATCGGCACGATGTGGCGCGGCTCGGTCTCGTTCGAGACGCCGATGCTCTGGACCCTCGGCTTCCTCGTCACGTTCCTCTTCGGCGGTCTCACGGGCATCCTGCTCTCGGCCCCGCCGGTCGACTTCCAGGTGTCCGACTCCTACTTCGTGGTGGCGCACTTCCACTACGTCGTGTTCGGCACGGTCGTGTTCGCGATGTTCGCCGGCTTCTACTTCTGGTGGCCGAAGTGGACCGGCAAGATGCTCGACGAGAGCCTCGGCAAGGTGCACTTCTGGCTGCTGTTCGTCGGCTTCCACACGACGTTCCTCGTCCAGCACTGGCTCGGCGCCGAGGGCATGCCCCGCCGCTACGCGGACTACCTCGAGTCGGACGGCTTCACCGAGCTCAACGTGGTGAGCACCGTCGGGTCGGCGATCCTGGCCATCTCGATGCTGCCGTTCTTCTACAACGTGTGGAAGACCGCCCGCACCGCTCCGCGGGTGACCGAGGACGACCCGTGGGGCTGGAGCCGCTCGCTCGAGTGGGCGACGTCCTGCCCGCCTCCGCGGCACAACTTCACCTCCATCCCGGTCATCCGGTCGGAGTCCCCGGCGTTCGACCTGCACCACCCGGAGCTGGCCGACCACGGGCACGCACAGGTCGTCGACGCGCTCGTCGGCGCCGAGTCGAAGGGTGTTGAGTCGTGAAGATCGAGGGCGCGCTCTTCGCGATCGGCACCGCCTTCTTCGGCGTGGTCGCGATCGCCTACTGGTTCATCACGAAGGAGATCGTCGGCACCACGGCGCTCGCGCTGACCGGCGGTCTGGCCTTCCTCGTCGGCTTCTACCTGCTCTTCACGGCTCGCCGCGTGGGCACCCGCCCCGAGGACGACCCGCTCGCCGTCATCGAGGACGCCGAGCCCGACTACGGCTTCTTCAGCCCGCACTCGTGGTGGCCCATCGCCGTCGCGATCGCCACCGGCATCACGGTCATGGGCCTGGTGTTCGCCGTCTGGCTGCTGATCCTGGGCGTCGGCCTGCTCCTGCTCAGCATCGTGGGCTTCGTGTTCGAGTACTACGTCGGCGAGTTCGCCGACTGAGCACCCCGCACTGCCCGAGGGGGCCGGACCCAGCTGGGTCCGGCCCCCTCGTCGTGCTCCCGGGACCCCCGAACGGGCCAACCGTCACCCATCCGTCATCCTGGAGAGGTGGACCGACGGCCCGCGCCTGCCGACACTGTGGGCAGGACCTGAGCACGGGAGCGGACGGGGGTGTGACGTGAGCACTGGTTCGCGCGCCCCGAAGGCGCTGCTGGTCGTGCTCGGCACGGCCACTGCGCTCGTGCTGAGCGGCTGCGGCGCCGGCGGCCTCCAGATCCGCGCGGGCTCGGTCGAGCCCGCCTCGGCCGCCTCGATCGTCATCACCCCCGCGCCCACCGGCGAGCCCGTGGCCCCCGCTGCCCGGCTCGTGGTGAAGGCCGATGCCGGCCGTCTCACCGCGGTGCGCGTGGTCGGTCCGGACGGGCCGGTCGAGGGCGTGCTCTCGGTGGACGGGCGCACGTTCATGGTGGCGGGCGGCAAGCTCGACTACGACTCGTCGTACACCGTCGAGGCCGAGGCGGTCGACCGCGTCGGCGTCCCCACCCGCAGCACCACGATCCTGCAGACGGTCGCGCCGTCCTCCTTCCTCGGGTTCACGATGAGCCCGCGCGAGGGGGCTGTGGTCGGCGTGGGCCTGCCGATCCGGCTCACCCTCGACCAGGGCCTGCCCACCAACTCCGCGCGCAGGGCGTTCGAGCGCACTCTCGCCGTGCGCGTGGACGGCGAGAAGGTCGACGGCTCCTGGAGCTGGGACTCCTCGAACGTCGTCAGCTACCGCCCCGCCGAGTACTGGCCCGGCCACGCGACTGTCACGGTCACCGCCCGGCTCAAAGGGCAGCGGTTCACCTCGAAGATCTGGGGCCAGGCCGACCGCACCCTGACCTTCGCCACCGGCGCCGCGATGGTGTCGTACGTCGACATCCAGAAGCACACGATGCGCGTGACCCGTGACGGCAAGACCGTGAAGCGGATCCCGATCACCACCGGGAAGGAGGGGTTCACCACGCGCAGCGGCGTGAAGGTGATCTCCACCAAGGAGCCCACGCGCCTGATGGACGCCTCCACCGGCGGCACGCTCGTGAACGACCCCGAGTACTACCGCCTCGAGGTGAAGTGGGCGATGCGGCTCACCAACTCCGGCGAGTTCATCCACGCCGCGCCCTGGTCGGTCGCCGAGCAGGGCAAGGAGAACGTCTCGCACGGCTGCACCGGCATGAGCGACGCGAACGCGAAGTGGCTCTACGACCGATCCCGGATCGGCGACGTCGTCGTCTACACCGGCAGCAACCGCGAGATGCAGCCGTGGAACGGCATCGGCCTCTGGAACACGCCGTACGACGAGTGGAAGGCGGGCTCGGCGTTCGCCTGAGGCAGCGCGCTCGGAGGGGGCGAGTGCCGGTGGCCGCGGGCTGAGTCAGTCCTCGGAGGGGCCCAGGAGGGCCCCTGCGGGCCCGAAGTACCACCGGCCGGTGCGGCGGACCAGGCACGTGCCCCGGTGGCCCAGGGCGGCCTGGACGGCGAGGACGACGACGTACCAGGTGCCGAGCACCACGGGCAGCCACGGCCGGGTGACGGGCAGCCAGGCCCACAGCGCCGCGCAGACCAGTGCCAGCAGCACCGCGCCGAACCACGCCGACACGCGGCCGGGCACCTGCCCCAGCTCGCGGTTCTCGCCGGGCCCGCTGCGGCCGGTGTGGCCGCGACGGCAGCCGGTGTCGACCCGACGGGGCTCCGGCGCGACCGGGTCGCCGTCCGGGCGGGGGAGCGGGGTGGTGTCCACGGGACCAGCCTGCCAGCGCGTGCAGGCCGCCGACGCACGAAGGCCCGGTCCTCGCGGACCGGGCCTTCGATGGTGCTGGTGACTCAGTGCGAGTCGGGCGTGAGCGTCGACGGTGCGTGCTTGCCGGCCGCCTCGAGCTCGGCGACCTCGTGGTCGTGGAGCTCGTGCCCGTGGTGCGCGGCCTCCTCGAGCTCGGCCGCCGAGGGCTTGGCGACGTTGTCGCCGAAGTACGCCCGGGACAGCTTGGCCCGCCAGCGCTTGCCGCGCAGGCCCGGCGTCTTGACGCCGTTCTCGTCGGTGGCCGGGGGAGCCTCGATCGGCGCGACGTCCTCCTTGGAGAGGATGACCGCCTTGACGTCGTCCGAGACCGGCGTGTGGATCTCGATGAACTCGCCGTGCGGGAGGCGCAGGATCTGGCCGCTCTCCCGACCGTGCAGCAGCAGGTCGCGGTCGCGCCGCTGCAGCGCCAGGCACCAGCGCCGCGTGGCGATGAACGCCAGCGGCGGGATGATGAAGATCCCGATACGGGTGAACCAGATCAGCTGGTTGATCGACAGGTTGAACGTGATCGCGATGACGTCGTTCGCACCGTTGATGACCAGGATCCCGTAGAACGAGATGACCATGACGCCGATCGCCGTGCGCGTGGGGTTGTTGCGCGGGCGGTCGAGCAGGTGGTGCTCGCGCTTGTCGCCGGTGACCCAGGCCTCGAGGAACGGGTAGGCCAGGAGCAGCCCGACGAGGATGCCCGGCATGACCGCCGCTGGGATGAACACGTTCCAGCTGATCGTCCACTGGCCGAACAGGACGGTCTCCCAGGGCGGCATCGCGCGGAGCATGCCGTCGAGGAATCCGATGTACCAGTCGGGCTGCGAGCCTGCTGTGACCTGGTCGGGCACGTAGGGGCCGTACGCCCAGATCGGGTTGATCGTGACCAGCGCACCCATCAGCGCGGTGACGCCGAAGACGATGAAGAAGAAGCCACCGGCCTTGGCGACGTACACCGGGAAGAGCGGGAAGCCGACGACGTTGGAGTTGGTGCGGCCGGGCCCGGGGTACTGCGTGTGCTTGTGGTAGAAGATCAGGATCAGGTGCAGGCCGATGAGGGCCAGCAGGATCCCTGGCACGAGCAGCACGTGGAACGTGTACAGGCGTGGGATGAAGTCGTTGCCCGGGAACTCGCCACCGAAGATGAAGAACATCAGGTAGGTGCCGATCACGGGGATCGACTCGACGATGCCCGCGACGATGCGGACCCCGACGCCGGACAGCAGGTCGTCCGGCAGCGAGTAGCCGGCGAAGCCCTCGAGCAGGCCGATGAGGATCATCGATCCGCCGATGACCCAGTTGAACTCGCGCGGTCGGCGGAACGCTCCGGTGAAGAAGATCCGGAACATGTGGACCATCATCGCGGCCATGAAGAACAGCGCCGCCCAGTGGTGGATCTGGCGCAGGAGCAGGCCGCCGCGGACGTCGAAGCTGATGTCCAGCGTGGAGGCGTAGGCCTCGGACATGTGGATGCCGACGAGCGGGGTGTACGAGCCGTTGTAGACGATCTCGGTCATCGAGGGCTTGAACCAGATCGTCAGGTAGACGCCGGTGAGCAGCAGGATGATGAACGAGTAGAGCGCGATCTCACCCAGCATGAACGACCAGTGGTCGGGGAAGATCTTGCGCATGTTCGCCTTGAGCAGCGAGCTGATCGGGGCCCGCTCGTCTGCACGGCTGATGGCCTTGCCGGCCTCCTTCACGATGAGGCTCATGCGCCACGCTCCCAGAAGCTCGGGCCGACGGGCTCCTGGAAGCCGTCAGCGGCCACCAGGTACCCCTCGTCGTCGACGGTGATGGGCAGCTGCGGCATGCGGCGCGCAGCAGGTCCGAACACGACGTTGCCCGAGTCGGCGAGATCGAACGTTGACTGATGGCAGGGGCACAGCAGGTGGTGCGTGCGCTGCTGGTAGAGGGCGATGGGGCAGCCCACGTGCGTGCAGATCTTGGAGAACGCCAGGATTCCGTTGAAGTCCCAGCCGTCGTTCTGCTGCGACCGGATCTCCTCGGGGCGCATGCGCACCAGGATGATCGAGGCCTTGGCGCGGGCGTTCATCGTGCCCTGCTCCTCCTGGAGCTCGGTGAGCCCCTCGGGAGACGCCGAGACGAGCGTGCCGACGCGGAGGTCCTCCGGGCGGATGGGCTGCAGCGTCACGTCGACGACGATGCGGTCGCCCTTCTTCCACACGGTCTCGCGCAGCACAGTGCCCGGGGGCGGGCCCATGTCCTTCAGGAAGATGATGAGCGGCACCGGGAAGAGCGCGAGGGCGCCGATGAGCGTGCGCCGCACGAGCTTGCGCTCGGCGAAGCCCGACTCGGCGAGACCGGCCTGGAACGCCTCGAGCGCAGCGTCCTTGTCCTCCTGCGGCGAGCCGACGGGGTGGCGCTCGTCGGCGATCTCCTCGTCGGCCATGAGCTTCTTGGCCCAGTGGATGGCGCCGGCGCCGATCAGGAAGATCGCGCCGCCGAACGTGAGGCCGAGCAGCAGGTTGGATGCGTTGACGATGCCGATGGGGCCGAGGTTGACGAAGTTCTCCACCGGCACGGTGAAGTAGACGACGACGAAGGCGATGACGAGGAGCGCGGAGAGCGCGAACATGATCGCGACCTGGCGCTCGGCCCTGCGCGCGGCGCGCGGGTCGGTGTCGGTGATGCGCAGGTGGTGCGGCGGCAGCGGGAACTGCGCCTCCTCGCCGTGCCCGTGGGTGACGAGGTCGGTGCTCGTGGTGTCGCTCATCGAACCTTCGCCCCGATCCACACGGCCGCAGCCAGCAGAGCGCCGAGGCCCGCCGTCCAGATGAACACGCCCTCGGTCACGGGGCCGAAGGAGCCGAGCGCGAGGCCGCCAGGGGCGTCACCGCTCTGCAGGTTCTCGATGTACTTGATGATCGCCTGCTTCTGCTCCGCCGGCATGGTGGTGTCCGGGAAGTTCGGCATGCTCTGGGGGCCGGTGGCCATGGCCTCCCAGATGATCCTGGCGTCGGAGTCCATGAGGGTCGGTGCGTACTTGCCCTCGGACAGCGCGCCGCCCTTGCCGGCGAAGTTGTGGCACTGGGCGCAGTTGGTGCGGAAGAGCTCGCCGCCCTCGGCCAGGCTGGCCTCGGAGGTGTCGAGGTCGGCCTCGGTGGGGATGGCCGGCCCGGGGGCGAGGGAGGCGACGAACGCGGCGAGCGCGGCCACCTCCTCCGCGGAGTAGGAGTACGGCTTGGCCGGAGCCTGGTTGGCCGGCACTGCCAGCGGCATGCGGCCCGTGCTCACCTGGAAGTCGACGGCGGCCGCGCCGACGCCGATGAGGGAGGGGCCGTCGGTCGCGCCCTGGGCGGCGAGGCCGTGGCAGGTCGCGCACCCCTCGAGGTAGAGCTTCTTGCCCTCCTCGACCTGGGACTGCGACGCCGTGGGCGCCGAGGCCTCTGCCGATCCGGTCACGGCTGCGTAGCCGATCCCGGTGGTCAGGAGCCCCACCATGAGGACGGCGAGGCCGGTGGCCTTGTGCCGTCGGACTGAGCTGCTGGTCACGAGTGAGCCTTCACGTGTCGTCGTGCGGGATGGAGATCAGCGGCGGAGCCGGGCTACTTGATGAGGTAGATCATGGTGAACAGGCCGATCCAGACCACGTCGACGAAGTGCCAGTAGTACGACACGACGATGGCCGTGGTCGCCTGACGGTGCGTGAAGCGCCGCGAGACGTAGGTGCGTCCGAGGACGAAGAGGAAGGCCACGAGGCCGCCGGTCACGTGCATGCCGTGGAAGCCGGTGGTGAGGTAGAAGACCGAGCCGTACGCGCTCGAGGCGAGGGTGACGCCCTCCTTCACGAGCTCGGCGTACTCCGTGACCTGGCCGGCGACGAAGACCGCGCCCATGACGAACGTGATGATGAACCACATCCGCAGCTTGCGGACGTCACCGCGCTCCGCCGCGAACACGCCGAGCTGGCAGGTGACCGACGACAGCACGAGGATGATCGTGTTCACCGTCGCGAACGGGATGTTCAGGATCTCGGTGAACGTCGACCACTCGTCGATGTTCACCGCCCGGAGGGTGAAGTACATCGCGAACAGAGCCGCGAAGAACATCAGCTCGCTGGACAGCCACACGATCGTGCCGACCGACACCATGTTGGGTCGGTTGGCAGGCGCGTGGGCGGGTGCGTTCTCGATCACGGTTGCGGTCGCCACGGGGAGGATTGTGGCAGGTCCGGGGCCCTTGCACCCGTCCACCCCCCGACTCCGTGTCGCGGCTGTGACCCTGGGGCCCGCCAGCGGCCCCCACGCCCGCTGACCTGGCACGATGCACGCCCGCGGAAGTGAGGTAAGCCTCATCTGGGCAGGGGTCCGACAATCGGTCGCTGCGGGCACGGTGCGCGGTGCCGTGGCCGGGCGCACGGTCGCTACGATTCGGTGCCATGAGCACTGCCGAGCGCACCCAGACCGTCCTCGTCTACTCCTCCGAGGCACCCGTGCGGACGGCGGTGCGCCAGGCCCTCGGTCGCCGCCCCGCAGCCGACCTCCCGCGCATCGAGTACGTCGAGTTCGCCACCGAGCCCGCGCTCATCCGCCGGCTCGAGGAGGGCGGCATCGACCTGTGCATCCTCGACGGCGAGGCCCGCCCGTCGGGCGGCATGGGCATCACCCGCCGCATGCGCAACGAGATCTACCAGGCGCCGCCGGTGCTGCTGCTCATCGGCCGCCCGCAGGACGCCTGGCTCGCCACCTGGTCGCAGGCCGAGGCCGTCGTACCCCACCCGATCGACCCGGTCGTGCTCGCCGAGACCGCCGCCGGCCTCCTGCGCCCGCGCGCAGCGCTCACCTCCTGATCCGACGCCCGGAACCACCCCGGGCACCGCACCGGGACGCGGCTAGGGTGCGTGCGTGACCTCGGCACCCGCGTCCCCGGCCGCTCCTGACCCCGGCTCCCGCTCGTGGGCCGACCTCATCAGCGCTCTGCTGCGCCGCGAGGACCTCACCGCCGCGGACGCCGAGTGGGCGATGAGCGGTGTGATGGCGGGCGACGCCACCCCCGTGCAGCTCGCGGGCTTCCTCGTGGCGCTGCGGGCCAAGGGCGAGAGCGCCGCCGAGGTGTCCGGTCTCGTGAGCGCGATGCTGTCGCACGCCGCTGCCGTCGACCTCGCGCCCTCGATCGGTGCGACCGTCGACACCTGCGGCACCGGCGGCGACCGCTCGCACACGGTCAACATCTCGACGATGGCCGCGGTGGTCGTGGCTGCCGCCGGCGCGCCGGTGGCCAAGCACGGCAACCGCGCCGCGAGCTCGGCTGCCGGATCGGCCGACGTGCTCGAGGCGCTCGGCGTCGCCGTCGACCTGCCCCCGGCAGGTGTGGCCGAGGTGCTCGAGCGCACCGGCGTCACGTTCTTCTTCGCTCCGGTGTTCCACCCGGGCATGCGGCACGCGGCGGTGTCGCGCCGCGAGCTCGGCGTACCCACGGTGTTCAACATCCTCGGCCCGCTGGCCAACCCGGCCCGACCGGCCGCCCAGGTCGTGGGCTGCGCCGACCTGCGGCTCGCGCCCGTGATGGCACAGGCGCTGCTCGACCGCGGCACGCGCGCTCTCGTCGTACGCGGGGAGGACGGTCTCGACGAGCTGTCGACGTCCGCGCCCACGCGGATCTGGGACGCGACGGGGTCAGCGGTGGTCGAGTCGCTCGTCGACGCGGCGGATCTCGGAATCGCGCGGGCCGGCGTCGACGCGCTGCGCGGTGCCGACGCCGCCTACAACGCCGAGGTCGCGCGGGCGATGCTCTCGGGCGAGCGCTCGGCGGGGCTCGACCCCGTGCGCGACGCCGTCCTGCTCGGCGCGGCCGCGGCGCTCGTCGCCCACGACTCGGTGGGGGCGGGCCCGTCGTCGGTCTCGATCGGCGACCGGCTGTCGAAGGCGCTGCCGCGCGCGGCCGACGCCGTCGACTCCGGTGCAGCCGGCGCGCTGCTCACCCGCTGGATCGACGTCTCGTCAAGCCTCGCCGCCCGCTGAGGGCGTACGCAGGGTCGATCAGGAGCCGGCGACCGCTTGAGGCACCGGCCCGGGTACGACCCGGACAGGCACCTCGCCGCCGTCCACCGTGAGCGGCTGCTCGAGCGCGCGGTCGGGAAGGTCGGCGGTCGGCGTCTCCCGCCGGGACGGTCGACGCCGGTGGTCGAGGTAGAGGTTGACGAGCACCTTGCGGGCGTACGGCCCCGGATCGCCCGAGCCGCTCACGCGTCCCCAGACGCCGAAGACCCGGGTGAGGGCGTCCTGGACGAGGTCATCGGCGAGGTGCCAGTCGCCGCACAGGAGGAAGGCGGTCGTGCGCAGTCCGTCCCGGCTGGTCGACACCCAGCCCAGGAAGTCGGCGTCCCCCTGCCGTGCCATGCGGCCATCCTCCCCGGCGCGGTGCCGTCCTCACCCCGTACACGGGACGAGGACGTCGAAACGCTGCACGGCCACCGGCACCAGATGGAGGTCCTGCGGACAGCAGCGTCCGTGAATGCCGGGATTGTTCGGCTCTATTGGATGAAGGTCGCCTTCATCCACACCAGCGAGGGTCAGTCGAGGCCGATGGCGAAGGCGGACTCGAGGTCGTGCTTGCTGTAGGTGCGGAACGCGATGTGGGTCTCGGTGGCGAGGATCCCGGGCACACCGCCGATGCCGTCGGTGACGACGCGGCTCACGTCGTCGAGGTCGCGGACGCGCACCATCGCGACGAGGTCGAGGTCGCCGGTGACCGAGTAGACCTCGGCGACGCCGTCGATCGCGGCGATGGTCTCGGCGACGGCGTTCACGGCGTCGACGTCGGTACGGATGAACACGATGGCGGTGACCATGGCGCCACCCTAGGCCGCGCGGTGGGTTGGATGCCGGATTCCGGGACGGGGCCCGGCATCCGGCATCCAAGTGGCGGCGTCACGGCGCCGGGTCAGCCGGCGGGGCGCAGGTGCCGCTCGACGGTGGGCCGGGCGACGACGTCGGCCGCGCGGGAGGCGGCGAGGCGCGAGAGCAGCCCGCCCGCCCCGTGCGCGGGCAACGACCAGGCGAGGGGCTCGGGGCCGGGGACGAGGCGGACGCCGTCCTGCTCGAGCCAGCGCAGGATCCGCAGGGTCTCCTCGACCAGTGCGGCCGGCACCGGGCCCACGGGCGGGTCGACCTGCTCGGCGGTGCTGACGAGTGCTGCGACCGCGGGTCGCGGGTCGACGCCGGGGCGCACGGTGACCGCGCCGGCGAGGCGGCCGTGGCGCACCACGTGCACCTCCCACCCGCGGTCCGCCGTGGGCCGTGCGGCGACGAGCTCGGGCAGCGCGGCCAGCGACGCGATCTCCTGCGCCCGAGCGGCTCCGCGCGCGAACGTCTCGAGCCGGTCGCGCCAGAGCGCGGCCTCCTCGTAGCGCAGGTCGTCGGCGAGAGCGCGGAGCCGACCGACCAGCACGGCCTCGACGTGGCGCACGTCGTCGAGCAGCGCATGACGCGCGGCCTCGACGTGGATGGCGTAGCCCGCGACGTCGACCGCGCCCACGCACGGCGCCGGGCACCGTCCCATCTCGGCCAGCACGCAGGCGGATCCGGTGCCGAGGGCCGGCATGCGCGACGTGCAGGTGCGCAACGGGATCGCCGCCTGCAGCGCCTCGACAGCCTCGAGCGCGCCACGTCGCGACCCGAACGGGCCGAGGTAGGCCGCGCCCGCGTCGACGTCGTCCTTCACCGTGCGCACGACCGACAGCCGCGGGAACGGCTCCACGGTGAGCTTGACCCACACCGACCGCTCGGGGTTGCGGCTGCGCCGGTTGTAGCGCGGCGACAGCTCGGCGATGAGCCGCAGCTCGCGCACCTCGGCCTCGAGCGGGGTGGCGGTGACGACGGCGTCGACCCGCGCGGCGACGCCGACCATCTCGGCCATGCGCGAGCGGGTCTCGGACGCCGTGAAGTACGTGCGGACGCGCGACCGCACCCGGCCGGACTTCCCGACGTACAGGGCGCGACCGCGGTCGTCGCGGAACACGTACACGCCGGGGGAGTCGGGCAGGCCCTCGGCCAGGTGCCGCTTCCTGCGCTGCGCCGGGGTGACGCGGGAGGTGTAGGTGGCCAGCTCCTCGAGCGAGTGCACGCCGAGCGACCCGACCCGGCCGATGAGGCCGTGCAGCACGTCGACCGTGGCGCGCGCATCCGACAGCGCGCGGTGGTTGGGGCTGGTGGTCGACCGGAAGAACGGCGCGAGGGTCGAGAGCTTGCAGTTGGGCACCTCGTCCTTCATCAGCACGGCGCGGGCGAGCTTGGCGGTGTCGAGCACCACGTGGTCGGGCCACGGCCGGCCGAGCTTCGCGCACGCCCCCTTGAGGAAGCCGACGTCGTACGGCGCGTTGTGCGCGACCAGAACGCAGCCGGCCGCGAAGTCGAGGAACGCCGGCAAGGCCACCGCGAGGCGCGGCGCGTCGAGGAGCATCGAGTCGGTGATGCCGGTGAGGACCGCGATGAAGGCGGGCACCGGGATGCCCGGCTGCACCAGGGTCTGGAACTCCCCGACCACCTCGCCGCCGCGCACCTTCACGGCACCGATCTCGGTGATCCCGGCGTCGGCGGGCGAGCCGCCCGTGGTCTCGAGGTCGACCACGACGAAGGTGACGTCGGCCAGCGGGGTGCCGAGGTCGTCGAACGTGGTCTGGGCCTCGGCGTGCGCCGGGACCGGCCGCGGGTCGACGCGCAGCACGGCGGGCGGTGCTCCCGCGCGCTGCGCCCGTGCCGACGACCTCATGCCGATGACGCTAGGCGGGGGGTACGACGGCGACCCGGAGGCGCGCCGCCGTAGGGTCGTGGCCTGCCCAGCAGCACCGAACCGAAGGATCCGCCGTGGCCATCGCCCTGCCCGACGACGACACCCGCTGGCGCTGCAGCCAGTGCGGGAACCTGACCCGCTTCGACGTCGTCCGCTCGAGCCGGGTGCGCGAGTTCTGGCACCTCGACCTCGGCGGCGTGCCGAAGGTCGAGGAGACCGAGGTGCTCGGCGAGGTCGTCGAGTCGGTGTCCTGCCGCTGGTGCGGCGCGGTCGACGCCGTCGAGCTGGTGCCCCGGCCCGAGGCCGGAGGCCCGAGCGACGACCCGACCGGCTCCTGACGCCGCCGCGCCCGTGACCACCTCGGAGCGTCCCCTCGACGGCGTCCGCGTCGTCGACCTCACCAGGCTGCTCCCCGGCGCCTACGCCACCTCGCTGCTGCTCGGCATGGGCGCCGACGTCGTCAAGATCGAGGATCCGCGCGGCGGCGACGGCCTGCGCGTCTCACCGCCGTACAGCGAGACGGGGGAGTCGGGGCTCTTCCTCGCGCTCTGCCGCGGGAAGCGCTCGGTGGCCCTCGACCTCAAGACCGACGTGGCCCGCGACGCGCTGCTGCGCCTCGTGTCCGTCTCGCACGTCGTCATCGACTCGTTCCGCCCCGGGGTGCTCGACCGCCTCGGACTCGGCCCGGCCGAGCTCGCTGCGGCCAACCCCGCGCTCGTCCACGTGTCGATGACGGCGTACGGCGACGGCGGGCGCGCGGCGCTCCCCGGCCACGACCTCAACGTCGAGGGGTACGCCGGGATCCTCGGCCTCTCCCGCGGCATCGACGGCGCCACCGCGATGCCGCCGTTCCCCATCGCGGACATGGCCTCGGGGCTGCAGGCCGCGCTCGCCGTCGTCGCCGGCCTGCGCGTCGCCGAGGCGCAGGACTCGCCGTCGACCGAGGCCCCGGCGTTCCGCGCCGACGTCACGATGCTCGACTCCGCGATGTCGCTCACCGCCATCGGCCAGGGCACGGTCATGGCCACCGGCGAGGCGCCGCCGGTGCCGGACGTCCTCACCGGCGCGCTCGCCTGCTACGGCGTCTACCGCTGCGCCGACGGCACCGAGCTCGCCCTCGGCGCGCTCGAGCCCAAGTTCTTCGCGCGGGTGGCTGAGCTCGCGGGCGACCCGACGCTGGCCGACGCGCAGTACGACATCACCGGCCAGGACGCCCTGCGCGGCCGGCTCACCCTGCTGTTCGCGACGCGCCCGCGCGAGGAGTGGCTGGCGCTGCTGGAGCACGACCAGACCTGCGTGACGCCGGTACGCACGTCTGCCGAGGCGCTCGCGGACCCGGACCTGCAGGCCCGCGGCGCGTTCGAGGACGTCGTCCTCGCCGACGGCCGCACCACGACCGCCGCGCGACCGGTGGCCTGGCTGCCGGCCGACGGCCGGGCCCTGGCCGCGCCCGCCCTCGGCGAGCACACGGACGAGGTGCTGCGCGCGATCGGCCTGGATCCGGGCCTGCTCGGCTAACGGTGGCCGAGGGCGACTGTCGGACCTGGTTCCTACCGTCGTCCGCAGGTGGTCGGAGTTCCCCTCTCCGGCCCGTACCCGTCCTGAGGTGAAGACCGTGATCGTCGACTGCGACTCCTGTGCTGTGCGCGGCCCCGCGTGCGGCGACTGCGTCGTCACGTTCCTGCTCGGCCCGCCCGACTGGCTCGCGGGCGACGGCCTGCCGGGGGAGGAGATGGCCGCCCTCGCCGTGCTCGCCGACTCCGGCCTGGTGCCCCCGCTCCGGCTGGTTCCGCGGGGTCCCGACCCGGCGCCGGAGGCCGACGACCGGGGGGTGCACCGCGCGGTGTGAAGCCGATCACGGATCGATCTCGGTCGGGTCACGTCCGGGTGTCGGCCGGGCGACTGGGAGGTGGCGTCCCGGGGTGTTAGTGTCGCCCGCAGGTGTTCGTGAGCCGCCGTCATCCGACGGCAGCGAGCACCCCGTCGAGTTCGAGAAGCGGCCCCACCAGGGTCCGTGGATCGGAGCCGGGGACCCACTTCCCCCGGGGCGAATCGGCGGCAGACGACCGGCAGCGACCGGGCGCGAGCCGTCGTAGGGCGATCTTCCAGCCCGAGCCCGTCAGCTCACCCGGTAGACGGTCGTGGGAGAGGGAGGCCGCCTTCGTGGCGACCAGCACCACTGCGCTCGTACGCGTGCGCGGCACCCGTGCCGCCCGCATCGCCGCCCCCGTGGCGGCCTTCGCGCTCCTCGTGAGCGGTGTCGCCCTGGCGTCGGCCCCGGCGTCCGCCCAGCCGACCAAGACCATCGAGCAGGTCCAGGCCGAGATCGACGCCCTCGAGGCCGACGCCGCCAACGCCGCCGAGGCCTGGAACGAGGCCCGCACCCGCCAGAACCAGATCGACGCCCAGATCGCGAAACTGACGACCCGCATCGCGGTGGCGAAGAAGACCTACGAGAAGACCGCCGCCGGCGTCGACGCGATCGCGCGCGCCGCCTACGCGTCCGGCGGCATGGAGCCGAGCCTGCAGGCCCTCCTCGCCGACGACCCCGAGCAGTTCCTCGAGCAGAGCGCCGCGCTCGACCAGGTCGCCCGCTCGCAGGGCACCTCGCTGCGCCGCACCCAGGCCGCCCGGCTCGCCCTCGCCCAGCTCGAGGCCCAGCTGGTCCAGAAGCAGGAGAAGGCCGACGCCGCGGCCGCCGAGGCCAAGGCCGCCAAGGCCACGGTCACCGAGCGCCTCGACAAGGCCCAGCGCATCCTCGCCGGGCTCAAGGCCGAGGAGCGCGCCCGCCTCGCCCGCCTGCAGGAGGCCCGCCGTCAGGCGTCCGCCCGCGCCGCGGCCCGGGCGACCGCCCAGATCCGCGCCAGCCGCGACACCCCCCGCCAGGAGTCGACGTCCACCAGCGGCACGTCGAGCAGCAGCAACGACGGCGGCAGCGACGCCCCCAACTACGCCTCGGGCCGTGCGCGCATCGCCGTGGCCTACGCCCTCGCGCAGGTCGGCAAGCGCTACGTCGCGGCGGCGTCCGGGCCCAACGCGTTCGACTGCTCGGGCCTGACCCTGGCCGCCTGGGCCCAGGCCGGTGCCTACCTGCCGCACTACTCCAAGGCGCAGTGGAGCGCGACCGCCCGCGTCAGCCGCGGCGAGCTGCGTCCCGGCGACCTCGTCTTCTACTTCGGCGGCGGCGCCCACCACGTCGGCATGTATGTCGGCGGCGGCATGATGGTCAGCGCCTCCAACCCGCGTGACGGCGTCGAGCTCATCGGCGTCTGGAGCCCGTGGTACGGCGAGCGCTACAGCGGCGCCGGCCGCGTCGTCTGACCGGATCCGCCTCGCTCCGCCCCACCGCAGCACCCGACCGCCGCGCCCTCCGTCGAGGGCGCGGCGTCGTCGTCTGCGCAGTGGCCGCGGGGCTCCTGCTCGCCGCCTGCTCGACCGTCGAGCCGGGTGGCGGGCTCTCCGCGTCGGTCGTGGCGCCCTCGCCCACGGCCAGCCCCACGGCCGATGCGCGCACCGATCCCAAGGCGCGCGCCGCCGCCGTCCGTGCGGTGCTGGAGGCGCGCGCGACGGCGTTCGTCACCGCCGACCTCGCGGCCGCCCGCGCCACCCAGGTTTCCGGCGCGGCGATCCCCACGACCGTGCGGATCGTGCGCCTGCCGCTGGCGAGCTGGGCGTACGAGGTCACGGCATCCAGCGAGAGGTCGGGCCTGCTCGACGTCCGCGCGCGGCTCACCTGGCGGGTCGAGGGCGAGTCGTCCGGCAGCGAGGTCGACCAGCGGCTCGCGCTGCGCTGGTCAGGCGGCCGGTGGCTCGTGGCGTCCGAGCGCTCGGTGTCGGACTCCGCGCCGCCGTGGGAGCTCGGCCCGCTGACCGTCGTGCGCGGCAAGCGCAGCATCGTGATCGCCGTGGGCGAGGCGTCGAGCAGGGCGCGGGCGGCTGCGCGCCTCGTCGACTCCGCGGTGCTCGGAGTCAGCAAGGTCTACGGCAAGGACTGGCAGAAGCGGGCCGTGCTGGTGCTCACCGGCACCGACGAGCAGATGGCCGAGGGGCTCGACTGGTCGGTCGCGCACGTCCGCCGGTTCGGCGCGGTCACGACCTCGGTGGGGTCGGTCCCGTCGGCCACGGCGCCGGCCGACCGGGTCTGGACCCGCGCAGCGGTGTGGGACCGGCTGCCGGACCGGTTCCTGCTCGTCCTTCTCCGCCACGAGATCACCCACGTGGCCACCCGGGCGACGTTCAGCGCGTCGGTGCCGCTGTGGCTCGAGGAGGGCTACGCCAACCACGTGGGCTATACGGGCTCGGACGTGCCCGACCGGCAGGCGCTCGTCGAGCTGCTCGACGTCGTCCGGCGCAGCGGAGCTCCGGCGGCGCTCCCGTCCAACGCGGCCTTCGCCGACGAGCGGGCCGGGATGGCGTACGCCGGCGGGCAGCTCGCCTGCGACCTGATCGCCGAGGGGTGGGGGGAGGCCGGGCTGCGTCGGGTCTACCGGCTGACGGCCACGGGTGACGACACGCCTGCGCGCAACCTCGAGCGGGCCCTGCGCGAGGTCACCGGGCGCGGCCTCGCCGGCCTCACCGCCGACTGGCGGGCCCGGGCCACCGCTCTGGCCCGCTGATCGGGCACGATCGTGCCCGTGCCGCCGGACCTGGACCTCGACCGCGACTTCACGGCGGACGAGCAACGGCGCGAGCGCGCGTTCCGCAGCCGTGTCCGCCCCTGGGGCCTGGCAGGCGTCGCACTCGGCCTCCTCGTCCCCACCGTCCTGGTGCTGACCGGCGCGACGGCCGCGGTCGCCCGCGCCGCGGGAGAGACCTGGTGGCTGGGCATCGTCGCCGTGGTCGTCGTGGTGCAGGCGGTGACGCGCATGGCGACGCTCCCGGGTGCGGTGGCCGTGCGCCGGGAGTCCCTGCGGGTGGGGCTCGCGACGGGAGGTTGGGGCCGCTGGTGGCGCGACCTCGCGGTGGCGTGGCTGCTGGGCCTGGCGCTCACGGCGCCGGCCGTCATCGGCTGGGTGCTGGCCGCCCGGCTGCTGCCCGGGTCGTGGTGGTGGGTGGTGGCGGCCGCGGCAGCGCTGCTGGTCGTCCTGATGTCGTTCGCGGTGCCCGTGCTCGTCGAACCGCTGTTCGCCCGGTTCGAGCCTATGCCGGACGGCGCGCTGCGGGAGCGGCTGCTGGCCCTCGCAGCCGAGGCGGGGGTGCCGGTGCGGGACGTGCTCGTGGCCGACGCGTCGCGTCGTACGACGGCGCTGAACGCCTACGTCTCGGGCCTCGGCCCCACACGGCGCATCGTCGTGCACGACACGCTGCTCACCCGAGGCCGGGACGACGAGGCGGCGACGGTGGTGGCGCACGAGCTCGGCCACGTGGTGGCGCACGACGTCCGCACCGGCACGCTGCTCGGCGCGGCGGGTGCCTCTGTCGGCGTGCTCGTCGCAGCTGCGCTTGTCGCGTGGCCGCCGCTCCTGTCGGCGTCGGGCAGCACGGGGGCGGCCGATCCGGCGGTGTCCGGGCTGCTCCTCGCGCTCGGGGCGTGGGCGGGGTTCCTCGGCTCACCCGCCGCCAGCGCGCTGTCGCGGCGGGTCGAACGGCGCGCGGACGGCTTCTGCCTCGACCTCGCACGCGACCCGGCCGCCGTCGCGTCGATGCACCGTGCGCTCGCGGTCACCAACCTGGCGCCGCTGCGGCCCGTGCGCGTCCTGCACCTGTGGTTCGGCACCCACCCGACGTCCCCGGAGCGGATCGAGGCGGCTCGGTCGTGGGCTGCCCGCCACGGAGCGCCGTCGGTGCCGGACCTGCGTCCGACGGCCTGATCAGCCCGCCGGCCAGCCGGTCGCGTCGGCCGGGCGCAGCAGCACCGTGCGACCCTCGCGGGCGACCTCGACCCATCCGAGCTGGGCCACCAGGGCGCCCGCCAACGGCTCGTCGTCGCGCAGGACGGCGGAGGTGGGGTCGAGGTCGGCCACCATCTCCTCCCAGCCCGGGCGGGCGAGCAGGAGGGTGTCGACGTACTCGTCGATGTACTCGCCGCCGTACCGGTCGGCCCTGCCGTCGACGGCCACGAGGACCTGCGGCGGCGGCCCGCCGAAGAACAGCAGCGGCCCCGCGACGTTGTAGGTGTTCAGCACCCGCTGCGGCTCGGGGTGCTCGCGCACCTGGCCGAGCAGGTCCTGGGGGATGTCGGGGTCCAGGACCGGGGTCTGGGTCACGGCGAGGACGCCGCTGAGCAGGACGCCGACCACGGCGATGCCCGCTGCCACGCGGGCCAGCGGCTGCTCGGTGCCCTCCGGCAGCGGATCGGGGTCGCCGAGTGCTCTCGCCAGGATGCCGGTGACGGCGGGGGCCAGCATGAGGCAGGCAGGTGTCGAGGACCGCCACGCCGAGTAGCCGAAGGCGAAGAGCAGCACGACGTACACCACCTCGCCGCGGGAGGGGCGATGACGCCCGAGAGCCCAGGCCACCACGACCGTGACGAGCATCAGCCCGATGGCCATCGACTGCCAGTCGATGAGCCGGACGGTGCCCCACTCGCCGATCTGCCCGGTGCTCGAGGAGAAGCGCAGCAGCGAGAGGGCGTTGTCGAGACCAGACGGCGATACGGCGGCGGCGAGGCCGCACCCGGCGGCGAGCAGGACGCCCCCGATCACGGCGCGGTCGCGGATGCCGACCTCGAGCACGCGTGCGACCACGGCGAAGCCGAGCGCCATCGGGAGGATCAGCCAGCCGCCGTGGAAATTGGCCCACACCACGACGAGCGGGAGCACCACCCACCAGCGGGGGAGGCGCCCCTCCCTGAGGAGCCGCAGCGCCCACCAGCCGACGAGGGGGGCGAGGATGTAGGTCAGCTGCTGGCTGCGGTCCTGGCTCGTGATCGCCAGTGCGAGGCCGGCGACGGCGAAGGGCCACGCGCCCGCGCGGGCGGGGCGACGGTAGAGGGTGACGAGGGCGAGCGTGACGAGCGCGAGGATCACGGTGACCGTGCGGTAGACCACGATCGACTGGAACCCGAACGTGTCGTGGAGCCAGGCGAACAGGATCTCCGCGAGCCACTGGGTGCTGATCCAGGTGTCCGGCACGGGCGCGAACGACCAGCCGCGGCCGGCCTCGGCCACCGGGGTGCCGTCGAGGATCTCGCGGCCGATGAGGATGTGCCAGTAGAGGTCGATGTCCTCGAGGGGCCGCGCCGCGGCGCGGGCGGGGACGAGCACGGCGACGACCGCGGCGAGCAGGAGGAACGGTGCGGGCCGGCTGGCGGCGGCGCGCTCGAGGGTCTGCTCCGGAGCGGTCTCGCTCATCGTCGTCCCTGTCTCCTCGTCCGGTGCCTGTGCGCCCGCGGCCTCGCGGTCACGGACATGATCGAGGGGGCCGCCGGGCGGCTGCCCGACGACCCCCTCGGTGGTCAGTGCTGCGTCAGCAGCCAACGCCCGTGGTCGAGATGCAGGAGTTGGTCTTGCTGAAGGCCGAGTTCACGCGGTTGCCGAGCAGGAAGACGACGGCGACGATGATCGCGGCGATGGCGGCCACGAGCAGGCCGTACTCCACTGCCGAGGCGCCCTCGTCGCGACGAAGCGTGGTGCGGATTCGAGTGATCATGGGAGTGCCCCTCCAGTTGCGTGGTTCCCCCCGATGCCCGGGGCGCTGAGTTCACTATCGCAGCGGAGCGTGACCGCGGACTCCCTCGTCAAGCCGGATGGGGGTCGGTCGTTCGGACGATTCGTGATCATCTGGTCACCCATTGGAACTAGTGACCGGTCGCCGCGTCACGCTGTGACGACGGGCTGGAGCCGCCCGAGGCTCAGAGGCCGGGCTCGTCGCGCTTGAGGAGCCCGAGGCGCAGGGCCGTCATGAGCGCCTGAGCCCTGTTGCCCGCTCCGAGCTTGTCGTAGAGCTTGCTGATGTGCGTCTTGGTCGTGGACTCGCTGATGAACAGCTGGCGGCTGATCTGGGCGACGCCGAGGCCGTCGGCGAGCAGGCCCAGGACCTCCTTCTCACGCGGGCTCAGTTGCGGCCCGGTCGGCGACATCTTGCGGCGCATGGCCTCGTTGAGGTCGGCCGAGGTGAACGAGCGCGGTGCGCTGGACGCGTGCCGCGCTGCAGCAACGACGTCCTCGGACGGCGCGTTCTTCGGCACGAAGGCCGAGGCGCCGGCCTCGAGGGCGTCGAAGAGGGTGTCGTCGCCGGCGTACATCGTGAGGATGACGATGCCGAGCTCGGGGTCGTCGTTGCGCAGCGTCCGGCAGGCCTCGATCCCGTTGCCGTCGGGGAGCCGTACGTCGAGGATCACGACGTCCGGGTGCATGAGCGCGATGAGGCGGCGGGCGTCCGCGAGCGAGCCCGCCTCGCCTGCGACGGTGAAGTCACCGTCGCGCTCGAACGCGCGACGCAGGCCCTGGCGGATGAGCTCGTGGTCGTCCACGAGCAGCACGCTGATCGTCATCGGAGCCGGCCCCCTCGGTGTCCCGCCGATCATGTCATGCGGCCATTGCGGGTGGGACGGGGACGCACCCGTGTCAGGCGGTGGACCTCGTGCGACGGGTGTCGGCACTGCCCCCGAGCGTGACCTCGACGACCGTCCCACCGCCCACCCGCTGCCGGATGGTCAGGCTCGCGCCGAGGCGCGCGGTCCGTTCGCGCATGACGTCGAGGCCGAACGAGTCCGTGCGCGCGGTCCCCATGCCGCGGCCGTCGTCGGCCACCCGCAGGAACGCACGGGGCGGATCGACCCGGCAGGTGACCCACAGGTTGCGCGCCCGCGCGTGCTTGCGCGCGTTGGTGATCGCCTCCTGCGCGACGCGCAGGATCTCGGTCTCCGCCTCGATCGGCAGGCGGTACGGGGACTCGTCGAGCACCAGGTGCACCGTGAGGCCGGAGCCGGCGCCGACGCTCCGGACGTAGCCCGTGAGGGCGGCGCCAAGGCCGGCGGAGGGCTGGACGTCGCTGCGCAGGTCGAAGATCGACAGGCGCAGCTCGCTCACGATCCGGGTCAGCTCGTCGCGCAGTCCACGGAGGTCCTCGCGGATCTCGACATCGGTCGTGCGGGCCGTCAGGTCGTCCACGACGAACCCCAGGGCGGCGACCTCCTGGGCCACGCCGTCGTGGATCTCGCGAGCGAGCCGTCGCCGTTCCTCGACCGTTGCCAGCGCGCGGACCTCGCTGAACAGCTGGCCCGTGTCGATCCGGAGCGCGGCCTCGTCCACGAGCTGCTGGGCGCGGGCGATCTCGCGCCGGCCCCACGGGCCGCCCGCCCGCTCCATGCCCACGAGACCCACGCGCCTGTCGCCCAGGCTGAGGGCGAGCACGGCCGAGTGCCCGGTGGACGGGTCGGAGAAGGTGCCGCTCTGCTGCAGCGCCCGGCCGGAGGACCAGACCCGCGCCCAGACGCCCTCGTCGACGTCGGGCACCCACTCGATGTGATCGGCGCCGTAGTACGCCAACGGCATGAGCACGCCGCCGCCGGCCGATCCGTACAGAGCGCCCCGGTCGAACTCGACCTCGTCGCTCATCGCGGTGAGGACCTGCTGGGCGAGCGCCACCTCGTCGAGGCCGGTCGGCAGGGCACGGGCGACCTCGCGCAGCCGTGTCAGCAGGCCGTGCGCCGTGACGTAGGTCGACGTCGCCTCGCGCTCGCGGGCCGTCACCCGGCGCGCCCACCCGCCGATCACGCCGGTCGCCACGCCGATGCCGACCCAGGGCGCGATGGCCGTCACCGACGCCGTGCCGGTGAGCAGGTCGCCCACGGCGGCGCGACCACCCGCGAGCGCGGCCACCGACAGCGCCGACGCGAGCAGGGCGAAGCTGATGCCGGAGACGAGGCCGGCAGCGAGCGGCGGGACGATCAGATACGGCAGCAGCGCGGTCTGGAGCGGGTCGGTGAGCCCGATGACCGCTCCCGCAGCCACCGCCTCGGCCAGGGGCCGCCACCGCAGGATCGTCCAGCCGCGCGGGAGGGGGAGGCTGGCGAGCACCGCGATGCCTGCGAGCAGGGCGAGGTCCCGCACCGGCACCGTCGCTCCGGCCAGCCCGTTGAGGTAGCACAGCAGCCCGACCAGGGCGAGCACGCCGAAGCGCACCACGGTGCTCGTGGACTCTGCGGGTTCGGGCGCCCATCCGGGTCCGCCCGGGCTGCTCGTGCTCATCAGTGCTGACGGTGGCACACCGGCGCGTGCCTCGACCCGTCGGGGGGCGGCGCCACGCCGACGGTCATCGCCGTGCCCGCCTCCTGGGACGGCGGGTTCTGCCAGCATAGGAGGATGACCGCAGACACCCCGCAGTTCAGCCGGCTCGCGCGGCTCTCGGACGTGCTCGATGAGACGGACGCGCGTCTCCGACGGGGCGAGGCTGCGACCCAGGCCCCCTGGTCGACGGGTTTCATGCCGCTCGACAGCTACCTGTCGGGCGGTCTGCGCCCCGGCGAGCTGATCCTGCTCGGCGGCCCCCAGGGCATGGGCAAGACCACGTTCGCGCTTCAGATCGCCCGGCAGGCCATCGCGGGCGGCCACGCCGTCCTCTACGTGTCGTACGAGCACGACTCGGTCAACCTCCTCGAACGCCTCGTTGCGGCCGAGGCGGGGGAGCGCGCCGGGGTCGACGCCGTGCCGCTGCGCTCGGTGCGGGCACTGCTCGAGGGCGACGGCACGTCGATGTCGCTGTCGGACAAGCTCGCGGAGACGCCGGGAGGCGCCGAGGCGCTGGCTGCGGTCTCGGTCGGCCTCGACCGCCTGCACGTGCTGCGCGGCGGCGTCGACACGTCGGTCACCGACATCGAGGCCGCTGTGCGCGAGGTGGCGAGGACGGGCGGGCTGCGCCCGCTCGTGGTCGTCGACTACGTGCAGAAGATCGCGATGGAGGGCGAGCGCGCGGTCGACGAGGAGCGCCGCATGGCGCACGTCGCGGGAGGGCTCAAGGACCTCGCGCTGACCGAGTCCGTGCCTGTGCTCGCGATCTCCGCGAGCGACGCGGCCGGCATCTCCGAGGGCAAGCGGCTGCGGACGCAGAACCTCCGCGGCGCCTCGAGCCTCGCCTACGAGGCCGACGTCGTGCTCGTGCTCAACGAGAAGTACGACGTCGTGGCCCGGCACCACCTGGTCTACGGCGCCGCGAACGTCGAGCGCTTCCACCAGTTCGCGGTGCTGACCATCGAGAAGAACCGCGGCGGCATGGCCGGCGTCGACCTCGAGTTCCGCAAGCGCTTCGAGCAGGCGAGGTACGAGCGCGCAGGAGAGCTCGTCACCGAGCAGCTGGTCGACGCGCGACTGTTCGTGGAGTAGCCACCCCGCACGACCGTGCGGTCGACCCGGGCGGCGGGGACCAGAGCTGCTAGAACTCGCTGAAGGCGTCGGCGATCTGGATGACGGCCGGCCCGAGGATGGCGATGAACAGCACGGGCAGGATGCAGAAGATCAGCGGGAACAGGATCTTGACCGGCACCTTCTGCGCGGCCTCCTCGGCGCGCTGAGAGCGCCGGGTCCGCATCTCGCGCGCCTGGATGCGCAGGACGTTCGCGACCGGGATGCCGAAGCTGTCGGCCTGCACCATGGCCGTGATGAAGCCGCGGAGGTCCGAGACGTCGCTGCGCTCACCGAGGGCCCGGAGCGAGTCCGCCCGGGAGGTGCCGAGCTGCATCTCCTGGAGCACACGGAAGAACTCCTCCGCGAGCGGACCCTCGGTATTGCGGGCCACCTGGGAGAGCGCGGCGTCGAACCCGAGGCCGGACTCGACCGAGATCACGAGCAGGTCGAGCGCGTCGGGGAGGTCCTTGAGGATCCGCTCCGACCGGTTGTAGGCGGTCTGGTACAGGACGATGTTCGGAACCCAGAAGCCCAGCAACGCCAGGCCGATGCCGAGGACGACCGCCCACAGGGGGCTCCCGAGGAGGAGCGGCAGGAAGAAGCCGAGCGCGCCGCCGACGATGAGTCCGAGCATCTTGAACGCGATGATGCGGTCGCTGTCCCACCCGGGCGGGTTGCCGGCGAGATCGAGCCGCCGACGCATGCGCGCGGTCTGGTCGCTCGGCGTGAACCGGCGGCCGAGGCGGGTGAGCCCCGCGAAGAAGGGCTGGCCGACGCGCTCGCCGAACGGCTTGTCGAGGTCGTCGCGCATGCTCTTCGGCGCGGCGCGGATGGCCTCGACCGCTGCGAGGGAGCGGGCCACGCCCGTCTGCTCCCGGCCGCCCGCGAAGGCGAGGAAGACGCCGACGATGCCGAGGAAGACGGCCGCCAGCCCGACCCAGAGGAATGCGTCGCCCATGTCAGACCTCCACCTTGACGACCTTGCGGAGCCAGAACGAGCCGCCGATGAGCAGGATGACGCCGACGATGATCATGAGGATGCCGAGGGGCGTGGTGTAGAGGACGCTCAGGTAGTCGGGCCGGGCGATGACCAGGTAGACGATGAAGAGGATCGGGAGCAGCGCCAGGATCACTGCGGAGAGCCGGCCCTCCGCGGACAGGACCTCGACCTGGCGGCGCAGCCGCTCGCGCTCACGCATGGTGGCCGCGACGTTGCTCAGCACCTCGGCGAGGTTGCCACCCACCTCGCGCTGGATGCGGATGGCCATCACCACCCACGCGAAGTCGACGGAGTTCATCCGGCGGGCGACGGTCTCGAGCGCGTCCTCGATCGGGACGCCG
The DNA here is from genome assembly GCF_042660085.1 of Longivirga aurantiaca. Classification (NCBI taxonomy): domain Bacteria; kingdom Bacillati; phylum Actinomycetota; class Actinomycetes; order Sporichthyales; family Sporichthyaceae; genus Longivirga; species Longivirga aurantiaca. Next base: position 1,896,490 of record NZ_JBHSTI010000008.1, on the reverse strand, counting down.
AGCCGGGCCTCGACGATGGCCCGGTTGAGCTCGGCGGCCATGGGCCCGTCGGTCTCGCGCACGACGGTGTCGATGGCCTGGGGGAGCGAGTAGCCGGCCGCCAGCGACCCGGACAGCAGCTGCAGCGTGTCGGGGAGCTGGGCGGCGAACCGCGACTTGCGCCGCTCGTCCTTGATCGCCAGGTAGGCGTACGGCAGCAGGAGCCCGATGGCGAGGCCGATGAGCGTGGCCAGGACGCTGAACCCGCTGAGGAGCGTGAACAGGATCGCGAGGCCGACGGCGATGCCGATGTGGATCAGGAGCCACTCGGCGGGCCGCAGGGGAACCCCTGCCGCCTCGAGCTTGGTGCCCAGAGCGGTGTCGATGTCCCTCCGCTGGACGACGCGGCCGGCGAGCTCCACGGCCGAGCGGGCGACCCCGCTGTCGCCGAGGGCGCCGGAGGTCGCCGCCGCGCTCTCCTGGCGCGGGGTCAGGGAGTAGCGCGACAGCCGACGGCGCAGTCGGCCGGCCTGCTGCGACTCGCGGTCCGTCGACAGGAACGCGACGGCGAGGAGCACGAACAGCCCGAGGCCGATGACCGCGAGCGAGACGGGCAGGATCCAGGTGGTGCCGAAGATCCCCGGATCGGCAGGCGGGACCGGCACGGGGCCGAAGTCCTGCGTCGGCGCCGCAGTGGGCTCGGCACCGCCGATGTACAGGGCCTCGTCGGTCACCGCCTGGCCGCCGGCCGTCGCGTTGACGACCACGTTGACCGAGGTGCCGCGCAGGGGCTCGGGAACCACCGCCGTGATCGCGACGGCGCCGGCCTGGGCCGCGGCGGCCGAGGTGAAGACGTCCGTAAGCTGCTGGGAGTCTCCCGCCTCCACCACGACGCCGTTGCCGGCCGTGGCGAGCGCCTGCAGCTGCGTGAGGTCGACCTGCGGGCCGAGGGCCACGGCGTCGAGGGTCACGTCCGAGTCGACCAGCGACTTGGCGGCGTTCTCCCCGCTGTTGGACGACTCGGTGTCCCGGCCGTCGGACAGCAGCAGCTGGCTGCGGATGCCCTCGTCGCCGAGCAGGCGGTTGGCCTGGATGACGGCGTCGAACAGTGCCGTGCCGCCCCGGAACTGCAGGGTGTCCAGCGCGGCCGCGACGGCATCGTGATCGGTGGTCGGCTGCACGACGATCGCCGGCTGGGAGTTGAACGAGACGAGGCCCACGAGCACGTCGGCGGGCACGGCGTCGAGGTAGGCGCGCGCGGCCTGCTTCGCCGGCTCGACGAAGCCCTGCTCCGCCATGCTGCCGCTGGTGTCGATCGTGAGCACGGTGGTGCGCTTGGGCAGGGAGTCGGAGTCGGAGGCGAGCTGCGTGGTGGCCTCCACCGGCTGGCCGCCGATGGTGACCTTCACCGAGCCCTGGTCCACCGACTGGCCGGCCGTCAGACCGAGCGCGGAGAAGCCGATCGTGAGCGTCCCGCTGCTGCCGGGCTCGAACCCGTCGATGCGCCCGACGATGCCGCCCGTCGTCGAGGCGGCCGCGGGCGCGACCCCGAACGCGACGGCCAGCAGCGCGCCGGCAGCCGCTGCCGCGCGCCACCGGCGTCGACGATGTCCCGACACGAGCATGGGTCAGGCTCCGAACTTCTCGAAGGCGAAGATCGACGGGTCGACGATGACTCCGCTCGCGGCGAGCTTGTCCAGGAACTTGGGGCGCAGCCCGGTCGAGCGGAGCTGCCCCAGGGCCTGTCCGGTCTCCCCGTAGCCGGCGCTGTGGTCGAACACGAAGATGTCCTGCAGCGTGACGACGTCGCCCTCCATGCCCACGACCTCGGTCACGTGGGTGATGCGCCGCGAACCGTCGCGGAAGCGGGACTGGTGCACGATGAGGTCCAGGGCGCTCGAGACCTGCTCGCGGATGGCCTTGAGCGGCAGGTCGGCACCGGCCATGAGCACCATGGTCTCGACCCGGGAGAGCGTGTCGCGGGGGCCGTTGGAGTGCGCGGTGCAAATGGAGCCGTCGTGGCCGGTGTTCATGGCCTGGAGCATGTCCAGGGCCGCGGCGTCGCGGATCTCGCCGACCACGATGCGGTCGGGGCGCATACGAAGCGAGTTGCGGACCAGGTCGCGGATCTTGATCTCGCCCTTGCCCTCGATGTTCGGCGGCCGCGACTCGAGGCGCACGACGTGCTCCTGGTGCAGCTGGAGCTCGGCGGCGTCCTCGATGGTGATGATCCGCTCGTCGTCCGGGATGAACGAGGAGAGGACGTTGAGGGTGGTGGTCTTTCCGGCGCCGGTTCCGCCGGAGACCATCACGTTCAGGCGCCCGCGCACGCAGTCCGCGAGGAACTCCGCGACGGCGTTCGTCATCGTGCCGAAGGAGATGAGGTCCTCGGCGCCGTAGGGGTCCGCGGCGAACTTGCGGATCGTGAGCATCGGTCCGTCGATCGACAGCGGCGGCACGATCGCGTTGACGCGCGAGCCGTCGGGCAGGCGTGCGTCGACCATCGGTGAGGCCTCGTCGATGCGCCGACCGACGCGGGCCACGATCTTCTCGATCGTGCGTCGGAGGTGCGCGTCGTCGTTGAAGTGCCCGTCGACAGCGTGGAGACGTCCGGCGCGCTCGACGTAGATCATCGACGGGCCGTTCACCATGACCTCGGTGACCTCGGCGTCGCGCAGGAAGGGCTCAAGCGGGCCGTAGCCGAGGATGTCGTCGGCGATCTCCTGCGAGAGCCGGGCGCGGTCCTGGACCGTCAGCGGGGTGTCCTCGTTGGCGAGGACCTCCTGCAGGGTGGCGCGAACCTTGGACTCGAGCTCGTTCTCGGTGAGGCGCGAGTCGTAGAGCTGCGGCCCGAGGCTCTCGAGCAGGCTGGCGTGCACGGCACGCTTGAGCTCGCTGTACGGATCGACGCTCGCGGTACGACGCGAGCGCGGGCCGCCCTCGGGCTCACCTTCGGGAAGCGTGCCCGAACGGCTGCGACGTGCCTGGGCCAGACGATCGGCGAGGCTCACGACTACCTCCTCCACAGGCGGCCGGAGCGCCTGTCTGCTCGGAGCTGGGGCGGGATGGTGTCGTCGTTGCTCGCCGTCACGAGGATGTTCTCGTCCACGAAGGCCTTGATGGCGAGGCTGACGGGGTTCTTCGGTTCGTCGACGACGATGGCGACGCCACGGTTGGTCGAGGCGGGGACGTCCCTGCTCGAGGGGATCTGCGCGACGATCGGTGCCTTGAGGGTCTTCTCCACCTCGGACAGCGCGAGACCCACCTTGGAGTCGGCGCGGTTGAGGACGACCTTGAGCCGGTCGCGGGGGTACCCGATGAGGTCGAGGGTCTCCAGCGTCAGCTTGAGGTTCTTCAGCGCCGGGATGTCGAGGGTGGCGAGCAGGGCCACCACATCGCTGCGGTCGAACGCCGACAGCACGTTGTCGTCGAGCGCCGGGGGCGTGTCGATGATGACGTAGTCGAACTCGTCGCGCAGCACGTCGATGATGCTGGTGACGAGCCCGACGCTGATGGTGTCGGCGGTGCTCGGCTCCATCGGTGCGACGAGCGCCTGAACACCGCTGCGGTGCGCCGTGAGGAGGCCCCGCACGGCTTCGCCGTCGAGGTCCTCGCCGATCGCGACCGCGTCCCCGATCGTGTGGGTGGGGAAGAGCTGCAGCGCGATCGCGACGTCGCCGAACGCGAGGTCGAGGTCGAGGAGGGCCACCGTGCCCTTGCCGCTGGCGGCGATGGCGGTGGCGATGTTGGTGGCGAGGGTGGTCTTCCCGCAGCCACCCTTCGCCGAGAACACCGTGACGACGCGGCCGTGCGTGCTCGAGCTGACGACCTCGTCACCGCGCTCGAGCTGGTGGCGAAGCCGTGATGCGATGTCGCGCTGGCGCCGTACTGCCATCGCGAGACCCGCGAGATCGCGCTCCTGCACCACCTCGCGCACGCCCGCCCGGAGCGAGTCCGAGAGCACCGCGGTGTCGATGCGCCGCCGGACCATGACCACGCCGAGGCTCGGCCGAGTGACGCGCAACGACTCGGCCAGGGCGAAGACGTCCTGCTGGTCGACACTCGGCCCGAGCACGATGCAGTCCTCGAACGGGTTGGTGTCGAGATGCGTCCGCAGGATGTCGAGGCTCGGCAGCACGAGGGCGTCCGCGCCCAGGGCGCCCTTGATGGAGTCGACGCCCACCGGGTCGAACTCGACGATCGCGGTCATGTTGCGTGCCCTCGTTCCCTCGTGCTGTCGGCTTCGGTGGTGCGGGCCGCGCTCAGCGGAACAGGTTGGTGTCGTCGACGCCCGGGTCGTTCGGGGTGACCTCGGACTTGTCGTCCATGAGGGCGAAGTAGAGGCCGGTGTACGTCGATCCGGCCGCTCCACCCTGGGCGTAGATGATCTTCTCGGCCTCGGCCTGGGTCAGGGCGAGGGTGAGGATCGCGGACGAGGTCTGCTGCTCCCCCTCGGGCGTGGGGGCCGAGTTGAGGCCCGTCGCGCCGACGCCGATGACGGTCACTCCGGCCAGCAGGGTCCGGACGCGGGGGCCACCCGTCGCGAAGATGGCGACGGTCGACCCGGGGGAGACGAAGCCGGCGACGCGCTCGGGGTCGCCGAGCTGCAGCGAGAGCGCGATCTTGCCCTCGGGGAGGGGCAGGCGCGTCAGCTGGCCGGCGGTGCCCCACTGCTGGCTGATGATCTGCTGGCCGGGGAAGATGGTCGTGAGCGCGACGAGGTCCTGCAGCGGAGTGGCGTCGGACAGCGCGGTGGCTGCGGCCGCCTCCTGCGGGATCTCCTTCTCCTCGAAGGCGCCCGCGCCCGAGGCGGCCGCGCCGGTGGTGCCGGCCGCGATCTCGGACTTGGCCACGATGACCTTGACGAGGGTCTGGTTCTCGAAGCCTTCCTTGCGCGCGTTGTCCGCGTAGAGGAACACCAGGACGACGCCGAGGACGGCGGCCAGCAGTGCGGCGATGAGCAGAATCGTGCGACGACCCATGAGGACCTCTCGCGGTGCGACCACGACGTGCGCGGCTCTGCGGACACCGGGCGGCTCGAGGACGAACCCCCCGGTGGGCGCCACCACCCTGACGATGGCCCCGCACGTACGCTAGCGGTCGCGCGGTGCGTGCGAACGCTGCGCAACGTCGGTTGCGCCGATCGGTACGCCGGATCGTCCGAACGTATGACCCTTTGTGACCGTGCGGCCATCGGACCGTCACCTGAGGTGAGACGCGGCCCGGAACGGGCGCCCGGTCAGCCCGCCGCGACCGTGGTGACCACGTGGGCGCGCCGCACCGGGTCGCTCCAGAGGCGTCGGGTGCGGGACCACGAGTAGGCCGCCCAGGCCAGGAGCCCGAGGGTGAGGAGCAGGGGAGGCAGGATCGAGTCGCCGATGGTGGCGGCGGAGAAGCCGAGCCCGATGGTGGTCGTGACGAGGGCGAGGCGCGCCGAGTACACGGCCATGGTGCCCGGCGGGGCGGGCGTGTCGCGCGGCCCGCGCAGGTCGGCGCGGTGCGGGCGGGTGACGGACAGGCGCATCGCCGTGGCGACGACGAGCGCCGTGCAGCTCACCGCTGCGCCGACCGTGGCGACGATGTCGACGAGGTCGGGCGGGGCGCTCGCCCGTAGGCCCGCGCCCACGAGGACGAGCGCGACGGGCGCGCTGCAGACCTCGGCCACGACCCGCGCCTTGCTGCGGAGCACGACCTCGGCGTCGTGCGGCAGCGTCGAGATCCACAGCGCCCCCGAGCCGTCGAGGCACATCGCGTTGACTCCGAACAGGAGCGCGGCACCGGACGCGACGAGCGCGGGGAGCAGGGCGATGGACGACCACGGCAGCGAGGCGAGCGCGGCCGCCGCGACCGGGAGGACGCCGAGCACGAGCAGCCCTCGCCGGAGCGGGGGAGAGCGCCACAGCGAGGCGCGGTCGACGCGCAGGAGCATCCGGTACGCCGTCGGCGCGGACTCGAACGGGCGCCGTGCGACCGGGCGGGCGAGCGGGCCGTCGACGCCCTGGTCGCCGGGCCTGCGCAGCGCCCAGGCGGCGACGCGTACGGCCACCAGGTAGCCGAGGGCGGTGACGACCAGGCAGCCGACCACGAACGGCACAAAGCCGGAGGGGACCAGCGCCGCGGCCTGGAGCTGGGCCCCGAGCACGCTCAACGTGGGGCTCTTGTCGAGCAGAGCCGCCCCCCGGTCCGTGACGACGACCCAGCCGCCGATCGCGACCAGCACTCCGAGCAGGGCCCAGGTGGACCGGCGGCCGCTCCGGGTGCGGCGCACACCCACGATGCCCCAGCCGAGGGCCTGCCCGACCGCCGTGCAGGCGATCAGGTAGGCGACGAGGACCCCGACCGGTGGGAGCGGCCCGGCGTCGCCGCGGACGGCGTACCCGGTGGCGGCGGTGAGCAGCAGCACCTGGAGGTACCACGCGATGTTGAGCGGCGAGAGCAGGAACCCGATGCGCACCAGCGTCGCGATGCGGACGGGGTAGGCCACGAGCTGCGATTCCGGGATCAGCTCCTGGCCGCCACCCGCCGCGAGCGGCGCCACGATGCACAGCAGCGCGAACGCGAGCATCGCCGAGGGCAGCAGGGCCGCGACCTCGCCGGTGCGGTCGACCGCGCCGCCGAGGTCGCCGAGCCCGATGTCGGACGCCGTCGCGCGTCCGAGCCGCGACGCGGCCCCGCCCACGACGCCGAGGACGATGAGCCCGAGCGCCGAGACGCCGAGCACGGCCAGGCCGGACTGGACCGCGCGCGAGCGGATCATCCGCCAGCGCAGGGCGAACAGCGGGCCGACCTGACCCGCGCTCACGAGAGCAGGGCCCGGTAGCGCGCCGCGCCCTCGTCGCCGGCGAGGTCGGCGGCGGGCGCGGCGGAGACCACGCGTCCCCCGCGCAGGACCACCGCCTCCTCGCACGCCTGCACCGCGAGGCCGAGCAGATGGGTCGAGACGAGGACGGCGGCGCCGCGCATGCGGGCGCGACGGATCTCCTCGAGCGTGGCCTCGACGCCGAGCGGGTCGACGCCGTCGAACGGCTCGTCGAGCAGGAGCACGGCCGGCTCGTGGAACGCCGCCAGGAGCACGGACAGGCGGCGGCTCATGCCGTGCGAGAAGCCGGCGGTCACCCGGTCCGATGCGCCCGCGAGGTCGAAGCGCTCCAGCAGCTCGCGGGCGCGCTCCTCCCAGCGGTCGAGCCCGCGCAGCCGCGCCGCGAGCTGCAGGTGCTCCCAGGGGGTGGCGCGGGGGATGAGGCCGCCGACGTCGGGGCAGTAGCCCACCACCTCGCGGGCGCGCCTCGGCTCGAGGACGGCGTCCACGCCGGCGACGACCACCGTCCCGCTGCTCGGAGGCAGGACCCCGCCCAGCACGCGGAGGGTGGTGGACTTGCCGGCCCCGTTGCGGCCGACGAGCGCGACCGCGCCGCCTGCGGGCACGCGCAGGTCGAGCCCGTCGACGGCGTGCACGGAGGCGAACGACACCGACAGGCCGCGCACGTCCACGGCCGCAGCCGCGGCCCCCGTCTCGGTCATAGGAGGATCCTGCACCGGTCGCGGCCGCGGGGCGCGTCGGTGTGGTGCGTACGGGCTAGGCGTCGCCTACACGTAGAGCGACTCCACCTCACCGCCGAACTCCTTCATCACGACCCCTCGGCGCAGCTTCATCGACGGCGTGAGCTCGCCCGTGGCCTCGGTCCAGTCGACGGTGAGCACCCGGAAGCGGCGGATCGACTCGGCCTGCGAGACGGCTTTGTTGGCCTCGTCCACCGCCCGCTGGAGCTCGGCGACGAGGTCAGGGTCGGAGGCGAGCTCGGCCGCGGTCAGCGAGGGGTCCTTCCCGTTCTGCGCGACCCACGAGGGGAGGGACTCGGGGTCGAGGGTGATGAGCGCGCCGATGTAGGGCTTGTTGTCGCCGACGACCATGCACTGGCTCACGAGCCAGTGGGCCCGGACGCGGTCCTCGAGGACGGCCGGAGCCACGTTCTTGCCCCCGGCGGTGACGAGCAGCTCCTTCTTGCGCCCGGTGATCGACAGGTATCCGTCGGCGTCGAGCTCGCCGAGATCGCCGGTACGGAACCAGCCGTCCTCCTGCAGCACCTCGGCGCTCGCCGTGGGGTTGTTGTAGTAGCCGCGGAACACGTGCGGTCCGCGCAGCAGCACCTCGCCGTCGTCGGCGATCGCCACCCCGGCCCCGGGGAACGGCCGGCCCACCGAGCCGACGCGCAGCATGGTCGGCCGGTTGACGGTGGTCGCCCCGGCCGTCTCGGTGAGGCCGTACCCCTCCAGGATCGTGACGCCGATCCCGCGGAAGAAGTGGCCGAGCCGGTCGCCGAGCGGCGCCCCGCCCGACACCGCCCACTGCACGCGTCCGCCGAGGGCAGTGCGCAGCTTGGAGTAGACGAGCCGGTCGAACAGCGCGTGCCGCACGCGCAGACCGACGCCGACGGAGCCGGAGTCGAGCGCACGGCTGTACTCCTCGGCCGTGTGCGCGGCCTTGTCGAAGATCGAGCCCTTGCCCGCCGCGATGGCCTTCTGCTGGGCGCCGTTGAACACCTTCTCGAACACGCGCGGCACGGCGAGCAGGAACGTGGGGCGGAAGCCGGGCAGGTCCTCGGTGAGCTTGGTCGGGTCGGGCGCGTGCCCGAGGTTGACCCGGCCGTGGATGCACGCCACCTCGATGATGCGGCCGAACACGTGCGCGAGCGGGAGGAACAGCAGCGTGGAGGCCCCGGGCTGCTTGAAGACCTCCGGCGTGGCGGCGACGACGTTCTCGGCCTCGAACGCGAAGTTGCCGTGGGTCAGCTCGCAGCCCTTCGGGCGGCCCGTGGTGCCCGAGGTGTAGATGATCGTCGCCAGGTCGTCGGCGCCGGCGGAGGTGCGCCGAGCCTCGAGCTCGTCGTCGGCGATGCCGGTGCCCTGGCTGGCGAGGGTGTCGAGGCCGCCGTCGTCGAACACGTGCACGTCGCGCACGCCCGGCAGCCGGTCGGACACCTCGGCGAAGAGGTCGACGTGTCGTGACGACTCGAGGAACACCGCCACCGCCCCGGAGTCGGACAGGATCCACTCGACCTGCTCCGCCGAGGACGTCTCGTAGATCGGCACGACGACGGCCCCGGCCCACCACACGGCGTAGTCGGCGACGGTCCACTCGTAGCGGGTGCGGCTCATGATGGCGACCCGGTCGCCGGGCGACACCCCGGTCGCGACCAGTCCGCGGGCGACCGCGCGCACCTCCTCGGCGAAGCGGGCGGCCGTCACCGGGATCCAGGTGCCGCCGACGCGTCGGGACAGCGCCACCCCGTCCGGCGCCTCGGCGGCGTGCCGCACGACGTCGTCGGTCAGCCGTACCGACAAGGGGACGGGGACAAGGGCCGGTTCGTGGTGCTCGCGCACGATCTCCTCCTGGGGGGACGCGTGAGTAACTAAGGACACCCTAAGTTGTCCGTGTGATCCACGCCACGCGACACGGCGGATGCGCGCAGCGTGCCAGGATCGGCCCGTGCCGGCCGTGGATCTGGTGGACGAGACGTTCGTGGTGGCCGACCGGGCCGTGCTGGCGGCCGAGGTCGCCGACCCGGCGTCCTGGGCCCGCTGGTGGCCCGAGCTCGCGCTCACGGTGTTCATGGACCGCGGCCTCGACGGGATCCGGTGGTCGGTGTCCGGCGAGGCGTGGTGCGGCTCCCTCGAGATCTGGCTCGAACCGATGGGCGACGGCGTCCTCGTGCACCACTACGCGCGCCTCGACCCGGTCGACCGGGCCACGGGCGGCCCGCTCCCGCTCCCGGCCGATCCCCGGGGCCGGCGTCGCGCGGCCCGGGCACGGGCCCGCAGGGCGCGGCGCTGGAAGCAGTCGGTGTGGGAGCTGAAGGACCGCCTCGAGCGCGACCGGCGCCCGGGGCAGGCGCGAGCCTCCTGACGGAGCGCAGAAGCCGCGGACGGGAGGTCAAGCCGACCCGCTGCGCTGCCGATGACGTGATCGTGCCGATCCAGTCACGCTGCCCCTCGTGCGCAGCCGCCGTCCCCACGGGCGCGGCGTGGTGCTCGCTGTGCCACGCCGACCTGCGCGCGCGCCGTGAGCCGCGCGCTGCGGCGCATCCGGTCGACGACGTCCTCCCCGACCTGACCGGTGCCACCCGCTCCGGCGGCACGGAGGGCGACGAGCCCGTCGGCCGTCGCGAGGCGGGCAGGCACGCGAAGCAGCCGGCGCCCGTCGGCCGTCGCCAGGCCGGCGCCCGGGTGGACACGATCGATCGTTCCGCGGACCTCGAGGGCCTCGACATCCCGACCGGCGAGGTCCGTCCGGAGCAGGTGGACGAGCTCGCGGACCAGATGCTGGCGCGGCTCGCCGTCACCGAGCGCCGCCAGCGGATGTTCGACCCCGACGACGTCCCGGGCGGCCGGTGGACCGTGGCGCTCGTGGGCGGCACGCTCACGCTGCTGCTGATGCTGTCGGTCTTCGCGGTCCTCGGAGCCCTGCTCAGCCGCTGAGGCCGTCGGGCGCCCTCGTCCGCGTGCTCGTAGGGTCGTCCCTGTGCGGGTCCACGTGGTGAGCGACGTCCACGCGCGGACCGATGCCCTCGCCCGTTCCGGCGACGGCGCCGACGCCCTGATCTGCCTCGGCGACCTCGTGCTCTTCCTCGACTACGAGGACTTCCACCAGGGGATCTTCCCGACCCTCTTCGGCGCCGAGCGCACGCGCACCTTCGTCGAGCTCCGGACCGCGGGCCGGTTCGAGGACGCCCGCTCGCTCGCCTCCGGCTGGTGGGACCAGGTGATCGCGGCCGAGGGTCGCGAGCGGCACACGCTGGTGCAGGAGCTCGTCGACGCGCAGTACGCCGAGATGTTCGCCGCGATGCCGACGCCGGCGTACCTCACGTACGGCAACGTCGACCTCCCGGCGCTCTGGGCCCGGCACCTCCGTCCTGGGCACACCGTGCTCGACGGCGAGGTGGCCGACATCGGCGGGCTGCGGTTCGGCTTCGTCGGCGGCGGGCTGCTGAGTCCCATGCGCACGCCGTACGAGCTCGACGAGGATTCGTTCGCCGCCAAGGTCGAGGCGCTCGGCGAGGTCGACGTGCTCTGCGCGCACATCCCGCCGGCGCTCCCCGAGCTCTGCTACGACGTGGTCGCGCGGCGGTTCGAGGTGGGGAGCCGGGCGATCCTCGAGCACGTGCGGCGCACCCAGCCCCGCGCGGTCCTGTTCGGGCACGTCCACCAGCCGCTCGCGCGCCGCGCGCGGATCGGCAGGACCGAGTGCGTCAACGTCGGGCACTTCCGGGCCGGACGCACCCCGTTCGCGCTCAGCTGGTGACCTTCGCGCGTCCCTGCTCCGTGGCGCGCCGCGCGGGGTAAGGTCCGCGCCATGGCTGACCGCACCGAGTCGAGCATCGTCATCGCCGCCGCCCCCGCCGCCGTCATGGCCGTGATCGCGGACCTCAGGAAGTACCCCGAGTGGAGCGACGGCGTGAAGTCCGTGACCGTGCTCACCGAGTACGAGGACGGACGTCCCGCCGACGCGCGCTTCGTGGTGGACGCGGGAGCGATCAAGGACACCTACGAGCTGGAGTACGACTGGGCCGACGACGACTCGTCAGTCGCCTGGGCGCTCACCACCGGGCAGATGCTCAAGGCCCTCGACGGCGTCTACGAGCTGACCGGCAACGGCGACGGCACCACCACCGTCGTCTACAAGCTCTCGGTCGACGTGAGCATCCCGATGATCGGGATGATCAAGCGCAAGGCCGAGAAGGTCATCGTCGACACCGCGCTGCGCGGCCTCAAGGAGCGGGTCGAGGGCTCGGGCTGACGCGGCGGTCCCGCGAGGGACCCGCGCCGGACCGGGTAGGTTCGTGCCGTGCGCGTACTCCTGGTCGCAGGCAAGGGCGGTGTCGGCAAGACGACCGTCGCCGCCGCGACGGCGCTCGCGGCAGCCCGTGCCGGGCGCCGCACCCTGGTGGTGAGCACCGATCCCGCGCACTCCCTCGCCGATGCCCTCGGTCTCGTGGCCGGCCCGGCGCAGGTGCGCGACTGGCGTGCGGCCGGCGTGCCGGCGCCGGTGCCGGGAGCCCCCGGCCAGCTGGACGTCCTGCAGATCGACGCGCGCGCCCGGGTCGACGAGTCGTGGACCGCGGTGCGCCGCGTCGTCGGCGGCCTGCTGGCCGGCGCCGGCGTCGACCCGCTGGTCGCGGAGGAGATCGCGACCGTCCCGGGCATCGAGGACGTGCTCGCCCTGCTCGACGTCGCTGCGCACGCCCCGTCGTACGACGCCGTCGTGGTCGACTGCGCACCGACCGCCGAGACCCTGCGGCTCCTCGCGCTGCCCGAGGCGCTCGACCGGCTGGTGCGCCGCGGGCTCCCGGTCGAGAACCGCATCGTGCGCCTGCTGACCGGTCAGGGCTTCGCGCCCGAGACGGCCGCGGCCCTCGACGCCCTCGACGACCTCGCCGCGAGGCTCATGGCCGTGCGCGAGCTCCTCACCGGTCCCGAGGCCGCGGTGCGCCTCGTGACGACGCCCGAGAAGGTCGTCCTCGCCGAGACCGCCCGGGCGCGCACCACCCTCGCGCTCCTCGGCCACCACGTCGAGAGCGTCGTGGTCAACCGCGTCGCCTCGGGCCCGGCCTGGCCCCCGGCGCTCGTCGAGCGTCACCGCGACGCCCTGCTCGCGGCCCGCGACCGGTTCGCGGCGCTGCCGGTGCGGCACGCGCCGTACACCGAGGCCGAGCCGGTCGGGGTCGAGGCGCTGCTGGCCGTCGCCGACGTCGTGCTCTCCGGCTCCGACCCGCTCGACCTCGGCGCGGTCCGAGCCGTCGCGGGCCTGGTGAGCGACGACGACCTCTGGCGCTTCGACCTCCCGATGCCCGGTGCCCGCATCGACGACGTCGACCTGTCCGTCACCGAGGAGGGGGACCTCGTCGTCGACCTCGGCCCGCACCGGCGGGTGGTGACGCTTCCGCCGCTGCTGCAGCGCTGCGAGCTCGACGGCGCCTCGCTCGACCTCACCGACCAGGGCAGCGTGCTGCGGGTGCGGTTCCGGCCCGATGCCGACCAGTGGTCGTCGACCCTCGGAGGCACCGCATGAGCGACGACGCCCCTCGCGCCGGGGCCGAGGCCGCCCGGCTGGTGGCGGCGGCCCAGGAGTGGCTCCGCACCGCGGCGCCGCACCTCGCCCCCGTGGACGACGACGGGCGCACCTGCTCCTGCCCGGTGTGCCGTGGCATCGCCCGGCTGCGCGAGGGCGACCCCGACACCGTGGCGCGGTGGGTGGACGGAGCGGTCGCGGCCTTCGAGCACGTCGTGTCCGAGGCCGCCGCAGGAAGGGCCCCGGCCGCGGCGACGGCGACGGACGCGTCCGACGCCGGGCCCGGCGAGGAGCCGCACGAGGACGCACGGCACGATGACGCCGGGGACGACGGCGCCGGGCACGGTGCGCCGACGTCCCGCAGGGTCCGCCGAGTCCCTCTCGACGAGCCCGGCACAGCAGCGCCAGCACGCCCGCAGACCGCTCGGGAGGAATGAGCCATGTCCCTGACCATCGGGGTCGACATCGGCGGTACCAAGATCGCCGGCGGCCTGGTCGACGAGGCCGGCACGATCCTGCACCGGGCGCGCCGCGACACTCCCGCGCGGTCGACGTCGGCCATCGCGGAGGCGATCGTCGAGGTGGCCGTCGAGCTCGCGGCGCTGGCCACGACGAGCGGGCTCGGTGCCGTGGAGTCGGTCGGTCTCGGCGCGGCCGGGCTCGTGGACGAGACGCGTCAGATCGTGCGCTTCGCCCCGAACCTCAGCTGGGCCGAGGAGCCGCTCGCGGCACAGGTGAGCGCAGGCTGCGGCCTCCCCGTGGTGGTGGAGAACGATGCCAACGCAGCGGCCTGGGGGGAGTTCCGCTTCGGGGCGGGCCGCGCGGAGCACTCGCTCGTCATGGTCACGGTCGGCACGGGCATCGGCGGCGGCATCGTCCTGCGCAACCACCTCGTCCGGGGGGGCGTACGGCATGGCCGCGGAGTTCGGCCACCTCGGCCGCGTGCCCGACGGACGCCTGTGCGGCTGCGGCAAGCGGGGCTGCTGGGAGCAGTACGCGAGCGGCAACGCCCTGCTGCGCGAGGCGCGCGAGCTCGCGGCCGACCAGCGCGACCGGGCGTCCCTGCTCCTCTCGCTCGGGGACGGGACGCCGGAGGGCGTGAAGGGCAAGCACGTGACATCGGCCGCCCGGCAGGGCGACCCGGTGGCCCTCGAGGCCTTCGACCACATCGGCCGGTGGCTCGGTACCGGGCTCGCCGACGTCGCGGCCCTGCTCGACCCGGCCATGTTCGTGATCGGCGGCGGCGTGTCCGAGGCCGGCGACCTGCTGCTGCTGCCCACCCGGGCCGCGTTCGAGTCGAGCCTCGTCGCACGCAAGCACCGCCCGCTGGCGTCGGTGGTCATGGCGCAACTCGGGAACGACGCCGGCGTGGTCGGCGCCGCCGACCTCGCCCGCACCCTCGACGACTAGTCCGTCGTCGAGGGCGGCGTCACCGCTCGGGTCGTACGGGTCAGCGCCAGAGCTGGACGGTGCCGACGCAGTCCGCGCGCGTGAGCGTGCAGGGCGCGGCCGTGGTGCCCGTGCTGTAGCTGCTGACGTAGTTCACGTACTGGAACTGGATGTGGTCGATCGGCTGGTTGCCGTTGCCGAGCGGCACGAAGCCCGGCGTGGTGGTCGTGAGGTTGCCGCTCACCGCCACCGACACGTTGTTGACCGCAGCCTTGGCCTTGTCACCGTTCCGCAGGGTGAGCGACTTCAGGTCGGCGCCGACCGAGACGATCGTGCCCGTCAGGGCGTTGCCGCCGTTGCCTGCGCCGGGGACGGACACCGAGAGCCCCACCCAGGCCGCGTCGTAGACCGCCGTGGCGCTCGTGATGACGTTGGCGTTGTTGGCCATCGACCCGATGACGGTGGCCGCGAACGGCACGGTCTGGGTGGTTCCGGCGGGATTGACCCAGCACGTGCTGGTGGCGCCCGTGGTCGTGTCGGTGTTGTACGTGGTGTTGGCGTACAGGATCCCGCAGATCTTGACCGAGGCGACGCCCACCGCGTTGAAGCTGGCGTTGTTGCCGCCGCCGGTGTTGAAGCCGCTGACGCTGGGGAGCAGGACCACCTGGCCGATGAGGCTGGTGAACGCGTTGCCGAGCGCGTTGGAGTTGCTCACGCCGGGGTCGGCGGGCAGGACCGGGTCGGGGATGTTGACGACGCCGGGGTAGCCGTTGAGGGTCCAGTCGGCGAGGTCGCCGGCTGCGTTGTTGCCGCCGTTGAAGTCGACGCCGCCCCAGTTGCCCGGTGCGGTCGTCCCGCAGACGCCGACCTCCTGGTTGTCCAGCCCGGTCCAGTACGTGGTGTTCAGGCTCTGCGACGAGGCCTGCACGACGTTGTTGCAGATGGCCCAGGGTCGAAGGCCGCCCCCGGTGGGCATGCGCTGGAAGCGCGCCGTGGCGTAGGAGTTGGGCGACATCGAGCCGATGCCGATCACGCCCGCGATCGCGGTCTTGACGGTACGGCTGTTGGTGATCGTGACGTCGATGGCCGTGGTGCCGACGCAGGAGACGGTGACCGTGTCGACGGCCTCGTCGGCACCCACCTTGGTGTTGTCACCGTTGATGCGCGTGGCCTCGGTGCGCGCGATCTGGGTCGCGTTGATCGCGGTGAGAGCTGCCGGGGTGCACGGCGTTCCGGTGGGGAAGGCGCCGCCGACCTTGGCCGCGGCGGAGAGTGCGGCCGAGTCGACCGCGACGGAGAGCTGCCGTGCGTTGGCATAGGCGTTGGCGATGTCGACGGCGAACGCCGCCATCACGAGGAACACCGTCGCGAGGATCGCGACCAGGACTGCGACGGCTCCGCTGTCGCCGTCCCGTTCGCCCGTCGCCCGGGTCAGACCGAGAACTCGCATCGGTACACCGCCTTGGAGGTGAGCGTGATCGTCGTCGGGAACGGCGGGAACGAGACCGGGATCGTCGAGACGAGCTTGGCCTCCACGATCAGCGATCGCGCCGTGTTGGTCGTCGCGTCGTAGCTGCCCTTGCAGGGCACCTTCCCCGCGTTGGCCCCGAAGCTGGCCAGCACGAACGCGCTGCCGCACCCGTTGGAGTCGCTGCCCGTGCCCCAGTCCTGGGTGACCTTGATCTGGACGTCGGCGGGGTTGAGCGCGAGGCCCGACAGCTCGTTGCGCACGCTCGCCAGGATGCCGTCGCAGGTGCGGGGCGCAGACGGGTCGCCGACGACAGCACGTCGTGCGCCCTCGCGGACGGCGTTGTTGATCGAGACCTGCTGGCTGAACAGCACGCCGAAGTTGATGATCCCGAAGACGATGAGCAGCAGGAGGGGCACGACGAGCGCGAACTCGACGGCGGCTGCGCCGGAGTCGTCGCCCGCGAGGGAGCGACGTCGGGCGCGCGTCGGAGCAAGTCGCCTCATGAGGCCCCCTTCGGTCGTGGTCCCGCCGGGCGGCGGGGTGGCGCGGACGCCGCGCAGCGTGCGCTACGACGTACTTCGCCATAGTAGGGACGCTGCGTCACCAGCTCACGTTGCAGGGTGCAGCCATTCGGGCGATCTTTTCAGCCCCGGCACGACCGTGCGTGCGGGGGAGTCACTCTGCGTAGCGAGAATCGCCGATCGACGTCGCTACAGGACCGCGCCGTCGTCCCAGCCGTCGTCGTTGCGCGGCCGGTCGTGCATGCGCGCCACGAGGGTCGCGAACCCGCCGAGGAAGCTCATGATCGCGAGCAGGCTGACCCAGCTCTCGAGACCGATGCCGAACAGAGCCGCAAGGATCATCAGCGTCGGTCCGCCGATCAGCGCCGCCCAGGCCAGGCGGGTGACGCGGTCCGCCTCGGGCAGCGGCGGAGGAGGCGGCGGCACGAAGTGGCCCTCGTTGTCGTCGTAGGGGTCCACGGCGGGAGCGGGCTCGGCGGGCTCGGGGGAGCGGCGCGCAAGACGCGAGGAGAGCGGGGGCCGCGGGGCCGGGTCGCCCGCCTCGTCGGCCTTCTCGTCGTCCGGGGCGTCCTCGAGCACCGACCAGCGCGGCACCGGGTCGCTGGTGGCGGTGCCCCACCCGGCGACGATCCCGGCGAAGAGCGAGTCGACCTCGTCTGCGCCGAGCTCGTCGGCTCGCTGCCGGTCGCGCTCGGCGTCGGCCGCGGCGCGGGCGTCCTCGGCGTCCTCGCGGCGTGCCGCGTCGGCGTGGAAGTCGGCACGCAGGGCCGGCAGGGCGCGCGCGACCACGGACTGCGCGAGCAGCAGGTGATCGTGGTCGACGTGGACGCGCTCGGTCGGCCGCTTCGGAGGGGTCGTGGCGCGCGATGCCGTCCCGACGTCGCCCACCACCGGCTCGGCGAGCGCCGTGACACCGGCGTCGCGCAGGAGCTCGAGCACGTGGTCGGCGACCGGCGGGTCGACGTCGACGAGCGCGTCGTAGCGGGCGGCGCGGGGCAGCCCGTTGTCGCGACCGGTCGGCGTCATGGGACCAGTGTCACGCCTGGGCGGCGGAGCCCGCGACCCGGTGCACGAAGTCCACGGACGTCGTGAAGATCAGCTCGGCGTCGTGGTCGATCGTGGCCACGTGATAGCTGTTCTCGAGGACCACCTCGGTGACGTCCGTGCTCGCGACGTTGGCGAGGATCCACGCGGCGTTGCTGGGCTCGACGACGTGGTCCTCGCGCGAGCGCAGGAGCACGACCGGCACGGTGACCGAGCGGATGTCGGCCCGGATGTCCTTCCAGGCGCTCTGCAGGGAGTAGAAGCACTGCAGCGGCATCTTCTCGTAGGCGCCCTCGTCGACCCCGGGCTTCTTGATGTCGTTGCGGATGCCGGGGAACGCCTTCACGAGGTGACGCAGGACAGGCAGCAGCACGGCTTCCTTGCGCTCGGTGTGCACCGCGGGGTTCACGAGCACGATGCCTGCGATGTCGGCGCCCCGGCGCTCCGCGAGACGCAGGGCGAGGGACCCGCCCATCGACAGGCCCATGACGAAGACCTGCTCGCAGCGCGACAGGAGCGAGGTGAGCACGCGGTCGACCTCGGCGTACCAGTCCTCCCAGCGGGTGACGGACATGTCCTGCCACGTGGTGCCGTGGCCGGGGAGGCGTGGCATCTCCACCGTGAAGCCTGCCTCGACCAGGTGCTCGGCCCACGGGCGCATCGACTTCGGCGACGAGGTGAAGCCGTGGATCACGAGCACGCCGATGGGGCCGCCGTCGTGCGAGAGGGGCTCGGCTCCGGGGATCAGCGGCACAGGGGGACTCCTGGGGGACGGGGCGGCCGGGGCCGTCGGCGATCGGCTCGAGAGGGTGCGAGGGTGACGCTACCGCCGGGTTGCGTTGCTCGGGGGCAGGTCAGCGCCGTACTGTCGGCGTCGCGGCCCTGACCAGCAGGGACGCGGGCCCCACGGGTCGCGGCCCCAGATCGATCGAGACGGGGAGGAGGAGACGGCCGGTGTTCTACTGGGTGTGCAAGTACATCCTCATCGGTCCGCTGCTCCGCCTCCTGTTCCGCCCCCAGGTCGTGGGCCTCGAGCACCTGCCCGAGGACGGCGCGGCGATCCTCGCCGGCAACCACCTGTCGTTCTCCGACTCGATCTTCCTTCCGATGGTGTGCAAGCGGAAGATCACGTTCCTGGCCAAGAGCGACTACTTCCACACGCCCGGCTTCAAGGGCTGGCTGACCAAGCTCTTCATGTCCGCCGTCGGCCAGGTGCCCGTGGACCGCTCGGGCGGCAAGGCGTCGGAGGCTGCGCTGCGCACCGGGCTGCGCGTGCTCGACGGCGGTGCGCTGCTCGGCATCTACCCCGAGGGCACCCGCTCGCCCGACGGCCGTCTCTACCGGGGCAAGACCGGTGTCGCGCGGATGGCGCTCGAGGCCGGCGTGCCCGTCATCCCGTGCGCGATGGTCAACACGCACCTCATCCAGCCGCCCGGGCGCGTGCGCCCGAGGATCATGCGGGTCAAGATCGCGATCGGCGCACCGCTGGACTTCTCGCGCTACGAGGGCATGGCCAACGACCGCTTCGTGCTCCGCTCGATGACCGACGAGATCATGTACGAGCTCATGCAGCTCTCGGGCCAGGAGTACGTCGACATGTACGCCGCCAAGGCCAAGACGATGTCGGCCGACGCGGCGCTCGAGGTGGAGCAGCCCGACCCCGACGCGCTCCGCGCCTCCTCGTCCGCCGCCTGACCCGATTCGGTAGTGAGTTCTCGCGCTCTGCTGCGAGTTCTCACTACCAAGTCCGGGAACTAGAGCACGGCCCAGGACTTGCTGCGCTCGACCGCGACGCGCCAGCGCCGGTGCGCCCGGTCGTCGCGCGGCCCGGGCTCGAACTGGGCGTCGTGCTTGACCGTCCGCGCGATCTCCTCCTGGCTCGCCCACACGCCGGTCGCGAGGCCCGCGAGGAACGCCGCGCCGAGCCCCGTGGTCTCGAGCTGCGCGGCGCGCGCCACGGGTGCCTGGAGGGCGTCGGCCTGCAGCTGGCAGAGGAAGCCGTTGGCCGAGGCGCCGCCGTCGACCGAGAGCACGGCGAGCTCGAGCCCTCCCTCGCGGACCATGAGATCGACGACGTCGCGGACCTCCCACGCGATCGCCTCGAGGGTCGCGCGGACGATGTGCGCGCGGGTCGTGCCGCGGCTGATGCCGAGGATCGTGCCCCGGGCGTGCGGGTCCCAGTCGGGTGCGCCCAGGCCGGTGAGGGCGGGGACGAAGACGACGCCGCCCGAGTCGGGCACGCTCTGGGCGAGCGCCTCGGTCTCGGACGCGCTCGCGATGATCTCCAGCCCGTCCCGGAGCCACTGGATCGCGGCGCCCGTGACGAAGACCGAGCCCTCGAGGGCGTACTCGAGCCGGCCGTCGGGGTGCTGCCAGGCCACGGTGGTCAGCAGGCCGGTGGAGGACGCCACGGGCCTCTCGCCGGTGTTGACCAGCACGAACGACCCCGTGCCGTAGGTGCACTTGCTGGTGCCGACCTCGTAGCAGGCCTGGCCGAAGAGCGCGGCCTGCTGGTCGCCCGCGATGCCGGCGATCGGGAGGTCGAGGCCGAGGAACGTGGACGGGTCGGTGCGCCCGATGACGCCGTACGACGGGACGACCTCCGGCAGCGCGTCGATCGGCACGTGGAAGATGTCGCACAGCTCCTGGCTCCAGGCGCCGGCGTGGATGTCGTACAGCAGCGTGCGCGACGCGTTCGACGCGTCGGTGACGTGGTGCAGGCCGCGGGTCATCCGGGCGACGAGGTAGGAGTCGACCGTGCCGACCGCGGTGCGCCCCGAGGTCACGCTCGCCCACACGTGCGGCTCGTTCAGCGCGATCCAGGCCAGCTTTGTCGCGGTGAAGTAGGAGTCCAGGCGCAGGCCGGTGAGGGCGGCCACGCGCGGCTCGTGACCGTCCTCGCGCAGCTGGTCGCACAGCCCCGCCGTACGACGGTCCTGCCAGACGATCGCGCGGCGCGGCGAGCCGAGGGTCTCGCGGTCCCAGAGGACGGCGGTCTCGCGCTGGTTGGTGATGCCGACCGCGGTCGGCTGGTCGCCGTCCGGCCCGAGCGCGTCGAGCGCGGCCCGGACGGCCACGAGCGCCGCTTCCCAGATCTCGCGCGGCTCGTGCTCGACCCACCCCTCGGTGGGGAAGTGCTGCGGGAACTCGGAGTAGCCCCGCGCGACGATCTGCGCGTCGGCCGAGACGATGAGGGCGGTGACACCGGTCGTTCCGGCGTCGAGGGCGAGCACGCTCACGGGGGAGGACCTCCGGCTGGGGCGCGGGCCGCCGTCCCGCGGCCCTGGTCCGCGCACGGTAGCGCGAGCGCGCCCCGAGCGCGGTGTGTCGAGCGACTCGCCACCGGTCCGAGGGGGAGCGTGCACACGCTGCCATGGGTGCGGTTGGATAGGTCAGGTCAGGCGATGACAGTGCGGTCATGCCTCCCAGCCCTGTTCCCAACCGCATGAGGAGAACCATGCGCGTCGGTGTGCTGACCGGTGGCGGCGACTGCCCCGGTCTCAACGCAGTCATCCGAGCGGCCGTCCGTAAGGGCGTGACCGAGTACGGCTTCGAGTTCGTCGGGTTCCGTGACGGCTGGAAGGGCCCCCTCGAGGGCCTCACCATGCCGCTCGGCATCCCGCAGGTCCGCGGCATCCTGCCGCGCGGCGGCACGATCCTCGGCTCGAGCCGCACCAACCCCATCAAGATCGAGGGGGGTGTCGATCGGATCAAGGCCAACATGGACCAGGCCGGCGTCGACGCCCTCATCGCCATCGGCGGCGAGGACACCCTCGGCGTCGCGACCAAGCTCGACGAGCTCGGCGTGCCGGTCGTCGGCGTGCCGAAGACGATCGACAACGACCTCAACGCGACCGACTACACGTTCGGGTTCGACACCGCCGTGAACATCGCGTCCGAGGCCATCGACCGCCTCCACACCACGGCCGAGTCGCACCACCGCGTGCTCGTCGTCGAGGTCATGGGCCGTCACGCCGGCTGGATCGCCCTGCACGCGGGGATGTCCGGCGGCGCGAACGGCATCCTCATCCCCGAGGTGCCGTTCCACCTCGACGAGGTGGTCGGCTGGGTCGAGAGCCGCTTCCAGACCAACTACTCGCCGATCATCGTGGTGTCCGAGGGCGCGCTGCCCGCGGACGGCGAGATGGTCACCAAGGACCAGTCGCTCGACGCCTTCGGGCACGTGCGCCTGTCCGGCATCGGCGACTGGCTGGCCTCGGGCCTCGAGGCGCGCACCGGCAAGGAGGCCCGCGCCGTCGTGCTCGGGCACATCCAGCGCGGTGGTACGCCGACCGCGTTCGACCGCGTCCTCGCCACCCGCTTCGGCCTCTCGGCCATCGACGCGATCGCGGCCAAGGACTTCGGCAAGATGGTCGCGCTGCAGAGCACGAACATCGTCCGCGTCCCCTTCATCGAGGCGACCGGCGAGCTCAAGACCGTCCCGCTCGAGCGCTACGAGGAGGCCCGGCCGTTCTTCGGCTGAGCCACCGCACGCACACCACGAACGGCCCCCTTCGTCCGCGATGAAGGGGGCCTTCGTCGCCAAGAGCGCAACACTCCCGGCCTTCATCGACGCCACGGCGAGGCCTCCGTACAGCGGGCCGGCGGCGCGCAACTACCCTGGACGCATGGTGGACCACATCTCCTGGCCGGACCTGCCCGCGGCGCAGCAGCCCGTGTGGCCGGACGTCGACGCCCTCGGCACGGCCGTGGCGCAGCTGCGCACGCTGCCGCCGCTCGTGTTCGCGGGCGAGTGCGACAACCTGACCGGCCGACTGGCCCAGGCCGCCCGCGGCGAGGCGTTCGTGCTCATGGGCGGCGACTGCGCGGAGACGTTCGACACCGCGACCGCCGAGGACATCCGCGCCAAGCTCAAGACCGTCCTGCAGATGGCGATCGTGCTGACGTACGGCGCCTCGCTCCCGGTCGTCAAGGTCGGCCGCATGGCCGGCCAGTACTTCAAGCCGCGCAGCAAGGCGGTCGAGTCGCGCGACGGCGTCGAGATGACGTCGTACTACGGCGACGGCGTCAACGCACTGCCCTTCCAGGTCGACGGCCGCGTGCCCGACCCGCAGCGGCTCGTCCGCAGCTATCACACCGCCTCGGCCACGCTGAACCTCGTCCGTGCGTTCACCCAGGGCGGGTACGCCGACCTGCGGCAGGTCCACGCGTGGAACCAGGACTTCGTGGCCGAGACGCCCGCGGGCGACCGGTACGAGAAGGTCGCGGGCGAGATCGACCGCGCGCTCTCGTTCATGGCGGCGTGCGGCGCCGACCCCGAGGAGTTCAGGCGGGTCGAGTTCTACGCCGGCCACGAGGCGCTCGTGCTCGACTACGAGAAGGCCATGACGCGCATCGACTCGCGCACCGGCGACCTCTACGACGTCTCCGGCCACTTCGTGTGGATCGGCGAGCGCACCCGTCAGCTCGACGGCGCCCACGTCGACTTCGCCGCGCGCATCAGCAACCCGGTCGGCGTGAAGCTCGGCCCGACCACTACGCCGGAGTTCGCCGTCGAGCTCTGCGAGCGGCTCAACCCCGAGCGCGTCCCCGGCCGCCTCACGCTCATCACCCGCATGGGCGCGGGCACGATCCGCGAGGCGCTGCCCCCGATCGTCGAGAAGGTCACCGCGAGCGGCCACCCCGTCGTCTGGGTCTGCGACCCGATGCACGGCAACACGCGCGAGGCGGCGTCCGGCCACAAGACCCGGTCGTACGACGACGTCGCCGACGAGGTCCGCGGCTTCTTCGAGGTGCACAAGCAGCTCGGCACGTTCCCGGGCGGCATCCACGTCGAGCTCACGGGCGACGACGTCACCGAGTGCGTCGGCGGCACCGAGGGCGTCACCGAGGACCAGCTCGGCGACCGCTACGAGACCGCGTGCGACCCGCGGCTGAACCGCGTGCAGAGCCTCGAGCTCGCGTTCGACGTCGCCGACTTCCTGCTCGACCGTCCGCGTCCCTGACCTCCCGCACGGGGGCGTGCGGCGGTGGGGTCCGATTTCCGCCAGTCGTATGGCGACGGCATGGGGCAGGATCATCCGCATGAGCAGCCGCGTGCAGGTCGTCGAGCAGCCGGGCCTGGCCCCGGCGGGGCTCGACCCCGACGCCGCGTACGCCGCCCTCGCCGCGCGTGATCGCCGCTTCGACGGCCGCATCTGGTTCGGCGTCACGAGCACCGGCGTGTACTGCCGACCGGTGTGCCCGGCGCAGACCCCGAAGGCGCAGAACGTCCGCTTCTTCGCCGCACCGGCCGCGGCGGTCAGCGCGGGCTTCCGCGCCTGCCGACGCTGCCGGCCCGACTCCGCACCCGGGTCGCGGCACTGGGACCACCGCGGCGACCTCGTCGGCCGGGCGCTGCGGCTGATCGCCGACGGTGCCATCGACGACGGCGGCGTCGCGGGGCTCGCCCGCACGCTGCACGTGAGCGAGCGGCACCTGCACCGCAGCCTCGTCGCCGAGGTCGGCGCCGGCCCGCTGCAGCTGGCGGTCAGCCGTCGAGCGCAGACCGCGAAGCTGCTCGTCGAGCAGACCGACCTGTCGCTCGCGGAGATCGCGTTCGCGTCCGGCTTCTCGAGCGTCCGGCAGTTCAACGACGTGATGCGCCGGGAGTTCGGCATCGCGCCGTCGGGCCTGCGGCGTACGCCGTCCGAGCGGATCCCGTCGGCCGACCCGGCCCTCGTGCTGCGCCTGCGCCTGCGGCCGCCGTACGACGCCGACGCGCTCGGGGCGTTCCTCGCCGCCCGGACGGTCGCGGGCCTCGAGGAGCACGTGCCGGGCCGACGCTGGACCCACCGCCGCGTGGTACCGCTGCCGACCCGTGCGGCGGTCACCGAGGTGACCGTGCACGGAGACCACGTGGTGGTGCGCTCGGGGGCAGACGTGCGCGACACCGCGGCGCTCGTGCGCCGGGTACGCCGGTGGCTCGACCTCGACGCCGACCCAGCGACCGTCGACGCCGCGCTCGGTCTGGACCCCGCGCTGGCGCCGCTCGTCGGCGCCCACCCCGGTCTGCGCGTGCCCACCACGGTCGACCCGTGGGAGACCGTCGTCCGCGCTGTCGTCGGGCAGCAGGTGTCCGTCGCGGCGGCCGGGACGCTGCTCGCACGGCTGGTGGCCGCGCACGGCACCGAGGTGGCGGGGGAGAGCGGCCTGCGCGCGTTCCCGCGGCCGGCGGCGATCGCCGCGCTCGACCCCGCTGCCATCACCGGGATGCCCGGGTCGCGGGCGCGCACGCTGGTGGCGCTCGCGGCCGCCGTCGCCGACGGCAGCGTGGCGCTCGGCTCGCCCGACCTCGACGAGGTCGAGGCCGCGCTGCTCGCGATCCCGGGGGCCGGCCCGTGGACCACCGGCTACGTGCGGCTGCGCGCTCTGGCCGACCCCGACGCGTTCCCGGCGTCCGACCTCGGCCTGCGGCACGCCGCCGGCGCGCTCGGCCTGCCCGAGGCCGCCCGTGCCCTCGGCGCCCACGTCTCGGCCTGGAGCCCGTGGCGCTCGTACGCCGCCCAGCACCTCTGGACCTCGCTCGCCCCCGCCCCCGTGAAGGAGCCGTCATGACCGTCGACACGCTGCCGCCGTACGAGACGGCCGAGGTCGCCCTCCCGGGCGGCTCGGTGGTCGTCGTCGCCGACCCGGTCACGGGCGCCGTGGTGGCCTCGGGCTGGAAGAGCCTCGACGCGACGTTCGCGTTCCTGACCGAGGCCGAGCAGGCGCGTGGCCACCACCCGGCGCCGCGCGGCGGTGGCGCCACGAAGGCGGCCGTCGACGCGCTCGAGCGGTACGCCGGCGGCGACGTCGACGCGCTCGACGACGTCCTCGTGAGCCAGCCCGGAGGGCCGTTCCTGCAGCGCGCGTGGGACGAGCTGCGCGGGGTGAAGGCGGGGGAGACCGATTCCTACGCCGGCCTCGCCGAGCGCGCCGGCAGCCCGGCCGCCGTCCGCGCCGCCGGCCAGGCCTGTGCCCGCAACAAGGTCGCGCCGTTCGTCCCCTGCCACCGCATCCTGCGCACCGACGGCACCCTCGGCGGCTACGCCTACGGCCTGCGGGTCAAGGCGGCGCTGCTCGCGCACGAGGGGGCCCGACCCGCCGACGAGGGCACCCTCTTCGACTGACGGCGATCCCTGACAGGATCGGGCCGTGAACGACCACACGACGGCGATCGAGAACCGCGCCCGCACCTGGCTGAGCGAAGCCGTCCGTTCGCACGACGCCGTCACCGTGTCGGCGCTGCGCAGCCTCCTCGGTGCGATCGGCAACGCCGAGGCCGTCCCTCTGCCCGCCGGCAGCGACGCGGGGACCCTGCAGTCCGAGCACGTCGCGGGCGCGGCAGCCGGGGTGGGCGCCGCCGAGGCGGAGCGGCGCGTCCTGACCGACGACGACGTCGCCGCGCTGGTTCGCGTCGAGATCAGCGAGCGCAGGTCGGCCATGGCTGTGTACGGCAGCAGCGAGCGGTCGCACCGGCTCGCCGCGGAGGTCGTCGCCCTCGAGGGCCTGCTCGACCGTCCGTAGGGCGACCGGGTGCCCCCGCCCGTAGGGTGCGCGGGTGCCCACCGCCGCCCACGCGACCGATGTGCCCCTCGGCTGGACCGCGCGGCTCGGACGTCGGTGCGCCCAGCACCCGCGACGCGTGGTCGCGGCGTGGCTCCTGCTGGCGGTCGTGCTGGGCCTGCTCATCGGCCGGTTCGGCCCCGCGACCACCGACGACCTCACCATTCCCGGCGCCGACAGCCAGGCGGCGATCGACGTCTCCCGCGCGGCGTTCCCCGACGCGCCCAACCCGGCCCAGCGCATCGTGGTGACGGCCGACGCCCTCACCGGCGCCGAGCAGAAGGCCGCTCTCGACGATGCGGTGACGGCGCTCGAGACGCTGCCCGAGGTGGCGAGCGCGACCGCCCCGACGGCGAGGAACGGGCAGCTCTCGGACGACGGCACCATCGGCACGATCTCGGTGGTGCTCACCGTCTCGGGCAAGGACATCACGCGCCCGCTGGCCGAGCAGCTGACCTCGAGCGTCACCGATGCGGTCGCCGAGGCAGGCATCTCGGTGGCGCCCGCCGACCAGCTCGCCGCCGTGCTCGACCGTGAGACCAACCGTCGCGCCGAGCTCATCGGACTCGTGGCGGCGCTCGTGATCCTGCTCGTCGCGTTCGGCTCGGTCGCAGCCGCGCTGCTGCCGCTCGGCACCGCGATCGTCGGCCTCGCCGTGTCGATCCTCGCGCTCGGCCTGCTCGGGTACGCCGTCGACATCCCGGCCGTGGCGCCGTCGCTCGCCTCGATGATCGGGCTCGGAGTCGGCATCGACTACGCGCTGTTCGGTCTCAACCGGTTCCAACGCGCCCTCGTCGACGGCCAGGACCCGGTGCGGGCCGCGACGACGACCACGGCGACGGCCGGCCGCGCGGTGCTGTTCGCCGGGTTCTCGGTGATCGCGGCGCTGTCCGGGCTCGCCCTGGTCGGCATGCCGCTGATGCGGAGCCTGGCGATCGCGTCGGGCCTCGCGGTGCTGGTGGCGTGCGTCGCCGCGGTGACGCTGCTGCCCGCGATGCTCGCGTGGCTCGGCCCGCGGCTCGCGACCCGCAAGCCTGAGTCGCTCGGCGAGGCCGGCGGATGGGCGCGGCTCGCACGCCGCGTGGCCCGTCGGCCGTGGGCGGTGCTGCTCGGCAGCACGGTCGTGCTGGGCCTGCTCGCCGCGCCCGCGCTCGACCTTCGCCTCGGGCAGCTCGACGCCGGGTCGTGGCCCACCTCGACCGAGCAGCGTCAGTCGTACGACCTGCTCTCGGACGGCTTCGGGCCGGGCGCGAACGGACCGTTGCTCGTGACGGCGACGTACCCCTCGGCCCTGTCGGGCCCCACCGACCCCGCCGCCCTTGCGCTCGCCAAGGCGGTGCAGGGGGCCGACGGCGTTGCCGCGGTGACGCCGCCGCAGGTGTCGGACGACGGGCTCGTGGTGCGGCTCTCGGCTCAGCCGACCACCGCGCCGTCCGACCCGGCCACGCAGGACCTCGTCGCCTCGCTGCGCTCCGACGTGCTGCCTGCCGCTGCGCCCGAAGCGGAGACGCACGTGGGCGGGTTCACCGCGGGCAAGGGCGATCTCACCGACCGGATCTCCAGCCGCATGGTGCTCGTCGTCGGGGCGGTCGTGCTCGTGGCGACGCTGCTGCTGCTCGTGGCGTTCCGCGCGCCGATCGTGGCGCTCAAGGCGGCGCTCATGAACCTGCTATCGGTCGGGGCGGCGTACGGCATCCTCGTCGCGGTCTTCACCTGGGGCTGGGGCGCGGGGCTCCTCGGGCTCGAGGCGCCGGTGCCGATCGAGAGCTATGTGCCGCTGCTGATGTTCGCCGTGCTGTTCGGGCTCTCGACCGACTACGAGGTCTTCGTGCTCACCGCGGTGCGCGAGGAGTGGGTGGCGACCGGCGACGGGCGCGCCTCGGTGGCGAGCGGCATGGCCAAGACCGGTCGGGTGATCACCTCGGCGGCGCTCATCATGATCTGCGTCTTCCTCAGCTTCACGATGAGCAGCGACCCGGTCATCAAGATGATGGGCGTGGGCATGGCGGCCGCTGTGGCCGTCGACGCGACCATCGTGCGCGGTCTGCTCGTGCCGTCGACCATGACGCTGCTCGGCGACTGGAACTGGTGGCTGCCGGCCTGGCTCGACCGCCTCCTGCCGCACGTCCACGACCCGGCCTAGCGCCGGGGATCTGCCCCCGGTTCTGTCGTGACTTCACGACAGAACGCCGAGGGAAGCGACGGATCCGGGGGCAGATCGCCGGTCAGCGGCCGAGGGGCGCGGCGGGGCGGCGGTCGGAGAGCGGCGCGAGCTGGCGGACGGCGGTGGCCAGTGCGCGGAGGTCGCTGTCGACGAGCGCCTGGGGCCCGTCGCAGAGCGCGCTCTCCGGGTGCGGGTGCACGTCGACGATGATGCCGTCCGCACCGACGGCGATCGCGGCGCGCGAGAGGGGCACGACGAGGTCGCGCCGGCCGCCCGAGTGCGACGGGTCGACGACGATCGGCAGGTGCGACAGGTCGTGCGCCACCGGCACGGCCGCGATGTCGAGGGTGTTGCGGGTGGCCTTCTCGAAGGTCCGGATGCCGCGCTCGCACAGCACGATGTCGAGGTTCCCGCGCTGAGCGATGTACTCCGCGGCCATGAGCCACTCCTCGATCGTGGAGCTCATGCCGCGCTTGAGCATCACCGGCTTGCCGATGTCGCCGACCGCCTGCAGGAGCGTGAAGTTCTGGGCGTTGCGCGTGCCGATCTGCAGCATGTCGGCGTACGACGCGACGAGCTCGACGTCGGCCACGTCGACGACCTCGGTGACCACGGGCAGGCCGGTCTCGGCGCGCACGTCGGCCAGGATCTGCAGGCCGCGCTCGCCGAGGCCCTGGAACGCGTACGGCGAGGAGCGCGGCTTGAACGCGCCGCCGCGCAGCAGCGTGGCGCCGGCGGCGAGGGCCATCTGCGCGGCCTCGAGGGTCTGCTCGGGCGTCTCGACCGCGCACGGGCCGGCGATGAGGGTGAAGGTGTCCGGGCCGATCGGCACGCGCGTCTCGCCGACGTACACGGTCGACATGTCGGGGTGGTGCTGGCGGCTGACGAGCTTGAACGGAGTCGAGATCCGCACGACCTCCGCGACGCCGGGCAGCGTGCGCAGGTTGAGGCCGTGGAACTTGTCGACGTCGCCGACGAGACCCACGATCGTGCGGGTGTCGCCGCGGCTGACGAACGCCTCGCCGCCCGCGGTGGTCACGCGGGTGATGACGGCATCGATCTGCGCGTCGGTGGCGCCGGGCGCCATGACGATGACCATGTGGGTTCGTGCCTCTCGTTCGGGTGCCGCCCGCCGGGGACGGAAGAAGCCCCGGCCGGTGCGGCGCGGGGCTTCGTGTCGGGGTGGTGCGCGTCAGGCAGTGCGACGGCGACCCACCCGGGGAGCCCCGGGCCGGTAGCCATAAAACGCGTTCCGCGAGATGCGCACGGGTCGAGGGTACACACGCGTGTCCGGCTGCTGGACGAGGGTTCCGGCAGGTGAGACGCGCGGTCTAGACGACGTTGATCTGGACCGTGGTGCCCCACGGGATCTGGGTGCCGGCCTTCACCGACTGCTCGACGACGCGTCCGAACGGCGTGAAGCCGATCGGGTAGGTGACCGTGACCTTGAGGCCGAGCGCCTTGAGCGCCTTCACGGCCTCCTGCTCGTCGGTGCGGAACAGGTCCGGCATCTCGACCAGCGGCGGGCCCTTGCTGATGACGAGCGTGACGGTCGAGCCCTTGGGCACCGTGGTGCCGGACTTCGGGTTCGAGGAGATCACTCTGCCCTCGGCGACCTTCTTGCTGTAGTCCTCGGCGTACTTCACCTTGAGGCCGGCGCCCGTCAGCGCCGAGGTCGCGGCGTCCTTGGTCTGACCCGAGAGGCTCGGGATCTTGACCGGTGCCGGGCCCTTGGACAGGACCAGGTCGATCTCCTGGCCCTTCTTCAGCGACGTGGTCGACTTCGGCGACGAGGAGATGACGAGGTCCTTCTTGACCTTCTCGGACCAGTCCTTCGTGACCGTGCCGACGACGAGCGAGGAGTCCTCGATCGCGGCGGTGGCCTCCGTCAGCGACATGCCCGCGACCTGCGGCACCTCGTACCGCTCCGGGCCCTTGGACACGACGGCGGTGACGGTGCTGCCCTCCCGGACGTCGGTGCCGACGTCCGGATCGGTCGCGATGATGTCGCCGGCGGCGACGGTCTCGCTGAACGCCTCGTCGCCCACGGCGAGGGTGAGCCCGAGCGGGGCGAGCTTGGCCTGGGCCTGCTTCTCGGTCAGGCCCGCGACGGTGGGCACCTGCACGGTCTTGCCGACGCCGAGGTACCACGCGCCGCCGGCGACGCCGGCGGCGAGCAGCAGCACGATCAGGAGCGCGATCGGGCCCTTGCGCCGCTTGCGCTTCGGGCCCTTGGCCTTGGCGGGCTTGTCCGGCGGCGGGGTGTCGCCGCGGTACGCCGCCTGCGCACCGGCAGGCGCGTACTCGCCCGGGAGGGCGTCCGTGGCGAGGGGGACGATCAGCGTGGCGGCCGACGCGGAGTCGTCGACCACGCCGAACGGGCGGGGGACGGGCAGCGCGCGCTTGGCCTCGCGGACGTCCTGCAGGAACCCGGCCGCATCGGCGTACCGGTTGTCGGGGTCGCGGGCGGTGCTCCGCGCGACGAGAGCGTCGATCGCCGGTGCGATGCCCGCGCGGATGCTCGACGGCACGGGCACGGCGGCGTTCACGTGCTGGTACGCCACCGAGAGCGGGGTCTCGCCGGCGAACGGCACCGTGCCGGTCACCATCTCGTAGAGCAGGATGCCGGCGCCGTAGACGTCGCTGCGGGCGTCGGCGACGCCGCGCTCGACCTGCTCGGGGGAGAGGTAGGCGACGGTGCCGATGAGCAGGCCCTGGGTGGCGGCGCTCGACGTCGCGGCGGAGATCGCGCGGGCGAGGCCGAAGTCGGCGACCTTCACGCGGCCGTCGTCGGTGAGCAGGACGTTCTCGGGCTTGACGTCGCGGTGCACGAAGCCGGCGCGGTGCGCGGCCTCGAGGGCCTGCAGCACCGGGTCGAGGATCGTGAGCGCCTGCTCGGCCGAGAGCTTGCCGTGCTCGCGCAGCACGTCGCGCACCGTGCGCCCGGGGACGTACTCCATCGCGAGGTAGACGAGGTCGCCGTCCTCGCCCTGGTCGTAGACCGCGACGACGTGCGGGTCCGACAGGCGCGCGGCCGACTTCGCCTCGCGCTGGAACCGGGAGACGAAGGTGGCGTCGTCGGCGAGGCTCGCGTGCATCACCTTGAGCGCGACGACGCGGTCGAGCCGGAGGTCGAGGGCCTCGTACACCGTGGCCATGCCGCCGCGGGCGAGCCGTGCGTCGACCCGGTAGCGCCCGTCGATGACCCGACCGACGAGTGCGTCGGTCGAGCGCGTTCCGGCAGACGTCTCCACAGTCGGCGAGTCTACGTTCGGTTCCGAGATGCTCCGTGCTGGCGCGCCGGGCGCCCGTGGTGCGATCCGTGCTCGATCCCCGCTCTGCGCGACCGGATTCCGGTCGCCGCGGGTGCTGTTCGACCGGTCCCGCGTCGCGGCGGGACGCGCGCGCAGGCAGGATGTCGACGTGGCCAACAGCCGCGCGTCCATCGCGCTGACCGACGCCGAGGCGGACGCGTTCCTGCGCGCCGGGCGCACCCTCGTCCTCGTCACGCTCGGCCCCGACGGAGCGCCCGACCCCGTGCCCATGTGGTACGTCGTGGACGACGACGGCGTGGTCTGGATGCGCACGTACGCCAAGAGCCAGAAGATCGTGAACCTCGAGCGCGACCCGCGGTTCTCCGCCCTGGTCGAGGACGGCGAGCGCTACTCCGAGCTCCGCGGCGTCCAGCTCACCGGCACGGTCGCGCTCGTGGACGACGTCGACCGCATCTGCGAGGTGTTCGCCGGGCTGATGGTGAAGTACGAGGGCCTCGACCCCGCCCACGTCGACTCCGTGAAGGCGGCGTACCTCGAGCGCGCGCCCAAGCAGCGTGCCCTGCGCCTCGACGTGACGCGCGTGGTGTCGTGGGACCACGGGAAGCAGGCGGGCGCGTGAGCCGGTTCGTCTACCTCGGCGTGCTGCTGTTCGTCGTCGTCGGCACCGCCTGGCTCGAGGTGCTGCTGCGCGCCCGCGTCTACCGCCGTTGGCGCCGCCTCTTCCTCACCCTGCTGCCGGTCGTCGCGGTGTTCGTGGTCTGGGACCTCTACGCGATCGCCTCGGGCCACTGGACGTTCGACCCCGAGCAGACGACCGGCGTGATCCTGCCGGGCAACCTCCCGCTCGACGAGCTGCTGTTCTTCGTCGTGATCCCGATCGCCGCGCTCCTCACGCTCGAGGCCGTGCGGTCGGTGAAGCGGTGGGAGGTCGGCGACGAGCCCCCGGGCACCGTGGTGGACGGCGTTCGGCGGGACGACGCATGAGCTACACCCAGCTCGCGCTGCTCGGCATCGTCGTGGTCGTGCTGCTCGACCTGTTCGTGTTCCGCACGCGGCTGCTGCGGCGTCGTGCCTTCTGGGCGGCGTACGCCATCGTCGTGTTCTTCCAGCTCGTCACGAACGGCATCCTCACCGGCCTGCGCGTCGTGCGGTACGACGGCGAGCAGATCATCGGCTCGACCACACCCGTCGACGGCCCGCCGCCGTTCCTCGGCGACGGCCGCATCGCGTTCGCGCCGGTCGAGGACCTCATGTTCGGGTTCGCACTCGTCGTGCTGACCCAGGTGCTGTGGGTCTGGCTCGGACGCCGCGGTGTCCAGCGCACGCCGTACTCCGGCCCGCCGCGCATCCCCATGCCCGGCCAGGCCGACGACCCCCGCGCTTGACGCAGCTCCGACGATTCGGCGCTCACAACCGAGAAAGAACCGGCAGCAAGGATGGTTCGGCTGCTCTCGATGGGCGTACGGCGCCTGATCCGGGCTAGCGTCGGAAGCAGACCGGAGGGGAGGACTCGCCGGGACGCAAGGGGTTCCCGAGGATGAAGGACCGTTTCCTGAAGCAGGCGAGGCGTGAGTACGGCCCCGGGCAACGGGCCGTCGCGCTCGTGCTCCTCGCGCCGGTGTTCCTGTTTCTGATGCCGTGCATCTTCGTCGTGTTCGGGGCGTGGCTCGACGCGTGGCTGGAGTGGCCGTCAATCCTTTCCCCGCCGTCCAACGTGTTGGTCGGGTGTCTCCTCATCCTTCTCGGTTGGTCACTCGCCGTCTGGTCCATGTACGGACTGTTCACCATCGGGCGGGGTACGCCTGTGCCGCTCATGGCGACGCAGCAGATCGTCGTGGTGCCTCCCTACACGTACTGCCGCAATCCCATGGTGCTAGGGGCCATGGGCCTGTATCTCGGTGTCGCAGTCCTCTTCGGCTCCTTCGGCGCGTTGGTGCTGGTGCTGCTGGCCGCCTGCGCGCTGCTGGTCTATGTCAGGCGAATCGAGGAAGCCGAGATGGTGCTGAGATTCGGCGACGAGTACCGGGCCTACCGGGAGCGCACACCCTTCCTGCTGCCCCGTTTCCGGAGACGGTCCTAGCCCGCGCAGGGCGTACCCGATGAGCTGTGGCACGCGCCTCGACGGCTCGCCTGTGGTCGCCCGACCTGCTCGACCGCGAGCGCGATCGCTGACGAAGTGCCGATCGAGCTCGGGTCGTCAGCCGGTGCCGGGGCATGCCGATGCGCCGTGCTCGGGTGTGCGGGCACGGCGGATCGACGGCTGCTGGAGGGCTAGAACGGCGGGATGTCGTCGGCTGGGTCGGGTGGTGGTTGCCAGCCGGTGTAGGGGCGTGGGGGTATGTGGATGCGTTGGCCGAGGAGGGTGATGAGGGTGACCGATCCGTCGGCGTGGCCGTGTTCGAGGTGGAGGTAGCCGGCGGTCTTGAGCTGGTGGCAGCGGGTGGACAGGGCGCCGGTGTTGGCGGGGTCCGACGGGCCGTCGGGGTAGCGCAGGGCGTGGTCCATCTGCAGGGCGGTGATGCGTCGGCATCCGCAGCCGGGGATGCGGCAGCCGCCGTCGCGGTGCAGGACGTGGTCGCGCAGCGGTGCGGGGAGGTAGGTCTCGCGGCCGTAGTCGAGCAGGTGCCCGGTGACGGGGTCGGTGACGATCCGCCGGAACGCGCGGGCGTGGGCGGCGATGTCGCGGCCCATCCGGGCGGGGATGGGGCATCCGTCGAGCAGGACCGGGTTGTCGGCCTCGTGGCGCAGGGTGGCGAGGTCGATGACGAGCTGGACGTGCACGACGGTCTGGGCGGCGGGGTCGAACACGGCCGACCCGTCCTGGGCCGTGGTGCCCAGGATGATCGCGGCCGCGGCGTCCGCGGCGCAGGCGTGCATCGAGGCGTCGGTGTCCCCGGCCCGCACCGCAGCGGCGCCGCCGCGGGCGGCGTGCAGGTCCTTCGCGGCGGCGCGGATGCGGTCGTGCATGGCGGCGACGGTGGCGGCGTCGGTCTTGATGCCGAGCATGGCCATGCCGTCGGGCAGCCGGCGGGTCCACACGTCGCGGTTCTCGATGGCCTTCGTGCGGCGGGCGGGGGCGTCGGGGTCGAACCGCAGGATCACCTGCTCCAACGCGTCGGTGAACCGGGGCGGGGTCAGGGTGAGCGCGAGGGGCAGGGCCTGCTCCCCGATCAAGACCAGGGTGGCGGCATCGGCGATGACCCGGGTGCGCTCGAGCAGGACCCGCACGTGCTTGTCCGACACCCGCCCGGCGGCCAGCGCCTCCTGCATGCCGGGGAACACCATCCGGTTGGCGCGCGCGGCGTCGATCATCTGCCGCGCTGCCCGGAACGAGGACCGGCACGCCTGGGCGAGCTCCACCTCCCAGTGCGCCTCTTCGAGGTAGTCGTGGTCGTGGGGGAGCACCGGCACCAGGGACAGCACCGCGTCGTAGCGGCGCGCTGCGACGGCGGCCTCGACCCGGTTCAGCACCTTCACGTACGCGATCCGGGCGAGCGGGTCGTCCAACGACGCCGGGTCCGTGGCCTCCAGCAACGCCAGATCCGACGCACCGCACGCCTGCGGCCGCTCAGCCGCCGCGACGATCTCGGACGCCGCTGCCGAGTCCACCGGCTCCAACCCGGCCTCGACGCAGAAGTGCAGGGCGTCGTCGCGATCCCACGGCGCGAGGTCGTCGGGGTGCACCGGGCGATCCAGGTCCGGAGGGAACTGCCGCTCGAGCTCGGCCAGCACCGCGACGTCGTCCGCGGTCGGGAACGGCGACCACGACTCGTCCACCGGCAGCTCGAACGGGTACGCCGAACCGAACGGGTCGGTCGTCAGATCGACAGACATGGTCACCTCCCTCCGCGACAGGAGAATCATGTCGAGGGGGTCTGACAGTGCAGCTGCCTCGGAGGGGTGGAACCCCCGATAGTCGTTCCGCTGCAAGCGAACACAGCCTGAAGTCCGTGGCGGCCATGCAGTCGTGCGCGACGTGCCGCCGACGATCGAGTCAGGCGGAGGCGGGGGAGTGCAGGCCGTGCGGGTGGCCCTCGCCGTACTTCCTGCGGGCGCGGCGCGCCTGGTTCCACGCGGGCAGCGCCACCGCGAGGCGGCGTCGCTGCGACACCGTCGCCCGGCGGGTGAAGACCTCGTAGTCGATCTCCTCGACGGCGTCGACGATGCCGCAGTAGAGGATGCGGGCGGCCTCGATGCAGGGCTGCGACGACGGGTGCAGCAGAGCGATGCCGGCGCGCGACTCCTCCTCGAGCGCACGCACCCGCGCGATCTGGAACTCCAGCGCCGACCGGATCGACGGCGTCAGCATGCGCTTCTCGAGGTCGGCGCGGGTGACGCCGAAGCGCGCGAGGTCGTCGAGCGGCAGGTAGACGCGGCCGCGGTCGAGGTCCTCGCCGACGTCGCGCACGAAGTTCGCGAGCTGGAACGCGACCCCGAGATCCTTGGCCCGCTCGTACGCCTCGGGCGCCGACGGCTCGAGGATCGGCACCATCTGCAGGCCGATCACCGCGGCCGAGCCGTAGACGTACTCGTACAGGTCGTCGTACGTCGCGTACTCGGTGATGGTGAGGTCCATCGTCATCGAGTGCAGGAACGCCTCGAAGTGCTCGACCGGGATGTCCCAGCGCTGCACGGTGTCGACGACGGCCTTGCAGACCGGGTCGTCGGAGGCACCCCGGCGCAGGTCGGCGAAGAACTGCTCGCCCCACGAGCGCAGCCAGTCGGCCTTCTGCTCGTCCGACAGCGTCGAGGCGAGGTCGTCGACGATCTCGTCGGCGTACCGCGCGAAGCCGTAGAGCGCGTGGACGTACGGGCGCTTCGCCGGCGGCAGCAGCAGCGTGGCGAGGTAGTAGGTCTTGCCGTGCTGGGCGTTGAGCTCGCGGCAGCGCTCGTACGACGCCCGCATCTCGGGATCGGTGATCCCGGCGCGGTCGAGGTCGCGGCTGCTCATGACGGCGATCCTCCCATCCCGTGCTGCGCGTCACCTCCCGGTGTCCAATCGCGGACCCGCCTGACGCCCGCGCGGCCGTTCTGCCACGATTCGGTCCGTGCCCGGATCCCTCCTCCTGACGCGCAGCGTGACGCGGCGTACGCCGCTGCTGCTCCTCCTCGCCGTCCTCGCCCTGGCGCTGCTGACCGCCTGCGGCGGGAAGACCGCGCCGGCCACGGCGCCAGGCGTGGTCGAGCAGGGACTGGCTCCGGCGTCCGCGACGACGAACCTCGACACGATGACCGTCGCCGAGCTCCCGCCGGAGGGCATCGAGACCCTGCGCCTGATCATGGACGGCGGCCCGTTCCCGTACTCCAAGGACGGCAGCACGTTCCAGAACCGCGAGGGGATCCTGCCCCAGCAGTCGAAGGGCTTCTACGCGGAGTACACCGTGGAGACGCCGGGGTCGGACGACCGCGGCGCCCGGCGCATCATCGGGGGCGACGACGGCTCCCGCTTCTACACCGACGACCACTACTCCTCGTTCCGCGAGGTCGTGTCAGGAGAAGGCTCATGAGCGGCGTGCTCGGTCGGTTGTCCGGCGTACGACGGCTCGAGGACTCGACCATCGAGGAGCTCGAGGCCGAAGCCGAGAAGATCGAGTGGCGCTGCGTCGTCCTCGACGGGGCGGAGGTCGAGGACCGCGAGTCGTTCCTGCAGATGTGCGACGAGGCGTTCGGCCTGCCCGACTGGTTCGGCATGAACTGGGACGCGCTCGAGGAGTGCCTGCTCGACCTCGACCTCGGCGAGGACGAGGGCGTGCTCGTCGTGTGGGCGTCGTGGGGCCTGTTGGCCGAGGCCGAGCCGAAGGCGTTCGCCACCGCGCTCGACATCCTCGGCGGGGCGGTGCGCGGCTGGGCGCAGGACGGCGTGCGCGGGGGAGTCGTGCTGCTCGGCGACGGCCCCGAGATCGACGTCGACGAGCTCTAGGACCACCGGGCTGGGGCCAGGTCGGAGCCCTAGCGCGCCGCAGCCAGAGGCTCGTCCGCCCGAAGGAGCTGCCACGTGCGCTGCGTCGCGATCGCGGCGACCACGCACACGAGCGCGAGCCGCACGGCGATGAGTACGACCGCGACGGGGCTCAGCGCCGTGGCGTACGGCGACGTGACGGCGTCGTACAGCCAGGGGTAGAGGAGCTGCGCCGCGACGGCCGCACACATCATCAGGTAGGTGCTGGTGCGGGCGCGGGCCTCGCCGGTGACGGCAAGCAGCGCCACCGCGATGGGCAGCATCCACGCCATGTACTGCGGGCTGAAGACCTTGTTCGACAGGACGAGGAGGCATACGCCGGACAGCAGCGCCCAGGCGGCGACCGTGAGCAGGTCGGGCCGTGAGGCACGGCGCCACACCGCCGCGGTCGTCCCGAGCACCCACGCCAGCGCCGCGACCGTCGCGAGAGTCGCCAGCATCCCCAGCAGCGTCGTGCCGGGGCCGCTCACCTCGAACGACAGCGATGCCGGGTAGTCCACGACATAGCCCTCGACGCCGAGAGACCAGAGCATCATCGCGGGCAGCGCGAAGAGCGACTCGATCTGCAGACCGCGGTCGGTCTGATAGGCGAGCGGGGTGAGGAGGCGGTCCCACCCGGACGTGGCGGTCGCGGCGACGACCAGCACGACCGACGTGATGCCGGCCGCGACCAGCGCCGGTCGGCGGCGCGGCCCCGCCGCGGCGACGAGGCCGACGAA
Source organism: Longivirga aurantiaca (assembly GCF_042660085.1). Classification (NCBI taxonomy): domain Bacteria; kingdom Bacillati; phylum Actinomycetota; class Actinomycetes; order Sporichthyales; family Sporichthyaceae; genus Longivirga; species Longivirga aurantiaca. The sequence goes on along the minus strand of NZ_JBHSTI010000008.1, from coordinate 1,858,356 downwards.
CACGCCGGGCCAGAGCTTCACCGACGCAGCGACGACCATGAGCGCCGCGGCCAGACGAGGTCGCGGCACGGCCACGAGCAGCGCGGTCGCGACCATCGCGCCCGTGAGCAGGTCGAAGCGCAGCAGAAGGATCGGTCCGATCGCGAGCCCGGCCGCGAGCCAGGCGGTGATCGCCCGGGGGGAGCGGCCGATCCGCCGCAGCACCACCAGGAGTCCGCCGTCGATGCACAGCATCAGGAAGACGAACCACCAGCCGTACGGCTTGATCTCCCCGCCCGCAAGGATCGACGGGATCGTGAGCCACCAGATCGCCGGCACGGGGTACTCGCGCAACGAGCCGGGGAAGCCCGGGTCGGCCTGCCCGGTGATGACCGTGGCGTAGTAGTTCACGTCGTTGACGACGTACGGCGCCAGCGGCACGAACGTCACGACGACGAGCCGGGTCAGCAGCCAGACGATGAGCAGCCGGATGCCCCGCCACGGCGCCTCGGGGTCGGTACGGCCGCGCAGCACGAACGTGGTGCCGCGTTCGAGGGCCGCCGCCGCCCGGCCGAGCGAGTCGGACCTGGTCGCGGACATGTGCGGAAGTCTCCCAGCCGTGCTTCGCGGCGCGGTGCGCGACGCTCCGGCCGTAGCAGAGCGATCAGGCGGCGGCTGTCTCCGCCGCCGCCGCAGACGTCTCGCTCCACGCACGTCGCCAGGCATAGACGACGAACCCGACGAGGAACAGGTCGCGCAGGGCGAGCAGCATGACGCCCGGGATGTTGGCCCAGTAGATCTCGGACACCCAGAGGTAGAGGATCGGGTAGATCACCTGGGTCAGGATCCCGACCGTCAGCAGGAGCACGACGAAGCGGCGAACTCCGGTGTCGCCCCGCGGTGCGACGGCCACCATCGCGATCGCCACGGGGGAGAGCCACAGCAGGTACTGCGGGCTGAACACCTTGTTGGTGAGGATCAGCAGGCCGGTGGTCGTGAGCATGATCCAGCCGACCGTCTCGGCGCTGATCGTCGCTCCGCGCTTCCAGGCCCGGAGCCACAGCGCCGCCATCGCCACGAGCGACGCGGCCGTGGCGATGGTCGCGAGCGTGATGAGGAACCGGTCGCCCGGCCCCCAGACCTCGGAGGTGATGAAGCGGGTGAAGTCCACGACCCACGGGTCGTGCGTGAAGGCCCACGCGATCATGAGCGGAAGGGCGGGCACGGACTCGATCTGCAGCCCGCGGTCGCCCTGCCAGGTGAGCGGGGTGAGCAGGCGGTCGAGCCCGCCGGCCCACACGATCGCGCCGGCGATCACGAGGCCCGACACGACCGTGGTGCGGACCACCCGCCACCGGGTGGCGGCCGGCGCCGCCAGCGCTGGGAGAAGCACGGCCGGCCAGAGCTTGATGGCCGCTCCGGCCGCGATGAGCACCGTGGCCAGGCGCGGGCGCCGCTCGAGCAGCAGCACCGACGCGCCGGCGAGGATCCCGGGCACGATGTCGAACCGCGTGACCATGAGCGGGCCCATCATCGGCGCGGACGCGAGCCAGAGAGTGACCGCGGGGCTCTGCTGCTTGCCCGCCCGCACGTAGAGCAGGCGGCAGAAGGCGGCGTCGAGCGCCAGCATCATGCCCACGAACAGCGTGGCGTAGACGACGTGGTTGCCGAACGAGAGCACCCACGGCAGTCCGAGGAGCAGCAGGACCGGCAGCGGGTACTCCTTGAGCACCTCGGTCAGGGGCGAGCCGTCGTTGAGCTTGTCGAGGTTGTCGGCGTAGTAGAGGACGTCGTTGATGATCGTCCGCTCGGGCAGGGCGAGCAGCGCGAGCATCACGAGCCGGGTGATGATCCAGCCGACGGCCACGCGTCGTCCGGGGCGCAGACCGCTCCACAGCGCGCCGTGCCCCACGAGCCGATCGATCCAGGGCGCGACGTGGTCGATGAACCACACCAGTCGCCGGGTCAGGCTCGCCCGGACACCGGGCTGCTGCGTCGTCGGGCTGTCGACCACTGCGACGAGGTCGTCGAGATCCGCGCCGTGCGGGGTGCTGGGCTCCTCCGCGGGCGGCGTTGCCGGCTCGGTCATGCGTGCTCCGGTGCCCGCACGACGAGCCGCTCGCGGCGGGCCGCGGCCGGGGCGTCCTCGGGCACGAGCCCGTGCGCGACAGGGCCGCCGAAGAGCAGGGCACGCTCGCGCGGCGAGATCGCCACGGCGATGGCGACGGCGACCGCGGCGGCGATCATCGCGAGCCCGTCACCGAGGTCGAAGTAGGTGTCCGCGGACGCGCTGGTCTCCCACAGCCCGTAGATCGTGAAGCCCGCCACCAGCAGCAGGACGACGCGCAGCTCGCGCGCCGACAGGCCGGATGCCGCCGCGAGCGGAAGCACCCAGAGGAGGTACCAGGGCTGCACGACCGGGCCCAGCGCGACGACGGCGAGGAACGCGAGCATCATCCCGCGCGGCACCGAGCGGCCCTCGGGCTTCAGCAGGAGGTAGGCCACGATCGCCACGGCCGCGAGCATCCCGATCGCCCGGAAGATGCCCACCGTGAGGTCGTGGTGGTCGCCGAGGCCCACCCACGACAGCAGGTTGCCGCTCGCCATGCCGAGCGCCGTCGCGGGCGACAGCCACGTGCGCACCTCGCCCGGGGTGGTGAGGGCGCGGATCCAGCCGAGACTCGCTCCCACCGAGAGCGCGATGACGCCGTACGTCAGCACGACGACGCCGAACGCCTTGGTCCACGCCCAGAGCCGGGCACGGAAGTCCTGGGTCGTGCCGGCCCAGGCGATCGCGACGAACGGGATCGCCAGGAACGCGATGGGCTTGACCATCGCGGCGATCGTGACCAGCACGATGCCGGTGATGCCCCTGCCCTCGATCACGAGGCAGAGGCCCGCCACGATGAAGCCCACCATGATCGCGTCGTTGTGCACTCCGGCCACGAAGTGCATCAGCACGAGCGGGTTCATGACACCGAGCCACAGAGCCTTCGACCCGTCGATGCCGCTGTGGAACGCGAGCCGCGGGATGTAGTAGGCCATGAGCGCCACACCGGCGAGGGCGAGCACGCGGAACACCACGACCGCGAGGTACGCGTTGTCGCCGACGAGCGCCGCCACGCCGCGCGACAGGGTGACGAACACGGGGCCGTACGGCGTGGGGGTGTCGCGCCAGAGCGGGTCGACGCCGCTGGTGAACCAGCCCGGGATCGACTCGACGCCCTGCGTGTAGGGGTCGCCGCCGGCGAGCACGAGCTTGCCCTGCATGAAGTACGAGTACGCGTCACGGCTGAACAGCGGCGGCGCGAACAGCAGAGGCGCGCACCAGAGGGCGAGCACCTTCCACAGCCGGCGTACGTCGCGCACGTGGCCGCCGAGGATGTCGGCGCCGAGCACCAGCCACGCCTGCAGGAGCAGGGCGCCGCCGACGATCACGCAGGCGCGGGACACGAGGAGCCCGACGCCCTCGTGCCGCATCGCCTCGACGAAGGGGATGGTGGCGACGCCCTCGAGGGGCAGCCAGCCCACACCGATCGACCCGATCGCGAGCACCGTCGAGGCGACGAAGCCGCCGAGGGCGTACCGCAGGGCGAAGTGCAGGCGCGTGTCCTCGGACGCGCCCCCGTACACGTCACCACCGGCCATGATCACGAGGGTACAAGCGCATCACGCCCACGTCCGAACGCGATGTGTCCGGTGTGCGGGTGATCTGCGTCGCGCGCGGGCGTTACGTCCCAGTATGCGGACCGAGGTCACTCTGGGTGCCCGTGCGGGCACCGCCCCGGGTTAGTGCAGGTACGTGGGCTTGTACGACCGGTCGAGCCCGGTGATGCGTTCGGCCGCGAGGCGACCGGACACCAGCACCATGGGCACGCCCACGCCGGGCTGGGTGCCCGACCCGGTGAACACGACGTTCTCGCCGAAGAGGTTCGACGGGCGGAACGGCCCGGTCTGCTGGAACGAGTGCGCGGCCGCGAAGGGGGCGCCGCGCTCCATCCCGCGGGCCTGCCAGTCGAGCGGTGTCGTGACGTGCTCGAGCTCGATGCCGTCGCCGAAGCCGATGTAGCCGCGCTCCTCGAGCGTGCGCACGATCTCGTCCCGGTAGCGGGGCCCTTCGGTGCGCCAGTCGATGCCGGCGTCGAGGTTGGGTGTCGGGAACAGCACGTAGTAGATCTGCTTGCCGTCCGGGGCGAGGCCCGGGTCGGAGTAGGTCGGGTTCGTCACGAGGATGCTGGGGTCGGTCATGAGCCGCTTCTCGTCGATCAGCTCGCGGAAGACGCCGTTCCAGCTGCGCCCGAAGTGGATGTTGTGGTGCGCCGTCTTCGTGTACGTCGCCGACGACCCGGCGAGGAGCAGGAAGCACGACGGCGAGTAGGTGAGACGGCGGACGTTCCACGGCTCGCGCCCGAGCAGCTGCTTGTACGCCACGGGCAGGTCGGGGTTGAGGACGACGACGTCGGCGGCGATGCGCTCGCCGTCCGCCGTGTGCACGGCCACGGCGCGGTCGCCGTGCATCTCGACGCGCGTGACCTCGGTGTTGTAGCGGAACACGACCCCGTGCTTCTCCGCCGCGCCGGCAAGGCCGCGGGGCAGGGCGTGCATGCCGCCCTTGGGGAAGTAGACCCCGGCGACGGAGTCCATGTAGGCGATGATCGCGTAGATGGCGAGGGCGTCCTGCGGGGAGAGACCGGCGTACATGGCCTGGAAGCTGAAGAGCCGCTCGGTGCGCGGGTCGTTGAGGTACTGCCGCACCTTCGGCGTGAGCTTGCGGAAGCCGCCGATCGCCACCAGCTTGGCGAGGTTCTCCGTGAGCAGGTCGACGGGGGAGTCGATGTTGGTGTCGATGAAGTCCTTCATCTCGTAGCGGTAGAGCTTGGAGACGAAGTCGACGTACCTGCGGTAGCCCGCAGCCTCGGCGGGCGAGATGACCTGCTCGATCTCGGCCGCCATGGCGTCGACGTCCGAGTGCACGTCGAGCTGCGAGCCGTCCGGGTAGAACGCGCGGTACAGCGGCTCGACCGGCACGAGGTCGAGCCAGTCGTCCATGTTCTCGCCGACGGCCGCGAAGGCGTCGTGGATGAGGTCGGGCATCGTGAGGACGGTCGGGCCGGTGTCGAAACGGTAGCCGGAGTCCTCGATCAGCCCGGCCCGGCCCCCGGGCACCGACTCGCGCTCGAGGACCGTCACCTGGCGGCCGGCGGCGGCGAGGCGCAGGGCCGCCGAGAGCCCCGCGAGGCCCGCCCCCACCACGACCACGTGGTCGGTCGGTCCGGTGACGGTGCGGGGCGAGCGGTTGAGCAGGGACATGGGTCAACCCTAAGGACGGACGCCAGTTTCAGCCTGCTGAGAAGGGCGCTTGTGACTCGCGACGCAACGCCTGGGGAGCACGTTGCAGCGGGGCGAAGATGGACGAAGCAGGGGGATGTCGCGCTGGCCGGGTCTCGAGCACCGCCCATCCTGCTACATAGAGCGCGAGGTCGCCGCGTGGGCGAGTCCGCGGAGGACTTCGCGTGCGTCGTCGTCGATGTCGGCCGAGCCGAGCGCCCGGAAGCACTGGTCGGTGAGCGCGTCGATGAGCCGCTCCACGTGCCCGAGCGCACCCGTGTCGGTGATGACCTCGCGCAGGGCGGCCACGCCCGTCGCGTCGAGGGCCGGATCGCCGAGGTGCCGTCGGATCAATGCAGCCTGGGCCGGGCTCGACGCCTCGACAGCCGCGGCTACCAGCACCGTGCGCTTGCCCTCGCGCAGGTCGTCGCCGGCGGGCTTGCCCGTCTGGGCGGGGTCGCCGAAGACACCGAGCACGTCGTCGCGCAGCTGGAACGCCTCGCCGAGCGGCAGGCCGTACCCGGAGTAGGCGACGAAGGTCTCCTCGGGCGCGCCGGCGAGCGCGGCACCGAGGTGCAGCGGTCGCTCGATCGTGTACTTCGCGGACTTGAAACGCACCACGCGCATCGCGCGCGCCTCCGACCCGCCGCCCATAGCCTGCTCGAGCAGGTCGAGGTACTGGCCGGCCATGAGCTCGGTGCGCATCACGTCGTACACCCGTTTGCCGCGCATCACGGCGTCGGTCGGGAGGCCGCACGACATGAGGAGCTCGTCGGCCCACGACAGGCACAGGTCGCCGAGAAGGATCGCCGCCCCGACGCCGAACGCCTCCGGCGAGCCGAGCCACTCGTTGCCCCGGTGCAGCGTCGCGAAGCGGCGGTGGGCCGCGGGGAGACCGCGACGCGTGTCGCTGCCGTCCATGACGTCGTCGTGGATCAGGGCGCAGGCCTGGAGCAGCTCGAGCGAGGTGGCCGCAGCCATGGCCTCCTCGCAGTCGGCGCCGCCGGCCCCGCGCCAGCCCCAGTAGGCGAAGGCCGGGCGCAGGCGCTTGCCGCCGCGCAGCAGGTCGGTGAGGGCCTCGGAGAGCGGGGCGAGGTCGGGGCTCACGTCGTCGAGCACCGGCAGCTGCTGGGCGAGGAAGTCGTCGAGCCGCTTCTGGACACGGACGCGCAGGTCCTCCGCGTCGAGCGGCGAGGTCCCCGTGGTCATGCCTCGAAGCGTAGAGGGAGCGGCCCGTCCGGGCACCACCAGAGGCCGCACCTACCTCACCGGTCGTTCACCATGCGGACCGCGGGGGTCCGAGGCGTGGGCACGCCGTACCCTCGTCGCATGTCCGCCACCACGCCCGGCACGCCGTCGCCCCCCACCGTGGGCGCACTGCTGGCGGCCGGCGGGCACTCGTTCTCGTTCGAGTTCTTCCCGCCCAAGACCGACGACGGCGAGCGCCTGCTCTGGCAGGCGATCCGCGAGCTCGAGGGCCTGCGGCCGACCTTCGTGTCGGTCACGTACGGCGCCGGCGGCTCCACCCGCGACCGCACGGTGCGCATCACGCAGCGGATCGCCGAGGAGACGACCCTGCTGCCGATGGGGCACCTCACCTGCGTGGGGTCGAGCGTGGCGGAGCTGCGGTCGGTGATCGGGTCGTACGCCGATGCCGGCGTGCGCAACGTGCTCGCGCTGCGCGGCGACCCGCCCGGCGGTCCCGGCTCGCCGTGGGAGCAGCACCCCGAGGGCCTCGCCCACGCCGACGAGCTCGTGACCCTCGTGCGGTCGCTCGGCGACTTCTCGGTCGGAGTCGCGGCGTTCCCCGAGCGTCACCCGGAGTCGGCGTCCCTCGACGACGACGCGCGCGTGCTGCTGGCCAAGCAGGAGGCCGGCGCGGAGTTCGCCGTCACCCAGATGTTCTTCGAGGCGTCCCACTACTTCGCGATGATCGAGCGCGCCCGTGCCCTCGGGTGCACCATCCCCGTCCTGCCCGGGATCATGCCGCTCACCAACATCAACCAGCTCGAGCGGTTCGCGATCCTGTCGGGCACGGCGTTTCCCGACGACCTCGCCGCTCGGTTCCGCGCCGTCGCCGACGACCCGGACGCGGTGCACGCGCTCGGCGTCGAGGCGGCGTCCGACCTGTGCCAGGAGCTGCTCGACGGCGGTGCGCCCGGTCTGCACTTCTTCACGCTCAACCGATCGACCTCCGCGCGCGAGATCTACACCGGCCTCGGTCTCGGCGCCTCCGCCTCCGCCTGACGTCCCGGGTGGGGCAGGATCGGGGCATGGGCCGATCCGTCACCGTCACCGGTCGTGGGCGCGCGAGCGCGCCGTACGACGTCGCCACCCTCAACCTCGCGGCGTCCGCTCGGGCGGCGAACCCGTCCGACGCCACCGCGCGCGCGTCGTACGCGATGCAGGCGATGCGTGAGGCCGTCGTACGCGGCGGCGCCGACGAGCGCACGCTGGCCACGACCAGCGTCTCGCTGAACCCCGTGCACGACCCGTGGCCGACCGTGGTGGCGTACGAGGCCTCGCTGTCGCTCGCCGTGCGCACGACCGACCTCGAGCACGTCGGCTCGATGCTCGTCGCCGCGGTGCAGGCAGGCGGCGACGGCGCCCGGGTCGACGGCATCTCGTTCTCGCACGACGACGCTGCCGGGCTCGAGTCGGCCGCGCGCGATGCCGCGTACGCGAACGCCCGGGCCAAGGCCGAGCAGTACGCAGGGCTCGCGGGCCAGGCGCTCGGCGAGGTGCGGCACATCGCCGAGGCCGAGATCGGCGGCGGCGGCATGCCGAGGCGGATGATGGCGATGGCCGCAGCCGACTCCGGCGGCGGCATGCCGGTGGACGGCGGCGAGGGCAGTGTGAACGCCGTCGTCACCGTCACGTGGGCGCTCGGCCCCTCGGTCTAGCCCCTTCTCGCTCACACTGATCGATCCGTCGTTTCCGGGGCCGGGAAGCCGCGGATTGATCAGGCTCAGCGGGTGGGTGAGGGCGGCGTGGGGCGGACGGCGCTAGGTTGCGACGCGTGAGCCGCAGCGTCCTGTCGCGCGAGGAGTACCTCGACCGCTGGTCGACGCTGCACGGCGGCTACGACCCGCGCACCTCGCGCATCGTCGGTCCGTGGCTCACGGTGGTGCACGCCGTGGCGACGCCGTTCGCCCGGCTCAGGGTGCCGCCGGACGTCGTCACGCTGCTGGGCGGCCTCGTCTCGGTGCTCGCGGTGTGGCTCTGCACGCTCGGCGACCGCTGGGTGATTCTCGCCGCCGTCGTGGTCGGCCTCTCGGGCCTGACCGACTCCCTCGACGGCGCGGTCGCGGTGATGACCGGCCGCGAGACGCGCTGGGGCGCTGTGCTCGACTCCGTGGTCGACCGGGTCTCCGACGTCGTGTTTCTCGTGGCGCTGTGGGTCGTGGGTGCGCCACCGGTCGCGTGCCTGCTCGCGGGCGTGCTGCTGTTCACGCAGGAGTACGCGCGCGCCCGTGCGACCGCCATCGGCATGGACGACGTCGGAGTCGTCACGATCGGCGAACGGCCGACGCGGGTGATCGTGGTGGCGATGTTCCTTCTCGCGGCAGGGATCTACCCGGCGTCCGCCTCGTTCTGGGCCTCGCTCGGGGCGTGGGCCTCCGTCGGCATCGGTGCTGTGGCGCTGGTGCAGCTGCTCATCGTCGTACGCCGCCGCCTCACCTGATCGTGGACGGGGCCTCCGATCGGGCCGGGGGCCGCGGACGGAGTTTCGGCGGAGTCAGCTCCAGCCCCCGGCGGGGGCGTTCGGCTCCCACGGCCCCTCGACGAAGGTCGCTTCGCCGCTGCCGGGCCAGGGCGGCATCGTGATGCATACGAACCGGAGAGGTTCCGCCCCGTCGCAGCGGTACTGGAACTCCGTCCCGACGGGGATGTCGATCGATACCCCTCTGCGGAGCGGGGTCAGCTCCTCCTCATTGGCGTCACGGCGCCACAGCCGTCCTTCGCCCGACAGGACGTGCCACAGCTCGCTCACGGTGGCGTGGACGGTCGCTCGGTTCACCTGGCCCGGCGGGACGGTCGAGTGGATGACCCCGCCGGCGTCGCCTTCGATGAGGAAACGGATCTCGGCTCCGGCGGGCGAGCGGGCCTCGGGGGCGGTAGGGAACGATCGGGTCTGCATCGGAACCTTCCTCCATCAGTCGGCCATGTCGAAGGGACACCTCGCCCGCAAGCAGTACGGCGGGACAGCAGATTCCGCTCACCGAGGCAACGGGTTCGGCCCGGTGGCGGTGACCAGACGCTGTGGGACCCAGTTCTCGACGTGGGTGAAGCCCTCGAAGCGCGCCCCCTGGCTCAGAGCACCTTCGTACAGGGAACGGCGATAGAACTTCACATGGGTGAAGTCCTCGAAGAGGACGTAGTACGGCTCCACCTCGGCGCTCTGGAACTGCTGGCCGCTCAGCGCTGCCCTGTGAGTCCGTGCGAAGTCGTCCACGTCGTCACCGACCACGACCCCCAGGTGCTCGAGGCCCATGCGATAGACGCGTTGATGCACCGGCGGGATGAGCTCGATGACCGACAGCGGTGCACCGTCAAGAACAGTGAGCGGCTCGGCGAGCACGATCAAGGAGATCGGCCGCCCGTTCCAGAGGTTCTCGCTGTTCGCCGTCGCGTGACGCTCGAGAAGTGCGCGCTGATGCACGTACAGGTCCCAGTCCGCCACGCGGACCGCGAGGTGGCTGAGGGGGTAGCCCGCGATGTCGACGCCTCTGTCCAGCAGACGGTGGCGCTGCAGCTCGGCAAACGCCCGGTAGTCGCCAATGATGTCGCCGATGGGCTCTGACGTGGTCATCCGATCGCCCTCCTGTGCTGGGAGACCGCGCAACCAGCAGGCGTGCCGATGCTGCTGCTTCAGAACACCGCTCGGCGAGACCCGGGGTCTCGCCGCCCTGCGGACTCCGATGCTTGCGGCCGATCATCGGGAGGTCAAGAGCCGACGCGCGGTTCTCAGGCGGCGGACCAGAGGCGGGTGGGGGCGTCGGGCGGCCAGGGTGCGTCCTCGCCGGTGCGGCCGTCGACCGCCTCGCGCAGGAGGTCGGCGTGACCGGTGTGCCGGCCGTACTCCTCGATCTGGTCGAGCAGCAGCCGGCGCAGCGTGGGCCTGGAGCCGTCCGGCCAGGAGAAGCGTGCCGGGAAGTCGAGGCCGCCCTCGGCGAGCGCCGCCTCGAGGTCGGCGCGCGCTCGCTGCACGGCCTCCTCGTACTCGGAGACGAGCTGTTCGGGCGGCAGCTCTTCTCCGGTGCGGAACTCGAACTCCGGGTCGGAGTCCCAGTCGACCGACGCCCAGGGCTCGCGCAGCGGACGGCCCCAGAGCTTGTGGGAGAACGTGTTCTCCTCGACCAGCGCGAGGTGCCGGAGCAGCCCGCCGAGCGACAGCGCCGAGCTGCCGATGTGCAGCCGTGCACCCTCAGGTGACAGCCCGGAGCACTTCCACCAGAAGGTCAGCCGCATCCGCTCGAGCGAGCCGAGCAGCGAGGCCGTCTCGTCGCCGTCCATGGGCGGCTCGGGCCGGTCGAGCCAGATCTGCGTCATGCGCGCCAGGGTAGGCACGCCCGACGACATCCGTGCGCTACTGCAGCAGGTCGAGCACCTGCTCGTGCGGCCACTCGTCGGCCAGCACCTTGGCGAGGAGCGGGTCGCTGCTGCTGTCGACGTACGGCGTCTCCTCGGCGTCGCGGACGCGCACCACCACGGGCGCCGCGAGCACGTCGACGCCGGGCAGCGCGTTGGCGAGCACGCCCGTGAGCTCGAGATCGGCGTACTCCGGCTCCCACCAGACCTTCCACGCGTGCTGCAGGTCGTCCGAGCTCACGCCCACCCAGACCGCGAACGTGATGGTGTGGCCGCCGGCGAGGCGCAGCGGGAGCAGGCAGCGCACGAACGCGCCGAGCTCCGGGACGAGCAGCATCACCGACTCGTCGGGGTGGTCGTGGCTGAGCCACGTGCCCTCGGGGAGGCCGCCGGCGTCGACGAGCCCGAGCACGGGGTCGGGCAGGGTGAAGAGCACGTCGCGGTCGTGGTTCTCCAGCGGGAGGCCGCAGGTCGGGCAGGCATCGGGAGGCACCGGCACATCTTGCCGTGTGCAGTCAGCAGACCCGGATTCGGTAGTGGAATGTCGCAGCAGAGCGCGAGATTCCACTACCGAATCGGTCAGGCGCGGCCGATGAGGTCGGCGACGATCTCGGCGGACATGCCGACGAGCGGCAGGCCGCCGCCCGGGTGCGACGAGCCGCCGACGAGGTAGAGGCCGGGCACGGGCGAGGCGTTGGCCGGGCGCAGGAACGCCGCCCGCGCGCCGTTGCTCGAGGTGCCGTAGATCGATCCGCCGGGGGCGCGGGTGCCCGCCTCGAGGTCGGCCGGCGTGCGCACCTCCGACCACAGCAGCCGGTCGCGTACGTCGTACCCGCGGTCAGCCATCACCTGCAGCACCCGGTCGCGGTACGGCTCGGCCAGGCCCGGAGCCGTCCAGTCGACGGTGCCTCGCTCGCCCGTGGTGCCGTGGCGCGGCGCGTTCACCAGGACGAACCACGACTCGTGGTCGGCGTCGGGGCGCATGGCGTCGTCGTCCGGCGCGCACACGTAGATGGTCGGGTCGTGCACGGGCTTCGCGTCGCGGCCGAAGATCGAGTCGAACTCGGCGTCGTAGTCGCCGGTGAACCACACGTTGTGGTGGCGCAGGCCCGGTGTACGGCCCTTCACCGCGAGCAGCAGCACGAAGCCCGACAGCGAGGGAGTCGTACGGCGCAGGCGCTTCAACGGCTCGGCGCCGCGCGGGTCGTGCAGCAGGTCGCGGTAGAGGTGCGTGGCATCGGCGTTCGCGACGACGACGTCGGCCTCGAGCACCTCGCCGTCGCCCAGGCGCACGCCGGTGACGCCCGCATCGGTCGTGAGCACCTCGGCGACGTCGGCCGAGAACCGGTACGCCACACCGCGTTCCAGCGTCCGCTCGTAGAGCGCGTCGGCGAGCTTCCGGATGCCGCCGGCCACGTGGTACGCGCCGAACATCTGCTCGACGTACGGCACCGTCGCGAGCGCGGCGGGCGCCCGGCGCGGGTCGGAGCCGGTGTACGTCGCATAGCGGTCGACCAGCATGCGCAGCCGCGGGTCGGACAGGTAATGGCGCGCGAGGCCGCGCAGCGACGTGAAGGGCGCGACCGTGCGCACGTCGCCGAGGTTGCGCGCGAGCGGCAGCAGGTCGCGCGCGCCGGTGAGGGGTGCCTCGAGGAACGGCCGGCGCGTGACCTGCCAGATGGACGCCGCCCGCGCCATGAACGCGCGCCAGTCGGCCTCCGCCGTGCCGCCGAGGGCCTGGCCGAGGACGTGCGCGCACACGCCCGGGTCGACGCCCGGCATGTCGACCGTGACGCCATCGGGGAAGCGGTAGCCGAACGCCGGGTCGAGGTCGACGAGCTCGCCGACCGCGCCCTCGAGCGGGCCGCCGGTCTTGTTGAACAGATCGCGGTAGACGGCCGGGATCGTGAGCAGCGACGGGCCGGTGTCGAAGACGAAGCCGTCGCGCTCGAACGAGCCGAGCTTGCCGCCGTACGTCGCCGCCTGCTCGACGACGGTGACCTGGTGGCGCTTCACCGCGAGCCGCGCGGCCGCGGCCATGCCGCCCATGCCTGCTCCGACGACCACGACGCGTGCCACGGTTCGAGAGCCTAGGTGAGCCCGCGACCCCGCCAGCGCAGGGTGCCCGCGCGCTTGCGCCGCCACGACTCCCCGACGAGCGCGCAGAGCACTGCGACCGAGGCCGGGTGGGCGAGGGCGTCGACCGGCCGCCCGCCGGTACGCCGGGCCACGATCACCCGGCCGGTGACGCCTGCGGCATAGCCGAGCGCGCCGGCCGCGCGGGCGCGACGCGACGGGCCGAGCACGGCAGCCGCCGGCGGAACGACGTACAGCAGGGTCAGCAGGGAGACGACCCCCGCCGATCCGGCGGGCGACCCGAACGCCGACCACAGCGACTTGGTGTAGCCCTCGACCAGCGCCGCGCCGTCGTCGTACATGCGGCAGGTGGCGACGTCGGTGCCGTCGACGACCACGCCGCGCCCGCCGGTGCGCTTCACCGCGCGCAGCAGGGCGACGTCGTCGAGCACCTCGCCGCGGATCGAGCCGTGCCCGCCGCAGCGCGCGTAGGCGCGTGCGTCGATGGCGAGGAGCTGGCCGTTGGCGGCGGACAGCGAGACGCGCGGGGAGGTCTCGGCGACGCGCAGCGGCAGCAGCGTGGCCCACGACCACTGCAGCAGCGGCTGCACGAGACGGGGGAGCGGGCCGTCGGCGAGCTGCCGGGGGTACGGCGACACGAGGTCGAGCCTGCCGCCGCGCAGCAGGGCCACGGTCGCCGCGACCGCGTGCGGCGCGAGGACCACGTCGGCGTCGACGAACAGCAGCACCGAGCCCGTCGCCCGGGCTGCGAGCCGGTGGCAGGCCCACGTCTTGCCGAGCCAGCCGGCAGGCGGGTCGTCGCTGCCGCCGTCGAGCAGCTCGAGCCGGGGATCGCTTGCGGCCGCGGCGGTCACGACGTCGGCGGTGCCGTCGGTGGAGCCGTCGTCGAGCACCAGCACCTCGAGGTCGCGCACGCCCTCGGACGCCAGGATCGAGGCGATGCACGGCGCGATACGGGCCGCCTCGTCACGGGCGGGCACGAGCACGCTGACGCGCTCGGCGACGACGGGCGGGGTGTCGGAGGGACGACGCAGGAGGCGCAGGTTGAGCGCTGTGTGCGCGGTGGCGACGACCGCGCCGAGGGCTCCGGCCGTCACGAGCGCCTCGGTCGTGCGGGTCAGTCCCGACCGGTCCACAGCGACCACGCGTAGGGGAGCGCGACGAGGCCCATGGCGACCCCGCCCCAGATCGCGACGCCGGTGCGGTGCTCGAACGCCGCGTTGAGCAGCACCGAGGAGAAGTAGGTCCAGAGGAAGAGCAGCGCCGGCACGCCGTCGCCCTCGGCGCCGTCGGTGCGACGTCGCGGCAGTCGGTCGAGGATCAGCATCATGACCAGCGAGACCAGCAGCCAGGCCACGAAGTTCTGCGCGGGGATGGCGTCGATCCCTGGCAGCCGCGGCCCCTCCTGGGCCCACGTCCAGTGGCCCTCGCCGACCATCTGCGGGTCGAGGAAGAGGTCCCAGCTCGCCAGCGCGACCGCTCCGACGATCGGTGTGAGCAGCGGGCCGGTGGTGAGGCGGCGGGCGGCGAGCAGCGCGGGGTAGCTCATCATCGCCCAGGCCAGCGGGATGACCGCGGGGACGCCGAGGATCATCGGGCCGAGGCGGTCGGCGTACTCGTAGCTGCCGAACGGGAGGCCGGTGCGGGTGCCGAGGACCTCGACGCCGAGGCCGATGCCGGCGCTGACGACGAACCAGCCGAGGGCCCAGAAGAAGCCGCGCGACAGCAGCGCGTGCGACGCGCTCGCGAGGAAGAACAGCACCACGGTGACCGCGGTGAGGACGTCGCGCGTGCCGTCCGAGGTGAGCGGCCAGGCGATCTGCGCGAGCACCGTGAGCGCCGCGAGGATCCACGGGAGGGCGCGCAGGGCTCCGCCTCCGCCTCGGCGGCGGTCGGCGTGGGGGCCCGAGTAGACGCGAACGCTCATAGCGGGGCGACCCTACGCGACGGCACCGGCTGCTCCGACCGGGTGGTGCCGTGAGCGCCGGTTGAGGCGGGCCGCGCGGAGGCCGATTCCTGAGGCATGGGAGCGCACGAGCAGCCGGCGGTTCCGGGTGCGCTTGCCCACGGCTGGGTGTTCGCACCGGCCCCGCCGCCCGTGCCACGCCCCTCTCCGGGGGGCACGGCCGCGAGGCCGAGGCCGGGCCTGCGGCCTACCTGCCGACCCGCTGCCCGGCCGAGCCCGTGGGCTTCACGACGGCGCCGCCGCACCACCCCCCGGCCGCAGTGGGACCAGCCGAGGGCGCAGCGCCTGCGGGGGAGCCACGTGACGTTCGGCCTCGTCGGGCGCCTGGTGGTCACGGGCCTGGTCGTGCTCTTCGTCCTGTGGATGCTGGACGCGGGTCCCTTCGCGTTGTTCCTCGTGCCCGCCGTCCCGGCGCTGGTCTGGTTCCTGAAGGACAACTGGCGCAAGGCGCCGGAGCCCACGCACGTGGGCGTCGGACCGCGCGTGGTCGCGCGGGACCTGTTCACGCCGCCGGCCTCCGACGACGTGCTCGACCCGCACGTGCGGCCGCCGGACGCTACGACGCCGTGATCTCGGTGCCGTCGTACGCGCCCCGGGCGTCGACGACGGCGAACCGCGCGAACAGCTCCTCGGAGTACCAGCCGGTCTCGTGCGTGCGGCGCATCACCTCGAGGTGCGGCGACCTGCGCTGCGCGAACTCGGTGACGGCGCGGCCGGAGTCCCACACGCTGAAGGTCCCCTGCAGCCCCACCGGCGCCTCGCCGATCCCGAGCGCGACGCGCAGGCCGTCGACCTGGCGCAGGTCGGCGGACACGGGGGGCACCGAGCCCCAGAACGTGCGCCACTGCGAGGGCTTGATGCGGGCGCGCGTGATGGCCGCGACGGGTCCGTCCCACCGGTCGGGCACGGGGTCGCCGAAGGGCTGCCGCCCGGCCCAGGTGCCGCGGGAGACCAACGGGCGCAGGAGGAACCGGGCCTCCTCGTGCGCGACGCCGGTCCAGGACCGGTGGGCCGCGGAGGCCTCGTACCGCGCGGGGCCGTCGTCGTCGGACCAGCAGGCGAGCACGCCCCAGTGGCCGAGGTCGGCGTCGCGCATCGTGAACGTCGTCCCGTCGCCCGTGCCGAGCAGCTTCACGAACGTGGCGCCCGGCATGCGTCGCACGCGGCCGCGGTCGAGGCCCATGTGCACGAGCGCGCTGCCGATCCCGCGACCGCGGACGCCGTACAGGTGCAGGCTCACGACCGCGGGCACGGGCTCGCGCGCGCTGCCGCCGTCGCGCACGGAGTAGCCGTGCGGCGTGCGGGGCTCGGGAGTCGTCACCGGCCCATCCTCCCCTCCCGGGCCGGTGCATGTGATCCGGGACGGCCGTCGGTCCCGCGGCCTACGCTCGCTGGGTCCGGGGGCCGGTCGATGAAGGGATCGCACATGTCGGGCTTCACGCCGTGCCTGTGGTTCTTCGAGGGTGACGCGGAGGACGCGCTCACGCGCTACGTCGAGCTCTTCTCGGCGTACGGCGAGGCCTCCGTGCTGGGCGCGTCGCATGCGGGAGAGGGCGTGCCGGGCATAGCGGCCGGCCAGGTGCTGACGATGACGGTGTCGCTGCACGGGCGCGAGCTCATGGGCCTCAACGGCGGGCCGGCGCAGTTCGCGCACAGCGAGGCGACGTCGTTCCTCGTGTCGTGCGGCTCGCAGGAGGAGGTCGACCACTACTGGGACGGGCTGCTGGCCGGCGGGGGCCGCGAGAGCCAGTGCGGCTGGCTCGTCGACCGGTGGGGGATCAGCTGGCAGATCGTGCCGACGCGCCTCTACGAGCTGCTCGGGGGTGCCGACCCGGACGGCGCGCAGCGCGCGATGGTGGCGATGCTCGCGATGAGCCGTCTCGACGTCGCGACCCTCGAGGCGGCGTACGCCGGCGAGTAGCGCCTCACGTATGGAAGTGCCAGAAACAGCAGGGGTTTTCTGGCACTCCCGTGCGTGAGGTGGGGGTCAGGCCTTGCCCTCGCCGACCTCGGCGGCCTCGCCGGCGGTGATGCGCAGCAGCTCGTCGTAGGTCGTGGGGAAGACGTAGTGCGGGTGGCCGCCGGCCGCCCAGACGACGTCGTGGCGGGAGAGCTCGACGTCGACCACCGTGCGCAGCGGGTGCGGGTGCCCCACGGGCGCGACGCCGCCGATGGGCTGGCCGGTGTGCTGGCGGACGAACTCCGGCGTCGCGCGCTTCACCTGCGACGCGCCGACGAGGCTGGCGAGCGCGAAGGTGTCGGCGCGGTGCGCGCCGGAGGTGAGCACGAGCAGCGGCCTGCCGTCGGCGTCGAACACGAGCGAGTTGGCGATCGCGCCGACCTCGCAGCCGAGCTGGGCGGCCGCGGTGGCGGCCGTGGGCGCGGGCTCGGGCAGCGCGCGCACGGTGCCCGCGACGCCGAGCCCGGCAAGGGCCTGGGCGACGGTCACGGCGTTGGGGTGCAGGCCCGTGAGGTCGGGCGCCGCGACGGCGAGCGTGCCGTCGGCGTTGACCCCCGCGTGCGGGGGCCCGGCGTCGTGGACGCCGTCGTCGGTCTCGCTGCCGTGGGGATCCATGGCCAGAGCGTAGGGGCGGACAGCGCCCGCACGCCGGACGGACCAGGGCTTGACGCGCTGTCGGGGGTGGGGGCTACGGTAGGTCGTGTTCGAACAGGTGTTCGATCCTCTCTCGCGGGAGGGTCGGGCCACCGGTTCGGGCGACGGGCACCACCAGCTCTCGCACGCGGCGGATTCGCGGCTGCCGCGGGCGGGGCGCGGTGGGCCCGTGGGGAGCTCGCGGTCCCCACGGGCCCACCGTCGGTCCCGCAGTCGGGCCTCGGCGTGGGGAAGCGCCGGGTCCGACGGGCGGGGCCGGGTGCCCGCCGGTCGCCTTCCCCCGGCCGGTCGCGCCGCCCGTCCGGGCGCGCGCCGGACGAGCACCCGGCCACGAGCCGGGGAGGGAGACCGTCATGCGCAGCTACGGCGAGGCCGTGCAGGTCCGCACGGCACCGGTGAGCCTCGACACCCTCGAGGTGGCCCCGGCGCAGTTCCTGTGGCGCGGCCGGCTCTACGTCGTCCGCGCGGTGCTCGCCCACTGGATCGAGCTCGGCACGTGGTGGGTCGGCTCCGGCTCCCGCCGTCGCCGTCCCGTCGCCGTCGGTGCGACGGCCGGGTCGCAGGCACCCGAGGACCCCGAGGCGGCGGAGGCCCGGGAGGCCCCGCGGCGCTCGGTCGCCTTCGACGTCGGTGCGGTGGAGCGCGAGGTCTGGCGGGTCGAGGCACGGGCGGGCCGCTCGTCCTCGGTCGGCGTGTACGACCTCGTGCGCGACGTCCCCGCCGCCGCGGCCGCCCTGCTCGACGACCCCACGGTCCGCCCGCCCGTCCCCACCCGGTGGCGCCTCGCGCGCACCCTCGACTGATCGGAGGTCCCGATGTCCAGCACCCGCACCCGCAGCGGCGTTCATGGCCGACGCAGCCCGGCACCGGGCCGCCCGGTCCGCCTCCGCCCGCCCGTCCGGGGGCTGCAGCTCGTCCTCACCGAGCCGCTGCTGCCCGAGCCCGCCGACGTCCCCGCACCCGCCTCTGACGCACCGACCCCGGGAGGAGCCGCCATGACCGCCACCGCCGAGACCCGGCCCCGGCCCGACCTCGAGGTCGGGCTCACCCCGGTGCCGCCCGACGCGCTGCCCGCCACCCCGGTGCCCTCGGTCCCGGCCGCGAGCCGCGACCTGCTCGCCGGGGCCGCGCGCGAGCTGCTCGCCGCCGGCTCCACCGACGACACCGGGCTGCGCTACGCCCGCGCCCATCTCTCGGCGCTGCGTGCCGCCGCCGCGGTGCTCGCGGCCCGGGCCCGTCCGCGCGGCAAGCGCTCGGCCCGGCTGCGCAGCGCCTGGGTGCTGCTCGCCGAGGTGGCCCCCGAGCTCGGCGAGTGGGCGCAGTTCTTCGCGGCCGGCGCGGGCAAGCGCGCCGCGGCCGAGGCAGGGCTGCGCGGCGTCGTCAGCGAGCGCGAGGCCGACGACCTCGTCCGCGACGCCGAGGCCTTCCTCGCCCGGGTCGCCCGGCTGCTCGGCGTGCCGCACCAGCCGCTGCTCGGCGGTCCCTCCGCAGCAGTGTCGTAAGGCCGTGGCCGACGACCCCTTCGTCCACCTCCACGTCGCCTCGGGCTACTCCCTGCGCCACGGCGCGAGCAGCCCGGCTGCGCTCGTGGCGCGGGCGGCCGACCTCGGGCAGGACTCCCTCGCCCTCACCGACCGCGACGGCCTGTACGGCGCGGTGCGGTTCGTCCTCGCCTGCCGCGACGCCGGGATCGCCCCGATCCTCGGCCTCGACCTCGCGGTCCGCGCTGGTCTCGAGGTTCCGACGCTCGGCTCGGTCACCGGCGGCACCGGGCGTGCCGGGCTCGGGTCCCGGGTGCAGCGCACCGCGGCCGGCCGGCTCGGCGCCGGCCCGACCCTCGCCGAGCGCACGAGCAGCACACGGGCCCAGCCCGCGCGCCGCACCCCCGCGCGCGGCGGTGCCGAGGTCGACCCGCGGCACCCGCGGGTCGTGCTGCTCGCACGCGGACGCACCGGCTGGGCGTCGCTGTGCCGGCTCGTGTCCGCCGCGCACCTCGGCCTCGGCTCGGACGCCCTGCCGGGGGAGCAGGCGGTGCGCGGTGCGCCCGTCACCACGCCCGAGGTCGTCGCCCGGCACAGCGACGGCCTCGTCGTGCTGCTCGGCCCGGAGTCCGAGGTCGGCCGGGCGCTCGCGCGACGACGTCCCGACCTCGCCCTCACCGCCCTCGCCCCGTGGCGCGCGGCGTTCGGGCGACGGCTCGCGATCGAGGTGGTGAGCCACCGCGCCCGCGACTCCGCGACGGCGACCACCGACCTGTCCGGCGCCCGCACCCGCGGTCTGCCCTACTCCTCGGCGTTCGCCGCCCGGATGCTCGCCTTCGCCCGCGAGCACGACCTGCCCGCGGTGCTCACCAACGCCGTGCGGCACGCCGAGCGCGACCAGGCGCCGGTGGTCGACGTCCTCGACGCCATCCGCCGACTCGTGCCGCTCGACTCCCGCCACCTCGACCGCGCCAACGGCGAGGGGCACCTCGCCGACGGCCTGCGGATGGAGCAGGTGGCCCGCGAGGTGGTGCGGATGTCGGGCACGGCCTCGGGCAGCAGCGAGCAGCGCGAGGTCGACCGCCTGCTCGCCGACACCCGCACCCTCGCCGAGGCCTGCCGGCTCGACCCCGTCGCCGACCTCGGGATCGGCGAGGTGCACGTGCCCGAGCTCGACCTCCTGCTGCCCGCGCGCACGGCAGGCAGCAGCAGCGCCGTCCGCGACCGCGGCCCGACGGCGCTCGCGGCCGAGGCGCTCGAGGCCGACCGGCACCTGCGAGCCCGGTGCGAGGCCGCGCTCACCGACTACCTCCCGCGCACCCGCCGCACCCGCGCCGACCGCGCGCGGCAGGCGCGCGAGCGGCTCGACGCCGAGCTCGAGACGATCGGGGTGCTCGGGTTCGCGGGCTACTTCCTCACCGTCGGCGAGGTCGTCGACCTCATCAAGGGCATGGACGTCCGCGTCACCGCGCGCGGGTCGGGCGCGGGCAGCCTCGTCAACCACCTGCTCGGCATCTCCGGCGTCGACCCGCTCGCCCACGGCCTGCTCATGGAGCGGTTCCTCTCGCCGTTGCGCCGCGCGCTGCCCGACATCGACGTCGACGTCGAGTCCGCCCGCCGCACCGAGGTGTACGAGCGGATCCTCGAGCGCTTCGGCGGCGAGCGGTGCGCCTGCGTGTCGATGCGCGACACCTACCGCGTGCGGCACGCCGTCCGCGACGTCGGCGCCGCCCTCGGGATGCCGCCCGGCGAGATCGACGCGTTCGCCACCGCGTTCCCGCACATCCGCGCGCGCGATGCGCGCAACGCGCTGCAGGAGCTGCCCGAGCTGCGGGCCTCGGGCCTCGGGCGCCTCGCCGCCCGCGGCGAGCTCGACGGGTTCCTCACCCTCGTCGAGGCGCTCGACGGCCTGCCGCGGCACATCGCCCTGCACCCGTGCGGCGTGCTGCTCTCGGACGCCACGCTGCTCGACCGCACCCCGGTCGAGGCCAGCTGGATGGGCTTCCCCATGAGCCAGTTCGACAAGGACGACGTCGAGGAGCTCGGCCTGCTCAAGCTCGACGTCCTCGGTATCCGTATGCAGTCGTCGATGGCCTACGCCCTCACCGAGATCGAGCGCGTCGACGGCGAGACGGTCGACCTCGACGCCGTGCCGCACGACGACGAGGCGACGTTCGCGCTCATCAAGTCCGCGCACACCCTCGGCTGCTTCCAGATCGAGTCGCCCGGCCAGCGCGAGCTCGTCGGCAAGTTCGCGCCCGAGACCTTCGGCGACCTCATCACCGACATCTCGCTGTTCCGCCCGGGGCCGGTGAAGTCCGACATGGTCACGCCGTTCCTGCGCGCGCGGCAGGGCTGGAACGACCCCGTCTACCTGCACCCCGCGCTCCGCCCTGCCCTCGAGGAGACCTACGGCGTCGTGGTCTTCCACGAGCAGGTGCTGCGTCTCGTCGCGGTGATGACGGGCTGCTCGCTCGCCGAGGCCGACGAGGTGCGCCGCAGCATGGGCTCGCCCGAGGGGCAGCAGGACGTCCGCGCGTGGTTCTACCCCGCCTCCCGCGCCGAGGGCTACGAGCTCGCGACGATCGAGAAGGTCTGGGACGTCCTCAAGGCGTTCGCGTCGTTCGGCTTCTGCAAGGCGCACGCCGCCGCGTTCGCGCTGCCGACGTACCACTCGGCGTGGCTGAAGGCCCACCACCCGGCGGCGTTCCTCGCCGGCGTGCTCACCCACGACCCGGGCATGTACCCGAAGCGGCTGATCCTCGACGACGCGCGCAACCTCGGCATCGCGGTGCTCAGCCTCGACGTCAACGCGTCGGTGGGCACCTACTCCGTCGAGAAGGTCTCGCCGTACGACGAGCCGCCGCCGGAGATCCTCGACGAGCGCCCGCGCCGCGGCCCCGATGTGCCCGGCCTGCCCGACGGGTCGGCGTACGGCATCCGGCTCTCGCTCGCCGACGTCAAGGGCATCACCGACGCCGAGGTCGAGCGGATCGTGGCGGGCCGGCCGTACGGCTCGCTGTCGGACTTCTGGACCCGCGCCCGGGTCTCCCGCCCGGTGGTCGAGCGGCTCGTGGTCGCGGGCGGGTTCGACTCCCTCTACGGCATCGGCCTGTCGAGCCCGGTGCGCCGCCGCGGCCGGGTGACCCGACGCGACCTCCTGCTGCAGGTGGCCGACCTCGACCGGCACACCCGGGCCACCACGCGCGCGGCCAAGGCCGCCGCCCCCCGGTCGGCGGGCAAGCGGCGCGACCTCCCGCTCGGGCCCACCGGCATCCCGCTCGGCGTCACCGTGGACGCCGACCGCGACACCGTGCGCGCCGCCCGGCGCCAGGCCCAGGGCCCGGCCGCCGCGACCACCGCCGCCGACCTCGACGTGCAGCTCGCCCTCGACCTCGGCGACGCGCCGGGGGAGGTGGCCGCGAGCGGCCTGCCCGAGATGACCGACGCCGAGCGGGTGCGCGCCGAGCTCGAGGTGCTCGGCCTCGACGCCAGCCGGCACCTCGTGGACTTCTACGCCCCGATGCTCGATGCCCTCGGCGTCGCGCGCTCGCGCGACCTGCTCGGGCGCCGCAGCCAGTCCGAGGTGCTCGTGGCCGGGGTGAAGGTGGCCACCCAGACCCCGCCGGTGCGCTCGGGCCGGCGCGTCGTGTTCCTCACCCTCGACGACTCCACCGGCCCGGTCGACGCCACCTTCTTCGAGGACGCCCAGGGCCCCTACGCGGCCACGGTGTTCGGGTCGTGGCTGCTGCTCGTACGCGGGGTGATCCGGCGCACCGGCCCGCGCGGCATCTCGCTGCGCGCCACCGGCGCCTGGGAGCTCGGCGTCGTGCACGACGCCTGGCGGGCGGGCGGCCTCCCCGCGGTGGCCGCGATCCTCGACGACGGCGGCACCCGCGACGACTCCGACGAGGCCGCGGTCGCCGGGCGTGCGGGCAGCCGGTCGACCCGGCCGGTCGCGGTGGTGCCGGCCGCCGCCCAGGGCGCGCAGTACGGCGGTCCGGGCGGGCTCGGCGCGGCAGCGTCGTCGGGTGGCGCCGGACCGGCCGCCGGCGGCATGGGCCAGCGCGGGTCGGAGCTCTCGGGCGACGAGCGCGTGCGCCGCGTGCTCGTGCACGCCAGCGGGTTCCGGCAGTCGCCGTACGCCGACATCAAGCCCCAGGGCGTCGACGCCGCCGACACCCGCGGCCAGGCGGGCACGGAGAAGGAGCGGGCGAAGGAGAAGAAGGAGGCCCCGAGCAAGCTGTGGCACTCGAGCCCGGGCAGCTCGGGATGGTGAGGCAGCACAGCGTGAGGCAGCACAGCGTGAGGCAGCACAGCGTGAGGCGCCGCGGCATGGTCGGTGCGAGGGCGCATGATGGGCCCGTGCAGCACGAGCAGAGCCGGAGGCAGGGGCGGTGAGCCGCAGCCAGATCACCCGGGGCGCGCGCATCACCCAGGCCGACGTCTCGGCCAGCGGCGACTCCCGTGTCGCCCACGACGGCCGGCGCGAGGACGACGGCTGCCCGATCCTGCACGTCGACATGGACGCCTTCTACGCGTCCTGCGAGCTGCGCAGCCGCCCCGAGCTGCGCGGCAAGCCCGTCATCGTCGGCGGCGAGGGCTCGCGCGGCGTCGTCACCGCCGCCACGTACGAGGCCCGGAAGTACGGCGTCCACTCAGCCATGCCGATGTCGCGCGCCAAGCGGCTCTGCCCGCAGCTCGTCGTGCTGCCGCCGGACTTCGAGCTCTACACCGCGGTGTCGGCCGGCGTGATGGCGGTGTTCCGCGACATCACGCCGCTCGTCGAGCCGCTCTCGCTCGACGAGGCGTTCCTCGACGTCTCCGGGAGCATCCGACGGCTCGGGCCGCCCGCGGTCATCGCCGAGCAGATCCGGGCGCGGGTGCACGACGAGCAGGGCATCACCTGCACCGTCGGCGTCGCCTCGACCAAGTTCGTCGCCAAGCTCGCCTCCACCCAGGCCAAGCCCGACGGCCTGCTCGTGGTGCCCGCCGACCGCGTCGTGGCCTTCCTGCACCCCCTCCCTGTCGGCGCGCTCTGGGGCGTGGGGGAGAAGACGGAGGAGCAGCTGACGAGGCTCGGGCTCCGCACCGTCGGCGACATCGCCCACACGCCGGTCGACACCCTCGTCCGCGCCCTCGGGCCGGCCGCGGGGCAGCACCTCGCGGCGCTCGCCTGGGGCCGCGACCCGCGCGGCGTCGAGGTGCCCGAGGGCGAGAAGAGCATCAGCAACGAGGAGACCTTCCCGCGCGACGTCGACGACCCCGAGGTGATCCACCGCGAGCTCCTGCGCCTGTCGGAGAAGGTGGCCTCGCGGCTGCGCAGGGCCGGGGTCGCCGGCCGGACGGTGTCGATCAAGGTGCGCTTCGCCGACTTCTCCACCATCACCCGGTCGCGAACCCTGCGCTCGCACACCGATGTCGGCCGCGAGGTCTACTCCACGGCT
The DNA here is from genome assembly GCF_042660085.1 of Longivirga aurantiaca. Classification (NCBI taxonomy): domain Bacteria; kingdom Bacillati; phylum Actinomycetota; class Actinomycetes; order Sporichthyales; family Sporichthyaceae; genus Longivirga; species Longivirga aurantiaca. The sequence continues at coordinate 1,833,852 of NZ_JBHSTI010000008.1, read as the reverse complement.
CGCGACCTCTACGACGCGCTGGGCCTGCAGCGGGCCCGGCTGCGCCTGGTCGGGGTGAAGGTCGAGGGGCTCGTCGAGGCGGCCGATGCCACGCGCCAGATGCTCTTCGACGAGCCCGAGCTCGGCTGGCGCGAGGCCGAGCAGGCCGTCGACCGGGCCGAGGCCCGGTTCGGGCGGGGGTCGGTGCGCCCTGCCCGCCTCGTGCCCGGCCCCGAGGAGCCGGACGATCACGGGGGATTCGGCGGGATCCAGCCCACCGCGCCGAGGCCCGGCCGGGGCTGAGCCGACCCAGCCGGGAACGCCCGGAGGGCCCGGTTCGTCGTGCACAGTGGATCCGATCGGCCGATCCCGTTCGCCTCAGGTGGACCCGGGACGGTGCCGATGGACCACCTGAGGACGGTGCCGGCACGCCGCCCGATCGACACTCCGGGGACCACTTGGGGACTCTGGGTTTCCACATCGGCCCGTGCTGCCTATCCTCAGACGTGTAGAACATGGGCGCACCCCGTGCCCGACACCTGAGGAGGAGCCGTGCCGCTCTCCGAGCACGAGCAGCGACTGCTCGAGCAGATGGAGCGGGCCCTCTACGCCGAGGACCCGAAGTTCGCCTCCAGCCTGCGCTCCGCCGGTCCTCGTCCGGGCAGCCGCCGCAAAGCCGCGATCGGCGTGCTCGTCGCCCTCGTCGGTGTCGCGCTGCTCATCGCCGGTGCCGCCACCTCGATCATCCCGCTCGGCGTCGTCGGCTTCCTCGGGATGCTCGGCGGCACCTTCGTGGTGATCCAGACGCTGCGCGCCGAGCCCGAGGCCGCCGCCCCGGCCGCCGCCCCCGCCACCAAGAAGGCCAAGGCGCAGGCGCCCAAGTCGGGCTTCATGGACAAGATGGACGAGCGCTTCCGCAAGCGTCGCGAGGGCGACGGCGGCGAGTAGCCCCCCAGCACAGCAACCGGCCGCGGACCCGTCAGGGTCCGCGGCCGCTGTCTGTGCTACGTGACCGCCGTCCGGTGGCGGACTCCCTCAGACCCGCACGTCCTCGCGCGACGCGCGCAGCGACGCGGGGGCGAGGGTCGCCCGGGCCCGTCGACGCCGGTCGAGCCGGTGGAGCATCGCCGAGCGCACCGTCGTCACGTCGTCGGTCACGAGGGTCAGGTCCGGGGGAGTGGGGGCGTAGCGGGCGCGCTCGACCGCCCGTCCGAGCCGGGTCGCGGCGTCGGCTGCGGCACCGGAGAGACGCTGGTCGTCCACGAGCGCCGCCACGGCCTGGCGCGGCGTGCGGGAGTCCGACCACTCGGCGCCCACGTCGATGGCGCTGTCGCGCAGCTCGGACCAGGCGGCCTCGGCGTCGGCCTCGGCGCCGAGGCGCCGGCGCCGGCGCAGCACGCGCCGTGCGGCCGGGATGAGCGCGGCGAGCAGGGCGAGCACGACCAGCCCGCCGAAGACCCAGGCGCGCCACCAGTCGGCTGGCAGGCCCGAGGCGGACGACGGCAGGTCGACGACGAGGCCCTTGTCGCCCCGGATGTCGGCGAGGTCCTGCTCGGCACGGTTGCCCGCCGGACGCGAGCTCGCGCTGCCGCTCGGCGTCGGCGTGGGGTTGTCGGCCGCAGGCCCGGTGTACGGCGGCGTGGTGATCCCGGCGCCGCCCGTGGCGGGCGTCGGCTCGAACCGCACCCAGCCGAGGCCGGTGAAGTAGAGCTCGGGCCACGCGTGGGCGTTCTTGCCCGAGACCCGCCACGCGCCCTCGTCGCCCGCGACGGCGGTGCCGCTGGTGTAGCCGACGACGACCCGCGACCGGATCCCGAGCGAGGTCGCCATCAGCGCCATCGTCGCGGAGAACTGCTCGCAGTAGCCCGTCTTGTCGCGCAGGAACTGCTCGAGGTACGACGCGGAGGAGTCCGACTGCACGTTGGTGGAGTACGTGAACTCCCTCTGGAACCACTGCTCGAGGGCCCGGGCGGAGTCGAAGTCGGTGGCCGAATCCGCCGTCAGCTGCCGCGCGGTCTCGGCCAGGGAGTCGGGGATCTCGACCGAGCCCTGCACCGCCGCGCGCTCGAGCCCGGTGAGCGGCGCCGCGGCGCGGAGCTGCTCGGGGGTGGGCGAGACCTCGACGGCGTCGACGCCCCAGCTGCGTCCGGCCGTGGTCGTGGACTCGTCGGCGCCGAAGACCGTGCTGGTCGCCTGGTCGACGAACCAGTCGCCGTCCAGGCCGACCGTCAGCGGCTCCTCGGGCAGCGGGAGGAACCGGCTGTCGAGCTTGTCCGCGGCGAGGTCGTAGCGGTACTCCTGACGGGGCACCTCGGCGGGCAGGCCGTCGAGGGAGTAGACGCCGTCGGCGAGCGGCGTGGCCCCCGCGTCCGGGGAGAAGGCACGCGGCTTCCACGAGTCGCCGTCGAAGTTCTCGAGCACCACGGCCCGGAGGTAGCCCGGGGTGCGGTCGGTGGTGCGGTAGGTGAGCACCGTGACGTCGGGGTTGTTGAGCAGGTTGCGCTGCAGGCCCACGATCGGGTCGAGCCCGATCGACGCCGGGTCGCCGCCCTCGCCGCCGCCCTCGCCCTCGCCTCCACCGGTCACGCTGCGGCCCATGACGGCGTCGGTCAGTCCCGGGATCACCACAGGCAGCACGAGCGCCAGCGCGACGGCGACCGCACCGAGCCGGAAGGCGGCCGACGACAGGCCCGACAGCGCCACGGAGCCGCCGAGGCCGTCGCTGCGCTTGAGCAGCTTGCCCCAGCTGATGAGGGTCAGCCGCTCGTCGGCCACGAGCAGCAGCAGCCAGCCGGCGCCCACGCAGACGAACGCCCACCAGGGGGCGCCGACCGTCAGCACGGCCGAGGGGACGACGTACAGGGCGACGAGCGGGAGGCCGGCGACCGCGGGCAGTCGGAGGACGACCTGGAGCACGAACACCACGAGCGCGACGCTGCCGATCCCGAGCGCGGTCACCGCCGTGAGGCCCTCGGTCACGGGCACGGGCGGGGCGAAGCGGCTGATGTCGGTGGTGCCGACGGCGAGGAGGTCGCGCAGCTCGCCCAGGGCGTACGGCGACGGCACGAACCCCCAGGGCGCGTCGGTCACGAACCGCAGCGTCAGCGCGGAGAACATCGCCAGCGCGCACAGCACCGGGACGAGCACCATCGGGACGCGCAGCCAGGTGGCGAGGCCGCCCGCCGCGACGACGGCGGTGACCGTGAGCATCGTGGCGCCGATCCAGCCGGACTCGACGTACAGCGAGCCGAGGCACAGGGCCGAGAGCATGACGGCCACCCACACCGCGATCGTCGGCAGGAGCACGCCCGGGACGGTGAGCGAGCGGGGGACGGGTGCACCCGGGCGGGCCCGATCGAGTGCGCCCGAGGCATCGGCTGCCGGTCGGGTGTCGGTCGCGCTCATCGGGCACCTCCGGCGACCGAGCCGCTGCCGGCGAGATGGCGCCAGGTGTCGGCGAGGTCGGTCTGCGGGCCGCACACGGCCACCCGCCAGCCGGCCGCGGTGAGCAGGGCGGCGGTGCGGGTGGTGCGGCCGTCCTCCGGCATCGTGGCGCGCGAGGCCCAGCCCGACGTGTCGAGCACCAGGGCCGCCGCGCTCGAGTGGCCGCTGCGCAGGGCGGCGACGGCCTCGGCGTGGCCGATCTCGAGGTCGCCGAGGATCGCCACGAGCAGGCCGTCGCGCACCCGCGACCGCCCGCGGGCGTCACCGACGCCGGGTGCGATGCCCTCGGTGAGCGTGGCGAGCGCCAGCGTGTCGAGCAGCGGGCCCTCGGCCTCGGCCCCGGAGAAGCCCTCCTCGACCGTTGCGCCCGGCGTGAGCAGGGTGCCGTCGGCGTCGAGGATGCGGACGGCGTAGCCCCGCCGGGCGAGGTGCACCGCGACCGACGCCGCGGCCGACACGGCCCACTCGAACGAGCTGGCCGGCCCGTCGCCGCGGTGCGCGACCGCTCGGGTGTCGAGGAAGACCGTCGCGCGCGTGCGCCACGGCTGCTCCTCGCGGCGCACCATGAGCTCGCCGCTCTTGGCCGTCGACTTCCAGTGCACACGGCGCAGGTCGTCTCCGATGCGGTACTCGCGCGGGATCACGTCGTCCTCGCCGGCCGAGGCCACCGCGCGCGCTCGCGCCTCGCCGAGTCCGGACCAGTCGCCGCCGAGCGGGATGCCGGGCAGCGGCACGGTCGACGGCACGACCGTGAGGGTGTCGGTGGTCGCGAACTGCCGGGTGGCGCGGCACAGGCCGAACGGGTCGACGAGCTGCACGCTCACGGGGCCGACGGTGTAGCGGCCGCGCACCGGGCTGCGCAGCTCGTACCGGACGTCGCGCCGCCCGCCCGACTCGAGCCGGTCGATGACGAAGCGCTGCGAGCGGCCGAGCTGCCACGGCACCGCGTCCTCGACGAGCAGCAGGCCGCTCGGCAGCCGCGAGACGTTCTCGAGGCGCACGACGGCGGTGGTCGGGGCGTCGACGGTCACGCGGGTGGGCCGCAGGCCGCGGGCCGAGGCGAGGCGGTAGCGGGTGCGCGAGACCAGTGCGGCCGAGAGCAGCGGAAGGGCGACCAGGAGCACGCCGAAGCGCAGCAGGTCGCGCTGCTCGAGCACGAGCGACGCGATCAGCCCGATGCCGCCGAGGGCGAGCAGGAACCGCCCCCGACCGGTGAGCTGACGCAACGCCGCACGCACGGGCAGACCTCCGTCAGGCCCGGGCGGCGGCGGGGACGGCGACGCGACGCAGGACGTCGGCGATCACGGTCTCCGTGGTGCGCCCGGCGATCTGGGCGTCCGCGGTGAGGATGAGCCGGTGCGCGAGCACCGGGGCGGCGAGGGTCTGCAGGTCGTCCGGCAGCACGTGGTCGCGGTCGTCGAGCGCAGCTGCCGCTTTGGCCGCGCGCACGAGGTGCAGCGTGGCGCGCGGCGAGGCGCCGAGCCGCACGTCGGGGTGCGTGCGCGTCGCGTTCGCGATGTCGACGGCGTACTGGCGGATGGGCGCTGCGACGTGGATGCCGCGGACGACGTCGACGAGGCGCGAGACGTGCGCCGCGTCGGCGACGTGCTGGACGGCGTCGAGCGGGTTGGTCGAGGCATGCTCGGCGAGCATGTCCATCTCGGACCGGGTGTCGGGGTAGCCCATCGAGACGCGCGCCATGAAGCGGTCGCGCTGGGCCTCGGGCAGCGGGTAGGTGCCCTCCATCTCGACCGGGTTCTGGGTCGCCATCACCATGAACGGCGCGGCGAGCTCGTACGTCGTGCCGTCGACGGTCACCTGCCGCTCCTCCATGCACTCGAGGAGCGCCGACTGCGTCTTGGGCGAGGCACGGTTGATCTCGTCGCCGAGCACGATGTTGGCGAACACGGCGCCGGGGCGGAACTCGAAGTCGCGGGTCTCCTGGTTGAAGACGCTGACGCCGGTGACGTCGCCGGGGAGCAGGTCGGGCGTGAACTGGATGCGCCGCACCGAGCAGTCGAGCGACTTCGCGAGGGTCTTGGCCAGCATCGTCTTGCCGGTGCCGGGGACGTCCTCGATGAGCAGGTGGCCCTCGGCGAGCAGCACGGTGAGCGCCACGCGGATGACGTCGCCCTTGCCCTCGATGACGGTCTCGACCGCCGCGCGGATGGCGGCGGCGGAGTGCACGAGCTCGGAGACCTCTCCCGGGTCGGTGTGCCCGGTGGTTTCGATGGTCACGCGGTCTCCTCGTGTCGTCCTCGTCCGCAGGGGGAGACCCCCGCCGGATCCGATTGTCACCCGCAACGGCCCTGCGCGCACGGTCCCCGCACGAGAGACTGCCCCGGACCGCTCCGACGCGCGGGGGAGTGGCGGAGTTCCCCGCGCGCCCCTTCACGGAGAGGACGTCCGGGAACGGCTCAGGTTGACACGCGGACGAGGCGCTCGGCGTCGTCGAACATCCACCGCTCGGCGGCCCGAGCGGTCACGAGCGAGGCCACCGCCCACGCCGCGAGCAGCATGTACATGACGATGATCTGGTAGCGGATCGCCTCGAGCGGCTCGACGCCCGCGATGATGAGGCCCGTCATCGTGCCCGGGAGGGCGATGAGGCCCACCACCTTGGTCGAGTCGACCGAGGGCACGAGCGCCGTGCGCACGGCGGTGCGCAGCTCGCCCGCGAACGCCTCGCGAGGTCCGAGCCCCAGGCTGAGGGCGGTCTCGACGGCGGGGCGCCGGTCGGCGGCCGACCGCCGAAGCGAGGCGAGGGTCAGGGACGACGCCTGCATCGCGCCGCTCACGACCATGCCGCCGATCGGGATGAGCACCTGCGGCTCGGTCGACACGACGCCGCCCACCACGAGCACGCCCAGCGTGCCGAGGGTGCCGATCGCGATGCCGAGCCAGGCCGCGAGCAGAGCCCGGGGGAGGCCGGCGCCGCGCCGCCGCGACTCGAACGCCGCGATCACGGTCATGGCCGCGATCCAGGCCAGCGCCCCCAGGAGCCCGGCGTGCAGGAAGAGCCACGCGAGCACCGCGCCGACGGCGACCAGCTGGACGAGCGCACGCACGGCCGCGACGACGACGTCCCGGCTGATGCCGAGGCGCTGCCAGGAGGCGATGCCGACCGCGACGAGGACGAGCAGGCCGGAGACCGCGACCGCGCTCCAGCTCGGGATCGTGGTCATCCGTGCTCCCAGGACGTGTCCGGCGGCTCGTGGAGGTGCGGCGCGTGCGCGGGCCCGTGCGCACGAGGGTCGTCGTCGGGGTGCTCGTGCCCGTCGTCGGGCGGGAAGGTCATCTCGTGCACGAGGTCGAGGTCGGTCACCGCGCCGCGGGCCGTGACCCGACCGTCGTGCAGCACGCGGACCGAGTCGGCCACGCGCTCGGCCCGTGCGACGTCGTGGCTGACCAGCACCACCGACAGGCCGCCGTCGACGAGCGACCGGATCACGGCGTCGACGGCGTCCGCGGCCCGCGGGTCCAGCGCCGAGGTGGGCTCGTCGAGCAGCAGCACCTCGGGGCCGACGGCGAGGGCGCGCGCGAGGGCGAGGCGCTGCAGCTCGCCGCCCGACAGGCTCTGCGGCGACCGGCCCAGCACGTCGCCCGGGTCGAGGGCGACCCGCTCGAGGAGCGCGGCGACCTCGCGGTCGGAGAGGGCCGGGGCAGCGACGCGGACCTCGGCCGCGACGTCGTCGGTGAGGGCGACGGCGCGCTGGGGGACGAGCACCGCACGACGACGCAGCGCGCGCACATCCAGGTCGCGGACGTCGGTGCCCTGGAACAGGACCCGGCCGGAGGTGGGGTCCGCGAGGCGGTTGAGCAGGCGCAGCAGGGTCGACTTGCCCGAGCCGCTGGGCCCGCAGACCGCGGTCACCGAGCCCGTGTGGAGGTGCTCGTCGAGGTCGTCGAGCAGCAGGCGGCCGTCGACCTCGAGCGACACGTGGTCGAGGGTGAACAGCTCCGGGGGCTCCACGTCGTCACCCTAGGGCCGCTTCGGTGGCCTGGCCCCCGCTCGGCTGCGAGGATCGATCCGACGGCGTCGCACCGCCGTCGGAGGAGGCCGGACCATGCCGGGCACGAACGACGAGCACACGAGCCGGTCCGAGCTCCGCGCGCAGCAGCGCGCCTCCGCGGTCGCCGGTGGCCTGCCCGAGCACGTCGACGAGCCGCCCGCCCCGCTGGCGCCGTCGGTGGCGATGCCGCTGGCCCTCGCCCGGCTCCTGCCCCGTCCGCTCGCCTACGTGTTCGGCGGGGGAGGCGCGTACGGCGCGGTGCAGATGGGCATGATCCGTGCCCTGCACGAGACCGACCTGCGGCCCGACCTCGTCGTCGGCACGAGCGTCGGCTCGCTCAACGGCATCATGATCGCGGCCGACCCCGACCACGGCCCGCAGGTGCTCGCCGACCTCTGGCCGCAGATCGAGCGCCGCGACGTCTTCCCCGGCAACATGTTCACCCAGGCCATCTCGGCCGGTGCCAACCGCCCGTACCTCTTCAACCCCGGGCCGTTGACCGAGCTGCTCGCGGCGCACGTCCCGGTGAGCCGCATCGAGGACCTGCCGATGCCGTACGTCGCGGTCGCGACCGACCTCGACACCGGCGAGCGCGTGGAGATGGACTCCGGCGACGTCCGCAGCGCGCTGCTCGCGTCGTCGGCCATCCCCGGCGTCTTCCCGTGGGTCGAGCGGGACGGCCGGCGGCTGGTCGACGGGGCACTCGTGTCGAACGTGCCCATCGAGGTGGCCTACTCGCGCGGCGCGAAGTCGGTGGTGGTGCTGGACTGCGGGCGCTTCGGCATGGAGGGTCGCTGGGCCGAGAGCCTCATCGCCGTCGTCATCCAGGCTGTGCAGATCGCCTCCCGTCAACAGGTGGTCCGCGACCTGCAGGTGGCCGAGGAGATCCCGCTCGTCTACCTGCCCGCGCCCGAGCAGATCGCGTCGTCGATGCTCGACTTCCGCTTCACCGAGCAGCTCGCGGCCGATGCGTACGCCGACACCTCGTCGATGCTCTCGGCACTGTCGCTGCACACGGGTGCGCTGCCCCCCGGCCTGTACGGCATGCCGCCCCTGCGCGCCGACCACCCCGAGGTGGCGCCGCTCCAGCGCTGGTAGACCTGCGCTGCGTCGCGGTACACCGGCTTCGTACAGTCGAGCAGTCGGCGCATCGTGGCGCCGTGGACCGCGACCGGGAGGACTCCCCATGACCGTGCACAAGGCCGAGCTCGGCCGGTTCTTCGACGACTTCGTCGTGGGCGACGTCTACCAGCACCCCTTCGGCCGCACGATCTCCGAGGCCGACTCCACGTGGTTCACCCAGCTCACCTGCAACACCAACCAGAACCACTTCAACGCCCACCTGGCGCAGTCGAACCCGATCACCGGCGGCCGCATCATCGTGAACTCCGGGCTCACGGTCGCGCTCGTGCTCGGCCTCTCGGTGATCGACATGAGCCAGAACGCCGTGGCCAACCTCGGGTGGGACGCCATCAAGCTCACGCACCCCGTCTACATCGGCGACACGATCTACGCCGAGAGCATCTGCACCGACCTGCGCGAGAGCTCCTCGCGCCCGGGGTTCGGCATCGTCACGATGATCACGCGCGGCCTCAACCAGGACGGCGACGTGATCGTGTCGTGGACCCGTTCGGTCATGGTCCCCAAGCGCGAGACCGGCATCGGGCAGGACTACTTCCCCGAGGCCAAGACCGGGCCCCTCACCCCCGCCTGACCGGCTAGGACGCGGGCTCGTCGGCGAAGCGGTCGAGGAGCGCCGTGCGGATCTCGACGTGGCGCAGCAGGAACGTGCGCTCGTCGAGGCGCTTGCGGCGCATCCAGCCGGTGACCTCGTCGTTGCACTTGCTCGCGTTGCACGACCGGCAGGCCGGCGCGATGTTGTCGAGGGTGTAGCGCCCGCCGCGCGAGAGCGCCTGCACGCAGTCCTTCTGCAGGGGCACGCCGGTCGCGCCGCAGTACGCGCAGCCGCCCCAGGCCTCCTGCAGCGCCGTCCACTGCTCGACCGAGAGGTCGTGCTCCACCGCGCTCATCCGTCGCGCGCGCTTGCGCGACGCGCGGGCCTTGCGGGTGCGGGCGACGGCCATGGGCCCAGGCTAGGGACGCGCCCGCCGTACGCCGTGCCGACGCGCGGTGCACGGAGCCACGGCGGACGAGTCCTCGCGATCGGCTCGCACAGCGCCCGCCGCTGGCCTAGCCTCCGGCCATGGGTAACAGGGAACTCACCGCCACGCTCGGCGAGGTCGACCTCTTCCGCGGTCTGTCGCACCGGGTGCTGAGCCACATCGCCGACGCCGGAAACACGGCGGAGTACGTCGAGGGCACGACGGTGATCGTGCAGGGCGACAGCGTCACGGGCTTCAAGGCATTCTCGCCGGCCGGCGTCGAGATGCACGTCGTGCTCGACGGCGCCGCGCGGGTGCTGGTCAACGGCGAGCAGGTCAACCGGCTCACCGAGGGCGACTACTTCGGCGAGCTCTCGCTGATCGACGGACGTCCGCGGTCGGCCGACATCATCGCCGACGCCGGCGGCCTCACGACCTTCGCGCTGTCTCGGTGGACGTTCGAGGACCTCCTCGACAAGCACCCGGAGGTCGCGGTGCCGATGCTCCGCGTCCTCTGCTCGCGCCTGCGCACCGTCGAGAACCTCCACCGGTAGGAGGATCGCTCGGCCACGGGCGACGGCTCTGCGTCACACTGACCCGGTGACCGACGAGACGGGGGCACCCCGCCCTGGCGACGAGCAGCCCCGCGCCCTGCCCGTGGTCCGTCAGCGCGCGCCCCGCCTGCCCGCCGCGGTCGAGGCGCCGCTCGACATCGCCGTGGGCGCCGCGGTCATCGTCACCCGACCGGCCGTGGCGGTGACCTCGGCCGTCGCGCAGTCGTTGGCCCCCGTGGCGCGCAGCGTGTGGGGGCTGGTCTCGCGTCCGCCCCTGGTCCCCGAGAGGTTCACGGCCGGCTACGTCGTCGACCGGCTCGCCGAGCGCGGACGGGCGGTGCGCTTCGCCGCGGGGGAGGACCTCACGGTCATCTCCGACGACACCCTCGACTACGTCGTGCCCGAGGTGCTCACCCGGGTGCTCGACCGCATCGACCTCACCCAGCTGGTGCTTTCGCGCGTCGACCTCGAGCGCATCGTGACCGAGGTGCTCGACCGGCTCGACCTCACCGAGCTCGTGCTCGAGCGGGTCGACCTCGCGACCGTCGTCAACTCCGCCGTCGAGGGCGTCGACCTCAACACCCTCATCCGCACGCAGGTGGACGTCGCGGGCCTCGCCGAGGAGGTCATCGACGACGTCGACCTGCCCGAGATCATCCGCGGCTCGACCTCCGGCGTCGCCACGGTCGTCGTCGACTCCGCGCGCCTGTCGGCCGTGTCCGGCGACGAGCTGGTGAACCGGTGGGTCGACCGGATCCTGCTGCGCCGCAAGGCGCGTCATACCGACGCCCCCGGGGAGCCGCAGTCGAGGCGGGGGTCCGATGACTGACGCAACCGCGGTGCCCCAGGACGACGACCGCCCGCAGCACCTGCTCGACCCCATCCGTCCCGAGGCGCGCGCGTTCCAGGGTCTGCGGGCAGGCGTCGTCACGCGCACCCTCGCCGGTGCGATCGACTACGCGATCATGGCCTCGCTGACCCTCGGCACCTGGCTCGCGATCGCAGTCCTGAAGTTCCTCATCGACCCGCGCACCTTCGAGGTGCCGGTCTGGCCCTTCTTCTACTTCGTGGTGCTCGGCTACTGCTACATGGTCCTGTACCTCACGGCGGGCTGGGCCACGGCCGGTCGCAGCATCGGGTCGCGGATCCTCGGCCTCCGGGTCGTCGGGCGCAAGGGTGCCAAGCTGTCCTGGCCGCTCGCGTTCCTGCGCGCCTCGCTGTGCACGCTGGTGCCCGTCGCACTCTTCTGGTGCGTGGTGAGCCGGGAGAACCGATCGGTGCAGGACGTCCTGCTGCGCACCTCGGTGATCCACGACTGGCCCGTGCGCAAGCAGTTCCGCGTCACCGACGTCGGCTCCCGCTCCGACCTCTAGTCAGCCTCCCCGGAGCGCTCCCGGGAGCCCCCACATCGCTCCACTCCGGGCCCTGCCCGTCGGCTGACGATGCTCGTCAGGCCCCTGACCTGCGGCGATGCCCTGCGCGCCCGCGGGCGCCACGCGCCCGGTCCCCACTCATGCCGGCGTTTCCAGCCCGTTTCCGACCTTTCTCCTCCATTTCCCACCACCGCTCTGACCTGCGGCGATGAACGGGCGTGAGCAGGAATTGCGCGACATGAGCCGTTCGGACGACCTGATGTGGTTGACGGTGGAGTGAAGTGGAGTATGTTGGCGCGCACACCCAGAGCAGCGGGCTCGGGGGAGCGGCAGGAGGTGGTGACGGTGTTCCTCGGGACCCACTCGCCCCGCCTGGACGACAAGAACCGCGTGATCCTTCCCGCGCGCTACCGCGACTTCCTCGCCGACGGCCTCGTCATGAGCAAGGGCCAGGACCGCTGCGTCGTGGTCTGGACCAAGGTCGGCTTCGCGAAGTACGCCGAGGAGCTCGCCCAGGGCAAGCACACGGTCGCGGACATCCGCCGCTACACCCGCGTGCTGTTCGCCAGCGCCTACGACGACACCCCGGACAAGCAGGGCCGCATCACGATCCCGTCCTCCCTCCGGGAGTACGCCGGCCTCACCCGCGAGTGCGTCGTCATCGGCCAGAACGAGTTCATCGAGATCTGGGACCCCGCCGCGTGGGAGTCCTACAGCGCCGAGGCGGACGCCTCGTTCGCCGAGATGGACTCGGCGGTGGTGCCCTCCGGCTGACCCCGTCGTGGCATCAGGCCTCCGATCCGTCGCCCGGCCACCTGGCGCACCTTCCCCGGTGCCAGGCGGACCCCACCCCGGACGACGGACGGGGACCTGGAACCACGAAGGCACGAAGCCCCCGCAGATCCGCGAGCACAGCGGCACCGCAGCACGGCCTCACCAGAGCAGAACCGCACCGCACGACCGGCCCCCACCGCGAGCGCCCGAGAGGGCGAGGAGGCGACGACAGATGGACCTCACCCTGCAGCGGCAGCACCGTGGCGCTCGCGCCCGCGCACTCCGCGGCGCGGTGGTCCCGGTCGCCGCCTTCGGCGGCGCCTGCGTGCTCTCCGCGGTCCTGCTCGTCGCCCTGTCCGACCTCGTCGAGCGGCTGGGCTGAGCATGAGCACCCCTGTCGACGCGCAGAACCCGGGCGCCGCCGACCACCCCCGTCACGTCCCGGTGCTGCTCGAGCGCTGCCTCGCCCTGCTGGGCCCGGCGATCGAGCGCCCCGGCTCCGTCGTCGTCGACGCCACCCTCGGTCTCGGCGGCCACAGCGAGGCCCTGCTCACCCGGTACCCCGAGGTCCGGCTCGTCGGCCTCGACCGCGACACCGCCGCGCTCGAGCTGGCCGGCCGCCGTCTCGCGGAGTTCTCGGGCCGCACGCTCCTCGTGCACGCCGTGTACGACGAGCTGCCGCAGGTGCTTGCCGATGCGGGCATCCCGAGCGTCGACGGCATCCTGTTCGATCTCGGCGTCTCGTCCATGCAGCTCGACGAGGCCGAGCGCGGGTTCGCCTACTCGCAGGACGCCCCGCTCGACATGCGCATGGACCAGTCGCGCGGGATCACCGCCGCCGACGTCCTGAACACATACAGCGGCAAGGAGATCGCGCGGGTCCTGCGCGAGTACGGCGAGGAGAAGTTCGCCGGGCGCATCGCCGACTCCGTGATCCGCGAGCGGGCCCGCGAGCCCTTCACCACCAGCGCGCGGCTCGTCGAGATCATCCGCGACTCGATCCCCGCGCCCGCACGCCGCACGGGCGGCAACCCGGCCAAGCGCACCTTCCAGGCCCTGCGCATCGAGGTGAACGGCGAGCTCGAGGTGCTCGAGCGGGCGATCCCCGCCGCGATCGACGCGCTGTCGGTCGGGGGGCGCCTCGTGGTGATGTCGTACCAGTCGCTCGAGGACCGGATCACCAAGCGCGCCATGGTCTCCCGCGCCAGGAGCGACGTGCCGGACGACCTGCCCTTCGTCCCTGCCGGCCACGAGCCCGAGCTGCGCATGATCACCCGTTCCTCGGAGAAGGCCTCGGCCGCCGAGATCGCGGAGAACCCGCGCGCAGCCTCGGCGCGGCTGCGTGCGGTCGAGCGTCAGCGGGCCGCGGCGTGAGCGCGACCGCCCGCGCGACGACGCGTCCCGCCGGCCACCCGAAGCCCACCGCGCCGAAGGCGGGCCGCCCGCGCCGCACCCCGCTGAAGGAGGTGCCCCCGCCGGCACCCGCTGTGGCGGGCACCGGCGTCTTCTCGCTCGTGGTCGTGGGCATCCTCGTGCTCGGGATGGTCATGCTGCTCGTGCTCAACACCTCGCTGGCCTCGGGCGCCTTCGAGATCAACGACCTGTCGTCCGAGCAGCGCGACCTCGCGGTGCGCGAGCAGCGGCTCGTGCAGGACGTCGCGCGGGCCGAGGCCCCGGAGTCCTTGCAGCAGAAGGCTCAGGAGCTCGGCATGGTGCCGGTCGCGGCCCCGGTCTTCCTCCGGCTCTCCGACGGCGCCGTCCTCGGCAGCCCGCGCCCGGCCCAGGCTGACCCCACGACGCGCATCCCCGCCACGGGCGGCACCGGCACCGCGCCGTCGACCTCCGCGTCGCCGGCCGCCGCCGCCACACCCGCGCCCAGCAGCGCGCCGCCGACCGCCGCCGCGACGCCCACCGGGGACGCCGCGGTCGCCGACCCCCCGCCCGTGACCGACGGCGCCGTCCTCGACGCTCCCGCCCAGCCCAGCCGGGAGAACCGATGACGACGCTCGCCCCGCCGCCCCGCCGTCCCTCGTCGCGTCCCGCACCGCGGCCCGCGGCACGCCCCGCGCCGCGCACGTTCCGTCAGGGCGACCACGTGCGCCGCCTGCGCCTCTGGCAGCTTGGCCTGCTCATCCTCGTGACGATCGTCGCCGGCCGGGTCGTCGACCTCCAGGTCATCCAGGGGCCGACCCTCGCGGCGGCGGCCGAGAAGAGCCGCATGCGCGAGGTCGTGATCCCCGCGACGCGCGGCGACATCACCGACGCCAACGGCGTGCCCCTCGCCACCACCGTGGCCGCCCGCAACGTGACGGTCGACCAGACCCTGGTCGAGGACGTCGAGGGCACCGCCGCAGCGCTCGCCTCGGTGCTCGGGGGCGACGCCTCGGCGTACGCCCCGCGCCTTGCGGGGGAGCGGCGCTTCGTCTACATCGCCAAGAACGTGACGCCGGAGACCTGGGCCTCGGTGAAGGCGCTCAAGCTCGCGGGCGTGTTCAGCGAGCCGACGTCGACGCGCGTCTACCCGGCGGGCGAGGTCGCGGCCAACGTCGTGGGCCACGTCCGGGCCGACGGCACCGGCGGCTCGGGCCTCGAGCACGGCCTCGACGACCAGCTCGCGGGCGTGGCCGGTTCGGAGATCTTCGAGAGCTCGGCCCGCGGCACCGAGATCCCGACGGTCGAGGCCGCGGGCACCTCGGCCATCCCCGGGAAGACGGTGCGGCTCACGATCGACCGCGACATCCAGTGGGTGGCGCAGGACGCGATCGCGAAGCAGGTCGCCTACGCCAAGGCCGACAGCGGCACCGTCGTCGTGATGGACCCGCGCACCGGCAAGATCCTCGCGCTCGCCACCGTGCCCACCTTCGACCCGAACCGTCCGGCCGAGGCCGTTTCCGCGGACATCGGCAATCGCGCGGTGTCCGACGTCTTCGAGCCCGGCTCGACGAGCAAGGTCATGACGATGGCGGCGGTCATCGAGGAGAAGGCGGCGGGGCCGACCACCCAGCTCGTCATCCCGCCGGTGCTCAAGCGGCCCGCGAAGACCTGGCACGACCACAGCCCGCACGGCACCCTCAAGCTCACGCTGAACGGCGTCCTCGCCAAGTCCAGCAACATCGGCACGATCATGGCGGCGGAGAGGATCGGCGGCGACACGCTCTACCGCTACCTGAAGAAGTTCGGGATCGGCGAGAAGACGGGCCTCAACTTCCCCGGCGAGAGCAAGGGCTACGTGCCCGCACCGTCTCAGTGGTCCGACACCACGTTCGGCACGCTGGCCTTCGGCCAGGGCCTGTCGGTCAACGCGGTGCAGGCGGCCTCGGTCTTCGCGACGATCGCCAACGACGGCGTCCGCGTCACGCCGAGCCTGGTCGAGGGCTACACGCTGCCGGACGGCACCTACCAGGCGGCGCCGCAGGCGAGCGAGACGCGTGTCGTCAGCACCAAGACCGCCAGGACCGTCCGCTCGATGCTCGAGTCGGTCGTCTCCGCGGACGGCACCGCGCCCAACGCGGCGATCCCCGGCTACCGCGTGGCGGGCAAGACGGGCACCGCCAACCGCATCGACGACAGCTGCGGCTGCTACCGCGGCTACACCGCCTCGTTCATCGGGATCGCGCCGGCCGACAACCCGAGCCTCGTGGTCGCGGTCTTCCTGCAGAACCCGCGCAACGGCCACTACGGCGGCGTCCTCGCCGGCCCGGTGTTCAAGCGCGTGACCTCCTTCGCGCTCCAGCAGGAGCGCACGCCGCCGACCGGTTCGCAGCGCCCGCGCATCCCGGTCGAGTGGTGAGCGCGGGATAGGGTCGCGAGGTGCCTGCCGGACCTCGACCGAGCACGCCGCCGCGTCCCCTCGGGGAGCTCGCGCGGGTGGCGGGTGCCGACGTCCCCGCATCCGCCGACGTCCTCGTCACCGGGGTCACCCACGACTCCCGCGACGTCCGTCCCGGTGACCTGTACGCCGCCCTGCCGGGCTTCGTGACGCACGGGGCCGAGTACGTCGCCCAGGCCGCCGCCTCCGGCGCCGTCGCCGTCCTCACCGATCCGTCCGGTGCGGAGCGCTGCGCCGCCGCCGGGCTCCCGGTCCTCGTCGTCGAGGATCCCCGGGCCGTCCTCGGCGAGGTCGCAGCGGACGTCTACGACCACCCGTCCCGCGACGTCCTCGTCGTCGGGATCACCGGCACGAACGGCAAGACGACCACGTCGTACCTCGTCGACGGCGGGTTCCGGGCGGCCGGCCACGTGACCGGGCTCATCGGCACGGTGGGCACGCGCATCGGCGACGAGACGGTACCCAGCCAGCGGACCACCCCCGAGGCCACCGACGTGCATGCGCTGCTGGCGGTCATGCGCGAGCGCGGGGTGACCGCCGTGACCATGGAGGTGTCGAGCCACGCGCTCGTCCTCGGACGGGTCGACGGCGTGCGGTTCGCCGTCGGCGGCTTCACCAACCTGACCGAGGACCACCTCGATTTCCACGCGGACATGGACGACTACTTCGCGGCCAAGGCGTCGCTGTTCACCGCGCGTCGCACGGCGGCCGCCGTCGTGTGCGTCGACGGCGGGTACGGCGTACGGATGGCGGGATCGGCTGCGGCGCAAGGTCTTGAGGTGTCGACGTACTCGACCGTCGGCCCGGCCACGTGGATGGTCGAGGGCGTGGTCGCGGTGCCCGGCGGCTCGGTGATGCGCGCGCTCGGCCCCGACGGCGTGGACGTGCCGCTCGAGGTGCGTCTGCCGGGGGAGTTCAACGTCAGCAACGCGCTCGGGGCGCTGGCCCTGCTCGTCGCGGCAGGCGTCGACCCGCTGACCGCGTCGGACGGCATCGCCGCGTGCGAGGGCGTGCCCGGACGGATGGAGAGGGTGCCCGACCCCGACCTCGGGCGCGGCATCTACGCGTACGTCGACTACGCGCACACGCCCGACGCCGTCGAGCGGGCGCTGGCCGCTGCGCGCGAGGTGGCGACGGCACGCTCCGGGCGCCGTTCGCGCATCCTCGTCGTGCTCGGCGCGGGCGGCGACCGCGACCCGCACAAGCGGTACGACATGGGGCGTGCGGCGGTCGAGGGCGCCGATGTCGTCATCGTGACCGACGACAACCCCCGCAGCGAGGACCCCGCCCTCATCCGCCGCGAGGTCCTGCGCGGCGCACGCACCATCACCGGCACGCGGCGGATCGAGGTGGCCGACCGACGGCGAGCCCTGCGCATGGCGGTCGCGCTCGCGGGCAGGGGTGACGTGGTTCTCGTCCTGGGCAAGGGCCACGAGCAGGGGCAGGAGGTCGCGGGTACGGTCACGCCGTTCGACGACCGGGTCGCTCTGGCCGAGGCGCTGGAGCCCGGCCTGATCGTGCCCGCCGACCTGCCGACCGACGACGAGGACGCCACATGATCGCGCTCACCCTGGGCGACGTCGCGGCTGCCGTCGGAGGCCGTCTCGTCGGCGGTGCCGAGCCTGCGACAAGGGTCACGGGCTTCTCCACCGACTCGCGCAGCGCGCACGACGGCGACCTGTTCGTGGCCGTCGTGGGGGAGCACCACGACGCGCACGACTTCGCGGGCCAGGCCGTCGCGGGCGGTGCCGTGGCGGCGCTCGCGTCCCGAGCCCTCGACGTCCCCTCGGTGGTCGTCGACGACGACGCCGTGCTCGCACTCGGCCGCCTCGCCCGGTGGGTGGTGGGCCGGATGCCGGATCTCGTGGTCGTCGGGATCACCGGCTCCTCGGGCAAGACCAGCACCAAGGACCTCATGGCCCAGGTCGTGGTCGAGCTCGGCCCGGTCGTGGCACCCCAGGGCTCGTTCAACACCGAGGTCGGCCTGCCGCTCACCGCGCTGCAGGTCGACGAGAGCACGCGCGTGCTCGTCTCCGAGATGGGCGCGCGCGGGCTCGGGCACATCGCGTACCTCTGCACCGTGACCCCGCCCCGGATCGGTGTGGTGCTCAACGTCGGGTCGGCCCACGTCGGCGAGTTCGGCTCGCGGGAGAACATCGCCGTGACCAAGGGCGAGCTGGTCGAGGCCGTGCCCCCGGCGGCCGACGGCGGGGTCGCCGTCCTCAACGCCGACGACGACCTCGTCGCCGCGATGGCTCCGCGCACGCGGGGCAGGGTCGTGCTCTACGGCCGCTCCGCCGCGGCGCAGGTCCGGGCCGTGGACGAGACGATGGACGACGAGGGGCGACCGGGATTCACCCTGGTGGCGCCGGGCGTCCGCGAGCCCGTCTCGCTGCGGCTCTTCGGAGCGCACCAGGTCTCCAACGCGCTCGCAGTCGCGGCCGTGGCCCTCGAGCTCGGCATCCCCGGGGACATCGTCGCCCGCCGCCTCTCCGGCGCGACGGCGGAGAGCCGCTGGCGCATGGAGGTGTCGACGACGGCGTCCGGCGTCACCGTCGTCAACGACGCGTACAACGCCAACCCCGAGTCCGTGGTTGCGGCGCTCGACGCCCTCGTGGCCATGAGCGCGGCGACGGCCACGCGCCCCGCCCGCCGGTCGTGGGCCGTCCTCGGCGAGATGCGCGAGCTGGGAGCCGGCGCCGAGGCTGCGCACGAGGCCGTCGGCCGTGCCGCCGCCGAGCGCGGTGTCGACCGGGTCGTCGCAGTGGGCGAGGGCGCGTCCGGCGTGGCGAGGGGCGCGAAGGGGGTCGGAGGTGCCACCGTCGTCATGGTGGCGGCCGACGTGCCTCGGGCGGTCGAGATCGTCGCCGGTGATGTCGCGCCCGGCGACGTCGTCCTGGTGAAGGCCTCGCGCGCCGCCGGTCTCGAACGGCTCGCACTGGCCCTGACGGAGGTCCCCGCATGAGGCTCGTGCTCATCGCTGCCGGCCTCGGCCTGTTCGTGTCGCTGCTCGGCACGCCGCTGCTCATCAAGTTCCTGCGCCGCCACCACCTGGCGCAGGCCATCCGCGTGTCGACGGCCGGCGAGCCCTACCCCGAGCACGAGGGCAAGCGCGGCACCCCGTCGATGGGCGGCCTCATCATCCTGGCGGGGCTGCTCGTCGGATACCTCGGTGCGCACGTCGTCGCCTGGCGGCCGCCGAGCTGGTCGGGCGTCCTCGCGCTCTTCCTCACCGTCGGGCTCGGCTGCGTGGGCATCGCGGACGACTACCTGAAGATCTTCAAGCAGCGCAGCACGGGTGTGCGGGCGCGCACCAAGCTGCTCGGCCAGGCGACCGTGGCGATCATCTTCGCCTTCCTCTCGCTGCAGTTCCCGGACGCCGACGGGCGCACGCCGGCCTCGCGCGCGGTCTCGCTGTTCCGCGACACCAGCCTCGTCCTGCCGACCGCCCTGTTCATCGTGTGGATCTGGTTCCTCGTCACGGCGACCACCAACGCGGTCAACCTCACCGACGGCCTCGACGGTCTCGCGGCGGGCGCCTCGGTCATGACGCTGGGGGCCTACACGCTGCTCTCGGTCTGGCAGTACGGGCAGAACTGCCAGTTCGGCGAGTTCGCGCGCTGCTACGACGTACGGGATCCGCTCGATCTCGCCGTGTTCGCGGCTGCCGCGGCAGGAGCCTGCTTCGGGTTCCTCTGGTGGAACACCGCGCCGGCCGGGATCTTCATGGGCGACACCGGGTCGCTGGCGCTCGGCGGTGCGATCGCCGCCCTCGCGATCCTGTCGCGCACCGAGCTCCTCCTGCCGATGCTCGCCGGGCTCTTCCTCATCGTCGTGCTCTCGGTGATCGGCCAGGTGGGCAGCTACAAGCTCACCGGCAGACGCATGTTCCGGATGGCCCCCTTGCATCACCACTTCGAGATGCTGGGCTGGGCCGAGATCCAGATCGTGGTGCGGTTCTGGATCGTCCAGGGCCTGTTCGTGGCGCTCGGCCTCGGCATCTTCTACGCCGAGTGGGTCCGTCAGTGAGCCGTACGGACGTCACGGCGTACGGCAGGTCGTCCGACTGGGGCGCCGTGCACGCGGTCGTCGCGGGCATCGGCGTCGCCGGATTCGCCTGCGCCGACCAGCTCGTCCACCTCGGTGCGCGGGTGACGGTCGTCGACTCCGGCGACGGCGCGCGCCAGCGCGAGCGCGCCGACGTGCTCGAGGTGGTCGGGGCAGCCGTCCGCCTCGGTGACGGCGACACGCTGCCGGACGACGCGGACGTGCTCGTGGTGTCGCCGGGGCTGCCGCCCTACGCGCCCGTGATCGTGGCGGCGCAGGAGCGCGGGGTGCCCGTGTGGGGCGAGCTCGAGCTGGCCTGGCGGCTGCGCGGCCCCGACGCCGCCCCCTGGCTCGTGGTGACCGGGACGAACGGCAAGACCACGGTGACGCTCATGCTCGAGTCGATGCTGCGCGCGGCCGGCCTGCGCACCGCCGCCGTCGGCAACATCGGGGTCTCGCTCGTCGACGCGGTGATGGACCCGGAGGGCTTCGACGTCCTCGCCGTCGAGGTCGGTGCGCCGCAGCTGCCGTTCCTGCTCACCGCGAGCCCCCTGGCCTCGGTGTGCCTCAACATCGCCGAGGACCACGTCGACCACTTCGGCTCGATGGAGGCGTACGTCGCGGCCAAGGGACGGATCTACGCCAACACCCAGGTCGCCGCGGTCTACAACGTGGCCGACCCCGTGACCGAGCGCCTGGTGGAGGAGGCCGACGTCGTCGAGGGCTGCCGGGCGATCGGCATCACCCTGGGCACTCCCGGCCGCTCGATGGTGGGCGTGGTGGACGACCTGCTCGTCGACCGGGCGTTCATCGACAACCGCGCCGACAGCGCGCTGGAGCTCGCCTCGGTGCACGACGTGCACCCGTTCGCGCCGCACAACGTCTTCAACGCGCTCGCAGCCGCGGCCCTGGCCCGTGCCGCAGGGGTGCCGGCCTCCGCGGTGCGCGAGGGCCTGCGCTCGTTCGAGCCCGCCGGCCACCGCATCGCGCAGGTCGCCGAGCGCGACGGCGTCACGTGGGTCGACGACTCCAAGGCCACCAACGGCCATGCGGCGCTCACCTCGCTGCTCGCGTACGAGTCCGTGGTGTGGATCGCGGGCGGCATGGCCAAGGGCCAGGAGTACGACGACCTCGTGCAGCGCACGCGCGACCGCATGCGCGGCGCCGTGCTCCTCGGCGTCGACCGCGCGCGGATCCGCGAGGCTCTCGCGCGACACGCGCCGGATGTCCCCGTGGTCGAGGTCGGGCGCACCGACACTGGAGCCATGGACGACGTCGTGAACGCCGCCGCCGCCATGGCGCGCCCGGGCGACACCGTCCTGCTCGCACCCGGGTGCGCGTCGTGGGACATGTTCCGCGACTACGGCCACCGCGGCGACGAGTTCGCCGCCTCCGTCCTGCGCCACCTGGGCGGGTGAGCTCGTGACCCAGCAGGACGAGCGGCGCGTCGGCTCGGCCGACCGGCCGCGCTCCGAGCACCCCATGGCGACGTACCACGTGCTGCTCGGATCCACGCTGCTGCTGCTCGTGCTGGGCGTCGCGATGGTGCTGTCGGCGTCGACGGTCGAGAGCTACCGCGTCTTCGGATCGGCGTACACGCTGTGGTCGCGCCAGGTGCTGTTCGCGGTGGTGGGCCTGGCCGCGATGGTCGTGGCGTCGCGGCTGCCGGTGGTGTTCTACCGCCGCATCGCCTACCCGGCGCTCATGGTGGCGCTCGTCGCGCTGGTGCTCGTGCTGATCATCGGTCACGAGGTGGCGGGCCAGAGGAACTGGATCGACATCGGCGGGCCGTTCCGCTTCCAGCCCAGCGAGTTCGCCAAGCTCGCGCTCGTGCTGTGGGCCAGCGACCTGCTCGCGCGCAAGCAGCCGCTCCTCGACCAGTGGAAGCACCTGCTCGTGCCGCTGATGCCGGTGTCGCTCACGATCATCGGCCTCGTCCTGCTCGAGGGCGACTTCGGCACGGCGCTCATCCTCGTGCCGATGGTGGCCGCCATGCTCTGGGTCAACGGGGCACCGTTCCGGCTCTTCTTCGGCGGCGGGATCGTGCTGCTCGCCGGCGTGGCCGTGCTGAGCTACGCCCAGGCCTACCGGCTCAAGCGCTTCTCCGCGTGGCTCGACCCGTCCGCCGACCCGCTGAACAGCGGATGGCAGCTGCTGCGCGGCCAGAACGCCATGAGCGGCGGCGGCTGGTTCGGCGTCGGCCTCGGAGCCTCCCGCGAGAAGTGGGACTGGCTGCCCGAGGCGCACACCGACTTCATCTACGCCGTCGTCGGCGAGGAGCTCGGCATCCTCGGGTCGCTGATCGTGCTCGGCCTCTTCACCGCGATCGGCATCGCGGGGCTCCGCCTCGCGCGGACCACCGTGGACCCGTTCGTGCGCAGCGCCTCGGCAGCCGTGGTCGCCTGGATCCTGACCCAGGCGCTGCTCAACATGGGCGCGGTCCTCGGGCTCATCCCCATCACGGGCGTGCCGCTCCCGCTCGTGTCGTACGGCGGTTCCTCGCTCATCCCCACGCTCGTGGCCCTCGGCATGCTCATGGCCTTCGCACGCGCGGAGGCCGGACGTCCGGCGCCGCACCCGCTCAAGGGGAAGTGACCGTGCACGTCGTCCTCGCCGGAGGCGGCACGGCGGGCCACGTCGAGCCCGCGCTCAACACGGCCGACTGCCTGCGGCGGCACGACCCCGCCGTCGGCATCACGCTCCTCGGCACCGAGCGCGGACTCGAGACCCGCCTCGTCCCCGAGCGCGGCTACGACCTCAGGCTCATCACGCCGACGCCGATGCCGCGACGGCCCTCCGGCGAGCTGGTGCGGCTGCCCACCGCGGTGCGCCGCTCGGTGCGCGAGGTGCGCGCCGTGCTCGACGACACCGGCGCGGACGTCCTGGTCGGGTTCGGCGGCTACGTCGCGCTGCCGGCGTACCTCGCAGCCCGCGGGCGCGTCCCCATCGTGATCCACGAGGCCAACGCGCGGCCGGGGCTGGCCAACAAGGTGGGTGCGCGCTTCACGTCGTACGTCGGCAGCGCGGTGCCGGACGCCATCCCCGGATCGCGCCACATCGGCATGCCGCTGCGCCCCGCGATCGCGCGGCTCGACCGGGCGATGGTGCAGGCCGAGGCACGGGCGGCCTTCGGTCTCGACCAGGACCGCCCCACGCTGCTGGTCTTCGGCGGGTCTCAGGGCGCCCGCAGCCTCAACGCCGCCACCGTGGGCGCCGTCGAGCGACTCACCGCGCAGGGCATCCAGGTGCTGCACGCGGCGGGCCTGAAGAACGACGACCAGCGGCCGTCGGGCCCCACCGGCCCGGCGCCGTACGTGCCGCTGCCCTACGTGGACCGCATGGACCTCGCGTACGCCGCTGCCGACGTCGCGCTCTGCCGCGCGGGTGCCATGACCTGCGCCGAGCTCGCCGCCGTCGGGCTGCCCGCGATCTACGTCCCGCTGCCGATCGGCAACGGCGAGCAGCGCCTCAACGCGCTGCCCGTCGTCAACGCCGGGGGAGGGCTGCTGGTGGACGACGCCGATCTCGATGCCGACCGGCTCGTGGCCCTCGTCGCGCCGCTCCTGCTCGACGCCGACCAGCGCCACGCCATGGAGGACGCGGCCGCCTCCCACGGTCAGCGCGATGCGGACGAGAGACTGAGGGCACTGGTGCTCGAGGCCGTCACGGGCGCCACGACCGCTGGAGGAACCTCGTGACCCCGGGCACCGACGCCACCGCCGACCTCTCCGCCCTCGGGCGCGTGCACGTCGTCGGCATCGGCGGCGCGGGGATGTCCGGCATCGCCCGCATCCTGGTCGCCCGCGGCGTCACCGTGAGCGGCAGCGACGCGAAGGACTCCCGCCGGCTCGCGGCCCTGCGCGCGATCGGCGTCGAGGCGTACGTCGGCCACGCGGCCGAGCAGGTCGACGGCGTCGACACCGTGATCGTGTCGACGGCGATCAAGGAGGGCAACGCCGAGCTGAGCGCCGCCCGCGAGCGCGGGCTGCGCGTGATGGGCAGGGCCGAGGCGCTGGCGGCGGTGATGGCGGGCCATCGCGGCGTCGCTGTCGCGGGCACGCACGGCAAGACCACGACGACCTCGATGCTCACGGTCGCGCTGCAGCACTGCGGCGCCGACCCGTCGTTCGCGATCGGCAGCGAGCTCAACGAGAGCGGCAGCAACGCCCACCATGGCACCGGCGCAGACTTCGTGGCCGAGGCCGACGAGAGCGACGGCGCCTTCCTGGCGCTGCCCGCATGGGCCGGGATCGTGACGAACGTCGAGCCCGACCACCTCGACCACTGGGGCACGTTCGAGGCCATCGAGCAGGGCTTCCTCGACTTCTGCACCGGGATCCGCGACCGCGGCGGATTCGTGACGGTCTGCATCGACGACGAGGGCGGGCGCCGCCTGGCCGAGCGGGCGCGGGCTGCTGGGGTCGACGTCCGCACCTACGGCGAGGCGGCCGACGCAGACTTCCGCGTCGAGCTGGTCGAGGTCGGCACCACCGGCTGGGTCTTCGACGTCCTCGAGCGCGGGGTGCGGCACGGGCGTACCGAGCTCGCGGTGCCGGGCCGGCACAACGTGCTGAACGCGACGGCGGCGTTCGTGACCGGGCTCGGCCTGGGTCACTCCTCGGCCGCTCTGCGCGAGGGGCTGGAGTCCTTCAGCGGCACGCGTCGGCGCTTCGACTTCAAGGGCGCGGCTGCCGGCGTGAAGGTCTACGACGACTACGCGCACCACCCGACCGAGATCGCCGCGACGCTTCGGGCGATGCGCGAGGTCGTGGGCGACAGCCAGCTCGTCGTCGCGTTCCAGGCCCACCACTACTACCGCACGGCCATGTTCGTGAAGGAGTTCGGCGAGTCGCTCGGGCTCGCCGACCAGGTCGTCGTCCTCGAGGTCTTCGCGCCGGGGGAGGAGCCGATCCCGGGAGCGTCGGGCGTCTCGATGGCCTCGCACGTGCCGCTCCCGCCGGAGCAGGTCGTGTTCGAGCCCTCGTGGAGCCGTGTCGCGTCGCACCTCGTCGAGCGCGCCCGCCCCGGCGACGTCGTCATGACCCTCGGCGCGGGCGACATCGCGATGATCGGCACCGAGGTGCTCGACCTCCTGCGCGCCCGCGAGGGCTCGTCGTCATGACGGTCCTGGAGTCGACCGAGCGCTTCACCGCCGCGCGTCGGCAGGGCGGCTGGAGGACGTGGCTCGCCCTCGCGCTCGTGGCCATGATCGCGGGCGTCGCGGTCTGGCTCGTCTGGTTCTCCTCGGTCCTGTCGGTGCAGGAGGTCCGCGTCGTCGGCGCCACGGGCGTCCCCGTCGACCAGGTGCGCACCGCGGCGTCGGTGCGCGTCGGCACCCCGCTCGCGCGGGTGGACGCCGACGGCGTCGCCGAGCGCGTCGGCGCGATCCCGGAGGTCGGCGCGGTCGAGGTGCGCCGCGGCTGGCCGGACGTCCTCGTCGTGGTCGTCACCGAGCGCACGCCGGTCGGCGTGGTGCGCGCGGGCCCGGGGTTCGCCTACGTCGATGCCACCGGCGCGCGCTTCGGCTCGGCATCGACGCGCCCCGCGGCCCTGCCGGTCGTGCGTCCGTCGGACGAGACCTCGCTGCTCGCCGGCGTCCAGGTGGTCGACTCGCTGCCCGCCGACCTGCGCGCGCGGGTCGTGGCCGTGGTGGCCCGCAGTCGCGACGACGTCGTCCTCAGCCTCCGCGGAGGCGCGCTCGTGCAGTGGGGGAGCGCCGAGCAGGCCGAGGCCAAGATCGCCGTGCTCGCCGCCCTGCTGCCGCTGAAGGCGGCGTACTACGACGTCAGCGCGCCGGACCTGCCGACCACCCGCGGGACCCTCTCCGGTTCCTGACCGGCTTTCTGGACGCCGGGCATCCCTTGCGCCGCAAGCGATCACGGCCCCGGCCCCGGCGGCGTCCGGCGATGTGGCGCACCTCGATCTTGCGCCACGCGGGTGACGCGCCGTAGGTTCACCCCTAACCACAGGATGACATAACTATTCACCT
This sequence comes from Longivirga aurantiaca, assembly GCF_042660085.1. NCBI lineage: Bacteria > Bacillati > Actinomycetota > Actinomycetes > Sporichthyales > Sporichthyaceae > Longivirga > Longivirga aurantiaca. Next base: position 1,807,748 of record NZ_JBHSTI010000008.1, on the reverse strand, counting down.
CTACCTGAGGGTGAGAGTTCGGGCGTCCGGACGACGACGAGTGGAAGGCACGTGCCGTGGCGGCTCCCCAGAACTACCTCGCGGTCATCAAGGTCGTCGGGATCGGCGGAGGCGGCGTCAACGCCGTCAACCGGATGATCGAGGTGGGCCTCAAGGGCGTGGAGTTCATCGCCGTCAACACCGACGCCCAGGCGCTGCTCATGAGCGACGCCGACGTCAAGCTCGACATCGGCCGCGAGCTGACCCGCGGGCTCGGCGCCGGCGCCGACCCCGAGGTCGGCCGCCAGGCCGCGATGGACCACGCCGAGGACATCGAAGAGGTGCTCAAGGGCGCCGACATGGTCTTCGTGACGGCCGGCGAGGGCGGCGGCACCGGCACCGGCGGCGCCCCCGTCGTGGCCAGCATCGCCCGCAAGCTCGGCGCGCTCACCATCGGCGTCGTCACCCGTCCGTTCGGCTTCGAGGGCAAGCGCCGCGGGGTCCAGGCCGACACCGGCGTCGACTCGCTGCGCGCCGAGGTCGACACCCTCATCGTCATCCCGAACGACCGCCTGCTCTCGCTGTCGGACCGCAGCATCTCGATGCTCGACGCGTTCCGTCAGGCCGACCAGGTGCTCCTGCAGGGCGTCAGCGGCATCACCGACCTCATCACCACGCCCGGCCTGATCAACCTCGACTTCGCCGACGTGAAGAGCATCATGGCGGGCGCGGGCAGCGCCCTCATGGGCATCGGCTCGGCCCGCGGTGACGACCGCGCCGTCTCCGCCGCGGAGTCGGCGATCTCCAGCCCGCTCCTCGAGGCGAGCATCGACGGCGCCCACGGCGTCCTGCTCTCGATCTCCGGCGGCTCCGACCTCGGCCTGTTCGAGATCAACGAGGCCGCGCGCCTCGTCGCGGACGCGGCCCACCCCGAGGCCAACATCATCTTCGGCGCCGTCATCGACGACACCCTCGGCGACGAGGTGCGCGTCACGGTCATCGCGGCCGGCTTCGACGGCGGTCTTCCCCCAGCGCGTCGCACCGGGACCAAGGCTGTGACCAAGGGTGACTTCGACGAGACGCCGCTCGCCGTCGACACCGCGCGCGCCACCGCGGAGCCCGGCCAGGCGCCGGTCCTCCCGGTCAGCCAGGTGCCCGTCGAGGAGGAGCCGAAGAAGGAGCCGCGCCGGATCGTCTTCGACGACGCCGGCGACGACGACGACCTCGACGTCCCCGACTTCCTGAAGTAGTCACGACCCCGGGTGGCACGCGCCCCCGCCCCGATGGTGGGGTGGGGGTGTGACGCTCGCGCAGGGACACCTCGGCCCGCGGATCCGCTGGGCCTTCTCCGACCGGCTCGCGGTCGACGGCGTGCCGTCGAGCGCGCCGCCGTACGACGCCTTCAACGTCGCCGACCACGTCGGTGACGACCCCGACCGTGTGCGCGCCCACCGGGACGCCCTCGCCGCCGCGGTCGGCGTCGAGGGCCACCGCCTCGTGTCGATGGCGCCGGTGCACGGCAACGACGTCGGCGAGGTCGGTGCTCCCCAGCCCGAGCCCGTGCCCGAGGTCGATGCCCTCGTCACGCGCGTGCCCGGGATCGCGCTGCTCACCGTCGCGGCCGACTGCGTGCCCGTGCTGCTCGGCGACAGCGACGCGGGCGTGGTCGCCGTCGTGCACGCGGGCTGGCGCGGCATCGCGTCCGACGTCGTCGGCAGCACGCTCACCTCGATGGTCGACCTCGGCGCCGACCCCGCCCGCATCCGCGCCGTGGTCGGACCGGCTGTGTGCGGCCTCTGCTACGACGTCCCGCGCGAGAGGTACGACCAGGTCGTCGCGATCGCGCCGTCCGCCGCCTCGGTCGCGCGCGACGGCGCGTACGGGCTCGACCTGCGCGCGGCCGCCGTCGACAGGCTGCGCGGGGCCGGTGCCCACGTGACGCTCCACGGCGGGTGCACCCAGGAGTCCGACGCGCTCTACTCCTTCCGCCGCGACAGGCTCACGGGCCGGCACGGCGGCGTGGTCAGCCTCGAGCCGGAGCAGTCGTGACGCTGACGCCCGCGCAGCGGTCGGCCGAGCTCGCCGCCAACCTGGCGGAGGTGCATGCGCGGATCGGCCTGGCCGCGGCAGCCGCAGGTCGCGCGCCGGACGACGTGACCCTCGTCGCCGTCACCAAGACCTGGCCGGCGTCCGACGTCCGTCTGCTCGCGGCGCTCGGTGTCACCGACGTCGCGGAGAACCGCGACCAGGAGGCGAGGCCCAAGCACGAGGAGTGCGCCGACCTCGGGGTCCGCTGGCACTTCGTCGGGCAGCTGCAGCGCAACAAGGCCCGCTCGGTGGCGGCGTACGCCGACGTCGTGGAGTCGGTAGACCGGCCCGAGCTCGTCACCGCCCTCGACAGGGCCGCGGGGGAGCACGGCCGGGTGCTCGAGGTGCTCGTGCAGGTGGGGCTCGCCGACGTCCCCGACGGCTCGCCGCCCGCGCACCGGGGCGGTGCCGACCCGCGCGAGGTCCTCGCCCTCGCCGACGTGGTGGCGGGCTGCTCGTCGCTGCGCCTCGGCGGCGTCATGGCGGTCGCACCGCTCGGCCCGGACGGCAGCCCGGTCGACCCCCGGCCGGCCTTCGCCCGCCTGGCCGCGCTGGCCGCCGAGGTGCGCGCGGCGCATCCGTCCGCCACCGTGGTGTCCGCGGGGATGTCCGGCGACCTCGAGGAGGCCGTCGCCGCAGGCGCGACACACGTGCGGGTGGGGACGGCGGTGCTCGGAGGACGCGCCGGGCTCAGGTAGCGTTCCCGTACGGGTGTGCGGTGATCTGCCGCCTCCCGAGGACCACACGAGCACGACGAACCGGCACCACCGCCGGGACGGCAGAGGAGCAGGCATGGGCGCGATGCGCAAGATGGCGGTCTACCTCGGCCTGGTCGAGGACGAGGCCCTCGAGTATGCAGCCGACGACGACTACGCCGACGCACGCCCGGCGCGCGACACCCAGCAGTACTCCTCCGTCCGCGAGGTGCGGCCCGAGCCGCGGGCAGCCACACGCACGGTCGAGCCGGCCGTCCGCACGTCGCGGCCGGTCGAGACCCCGGCGGCGTCCGCGCCGCGCGCCTCGGAGTCCAGCGTCGACGCCTTCGGCGTGAGCGACTTCTACCGGATCACCACGCTGCACCCGCGCACCTACAACGACGCCCGCCGCATCGGCGAGGAGTTCCGCGAGGGCGTGCCGGTCATCATGAACCTCACCGAGATGGACGACACCGACGCCAAGCGCATCGTCGACTTCGCGGCGGGTCTCGTCTTCGGCTGCCGCGGCACCATCGAGCGCGTCACCAACAAGGTGTTCCTGCTCTCGCCCGCCAACGTCGACGTCGCGGCCGAGGCCAAGCGCCTCGCCCAGGACGGCTTCTTCAACCAGAGCTGAGCACCGCTCCGCTCCCGACCGACAGGACCAGCGTGACCATCGGCACCACCATCGTCGGGAGCACGCTCTTCTTCGTGCTGCAGGCGTACCTCATCGTGCTGATCGCCCGCATCGTCGTCGACTACGTGTTCATCTTCGCCCGCGACTGGCGCCCCTCGGGGCCGGTCCTGGTGCTCGTCGAGCTCATCTACACGGTCACCGATCCGCCGATCAAGCTGCTCCAGCGCGTCATCCCGTCGATCCGTGTGGGCATGTTCGACTTCCAGCTGACCGTCGTCTTTCTCATCCTGTTCATCCTGATCCGCATCCTGTCGGGCATCGTGCTCATGTTCTGACGCCGGACCTTCGGCGTGACGCGCGCGCAGCGATGCGAATCAGCGGCTGTTCCCGTTCTAGACTCCGACCCGAAGCGCCCGACCCCAGGCCAGACCCGTAGCCCGACCCGCTCCTGACACCGAGGTGACCCCCATGGCTCTCACTCCCGAGGACGTGCGCAACAAGCAGTTCTCGACTGCCAAGCGCAAGGGCTACGAGATGGATGAGGTCGACTCGTTCCTCGACCAGGTCGAGGTCGAGATCGGCTCGCTGGCCCGCGAGAACGCCGAGCTCAAGGGCCGCGTCAGCGCCGCCGAGCAGGCGGCAGCGGCTGCCCCGGCCGCGCCCGCCCCGGCCGCTCCTGCGCCGGACCACAACGCCGAGGCCGTCGCGATGCTCGCCCTCGCCCAGAAGACCGCGAGCGAGCACACCGCCAAGGCCAAGGCCGAGGCAGACGCGCTGCTCGCGGACGCGCGGGCCAAGGCCGCCGCGCTCGAGCAGTCCGCCGCCGCCGAGCGGCAGAACCTCGAGCGCCGCGTCGAGGAGCTGCGCGCCTTCGAGCGCGAGTACCGCACCCGCCTGCGCCAGCACCACGAGGCGGCGCTCAAGGATCTCGACCACCGCGGCACCGACGGCAGCCCCGCCGCTCCGGCTGCGCCCGCGGCGCCCGCTGCCGGCGGCGTGCCGACCGCGCCCCCGGCCCAGGCCGCCCCGCCGGCACCTCCGACCGCACCCCCGGCACCGCCCACCCCGGGCCTCGCCCCCCAAGGCCCTCCGGTGACCCAGGGCGCTCCGGCGACGCAGCCCCCGCCGGCCTCTCCGTTCGCCGTGCCCGGCGAGAGCACGCCGCCGCACCAGGGCTGAGCACCGACGTACGACGAGGCCCCGACCGCAGCACGCGGTCGGGGCCTCCTCGTACGTCGACTAGACGGTGCGGACCCAGAAGCGCAGGCCGAGCTCGAGGTCCTCGCCGGCGAACAGGCCCGCGGCCTCGGCGGGCTCGCCCTCGGTGAAGCACGTCGCGAGCACCTCGTCGGCCACGGTGCTGCCGTGCTCGCGCAACGCCTCGCCGAGCTCGTCGTCGGTCGCGACCCACCAGAGGTCGATGCGGTCGCTCACGGCGAAGCCGGACGACTTGCGTGCGTCCTGGACGAGCCGCACCGACTCGCGGGCGAGCCCGGCACGGCGCAGCTCGGGCGTGAGCTCGAGGTCGAGCGCCACCGTCTCTCCGCCGTCCGAGGCCACGGCCCAGCCCTGCACCGGCGTCTCGGTGATCACGACGTCCTCCTCGGTGAGGGAGACGTCCTCGCCGTCGACGACGACGCCCGCGCTGCCGCTCGAGCGCAGCGAGGCCACGAGCGCCGCGGCGTCGGCCGCCGCGATCGCCTCCGCCACCGGAGGAGTGCCCTTGCCGAACCGCTTGCCGAGCGCGCGGAAGTTGGCCTTCACGCTCACGTCGACCAGGTGGCCGGCCATCTCGCCGAGCGGCAGCAGGTCGCCGCAGTTGAGCTCCTCGGACACCTCCGCGCGCAGTGCGGGGGAGAGCCTGTCCCACCCGGGCGACGCGACGAGCGCACGGCCGAGCGGCTGACGCGTGCGGACGCCGGACGTCGCACGTGCGGCCCGGCCGAGCTCGACCAGACGCCGCACGGTCGCCATCTGCACCGCGAGGTCGTCGTCGACGAGCGCGCCGTCGACGGCCGGCCACGCGGACAGGTGCACGGAGTCGGGCAGCTCGTCGCTGGTCGAGGCGAACAGGTCCTGCCAGACCCGCTCGGTGATGAACGGCGTGAACGGCGCCATCAGCAGCGTCACGACGTACAGGCACTCGTGCAGCGTGGCGAGGGCCGACGGGTCGCCCGCCCAGAAGCGACGGCGCGAGCGGCGGACGTACCAGTTCGACAGGTCGTCGACGTACGCCGACAGCAGGCGTCCGGCCTTCTGGGTGTCGTACGACTCGAGCGCGGCGTCGACGTCGCGCGCGAGCCGGTGCGCCTCCGACAGCGCCCACCGGTCGAGCGCGGGGCGCTCGGCAGCCGGGGGAGCCGCCGTGGTGGTCGGCTCGAAGCCCGACTCGCGTGCGTACAGCGCCTGGAACGACACGGTGTTCCAGTAGGTCAGCAGCGTCTTGCGCACGACCTCCTGGATCGTGCCGTGGCCGACACGTCGTGCCTGCCACGGGGATCCGCCGGCGAGCATGAACCAGCGCACGGCGTCGGCGCCGTGCTCGTCCATCAGCGGGATGGGCTCGAGGACGTTGCCGAGGTGCTTGCTCATCTTCCGGCCCTCCTCGTCGAGGATGTGGCCGAGGCAGAGCACCGTCTTGTACGACGACCTGTCGAAGACCAGCGTGCCCACCGCCATGAGCGTGTAGAACCACCCGCGCGTCTGGTCGATCGCCTCGCAGATGAAGTCGGCCGGGTAGCGATCGGCGAACTCCTGCTGCCCGGTGTGCGGGTAGCCGAACTGCGCGAACGGCATGGCTCCGCTGTCGTACCAGGCGTCGATCACCTCGGGCACGCGCGTCATCGTGCCGTCGCAGTCGCTGCACGGGAACGTGACGTCGTCGACGAACGGGCGGTGCGGGTCGAGGCTCGAGAGCTCTTGCCCGGCACGGGATCCGAGGTCTGCCAACGACTCGACGCACGTCAGGTGGCCGGCGTCGCAGCGCCAGATCGGCAGCGGTGTGCCCCAGTAGCGGCTGCGCGAGAGGGCCCAGTCGATGTTGTTGTGGAGCCAGTCGCCGTACCGCCCCCACTGGATCGTCCTGGGGTGCCAGTCGGTGCCCTCGTTCTCGCGCAGCAGGGCGTCCTTCACCGCGGTGGTGCGGATGTACCAGGAGGGCTGCGCGTAGTAGACGAGCGGCGTGTGGCAGCGCCAGCAGTGCGGGTAGGCGTGCTCGTAGGGCACGTGCTTGAACAGCAGCCCCCGTGCCTGCAGGTCGTCGACCAGCGGCGCGTCGGCCTTCTTGAAGAACATGCCGCCGACGAGGGGGATGCCCTCCTCGAAGGTGCCGTCGGGCCGCACGGGATTGACGACCGGGAGGCCGTTGGCCCGACCGACGAGGAGGTCGTCGGCACCGAACGCCGGCGCGAGGTGCACGAGGCCGGATCCGTCCTCGGTGGTCACGTAGTCGGCGGTGACGACGTAGTGCGCGTCCGGGATGTCGACGAGGTCGAACGGCCGCGAGTACGTCGTGCCCGCGAGCTCGGTGCCGGTCCAGCGGGCGACGACCTCGGCGCCGTCGCCGAGCTGGGCGAGCAGCGGCTCCGCGACGACGAGCGTCTCGCCGTCCGCCGTGCGCGCAGCGACGTAGTCGACGGTGGGGTGGACCGCGACGGCCGTGTTGGACACGAGGGTCCACGGCGTCGTCGTCCAGATCAGCAGCGCGGCACCCTCGACCGCCTCGGCGACCGGGCCGCCCGTGACGGGGAACCGCACGTAGACCGACGGGTCGACGACCGTCTCGTAGCCCTGGGCAAGCTCGTGGTCGGACAGCCCCGTGCCGCAGCGGGGGCAGTACGGCGAGACCCGGTGGTCCTGCACGAGCAGGCCCTTGTCGAAGATCTGCTTGAGCGACCACCAGACCGACTCGACGTACTGCGGGTCCATGGTCCAGTAGGCGTCGCCCATGTCGACCCAGTAGCCCATGCGCTCGGTGAGGTCGGCGAAGGCGCCGACGTGGCGCAGCACCGACTCGCGGCACGTCGCGTTGAACTCCGCGATGCCGAACGCCTCGATGTCCTTCTTGCCCGAGAAGCCGAGCTCCTTCTCCACCGCGAGCTCGACGGGGAGGCCGTGGCAGTCCCAGCCGGCCTTGCGGGGGACGTGGTAGCCCTTCATCGTCCGGTACCGCGGGAAGACGTCCTTGAAGACGCGCGCCTCGACGTGGTGGGTGCCGGGCATGCCGTTGGCGGTCGGGGGGCCCTCGTTGAACACCCAGAGCGGGCGGCCCTCGCTCTGGGCGAGGGAGCGGTCGAAGACGTCGTGGTCGCGCCAGAAGGCGAGCACCTCGTGGTCGACCGCGGCGAGGTCGACCTGCGGCGGCACAGGGCGGTACATGGCGTCCTCCGTCGTACGTCTGCCCGGACGGGCTGTCTCGACGGAGGGACGAGGCTCCCGGCTCGTTGCGCCGGCGGCCCCGCGGTACCACCCTCCTTGGCGCCGCTCGTCCTCGTGGGACGTGCAGCGCCCGCTCGCGTCGCTCCAGGCGGCCGGTTCTACCCCGCAGGGCGTGCCTGCGGATCCTCCGGCAGCTCAGGGGTGATCTTCACCCCGCGCACACCCCCGGGCTCGCACCGTCCCCGGGTCGCTCGTGGCTGCGTGCGGGACTACTCGTCCCCGTCGTCGCCGTGCCTGGACCTCGAGGTGAAGGGTAACGGGCGCGGGAGGTGCCAGGCTTGCAGGTATGGATCCCGAGCGCGTCACCCTGGCCGTCCGGGTGCGGCCCGGGGCCTCGCGCACCCGGGTCGGCGGCAGGTACGGCGACGGCCCGGACGCACCGCTCGTGGTGGCGGTGAGCGCCCGCGCGGTCGACGGCGCGGCCACCGACGCGGTCCTGCGGGCGGTCGCGGCGGCCCTCGGCGTACGCCCCCACCAGGTGTCCCTGCTGCGCGGAGCGACAAGTCGGGACAAACTGCTCGAAATCCGGCAACCTCCGGCCGATCTGACCGCCCGGATCGCCGTGCTCGGTGCGGGAACGGCCCGCTGACCTGCGACGTTGGTCACCGTGCGGGTCCGAACGGCGCGCCGTCTTGATCATGAACCGGCTCGCACCTACCCTCACGTGACTTGTCCGGACCGGCTGGGCGAGTGCACCGGCGACGAGCGCTCCACCAGGCTGGTCGGACGGTGACCCGGCGGGCGGGGGTCCGCTCCGGAACCGAAGGAGGCGGCCATGGCCGCGCCCGCGAAGAAGGCCGCACCCACCAAGGCTGCGCCCGCCAAGAAGGCTGCGCCCGCCAAGAAGGCCGCGCCGGCCAAGAAGGCTGCGCCCGCCAAGAAGGCCGCGCCGGCCAAGAAGGCCGCGCCCGCCAAGGCCGCATCGGCCAAGAAGGCAGCGCCCGCGAAGGCCGCTGCACCCGCGAAGAAGGCCGCGCCCGTCAAGGCTGCGCCCGCGAAGAAGGCTGCGCCCGCGAAGGCTGCGCCCGCGAAGAAGGCTGCACCCGCGAAGGCCGCGCCCGCGAAGAAGGCTGCACCCGCGAAGGCCGCGCCCGCGAAGAAGGCTGCACCGGCCACGAAGGCTGCGCCGGCCACGAAGGCCGCACCGGTCAAGGCCGCTCCGCCCGCGAAGGCCGCTGCCGCGACGCCGGTCGCGGCCGCCCCTGCCAAGGCACCCAAGGCCGCCAAGGCCGCCAAGGCGGCGCCCGCACCCAAGCCCCCCTCGCCCAAGCTGGCGCCGCGGGTGCCCCAGCGGCCCACCAAGCCGGCCGCCCCCAAGCTCGCCGTCCGCGAGGACGAGTCGCCGTGGACCAAGTCCGAGCTGTCCGAGGTGCGCGCCGAGCTCGAGCAGGAGATCGTCCGGCTCAACCACCAGATCAGCGACGCCGAGGAGGGCATCGCCGACCTGCTGCGCGACTCCGGCGACGGAGCCGGCGACGACCAGGCCGACGCCGGCACCAAGACCTTCGAGCGCGAGCACGAGATGTCGCTGGCCAACAACGCCCGCGAGCTGCTGCTGCAGAACGAGCGCGCGCTGGCGCGTCTCGCCGATGGCACGTACGGCGTCTGCGAGCGGTGCGGCAGGCCGATCGGCAAGCTGCGCCTGCAGGCCTTCCCGCGGGCGACGCTCTGCGTGTCGTGCAAGCAGCTCGAGGAGCGCCGCTAGCTCGTCCGGTTCGTCGGGATCGGTGGGCTCCGCATAGGCTCGCGTCCCGTGGAGGACGATCAGCAGCCAGCACCCGCCGAGGCGGAGGCCGTCGACGTCCCCGCGCGAACTCCGTCCCCGCGCCAGGGCCACCTCGTCCGGCTCACCTTCAGCATCGCCGTGTCCGTGGTGGTGCTCGACCAGGTGACCAAGCTGCTGGCGATCCGCTACCTCGAGGGTCAGGACCCGATCGAGCTGCTCGGCGGGCTCGTCACGCTGACGTTCCTGCGCAACCCCGGCGCGGCGTTCAGCTTCGGCACCGGCTACACCTTCGTCTTCACGGCCATCGCCACGGCCGTCGCGGTGTTCATCATCCGCAAGTCGCGCCAGATCGGCAGCATCGGCTGGGCGGTCGCGCTCGGCGGCCTGCTCGGCGGTGCGGTGGGCAACCTGATCGACCGCGTGTTCCGCGAGCCCGGGCTGTTCCAGGGGCACGTCGTCGACTGGATCACGTTCCCGAACTTCGCCGTGTTCAACCTCGCCGACGCCTCGATCGTCTGCTCGAGCGCGCTCATGGTGCTGCTGGCGCTGCGCGGCGTCGAGCTCGACGGCTCGCGGGCGTGAGGACGCATGGCTGAGGTCCGCACGCTCCCCGTCCCCGACGGCCTCGAGGGAGAGAGGGTCGATGCCGCGCTCGCGCGGCTGTTCGGCTTCTCGCGCACGAAGGCCGCCGACCTCGCGGCCGACGGCCAGGTGACGCTCGACGGCGACGTCGTGGGCAAGTCCGCGCGCGTGTCGGCCGGGCAGTGGCTCGAGGTCGTCATGCCCGGCGAGCCGGTCGCGGTGCAGATCGTGCCCGAGGTCGTCGCGGGGCTGCGGGTCGTGCTCGACGACGACGACGTCGTGGTGGTCGACAAGCCCGTGGGCGTCGCAGCGCATCCGTCCCCGGGCTGGACCGGCCCCACCGTCGTCGGCGGCCTCGCCGGCGCGGGCTACCGCGTCTCCACCTCGGGCGCCGCAGAGCGCCAGGGCGTCGTGCACCGGCTCGACGTCGGCACCTCGGGGCTCATGGTCGTGGCCAAGAGCGAGCGCGCGTACACCTCGCTCAAGCGCCAGTTCAAGGAGCGCACGGTCGAGAAGATCTATCACGCGATGGTGCAGGGCGTGATGGATCCTCTCCGCGGCACGATCGACGCGCCGATCGACCGCCACCCGCAGCACGAGTGGCGCTGGGCGGTCGTGGCCGAGGGGAAGCCGAGCGTCACGCACTACGACACGCTCGAGGCGTTCCGGCACGCGTCGCTGCTCGAGATCCACCTCGAGACCGGTCGCACCCACCAGATCCGCGTGCACACCTCGGCGATGCGCCACCCCTGCGTCGGCGACCTGACGTACGGCGCCGACCCGGTGCTCTCCAAGCGGCTCGGGCTCGGCCGCCAGTGGCTGCACGCCACGCGGCTCGGTTTCGAGCATCCAGGAACGGGCGCGTGGGTCGAGCTCTCCTCGACCTACCCTGCCGACCTGCAGACCGCGCTCGACATCATCAGCCAGGGCTGACCCGGTCCGTCGCCGTCAGGCGCGGGTGAGGGCGAGCACCGGGATCGTACGGAGGCCGGCGGTCTTCACCTCGTACTCCGCGAAGCCCGGGTAGCGCTCGGCCTGGGTCGCGTAGACGCGGTCACGGTCGTCGTCCTGCAGCTCGGTCACCGTCGCCTCGTACGTCTCGGTGCCGACCTCGACCGTGAGGCGACCGGCGGTCGTGAGGTTCCAGTACCAGTCCGGGTGCGTGGGCATCCCGGCCTTGGAGGCGAACACATAGATCGTCGCCGGGTCGCTCTCGTCGGCGAGGTACATCACGGGGTGGATGGTCTCCTTGCCGGACTTGCGCCCGACGCCGTGCATGAGGACGACGGGGGCGCCCTCGAACTGGCCCCCGACCTTGCCGCTGTTGGCGCGGAACTCCGCGATGATCCGCTGGTTCCAGTCGTGGAAGTCGCTCATGTGCTGCCCCTGGGTTCGTCGTCGTCGATGGTTGAAGGCTCAACGACGATGCCCCGCCCCCTATTCCCGCCCGGGCGGCATCTGTACGCCGAGGTACGCGACCCCTGGGGTCGCCGGCAGGTCCGCGAACCCCAGGTGCCGGTAGAAGCCGAGCGCGGCCTCGTTGTGCGGGTCGACGCCGACATGGATGCCGGAGCAGCCGTCCCGGGCCAGCGACCCGCGCACGCGACCGACCAGCCGCCGACCCAGCCCGTACCCCTGCGCCGACGGCAGGAGGTCGACGTGCAGGTGCCCCGGCCAGCGCTCGACCACTGCGGCAGGCGCCGTCGGCGGCGCGTGGACGAGCGCGACGAGGTCCTCGTCGGCCGCGGTGCGTCCCGTGACGGGGCCGAGCGGGTACCGGAGGCGCAGCTGGGGCCAGTAGAGGCGCTCGGCGCGGTCCTCGAACACGCGGGTGTCCGGCGTTCCGAGCACGTAGCCGACGACCGTGCCGTCCACAGTCGCGACGAAGGCGTGCGCGGGCTCGAGGTCGAGGTAGGGCACGGCCCACACCCGGCCGAGCAGCTCGGGGTCCGAGTGCAGCGACGAGGCGTCGCGTCCGGCGTCGCCCGTCTGCAGGCAGATCGTCAGCAGGTCCGCGACGTCGTCGGCCCGGGCCGGGCGGACCCTGACATCAGGGGTCACGGTGCCAGCCACTCCTGCGCGGCCGCGACCAGGGCGTCGCGGCCGATCGCGAGGGTCGGGACGGGTGCCGGCGCATACATCGGCGAGTGGTTGGACGGCACCGAGCGCAGCTGGGCCATGGACTCCTCCGAGAGCGGGGGAGCGGTGGACAGCGCGGGGTCGGCGCCGCCGAGCAGCCAGTAGACGCACGGCGCACCGGCGGCCGTGGCGAACATGCCCACGTCCTCGCTGCCCGTGACCACCCCGGGGTCGACCACCATCGCCACCGATGCCAGGACCGCTGACGTGCGCGCGACCGCGTCGGGGTCGTTGACCACCGCGGGGGCCGACATCACGGGGATGATCTCGGGCTCGCTAGGCGCGCCGGCCGCGGCCGCCTCGCCCCGCACGATGCGCTCGAGGGCGGCGAGCAGGCACGTGACGTGGACGTCGTGCCCGCACGCGTGCATGACCGGCACCTCGGTGCCGTCCTCGCCGACCGCGCGGACGCTGCTGGCGTAGGGCAGCCCGGTCTTCTCCTCCACGGGAAGGGCGTCCATGTCGGCACGCAGCATCACCGTGGGCCCGTCGCCGTTGCTGAGGACGCCGACGACGCCGGTGCGCCCGACGCCGGTGGTGACGTCGTACCCGAGGGCGCGGAGCCGGTCGGCCACGATCCCCGCGGTGCGCGTCTCCTGGAAGCGGAGCTCGGGGTTGCGGTGCAGGTCCTCGTACAGCGTGACGAACTCGTCTATCGGCGTCGCGGCCATGTCGTCCTCCCCCGACATCGTGGTGCACCTGTGCCCGCCACGCCGGGGGAATGCGCGGGCCGCAGAATCCGGTTGGATGCCGGTATGAGCCCCGAGCGCAGCGCCCAGCCCGTCCACGCCTCCGGCACGTTCGCGATCGGGGGCGACCTCCCGGTCCACCGGCTCGGGTACGGCGCGATGCAGATCCTGGGCGCCGGCCGCTGGGGCGAGCCGGACGACCACGCCGGCGCCGTCGCGGTGCTGCGCCGCGCGGTCGAGCTCGGTGTCGACTTCATCGACACCGCGGACTCGTACGGCCCGTTCGTGTCCGAGGACCTCATCCGCGAGGCCCTGCACCCGTACGGCCACGTGCGGATCGCGACCAAGGCCGGCTTCACCCGGCAGGGGCCGGACCAGTGGACCGTCGTCGGGCACCCGGCCTACCTCCGCCAGTGCGCGGAGATGTCGCTGCGCCGCCTCGGCGTCGAGACGATCGACCTCTACCAGCTCCACCGGATCGACCCGGACGTGCCGCTGGAGGACCAGCTCGGCGTCTTCGCAGCCCTCGTGGAGGAGGGGAAGGTCCGCCACGTGGGGCTGTCCGAGGTGACGGTCGAGGAGCTGCAGGCGGCGCAGGAGATCGTGCCCATCGCCACGGTGCAGAACCTCTACAACGTCGCCAACCGTCAGAGCGAGGCGCTGCTCTCGCACTGCGAGGCGCACGGCATCGGCTTCATCCCGTGGTTCCCCGTGGCGAGCGGCCAGATCGCGGCGCCCGACGGACCGCTCGGGGCGATCGCGGAGCGCACGGGCGCGAGCCCGGCTCAGCTGTCGCTGGCATGGCTCCTGCGCCGCAGCCCCGTGATGCTGCCGATCCCCGGGACCAAGTCGCTCGCGCACGTCGAGGACAACTGCCGCGCGGCCGAGCTCGTCCTGGACGACCCCACCTACGCCGAGCTGGACGCCCTCGGCGCCCCCTGACCCGAGCAAGATCACCGACACGCCGAGCCACCTGGGATCCGTCCGGGCGGCCCCGGAGCCGTCGGTGCCGCGGGTTAGGGTGAGAGCCCTCCGGGACGCCGCCTTCCCCCTGCCCTGCGCAGCACGGTCCCACCCGGAGGGCGATCCGCGGCCTGCCTCCAAGCAGGGGCCGAGGGGTCGCCGTCGTCGGTGAGAAGTGGAGGGCGCGCCCGTGTCGAGCGACTCGTTCGTGCACCTGCACGTGCACACCGAGTACTCCATGCTCGACGGCGCCGCCCGGCTCGGCGACCTGTTCACCGAGGCCGCGCGCCTCGAGATGCCCGCGCTCGCCATGAGCGACCACGGCAACCTCTACGGCGCCTACGACTTCTACAAGCGCGGCAAGGCCGCCGGCGTGAAGCCGATCATCGGCATCGAGGGCTACTACGCCCCGCAGGGCCGCTTCGAGCGGTCGCCGTTCGACTTCGGCGGCGGGTACGACGAGGGCACGGGCGAGGACGGCGAGTCCACGGGCAAGGGCCGCCAGGCGTACACCCACATGACCCTGTGGGCCGAGGACAACGAGGGCCTGCACAACCTCTTCCGGCTCTCGTCGCTGTCGAGCCTCGAGGGCTTCTACCGCAAGCCGCGCATGGACCGCGACCTGCTCCAGACGTACGGCAAGGGGATCATCGGCACCACCGGCTGCCCGTCGGGCGAGGTCAACCGCTGGCTGCAGGCGGGCAACTACGACCGCGCGCTGGCAGCGGCCGCCGACTACCGCGACATCCTCGGCAAGGACAACTACTTCTGCGAGCTCATGGACCACGGGCTCGGCATCGAGCGCAAGCACCGTGAAGACCTGCTGAGGATCGCGCGCAGCCTCGACATCCCGCTCGTGGCCACCAACGACCTGCACTACGTCTACCCCGGGGACGCCGAGAGCCACGACGTGCTGCTGTGCATCGGCACGCGCACCACCATGGACGACCCCAAGAGGTTCCGCTTCGACGCCCGCGACTTCTACCTCAAGACCTCCGGCGAGATGCGCGGCGTCTGGAGCGAGCTGCCCGAGGCGTGCGACAACACCCTGCTCATCGCCGAGCGCTGCAACGTCTCGTTCAACGAGGGCGCCAACCTCATGCCGCGCTTCCCGGTGCCCGAGGGCGAGTCCGAGGAGAGCTGGCTCGTCAAGGAGGTCGAGCGCGGCCTCGCCGTGCGCTTCCCGGACGGCGTCCCCGACACCCACCGCGCGCAGGCGGCGTACGAGGTCGGCGTCATCATCCAGATGGGCTTCCCCGGCTACTTCCTCGTCACCGCCGACCTCGTGCAGCACGCGAAGGACAACGGCATCCGCGTCGGCCCGGGCCGCGGCTCGGCGGCGGGCGCGCTCATCGCCTACGCGATGGGCATCACCGAGCTGGACCCCATCAAGCACGGCTTGCTGTTCGAGCGCTTCCTCAACCCCGAGCGCGTCTCGATGCCCGACATCGACATGGACTTCGACGAGCGCAAGCGCGGCGACATGATCCGCTACGCCACCGAGAAGTACGGCGAGGAGCGGGTCGCCCAGATCATCACGTACGGCTCGATCAAGGCCAAGGCCGCGATCAAGGACTCCGCGCGTGCGCTCGGCTACCCGTTCGTCGTCGGCGAGCGGATCACCAAGGCGATGCCGCCGGCGGTGATGGGCAAGGACGTCCCGCTCTCGGGCATCTTCGACCCCAAGCACCCGCGCTACAACGAGGCCGGCGAGTTCCGTGCGCTGTACGACGGCGACGCCGACGTCCGCAAGGTCGTCGACACCGCCAAGGGCCTCGAGGGCCTCAAGCGCCAGCCGGGCGTGCACGCAGCCGGCGTGATCCTCTGCTCCGAGCCGCTGCTCGACGTCATCCCGATCTGGCGGCGCGACCAGGACGGCGCGATCATCACGCAGTTCGACATGGGCGTGTGCGAGACCCTGGGCCTGCTCAAGATGGACTTCCTGGGCCTGCGCAACCTCACGGTGCTCGACGACTGCCTCATGCACATCGCCAACAACCGCGGCCAGACCGTCGTCCTCGAGACCCTGCCGCTCGAGGACGGCCCGACGTACGAGCTGCTCACCCGCGGCGACACCCTCGGCGTCTTCCAGCTCGACGGCGGCCCGATGCGCGCGCTCCTGCGCTCGATGGCCCCCGACAACTTCGAGGACATCTCCGCCGTGCTCGCGCTCTACCGCCCGGGCCCGATGGGCGCGAACGCGCACAACGACTACGCCGACCGCAAGAACGGCCGCAAGCCGGTCGAGCCGATCCACCCCGAGCTCGCCGAGCCGCTGGCCGAGATCCTGGGCGACACCTACGGGTTGATCGTCTACCAGGAGCAGGTCATGGCGATCGCCCAGAAGCTCGCCGGCTACTCGCTCGGCGCCGCAGACCTCCTGCGCCGCGCGATGGGCAAGAAGAAGAAGGAGATCCTCGACAAGGAGTACGTCCCCTTCAGCGAGGGCATGCGCGCCAACGGCTACTCCGACGCCGCCATCAAGACGCTGTGGGACATCCTCGTCCCGTTCTCCGACTACGCCTTCAACAAGGCGCACACCGCCGGCTACGGCCTCGTGTCGTTCTGGACGGCGTACCTCAAGGCCAACTACCCCTCGGAGTACATGGCCGCGCTGCTCACCTCGGTGAAGGACGACAAGGACAAGTCGGCCGTCTACCTCAACGAGTGCCGCCGCATGGGCATCAAGGTGCTGCCGCCGGACGTCAACGAGTCCGACTCCGACTTCACCCCGCGTGGCACCGACATCCGCTTCGGCCTCTCGGCCGTGCGCAACGTCGGCGGCAACGTGGTCGACGGCCTGATCGAGGCGCGGACGAGCCAGGGCCGGTTCGGCGGGTTCGACGACTTCCTCGAGAAGGTGCCGATCGGCGTCGTCAACAAGCGCGTCGTCGAGTCGCTCATCAAGTCCGGCGCGTTCGACAGCCTGGGCGAGAGCCGCAAGGGCCTGCTCGTGGTGCACGAGGCGCGGATCGACTCGATCGCCGACATCAAGCGCAACGAGGCGATCGGGCAGGACTCCCTCTTCGGCGGCTTCGGCGACGACGACTCCGCCGGCAGCACCGCGCTCTTCGCGCCGCCGCCGATCCCGACGGGGGAGTGGGACAAGGCCACGCTCCTCGGCTACGAGCGGGAGATGCTCGGCCTCTACGTGTCCGACCACCCCCTCAACGGCGTCGAGCACGTGCTCTCGGCCGCGAGCGACGCGCCCATCTCGGCGCTGCACACCGACGACGTGCACGACGGCCGGGTCCTGGTCGTCGGCGGCCTCGTCACGAGCGTGCAGCGCAAGGTCACCAAGCAGGGCAACGTCTGGGCGATCGCGACGCTGGAGGACCTCGAGGCCTCGATCGACGTCATGGTGTTCCCGCAGACCTACCAGCTCGTCGGGCCGCACGTCGTGCCCGACGCCGTCCTGCTCGTGAAGGGCCGCCTGGACAAGAGCGAGGAGGAGGCCCCCAAGTTCATCGCGATGGAGGTGAGCGTCCCCGACCTCTCGACCGGCGAGCAGGGCCCGGTCGTGGTCACGATCCCGGCGTCCCGGTGCATCCCGCCCGTGATCGACCGGTTCAAGGAGGTGCTGGCCGCCCACCCCGGGGTCACCGAGGTCCGGCTCGCCCTCGCCAACGGCCCGCGCACGACGGTGGTCCGTCTCGACGACCGCCTCCGCGTCACGCCGTCACCGGCGCTCTACGGCGACCTCAAGGCGCTGCTCGGCCCGAGCTGCCTGCAGCACTGAGGCCGGCGCGCGGGCCTAGGGTGGGGGATCCGCACGGCCAGAGGATCGAGTGAGACATGGGCAACTCCGCACCGCGCCCCGGGCGATCCGTCCCCTCTGCGGCCTAGGCTCGAGTCGTGAAAGCGTTTGCAGACCTCCTGGCCGACAACCCGCTCGTCCTGCTGTGTCTGCTGCTGGCGGTCGGGAGCGCCGTCGGCGCGCTGTCGTTCAAGCGCTTCTCGCTCGGCCCCGCCGCGGTGCTCTTCCTGGCGCTCGCGCTCTCGGCGTACGACGACCGGCTGAAGCTCCCGCAGATCGTCGGCACCTTCGGCCTCGTGCTGTTCGCCTACGCCATCGGCGTCGCGGCGGGCCCGTCGTTCTTCTCGGCGCTGCGCACGGGCGGTCGCACGATCGTGGTCGTCGCGGCGCTCCTCGTGGCGGGTGCGGGCGTCACCATCGCGGCGGGCACGCTCTTCGGGCTGTCCGGCCCGGTGCTGTCCGGCGTGTACGCCGGTGCGCTCACCAACACCCCTGCGCTCGCGGCGAGCACCGAGCGGCTGCAGTCCGAGCAGCCCATCGTCGGCTACTCGGTGACCTACCTCTTCGGCGTCCTCGGCATGCTCGTCGCCGCGGGCATCGCGGCCCGGACCAAGGCCCCGGCCGACACCGCCGACCGCAGCGCCCCTCCGCCCCAGCTCGAGCGCGCGTCGGTGCGCGTCGACCTCGACGACCTGCCCGACCTCGACGCGCTCGCCGAGCGCTACGAGCATCACGTGGTGTTCTCGCGGCTGATGACCGGCGACGAGCCCGGGCACCCGGGCACCCTCGACCTGCCGGTGTCGACCTACCGCCCGCAGCGCGGCGACATCATCACCGTGGTCGGCGACGGCCCGACAGTGCAGCGCGTGGTCTCCGACCTCGGCCACCTGTCGACGGTGCGGCTGGTCGCCGACCGGACGGCGCTGGACTACCGCCGCATCGCGCTGTCGAACCGCGCGATCGCCGGCCGCACCATCGGCGAGCTCGACCTCCCCGGCCAGTTCCATGTGACGGCGACCCGTGTGCGCCGCGGCGACATCGACATCCTCGCCACCGACGACTTCGTGCTCGCCCTGGGGGACCGCGTCCGCGTCGTCGGCCCGACCGAGGCCATCGCGAAGGTCGCCAAGCACCTCGGCGACTCCGAGCGCGGCGCGACCGACATCAACCCGGTCGGTCTCTTCCTCGGCCTCGGCATCGGTCTGCTCGTCGGCCTGATCCACGTGCCGCTGCCCGGAGGCGCCGTGGTGTCCCTCGGCATCGCGGGCGGCCCGCTGCTGGTCGGGCTCGTCGTGGGTCGCCTCCAGCGCACCGGACCGGTGCTCTGGTCGCTGCCGCACTCGGTCTCGGCCACGCTGACCCAGCTCGGCATGCTCATGTTCCTCGCCTACGCCGGATCCAACGCCGGTGCCGCGCTCGCCGACGCGCTGGCGAGCGACCTCGGCCCGCGGCTGCTCGCGACCGGCGCGGTGGTCACCCTGCTCGTCGCCGTCGGCCTGATCGCCACCCGGCGCGTGTCGGCGGCGTACGGGGCGACGCTGGCCGGTGTCATGGCGGGCACCCAGACCCAGCCCGCGGTGCTGGCCTACGCCAACGACGTGACACGCGCCGATCCGCGTGTGAACCTCGGCTACGCGCTCGTCTACCCGGTGGCGATGATCGTCAAGGTCGTCCTCGCCCCGATCATCGGAGGCTTCTGATCCCCGACTTCACCTCGTGGTGGCCACGGCCGGCGGCCGAGGGTGCGGCCGAGGAGCTCGCGCGGAGCCACGGCGGCTCGGCGCCGCTGCTGCCGCACGGGCCGGCGTCGGCGCTGCCCCCCGGCGTGCGCGCCGGCGGGGCCTTCCCGAAGGCTGCCGGGCCCGGCTACGACGCGGCGGAGGTCGACCGGTTCATGGCCAATGCACGGGGGCTGTCGGCGTCCGCGATCCGCGGGGCGCGGTTCGCCACGGTGTCCCGGCACGCTTACGACACGGAGGCCGTAGACGAGGCGCTCGACCGGCTCGAGCGCGAGGCGCGCGAGCGCGGGCTCTGACGGCAGGGGGTTGGACGTGATGGACCGCACCACATCCGGCGTCGACCTGCTCTGGATCCCGCTCGGCGCAGGTTCCCGGGTTCCCGTGGTGCGCTGGAACGGACTTGCGTACGAGGCGATCAGCGCCTGGCGCCAACGCCGACCACGGACCGACCTCTTCCACGCCGCCCTCGAGGTGGTCGCCGGCGGGGTGCGCTACGTCGTCGAGATGACCCCGGCCTGGGGCCCGGGCCACAGCGACGTCGGGGCCGTGACATCGGGTCCGGTGGGCCTGCGCGTCCTTGGCCGCTCGAAGTACTTCCGCTACGAGGTGCACTGCTGGCGGGACGGCGTCATCCCGGACCGCGCTTACGCCGTCGGCGGGGCGCACCGCGTCAGCGAGGACGAACGGGTGGCCGCACGGATCCTCGACCTGGCTCCATCGTTCCCGACCTGCGTCTGGGGTCGCGACGAGCAGCGGGTGGGGGAGATGTGGAACTCCAACTCGCTCGTCGCCTGGCTGCTGGTCAGCTCGGGCATCCCGGTCGACGGGCTGCGTCCGCCGGCGGGCGGGCGCGCGCCTGGCTGGGCAGCCGGCGTCGCCGTCAGCCGCGGGCGATGTCGGCCGTGATCGCGGACGTGAGCGCGACGAGGTCGTCGGGTGCGAGGCCGAGGTCGAAGCCGCGGCGCCCGCCGCTGACGTAGACGGTGTCGTAGAGGATCGCCGTCTCGTCCAGCACCGTCGGCAGCAGCTTCCTCTGCCCGAGCGGGCTGATGCCGCCGACCACGTAGCCGGTGGTGCGCTCGGCGAGGTGCGGGTCAGCCATCGCGGCCTTCTTGCCGCCGACGGCTGCGGCCAGGGCCTTGAGGTCGAGCTTGCCGGCGACCGGCACGATCGCGACCACCAGGGAGCCGTCGACGTCGGCCAGCAGCGTCTTGAACACCTGCTCGGCCGGGAGCCCGAGCACCTCGGCCGCCTCGAGGCCGTACGACGGCGCCGAGGGGTCGTGCTCGTACGCGTGGGCGGTGAAGGCGACACCGGCGGCGCTCAGGGCCACGGTGGCGGGCGTGCCGCCGGGGGAGGGCTTCTTGCTCACGCCCGCATCATCGCGGACTCCGTGCTCACGGAGACGACAGGCTCCCGTCGACGCGCGCCTGCTCGGCGGCCGCGCGGTCGGCGTACTGCTGGGCGTGCGGCGCATGGCCCGCGTTCTCCGCCGTCGCGGCGGCATGGCCGGCAGAACGTGCTGCGGCCACCGCAGCCGCGGTGTGCGCCTCGCGGGCCGCGGTGTGGGCGCCGTACGCCGCCTGGCGGGCGGAGTCGACGGTGATCTCGCCCCGGGCCCACGCCCGCGCCGCCTCGATCGCGTCGGCCGGGCGGTGGTCGCCCGGGGAGGCCTCCTCGAAGAACGGGAGCACCGCCTCGGCGCTCGTGGCCGCCGCGAGGGCGAGCCGTGCCTGCTCGCCGTCGACGGGGGTCATCTGGCCAGGGTGTCAGTTCATGCCGCTCGATGTGCGCGCGAGGTCGATCGCCGGGAGGGAGGGCAGCTCGCGCATCATCACGTTCTCGCGCGCGAGCAGCGCCATCTCGGCCCGGAGCCGCTCGCTCGTGGTCGGGAGCTCGAGCAGCCGCTGGCGGTCGCGGAGGTCGAGCACCATCGCGGCGGCGACGAGGTACGACAGCATGCGCGGGTCCTCCGAGAGGGCGAGCATCTGCGCCGCCTCGACGGCCCCCGCGCCCGCCACCGCGGCGCGGTACTCGTCGAACCGGTCGCTCACGGCCTGCGCCACGAGGTGGGTGTCGGCGTCGCCGTCCTCCTCGCCCAGCCACTCGATCTCGGCGCAGGTGTACGGCGTGCCCTCGTCGGCCAGGCGGAGCACGCGGAAGCGGGCGTCGCCGTTGGTCATGATGTCCGCGCGACCGTCGGGCCACGGCACGACCGAGCGCAGCAGCGCCAGCGTGCCGACCTCGTGCAGCGCCTTCGCGCCGTCCTCGCCCACCTCGTGGCCCTCGCGGATGGCCACGACGCCGAAGCCGCGCTCGTCCTCCGGGCGCTCGGCGAGGTCGGCCAGCAGCCGGCGGTAGCGGGGCTCGAAGACGTGCAGCGGGAGCACGAGACCGGGCACCAGCACCGTGCCGAGGGGGAACAGCGGGATGACAGCGCGCTCGCCCACCCGCCTGCTCGTCACGGTCCCAGCGTGGCGCACGTGCCGGTGCGGCGCATCCCCGCCCCCGCCCGGCATCTCAGGGGGCGGACTCCGGCCAGTACTCGGGTGGGTCGCGGAGGCCGCCCTCCGTAGACTGGCCGGCGTGATCCGCCGCATCGACCTCAGGGGCTCGTCCGTCGACCCCCGTGACGTGCTGCCGCGCGCGGCCGTCGACGTCGAGAGCGTGCTCCACACCGTGCGGCCCATCGTCGAGGACGTGCGCCAGCGCGGCACCGAGGCGGTGCTCGAGTGGGGCGAGAAGCTCGACGGCGTCCGCCCCCCGAGCCTGCGCGTCCCGCAGGCGGCGCTCGACTCCGCGCTCGCGAACCTCGATCCGGCGGTCCGGGCGGCCCTCGAGGAGGCGATCCGTCGCGCTCGGCTGGTGCACGAGGACCAGCGGCGCACCGACACCACGACTCAGGTCGTCCCCGGCGGCTCGGTCACCGAGCGGTGGCTCCCCGTGGAGCGCGTCGGCCTCTACGTGCCCGGGGGTCGCGCGGTCTACCCGAGCTCGGTGGTCATGAACGTCGTCCCGGCCCAGGTCGCCGGCGTCGCATCGTTCGCCGTCGCCAGCCCGCCGCAGAAGGACTTCGGCGGCCTGCCCCACCCCACGATCCTCGCCGCGTGCGCGCTGCTCGACGTGCACGAGGTGTACGCCGCCGGCGGGGCCCAGGCGGTCGCGATGTTCGCCTACGGCACCGAGGACGTCGCCCCCGTCTACATGGTCACCGGCCCGGGCAACATCTACGTCACCGCGGCCAAGCGACTGCTCAAGGGCCGTATCGGCATCGACTCCGAGGCCGGCCCCACCGAGATCGCAGTCCTCGCCGACGACACCGCCGACGCCGCGTACGTCGCCGCCGACCTCATCAGCCAGGCCGAGCACGACGTCATCGCAGCCAGCGTGCTCGTCACCACGAGCATCGAGCTCGCCGACGCAGTCGAGGCCGAGCTGGCGATCCAGGTGCCGGCCACCAAGCACAGCGAGCGCATCGCCGAGGCGCTCGCCGGGTCGCAGAGCGGGATCGTGCTCGTCGACACGCTCGACGCCGGGCTCGCGGTCGTCGACGCGTACGCCGCCGAGCACCTCGAGATCCAGACGCGCGACGCGCGCGAGGTGGCGCTCCGCGTGCGCAACGCGGGTGCGATCTTCGTGGGCGCGCACGCACCCGTCTCCCTCGGCGACTACGCCGCCGGCTCCAACCACGTCCTGCCCACCGGCGGATGCGCGTGCCACTCGTCGGGCCTGTCCGTGCAGACGTTCCTGCGCGGGATCCACGTGATCGACTACGACGCCGACGCGCTGCGCGACGTCGCCCACCACGTCATCGCGCTCGCCAACGCCGAGGACCTCCCCGGCCACGCAGCGGCCGTCGAGGTGCGCGTCAACCGTCCGAGCGGCGGCTGAGATGACCCACCTCGACGACCTCCCGGTGCGTGACGACCTGCGAGGTCAGGTGCCGTACGGCGCCCCGCAGCTCGACGTCGCGGCGCGCCTCAACGTGAACGAGAACCCGTTCGCGCCGTCCGAGTCGCTCGTCGCAGACGTCGCCGCCGCCGTCGCCGATGCCACGCGAGGCCTCAACCGCTACCCCGACCGCGACGCCGTGGCGCTGCGCGCGGACCTCGCGACGTACCTCGGGCGCGAGAGCGGCGTGGCCCTCACGGGCGACCAGCTCTGGCCCGCCAACGGCAGCAACGAGGTCATGCACCAGCTGATGCTCGCGTTCGGCGGCCCGGGCCGGACGGCGCTGGGCTTCACGCCGACGTACTCGATGTACCCGGAGTACTGCCGCGACACGTTCACGCGCTACGTGACCATCCCGCGCGACGCCGACTTCCGCGTCGACCCCGTCGCCGCGGTGTTCGCGATCGAGGCGCACCGGCCCGACATCGTGCTGCTCGCCTCGCCCAACAACCCCACGGGCACCCCGCTGGGGCTCGACGTCGTCCGAGCCGTGCTCGATGCCGCACCCGGCATGGTCGTCGTCGATGAGGCGTACGCCGAGTTCCGCCGCGACGGCACCCCGAGCTCGCTCGAGCTGCTCGCCGACCACCCGCGCCTGGTCGTCACCCGCACGATGAGCAAGGCGTTCGGCCTCGCCGGAGCGCGCCTCGGCTACCTCGCCGCGTCGCCCGCGGTGGTGCAGGCGGTGCAGCTCGTGCGCCTGCCGTACCACCTGTCCGCCGTCACGCAGGCCGTCGCGCGCACGGCGCTCGCGCACGCGGACGAGCTGCAGGCGCAGGTGGCTCTGCTGCGGTCCGAGCGCGACGCACTCGTCGCGTGGCTTCGAGCGCGCGGCCACGCCGTACCGGACAGCGACGCGAACTTCGTGCTGTTCGGGCACTTCGAGGACCGGCACGCGATCTGGCAGGGGCTGCTCGAGCGCGGCGTCCTGATCCGGGAGACCGGTCCCGAGTCGTACTTGCGGGTGAGCGTCGGCACACCCGAGGAGAACGCGGCGTTCCGCGCCGCGCTGGAGGAGGTCACGGCATGAGCAGGTCCGCGCGCGTGCAGCGCACGACCAAGGAGAGCGACGTCCTCGTCGAGCTCGAGATCGACGGCAGCGGCACTGCCGACGTCGAGACGGGCGTGCCCTTCTTCGACCACATGCTCGCCCAGATCGGGAAGCACGGAGGCTTCGACCTCGTCGTGCGCACGAAGGGCGACCTCGAGGTCGATGCGCACCACACCGTCGAGGACACGTCGCTGGCCCTCGGCCAGGCCCTGCGCGAGGCGCTCGGCGACAAGGCGGGCATCCGTCGCTACGGCGACTCGCTCGTGCCGCTCGACGAGGCTCTCGTGCAGGTCGCCGTCGACCTCTCCGGCCGCCCCTACCTCGTGCACGACGAGCCGGAGATCGTCGAGCTCATCGGCTCGTACGACACCACGCTGACCAAGCACATCTTCGAGTCGATCGTCGCGGAGTCGCGCATCACGCTGCACGTCAAGGTGCTCGCCGGCCGCAACGCGCACCACGTCGTCGAGACGCAGTTCAAGGCGTTCGCGCGCGCGCTGCGCACCGCCGTCGAGATCGACCCGCGCGTGGTCGGTGTGCCGAGCACGAAGGGATCGCTGTAGTCCCGTGTGGGTCGCCATGCTCGTGCTCGCCGGGGTCCTCGTCGGCGGTGTGATCTCGTTCGCGCGCAACCGTCGCTGGCTGCCCGCGATGGTGCTCGCCAGCGGCGCCGCGCTGTCGTTCGCAGCCGCCATGGCGTGGCTCCCGAAGCAGGGCTGATCCCATGAGCCCCAGCGTCGTGGTGCTCGACTACGGGTCGGGCAACATCCTCTCGGCCGAGCGCGCGCTCGTGCGGGCGGGCGCCGAGGTCACCGTCACGGCCGACCGCGAGGCCGCGCTGGAGTGCGACGGTCTCGTCGTCCCCGGCGTGGGCGCGTTCGCCGCGTGCATGGCCGGCATCCGCGCGGTCAAGGGCCACGAGATCGTCGGGCGCCGCCTCTCCGGCGGCCGGCCCGTGCTCGGCATCTGCGTCGGCATGCAGGTGCTGTTCGAGCACGGCGTCGAGCATGGCGTGGACACCGAGGGCATGGGGGAGTGGCCCGGCGTCGTCGAGGAGCTGCACGCGCCCGTGCTCCCGCACATGGGCTGGAACACGGTCGACGTGCCGTCCGGCTCGACCCTGTTCGAGGGCGTCGAGGGCGAGCGCTTCTACTTCGTGCACTCCTACGGCGTACGCCGGTGGGAGCTCGAGCCCACGAACGACAAGCTGCGCGCGCCCCTCGTCACCTGGGCGACGCACGGCGAGCCGTTCGTGGCCGCGGTCGAGAACGGCCCGTTGGCCGCCACCCAGTTCCACCCCGAGAAGTCCGGGGACGCCGGCGCGCGCGTGCTGGCCAACTGGGTCGCCACCCTGCGCTCATGAGCAAGGAGCGGGCGCGTCGTCGCGCCGAGCGCGAGGCCGCGGCGGCGGCGGAGCGCGACAAGCGCGACCGCAGCCGCAGGCGTGCCGCCCAGCGGGCAGCGGTCGCGGGCACGGTGACCGAGCCGGTCGGCAAGGCCCGCACGCGGTTCGGCCGGTGGTGGCGCCGCAAGTTCCCGCCGAACGACCCGCTGGCACCCCGCCGTCGGCGTCGCTTCCTCGTGCTGCTCGTGCTCTTCGTCGCGGTGCAGGCCGTGGTCTGGTGGTTCCTGCCCGACTGGTCGGCGCGCCTCTGGGTCTTCCTGCTCTCGCTCCTGATCCTCCCCGTCGTCCGCGTCCTGCTCTACGACCGCGCCGTCTGACCTGCACTTCTGGGCCCTGAGGGTCGATCACGTCAGTTCAACTGCACGTCCCGACCTCTATCCCGGAGTAGCGCGGGCGTGGCTACCGACGCGGCCCGGCCTCGGAGGCGCTCGTTAGGCTGAGGGCATGACCTACCTCGAGCTCCTCCCCGCAGTCGACGTCGCCGACGGTCAGGCCGTCCGTCTCGTGCAGGGGGAGGCCGGCAGCGAGACGTCGTACGGCGATCCGCTCGAGGCCGCGCTCGCGTGGCAGGAGCAGGGCGCCGAGTGGATCCACCTCGTCGACCTCGACGCCGCCTTCGGCCGCGGCTCGAACGCCGCGCTGCTCGCCGAGGTGGTCGGCCGCATGGACATCAAGGTCGAGATGAGCGGCGGCATCCGCGACGACGAGTCGCTGCGCGCCGCGCTCGCCACCGGGTGCACGCGTGTCAACATCGGCACCGCGGCGCTCGAGAACCCCGAGTGGTGCGCACGTGCGATCGCGGAGCACGGCGACCGCGTCGCCGTGGGTCTCGACGTACGCGGCACGACCCTCGCCGCGCGAGGCTGGACGGAGGACGGCGGCGACCTCTGGGAGGTGCTGGCACGCCTGGACTCCGAGGGGTGCGCTCGCTACGTGGTGACCGACGTCCGCAAGGACGGCACGCTCACCGGCCCCAACCTCGACCTGCTGCGCGAGGTGTGCGAGCGCACCGACAAGCCGGTCGTGGCCTCCGGCGGCGTCTCGTCGCTGGCCGACCTGCACGCGATCGCCGAGCTCGTCGGCATCGGCGTCGAGGGCGCGATCGTCGGCAAGGCGCTGTACGCCGGCGCCTTCACGCTCCCCGAGGCCCTCGCCGCGGTCTCGCCGCGCATCGAGCGCAGCGAGTTCCGCCTCGACGGCGGCATCCCCGGCGTCATGCCCTAACCCGATCGGTCGCGATGAAGGAACGGGCCCCCGCCGGGCGACACTGGACGAAGCCCTCGCCCGGTAGGGACTTCGTTGCTCAGAGCGCAACACATCCGGCCTTCACTGATCGCGCGGTTCCTCGGTCCAGGGTGTGCCCAGCCGACGTAGGGTCCGAGCCATGTGCCACAGCGACGAGTCCCGCCCGCCCGCACCGCCGCGCCAGGGGGAGGTCGGCGCCCACGGCGACCTGCGCCTCACCGCCGCCGACGGCAACAGCTTCCTGGCGTACGAGGCGCACCCGGCCGCGCCGTCGACGAAGGGGATCGTGATCCTCCCCGACATCCGCGGCCTGCACCACTACTACAAGCACCTCGCCGAGCGGTTCGCCGAGGCCGGCTTCCACGCCGTCGCCTTCGACTGGTTCGGCCGTACGGCGGACTCCGACGACCGCGCCGAGGGCTTCGACTGGCAGACGCACATCCCGCAGACCACCCAGCCCGGCATCGCGGCCGACGTCGCCGCGTGCATCGACAAGCTCCGCGCCGACGGTGCCGAGTCGGTGTTCACCGTCGGCTTCTGCTTCGGCGGCCGCAACTCCTACCGCCAGGCGGCCGACCAGCCCGGCCTCGACGGCGCGATCGGCTTCTACGGCAGCGTCGACACCGTCGACCCCGTGGCCGACCAGGTGCGGGCGCCGATCCTCATGCTGCTCGCGGGCGCAGACCAGAGCATCGCGCCCGAGAGCTTCGACGACCTCATCGCGGGGCTCACCGCCCGCGGCGTCGACGCTGAGCGGCACGTGTACGACGGTGCGCCGCACTCCTTCTTCGACCGCAGCTTCGCCGACCACGCCGAGGCCTGCGCCGACGCGTGGACCCGCATCCTCGACTTCACCGACCGCCACGCCACCTGAGCCGTCTCGACGCTCGCGGATGAAGGCCGACTTCGTTGCGCTCTGAGCAACGAAGTCCCCTACCGGGCGAGGGCTTCGCCCAGTGTCGCCTGGCGGGGCCCATTCCTTCATCGCAAACCCCGTGCCACGCTGAGGGCGTGAGCGTGCGGGTGTTCGCGGCGGTGCCGACGGCGCGGGCTGCGGCCGAGACGCCCCCTGACCGCGACCGTGTCGTGGACGGCGCCCGCGCGGCGGCGCTGCTGGTCGTCGTGGCCGGTCACGTGGTCATGGCCGTCGTGGTCTGGCCGGGCGGCGTACCGGTGCTGGGCAACGTGCTCGCGGCGTACCCCTGGACGCAGGCGCTCACCTGGCTCCTGCAGATCATGCCGCTGTTCTTCTTCGCAGGCGGCGCGGCCAATGCCCTGTCGTACGAGCGGCACCACGCGCGCGGCGGCGACTACGCGAGCTGGCTGTGGGGGCGCGGACGACGGCTTCTGAGGCCGGCCTGGATCTACCTCGCGCTCATGGCCGTGATCGCGACGGTGGTCACCCTGCTCGCGCCGGCCGAGACTGCCGAGCCGCTCATGATGCTGACCACGCAGCTGCTGTGGTTCCTCGGCGCCTACCTGCTGGTGACGGCGCTCGCGCCGCTGTTCCGCCGTACGAGCCTCGTCGGGGGAGTGCTGGGGCTCCTGCTCCTGCTCGGCCTCGTCGCGCTCGTCGACCTCGCGCGGTTCGCCCTCGGCCTCCCCGAGGCGGTGGCGCTGCTCAACTTCGTGCTCGCGTGGGCCGTCCCCGCCTACCTCGGCGCGCTGCGCTCGCACGGCACCCTCGGCGCCTACCCGTGGCCGGTCATGGTCGCCGCCGTGGCGCTCGGCTTCGCGGCGAACGCCGTGCTCATCCGCTTCGGCCCGTACCCCGTCTCGATGGTCGGCATGCCGGGCGAGCCCGTGAGCAACATGGCGCCGCCCACGATCGTGCTCGCGATCCACTCCGTCGTGCTGGCAGCGCTGGTCACGCTGCTGGATGCGCCGTTGCGCCGCCTCCTCGAGCGGCCGCGCATCTGGCGCCCGGTGACCGGCGTCAACCTCGTGGCGATGACGCTGTACCTCTGGCACCTGCCCGTGCTCATCGCCGTGGCGACGACCGCGCACGCACTGGGTCTCGACCGGCCGGTCACGATCGGTTCGGACGGCTACCCCGTGCCGGACGGCTGGGGCTACCTGCTCGGCAGCGTCGTGTTCATCGCGGCGTACGGCGTCGGCGTGTGGGCCGTCGTACGCCTGCTCTGGCCGCTCGAGCACGCCCCCCTGGTCTGGTGGGACGCGCCGCTGCGCGGGCGGCGTCCCTCGCCGCGGACCGCCGCGGTCGTCGCGGCGGTGGCGACGTTCGGCATCGGCGCCTCGACGCTCGTGATCTCCGCGACGGGGCTCGGCGGGTTCCCGACCCGCACGATCGAGTACACCGGGCTGCCGCTCAACGCCGCGGCGGCGATCGCGGTCATGCTCGCCGCCGGCGCTGCGCTGCGCTGGGCCGGGGGAGAGCGCCGTACGGACGCCCCGGCCGCACCCTGAGCCTCAGGGCAGCCGTCCCGACGAATGCCTCGATCGTTCGGCTCTATCGGATGAAGCCCCCTACCGGGCGAGGCCTTCGGCCATCGTCGCCCGGCGGGGGCCCGGACTCCATCGCACACGTGGGGGGGCGAGGGTCAGACGACGGTGATCTCGAGGCCGGCGTAAGGGCGGCCGCGGCGGAAGACCTTGCCGGCGAGGCGGAACAGCGTGAACTGCACGCCGTACTTCGCCCTGTGCCGTCCCTCGATCCTGGCGAGCTCCTCGGGTGCGTCGACGACCCGGGCGCTGGCGTCGACCGGGGCGCCCTGCAGCGAACCGCGCGCGTCGCACGGCGCCACCTGCACGTGGCCGCGGTGGCGCACCCGCTTCACCTTGCCGGAGTCGGCCTGGGTCCACACGTAGAGCCGGGTGCCGTCGGTGCTCGCCCACACCGGTGTCGGCACTGCGGTGCCGTCCTTCCGGTACGTCGTCAACGACAGGTACGCGCTGGCCGCGAGCCGCTGCGTCTCCTCGATGGACTGCGCTCCGCCCGGGTGCTCGGTCATCCGACGACGGTAAGGCAGAGAACCGATGAAGGCCCGTCGAGCACGCCCGCCTAGGCTGTGCGTCGTGTCGGTCGCCGTCCGTGTCATCCCGTGCCTCGACGTCGACGCAGGCCGCGTCGTCAAGGGTGTGAACTTCGTCGACCTCCGCGACGCAGGCGACCCGGTCGAGCTCGCCCGTGCGTACGACGCCCAGGGAGCCGACGAGCTGGTCTTCCTCGACATCACCGCGAGCAGCGGCGACCGCGCCACGACGTACGACGTCGTCCGCCGCACCGCCGAGCAGGTCTTCATCCCCCTCACCGTCGGTGGCGGCGTCCGCACGGTCGACGACATCGACCGCCTGCTGCGGGCCGGTGCCGACAAGGTCGGCGTCAACACCGCCGCGATCGCGCGGCCGGAGCTGCTGCGCGAGGCTGCCGAGCGCTTCGGCGCCCAGTGCGTCGTGCTGTCGGTCGACGCACGGCGCTGCCCCGAGGGCGTCACGACGGAGTCGGGCTGGGAGGTCACGACCCACGGCGGACGCCGATCCACCGGGATCGACGCCGTCGGCTGGGCCGTGCTGGCAGCCGAGCTCGGCGCCGGCGAGATCCTGCTCAACTCGATGGACGCCGACGGCACCAAGGACGGCTACGACCTGCCGCTGCTGCGCGCCGTCCGTGCGCGCGTGACAGTGCCGGTGATCGCGAGCGGCGGCGCGGGCAGGCTCGCCCACTTCGCACCCGCCGTCGACGCCGGTGCCGACGCGGTCCTCGCAGCCAGCGTCTTCCACTTCGGCGACCTCACGATCGGCGAGGTCAAGGCGGCGCTGCGCGAGGCCGGGCACCCGGTCCGGTAGCCGTCCCTCAGCGCGGGAACGACGCGAACGCCTCGGCCACCGCCGGATCGCCCACGACCTCGAGGAGCGACGTCACGCGGCCGTAGACCGCGAGCACGATCTCGCCGACCGGCCCCACCAGCGTCACCGACGGCGTGCCGCCCTTGAGCGTCGTCGTCGTGCCGGCAGCAGGGCCGTCGGAGGGTGCGACGTCGATCCCGACGGGCGAGCGCTGGGCGATCGCGCGCAGGGTCGTCCCGACGACCTTCCAGAGCGCTTCGGTCGTCGCCGCGTCGAGCTCGCGCGGGGTCCACCCGGTCGCGGCGCGGCGCACGTCCTCGTGGTGGACGAAGAACTCCACGGTGTTGGCCTGGGCGTCGAACGGCCCGATCCCCATCGGGTTCCAGAAGGGCGGACCCTGCCGCACCTCGGCCACGACCTCGTCGTACGGCCGCGCCGCGATGCCGTCCTGCACCGACTCCATCCGCCCGCGCAGCGCCGGGATCACGAGGCCCAGGGCCTCGGGGCGGCGCTCGCGCAGCACCAGGTGCGCAGCGAGGTCGCGCGTCGTCCAGGTGCCGCACAGCGTGGGCGCGTCCGGGCCCACCTCGGTCATCAGCTCGGCGAGCGCGGCGCGCTCGGCACGCGCGACGGAGTTGCTGGCCACCGGGTCCTCCAGACCTGCCGCACGTCCCTGCGGCTCGTGCTCGCAGCCTACGTCGGGGTCGCTCGGTCAGCCGTACGGCGCTCAAGGGCAGGTCCACCCCTGCCGAGGTCGATAGTGGGGTGGGAGGTCCCTCCTGCCCCGGGGAGGGTTCTCGCCATGGCTGCACCGGAGTACGACTTCTTCGCCACCGGCCCCCGGTCGACGCCGCCGCCCGGCTCGGCGACGGACCGTTTCGGCATGCCCGCGGCGCCGCAGGCGCCCGTGCAGCAGCAGTACGCGGCGACGCAGCCCGCCCCCGCGGTCAACCAGTTCGGCCTCCCGGTGGACGCGGCCGTGCCCACCGGACCGCACGCGGCTCCGGGCTACGGCGCCGTGCCCGTGCACAACAGCATCGCCGCCGGGTACGACGACGCTCCGACCGTCTGGGACCCCACGGCGTCGACGGCGGCGCACGCCCACCGCCGCGCGGCGGCGGCCCCCGCCGACGTGCGGCCCGGTTCCGTGCTCGCCGCCGGCGTGATCTCGATCGTGTTCGGAGTCCTCGCGGCACTGGGAGCGGCACTCACGCTCGTCGGCTACCT
The DNA here is from genome assembly GCF_042660085.1 of Longivirga aurantiaca. NCBI lineage: Bacteria > Bacillati > Actinomycetota > Actinomycetes > Sporichthyales > Sporichthyaceae > Longivirga > Longivirga aurantiaca. The sequence continues at coordinate 1,775,631 of NZ_JBHSTI010000008.1, read as the reverse complement.
CGCGGCCAAGTCCGAGATCGAGCAGGCGGTGGCGGCGAACCCGGATATCCAGGGGCTGGACGAGTTCGCCTCCGCGATCCTCGGAACCGTCCTGGTCGTGGGGCTGGTGATGGCCGCGGCCTCGTGCCTCTACCTCGTGATGGGGGTGATGACCGTGCGCGGGCACCGCTGGGCAGGGTGGACGCTCGTCGTCCTCTCCGCGCTGAGCCTGCTCGGCTCGCTCTACCAGCGCACGACCGGCGTCGACGGGGCAGGGGTCTCGGCGAGCGTGAGCCTGGGCAACTGGCTCGCCATCGCCGCGACGGCCGCCATGCTCCTGCTGCTCACGATCGGCGAGGGCGGGCGCTGGCTGCGCCGCGCCTGACCAGGGTCAGGCGGCCTCGGTCGAGGTGCCGGAGTCGCTGGCGAGCCACGACCGGCGCAGGCCGAGCGCGTCGTCCGCCTCCACCACGCACTGCGCGGTGTGGTCCTCGACGTCCCAGTCCTCCTCGAACGGCAGGTACCAGTTCCCCGCGAGCCCGGTGGCGTCCCAGATGGCGTCGTCGAGCAGCACGTCCTTCGCCCTGCAGCCCTTCTCGGCGGCGTCGTTGACCTCGCGCTTGCCGGGCCAGCTGTCGAAGTCGACCGGGACGACGGCGTACACCTGGCCGTCGTGCGGCTCGGTGCAGTCGACGAGGGTCACGTAGCCCGCCCTCGCTTCGCGCCGCTCCTCGGCGTCGAGCACGTAGCAGTCCCCGGCGCCGACGTCGCTGATCCAGACGTCGCCGCCCGTGCCCGTGGTCGACAGCCCCGCCCGGGACGAGCTGAGCGCGCCGTCGAGCATCTGCACGGCCCCGATGCCGGCTGCCCCGAGCAGGAGCACGCCGGCCGCCACCGCACCGGCGATGATCAGGCCGCGTCCCCTGCGTCGCGGCTTCGGCGGGACGGCCGCACCGAAGGGGTCGCCGGACCACGGAGGCGGGGGCAGCGGCGCGCCGGTGGGCGGCGGGAACGCCGGCACCGGCGGCGCGGGCGGCGGGAAGCCGGTCGGACGGAACGAACCGGCAGAGTCCGGTGGCGCGAACGGGTCCCGCGGCTGGTCGGTCATCGGATCCCCCTGCGTCACCGGCCGTCACGGCCGCCCCTCGACCGCGATGCAGATCCTGCCACGCCGACCCGCCGTAACCCGGGACTGCACCGGGCCGGTGTCACGGCAGAATGGCGCGCGTGACCGAGACACCAGCCGACGACCTGCTCGCCCGCGTCCGCTTCGACGACCGCGGCCTCGTCACCGCGGTGGCGCAGCAGTGGGACTCCGGCGAGGTGCTCATGGTCGCGTGGATGGACGCCGAGGCGCTCCGCCTCACGCTGACGAGCGGACGGGCCACGTACTGGTCGCGGTCGCGGCAGTCGCTGTGGGTCAAGGGCGACACCTCGGGCCACGTGCAGCACGTGCGCGAGGTGCGCCTGGACTGCGACGGCGACACCGTCCTCGTCAAGGTCGACCAGGTGGGCGGCGCCTGCCACACCGGCGACCGCACCTGCTTCGACGCGGACCGCCTGGTGACCGCATGAGCCCCGCCGCCGAGCAGTCGCCGTACCCCGGCGGGTTCGCCGGGTCGGCAGCGCCCGACCTCGAGACCTTCCGCGCCCTCGCCCGTGAGCGGCGCGTCATCCCCGTCGTACGACGTCTGCTCGCCGACGGCGAGACGCCTACCGGCCTCTACCGCAAGCTCGCGGGGGAGCGCGCCGGCACGTTCCTGCTCGAGTCCGCCGAGCACGGCCGATCGTGGTCGCGCTACTCGTTCGTGGGGGTGCGCTGCGCGGCCATGCTCACCGAGGTCGGCGGCGAGGCCCGCTGGTTCGGCAACGCCCCCGTGGGCCTGCCCACGAGCGGCAACCCGGTCGAGGCGCTGCGCGACACGATCGCCGCGCTGCACACCGAGCGGCTCCCCGGCCTGCCCCCGCTGACAGGTGGGATGGTCGGCTACCTCTCGTACGACGTCGTCCGCCGGTGGGAGCGCCTGCCGGACACCAACCCGGACGAGATCGGCGTGCCCGAGCTCGCGATGCTGCTCGCCACGGACCTCGCAGTCCTCGACCACCACGACGGCTCGGTGCTCCTGATCGCCAACGCGATCAACTACGACGCCACCGACGAGCGGGTCGACGACGCCTGGGCCGACGCCGTGCGCCGGCTCGACGCCATGCAGTCCGACCTCGCCACCCACTCGTCCGCCTCGGCCGTGACGTACGACGTCGCCGCGGTCGGCGAGGTCTCCTCGCGCACCGACGCCGCGACCTACATGGCCGGCGTCGAGGCCTGCAGGGAGTACATCCGCGCCGGCGACGCCTTCCAGATCGTGCTGTCGCAGCGGTTCAGCGCCCCGAGCCCCGCCACCTCGTTGGACGTGTACCGCGTCCTGCGCGTCACCAACCCGAGCCCGTACATGTACCTGCTGCGCGTGCCCGTCGTGACCGACGACGGCTCGCTGTCGGACGAGGTGGCCTTCGACATCGTGGGCTCCTCGCCGGAGGCGCTGGTGAAGGTCGAGGGCGGTCGCGCGCTGCTGCACCCGATCGCGGGCTCGCGTCCCCGCGGCGCCACCCCCGAGGCGGACAACGCGCTCGCGGTGGAGCTCCTCGCCGACGAGAAGGAGCGGGCCGAGCACCTCATGCTCGTCGACCTCGGCCGCAACGACCTCGGCCGCGTCTGCGCGCCGGGCTCGGTCGAGGTCGTGGAGTTCATGAAGGTCGAGCGCTACAGCCACATCATGCACATCGTCTCGACCGTCGTCGGCACCCTCGCCGAGGGGCGCACGGCGTACGACGTGCTGGCGGCGACGTTCCCGGCGGGCACGCTCTCGGGGGCGCCGAAGCCGCGGGCGATGGAGATCATCGACGAGCTCGAGCCGGTGCGCCGTGGCGTCTACGCCGGGTGCGTCGGCTACCTCGACTTCGCCGGCGACCTCGACACCGCCATCGCGATCCGTACGGCCGTCATCAAGGACGGGGTCGCCCACGTGCAGGCGGGTGCGGGGCTCGTGGCCGACTCGGTGCCCGCGACCGAGCACGAGGAGTGCGGCAACAAGGCCGCGGCCGTGCTGCGCGCCGTGGCCATGGCCGCCACGATGCGCCCGGCCGGCAGCGCATGAGCGACGACGCGGGCCTGCTCGCCGAGGCCGTCGCCCCGGACCGCAGGGGCTACCGCCGGGCGCTCCTCCTGCTGGCCGTCGGCGCCGCGCTGCTGTTCGTCGGGTACGCCCAGGTGTGGGCCAGCGCGGTCGTCCTGCAGGAGGGCCTGCCCTCGCTGGCGGTCGAGCTGAAGGGCCGCGAGATCCAGCCGGCCGGCTCGGCCTCGGCGATCCTCGCCCTCGCCGGGATCGCCGGGCTTGTGGCCACCCGCCGCTTCGGCCGCGCCGTCACCGGCGTGCTGCTCGTCCTCGAGGGGCTCGTCGCGCTGGTGGGCGCGCTCTGGTTCGGCACCGGAGCGGGCAACCGCGCCGACGTCGTCCGGCTCGTCTCCGAGAAGGCCGGGATCGACGTCGACGTCGAGCTGTCGGTGCGCCCCTGGTGGGTTGTCGTCGCCGTCGGGGGAGCGCTCCTCGTGGTCGTCGGGGTCCTGGCCGCGCTGCGCGGCGGCACCTGGCCGGTGATGGGACGGAAGTACGAGAGGGCCGACGGCGACGGGTCCTCGGCTGCTGCCGGCGCCCCGACCGGTCCGGCGAGCGCGTGGGAGCAGCTCGACCAGGGCGTCGACCCGACCGTCGACCCGACAGCGGACCCCGCGCCCGACACGCAGCCGGAGCCGACCCGGGGCAGGTCTCCCGGCCCCGCGACTGGCACAATGACGCCGACCGACGCACCGGAGGACACCCCATGAGCGAGCGCCCGTTCAACTCCCACGGCAACACGCCCGCAGCGTGGACCGCGGTGACCATCTGCATGGTCGCCTTCGTCATCGGCGCGGTCGGGGTCCTCGCGGCCAACTGGGCGCTGTTCTGGATCGGCGGCGTCGGCCTCTTCGTCGTCGGCGGCGTCGTCGGCAAGGTCATGTCGATGATGGGCTACGGCCAGGGCACCGCCCCCGCCGAGCACTGATCTCCCGGGTCCTACGGACTCTTTGCACGACCCGAACATCACGCTCACGTGAGCGTGCCTCCGGCTCTGCCACGCTGAGCGCGTGAGCACCGAGCAGAAGGGCCTGGTCCTCGTCGTCGAGGACGAGGCGGCCATCGCCGACCTGCTCCGCCTCTACCTGTCCCGCGAGGGCTTCGGCGTCCATGTCGAGCGCGACGGCCGCGGCGGGCTCGCCTCGGCGCGGGCCCTGCACCCCGTGGCCGTCGTCCTGGACGTGGGGCTCCCCGAGATCGACGGCACCGAGGTCTGCCGCAGGCTGCGCGCGGACGGCGACTGGGTGCCGATCCTGTTCTGCACGGCGCGCGACGACGAGATCGACCGTGTGCTGGGCCTCGAGCTCGGTGCCGACGACTACATCACCAAGCCGTTCTCGCCGCGCGAGGTCGTGGCCCGGGTGAAGGCCGCCGTCCGCCGCAGCGGCGTGGTGACCGCCTCGCCGCACCTCGTGCTCGGACGCGTCGAGGTCGACCGGGATGCGCACAAGGTGCGTGTCGACGGCGCCGAGGTGGAGCTGACGGCAACCGAGTTCGACCTCCTCGTGCACCTCATGAAGAGCCCCGGCCGGGTGCTCTCGCGCGAGCAGCTGCTCTCGGAGGTCTGGGGCTACGCCGCCGCCGCAGGCACCCGCACGGTCGACGTCCACGTGGCCCAGGTGCGCGCCAAGCTCGGCGACGCGAGCCCGATCCGCACCGTGCGCGGCGTCGGCTACAGCGCCGAGACGCCGTGAGCGCCCCCGCGGCGTCGTCCGGGCGCACGACCCTGGGCGCGCAGCTCGCCCTCGTCACCGCGCTCGTGGCCGTCGTGGCGGTGCTGGTCGCCGGTGTCGTGTCGTACCCGCTCATCAGCGCGGCTGCCCAGACCCAGGCGCGCCAGCAGCTCGGCACCCAGGCGGACCTGCTCGCCGAGGTGATCGACCGCCAGGACGACGGCGTGATGGGCCAGATGATGAACGGCGCGCGGCTGCGCCAGGTGCTGGCGGCGCAGGGCATCTCGGTCGACGTCGTGCGTCCGAAGGGCGTCGCCTCCCCGCCCGTCACCGAGGCAGACCTGGCGGTCACCCGCGCGGGCGGCACGGTCAGCGACGTCCGCAGCACGGGGTCCGGGGGCACGGTGCTCATCGAGGGGCGCCCCACGGGGTCGGGCCGGTCCGTGTTCCTCGTCCAGGACTCCGCCGCGGCCGCCTCGCAGGGCACCGTCGCGCTGCGCAGGCTCCTCCTGGCGGGCCTGATCGGGCTCGTGGTGGCCGCGGGCGTGGGGCTGCTCGCGGCCCGGCGCCTCGTCCGCCCGCTGCGCCGTGCGGCCGATGCGGCCGAGCGCATGTCGACGGGTGCGCGCGACGTCGCGCTCCCCGTCGACGGCCCGGAGGAGGTGGCGAGCGTCTCGGAGTCGCTCAACCGCCTGTCGTCGGCCCTCGCGCAGAGCGAGGGGAGGCAGCGCGACTTCCTCCTGACCGTGAGCCACGAGCTGCGCACGCCGCTCACCGGGATCACGGGGTACGCCGAGGCCCTCGCCGACGGTGTCGTCGGTCCGGAGCAGGTGCCGGCGACCGGCGCGCTCATGCTGACGGAGGCGCAGCGGCTGGAGCGGCTCGTGGCGGACCTGCTCGACCTCGCCCGGCTGGGGGCCGCCGACCTGCGCCTGTCGCTCGTCGACGTCGACCTCGTGACGGTGTGCCACGAGGCGGCCGGTGTCTGGTCGGCGCGCTGCGAGAAGGTCGGCGTCCGGTTCTCCGCCGAGCTCCCGGCGACGCTCGTCGTCCGCACCGATCCGCTCCGGGTGCGGCAGGTCGTCGACAACCTGTGCGAGAACGCCCTGCGGGTCACGCCGACGGGAGGGCCGCTCGTCATCGCGCTGCATGCGCAGCCCGGATCGGCGGTCCTCGAGGTGCGGGACGGCGGACCGGGGCTCACGCCGGACGACGTCGCGGTGGCGTTCGAGCCCGCGGCCCTCTACGAGCGCTACCGAGGCGTCCGGACCGTCGGCACCGGAGTGGGGCTCGCCCTCGTCGGCCGGCTCGCGGAGAGGCTGGGCGGGCGGGCCTTCGCGGGCACCGCGCCGGAGGGTGGCGCGCGGATCGGCGTGGTGCTGCCGGGCCCGGCGCCTACCCTGGTGCCGTGATCCCCACTGCCGCGCGTGCGCCGCTCGCCGTCGGCGCGGCTGCGCTGGTCGGCGTCGCCTACGTCGGGCTCGTCGACCCCAACGAGCCGGGGCACTACCCGCTCTGCCCGACCAAGGCGCTGACCGGCCTCGACTGCCCGTTCTGCGGCGGTCTGCGCGCCACCCACGCGCTGGCGCGCGGAGACCTCCTCGGTGCCGCCGACCACAACCTGCTCACCGTCGTCCTCGTGGTCCCGGTCGTCCTGCTCTGGGTGGCCTGGCTGCGCCGGGAGTGGATCGGCGACCCCGACGGAGAGCGCGCGCACCCCGTCCAGGCGGTGTCCGACGCGCTGCTGCGCCCGGCGGTCCTCTGGCCCGTGGTCGGAGCGCTGGCGGTGTTCACCGTCGTCCGCAACGTCGGGGGAGTGGAGGTGCTGGCGTGGCTGGGATCAGGAGCGGCGGCCTGACGCCCACCCGGCGGGTCGACCGCGGCACCGCAACGGATAGCCTCACCGCATGACGGTGCTCGACGACATCCTGGCCGGCGTGCGCGAAGACCTCGCCGCACGGCAGGAGGCCACGAGCCTCGACGAGCTCAAGCGGCTCGCCGCCGCCCGCCCCGCGGCGATCGACGCCGAGGCGGTCCTGCGCCAGGACGGCGTCGCCGTCATCGCCGAGGTCAAGCGCTCGAGCCCCAGCAAGGGCCAGCTGGCTGCCATCGCCGACCCCGCGGCGCTCGCCCGCGACTACGAGGCCGGCGGCGCGCACATCATCAGCGTGCTCACCGAGCAGCGCCGGTTCGGCGGCTCGCTCGACGACCTCGCCGCCGTCCGTGCCGCCGTCGACATCCCCGTGCTGCGCAAGGACTTCATCGTCTCCAGCTACCAGCTCTGGGAGGCGCGGGCGTACGGCGCCGACGTCGCGCTGCTCATCGTGGCCGCCCTCGAGCAGGAGGCGCTGGTCTCGTTGATCGAGCGCGCGCGCTCGCTCGGGCTCACCCCGCTGGTCGAGGTGCACGACGAGCTCGAGGTGGCCCGCGCGGTGGACGCCGGCGCCACGGTCATCGGTGTCAACGTCCGCAACCTCAAGACCCTCGAGGTCGACCGCGAGACCTTCGCCCGTGTCGCGCCCTCGATCCCCGAGAGCTGCGTGCGCATCGCCGAGTCGGGCGTGCGCGGGCCGCACGACCTCATCGCCTACGCCCACGCCGGGGCCGACGCCGTCCTCGTGGGGGAGTCCCTCGTCACCGGCGGCGACCCGCGCACGGCGGTCCAGGACCTCGTCGCGGCGGGGGCCCACCCTGCCGTCAAGAACGCGCGTGGCTGACTCGCCCGACCACTGAGAGACTTCCCGCATGACCGCGACCGAGAGCACCCCCGACACCACCGCGTTCCCTGACACGACCGGCCACTACGGCCGCTTCGGCGGGCGGTTCGTGCCCGAGGCGCTGATCGTCGCCCTCGACCAGCTCGACGCCGCGTTCCGCGCGGCCAAGGTCGACCCCGAGTTCCAGGCCGAGCTCGCCTCGCTGCAGGCGAACTACACGGGTCGGCCCAACCCCGTCACCGAGTGCGTCCGCTTCGGCGCCCACGCGGGCGGCGCGCGGATCCTGCTCAAGCGCGAGGACCTCAACCACACCGGCTCGCACAAGATCAACAACGTGCTGGGCCAGGCGCTGCTCACGCTGAAGATGGGGAAGACCCGCGTCATCGCCGAGACCGGCGCCGGCCAGCACGGCGTCGCCACCGCCACGGCGGCAGCGCTGTTCGGTCTCGAGTGCGTGGTCTACATGGGCGAGGAGGACACCCGCCGCCAGGCCCTCAACGTCGCGCGGATGAAGCTCCTCGGCGCCGAGGTCGTGCCGGTCATGTCCGGGAGCCGCACGCTCAAGGACGCGATGAACGAGGCCATGCGCGACTGGGTCACGAACGTCGACGACACGCACTACATCATCGGCACCGTCGCCGGCCCTGCCCCGTTCCCGGAGATGGTGCGCGAGTTCCACCGCATCATCGGAGTCGAGTCGCGCGAGCAGGTGCTCGCCCTCACGGGCCGCCTCCCGGACGCCGTGGTCGCGTGCGTCGGCGGCGGGTCCAACGCGATCGGCATCTTCTCCGGCTTCTACGACGACCCGTCGGTGCAGCTGCGCGGCTACGAGGCCGGCGGCGACGGCGTCGACACCGGCCGCCACGCCGCGGCCATCACCGGCGGCAGCGTCGGCGTCCTGCACGGCCAGCGGTCCTTCGTCCTGCAGGACGAGGACGGCCAGACCGTCGAGTCGCACTCGATCAGCGCGGGGCTCGACTACCCGGGCGTCGGCCCGGAGCACGCGTTCCTGGCCGAGACCGGGCGGGCGACCTACGAGGCGGTCACCGATACCGAGGCGATGGAGGCGTTCCGCCTCCTGTGCCGCACGGAGGGGATCATCCCCGCGATCGAGACCGCGCACGCGCTCGCCGGGGCGATCCGCCTGGGCAAGGAGCTCGGCCCGGACGGCATCATCCTCATCAACTGCTCCGGCCGTGGCGACAAGGACGTCGAGACCGCGAGCCGCTGGTTCGGGATCCTCGAGGGCGAGCGAGCCCCGGAGGGACGCGCGTGAGCACGCTCCACGAGGCCTTCGCGGCCGCACGGGCCGAGGACCGGGCCGCCCTCGTCGGCTACCTGCCCGCCGGCTTCCCGTCGGTCGACGGCGCCGTCGACGCCATCCGCGTGATGGTCGAGAACGGCGTCGACGTCGTCGAGATCGGGCTGCCGTACTCCGACCCGCTCATGGACGGCCCGACCATCCAGGCCGCCGCCGAGCAGTCCCTGCGTCAGGGCACGACCACCAGGGACGTGCTCGCGACGGCCGAGGCCGTCGCCCGCACCGGCGCGCCGACGCTCGTGATGACCTACTGGAACCCCATCGAGAGGTACGGGATCGAGCGGTTCGCGCGCGACCTCGCCTCCGCCGGCGGCACGGGCGTGATCACGCCCGACCTCACGCCCGAGGAGGCCGGCCCCTGGATCGCGGCCACCGACGAGGCCGGGCTCGACCGGGTCTTCCTCGTGGCCCCGAGCAGCTCCGACGAGCGGATCGACGTCGTCTGCGGGATCACCTCCGGCTTCGTCTACGCCGCCTCCCTCATGGGTGTGACCGGCGTGAAGTCGGTGTCGGCCGCGGCCCCCGAGCTCGTCGCGCGCACCCGTCCGCGCACGAGCCTGCCGATCGCGGTCGGTCTCGGCGTGTCGACACCCGACCAGGCCGCCGACGTCGCGGCATACGCCGACGGTGTCATCGTGGGTTCAGCCTTCGTGCGCCTGCTGCTCGACGCCGAGACACCTGCGGCCGGGGTCGCGGCGGTGGGAAGGCTGGCGGCCGAGCTGGCCGAGGGCGTGCGCCGACACGCGCACGTCTGAGCCGTCCGGTCACATCCGGGCATCGGTTGGTTGAATCGGGGAACATCCACGGCCGTGCGAGCGTCCCTCCAGGGGGTCGGTCCCGGCCCGCCACGTCGTCATGAGGGATGATCAGCCCGTGAACTCCGAGGTCCGCGCCTGGATCGGCACGCTCCTGCGCGTCGCGCTCGCCGGCATCCTGCTGTTCGCCGCCGTGCCCAAGCTGTTCGAGTCTGACGGCGCCCGGTCGGTGATCATCGCCTACCGCCTCGTGCCCGACGCGCTCGTGCCGCTGCTCTCGTGGGCGCTGCCCGCCTTCGAGATCCTGCTCGCCGTCCTGCTGCTCGTCGGGCTGTTCACGCGCTGGGCCGCCCTCGGCACCGCGCTGCTGATGGTCGGCTTCATGATCGGCGTGGTGAGCGTCTGGGTGCGCGGCTACTCCATCGAGTGCGGCTGCTTCGGCGGTGGCGGCGACATCAGCGCCGACGGCAAGACGCTGCGGTACGCCAGCTACCTGCTGCGCGACTTCCTGTTCGTCGGCATGGCGACGTGGCTCGTCGCCTGGCCCCGCACGAAGTTCTCGCTCGACCGGGACCCGGTCGACGTCTCCGCGTACGACGACGAGGACGAGGCCGACCTCGTCGGCACCGACAGCACGGCCTGATCGCCCCGCACCACGACCTGCACAGCCCCCACGACACGGCGTCCGCGCCGCCCGAGGAGCACGACGATGGTTGAGAGCAAGAAGTCGACCAAGGAGAAGGCCGCCGCTGCGCGTGCCGCCGCCGAGGCCGAGCAGAAGAAGCGCGACCGCCGGATCCAGATCATCGGCGGTGCCGTGATCGCCGTGCTCGTCGCCGGCATCATCGCCGTCGGTGTGATCGGGTCGAGGGGCAGCAGCGGCGACAGCACCGGCGTCGTGGCCGACGCGGCCGTGCCCCAGGGCACCTTCACGAGCGGTGACTACGCCTGGGGCGTGCCGTACAACGACAAGGCCGACGTGCCGGTGCTCTCGATCTGGGAGGACTTCGGCTGCCCGGCGTGCGCCGCGTTCGAGGCCCGGCTCGGTGCCGACATCCAGAAGCTCGCGGACGACGGCACGATCCAGCTCGTCTACCGCCCGACGACCTTCATCGAGAAGAACTTCCCGAAGAGCCCGAACCCCAACTCCTCGACCCGCGCCGCGAACGCCTACGGCTGCGCCGTCGACGCCGGAAAGGGTGCCGAGGTGAAGGACATCATCTTCGCCAACCAGCCTGCTCCCGAGAACGAGGGCGACGGCTGGACCGACGAGCAGCTGATCCAGTTCGGCAAGGACGCCGGAATCACGGGCGACGCGGCGACCACGTACGAGACCTGCGTCACCGACCAGAAGTACAAGCAGTGGACGGTCAACTCGTACACGGTCTTCCGCGACTCGAACGTGCCCGGCACGCCGTCGCTGTTCCTGGACGGCCAGGAGGTCCCGAACGACGCATACGCCACGATCGACGCCCTCAAGAAGTACATCGCCGACAACAAGTGACGACCTTCTTCGGCCTCCACGTCCCCGGCGCCCTTGCGGCGCCGGGGACGTCGGGCGTCCTGGCATCCATCCCGAGCCCGAGCCAGGGCGTCTGGTACCTCGGCCCGCTGCCGATCCGCGCCTACGCGCTCATCATCCTGCTCGGGATCGTCGTGGCGATCTGGTACGGCGGGAAGCGCTGGGTCGAGCGCGGAGGCTTGCCCGGCACCGTGGCCGACGTCGCGATCTGGGCCGTGCCCTTCGGGATCGTCGGCGGCCGGCTGTACCACGTGATCACGGACAACCAGATCTACTTCGGCGAGAACGGCAAGGGCCTGCTCGCGGCGTTCCGCATCTGGGACGGCGGCCTCGGCATCTGGGGCGCGGTCATCCTCGGCGGCGTCGGCGCGTGGATCGGCGTACGCCGCAGGGGCATCCCGCTGCCGCCGTTCGCCGACGCCATCGCCCCGGGCATCGTCCTGGCGCAGGCGATCGGACGCTGGGGCAACTGGTTCAACCAGGAGCTCTTCGGCGCGCCCACCGACCTGCCGTGGGGCCTGCAGATCGATCCGGTCAACCGCCCCGAGGGCTACGAGCAGTACGCCACCTTCCACCCGACCTTCCTGTACGAGTCGATCTGGTGCGTGCTCGTCGCGATCGTGCTCGTGTGGGCCGACCGCCGCTGGCGCATGGGCCACGGCCGGGTGTTCGCGCTCTACATCACGCTCTACTCCGTCGGCCGCGGCATCATCGAGACGATGCGGATCGACGATGCCAACCAGTTCTTCGGGATCCGCCTCAACGTCTTCACCTCCCTGGTGGTGATCGTCGGCGGGATCCTCTACATCGTCCTGAGCGCGCGGCTCCGACCGGGCCGCGAGGACCCTGCGTCGTTGCGCGGACGCGACGCCGAGCCCGCCGACGACGCTGCCGCCGACGACGAATCCGCCGACGCCGACGGCGCCGACGACGTCCCCGCCGCAGGTGAGGGTGCCCTCGCTGAGAGCGAGCCCGGCGACCCGCCGGTAGGTTCGACCCCGTGAGCATCCCCCTCGAGCACCACCGCGACGTCACGGGCGGCTGGCTGCGACCGGCCGTCTTCGGAGCCATGGACGGCCTCGTCTCCAACTTCGCGCTCATGGCAGGCGTGGCCGGGGGTACGGCGGGCCTCGCCGACGGCAACCGCAGCGCGGTCGTGCTCGCCGGGCTCGCGGGCCTCGCGGCGGGCGCGTTCTCGATGGCCGCGGGGGAGTACACCTCGGTGGCGTCGCAGTCCGAGCTCGCCGAGCAGGAGTTCGAGAACGAGCGCCGCGAGCTGTCGCGCAACCCCGACGCCGAGGCCAAGGAGCTCGCCGAGATCTGGGTCTCCCGCGGCATCGACCGCGAGCTCGCGGTGGAGATGGCGAGCCAGCTGGCGAAGAACCCCGATGCGGCGCTCGAGGTGCACGCCCGCGAGGAGCTCGGCATGGCCCCGGGCGAGCTGCCCAACCCGTGGCTCGCCGCCGGCTCGTCGTTCCTGTCGTTCGTGGCGGGCGCGATGATCCCGGTGCTGCCCTACGCCTTCGGCGCCACCACGCTCACCTGGTCGCTCGTGCTGTCGCTCATGGGCCTGTTCGCGGCCGGCGCGGTCGTCTCGCGCGTCACCGCCCGCTCCTGGTGGTTCTCCGGCCTGCGCCAGCTGTTCGTGGGCGCCGCCGCCGCCGCGGTCACCTTCGGCGTCGGCTCCCTCGTGGGGACGTCCATCTCCTGATCCGCTGGGTCGCGGTAGCTCCCAGCATGTGAGACGCGGGATCTCGTGGGATGGGACACACGCGCCCCTGTTGCACGTCGGTACACCCGGCGCGTTACAGTCTGCGCACAGCAGCGCGGCCAATGTCGTCCCCCTGCTCGACCCCACCGGATCCCGCTCCCAGCGCGCGGACCGGTATCGGCGAGCCACCGGGAGTGACCATGCGGTCGGCCATCCCCGCCCCCCAGGGCCTGTACCACCCCGAGCACGAGCGCGACGCCTGCGGTGTCGCCTTCGTCGCGCAGATGTCGGGGGACAAGTCGCACGACGTCGTGCGCAAGGCCGTGACTGCGCTCGAGAACCTCGAGCACCGTGGCGCCTCGGGCTCCGAGCCCGACTCCGGCGACGGCGCAGGCATCCTCACCCAGCTCCCGGACCAGTTCTTCCACGCCGTCCTGGCCGAGCAGGGCGTCACCCTGCCCCCGCGCCGCTCGTACGCCGTCGGCATCGCCTTCCTCCCGGACGAGGACGAGGCCGAGCAGGCCGCGATGAAGCAGATCGAGGCGATCGCCATCGAGGAGGGCCTCGAGGTCGTCACGTGGCGCGAGCTCCCCGTGGACGCCTCGTCGGTGGGCGCGACCGCCCGCAGCGTGATGCCGCGCTTCAAGCAGCTGTTCGTCCAGGCACCCGGCCACCGCGTGATGGGCATGGCCCTGGAGCGGATGGCGTTCTGCCTGCGCAAGCGCGCCGAGCACGAGGCCGACGTCTACTTCCCGTCGCTGTCCTCGCGCACGATCGTCTACAAGGGCATGCTCACGACCGGGCAGCTCAAGGAGTTCTTCCCCGACCTCGTCGACGAGCGCTACACCTCGGCCCTCGCCCTCGTGCACTCGCGGTTCTCCACGAACACCTTCCCGAGCTGGCCGCTCGCGCACCCGTACCGCCTCATCGCGCACAACGGCGAGATCAACACCGTCAAGGGCAACCGCAACTGGATGAAGGCGCGCGAGGCACAGCTGACGAGCGACCTGCTCCCCGGCGACCTGTCGCGCCTGTTCCCGATCTGCACGGACGGGGGCTCGGACTCCGCGTCCTTCGACGAGGTGCTGGAGCTCCTGCACCTCGGTGGTCGCAGCCTGCCCCACGCCGTGCTCATGATGATCCCCGAGGCGTGGCAGAACCACACCGAGATGGACCCCGCGCGCAGGGCGTTCTACGAGTTCCACGCCACGCTCACCGAGCCGTGGGACGGCCCCGCCGACGTCTGCTTCACCGACGGCACCGTGATCGGCGCGGTCCTCGACCGCAACGGCCTGCGCCCGGGCCGCTTCTGGGTCACGGACGACGGTCTCGTGGTGCTGGCCTCCGAGGCGGGCGTCCTCGACATCGACCAGTCCACGATCGTGCGCAAGGGCCGCCTGCAGCCCGGGCACATGTTCCTCGTCGACACCGAGCAGCACCGCATCGTCGAGGACGACGAGATCAAGGCCGAGCTGGCCGCGGCCGCGCCGTACGACGAGTGGCTGCACGCCGGCGTCATGCACCTCGACTCGCTGCCCGAGCGCGAGCACATCGTGCACACCACCGAGTCAGTGCTCCGTCGTCAGCAGACCTTCGGCTACACCGAGGAGGAGCTCCGCATCCTCGTCGCGCCGATGGCGAAGTCCGGCGCCGAGGCCATCGGCTCGATGGGCACCGACACGCCCATCGCGGTGCTGTCCGAGCGCCCGCGCATGCTGTTCGACTACTTCTCGCAGCTCTTCGCGCAGGTCACCAACCCGCCGCTCGACGCGATCCGCGAGGAGCTCGTCACGTCGCTCTCGAGCCACATCGGCCCCGAGGTCAACATCCTCGAGGCCACGCCGGCCCACTGCCGCCAGCTCGTCCTGCCGTTCCCGGTGATCGACAACGACGAGCTCGCCAAGATCCTGTACGTCAACAAGGACGGCGACCTCCCCGGCTTCTCGGCCGCCAAGGTCTCCGGCCTGTACGACGTCGACGGCGGGGGAGCGGCCCTCGAGGCGCGCCTCCGCGAGATCTGCGCCGAGGTCTCCGGGCACATCGCGGACGGCAAGCGCTTCATCGTGCTGTCGGACCGCGACTCGGACGCCGACAAGGCGCCGATCCCCTCGCTGCTGCTCACCTCGGCCGTGCACCACCACCTCGTGCGCCAGAAGGAGCGCACGATGGCGGGGCTCATCGTCGAGGCAGGAGACGTCCGCGAGGTCCACCACGTCGCACTGCTGATCGGCTACGGCGCGGCGGCGGTCAACCCGTACCTCGCGATGGAGTCGGTCGAGGACCTCGTCCGTCGCGGCATCATCACCGACATCGCGCCCGAGAAGGCCGTGCGCAACCTCGTGAAGGCGCTCGGCAAGGGCGTCCTCAAGGTGATGAGCAAGATGGGCATCTCCACCGTGGCGTCGTACCGCGGTGCCCAGGTGTTCGAGGCGATCGGCCTCTCGCAGGACGTCGTCGATGCCTGGTTCACCGGCACCACCTCGCGCCTCGGCGGCGTCGGCCTCGACGTCATCGCCGAGGAGACCGCGCGCCGGCACGCCGTGGCCTACCCGCCGAACGGCATCTCGCCGGCCCACCGCCGCCTCAACGTCGGCGGCGAGTACCAGTGGCGCCGCGAGGGCGAGCCGCACCTGTTCGACCCCGAGACCGTCTTCCGCCTCCAGCACGCCACGCGCGAGGGTCGGTACGACGTCTTCAAGCAGTACACCTCGCGCGTCAACGACCAGGCCGAGCGCCTCATGACGCTGCGCGGCCTCTTCGCCTTCAAGGACGGCGCGCGCGAGCCGATCAGCATCGACGAGGTCGAGCCGGTCAGCGAGATCGTCAAGCGGTTCTCGACCGGTGCGATGTCGTACGGCTCCATCTCCGGCGAGGCGCACGAGACCCTCGCCATCGCGATGAACCGCATCGGCGCGAAGTCCAACACGGGTGAGGGCGGCGAGGACGCGGAGCGCTTCGAGCCCCTGCCGAACGGCGACTCGAAGCGGTCTGCCATCAAGCAGATCGCGTCCGGCCGCTTCGGAGTAACGAGCCACTACCTCGTGAACGCCGACGACCTGCAGATCAAGATGGCGCAGGGCGCCAAGCCCGGCGAGGGCGGCCAGCTGCCCGGCCACAAGGTCTACCCGTGGATCGCCAAGACGCGTCATTCGACCCCGGGCGTCGGTCTCATCTCGCCGCCGCCGCACCACGACATCTACTCGATCGAGGACCTCGCCCAGCTCATCCACGACCTCAAGAACTCCAACCCGCGTGCCCGCGTGCACGTGAAGCTGGTGTCCGAGGTCGGCGTGGGCACCGTCGCGGCCGGCGTCGCCAAGGCGCACGCCGACGTCGTGCTGGTCTCGGGCCACGACGGCGGCACCGGCGCCTCGCCGCTCACCTCGCTCAAGCACGCGGGCGGTCCGTGGGAGCTCGGCCTGGCCGAGACCCAGCAGACGCTGCTGCTCAACGGCCTGCGCGACCGCGTGGTCGTGCAGACCGACGGCCAGCTCAAGACCGGTCGCGACGTCGTCATCGCGGCGCTGCTCGGCGCCGAGGAGTTCGGCTTCGCGACCGCGCCGCTCGTGGTGATGGGCTGCGTCATGATGCGCGTCTGCCACCTCGACACCTGCCCCGTCGGCGTCGCGACGCAGAACCCCGTCCTGCGCGAGCGCTTCAACGGCCAGCCCGAGTTCGTGGAGAACTTCTTCACCTTCCTCGCCGAGGAGGTGCGCGAGATCCTGGCGAGCCTGGGCTTCCGCACCCTGCTCGAGGCTGTCGGCCACGCCGAGCTCATCGACCCGACCAGGGCCGTCGACCACTGGAAGGCCGAGGGTCTCGACCTGACGCCCATCCTGCACGTGCCCGCGATCGCCGAGGGCGCCTCGCTGCACCAGACGGTGACGCAGGACCACGGCATCGACCGCGCCCTCGACAACGAGCTGATCGCGCTCGCCGCAGACGCTCTCGAGCGCGGCGAGCCCGTCCGGGCCCAGGTCGTGGTGCGCAACGTCAACCGCACGGTCGGCACGATGCTCGGCTCGGAGGTCAGCCGACGGTACGGCGCTGACGGCCTTCCCGACGGCACGATCGACCTCACCTTCACCGGGTCGGCCGGTCAGTCGTTCGGCGCGTTCCTGCCGCGGGGCATCACGCTGCGGCTCGAGGGCGACAGCAACGACTACGTCGGCAAGGGCCTGTCGGGCGGTCGCGTCATCGTCCGCCCCGACCGCGCAGCCCAGTTCGACGCCGAGGCCAACGTGATCGCGGGCAACGTGATCGGGTACGGCGCGACGTCGGGGGAGATCTACCTCCGCGGCCGGGTGGGCGAGCGCTTCTGCGTCCGCAACTCCGGCGCCAGCACCGTCGTCGAGGGGGTGGGCGACCACGGCTGCGAGTACATGACGGGCGGCACGGTCGTCATCGCCGGCCCGACCGGCCGCAACTTCGCGGCGGGCATGTCGGGCGGCGTGGCCTACCTGCTCGACGCCGACGCCGGCCGGGTCAACCCCGAGCTGGTCGACCTCCTGCCGCTGGACGACGACGACGTCGCCCGCGTCACCGAGCTCCTGCGTCGTCACCACGAGGAGACCGGTTCCACGGTCGCGTCCGCACTGCTCGAGCAGGGCGAGGTCGCCGGCCGCTTCACCAAGGTCATGCCCCGCGACTACGCGCGCGTGCTGGCGGCCCAGGCCGCAGCCGAGCGCGAGGGCCGTGACGTCCTGCTCGCAGTGATGGAGTCGAACCATGGCTGACCCGAAGGGCTTTCTCACCACCGGTCGCGAGGGCCCCACGCGCCGTCCGGTCGACATCCGCATCCGTGACTGGCGCGAGGTCTACGAGCCCTTCCCGACCGAGACGCTGGAGAAGCAGGCCGGGCGCTGCATGGACTGCGGCATCCCGTTCTGCCACAACGGCTGCCCGCTCGGGAACCTCATCCCGGAGTGGAACGACCTGGTCTGGCGGGGCGACTGGCGCCTCGCGTCCGAGCGACTGCACGCGACCAACAACTTCCCGGAGTTCACCGGCCGGCTGTGCCCTGCGCCGTGCGAGACCGCTTGCGTGCTCGGCATCAACCAGGACCCGGTCTCCATCAAGCAGGTCGAGGTCGAGATCGTCGACGCCGCCTGGGACGAGGGCTGGATCACGCCGCAGCCCGCACCTCGCCAGTCGGGCAGGACCATCGCGGTCATCGGCTCCGGCCCGGCCGGTCTCGCCGCGGCCCAGCAGCTCGCCCGCGCCGGCCACACGGTCGCCGTGTTCGAGCGCGCCGACCGCGTCGGCGGCCTGCTGCGCTACGGCATCCCCGAGTTCAAGATGGAGAAGCGCCACCTCGACCGCCGCCTCGCGCAGATGCAGGCCGAGGGCGTGAAGTTCCGCGCGGGCGTCGACGTCGGCACCGACGTCACGGGCACCGACCTACGCAAGCGGTACGACGCCGTCGTGCTCTCGGTCGGCGCGACCCAGTGGCGCGACCTGCCCGTCCCGGGCCGCGAGCTCGCGGGCGTGCACCAGGCGATGGAGTTCCTGCCCGGTGCGAACCGCGTGCAGGAGGGCGACCTCGATGTCGCGCCGATCGACGTCGCCGGCAAGCACGTCGTCATCATCGGCGGCGGCGACACCGGGGCCGACTGCCTCGGCACCTCGCACCGCCAGGGCGCGGCCTCGGTCACCCAGCTCGAGATCATGCCCATGCCTCCGGAGTCGCGGCCGAAGGGCCAGCCCTGGCCGACGTACCCGATGTCGTACAAGGTCACGAGCGCCCACGAGGAGGGCGGCGAGCGCGTCTACGCCGTCAACACCCAGCGCTTCGTCGATGACGGCAACGGCCGGGTGCGGGCGCTCGAGATCGTCGAGGTCGAGTTCAAGGACGGCCGCTTCGAGCCGGTGCCCGGCAGCGAGCGGGAGCTGCCGGCCGACTACGTGTTCCTCGCGATGGGCTTCACCGGCCCGGAGCGCGGCCCGCTGCTCGAGCAGCTCGGCGTCGAGCTCGACGAGCGCGGCAACATCGTGCGCGACCGCTCCTACATGAGCACCGTCCCGGGCGTCTTCGTCGCCGGGGACGCCGGCCGCGGACAGTCGCTCATCGTGTGGGCCATCGCCGAGGGCCGTTCGGCCGCGGCGGGGGTCGACACCTGGCTGTCGGGCAGCACCACGCTCCCGGCGCCGATCCCTCCGACGGCCCGACCGCTCGTCGTCTGAGCCGCGGCACGGCTCCCGCACCCGAGGTGCGGGGGCCGTGAGCCCGTGCTGAACTGCAACCGCTTTCAACCACACTCCGGCAGGGATAGGGTTACCTACGTGCGCCGCGCCAAGATCGTCTGCACCCTCGGGCCCGCTGTAGCGAGCCAGGAGGGCATCCAGTCCCTCGTCGACGCCGGCATGGACGTCGCCCGCATGAACCTCTCGCACGGCTCCTACGCCGACCACGAGCGGGTCTACGGGTGGGTCCGTGCTGCTGGAGACACCGCCGGGCGGGGGATCGGCATCCTCGTCGACCTCCAAGGCCCCAAGATCCGGCTGGCGACCTTCGCCAACGGACCGGTGGTGCTCGAGCCCGGCGCCCGCTTCACGATCACCATCGACGACGTGCCGGGCGACGTCGACATGTGCGGCACGACCTACAAGGGCCTGCCCGGCGACGTCCACCCCGGCGACATGATCCTGATCGACGACGGCAAGGTGGCGCTGCGCGCGATCGAGGTCGACGAGCGGTCGGTCGTGACCGAGGTCGTCGAGGGCGGCCGCGTCAGCGACAACAAGGGGATCAACCTCCCCGGCGTCGCCGTCAGCGTCCCTGCAATGTCCGACAAGGACGTCGCCGACCTCCGCTGGGCCCTGCGCCTCGGCGTCGACATCATCGCGCTGTCGTTCGTCCGCAGCGCCGACGACCTCCTCGACGTGCAGAAGATCATGGACGACGAGGGCGTGCGGCTGCCGGTCATCGCCAAGATCGAGAAGCCGCAGGCCGTTGCCAACCTCGAGTCGATCATCGACGCGTTCGACGGGATCATGGTCGCCCGCGGCGACCTGGGCGTGGAGCTGCCGCTCGAGCAGGTGCCGCTGGTGCAGAAGCGCGCGATCACCCTCGCCCGCCGCCGCGCCAAGCCGGTCATCGTGGCGACCCAGATGCTCGACTCGATGGTCTCGATGACGCGCCCCACGCGCGCCGAGGCCAGCGACGTCGCCAACGCCGTCCTCGACGGCACCGACGCCCTCATGCTCTCGGGCGAGACCTCGGTCGGCTCGCACCCTGCGCACGTCGTGCGCACGATGAGCCGCATCATCGAGGAGGTCGAGGGCGAGGCGCTCGACCAGCTGCCCGTCGTCACCGACCCCAACGACTCCACCTCGCGGTCCATCACGCGCGCCGCTGTCCGTGTGGCGCAGGACGTGCACGCCTCCGGCGTCATCGCCTTCACCGAGACCGGCCGCTCGGCCCGCCTCGTCTCTCGCTACCGCCCGGCGATGCCGCTCATGGCCTTCACGCCGAACCCGCGCGTGCGCAGCCAGCTCGCGCTCTCGTGGGGCGTCGAGACCTACCTCGTGCCCAAGGTCGTCAGCACCGACGAGATGGTGAGCATTGTCGACGCCGCGCTCCAGGAGAACGGCCGCGCCACCGTCGGCGAGCTGCTCGTCATCATCGCGGGCGTGCCGCCGGGCGTCCCCGGCACGACCAACGGCATGCGCGTGCACCGCATGGGAACCCAGATCCCCAGCGGCATCTAGCACGTACGACGAAGGCCCCCGGCGCTCACGCTGCCGGGGGCCTTCGTCATACGTGCGCTAGTCGATCGCGCCGCGGGCCTCGGGGTTGAGCACGCCCCAGCCGATGAGCTGCTCGGCGAGCTGGCTCGGGGCCTCGTCGTAGATGACCGCGAGGGTGCGCAGGTCGTCCTGGCGGATGGAGAGCACGCGGCCGTTGTAGTCGCCGCGCTGGGCCTGGATGGCGGCGGCGTAGCGGGCCAGCGGGCCGGCCTTCTCCGCCGGCACCTGGCCGAGGCGCTCGAGGTCGATGACGAGCCGCTTGGGCGCCTCGGCCGCGACGGACGGCGACGAGTCGGGCAGCAGCTCGGAGACGGGCACCGAGTAGAAGTCCGCGAGCTCGGCCAGCTTCTGGACGGTGACGGCACGGTCGCCGCGCTCGTACGAGCCCACCACGACCGCCTTCCAGCGGCCCTGCGACTTCTCCTCCACGCCATGGAGCGAGAGGCCCTGCTGCTGGCGGATGGCCCTGAGGCGTGCGCCGAGCGCCTTGGCGTAGTCGGTAGCCATGAGTGACGTGTCCCTCCGTCGATCCCCGTTGCGTCCCGGGCGTCGAGTGTTCCCACCCCGCGGGTGATGTTACGCAGCGTAACGCGTCCCGTGCCTGGTGGTTCCATCGGCCGTTCGGGCGAGGCTCTTAGGGTGTGGTCGAGGTGCGGACGCCCCCCGGATCGCACACCGAGCGTGTCGGGGCGGTTCTGTTACACCTCTGCGGCAATGTGACGCGCTGTCGCCGCCGGGGCCCGCCGGGCGTGGGCTGTCTCACTCCTCGGTGCGCCCCGCCGCGACCCGCCGGGGGTCGGGTAGGGTCGCCGCAGACCAAGTCCTTTAAGTCCGTCCTGTGAGGCGGGGAAGGAGGGTCGCCGAGATGTCCGCTGCCCGGACTCCTGACGACGCACGCACTGTCCTCGACGCTGCGGAGATCGCCCGAGCGCTCACGCGCGTGGCCCACGAGATCGTCGAACGCGCCAAGGGCGCCGATGACCTGGTGCTGCTGGGCATCCCCACGAGAGGCGCGTTCCTGGCCCGACGCGTGGCCGAGCGCATCCGCGAGATCGAGGGGCGCGACATCCCCGTCGGCTCGCTCGACATCACCATGTACCGCGACGACCTGCGTCGCGCCCCGGCCCGCGCGCTGCTCCCGACCGAGATCCCTGCCGGCGGCATCGACGACAAGGTCGTGGTCCTCGTGGACGACGTCCTCTACAGCGGCCGCACGATCCGCGCGGCGCTCGACGCCATGAACGACATCGGCCGCCCGCGCGCGGTGCAGCTCGCAGTCCTCGTCGACCGCGGCCACCGCGAGCTGCCGATCCGCGCCGACTACGTCGGCAAGAACATCCCGACCTCCACCTCCGAGAAGGTGCTGGTCCTCGTCGCCGAGCTCGACGGTGAGGACGCCGTCCTCATCTCCGGCGGTACCGGCCACCCCACTGCTGAGGAGTCGAAGTGAAGCGTCACCTCCTGTCGGCCGCCGACCTCGACCGCGACGACGCGCTGCTCGTCCTCGACACCGCAGCCGAGCTCGCCTCGCTCACCGACCGCGCGGTGAAGAAGCTGCCGACGCTGCGCGGCCGGACGGTGGTCAACCTCTTCTTCGAGGACTCCACCCGCACCCGCATCTCGTTCGAGGCCGCTGCCAAGCGGCTGTCGGCCGACGTCATCAACTTCAGCGCCAAGGGCTCCAGCGTCTCCAAGGGCGAGAGCCTCAAGGACACCGCGCTCACCCTCGAGGCGATGGGCGCCGACGCCGTGGTCATCCGCCACGGCGCGAGCGGCGCCCCGCACCGCCTCGCCAACTCCGGCTGGATCGGCGGCTCGGTCGTCAACGCCGGCGACGGCACGCACGAGCACCCGACCCAGGCTCTGCTCGACGCCTTCACGATGCGCCGCCACCTCGCCGGCGGCGAGGGCGACCTCGAGGGCCGTCGCGTCACGATCGTCGGCGACGTCCTGCACAGCCGCGTGGCCCGCAGCAACGTGCTGCTCCTCGCCACGCTCGGCGCGGAGGTCACGCTCGTCGCTCCGCCCACGCTGCTGCCGGTCGGCGTCGAGACCTGGCCGTGCGCCACGTCGTACGAGCTCGACCCCCACCTGAAGCACGCCGACGCCGTGATGATGCTGAGGGTCCAGCGCGAACGGATGAACGCCGCGTTCTTCCCGAGCGCGCGCGAGTACAGCCGCCGCTACGGCCTCGACGCCCGCCGGATGGCGCTGCTGCCCGACCACGCGATCGTCATGCACCCCGGCCCGATGAACCGCGGCATGGAGATCGCGGCCGACGTCGCCGACGCCCCGCGCTCGGTGATCGTCGAGCAGGTGGGCAACGGCGTCAGCGTCCGCATGGCCGTGCTCTACCTGCTCCTGGGCGGCGCGCAGCTCGGCGCCGGTACCGACCTCACCGACGCCGCGGAGGCCTGAGATGCCCGAGACCTACGTCGTCCGCAACGCGCGGATCCTGGGCGGGGAGCCCGCCGACCTCGTCCTCCGCGACGGCGTCATCGCCGAGGTGACCGCCGCCGGTGCCGCGAACGCCGAGGGCGCGATCGTCGTCGAGGCCGAGGGCCTCATCGCCCTGCCGGGGCTCGTCGACCTGCACACCCACCTGCGCGAGCCGGGCCGCGAGGACGCCGAGACGGTCGAGAGCGGCTCGCGAGCCGCCGCGGCCGGCGGGTTCACCGCGGTGTTCGCCATGGCCAACACCGATCCGGTCGCCGACACCGCCGGCACGGTCGAGCAGGTGTGGCACCTCGGCCGCGCCGCCGGCTACGTCGACGTCCAGCCGATCGGCGCGGTCACCGTGGGCCTGGGGGGCACCGCGCTCTCCGAGCTCGGCGCGATGGCCGACAGCGCCGCGCAGGTCCGCGTCTTCAGCGACGACGGCAAGTGCGTGCACGACGCCGTGATCATGCGCCGCGCGCTGGAGTACGTGAAGGCGTTCGACGGCGTCGTCGCGCAGCACGCGCAGGAGCCGCGGCTCACCGAGGACGCGCAGATGAACGAGGGCCCGCTCTCCGGGATCCTCGGCCTGCGCGGATGGCCGGCGGTCGCCGAGGAGGCGATCATCGCCCGCGACGTGCTGCTCGCCGAGCACGTCGGGTCGCGCCTGCACGTGTGCCACGTCTCCACCGCGGGATCGGTCGAGATCGTGCGCTGGGCCAAGTCCCGGGGCATCGACGTCACGGCCGAGGTCACGCCGCACCACCTGCTGCTCACCGAGGAGCTCGTGCGGTCGTACGACCCGGTCTACAAGGTCAACCCGCCGCTGCGCTCCGAGCGCGACGTGCTCGCCCTGCGCGAGGCGCTGGCCGACGGCACGATCGACATCGTCGCCACCGACCACGCCCCGCACCCGGTCGAGGACAAGGACTGCGAGTGGGCCGAGGCTGCCATGGGCATGCTCGGCCTCGAGACCGCGCTCGGCGTCGTCGCCTCCGCCATGGTCGAGACGGGGCTGCTCGACTGGGCCGGGGTCGCCGACCGCATGTCGATCGCGCCCGCGCGGATCGGCCGGCTCGCCGGCCACGGGCGGCCGCTCGCCGCAGGGGAGCCGGCCAACCTCGTACTGGTCGACCCGGCGCGCGAGCACGTGGTCGAGGCGACCGCGCTGCAGAGCCGCAGCCGCAACACGCCCTACGCCGGCATCACGCTGCCGGCCTCGGTGGTCGCCACGTTCCTGCGCGGCCGCCCGACGTTGCTCGACGGGGCCGTGCGGTCCGCGAAGACCGAGGTGGTGGGTTCATGACCGGGGTGCTCGATGCCGCACCGGCGCTGCTGGTGCTCGAGGACGGCCGGGTCTTCCGCGGCCGCTCGTACGGCGCCGTCGGCGAGACGTTCGGCGAGGCCGTGTTCACCACGGGCATGTCCGGCTACCAGGAGACGATCACCGACCCGTCGTACCACCGCCAGGTGGTCGTGCAGACCTCTCCGCACATCGGCAACTACGGCGTGAACGACGCCGACGCCGAGTCGCGGCGGATCTGGGTGGCCGGGTACGTCGTGCGCGACCCCTCCCGCATCGCGTCGAACTGGCGCAGCGAGCGCACCCTCGACGAGGAGCTCGAGGCGCAGGGGATCGTCGGCATCAGCGACGTCGACACCCGCGCGCTCACCCGCCACCTGCGCGAGCGCGGCGCGATGCGCGTCGGCGTCTTCAGCGGCGCGGCCGCCGAGCGCCCCGTCGACGAGCTGCTCGCCCAGGTGCACGCGAGCCCGCAGATGGTCGGTGCGGCGCTGGCCGACGAGGTCAGCACCGACGTCGACGAGGTCATCCCTGCGGTGGGGGAGAAGCGCTTCACCGTCGCGGCGGTCGACCTCGGCATCAAGGGCGCGACCCCGCGGCACATGGCCGAGCGCGGCATCGAGGTGCACGTCGTGCCCTCCACCATCACGCCCGAGCGGCTGCTCGAGGTCGGGGTCGACGGCGTCTTCTTCAGCAACGGCCCCGGCGACCCGGCCACCGCCGACCACGCGGTCGACCTCGTGAAGGCCGCGCTCGACGCGCGCCGCCCGGTGTTCGGGATCTGCTTCGGCAACCAGGTGCTCGGCCGCGCCTTCGGCTTCGGCACCTACAAGCTGCGCTACGGCCACCGCGGCATCAACGTGCCGGTGATGGACCGCACCACCGGCAAGGTCGAGATCACCGCGCAGAACCACGGCTTCGCCGTCGACGCGCCGACCGACCGCGTGAGCGACACGCCGTACGGCCGGGTCGAGGTCAGCCACGTGTGCCTCAACGACGACGTCGTCGAGGGCCTGCGCGCGCTCGACCTCCCCGCCTTCTCGGTGCAGTACCACCCGGAGGCCGCCGCCGGTCCGCACGACTCGGCGTACCTGTTCGACCGTTTCTGCGACCTGATGGAGGCCGCTCGTGCCGAGGCGTGACGACCTGAAGTCGGTCATGGTGATCGGGTCCGGCCCGATCGTCATCGGCCAGGCCTGCGAGTTCGACTACTCGGGCACCCAGGCGTGCCGGGTGCTCAAGGCCGAGGGGCTGCGCGTGGTCCTGGTCAACAGCAACCCGGCCACGATCATGACCGACCCGGAGTTCGCCGACGCCACGTACGTCGAGCCGATCACGCCGGAGTACGTCGAGAAGATCATCGCCAAGGAGCGCCCCGACGCCCTGCTCGCCACGCTCGGCGGCCAGACCGCGCTCAACTGCGCGATGGCCCTGCACGCCAACGGCGTCCTCGAGAAGTACGGCGTCGAGCTCATCGGTGCCAACGTCGAGGCGATCGAGGCCGGCGAGAACCGCGAGAAGTTCAAGGACATCGTCGCGCTCATCAACGACTCCGGCCTCGCGGCCGAGTCCGCGCGCAGCGCCGTCTGCCACACGATGGCCGACTGCCTCGCCGCGGTCGACGACCTGGGCTACCCCGTCGTCGTGCGCCCGTCCTTCACCATGGGCGGCGCCGGCTCGGGCATCGCCTACGACGAGGCCGGCCTGCACCGCATCGCGGGCCAGGGCCTGCAGGCCTCGCCGACCACCGAGGTGCTCCTCGAGGAGTCGATCATCGGCTGGAAGGAGTACGAGCTCGAGCTGATGCGCGACAAGAACGACAACGTCGTGGTCATCTGCTCGATCGAGAACGTCGACCCGATGGGTGTCCACACGGGCGACTCGATCACGGTCGCTCCCGCGCTCACCCTCACCGACCGCGAGTACCAGCACCTGCGCGACGTCGGCATCGCCGTCATCCGCGAGGTCGGCGTCGACACCGGCGGCTGCAACATCCAGTTCGCCATCAACCCCGACGACGGCCGCATGGTCGTCATCGAGATGAACCCCCGCGTCTCGCGCTCCTCGGCCCTCGCGTCGAAGGCCACCGGCTTCCCGATCGCGAAGATCGCGGCGAAGCTCGCCGTCGGCTACACCCTCGACGAGATCCCGAACGACATCACGCGCGAGACGCCGGCGTCCTTCGAGCCCGCGCTCGACTACGTCGTGGTCAAGGTGCCGCGGTTCGCGTTCGAGAAGTTCCCCTCGGCCGACCAGACCCTCACGACCACGATGAAGAGCGTCGGCGAGGCCATGGCCATCGGCCGCAACTTCACCGAGGCGCTGCAGAAGGCCCTGCGCTCGATCGAGCGCAAGGACGCGCCGTTCACCTGGGTCGGCGAGAAGTCCGACGTCGACGTCGCCGGGATCATCGAGGCCGTGAAGGTGCCGCACGACGGCCGGCTGCGCAAGGTGCAGCAGGCGCTCTGGGCCGGTGCCACGAACGAGCAGCTGCACGAGGCCACCAACATCGACCCCTGGTTCCTCGACCAGATCGTGCTGCTCAACGAGATCGGCGACGCGCTGCGCGCGGCCCCCGAGCTCAGCCCGGACCTGCTGCGCCTCGCCAAGCGGCACGGCTTCTCCGACGTGCAGATCGGCGCGATCCGAGGCCTCACCGAGGACGTCGTGCGCGGCGTGCGCCACGCGCTCGGCATCCGCCCGGTCTACAAGACCGTCGACACCTGCGCGGCCGAGTTCGCCGCGAAGACGCCGTACCACTACTCGGCGTACGACGAGGAGACCGAGGTCGAGCCGCGCACCACGCCGGCGGTCCTCATCCTCGGCAGCGGCCCCAACCGCATCGGCCAGGGCATCGAGTTCGACTACTCGTGCGTGCACGCCAGCCTCACGCTGCGCGAGGTCGGCTACGACACCGTGATGATCAACTGCAACCCCGAGACGGTCTCGACCGACTACGACACCTCGAGCCGCCTGTACTTCGAGCCGCTCACGCTCGAGGACGTGCTCGAGGTCTACCACGCCGAGCTCGCCGTCGGTCCGATCGCCGGCGTCATCGTGCAGCTCGGCGGCCAGACGCCGCTCGGCCTGGCGCAGGCGCTCAAGGACAACGGTGTGCCGATCGTGGGCACGAGCCCCGAGGCGATCCACCTCGCGGAGGAGCGCGGTGCGTTCGGCCGCGTCCTCGCAGAAGCCGAGCTGCCCGCGCCCGCGCACGGCATGGCCACGTCGTACGCCGAGGCCGTCGAGGTCGCGGACCGCGTCGGCTACCCCGTGCTCGTGCGCCCGTCGTACGTGCTCGGCGGCCGCGGGATGGAGATCGTGTACGACGAGGCGATGCTGCACGACTACATCGCGCGTGCCACCGAGGCGACTCCCGAGCACCCGGTGCTCGTCGACCGCTTCCTCGACGACGCGGTCGAGATCGACGTCGATGCGCTCTACGACGGCCACGAGCTCTACCTCGGCGGCGTCATGGAGCACATCGAGGAGGCCGGCATCCACTCCGGCGACTCCGCGTGCGCGCTGCCGCCGATCACTCTCGGCAAGGGCGACATCGACCGCATCCGCCGCAGCACCGAGGCGATCGCCCGCGGCGTGGGGGTGCGCGGCCTGATCAACGTCCAGTACGCCCTCGCCGGCGACATCCTCTACGTGCTCGAGGCCAACCCGCGCGCGTCGCGCACGGTGCCGTTCGTCTCCAAGGCGACGGCGGTGCCGCTCGCCAAGGCGGCGGCCCGCGTCACCATGGGCACCAGGATCGCCGAGCTCAGGGCCGAGGGCATCCTCCCGGTCGAGGGTGACGGCGGAGACCTGCCGATCGGCGCGGCGATCGCCGTGAAGGAGGCGGTGCTCCCGTTCGGCCGCTTCCACGGGGTCGACACCGTGCTCGGCCCGGAGATGCGCTCGACCGGCGAGGTCATGGGCATCGACTCCGACTTCGGCACCGCGTTCGCGAAGTCGCAGACCGCGGCGTACTCGTCCGGCCTGCCGACCAGCGGCCGCGCGTTCGTCTCGGTCGCCAACCGCGACAAGCGCTCGATGATCTTCCCGGTCAAGCGCCTCGCCGACCTCGGCTTCGAGATCTGCGCGACGGGCGGCACCGCCGAGGTGCTGCGCCGCAACGGACTGAAGGCCACGGTGCTGCGCAAGCAGCACGACGGGCCGGGCCCGAACGGCGAGCCCACCACGGTCGACGCGATCCTCGCGGGCGACATCGACCTCATCGTCAACACGCCCTACGGCGTGGGCTCGCGCCTGGACGGCTACGAGATCCGCACCGCCGCGGTGACCCGTGGCGTCCCGTGCATCACGACCGTGCAGGGACTCGCGGCGACGGTCCAGGGCATCGAGGCGCTGCTCGCGGGCGAGGTGGGCGTACGGTCGCTGCAGGAGCACGCCGCCGACCTGCACGCACTGCGCGCGGCCGCCCTGACCGAGTCCGGGACGAGCAGCGACGGGAACACGA
Source organism: Longivirga aurantiaca (assembly GCF_042660085.1). NCBI lineage: Bacteria > Bacillati > Actinomycetota > Actinomycetes > Sporichthyales > Sporichthyaceae > Longivirga > Longivirga aurantiaca. The sequence continues at coordinate 1,746,824 of NZ_JBHSTI010000008.1, read as the reverse complement.
CGCGATGACGACGGCACAGGCGAAGACGGGCCCGGTCCAGGTCATGGGCGAGGTGCTCGGGCTCCGCCGCGTGGGGGAGTACCAGGTGCTCACCCTGACCGCCCCGGGCATCCCCGAGGCGACGCGCCCCGGCCACTTCGTGGCGCTGGCGGTGGGCGGGCCCAGCTCGTCGATGCTGCTGCGTCGTGCGTTCTCCATCCACTCGGTGCAGAGCCGCGGCGTGTACGGCGGCACGGTCGAGGTCGTGTTCGCGACCCACGGCAAGGGCACCGAGTGGCTGTCCAAGCTGCACCGCGGCGACCAGGTCGACGTCGTCGGCCCGCTGGGCCGTCCGTTCGCACTGCCGAAGCAGCCGGTGTCGTGCGTGCTCGTCGCCGGCGGCTACGGCTCGGCCCCGATGTTCATGCTCGCCGACCAGCTGCGCGCCCGCGGCTGCCGCGTCGACGTCGTGCTCGGCGCCTCGACCGAGAGCAAGCTGTTCGGCGTCCTCGACGCCAAGCGCATCGCCGCCACCCTCACCATCACCACCGACGACGGTTCGCTCGGCGAGAAGGGCCGCGTGACCGACGTCCTGCCCGCCGTCATGGAGCGGGTGGACGCCGACGTCGTGTACGCCTGCGGCCCCATGGCGATGCTGCGCTCGGTGGCCGAGGTCGCGGCGGCACAGGGCGCGCACTCGCAGTGCGCGGTCGAGGAGGCCATGGCCTGCGGGATCGGCATCTGCATGACGTGCGTCCTGCCGGTGATCGGCGACGACGGCGTCACCCGCATGCTGCGCTCGTGCGTCGAGGGCCCGGTCTTCCGCGGCGACCGCGTGCGCTGGGACGAGGTGGGCACCATCCCGCCCGACACGCTGGGCGCACCCCAGGTCGGAGGCCACTGATGACGCGCGCCGTGATCACCCACGGGCCCCGTCCGGGCTCGTTCACCGACCTGCCCGACATCGACATGAGCACCGACCTCGCCGGCCTCGCGCTGCCGTCGCCGGTGCTGACGGCGTCCGGCTGCTCGGCCGCGGGCAAGGAGCTCGACCAGTTCTTCGACATCACCGAGATCGGTGGGATCGTCACCAAGAGCATCATGCTCAACCCGCGCTCGGGGCGCCCCACCCCGCGCATGGCCGAGACGCCGAGCGGGATGCTCAACTCGATCGGCCTGCAGGGCCCGGGCCTCGAGGCGTTCCTCGACAAGGACCTCGCGTGGCTGCGCGAGCGTGGCGCCCGCGCGATCGTGTCGATCGCCGGCGGCTCGGTCGACGAGTACACCCGCATCGCCTCCAAGCTGCGGCACGTCACCGACATCGCGGCCATCGAGGTCAACATCTCGTGCCCCAACGTCGAGAGCCGCGGTCAGGTCTTCGCCTGCCACCCGGTGTCGGCCGCCGAGGTCATCACCGCGGTCCGCCGCAACACCAACCCGGGGATCCCGGTGCTCGCCAAGCTCTCTCCCGATGTCACCGACATCGTCGAGATCGCCCAGGCCGTGGTGAAGGCCGGCGCCGACGGCCTGTCGATGATCAACACGCTGCTCGGAATGGTGATCGACACCGACACGATGCGCCCGGCACTCGCCGGAGTCACCGGCGGCCTGTCCGGCCCGGCGATCCGCCCCGTGGCCGTCCGCTGCGTCTACCAGGTGCGCGCAGCCATGCCCGACATCCCGATCCTGGGGATGGGCGGCATCCGCACCGGGCTCGACGCCCTCGAGTTCATCCTCGCCGGCGCCTCGGCCGTGTCGGTCGGCACCGTGACCTTCCACGACCCGTCGGCACCGCTGCGCGTCTCGCGCGAGCTCGCGGTGGCCCTCGCCGACCGGGGCTTCGACAGCCTCTCGGACGCCGTCGGCTACGCGCACCGCCTGCCCGACCCCGCTCCCTCGCCCGGCGGCCCCGTGGTCGACCACGACGAGACCGGCACCGCGGACGACGCGATCGAGGCGGGGGTGGAGGGGTGACCCTCGCGCCGGTGGCCGTCGCGCTCGACGGGCCAGACCTCGCGACCATCACCGGCTGGGCGGCAGCGGCCGGCCCGTACGTCTCGACGATGAAGGTCGGTCTCGAGACCTACCTCCGCGACGGCGACGCCGCGGTGCACGCCGCGCGCGACGCGTCCGGCGGTCGCGACGTGTTCCTCGACCTCAAGCTGCACGACATCCCCAACACCGTCGGCGGAGCGGCGCGCTCGGTGGCGCACCTGGCGCCGACGTACCTCACCGTCCACGCGTCCGGGGGAGCGGCGATGGTGCGCGCGGCCGCCGATGCGCTGCCCGACACCCGCGTCACCGCCGTCACCGTGCTCACGTCGATGAGCGAGGACGATCTCGCCGCCGTCGGTCTGCTCGGTCCGGCGATCGATGCCGCCCGCCGCCTCGCGCTGCTCGCGGTGGGCGCCGGCGCGCGCGCGATCGTCTGCTCGCCGCAGGAGGTCGCGGCGATCCGCGCCGAGGTTCCGCGCGACGTCGTGCTCATCACGCCCGGTGTCCGCCCGGCCGGCGCCGCGCTCGGCGACCAGCAGCGCGTCGCCACGCCCGAGCAGGCGCTCGCCGACGGCGCCGACCTCCTCGTGATCGGCCGCCCGATCACCGGCGCCCCCGACGTCGCCGCTGCTGCCGCCCAGATAGCCGCCTCGCTGACGATTCGGTAGTGGAATCTCGCGGCAGAGCGCGAGATGTCACTACCAAGTCCGCCATCAGACGAGGCGCTTGGTGAGGTACGTCGTTGGCGAGGGCGTGCCGTCGGGCAGGTCGGCGTAGTCGTCGATCACGCCCACCACGGTCCAGCCTGCGCTCTCGTAGAGCCGCTGCGCGGGCGACCCGGTCACCGTGTCGAGCACGAGGGTGCGCCGTCCGTGCGACCGCGCCTCGGCCTCGAGCGCCGCGAGCAGCTCGCGCCCGACGCCGTGGCCCTGCGCGTCCGGCCGCACCAGCAGCTTGGCGACCTCGGCCCGGTGCCGGCCGTTCGGAAGCCCCGCCAGCGCCAGGGTGCCGGTACCGATCACCGCGCGTCCGTCGGTCGCGACGAGCACGACGTTGGACGGGTTGGCCAGGTGCGCCGACCAGAACTGCTCGGCGTCGGCCGGGGTCACGTCGGCCATGAAGCCGACGCTCGCGCCACCACGCACCACCCCGAGGAGGACTGCCGCGAGCGAGGGCACGTCGCCGTGGGTCGCGCGCCGTATCTCGTGGCTCATGAGCCGGACGCTAGTGGTCCTCGTCACCCGTGTGCCACGCGGGGTTTACCGCCCCCGAACGTGCTGACCACGTGCGCGCAACATGACCCGGCGACTGTCGGGGGAGCGAGCCGCGCCGACCGGGTGCGGCCCCGTTCAGGGGAGACCCGCCATGAGCACACCGACCACCGACAGGACCACCGAGCACGTCGTCCCCACACCGACCACCGGGACGACGGTCGTCCTTCGGGGGCGCGGGTACCTCGTCCTGCCGCTGCTCGCGGCGCTTCTCGGTGCCGGCCTCGCCGCTGGTATCGCCTGGCTGATCGTGAGCAGCGTGAGCCTCGACATCACCCCCGCCGCGATCGGCATGTGACCGGCGTAGCCCTTACACGCCTCTGACACGACGCCCACGCCCCCACAACCTCCGCGGTCGAGAGTCCTCGCGTCAGGCCGGGAGGGACCCGACCGCACAGCAAGGGGGCACCATGACCACCATCGTCCGCCGCACCACCGCCGTGCTGGGCGCGCTCGCGCTCGGCACGTCGCTCGCCGTCGTCGCGACGCCGGCCGCGCAGGCGTCCACCACCACGCCCACCACGACCACGGGATGCGCCACCGGCACGCTGCCCGACGAGATCACCGGCCGCCCGGCCGACTTCACGGCCGGTCTCTCGAGCGGCTACTGGATCTGGAAGGACTCCAACGGCTGGCACCTGCGGGTGACGCACAAGCCCGGCACGCGCGCCGTGTACGCCGGCACCATCCGCACCTCGGCGCAGACGACCGTCATCGGCGTCCGCAACGAGGCACGTGACCGCGTGTGGCGCAGCGCCGACCGCAAGACCACCGCGTTCACGCTCGTCAACTACGGCGGCATCGACGGGCTCGACTTCACGCCGCGCTGCTCCGAGCGCGTGACCTTCACCCTCACCGTCAACGGCAGGCCCATCGACCCGATGAGGATCCACCTCGGCGACTCCGACAGCCACCCGGCCGCGTCGACCTTCACGATCAGCCGCATTCCCTTGTCCGCGTAAGGCATTCTGGCCGCAGGGCTCCGAGCGCGGGGCCCTGCGGCCGGCATCGCGGGGGATGGCATGGGTGGCCGGTGTGCGACCTCGCGGGCAACGGCCGCATCGGTTCGGCCCTCGTCACCGGCGCCAGCGGCTACGGCGACATCTGCTCGAGCATCACCCCGTTCGTGCAGGGGCAGGCCGTCGACCTCGCCACCCAGCAGGTCCTGCTCCTGGCCGAGCCGCTCACGACCGAGCCGTTGGCGATCGGGCCTGCGACCGCCACCTACCGCGTGGGGCTGCGAGCGCAGCAGCTCGAGATGCCCGGCACCGTCGAGTTCGACGTTCAGCCCGACACGATGCCCTGACCTGCGGTGACGCCGTCCGGACGGCCTCACCTCACGCCCGGCCCCGTTCGCTTCACCACAGGGCTCGAAGATCGCTAGGGTCACCTTCGTTCCCGACGAGAGGACGGCTGTGGCCCTTCCGCCCCTGACCCCTGAGCAGCGCGCCGCCGCGCTGGAGAAGGCGGCCGAGGCGCGCCGTGTGCGTGCCGAGGTGAAGAACCGCCTCAAGCGCTCGGGCGCCTCGATCGGCGAGGTCATCGCCGCCGGGCAGACCGACGACATCATCGGGAAGATGAAGGTCTCGGCGCTGCTCGAGTCCATGCCCGGCGTCGGCAAGGTGCGCGCCGCCGAGATCATGGAGCGGCTGCAGATCGCCGAGAACCGCCGGGTTCGCGGCCTCGGCACGCACCAGATCGCGGCCCTGGAGAAGGAGTTCTCCTCCTGACCGCACGGCTCACCGTCCTGTCGGGCCCGTCCGGGGTCGGCAAGAGCACGGTCGTCCAGGGCCTGCGCGCCGCGCGGCCCGACGTCTGGCTGTCGGTGTCCGCCACCACCCGCCGCCCGCGGCCGGGGGAGACGCACGGGGTCAACTACTTCTTCGTCGATCACGCCGAGTTCGCGCGGATGGTCGAGCACGGCGAGCTCCTCGAGTACGCCGAGTTCGCGGGCAACTTCTACGGCACGCCCCGGCGCCCGGTGATCGAGCGGCTCGAGGCCGGCGTGGCCGTCCTCCTGGAGATCGAGCTGCAGGGCGCGCGCCAGGTCCGGGCCTCGATGCCCGAGGCCCTGCTGGTGTTCCTGGCGCCCCCGTCCTGGGACGAGCTGGTGCGCCGGCTGGTCGGGCGCGGCACCGAGCCTGCCGAGGTCATCGCCCGTCGGCTGGAGACCGCGAAGGTCGAGCTGGCGGCCGAGTCGGAGTTCGACGCGACCGTCGTGAACGCGTCGGTCGAGGGTGCGGTCGCGTCCTTGCTAGACTTGATGGGTCTGCACGCCCCGGGTGACCCGGCCGCAGGCTCCTGACCAGGGCGAACGCCCTCTCGAAGGCCCGTTCCACGTGCGCGTCGGCACCCCGGCGCGCGCTCCGTCCCGCAGTACCGAAGGAAAGGCGCCCGCGTGTCCGGCACCGCCTCTGCCCCCGAGGGCATCACCAACCCGCCGATCGACGAGCTCCTCGAGGCCACCGACTCGAAGTACTCGCTGGTGCTGTACGCGTCCAAGCGCGCGCGCCAGATCAACGCCTACTACTCCCAGCTGGGCGAGGGCCTGCTCGAGTACGTCGGCCCGCTCGTGGAGACCCACGTGCAGGAGAAGCCGCTGTCGATCGCGCTCCGCGAGATCAACGCCGGACTGCTCACCGCCGAGCCGTACGACCCCGAGGCCGAGCCGGCCCCGGAGCCGGCCGCGACCTTCTGATCCTGGCCCGACCGAACCGCCCGGCCGCACGCGCCGCGGTACCGCCTGCTGGCAGGCTGTGCCCGTGACGACTCTCGATGCCGCCGCCCCTGCCCGACCCCGCGTGGTCCTGGGCGTGGGCGGCGGCATCGCTGCGTACAAGGCGGCCGAGCTGCTCCGCGCCTTCACCGAGAGCGGCCACGACGTCACGGTGGTGCCCACCCGCGCGGCGCTGAAGTTCGTCGGTGCGGCCACCTGGGAGGCGCTCTCGGGCAAGCCGGTGTCGGCCGAGGTGTGGGACGACATCACCGAGGTGCCGCACGTGCGGCTCGGGCAGCAGGCCGACCTCGTCGTCGTCGCCCCCGCCACCGCCGACCTGCTCGCGCGCGCGGCCGCCGGTCTCGCCGACGACCTGCTCGCCAACGTGCTGCTCACCGCGCACTGCCCGGTCGTGATGGTCCCCGCGATGCACACCGAGATGTGGGAGCACGCGGCCACCCGAGCCAACGTCGCGGCCCTGCGCGCCCGCGGCGTGATCGTGCTGGACCCCGCCGTCGGCCGCCTCACCGGCAAGGACACCGGCCCCGGCCGGCTGCCCGAGCCCGGCGCGATCTTCGAGGCCTGCCTCGACGTCCTGCGCCGCCGGGGCGAGGAGCCCGACCTGCTCGGCCGCACGGTGGTGGTGTCTGCGGGCGGCACCCGCGAGCACCTCGACCCCGTCCGCTTCCTCGGCAACCGCAGCAGCGGCAAGCAGGGGTACGCCCTCGCCGAGGTCGCCGCCGCGCGGGGCGCGCGCGTGGTCCTGGTGAGCGCCAACGTCGCCCTGCCCGACCCCGCCGGCGCCACCGTCGTGCGCGTCACGAGCGCCGAGGACCTGCGCCGCGCCGTCCTCCAGCACGCACCCGGCGCCGATGTCGTGGTGATGGCAGCGGCCGTGGCCGACTTCCGTCCGGTGGCCGTCGCGAGCCACAAGATCAAGAAGGACGACGCGGGCGGAGTGCCCGACCCGATCGCCCTCGAGCGCACCGCCGATGTGCTCGCCGAGGTCGTCGCCGCGCGTGCTGCCGAGGGGCGGCGTCAGGTCGTCGTCGGATTCGCGGCAGAGACCGGCGACGCCAGCGGATCGGTCCTCGACCACGGGCGGGCCAAGCTCGCGCGCAAGGGCTGCGACCTCCTCGTGGTCAACGAGGTCGGCGACGGCAAGGCCTTCGAGGTCGACCACAACGAGGTCGTGGTGCTCGGCGCCGACGGCTCGTTCATCGAGGTGCCCGAGGGCTCCAAGCGCGCCGTCGCCGAGGCCGTCTGGGATTCCGTCGTCCCGTTGCTGCACCCCTGAGCGGACGGCGTCGCCGCCACTGGCTCCTGCCCGGCGTCGCGCGTCTCGGCGGCGTCGGCGGGGCAGATAGGGTGTCGCCGACCGATCCTCCGCACCCGCACTGGAGCACGAGCCGTGGCCCGTCGCCTGTTCACGTCCGAGTCCGTCACCGAGGGACACCCGGACAAGATCGCTGACCAGATCAGCGACTCGATCCTCGACGCGATGCTGAAGGAGGACCCCCGCAGCCGTGTCGCCGTGGAGACCCTCATCACCACGGGCCAGGTGCACGTCGCAGGCGAGGTGACCACCACCGGCTGGGTCGACATCCCGACCATCGTGCGCGAGCGGATCCTCGAGATCGGCTACGACTCCAGCAAGAAGGGCTTCGACGGCGCCTCGTGCGGCGTCAACGTGGCGATCGGCGCGCAGAGCCCCGACATCGCGCAGGGCGTCGACGACGCGATCGAGGACCGCGAGGGCACCGCCACCGACGACCTCGACAAGCAGGGCGCGGGCGACCAGGGCCTGATGTTCGGCTACGCGTGCGACGACACGCCCGAGCTCATGCCCCTCCCGATCCACCTCGCGCACCGCCTGGCCCAGCGCCTCTCGCAGGTCCGCAAGGACGGCGCGATCCCGTACCTCCGCCCGGACGGCAAGACCCAGGTCACTATCGAGTACGACGAGGACGACAAGGCGGTCCGTCTCGACACCGTCGTCGTGTCGTCGCAGCACGCGGCCGACATCGACCTCGCCACGCTGCTGACCCCGGACATCGCCGAGCTCGTCGTCGCGCCCGAGCTCGAGGGCCTCGGCATCGACACCGAGGGCTACCGCCTGCTCGTCAACCCGACCGGCCGCTTCGAGATCGGCGGCCCGATGGGCGACGCCGGCCTCACCGGCCGCAAGATCATCGTCGACACCTACGGCGGCATGGCCCGTCACGGCGGCGGCGCGTTCTCCGGCAAGGACCCGAGCAAGGTCGACCGTTCGGCGGCGTACGCGATGCGCTGGGTCGCGAAGAACGTCGTGGCCGCCGGGCTCGCCCGCCGTTGCGAGGTGCAGGTCGCGTACGCGATCGGCAAGGCGCACCCGGTCGGCGTGTTCGTGGAGACCTTCGGCACCGGGGTGAAGGCCGACAGCGACATCCAGGCAGCCGTGCTCGAGGTGTTCGACCTCCGTCCGGCCGCGATCATCCGCGACCTCGACCTCCTGCGCCCGATCTACGCGCCGACCGCGGCGTACGGCCACTTCGGCCGCGAGCTGCCGGACTTCTCGTGGGAGCGCACCGACCGCGCCGACGCGCTCAAGGCCGCAGCCGGCATCTGACCGCGCACGACACCACCGGGGTGCCCGCATGACTGACGACGGTCTGCGGACACCCCGGTTGTCGTTGCGGCGCTGGCGCACCACCGACCTCGAGCCGTTCGCGGCGATGAACGCCGACCCCGAGGTGATGCGCTGGTTCCCGTCCGCGCTCGACCGCGAGGGGTCGGACGCCATGGTCGGGCGCATCGAGACCCACTGGGCCGACCGTGGCTTCGGGCTCTGGGCGGTCGAGGTGCTGGCGTCCGAGCGCGGGCCTGCACCCTTCGTCGGCTTCGTGGGCCTGGCAGTGCCGCGCTTCGAGCCCCCGTTCGCCGCGACCGACCCGTGCGTGGAGATCGGCTGGCGGCTCGCGCGCCCCTGGTGGGGCCTCGGCCTCGCCACCGAGGGAGCTCGCGAGGTGCTCCGGCAGGGGTTCGGCGACCTCGGCCTCACCGAGGTCGTGTCGTTCACGGTGCCGCCCAACCTCGCCTCGCAGCGCGTCATGCAGAAGCTCGGCCTGCGGTACGACGGCGTCTTCACCCACCCAGGCGCGGAGCGCTCCGACTGGTGGGCGCAGCACGTCCTCTACCGGCTGGAGGTGGACGCCTGGCGCGCGCGGACAGAGGCGTCCGGTAGAACGTCCCCGTGACCGAGCCGGAGCAGCTCGCCCTCGTGGCGAGCACAGTGCGCACGGCACGGGTGCGCACCGCCCCCGGCCCGGCCGAGGTCGACCCGGTCGCGCGGGTGTGCGTCGACGTCGCGCTGCCGCACCTCGACCGCCCGTTCGACTACCTCGTGCCCGAGCCTCTCGCCGCGAAGGCGGTGCCGGGCACCCGGGTGCGCGTGCGGTTCTCCGGGCAGCTCGTCGACGGCTGGGTGCTCGAGCGGGTCGCGGCCAGCGACCACACAGGACGGATCGAGCGCATCGCCAAGGTCGTGAGCCCCGACCCGGTGCTCGCGCCGGAGGTTGCGGACCTCGCCCGCGCCGTGGCCGACCGGTGGGCGGGCTCGCTCGCCGACGTCCTGCGCTCGGCCGTGCCCCCGCGGCACGCCGCCACCGAGGCTGCGATCGACGCTCTGGGCACTCCCGACCGCCCGCTCGTCGAGCAGATCGCCCCTGACGACCCCGGCCCGTGGGCCGCCTACTCCGGCGGCCCCGCGCTCGTCCGTCGGGTCGCCGACCCGTCGGTCGCCTTCACGGCCGGCCAGCCCGGGCCGCGCGCGGTCTGGACGGCGGTGCCGGGCTCCGACCCGGTGCAGGAGATCGCCCATGTGGTGGCTGCCGCAGCCGGCGCCGGTCGCGGCGTCGTGGTCGTGGCACCGGACGCCCGCGACGTCGCCCGTCTCGAGGCCGCGCTCGCCGAGCGCCTCGGAGCCGAGGCCTTCCGCACGCTCACCGCCGACCTCGGCCCCGCCGCGCGCTACCGCGCCTTCCTGGAGGTGCGCCGCGGACACGTGTCGGTGGTGCTCGGCACCCGGGCCGCGGTGTTCGCGCCGGTCGCCGACCTCGGCCTGGTCGTGCTCTGGGACGACGGCGACGACAGCCTCGCCGAGCCGCACGCGCCCTACTGGCACGCGCGCGAGGTGCTCGCCCTGCGCGCCACGAGCACCGGTGCGGCGCTCGTCCTCGGATCCACCTCACGCTCGGTCGAGGCCCAGGCCCTCGTCGAGCAGGGGTGGGCGCGCGAGGTGGTCGCCCCCCGCACCGAGGTGCGGCGCCGCGCGCCCCGCGTGGTCACCGTCGGCGACGACGACCTCGCGCGGGACGAGGCGGCGAAGTCCGCGCGGCTGCCGCACATCGCGTGGGAGACGGCGCGCGAGGCCCTGGCCCGCGGCCCGGTCCTGGTGCAGGTGCCGCGCCGCGGCTACGTCCCGGCGCTCGCGTGCCAGACCTGCCGACAGCTCGCCCGGTGCGGTCACTGCCACGGGCCGCTCGGCGTCTCGAGCGGGCACGCCGTCCCCGTGTGCGGCTGGTGCGGACGGCTCGCCGGCGGCTGGTCGTGCGACTCGTGCCGGGGCACGAGGCTGCGCGCGGTGTCCGTGGGGGAGCGGCGTACGGCGGAGGAGCTCGGCCGGGCATTCCCCGGCGTGCCGGTCCGCACCTCGGGCCGAGACCCGTCGGGGAAGGGCGTGCTCGACCAGGTGGGCAGCAGGCCGGCCCTCGTGGTCGCGACGCCCGGCGCCGAGCCGCGGGCCGACGGCGGCTACGCCGCGGCGCTGCTGCTCGACGGCAGGGTCGCCCTCGACCGGCCCGACCTGCGGGCGGCCGAGGAGGCCGTGCGCCGATGGACAGCCGCGGTGAGCCTGGTGCGCCCCGCAGCCGACGGCGGTGTCGTCGTGCTGGTCGCCGACCCCGCGCTCGCGCCCGTGCAGGCGGTCGTGCGCAGCGACCCGGCCGGCTTCGCCGCCCGCGAGCTGGCCGAGCGCGAGCTGCTCCACCTCCCGCCCGCGTGGCGCGTCGCCGAGGCGGTCGGCGCCCCCGGCGACGTCGACGACCTGCTCGGGCACCTGCACCTGCCCGAGGGCGCCCTGGTGCTGGGCCCGGTGCCGATCAGCCCGGCCAGGCGCCCCGGGCGGGCCGACGAGGGCGACCCTCGCTCGCGCGCCCTGCTCGTGGCCCCGCGCACCGACGGCGGCGGCGCCGCGCTCGCGGCCGCGCTCAAGGCCGCGGTGTCGGTCCGCAGCGCGCGCAAGGAGGGCGGGCCCGTCTCGGTCCGGGTCGACCCGGTCGCGCTCGGGTAGATCGCGGGCAGCCACGCGCGGCGTGGGTGCGGGCAGCCGGTACGTAGACTGGTCCCCGCTTCACACCCTCCCGCGTCGACATCAGGAGCTCGTCCGTGGCCGTCAAGCCCATCCGCCTCTTCGGCGACCCGGTGCTCACGACCCCCGCCGCCGAGGTGACGACGTTCGACAAGGAGCTGCGCAAGCTCGTCAAGGACCTCACCGAGACGATGCTCGACGCACCCGGCGCGGGCCTCGCCGCACCGCAGCTCGGCGTCAGCCTCCGCGTCTTCACCTACGACGTCGACGACGAGATCGGCCACCTCGTCAACCCGGTGCTCGACCTGTCGGACGAGATGCAGGAGGGCGACGAGGGGTGCCTGTCGGTGCCCGACCTCGCGTTCAACACCCGTCGCTCGATGCGCGTCGTGGCCAAGGGCATGACCATGCACGGCGAGCCGGTCGTGCTCGAGGGCTCCGAGCTCCTCGCCCGCTGCATCCAGCACGAGACCGACCACCTCGACGGCATCATGTTCGTCGACCGGCTCGACGCCGAGACCCGCAAGGAGGCCATGAAGGCCATCCGCGAGGCGGAGTGGTTCGGCCAGCAGGCGCCCCAGGTGAAGATCTCGCCGCACTCGATCTCGTCGCGCTGGCTCTAGGCGGGCTGCCGCACCGTGCGCCTGGTCTTCGCCGGCACCCCCGAGGTCGCCCTCCCGTCCCTCGCCGCCCTCATCGCCTCCCACCACGAGGTGGTCGCGGTCGTCACGCGCCCCGACGCGCCCGCAGGGCGTGGCCGGTCGTTGCAGGCCTCACCGGTCGCCGGCCTCGCGGTCGAGCACGGCATCGAGGTGCTCAAGCCCGAGAAGCCGCGCGACCCTGACTTCCTCGCCCGGCTTGCCGAGATCGCCCCCGACTGCTGCCCCGTCGTGGCGTACGGCGCCCTCGTGCCGCGCGCAGCGCTCGACATCCCGCGGCTCGGCTGGGTCAACCTCCACTTCTCGCTCCTGCCGGCCTGGCGCGGCGCCGCGCCGGTGCAGCACGCCGTGTGGCACGGCGACGACGTCACGGGCGCGTCGACCTTCCTGCTGGAGGAGGGCCTCGACACCGGCCCGGTGTACGGCGTCGTCACCGAGTCGGTCCGCCCCACCGACACCAGCGGCGACCTCCTCGGCCGCCTGGCGGAGTCGGGTGCAGGCCTGCTGGTCGCGACGATGGACGGCCTCGAGGCCGGTGCCCTCGTCGGCGCGCCGCAGCCGCCCGACGGCGTCTCGCTGGCTCCGAAGATCACCGTGGACGACGCCCGCGTCGACTGGTCGCAGCCCGCCGTGCGGGTCGACCGCCAGGTCCGCGCGTGCACGCCGGCCCCCGGCGCCTGGACGACGTACGCCGGCGAGCGGCTCAAGCTCGGCCCCGTCGCGCTGCTCGCCGACGACACCTCGCTCGCGCCGGGCGAGGTCGCCGTCGACAAGAACCGCGTCCGCGTGGGGACGGCGACCCATGCGGTCGTGCTCGGCGAGGTCCGCGCGCAGGGCAAGAAGGCGATGGCCGCGGCCGACTGGGCACGCGGCGTGCGCCCGGAGCCGGGCGTGCTGCTCGGCGCGGAGGTGCCGGCCTGATGGGCGAGGACCGCGGGCACCACAGCCGTCCCGTCCAGTGGCGAGGCGACCGCCGCCCCACCGACCCGTCGCGGCTCGCGGCGTACGACATCCTCCGCGCCGTGCAGGCCGACGAGGCGTACGCCAACCTCGTCGCCCCGCAGGTGATCGCCGAGGCCGAGCTGCACGGTCGCGACGCCGCCTTCACCACGACCCTCGCCTACGGCACGCTGCGCCGCCGCGGCTTCCTCGACGCGGTCCTCGCAGCGTGCGTCGACCGTCCGCTCGCGGAGGTCGACGAGCCGGTGCTCGACGTGCTGCGGCTCGGCGCCCAGCAGCTGCTGTTCCTGCGCACCCCGCCGCACGCGGCCGTCGGCGAGACCGTGCAGCTCGCCCGCCTCGTGGGCGGCGAGTCGCGCTCGCGGTTCGTCAACGCGGTGCTGCGCAAGGTCGGTCGGCACGACCTCGACGAGTGGGTCGAGATCGTCGCGCCGGACGCAGGGACGGACCCCGTCGGCCACCTCGCGGTGGTGCAGTCGCACCCGCGCTGGATCGTGCAGGCCCTGCACGACTCGCTGTCGTCCTGGCGCGGCTCGGCGTCCTGGGCTGACACCGAGGACCTCCTCACCGCCGACAACGAGAACGCGTCGGTCACCCTCGTGGCCCGCCCCGGCCGCGGCACGGTGGACGACCTGCTCGAGCTGCCGCACACCCATGCCGGCCGCTGGTCTCCGTACGCCGTGGCGCTCGAGGGCGGTGCGCCCGGCGAGATCGCGGGCGTGCGCTCGGGCGACGTCGGGGTGCAGGACGAGGGGAGCCAGCTCGTCGCGATCGCCCTCGCCCGAGCGGAGATCGACGGCCCCGACACCGCGTGGCTCGACATGGCCGCGGGCCCCGGCGGCAAGGCGGCGCTGCTCGCCGGTCTCGGCCTCGAGCGCGGCGCGACCCTGCTCGCCGTCGACCGCACGCATCACCGTGCCGGGCTCGTGGCCCAGGCGCTGGGCCGCGCGCCCGGGCACCACCTGGTCGTCACCGCCGACGGCACCCAGGGTCCGTGGCGGCCCGGATCGTTCGACCGTGTCCTGCTCGATGCCCCGTGCACGGGTCTCGGCGTCCTGCGCCGACGCCCGGAGTCGCGCTGGCGGCGTACGCCGGAGGACGTGGCGGAGCTCGCCGCGCTGCAGCGGCGGCTGCTGGCATCAGCGCTCGCAGCCGTGCGCGTCGGCGGAGTGGTCGGCTACGCCACCTGCTCGCCGCACCTCGCCGAGACCACCGAGGTGGTGGCCGACGCGGTGGCGCGCGGGGGAGTGGAGCGGCTGGACGTGCGGCCGCTCCTGCCCGAGGTCGACGACCTCGGCGACGGTCCCGACCTGCGCCTCTGGCCGCACGTGCACGGCACCGACGGCATGTACCTCGCGCTGCTGCGGCGTACGGACTAGCTCTCGGCCGGTTGCTCCGCGGCCGTTGCGTCCAGTTCCACGAGCCCCGGTGCCGCGCTGCCCTGGACGGGCCGGCGGGGCAGCGCAGCGGGGGCGGCGACCACGCGGTTGCGGCCGTCCCGCTTGGCGTCGTGCAGGGCCGCGTCCATGGCGGCGGTGACGCCCCGCAGGTCGCGCTGGTCGCTGTCGGCGACGCCGATGCTCACAGTGAGCCGCAGGTCGGGGTGGACGTCCCGCCACGCGTACGCCTCGACCGCTGCGCGGAGGCGCTCGCAGAGCACGAGGGCCTGCGGCAGCGTGGTCTGCGGCATGACGAGGAGGAACTCCTCGCCGCCGTACCGCACGACGACGTCGGAGGCGCGGGCGTTCTCGCGCAGGATCGCGGTGAACCGCATCAGCACCTCGTCGCCGACGGCGTAGCTGTGCCGGTCGTTGACCTGCTTGAAGTGGTCGAGGTCGAGCAGGGCCATGGCGAGCGGCTGGTCGTAGCGCTGGGCGGTCGCGGTCATGCGCGGCAGCTCGTGCTCGGCGTGCCGTCGGTTGTGCAGGCCGGTCAACGGATCGCGCATCGTGAGCTCGGCGAGCTCGCCGACCAGCCGCTCCTGCTGCGACAGGGCGCGCTGCAGCTCCTCCGTGCGCTCCTCCACGCGCCGCTCCAGCTCGGCGTTGGCGCTGCGCAGGCTCTGGGCGAGCTCGGTGGCGCGGTGCGCCTCGAGGTCGGCGCGCAGGCCTTCCCGCTTCTGGCCCCAGCTGCCGAGCGAGGTCGTGACGAGGACCGCGGCCATCAGGATGAGCGACGTCGTGATGATCTCGTCCCGCGTGATCGGCGGGCTGCCGCCCTGACCCGGCGGGAACATCCAGGTGCCGACGACTCCGATGAGCGCGGCGGTCCCGGTCACCACCAGCGCCCACCGCATCGTGAGCGTGACCCCGGCGATCGCGACGGGGATCACGCAGTAGACGGCGGTCAGGCGGGCGTCGTCCGTCAGCATGACGGCGACGATGTTGCCGACCATGACCACGGCGAAGAAGAGGCCCAACCCGGCGGAGAGGCGTCCGGAGCGGACCAGCAGGGCGGAGATCACCGCCGTCAGCGTCACGGCCACGCAGGTCAGACCTGCCACGACACCACCGGCGACGAGGACCAGGGGGAGCGTGGCGACGGCCCCGACGACAGCCACGCCGTACAGGACCACGAGGGCGTTCACCGCGCGGGTGCGCTCCTGGGAGTCGGCCACGTCCACGCGGAGCCAGCCCGGCAACGGCGTGGGCTCCTCGGAACCACCTCGCACCGTCTCCTCCTCGCTTCCGCTCGGGCTGGATCGTCCCACACCGGCTCTGACGGTCGCGTCGCGTCCCGCCCCACCTCCGGGTCGCTAGCCTTGCGCGCATGGGCGTCCAGATCTCCCCGAGCATCCTGTCGGCCGACTTCGCGCATCTCGCCGAGGAGTGCGAGCGCGTGGCGGGCGCGGCCGACTGGCTGCACGTCGACGTCATGGACAACCACTTCGTGCCCAACCTGACCCTCGGCCTCCCCGTGGTCGAGCGGCTCGTCGGTGCGGTGCGCACCCCGATCGACTGCCACCTCATGATCGAGGACCCGGACCGCTGGGCCCCGGGCTTCGCCGAGGCCGGAGCCGGGTCCGTCACCTTCCACGTCGAGGCGGCCACGGCCCCCATCAAGCTCGCGCGCGACATCCGGGCCGCCGGCGCCCGGGCGGGGATGGCCCTGCGCCCCGCGACGCCCCTCGAGGGGTACGCCGACCTGCTTCCCGAGCTCGACATGCTGCTGGTCATGACCGTCGAGCCCGGCTTCGGCGGCCAGAGGTTCCTCGACGTCGTCGTCCCGAAGATCCGTCGCGCCCGCGAGCTCGTCAAGGGCCGCGACCTCGATCTCTGGATCCAGGTCGACGGCGGGGTGTCCGCCGAGACGATCGAGATCTGCGCCGACGCCGGTGCGGACGTCTTCGTGGCCGGGTCGGCCGTGTACGGCGCCGCCGACCCCGCGGCCGCCGTCCGGTCGCTCGCCGCACAGGCGCAGGCGGCGACCGACGCCAGCTGGTGGTGCACGCACGGGTAGGCTGCCCCCGTACGAGCGAACCTGCTCGCGCGTCCCGGGGTCGGTGCAATTCCGAGCCGGCGGTGAGAGCCCGCGACCCGGCCGCATCCAGCGGTCGGTTGATCCGGTCGACCCGCGTCCGTCGTCCGACGGTCGCGAGCCATCCGGAGCCGACGGTGAGAGTCCGGATGGGAGGCGACGCGCGCGGAAGGCCGCCGTGCGTCGTCCGACGTGGCCGCGAGGCAGCGCCCGGCCGTCGCCGGGTGCGCCGCCTGCGCTGTCCGCCGACCGGGTCGTGCGGGCCCGAGCAGGCGAAGGGCAGACGTGAGCACCGCACCAGCCACCGAGCGCGAGACCGACGCGATGCGTCGCGCGCTCGCCCTGGCCGCCAGCCCGGACGCCCGCACCGGCCCCAACCCGCGGGTCGGCTGCGTCCTCCTGTCCCCGGACGGCGAGGTCGTGGGCGAGGGCTACCACCACGGCGCCGGCCACCCCCACGCCGAGGTCGAGGCCCTGCGCGCCGCGGGCGGCCGCGCCCGCGGAGCCACCGCGGTCGTCACCCTCGAGCCCTGCGACCACACGGGGCGCACCGGCCCGTGCAGCGTCGCCCTGCTCGACGCAGGCGTGGCGCGGGTCGTGCACGGCCAGTCCGACCCGAACCCCGTCGCGGCGGGGGGCGCGCGGCGCCTCGCCGGTGCGGGCGTGGAGGTCGTCGGGGGAGTCCTCGCGGCCGAGGCCGAGGCGCTCAACCCCGCCTGGACCTTCGCGGTCACCCACGGTCGCCCGTTCGTCACCTGGAAGGCGGCCTCCACCCTCGACGGCCGCGTCGCCGCGGCCGACGGCAGCAGCCGGTGGATCACCTCGGCCGAGGCCCGCGCCGAGGTGCACCGGTTCCGGGCCGGGGTCGACGCCGTGATCGTCGGCATCGGCACCGTGCTCGAGGACGACCCGCACCTCGCGGTCCGCCGGGGCGGCGTCGTCCTCCCGCGGGAGGTCCAGCCGCTGCGCGTCGTCGTCGGACGGCGCGACATCCCCGAGCGTGCCCGCGTCCTCGACGGTGCCGCGCCCACGCTGCAGGTCCGCGAGCACGACCCGGCGACGGTCCTGGTGGCCCTGCGCGACCTCGACGTCCAGCACGTGCTGCTCGAGGGTGGCCCCACCCTCGCCGCGGCGTTCGTGCGGGCGGGCCTCGTCGACGCCGTGCGCTGGTACGTCGCCCCGGCCCTCCTCGGGGCAGGGGCCTCTGCACTGGGCTCCGCGGGCATCAACTCGATCGCGGATGCGTTGCGTCTGCGGATCACCGAGGTCGCACGCGTCGGTGACGACGTGCGCATCGACGCCCGGGTGCTCCGGGCCGAGGAGGACTGAGTGTTCACGGGCATCGTCGAAGAGCTCGGCAGCGTCGTCGCCGTCGAGCCGATGGTCGACGCCGCGAGGCTGCGGATCCGGGGGCCGCTCGTCACCTCGGACGCCGTCCACGGTGCGTCCATCGCGGTCAACGGCGTCTGCCTCACCGTCGTGGAGCTCGGCGACGGCGAGTTCACCGCCGACGTGATGCAGGAGACGCTCGACCGGTCGTCCCTCGGTGCCGTGGCTCCGGGCTCGCCGGTCAACCTCGAGCGCCCGGTCACCCTCGCGGCGCGGCTCGGGGGCCACCTCGTCCAGGGCCACGTCGACGGCACCGGGACGATCCTCGAGCGCTCGCCGAGCGAGCACTGGGAGGTCGTGCGCGTCTCGCTCCCCGACGACCTCGGCAAGTACGTCGTGGAGAAGGGCTCGATCACCGTGGACGGCGTGTCGCTCACGGTCGTCGAGGCCCACGACGACTGGTTCAGCATCTCGCTGATCCCGACGACCCTCGAGCTCACGACGCTCGGCACCAAGCAGGTGGGCGACCCGGTCAACCTCGAGGTCGACGTCGTCGCCAAGTACGTCGAGCGCATGCTGCAGTGGAGGACCTCATGACCATCGGGACCGCGGCCGGGACCGATCGCGCCGGCATCCGCCTCGACCCCGTCGAGGAGGCAGTGGCCGCGATCCGCGCCGGTCGGGCCGTGGTCGTCGTCGACGACGAGGACCGGGAGAACGAGGGCGACCTCATCTTCGCCGCCCAGAAGGCGACGCCCGAGGTCACCGGCTTCATGATCCGCTGGACCTCCGGCTACATCTGCGTGGCCATGCCCGGCAAGGACCTCGACCGCCTCGGCCTGCCGCCGATGACGCAGGTGAACGAGGACAAGAAGGGCACGGCGTACGCCGTCACCGTCGACGCGCGCGACGTGAAGGCCACCGGCATCTCGGCCGAGGACCGCGCGCGCACGATCAAGGTCCTCTCGGACTCCGCCACGGAGCCGTGGGAGCTCACCCGGCCCGGCCACGTCGTGCCGCTGCGCGCCATGGACGGCGGAGTGCTCCGCCGCGCCGGCCACACCGAGGCCGCGGTCGACCTCGCCCGGCTGGCCGGCCTCACCTCGGCCGGCGCCCTCTGCGAGCTCGTCAACGAGGACGGCTCGATGATGCGTGCGCCGCAGTGCCGGGAGTTCGCCGACGCGCACGGCCTCGTCATGATCTCGATCGCCGACCTCATCTCGTACATCCGGCACACCGAGCTGCAGGTCGAGCGGGTCACCGAGACCCGGCTGCCCACCGAGTTCGGCGACTTCCGCGCGGTCGGGTACCGCTCGCGGCTCGACGGCGTGGAGCACGTGGCCCTCGTGCACGGCGACATCGGCGACGGCGAGGGCATCCTCGTGCGGGTGCACTCCGAGTGCCTCACGGGCGACGTCTTCGGCTCGCGCCGCTGCGACTGCGGCCCGCAGCTGCAGGCGGCGCTGCGCCGCGTCGCCTCCGAGGACCGCGGCATCGTGCTGTACATGCGCGGCCACGAGGGCCGGGGGATCGGCCTGCTGCACAAGCTGCGCGCCTACGCGCTGCAGGACGACGGCGCCGACACCGTCGACGCCAACCTCAACCTCGGCCTTCCCGCCGACTCCCGCGACTACGGCACGGGCGCGCAGATCCTCGCGGACCTCGGTGTGCGCAGCATGCGGCTGCTCACGAACAACCCGGCCAAGCGCGCAGGGCTCGAGGGCTACGGCCTGTCGATCATCGAGCGCGTCCCGATCGAGGTCGTCCCGAACGTGGAGAACCTCGGCTACCTCCAGACCAAGCGCGACCGCATGGGCCACGACCTGCCCGACGACCTCGACGTCCCCGAAGGGAACCCCACATGAGCGGCCACGGAGCACCCCGGCTGGACCTGCCCGGAACGGCCGACCTCCGTGTCGCGGTCGTGGCCGCCTCCTGGCACGAGCAGGTGATGGGCGGACTCGTCGGCGGGGCGACCCGCGCGCTCGACGAGCTCGGTGCCGCCTACGAGGTGATCCGCGTCCCGGGTGCCTTCGAGCTCCCGGTCGTGGCGAAGGCCGCCACCTCCGGGGGCTACGACGCCGTGGTCGCCCTCGGCGTCGTCATCCGTGGCGGCACACCGCACTTCGAGTACGTGTGCCAGGCGGCCACGGACGGACTCGCCCACGTCGCCCTGCAGACCGGAGTGCCCGTCGGGTTCGGCCTGCTGACCTGCGACACCGAGGAGCAGGCGCTCGCCCGGGCGGGCCTCCCGGGCTCGGAGGAGGACAAGGGACGCGAGGCCGTCGAGGCGGCGATCGCCGTGGTCCTCACCCTGCGTGGGATGTCGCCCAAGGGTTCCGTAGGCTTTGCCTCATGAAGACCTTTGAGGAGCTGCACACCGAGCTCGTGACCAAGTGGGCCGAGAAGGACCCGTCCTCCGGCACCGTCACCCGCCTCCTCGAGGACGGCGTGCACGGAGCCGGCAAGAAGGTCGTCGAGGAGGCCGCCGAGGCCTGGATGGCCGCGGAGTTCGAGGGCAAGGAGCGGGCAGCTGTGGAGATCTCGCAGCTGATCTTCTTCACCCAGGTGCTCATGCTGGCCGCCGACGTCTCGCTCGAGGACGTCTACCGGCATCTGTGATCGTGCCCCGCGCCCGATCCCATCCCAGCCGCTAGGAGCAGCCTCATGCTGCGTGTCGCCCTCCCCAACAAGGGTCAGTTGTCCGACCCCGCCCGCGAGATGCTGCGCGAGGCGGGCTACCCCGCGGCGCACAGCGCCCGCGAGCTCGTGGTGCAGGACCCGGAGAACGACGTCGAGTTCTTCTTCCTGCGGCCCCGCGACATCGCGATCTACGTCGCCAGCGGGCAGCTCGACATCGGCATCACCGGGCTCGACCTCGTGCTCGACTCCGGCGTGCAGACCGAGACCCTGCTCGAGCTCGGCTTCGCGCCGTCGACGTTCCGCTTCGCCGCGCCCGCCGGCACCGCGACCACGGTGCACGACCTCGCCGGCAAGCGGATCGCCACGTCGTACGCAGGCCTCCTCGCGACGCGGCTCGCCGAGCTCGGCATCGACGCGACCGTCGTGAAGCTCGACGGCGCCGTGGAGAACTCCGTGCGCCTCGGCGTCGCGGACGCGGTCGCCGACGTCGTGGCCACCGGCACCACGTTGAAGCAGGCGGGCCTCACGGTGCTCGGCGAGCCGCTGCTCGTGAGCCAGGCCCTCCTCGTCCAGCGGGCGGGCGCGGCCCAGAGCCCCGTGGTCGACACGTTCGTCCGGCGCCTGCAGGGCGTGATCGTCGCCCGCGCCTACGTCCTCGTCGACTACGACATCCGCACCGAGCTCGTCGAGCGCGCCTGCCGGATCACCCCGGGGATCGAGTCGCCCACGGTGTCCTCCCTGCACGACTCCGCCTGGTCCGCCGTGCGGGCGATGGTGCCGCGCCGCGACGTCCACCGCGTGATGGACGAGCTGTACGACATGGGCGGCCGCGGGATCCTCGTCACCGACATCCACGCCTGCCGGCTCTAGCCGCGATGGGGCACGGGCACGGCGCGGGGGAGCACCAGCGTCCGGGCGAGCAGCGGTTCGGCGGGATGGACATCCCGGAGCCCGAGTTCGCCGACGACGACGGCACGCCCGACCCGGAGCTGGCCGAGGTGCTGGCCCTGCACGCGCTCGGCGAGGCTCGCCTCTCCGACGTCGTCCGGCTCCTCCACGGCAAGCGCCTCATGGCCCCGCTCATGGCCGTGCTCGACTCCGTGACGGACGACGTGGCAGCAGGCGCCCCCGGGCCAGGCGAGAAGGACTCGCACATGGCGACCGTCAGCCTCGTCAGCCCGGACGGCCGACGCGGCCTGCTCGCCTTCACCTCGGTGGCCTCGATGGTCGCCTGGGACCCCTCTGCGCGGGGGATCCCGGCGTCGGCCGCGCGGGTGGCGGGAGCGGCACTGGAGGAGGGCGCCGACGCCGTGCTGCTCGACCTCGGCGGCCCGGTGCGGCTCGCGCTCCAGGGCGAGGCCCTGCTCGCCGTGGCGGAGGGCAGGCCGTTCGTCCCGGTGCCCGAGGATCCGGCGGTCCTGGCCGCAGTGGCCGAGGCGCTCGCGGGGCTCGCCGGACTCGCCGGGCACGAGGCCGCACCCGCGCCGACGGGTGCGGGCGACCTGCTGGTGGCTCTGGTCCCCGAGCCCGGGGCCGACGGCGCGGGGGTCGCCGCCGCCGCCGCCGACCGTCTCGCCGGCCATCCCGTGCTGGTGGCGGCCTGCCCGGGCGGGATCGCGATCGGCCTCGTCGACCCCGGCTGAGTCCCGGCTCGTCCCGTTACCAGCCGGTATCCGAGCAGGTCGTGAGCGTGTCGGCGTGATCTCGCCCCGCGATACCGCTTTCATGGACGGGTTCGGGATCTTCCCCGTACGTCCCCCATCCCGACTCACCCCGAGGTGCCGCCATGTCGTCCCGTAAGTACGTCGCCGAGTTCCTCGGCACGTTCCTCCTCGTCTTCCTCGCGGTCGGTGCCGCGGTCATGGGCCTCAAGAGCGCAGGCATCCTCGCCGTGGCGACAGCCTTCGGCTTCGTGCTGGTGTTCGTCGCCTACGCCTTCGGCCCGGTGAGCGGCGCGCACGTCAACCCGGCGGTCACCATCGCCATGGTCGTGGCCCGCAAGATGCCGATCGCCGAGGCGGCCGGCTACTGGGGCGCCCAGATCGCGGGTGCCATCGTCGGCGCCGGCGTGCTCAAGCTGCTCGTCTCGAGCTTCGGCGTCGTGGACGAGACCGGCGGTCTCGGCACCAACGGCTGGGCCGACCCGCTCACGATGGGTGGGGCGTTCATCCTCGAGATGCTGCTGACCTTCGCGTTCGTCCTGGTGATCCTGATGGTGACCGACCGCGCGGCCAACGGCACGACCGCGGGCCTCGCCATCGGCGTCGCGCTCACCGTCGTCCACCTGGTCGGCATCCCCAACACCGGCACCTCGGTGAACCCGGCCCGCTCGATCGGCCCGGCCCTGTTCGAGGGCGGCACGGCACTGTCCCAGCTGTGGCTGTTCATCCTGGCGCCGCTGCTCGGCGGCGTGATCGCCGCGGTGGTCTACCCGTTGACGCGCGCCCACGTGGTGGAGGCCGTCGGCCAGGCCGACGCCGCCTGATCCTGCTCGACGACGCGGCCGCCCTCCGGGGCGGCCGCGTCCGTTTTGGGCGTTCGGCGGCCCACCCGGTACAGTTCGCCCCGGACCGGTCCTCCCCGAACGTGGGGGCGGACCACGCAAGCGGAGCCCTCGCTCCCACCCGCACGACCTCCGGGTCGTCGGGTCCAGGTCGCGGAACCCCCGACGGGGGGATCCGGCGGCGTCCCGCCCCCGGGCGGAGGACGCCGACGACTGCGAGGCCTCGCGCGCGTGCGCGGGGCCTCGATCCATGTCGAGGGCCGGTGCGACCACGAACCATCGGACGAACCAAGGAGTGCACATCAGCGCCGAGCCCCGCATCAACGAGCGGATCCGAGTCCCCGAGGTCCGGCTTGTCGGGCCCAACGGGGAGCAGGTAGGCATTGTGCGCATCGAGGATGCGCTGCGCCTGGCCGCGGAGGCCGATCTCGATCTGGTCGAGGTCGCACCGATGTCCAAGCCGCCGGTCTGCAAGCTCATGGACTACGGCAAGTTCAAGTACGAGTCGGCCCTGAAGGCGCGTGAGGACCGCAAGAAGCAGGTCAACACCGTCATCAAGGAGATGAAGCTCCGCCCGAAGATCGACGCGCACGACTACGAGACGAAGAAGGGCCACGTGGTCCGCTTCCTCAAGGCGGGCGACAAGGTCAAGATCACGATCATGTTCCGCGGTCGCGAGCAGTCGCGACCCGAGCTCGGCTTCCGCCTGCTGAAGAAGCTCGCGGACGACGTCGCGGACATCGCGTTCGTCGAGTACTCGCCGAAGCAGGACGGCCGCAACATGATCATGGTCCTCGGGCCGGTCCGGAAGAAGGCCGAGGCCATGGCCGAGGCCCAGGCCGAGAAGGACGCCAAGAAGGGACGCCGGCACGACGAGGCCGACGGCGAGCTCGAGGCGACCGGGGGCACCACCGAGACCACGACCGACGTGACCGAGCCCGCTCCCGCGGAGGTCGAGACCGTCGAGACCGCAGAGACCGCAGAGACCGCAGAGACCGTAGAGGCCACCGAGGCGGCGCAGGCCGACGCCTGAGCACCACCCCGACAGCACCACGCACCATCACACTCACGAGGAGAACGGCGACATGCCGAAGCAGAAGACCCACAGCGGCACCAAGAAGCGCATCAAGGTGACCGGCTCGGGCAAGCTCATGCGCGAGCGCACCAACAAGCGCCACCTCCTCGAGGTCAAGTCGAGCAAGCGCACCCGCCGACTCTCGGTCCCCAAGGAGCTCTCGCCCGCCGACACCAAGCGCGTGAAGAAGCTCCTCGGCATCTGACCGACCCCCGACGTCCATCGCCGGGCCGGTCAGGCCCGTCCATCCAGCAGGAGAACACCCATGGCACGCGTGAAGCGGGCAGTGAACGCCCACAAGAAGCGCCGCGAGGTCCTCGAGCAGGCCAGCGGCTATCGCGGGCAGCGCTCGCGCCTCTACCGCAAGGCGAAGGAGCAGATCCTCCACTCGGAGGTCTACGCCTTCAACGACCGTCGTAAGCGCAAGGGCGACTTCCGTCAGCTCTGGATCCAGCGCATCAACGCCGGTGCCCGCGCCAACGGCATGACCTACAACCGCTTCATCCAGGGCCTCAAGGCCGCGGGTGTCGAGGTCGACCGTCGCATGCTGGCCGAGCTCGCCGTCAACGACGCCGCGGCCTTCGCCGTCCTCGTCGAGACCGCGAAGAAGGCCCTCCCGGCCGACGTCAACGCGCCTGCCTCGGCCTGACGACGCCCAGCACCTCCGACCGTCCCGGTCGCGACGCATGAGCTCCACCACCGAGCTGACCTCCACCCGCTCACCGCGGGTGACGGCAGCCCGGCGCCTGGTGAAGCGTGCGTTCCGCGACCGGGACGGTCGTTTTCTTGCCGAGGGGCCGCAGGCCTGCCGCGAGGCGGCCGGCGTCCCCGGGGCCCTGCTCGAGCTGTACGTCACCGCGGAAGCTGCCGACCGGCACCCCGAGATCGTGGCCGCTGCCCGTGCCGCCGGCGCCGAGGTCGTGCGCGCGTCGGGCGAGGTGGTCGGCTCGCTGTCGGGAACGGTCACGCCGCAGGGCATGGTCGGCGTCTGCGCCACCGGCCCGGTCACCTCGAGCCTCGACTCGCTGCTGTCGGGCCCGCAGCGCCTCGTCACGGTGCTGGCGCACGCGCGCGACCCCGGCAACGTCGGCACGGTGATCCGCTGCTCGGACGCCGCAGGCGCCGGGGGGGTGGTGCTCACCGAGGCCAGCGTCGACCCGCTCAACCCGAAGGCCGTGCGCGCGAGCGCCGGCTCGCTCTTCCACCTGCCGGTGGTCACCGGGCCCACGGTGGCCGACCTCGTCGCCCGGATGCACGCCGCAGGGCTGCAGGTGCTCGCCGCCGACGGCGCGGGCGCGCGCGACCTCGACGACCTCGAGGACGACGGCACGCTCGGTGCTCCCACCGCCTGGTTGTTCGGCAACGAGGCGTGGGGCCTCCCCGAGCCGACGCGCGCCCTCGCCGACCAGGTCGTGCGCGTGCCGATCCACGGACGTGCCGAGAGTCTCAACCTCGCCACCGCCGCTGCGGTCTGCCTGTACGCCTCCGCCCGCGCCCAGCGTCGCCGTACGCCGTAACCGGCTGCGGTGCAGGTGATCCCGCAGGTCGGTCCGTCTGCCGCGGCTTCTTCGGCAAGGCTCACCTAACCAGGGCATGTGACGAAAACCTTAGGGGCGCAAGGGCTTTGGACGCTTCGGGCCGAGCGTCGGGTGAGGCACACTGGGCGTCGATCCACCGTCTCCCCGCGGTGGTACGCCTTTCGGGAGGGCCCATGCCGCGCCATCTGACGTTGCCCATCCTCGAGGAGACGGGCTACGTCGTCCTCGACAGCTACCAGCAGCCGATCGACCCCGCTGAGTGGAAGGACCTCGAGTACGTCGACTGGAAGTCCAGCGGCGACACCCGGTTCGCGCCGCTCGCCTCGGCGTACGGCCAGATCGAGTGCAACGGCTTCTGGCACTTCGACCCGCCGAAGGCCGACAAGGACGGTGTCTGGATCGACAGCCAGACGGCGATCGCCCCCACGCTGACGCGCCGCGTGCAGGAGATCGGCGCCAACGTCGGCCGCTGCCGCATCATCGAGCTGCAGCCCAACTCGTACGCCGACGCGCTCTACAACAGCCACCTCGACGACAACAACCGGCTCAACCCCGAGGGCGAGGGCTGGGTGCTGCGCCTGTTCATGCAGCTCACGCACAACCCCGACTCCGTGATGATCCTCCGCGAGGACATCAACGACCCGTCGACCGAGACCCGCATCTCGCTGCCCGCGGGCGCCCAGCTGCTCGTGGACTCCGAGCGCATGTGGCACTCGGTGTGGCACCAGGACTCTGCTGGCGAGGCGCGCCACTGCCTCATCACCTCCGTCGAGAGCGGCCCGGCGCTCGAGAAGTGGGTGTTCGAGAACAGCCCGCGCACGAAGGTCGAGAGCGCGTTCCTCGACCAGGGCGAGGCGTTCCGTGGCGAGACCATCGCGCAGGAGCGTCGCTCGGCCCGCACCGCGTACTACGGCTACGACCCCACGATGGTGATGTCGGAGGCCTGAGAGCCGGAGGGACGTACCGAGGGCGCGCACCTCCGGGTGCGCGCCCTCGGTGCGTCCGGACACCGGTCGAGCGGGCGAGACGTCGGACACACCCCTGGTTAGGGTTACCTAAGTTGCGGGGGGCGTGCGGCATGATGGATACCGGTCAGCTTCCCCTTGAGCAGTGCGAGGACGGGTCATGACGCAGTACCAGGAGAACGGCTACACCAAGCTCGAGGCGTTCCGTGCCAACGGCTACGTCGTCCTCGACATGTACCAGGGCGAGATCGACCCGAAGGAGTGGCTCGACGTCACGTACGTCGACTGGAAGTCCTCGGGCGAGACCCGCTTCGCGCCGCTCGCCTCGGCGTACGGCGACCTCGAGTGCGACGGCTTCTGGAACCACACCCCGCCGAAGACGGACAAGGACGGCGTCTGGGTCGACAGCCAGGTCGCGCTGGCACCCACGCTGGTCGAGCGCGCGAAGGAGCCGGGCGCCAACATCGGCCGCTGCCGCATCATCGAGCTCCTGCCCAACCAGTACGGCGAGACGCTCTACAACTTCCACCGCGACGACAACAACCGCCTCAACCCCGAGGGCACCGGCTGGATCGTCCGCGGCTTCTTCAACCTCACCCACAACCCCGACTCGGTCATGGTGCTGCGCGCCGACAAGGACGACCCGTCCACCGAGACGCGCATCGCGCTGCCGGCCGGCGCCCAGCTCATCGTCGACACCCAGCGGCTGTACCACGCCGTCTGGCACCAGGGCGATGCACCGCGCTACTGCCTCATCACCTCGTGGGAGTCCGGCCCCGAGCTCGACGCCTACATCGAGAAGTACCACGGCGTCTCGTACGTCGAGTCGTATCCGCTCACCGACGAGGAGCTCGCCGCCGGCGAGGCTCTCGCCCAGGCCAAGCGCGACGCACGCGCCGCGGCGCTCGCCGCCCGCGGCCAGGACCCGCGCTTCGGCGACGGCACCCTGCGCGTCCTCGAGGAGCAGATGGGCGGCATGGACTCCATGGACAGCGCCACCGGCATGGAGACCGAGCAGCTCTCCGAAGCCTGACCGTCTCCGATGAAGGCGGCCTCGCTTGGCGATGAAGGGTGGGCCCCCGCCGGGCGAGACTGGGCGGAGCCCTCGCCCGGTAGGGGACTTCATTGCTATGAGCGCAGCACAGTCGGCCTTCATGAACGCGTTCGACGGGGTCCGGGCGTCGGCCTAGGCTTCACGCCATGACCCGCGCCCGTTCCACGTCGTACGCCGGCAGCACGCCCGGCCGGACGACCCTGGGCGCCTGCGGTCGATTTCCGCGGCGCTGACCGCGCTGCTCGCCCTCGGGCCCGCGACGGTCGGCGCTCTCCGCGTTCCCTAGACTCGTCGCGCCCGCCTCTCGCGGGTCAGACCCGAGAAGAGCGAGCATGTCCGCCCCGAACAAGTCGTTCGACCCCGTCGAGGTCACCGCGCTGAAGGCCGAGGCCGTCGACGCCGCGGTGAGCGACGCCCTGGCCGCGATCGCCGCCGCCACCGACCTGGACGCCCTCAAGGAGGCGCGCCTCGCCCACGCCGGGGACCGCAGCCCGCTCGCGCTCGCCAACCGCGAGATCGGGGCTCTTCCGCCGCAGGCCAAGGCCGAGGCCGGCAAGCGCATGGGCATCGCCCGCGGCGCGGTCAACGAGGCGCTGAAGACGCGCCAGGTCGAGCTCGAGGCCGAGCGCGACGCCCGCGTGCTCGTCGAGGAGGCCGTCGACGTCACGCTGCCGTACGACCGCCGCCCCGTCGGCGCGCGCCATCCGCTCACCACCATCCAGGAGCGCATCGAGGACGTCTTCGTCGCCATGGGCTGGGAGGTCGCCGAGGGGCCCGAGGTCGAGGCCGAGTGGCTCAACTTCGACGCCCTCAACCTCGGCCCGGACCACCCTGCCCGCTCGATGCAGGACACCTTCTTCGTCGGCACCGAGGACTCGGGCGTCGTGCTGCGCACGCACACCAGCCCGGTCCAGGTGCGCTCGATGCTCGACCGGCCCGTGCCGATCTACGTCGTCTGCCCGGGCCGCGTCTACCGCACCGACGAGCTCGACTCCACGCACACGCCCGTCTTCCACCAGGTCGAGGGCCTCGTCGTCGACGAGGGCATCACCATGGGGGACCTCAAGGGCACGCTCGACCACTTCGCGACGGCGATGTTCGGGCCCGAGGCCAAGACTCGCCTGCGCCCGTCGTACTTCCCGTTCACCGAGCCGAGCGCCGAGCTCGACCTGTGGTTCCCGCAGGCCAAGGGCGGGCCGCGCTGGATCGAGTGGGGCGGCTGCGGCATGGTCAACCCGCGCGTGCTGCGCGCGAGCGGCATCGACCCCGATCGCTACTCGGGCTTCGCGTTCGGCATGGGCATCGAGCGCACGCTGATGTTCCGCCACGACGTCACCGACATGCGCGACATGGTCGAGGGCGACATCCGCTTCACCACCCAGTTCGGCATGGAGGTCTGACCGGTGCGCATCCCCCTCTCGTGGCTGCGCGAGTACGTCGACGTCCCGGCCGACGAGACTCCCGAGCGGATCGGTGAGCGCCTCGTCGCCGTCGGTCTCGAGCTCGAGGAGATCGTCACCGTGGGCGGCGAGGTCACCGGCCCGCTCGTGATCGGTCGCGTCCTCGAGGTCGAGGAGCTCACCGAGTTCAAGAAGCCCATCCGCTTCTGCCGGGTCGAGGTCGGGCCCGAGCACGGCCACCCCGACACGCCGGGAGTCCGCGGCATCGTCTGCGGCGCACGCAACTTCGTCGCGGGCGACGTCGTCGTCGTGGCCCTGCCCGGCGCCGTGCTGCCCGGCGACTTCCGCATCGCCAGCCGCGAGACCTACGGCAAGGTCTCCGACGGCATGATCTGCTCCGAGCGCGAGCTCGGCCTCGGCGACGACCACAACGGGATCATGGTGCTGCCCGAGGGCACGGCCGAGATCGGCGACGACGCCGGCCCCGTCATCGGCCTCGGCGACGTCGTGCTCGACGTCGCGGTCACGCCCGACATGGGCTTCTGCCTGTCGATGCGCGGCGTCGCGCGCGAGCTCGCCCACCAGTACGGCGTGCCGCTGCGCGACCCGGCCGAGATCGACGACCTGCCGGCGCCGGACGCCGGCACGCCGCACGAGTGCGCCATCGACGACCTCGACGGCTGCAGCCTCTTCACGCTGCGCACGATCGTGGGCTTCGACCCGACGGCCCCGTCGCCGTACTGGATGCGCCGCCGGCTCGTCATGAGCGGCATGCGACCGGTCTCGCTCGCCGTCGACGTCACCAACTACGTGATGCTCGAGACGGGCCAGCCGCTGCATGCGTTCGACCAGCGCAAGCTGCAGGGCGCGATCGTCGTACGCCGTGCGCGCGCGGGGGAGAAGCTCGAGACGCTCGACCACGTGGTGCGCACGCTGTCCGCCGACGACCTCCTCATCACCGACGACCGCGGACCCATCGGCCTCGCCGGCACGATGGGCGGCCTCGACACCGAGATCGACGACGACACCGTCGACATCGCGCTCGAGGCCGCGCACTTCACTCCCGCGGTCGTCGCGCGGATGTCGCGCCGCCACAAGCTCTCGAGCGAGGCGTCGCGCCGGTTCGAGCGCGGCGTCGACACCGTGCTCGCGCCGTACGCCTCGGCCCGCGCCGCCGGCCTGCTGCTCGCCCACGGCGGCGGTCGCTACGTGGGGATGACCGGAGTCGAGGCTCCGCGCGAGCCCGTCACCGTGGAGATGGCGGCGGACCTCCCGGCACGCGTCGCCGGCATCGACGTGCCGCGCGCGGTCGTCGTCGAGCGCCTCGAGGCCGTCGGCGCCACCGTCGCGGACCCCGACGCCGACGTCCTGGTCGTCACCGCGCCCACCTGGCGGCCCGACATCACCGACCCGGCGGACCTCGTCGAGGAGGTGCTGCGCCTCGGGGGGTACGACGCCATCCCGCCGACCCTGCCGCAGGCCCGCGCGGGGTACGGGCTCACGGAGTCCCAGCGCGCACGCCGGCGCGTGGGCCGTGCGCTGGCGGCTGCCGGCTATGTCGAGGCGCTCGCCTACCCGTTCGTGGGAGACGCGGATCTCGATGCGCTCGGCATCCCCGCCGACGACGAGCGACGGCGCCTGCTGCTGCTGGCCAACCCGCTGTCCGACGAGCAGCCCGGCATGCGCACCACGCTGCTCCCCGGCCTGGTCGCCACGCTGCGCCGCAACGTCGGCCGCGGCACGTCCGACGTCGCGCTCTTCGAGGCCGGCTCGGTCTTCCACCTCCGCGAGGGCCAGCAGCCCCGCGGCGTCACCGCCCCGCCCCGGCCGTCGGTCGCCGGTCGCCCCTCGCACGACGACCTCACCGCGCTGACCGGCCTGCTGCCCGAGCAGCCTCTGCACGTCGGCGTCGTCCTCGCGGGCAACGTCGCCCCTGCCGGCTGGTGGGGCGGCGCGCAGCCCGCTGTGTGGGCCGATGCCGTCGAGGCCGCGCGCACCGTGGCCGGCGCCGTCGGCGCAGACCTGCAGGTGCGCAAGGGCGCCGCCCCCGCACCGTGGCACCCCGGCCGGGTCGCCGAGCTCGTCGTCGCCGGTGCGGTCGTCGGTTTCGCCGGTGAGCTCGCACCCCGCGTGTGCGAGGACGCGGGCCTTCCCAAGCGCACCAGCGCGATGGAGCTCGACCTCGACGCTGTCATCGCCGCTGCCACGCCCGTCGTCACGGCCACCGGAGTCCTCACGTTCCCGGTCGCGAAGGAGGACGTCGCCCTCGTGGTGGCGTCCGACGTCGCGGTGAGCGACGTCGAGGCCGCGCTGGTCTCGGGCGCCGGGCCGCTGCTGGAGTCGGTGCGCCTGTTCGACGTCTACACGGGCGAGCAGGTCGGCGAGGGCAGCAAGTCCCTCGCGTTCGCGCTGCGCTTCAGGGCTCCCGACCGCACGCTCACGGTGGAGGAGGTCGGGGCCGCGCGCGACTCCGCCGTCGCGGCCGCCGCCGCCGCGCACGGGGCGGTCCAGCGCGCGTGAAGGCCCTCGTCACCGGCGTCACCCGGGGGATCGGCCGCAGCCTGGTCGAGCACCTGGCCGCCGGTGGCTGGGAGGTCGCGGCGGTCGCCCGCGACGAGATCGCGCTCCGGTCCCTCGCGCCCGCCTGGGGCGAGCGGGTCACGCCGTACGCCGCCGACGTCACCGATGGTCCGCGTCTCGCGGAGGTGGCCACGGCGGCAGGCGACCTCGACCTCGTCGTGGCCAACGCGGGCGCGCTGCTCGGGGCGGGCCCGCTCTGGGCGAGCGATCCCGACGCGTGGTGGTCGGGGGTCGAGGTCAACCTGCGCGGCGTCTACCTGACGCTGCGCGCGGTGCTGCCGGGGATGATCGCGCGGGGGAGCGGCCGGGTGGTCGTGCTCGCGAGCGGCATCGGCACCGAGCCGTCGCCGTACGACTCTGGCTACGGAGCGAGCAAGGCCGCGGTGCTGCACCTGGTCACCACGGTCGAGGCCGAGCTGGCCGGCACCGGGGTCCACGTGTTCCCCGTGAGCCCCGGCATGGTGAAGACGGACATGACGCGCTTCCCCGTCGAGCTGACCCGCCATGTCCCGGAGTTGGCCGACATCCCGGACGACCGGTACACGCCGGTCGATCTCCTGCTCGGTCTCGTCGACGAGATCGCCACCGGCCGGCTCGACCCGCTCGCCGGCCGGTTCGTGCACGCCCGCGACGACCGCGACCGGCTGCTGGCCGAGATCGGTCCCGGCGACACGCGGGCGCGGACCCTGCGCCTCGCCCCGGCGTGGCGGGACGACCCGCGCGGCTGAGGAGTATCCGCATATGTGTATAGTCGAGCGGTGACCTCCTCACCGCTCGTCGCGGCCGTCGTCGGCGCCTCCGGGTACGCCGGCGGAGAGCTCCTGCGCCTGCTGCTCGCCCACCCGTCGTTCGAGGTGGGCCCGCTCGCGGCCGGCAGCAGCGCCGGCAAGCGCGTGACCGAGCTGCACCCGCACCTCACGGCGCTCGCCGACCGCACGTTCATCGGCACCGACGTCGACGCGCTCATCGAGGCCGATGTCGTGTTCCTCGCGCTCCCGCACGGCGAGTCGGGCGCGATCGCCGCCGCGCTCCCGGCGGGCACGCTGGTGGTCGACCTCGGTGCCGACCACCGGCTCGCGGACGCCGAGGCGTGGTCGCGGTACTACGGCGGCAACCACGCGGGCACCTGGACCTACGGCATGCCCGAGCTCGGCGACCAGCGAGCGGAGATCGCGACGGCCCGGCGCATCGCGAACCCCGGCTGCTACCCGACCGGCGTGATCCTCGGTCTCGCTCCGCTGCTCGCCGCCGGGCTCGTCGAGCCCGACGACGTCGTCGTGGTGGCGGCGAGCGGCACCACGGGTGCGGGGCGCAAGCCCAGCGACGCGCTGCTCGCGAGCACCGTGATGGGGCAGCTGTCGGCGTACAAGGTCGGGGGCACCCACCAGCACACGCCGGAGATCGAGCAGGCGCTCACGGGCGCTGCGGGCGAGCGGGTGACGGTCTCCTTCACCCCGCTGCTCGCGCCGATGCCGCGCGGGATCCTCGCGACCACCACCGCGAGGCTCGCCGACGGCGTCACCACGGAGGTGCTGCACGAGGCCCTCCACGCGGCGTACGCCGGCGAGCCCTTCGTCACGGTCCTGCCGAGCGGCTCATGGCCGCAGACCGGTGCCACGCTCGGCGCGAACTCCGTGCACCTGCAGGTGGCGGCCGACCGGCACTCCGGCCGCGCGGTCGTCGTGTCGGCGATCGACAACCTCACCAAGGGCGCTGCAGGCCAGGCGCTGCAGAACGCCAACATCGCCCTCGGCCTCCCGGAGACCGCAGGCCTCACCGCTATCGGAGTCGCGCCGTGACCGTCACCGCCCCCGCAGGGTTCCGCGCCGCAGGCGTCGCGGCCGGCCTGAAGTCCACGGGCGCACCGGATGTCGCGCTCGTGGTCAACGAGGGTCCGCAGTTCGCGGCGGCGGGGGTCTTCACCCGCAACCGCGTGAAGGCCGCGCCCGTCCTCTGGTCGCAGCAGGTGCTCGCGGCGGGCGTCGTGCGCGCCGTCGCGCTCAACTCCGGTGGTGCCAACGCCTGCACGGGCCCCGACGGCTTCCTCGACACCCATCGCACGGCCGAGCACGTCGGCTCGCTCCTCGGCATCGGTGCGGGCGACGTCGCGGTCTGCTCCACCGGCCTCATCGGCGTACGCCTTCCCACCGACAGGCTCTTCGCGGGTCTCGACGCCGCCCAGGCCGCGCTCGACGCCGAGGGCGGCGACGACGCCGCGCGCGCGATCATGACCACCGACTCCGTGCCGAAGACCGCACTGGCGCAGGGCGACGGCTTCGTCGTCGGCGGCATGGCCAAGGGCGCGGGCATGCTCGCGCCGTCGCTCGCCACGATGCTCGTCGTCGTCACCACCGATGCCGTCGCCGATGCCGCCACCCTGGACGCCGTGCTGCGCGCGGCCACGCGCGTCACGTTCGACCGCGTCGACAGCGACGGCTGCACGTCCACCAACGACACCGTGCTGCTGCTGGCATCAGGGGCCTCGGGCGTGACGCCGTCGTACTCCGAGCTCGTCGAGGCGGTCACAGACGTCTGCGCCTCCCTCGCCCGTCAGCTCGTCACCGACGCCGAGGGCGCGAGCAAGGACGTCCGCATCGACGTCGTCAACGCGGTGTCGGAGGACGACGCCGTCAACGCGGGCCGCGCCGTCTCCCGCGCCAACCTCGTGAAGTGCGCGATCCACGGCGAGGACCCCAACTGGGGGCGCATCCTCGCCGAGCTGGGCATGACCGACGCGCGGTTCGAGCCCGACGCCGTCGATGTCGCCATCAACGGCGTCTGGGTGTGCCGCGACGGCGCCACCGGCGACGACCGCGACCTCGTCGACATGAGCGGTCGCGAGGTGGTCATCACCATCGACCTCCGCAGTGGCGACGCGAGCGCCACGGTCTGGACCAACGACCTGACAGCGGCGTACGTCCACGAGAACTCGGCGTACTCCTCATGAGCGGCACGGTGACCCGGCCCGCGGGGGAGCGCGAGGCGGCTCTCGAGAAGGCGGCCGTCCTCGCCGAGGCGCTGCCGTGGCTCGAGCGCTTCCACGGCGCGACGATCGTGCTGAAGTACGGCGGCAACGCCATGGTCGACGAGGCGCTCGGCAAGGCCTTCGCCGCCGACGTGATGTTCCTGCGCATGGCCGGGCTCCGGCCCGTCGTCGTCCACGGAGGCGGTCCGCAGATCTCGTCGATGCTCGAGAGGCTCGGCATCCCGGGGGAGTTCCGTGGCGGCTACCGCGTCACCAGCCCCGAGGCGATGGACGTCGTCCGCATGGTGCTCACCGGCCAGGTGCAGCGCGAGGTCGTCGGCCTGATCAACGCGCACGGCCCGTACGCCGTCGGGCTGTCGGGCGAGGATGCGCACCTCTTCACCGCGGAGCGTCGCGACGTGCTCGTCGACGGCGAGCCTGTCGACGTCGGCCTGGTCGGCGAGGTCGTCGACGTCCGCCCGGACTTCGTGAAGCAGCTGCTCGACGACGGTCTCGTGCCGGTCGTCTCGTCGGTCGCGCGGGGCGAGGACGGCAACGTCTACAACGTGAACGCCGACACCGCCGCCGCCGCGCTCGCAGTCGCGCTCGGCGCCGACAAGCTCGTGGTGCTCACGGACGTCGAGGGGCTGTACGCCGACTGGCCCACCAGCGACGAGGTCATCCGCACGATCGCCGTCGGCGAGCTCGAGCGGATGCTCCCCGCGCTGTCGAGCGGGATGGTCCCGAAGATGGCGGCGTGCGTGCACGCCGTCCGCGGCGGGGTGCCCCGGGCGCACGTGATCGACGGTCGGCTGCCGCACGGCGTCCTGCTCGAGATCGTCACGTCGTCCGGCGTCGGCACGATGGTGCTGCCCGACGACGCCGAGCTCTTCGACGAGGAGCCGTCGTCGTGACCGCGCCGACCACCACCGGGGCCGCGACCGCTGCGCTGCAGGCCCGCTGGTCCGAGGTCATGCTCGGCAACTACGGCGTGCCGCCGGTCGCGCTCGCGCGGGGCGAGGGCGCCTGGGTGTGGGACGTCGACGGCACCCGCTACCTCGACCTGCTCGGCGGCATCGCGGTGTCGTCGCTCGGCCACGCCCATCCCGCCGTGGTCGAGGCGGTCAGCCGCCAGGTGTCGATCCTCGTGCACACGAGCAACCTCGCGATGCACGTGCCCGGCATCGCGCTGGCCGAGCGGCTCGCCTCGCTCGTGCCGGCGCGAGCGCGGGTCTTCCTGTGCCAGGACGGCGCGACCGCCAACGAGGCAGCCCTGAAGATCGCGCGCAAGCGCGGGAACCTGCAGGGCCGCGACGAGATCGTGTCGACCCACGGCGGTTTCCACGGACGCACCGCGGGTGCGCTCGCGGTCACCGGCACCCCCGCCAAGCGGACGCCGTTCGAGCCGCTGCCCGGCGGGGTCGTGTTCGTCGATTTCGGCGACGTCGAGGCGCTCCGGGCCGCGGTGGGTCCGCGCACCGCGGCCGTCATCGTCGAGCCGGTGCAGGGCGAGGGCGGCGTCGTCCTCCCGCCGCCGGGCTACCTCGCAGCTGTCCGGGCGCTCTGCGACGAGGTGGGTGCCCTCATGGTCTGCGACGAGGTGCAGTCGGGCATCGGCCGAGCCGGCACCTGGCTCATGTCGGTGCAGCAGGGCGTCGTGCCCGACGTCGTCACCCTCGCCAAGGGGCTGGCCTCGGGGATGCCGATCGGCGCGGTGATCGCGACCGGTGAGGCCTGCGACGTGCTGGTGCCCGGCGACCACGGCACCACCTTCGGCGGCAACCCCGTCTCCTGCGCTGCGGCCCTCGCCGTGCTCGACACCATCGAGTCCGACGGCCTGCTCGAGCACGTGACCCGGCTCGGCGACCGGTGGGCGGCGTCGTTCGACCGGATCGACCACCCGCTGCTCGCGTCGCACCGCGGCGTCGGGCTGTGGCGTGCGCTCGAGCTGTTGCAGCCGGTCGCGGGGGCGTTCGAGGTCGCCGCCCGCGACGCCGGCTTCCTCGTGAACGCCGTGCGCCCCACCACCATCCGGCTCGCACCACCGCTGATCCTCACGGACGAGCAGGCCGACATGTTCAGCGACGCGCTCCCTGCGCTGCTCGACGCCGCGGCAGGTGCGCCGTGACGGCGCCCAACACCAAGGCTGCGCGCCTCGCGCGCATCGCCGACCTCCTCGAGCACAACGCCGTCCCGAACCAGGCGCGCCTGGCCGAGCTGCTCGAGATGGAGGGCGTCGCCGTCACCCAGGCCACGCTCTCGCGCGACCTCGACGAGCTCGGCGCGGTGAAGGTCGTCACCGCGGACGGCCGGTCCGTCTATGCGGTGCCCGGTGAGGGCGGAGACCCGAGCCCCGTCGCGGCGCTCGGCGAGGACGCCGCCGTCGCACGGCTCGCGCGCGTCGCGGGCGAGGTGCTCGTGTCGGCCGAGGCGTCGGCCAACCTGGTCGTCCTCCGGACGCCCCCGGGGGCGGCGCAGTACCTCGCCTCGGTGATCGACCACAGCGTGCTCCCGACCGTCATCGGCACCGTCGCGGGCGACGACACCGTGCTCCTCGTGGCCCGGGACCCCGACGGCGGCGCGGACGTCGCCGCTGCGATGCTGAGCCTCGCCGAGAACGGTCGATGACAGGCTGCACCTGCACGCCCGCCCGTCAGGCACCACCAGCACCGAGAGAAGGACCAGCGTGACCGAGCAGCAGCCCGCAGGCGGACAGCGACTGTGGGGCGGACGCTTCGGCAGCGGCCCCTCCGACGCGATGGCGGCCCTCAGCCTGTCGGTGCACTTCGACTGGAGGCTCGCACCGTACGACCTCGCGCAGTCCCGCGCCCACGCGCGCGTGCTCAACCGCGCGGGGCTCCTGACCGACGACGAGCTCGCCGAGATGCTGGGTGCGCTCGACTCGCTCGAGGCCGACGTCGCCTCCGGCGAGTTCCTGCCGCAGCCCGCCGACGAGGACGTGCACACGGCGCTCGAGCGGGGCCTGACCGAGAGGCTCGGCGTCCTCGGCGGGAAGCTCCGGGCCGGCCGGTCGCGCAACGACCAGGTGGCGACCGATCTCCGGCTCTTCCTGCGCGACCACGCCCGGTTCGTCGCCCTGGCCGTGGCCGACCTGCAGCGCGCCCTGCTCGCGCAGGCCCAACGGCATGTCGACACGGCAGCCCCGGGCTTCACGCACCTGCAGCACGCGCAGCCTGTGTCGTTCGGGCACGAGCTCGCCAAGCACGTGCACGCCCTCGCGCGCGACGTCGACCGGGTCATGGACTGGGACCACCGTGCGGCGCTCTCGCCCATGGGCGCAGGCGCTCTCGCCGGTTCCTCCCTGCCGCTCGACCCGCAGGCCGTGGCCGCAGAGCTCGGTTTCCGCGGCGCCGTGGCCAACTCCATCGACGCCGTGAGCGACCGCGACTTCGTGGCCGAGCTCTGCTTCGTGCTCGCGATGGTCGGCGTGCACCTCTCGCGGCTCGGCGAGGAGATCTGCCTGTGGACCTCGCGCGAGTTCGGCTGGGCGCAGCTCGACGACGCGTGGTCGACGGGCTCGTCGATCATGCCGCAGAAGAAGAACCCGGACGTCGCCGAGCTCGCGCGCGGCAAGGCCGGTCGGCTCATCGGCGACCTCATGGCCGTCCTCACGGTCCTGAAGGGCCTGCCGTTCGCCTACAACCGCGACCTGCAGGAGGACAAGGAGTCGGTGTTCGACGCGATCGACACGCTGCTCCTGGTGCTGCCCGCGATGACGGGCTGCGTCGCCACCTTGCGCTTCGACGCCGACCGGATGGCGGCTTCCGCACCGCAGGGCTTCGCGCTCGCCACCGACATCGCCGAGTGGCTGGTGCGCCAGGGCGTGCCGTTCCGCGAGGCGCACGAGGTCGCCGGTGGCTGCGTCCGCCGGGCCGAGGCGCGCGGGGTCGAGCTCTGGGACCTCAGCGACGACGAGATGCGCGACATCAGCGACCACCTCACCCCGGCGGTGCGCGGAGTGCTGTCCGTGCGCGGCGCGCTCGACTCGCGGTCGGCGTACGGCGGCACCGCGCCCGCGCGGGTGCGCGAGCAGCTGGCCGACGTCACGCGCGTGGTCGAGGTCGCCGCCGTCTGGGCCGCCACCGCACCCGGCGCCCGCGGCGCCCACGAGTAGGCACCGTGGCCGGGGTGCTGCCGCGCTCGTTCTACGCGCGCCCGGCGGACGTCGTCGCACCCGAGCTGCTGGGCTGCGTCGTCGAGGCCGAGACCGCGGAAGGCCTTGTCTCCGTGCGGCTCACCGAGGTCGAGGCGTACGCGGGGGAGGACGACGCCGCATCGCACGCCTGGCGCGGACCCACTCCGCGCACCGAGGTGATGTTCGGCCCGCCCGGGCACGTCTACGTCTACTTCACCTACGGCATGCACTGGTGCGCCAACCTCGTGTGCGCGTCCGACGGCGTCGCCGCCGCGGTGCTCCTGCGTGCGGGGGAGGTCGTGGTGGGCGAGCCGCTGGCCCGCGAGCGCCGGGGCGCGAAGCCGCCGGGGCGCCGCCTGGCGTCGGGCCCGGCCAACCTGGCGCGGGCGCTCGGCCTCGACGGCGCATGGCACGGCGCCGACGTCACCCGCGCCGCAGGGCGGCTCCGCGTCCGAGCCGGGACACCGCCGCTCGAGGTCTCGGCTGGTCCGCGCGTGGGCATCACGCGTGCGGTCGACGTCCCCTGGCGGTTCACCATCCCGGGCGAGCCCACGGTCAGCGCCCCGCGCCCGTGAGCCGCAACCGGTTCGAGCCGCCGTGCTCCCGTGCGCGAGGATGTGGCCCGTGACCGAGCTGACCGATCTCGACCCCGCCGCCGCCCGACGCGTCGCCGTCCTCGACGACCTCGCCTGGCGCGGCCTCATCGCGACCTCGACCGACCTCGAGGCGCTGCGCGCAGACGCGGCCGCCGGGCCGATCACGCTCTACTGCGGCTTCGACCCCACCGCGCCGAGCATGCACATGGGCAACCTCGTGCAGATCCTCACCGTGCGGCGG